>NZ_JAPJIV010000013.1 GCF_026241895.1 Pseudomonas sp. RIT-562 | reverse complement strand
TGCCGAAGGCTGCGATCTTTTGATCTTGCAGGCATCGTTGAAAGATCAAGATCAAAAGATCGCAGCCTCCGGCAGCTCCTACACAGGGATGATGCGTTTACTCGTACTGGCTGAGCAACCGTTCCATCCGCGCCGCCAGGCGGCGTTTGATTTCGGTTTCGATGTGCGGCGCAAAGTCGTCGATCACGTCCTGCATGATCAGCATCGCCGCGGCGCGCAGTTCGCCGTCCAGATGCAGCAAGGCGTCCGGACCTTTATCTTCGGCAGGGGCGGCAGGGGCGGCAGGCGGTGGTTCGCTGGCAGCAGGCGGGTTGCCAGCAGCCTCGAACAGCATGGGAATCTGTTCCTGGTCATCTTCTTCGACCGTGTCGGTCAACAACGGTGGTTGCAGGTTGTCATCGCCGAGCAGTTGGCGGATCGACTCGAGGTCGTCCAGCAGGTGCGCGGACTGTTGCTGTTTTGGAGTGTCCATCGGAATACTCAGAGTCGCTGTAAACGGTGGTCTTGCAAAGGATAGCCCTGTTCACGATAGAAACGGAAACTCTCCCGTGCGGCCTGGCGAATCACCGGATCTTCCACCACCACTTCCGCCACACGGGCAAATTTGTTGGCAAAGGCCGGTACTTTCAGGTCGAGATTGACCAGAAGATCCTGATGTTCACCGCAGTCGTCACCCAGACCCAGCGCAATCAGGCTCTGCGGCTCGCTTTCGGCAGGGCCGTGGGGCACGAAACTCTCGCCCTTGAACGCCCACAGGCGCGCGTCGAGATCGTCGCGCTGGCTCGCATCGCTGCAATGCAGGTAGATGCGATGACCCATGCGCCAGGCTTTTTCGGTGAGCTTGCAGGCGAAATCCAGCCGCGCCGACGGATCGGCGCTGGGCAGGATATAAAAATCGACTTTGGTCATGGGGGTTCCTGAGCCAGTGGCGGCGGCGCTCGCAAGCGCCGTCGCCACAGGTCATCGGTTTCAGGCTTTGGCGCGGTCCAGCAGGTACTGGGTCAACAGGGGCACAGGGCGGCCAGTGGCGCCCTTGTCCTTGCCGCCGCTGGTCCAGGCGGTGCCCGCGATATCCAGGTGCGCCCAGTTGAGGTTCTTGGTGAAGCGCGACAGGAAGCAGGCGGCGGTGATGGTGCCGGCTTTCGGGCCGCCGATGTTGGCGATGTCGGCGAACGGGCTGTCCAGCTGTTCCTGATACTCATCGAACAGCGGCAGTTGCCAGGCGCGGTCGTCAGCAGCCTTGCCAGCGCTCAGCAGTTGGCCGATCAGCTCGTCGTTGTTACCCAGCAGACCAGACGTGTGGGAGCCCAGCGCGACGACGCAAGCGCCGGTCAGGGTCGCGATGTCGATCACGGCTTGTGGCTTGAAGCGCTCGGAGTAGGTGAGGGCGTCGCACAGCACCAGACGGCCTTCGGCGTCGGTGTTGAGGATTTCCACGGTCTGGCCGCTCATGGTGGTGACGATGTCGCCTGGGCGCGCAGCGTTGCCGCTTGGCATGTTCTCGGCGCAGGCCAGGATGCACACCAGGTTGATCGGCAGTTTCAGTTCGAGTACGGCGCGCAGGGTGCCGAAGACGCTCGCGGCACCGCCCATGTCGTACTTCATTTCGTCCATGCCGGCGCCCGGCTTGAGGCTGATGCCGCCGGTGTCAAAAGTGATGCCTTTGCCGACCAGGGCGAACGGCTTCTCGGACTTCTTGCCGCCGTTGTATTGCATGACGATCAGGCGCGGAGGCTGGGCGCTGCCCTGACCTACGGCGTAGAACGAGCCCATGCCCAGATCCTTGATCTTCTTCTCATCGAGCACTTCGACTTTCAGGCTCTTGAATTCCTTGCCCAGGCTCTTGGCCTGCTCGCCCAGGAAAGTCGGGTGGCAGATGTTCGGCGGCAGGTTACCCAGATTGCGGGTAAACGCCATGCCGTTGGCGATCGCCGTAGCGTGGGCCACTGCGCGCTCGACTTCAGCCTGGGCGGCCTTGATGGTCACCAGGGTGATTTTCTTCAGGGCACGCGGCTCGGCTTTCTGGCTTTTGAATTGGTCGAACGTATATCCGCCGTCCACCAGGGTTTCCGCCAGCAGGCGGGTCTTGCCGTAGCTGTCACGACCCTTGATGACCACTTCGTCCATGGCCAGCACGGCATCGCTGCCGTTCAGGCCCTTGAGGGTATTGAGGATGCCGGCAATGATTTTGCGGAACGGGCGGTCGCCGAGCTCTTCGTCCTTGCCGATGCCGACCAGCAACACCCGCTCGGCCTTGAGGTTAGGCAGGCTGTGCAGCACCAGGCTCTGGCCAACTTTGCCGGCGAGGTCGCCACGCTTGAGCACTGCGCTGATCGCGCCGCCGCTCAGTGTGTCGAGCTGGCTGGCCACGGCACCCAGCTTGCGGCCTTCGCCGACGGCAACCACCAGCGTGGCGGTCTTCAACGTTTCCGGATTAACGCTCTTTACAACCAGTTCCATGTTGGGGCCCCTGAATCGATGGTCATCAGGCAAGTGTCTGAACTTGCCTATAAATAGAAATACGCAAGGCAGGCTTGCGACAAAGGCCGCAGTTTGAACCTCGCTGGTCGCGCCTGACAACCCTCGGTCTCACGATCTTCATGGTTTCGACGCTCCATGCGGGAGCGGGCTCGCTCGCGATGAACCAGAGACCGACGCGGGCTGTCAGATACCCCGCGTTATCGCTCACGACCATCGCGAGCAGGCTCGCCCCCACACAGAAAACGCGCGCAGTGACAGGCGCATGCAATCACAGGATAATGCGCCATCTTTTTTGGCGGCCCTGCCTTGCGGTCCGCCTGCTATGTTTGCTTGTTTGGCCGCCTTCGCCTGACAACCCTGGAGTGTCTGGTTTGATTGTCTTCCGTTACCTATCCCGCGAAGTCCTGTTGACCTTGAGCGCCGTCAGTGCCGTGCTGCTGGTCATCATCATGAGCGGACGCTTCATCAAATACCTCGCCCAGGCCGCCGCGGGCCTGCTCGATCCTGGCTCCCTGTTCCTGATCATGGGGTTTCGCCTGCCAGGCTTCCTGCAACTGATCCTGCCACTGGGCCTGTTCCTCGGCATTTTGCTGGCCTACGGCCGCCTGTATCTCGAAAGCGAAATGACCGTGCTGTCGGCCACCGGCATGAGCCAGCAACGTCTGTTCGCCATGACCCTGTTTCCGGCGACCCTGGTGGCATTGGTGGTGGCATGGCTGAGCCTGAGCCTGGCGCCACAAGGGGCCAACCAGTTCCAGTTGCTGCTGAACAAGCAAGACGCCCTGACTGAATTCGACACCCTTGAACCGGGCCGCTTCCAGGCCCTGCGTGATGGCACGCGGGTGACCTACACCGAAACGCTGTCGGACGATCGCATCAACCTGGGTGGTGTGTTTATCTCCCAGAAGAACACCAGTACCGACCAGAAGGACCGCGGGATTTCCGTACTGGTGGCCGAGAAAGGCCGCCAGGAAATCCGCCCTGACGGCAACCGCTACCTGATTCTCGACAATGGCTACCGCTATGACGGCAAGCCGGGCCAGGCCGACTATCGGGCGATCAAGTACGACGAGTACGGCGTGCTGCTGCCTAAACCGGATGTCAGCGATGAAGTCACCGACCGTGACGCGATGCCGACCAGCAGCTTGCTCGGCAGCGATGACGTGCGCTCGCGCACCGAGTTGCAATGGCGCATTTCCCTGCCGTTGCTGGTCTTCATCGTCACGCTGATGGCGGTGCCGCTGTCGCGAGTCAACCCGCGCCAGGGGCGTTTCCTCAAGCTGTTGCCAGCGATTCTTCTTTATATGGCCTACCTGACCATCCTGATTGCTGCTCGCGGCGCCCTCGAAAAAGGCAAGATCCCGATGGCCCTGGGCTTGTGGTGGGTGCACGGAATCTTCCTCGCGATTGGCCTGGGCTTGCTCTACTGGGAGCCCATGCGCTTGAAGATGGCGAGTCGCCGCAGCACGCTGGAGGTGGCCCGTGGTTAAGCTCGATCGCTACATTGGTAGCAGCGTATTCATGGCCATCCTGGCGGTACTGGGCATCATCCTCGGGTTGGCGACGCTGTTTGCCTTCATCGACGAGATGGGCGACGCGAGCGACACCTACACCCTGCTGGATGTACTCAGCTACGTGCTGCTGACGGCGCCTCGTCGTCTGTACGACATGTTGCCGATGGCGGCCCTGATCGGCTGCCTGATCGGCCTGGGCAGCCTGGCCAGCAACAGCGAACTGACCATCATGCGTGCCGCCGGCGTATCGATTGGCCGGATCGTCTGGGCGGTCATGAAGCCCATGCTGGTGCTGATGGTCGTTGGTGTGCTGATCGGCGAGTACGTAGCGCCGGCCACCGAAAGCACTGCCCAGGCGAACCGATCGCTGGCCCAGGGCAGCGGCGATGCGCAAAGTGCCCGCCATGGCTTGTGGCATCGTCAGGGTGACGAGTTCATTCACGTCAACTCGGTGCAGCCTAACGGCTTGCTGTACGGCGTGACTCGCTACCACTTCGATAAAGAGCGGCATATGTTGTCGGCCAGCTTCGCCAAGCGTGCGGAGTTCGACAAGGATCACTGGCAACTGAGCGATGTCACCACCACGGTTTTCCATGAAAAGAGTACCGAAGTGGTCACGGCGCCGGTTGAGCGCTGGGAGATTGCCCTCAGCCCGCAGCTTCTGAGCACCGTGGTCATGGCGCCCGAGTCGCTGTCGATCAGCGGTTTGTGGGGTTATATCCACTACCTGGCTGACCAGGGGCTGAATAACGGTCGTTACTGGCTGGCATTTTGGGTCAAGGTGTTGCAGCCACTGGTCACCGCGGCACTGGTGCTGATGGCCATCTCCTTCATCTTTGGTCCGCTGCGCTCGGTAACCTTGGGGCAGCGGGTATTCACCGGGGTGCTGGTGGGTTTCACCTTCCGTATCGTCCAGGATTTGCTGGGGCCATCGAGCCTGGTGTTCGGTTTCTCGCCACTGTTTGCGGTTCTGGTGCCCGCCAGCGTGTGCGCCCTGGCCGGGGTCTGGTTGTTGCGCCGGGCCGGTTGATTGCAGGTAATTGCGCCGCAGTGAAGCCTTTAAAAACGCCCTTGTCGTGAGACCGGGGCGTTTTTGTAAGTGCCGTCCGACCTGCGCAGGTGACGCTTGCGCCGTGGATCAGGTACAATTCCCGGCTATTTTTCGGCGGGCTATGCCTGCAGCCTTTTTGAGTGTTGATCCGTGAGTGATTTGAGTCATATCCGCAATTTCTCCATCATCGCCCACATTGACCATGGCAAGTCGACGCTGGCTGATCGATTCATCCAGATGTGCGGCGGCCTTGCCGAGCGCGAAATGGAAGCCCAGGTGCTGGACTCCATGGACCTGGAGCGTGAACGCGGGATCACCATCAAGGCCCACAGCGTCACTCTGTATTACACCGCTCGCGATGGCATCAAGTACCAGCTGAACTTCATCGACACCCCGGGCCACGTTGACTTCACTTATGAAGTCAGCCGGTCGCTGGCGGCCTGTGAAGGTGCTTTGCTGGTGGTCGACGCCGGTCAGGGCGTAGAGGCGCAGTCGGTTGCCAACTGCTACACCGCTATCGAGCAGGGCCTGGAAGTCATGCCCGTGCTGAACAAGATCGACCTGCCTCAGGCCGATCCGGATCGCGTGAAGGAAGAAATCGAGAAGATCATCGGCATCGATGCCACTGATGCCGTCGAGTGCAGCGCCAAGACCGGCCTGGGCGTCGATGAAGTCCTCGAGCGCCTGGTGCACACCATTCCTGCGCCGACCGGCAACTACGAAGATCCGCTGCAAGCGTTGATCATCGACTCCTGGTTCGACAATTACCTGGGCGTTGTGTCCCTGGTGCGCGTGCGCCACGGCCGTGTGAAGAAGGGCGACAAGATCCTCGTCAAGTCCACCGGCAAGATCCACCTGGTGGACAGCGTCGGTGTATTCAACCCGAAACACACTGCTACCACTGACCTCAAGGCCGGTGAAGTAGGCTTCATCATCGCCGGCATCAAGGACATTCACGGTGCCCCGGTGGGTGACACCCTGACCTTGAGCTCCACGCCGGACGTCGACGTGCTGCCAGGCTTTAAACGCATTCAGCCGCAGGTTTACGCTGGCCTGTTCCCGGTCAGCTCCGACGACTTCGAAGACTTCCGTGAAGCCCTGCAAAAGCTCACGCTCAACGACTCGTCGCTGCAGTACACCCCCGAGAGTTCCGACGCCCTGGGCTTCGGCTTCCGTTGCGGATTTCTCGGCATGCTGCACATGGAAATCATCCAGGAGCGCTTGGAGCGCGAGTATGACCTGGACCTGATCACCACGGCGCCGACGGTAATTTTCGAGCTGCTGCTGAAAACCGGTGAAACGATTTACGTCGATAACCCGTCGAAGCTTCCAGACCTGTCTTCCATCGAAGACATGCGCGAGCCGATCGTGCGGGCCAACATTCTTGTACCGCAAGAGCACCTGGGCAACGTCATTACCCTGTGCATCGAGAAGCGTGGCGTACAGCACGACATGTTGTTCCTCGGCACCCAGGTCCAGGTGACTTACGATCTGCCGATGAACGAAGTGGTCCTGGACTTCTTCGACCGTCTGAAGTCCACCAGCCGCGGCTATGCTTCGCTGGATTACCATTTCGATCGTTATCAGTCAGCTAATCTGGTGAAACTGGATGTGCTGATCAACGGTGACAAGGTCGACGCCCTGGCGCTGATCGTGCACAAGGATAACGCGCACTACAAAGGTCGCCAGTTGACCGAGAAGATGAAAGAACTGATTCCACGTCAGATGTTCGACGTCGCAATCCAGGCCGCCATTGGCGGGCAGATTATTGCGCGGACCTCCGTCAAGGCACTCAGAAAGAACGTATTGGCCAAATGCTACGGCGGTGACGTTAGCCGTAAGAAAAAACTGCTGGAAAAGCAAAAGGCCGGTAAGAAACGCATGAAGCAAGTCGGTAACGTGGAAATTCCACAAGAAGCCTTCCTTGCAGTGCTCAGGTTGGATAGTTAGGTCCTATGTCACTAAATTTCCCGCTGTTGCTGGTCATCGCCGTGTTCGTCTGCGGCCTGTTGGCGTTGCTCGATCTGGTTTTCCTCGCGCCGCGTCGGCGTGCTGCCATTGCCTCCTATCAGGGCAGCGTCAGCCAGCCTGACGGGATGGTGGTGGAAAAACTGAACAAAGAGCCGCTGCTGGTCGAATACGGCAAGTCGTTCTTCCCGGTGTTGTTCATCGTGCTGGTGCTGCGTTCGTTCCTGGTGGAACCGTTCCAGATCCCATCCGGCTCGATGAAGCCAACCCTGGACGTTGGCGATTTCATTCTGGTGAGCAAATTCTCCTACGGAATCCGCTTGCCGGTGATCGACAAGAAGGTCATCGAAATTGGTGACCCGCAACGCGGCGACGTGATGGTGTTCCGTTATCCGAGCGACCCGAACGTCAACTACATCAAGCGTGTAGTGGGCTTGCCGGGCGACCAGATCCGCTATACCGCCGACAAGCGGCTGTTCGTCAATGGCGAGTCGGTCGCCGAGCAGTTGGTCGGTTCCGAGCCGGGCACCCTGGGCAGCGCCGAGCTCTACAAGGAAAAACTCGGCGTCGCCGAGCACCTGATCCGCAAGGAAATGAGCCGCTACCGCGCAACGCCGGACCGTTCGTGGACCGTGCCTGCCGGGCACTACTTCATGATGGGCGACAACCGCGACAACTCCAACGACAGTCGCTACTGGGATGATCCAGCCATTCCCAAAGACCTGCTGGGCATGGTCCCCGACAAGAACATCGTCGGCAAGGCCTTCGCGGTCTGGATGAGCTGGCCGGAACCCAAACTCAGTCACCTGCCGAATTTCTCGCGGGTTGGCCTGATCAAGTAATCACACACGGCGCTGTTGAACACAGCGCCGAATGCATTTCTGGAGCCGCTACAATCGGCTCCAGAGGCATGAAAACAATGATATTCAGGACGTAATTTTTGAACACAGCGTTAATTGTCCCAAGCCTGCGCCGCACCCCGGCGCTGGCGGTGGAATCCAGCCACGAACTCAGCGTGGGTACACCGTGAGCGTTTCCTTAAGCCGTCTAGAGCGTCAGCTCGGCTACACCTTCAAGGACCAGGAACTGATGGTCCTGGCCCTGACTCACCGCAGCTTTGCCGGGCGCAACAACGAGCGCCTGGAATTCCTCGGTGATGCCATCCTCAACTTCGTGGCGGGCGAGGCGCTGTTCGATCGTTTCCCGTTGGCTCGCGAAGGCCAGTTGTCGCGTTTGCGCGCACGCCTGGTGAAAGGTGAGACCCTGGCAGTACTGGCCCGCGGTTTTGACCTGGGTGAGTACCTGCGCCTGGGCTCCGGTGAGTTGAAGAGCGGCGGCTTTCGTCGCGAGTCGATTCTGGCCGATGCCCTTGAAGCGCTCATCGGTGCTATTTACCTGGATGCTGGCATGGACATGGCGCGCGAGCGCGTGCTGGCCTGGCTGGCCGGTGAGTTCGAAGGCCTGACGTTGGTCGATACCAACAAAGATCCAAAAACCCGCCTGCAGGAATTCCTGCAATCGCGTGGGTGTGAGCTGCCGCGTTACGAAGTGGTGGATATCCAGGGTGAGCCGCATTGCCGGACGTTCTTCGTCGAATGTGAAATCACCTTACTGAATGAAAAAAGCCGAGGTCAGGGTGTGAGTCGCCGTATTGCCGAACAGGTAGCGGCCGCCGCAGCACTGATTGCCCTGGGTGTGGAGAATGGCAATGACTGATTCAACCGCAACACGCTGTGGCTATGTTGCCATCGTCGGCCGTCCCAACGTGGGCAAGTCCACGCTGCTGAACCACATTCTCGGGCAGAAGCTCGCGATCACTTCGCGCAAGCCGCAAACCACCCGTCACAACATGCTGGGCATCAAGACCGAAGGCGCCGTGCAGGCGATCTACGTCGACACCCCGGGTATGCACAAGGGTGGCGAGAAAGCCTTGAACCGCTACATGAACAAGACTGCTTCGGCTGCGTTGAAAGACGTCGACGTGGTGATCTTCGTGGTCGACCGCACCAAGTGGACCGATGAAGACCAGATGGTTCTGGAGCGCGTGCAGTACGTCACCGGCCCGCTGATCGTGGCGCTGAACAAGACTGATCGCATCGAAGACAAAGCCGAGCTGATGCCGCACCTGAGCTGGTTGCAGGAGCAGCTGCCGAACGCGCAGATCATGCCGATCTCGGCCCAGCACGGGCACAACCTCGAAGCGCTGGAGCGGGTGATTGCCGGTTACCTGCCGGAAAACGATCACTTCTTTCCGGAAGACCAGATCACCGACCGCAGCAGCCGCTTCCTCGCCGCCGAACTGGTACGCGAAAAGATCATGCGCCAGATGGGTGCAGAGCTGCCGTACCAGATCACCGTCGAAATCGAAGAGTTCAAGCAGCAGGGCAAGACCCTGCACATCCATGCCTTGATCCTCGTCGAGCGTGACGGCCAGAAGAAAATCATCATTGGCGACAAGGGCGAGCGCATCAAGCGTATCGGCACCGAGGCGCGCAAGGACATGGAGCTGCTGTTCGACTCCAAGATCATGCTCAATCTCTGGGTGAAAGTGAAAGGTGGCTGGTCCGATGACGAGCGCGCGCTGCGTTCGCTGGGTTACGGCGACCTCTAACCCGGTTCCAGATACATCGGTGGACCCCTGTGGGAGCGGGCTTGCTCGCGAATAGGATGTAACATTCAGCCTTGATGTTGACTGTTACACCACTTTCGCGAGCAAGCCCGCTCCCACATTTGGTTTTGGGTCGTTTGTAAAACAGCGTTCCGTCATTGAGTACTTCATGTCCCAGCCCATCCTCCAACCCGCCTTCGTGCTCCACTCCCGCGCCTACCGCGAAAGCAGCGCGTTGGTGGACTTCCTCACGCCGCAAGGTCGGCTACGGGCAGTGTTGCGCAGTGCGCGGGGCAAGGCTGGGACCTTGGCCAGGCCGTTTGTGCCGCTGGAAGTTGAGTTTCGCGGGCGGGGCGAGCTGAAGAACGTCGGACGCATGGAAGCTTCGGGGGTTTCCACCTGGCTCAACGGCGAGGCGCTGTTCAGTGGCCTCTACCTCAATGAATTGCTGATTCGCCTGCTTCCCGCCGAAGACCCCTTGCCTGGAGTGTTCGATCACTACGCAGCAACCTTGCTGGCGCTGGCCGAAGGTCGTCCGCTGGAGCCATTGCTGCGCTCCTTCGAGTGGCGCTTGCTGGATGATCTGGGCTACGGCTTTGCGCTGAACAGCGATATCCACGGCGAGCCGGTGGCGGCCGACGGGCTCTACCGCCTGCAGGTGGACGCGGGGCTGGAGCGGGTCTATCTACTGCAGCCTGGCCTGTTCAACGGGACCGAACTGCTGGCCATGGCCGACGCCGACTGGTCGGCACCTGGAGCGCTGTCCGCCGCCAAGCGCCTGATGCGCCAGGCATTGGCGGTTCATTTGGGCGGTCGGCCCCTGGTCAGTCGCGAGCTATTTCGCAAGCCCTGATCACCCCGTATGCTGTGCACCGAACTTTTCCCTCTTCAGGAGCGCTTCCGTGACCACCAGCAATCGCATTCTTCTCGGCGTGAACATCGACCACGTAGCCACCCTGCGCCAGGCTCGGGGCACGCGTTATCCGGATCCGGTCAAGGCCGCACTGGACGCGGAAGAGGCAGGCGCTGACGGCATCACCGTGCACCTGCGTGAAGACCGTCGCCACATCCAGGAGCGCGACGTGCTGCTGCTCAAGGATGTGCTGCAGACCCGCATGAACTTCGAGATGGGTGTGACCGAAGAGATGATGGTGTTCGCCGAGCGCATTCGCCCTGCGCATATTTGCCTGGTGCCGGAAACCCGCCAGGAACTGACCACCGAGGGCGGCCTGGATGTGGCGGGGCAGGAGGCACGGATCAAGGCTGCGGTGGAGCGCCTGGCGAAAATCGGCTGCGAAGTGTCATTGTTCATCGATGCAGACGAGCGCCAGATTGAGGCCTCCCGTCGAGTGGGAGCGCCGGCGATCGAGCTGCACACGGGGCGTTATGCCGATGCAGAAACTCCCGCCGACGTGGCGGAAGAGCTCAAGCGGGTAGCCGATGGTGTGGCGTTTGGCCTGGCCCAGGGGCTGATCGTCAATGCCGGCCACGGTCTGCACTACCACAACGTGGAGGCGGTGGCGGCGATCAAGGGCATCAATGAACTGAACATCGGCCATGCGCTGGTGGCGCATGCGTTGTTTGTGGGGTTCAAGTCGGCTGTCTCCGAGATGAAGGCGCTGATTCTGGCTGCTGCGTTGAAGGGCTGAAACCGAGGCGCTGCCATCGCGGGCAAGCCTTGCTCCCACAGGTAGACACTGACTTGTGGGAGCAAGGCTTGCCCGCGATGGCGTCTTTAAAGGGGGCAGAAACCTAAAGCTGCGGGGTTTCCTGGTTCGGCTTGGACTTGTCGATCCCCGGCACATGCAGATTGCCTTCAGCCACCTGGTCGCCTTCAAGCTGCGGCTGGGTCACCCAGGTCAGGATGTCATAGTAGCGGCGGATGTTGGCGACAAAATGCACCGGTTCACCGCCTCGCGCATAACCATAGCGGGTCTTGCTGTACCACTGTTTCTGCGACAGGCGCGGCAGGATCTTCTTCACATCCAGCCACTTGTTCGGGTTCAGCCCTTCCTTGGCGGTCAGTTTGCGCGCGTCATCCAGGTGACCGCTGCCGACGTTATAGGCCGCAAGGGCAAACCAGGTGCGGTCGGGCTCCTTGATCGAATCGTCCAACTGATCCTTCATATAGGCCAGGTACTTGGCGCCGCCCATGATGCTTTGCTTGGGGTCCAGGCGATTGGAGACGCCCATCGCCTGCGCAGTGTTCTGCGTCAGCATCATCAGGCCACGCACGCCGGTCTTGGACGTCACGGCTGCTTGCCAGAGGGATTCCTGGTAACCCACTGCCGCCAGCAGGCGCCAGTCGACCTTTTCTTTCTTGGCGTAATTCTTGAAGTGCTGTTCGTACTTGGGCAGGCGTTGCTGCAGATGCTGGGCGAAGGTGGTGGCGCCCATGTAGCCGAGCACATCGACGTGGCCGTAGTAGCGGTCCTTCAATCGCTGCAGGGTGCCGTTCTTCTTGACCTTGTCGAGGTAGTCGTTGATCTCGTTGAGCAGGCTGTTGTCTTCGCCTGCCGCCACGGCCCAGCTCTGGTTGCTGGCATCACCGAGGTCAAAGGCAACCCGCACGTTGGGAAAGTAGACCTGGTTCATCGCCACTTCGTTTGAGTCGACCAGGGTCAGGTCGATCTGGCCTTCGTCGACCATGCGCAACAGGTCTACGACTTCAACCGCGTCGGACTCTTCGTACTCGATGCGCGGAAATTTCTTTTTCAGCTCTGCCAGCTGCTCGGCATGGGTGCTGCCCTTGAGCACCATGATTTTCTTGCCAACCAGGTCTCCCGCGTCGGTCGGCCGTGACTGGCCATTGCGATAGATGACTTGCGGGGTGACTTCCAGGTAGGAGTGGGAAAACCGTACCTGCGTTTTGCGTTGCTCGCTGCTGACCAGTCCGGCAGCAGCCAGCACAGGGCCGTTGGGCTTGCCCACCTGATTGAAAAGGTCGTCCAGGTTGTCGGCGGTCTCGATTTTCAGCTCGACCCCCAGATCGTCGGCGAAACGCTTCACCAGCTCATATTCAAAGCCGGTTTCACCGCTGCGATCCTGAAAGTAGGTGGCGGGGCTGTTTCGGGTAACCACCCGCAGCACGCCATCCTCCTTTACTCGCTCGAGTGTGTTGGGTTTATCAACACAACCACCGAGCATCAGGAAGAGTCCGGTTGCGATCAGCCATTTGGCGTACCGCGGACGCAAAGCCGTTGGGGAAAACATCTGCGCAGTATACGCAAAGGACCACGAGCGCCATATCTCGACAGCACAGGGCCAGTCTGCTAGAGCAGTAAAAATCCCCACAAAACCCGCAGGAACGGGCCTTTACGACACTTCTCGATGGAAAAAATATCCGCCGCAGGCCTCCCGTTCCTGCCCCGAATCCCCGGCCCGACGTTCGGGTACGCCCGTGCATACCGTTTCGGGTGCTGTCGCGGGCGGTTTAGGCTAGAATGCACGGCCTCAAAGCACACCCCTTCCCGAGGCTGTCCCGAAGATGTTGATCCTGCGCGGCGCTCCTGCCCTTTCTGCCTTTCGCCACAGCAAACTCCTTGAGCAACTGAGCCAGAAAGTTCCGGCTGTCAGTGGCTTGTATGCTGAATTCGCTCACTTCGCCGAAGTTACCGGCGTCCTGACCGGCGACGAACAGCAGGTGCTCGCGCGCCTTCTGAAGTACGGCCCAAGTGTTCCAGTCCAGGAGCCGACCGGTCGTCTGTTCCTGGTGTTGCCGCGTTTCGGCACCATCTCGCCATGGTCCAGCAAAGCCAGCGACATCGCTCGCAACTGCGGCCTGGGCAAGATCCAGCGTCTTGAACGCGGTATCGCCTTCTATGTCGCCGGCCAGTTCAGCGAAGCCGAAGCGCAGCTGATCTCGGACGCCTTGCACGACCGCATGACCCAGATCGTGCTGGCGAACCTGGAGCAGGCCGCAGGTCTGTTCAGCCACGCTGAACCCAAGCCCCTGACCGCGATCGACGTGTTGGGTGGCGGCCGCGCCGCGCTGGAAAAAGCCAACACCGAGCTGGGCCTGGCCCTGGCTGAAGACGAGATCGACTACCTGGTCAACGCCTTCGTCGGCTTGAAGCGCAACCCGCACGACATCGAACTGATGATGTTCGCCCAGGCCAACTCCGAGCACTGCCGCCACAAGATCTTCAACGCCAGCTGGGACATCGACGGTCAGAGCCAGGAAAAAAGCCTGTTCGGCATGATCAAGAACACCTACCAGATGCACAGCGAAGGCGTTCTGTCCGCTTATAAGGACAACGCTTCGGTGATCGTCGGTAACGTCGCCGGCCGTTTCTTCCCGGACCCTGAAACCCGCCAGTACGGCGCGGTGCAGGAACCGGTGCACATCCTGATGAAGGTCGAGACCCACAACCACCCGACCGCGATTGCCCCGTTCCCGGGTGCATCCACCGGTTCCGGTGGCGAGATTCGCGACGAAGGCGCAACCGGTCGTGGCGCCAAGCCAAAGGCTGGCCTGACCGGTTTCACCGTATCGAACCTGCAGATCCCGGGCTTCGAACAGCCGTGGGAAGTGCCGTACGGCAAACCTGAGCGCATCGTTACCGCGCTGGACATCATGATCGAAGGCCCACTGGGTGGCGCCGCGTTCAACAACGAATTTGGTCGTCCAGCCCTGACCGGTTACTTCCGTACCTTCGAACAGTCGATCACCACCCCACGTGGCGACGAAGTTCGCGGTTACCACAAACCGATCATGCTGGCCGGCGGCATGGGTAACATCCGTGCCGAACACGTACAGAAAGGCGAGATCACCGTCGGCTCCAAGCTGATCGTGCTCGGCGGCCCGGCAATGCTGATCGGCCTGGGCGGCGGCGCTGCTTCCTCCATGGCCACCGGCACCAGCTCGGCCGACCTGGACTTCGCTTCGGTACAACGCGAAAACCCGGAAATGGAACGCCGCTGCCAGGAAGTCATCGACCGTTGCTGGCAACTGGGCGACAAAAACCCGATCAGCTTCATCCACGACGTCGGCGCGGGCGGCCTGTCCAACGCCTTCCCGGAACTGGTCAACGATGGCAACCGCGGTGGCCGCTTCGAACTGCGCAACATTCCAAACGACGAGCCGGGCATGGCCCCGCACGAAATCTGGAGTAACGAATCCCAGGAACGCTACGTTCTGGCGGTCGGCCCGGCGGACTTTGAACGCTTCCAGGCGATCTGCGAACGTGAGCGTTGCCCGTTCGCCGTGGTTGGCGAAGCCACTGCCGAGCCGCAGCTGACCGTTACCGACAGCCACTTCGGCAACAGCCCTGTGGACATGCCGCTGGAAGTGCTGCTGGGCAAAGCCCCGCGCATGCACCGTTCGGCCGTTCGCGAGAACGAACTGGGCGACGACTTCGATCCGTCGACCCTGGAGATTGCCGACTGCGTCGAGCGCGTTCTGCATCACCCGGCCGTCGCCAGCAAAAGCTTCCTGATCACCATCGGCGACCGTACCATCACCGGCCTCGTGGCCCGTGACCAGATGGTTGGCCCGTGGCAGGTTCCGGTGGCCGACGTTGCCGTCACCGCCACCAGCTTCGACGTCTACACCGGTGAAGCCATGGCCATGGGCGAGCGTACTCCGCTGGCTCTGCTGGACGCTCCGGCGTCGGGCCGCATGGCTATCGGCGAAACCCTGACCAACATCGCCGCTTCGCGCATCAACAAGATCTCCGACATCAAGCTGTCGGCGAACTGGATGTCCGCTGCCGGTCACCCGGGTGAAGACGCACGTCTGTACGACACCGTGAAAGCGGTCGGCATGGAACTGTGTCCGGACCTGGGCATCACCATTCCGGTGGGCAAGGACTCGATGTCCATGGCCACTCGCTGGAACGACGAAGGCGTCGACAAGACTGTCACTTCGCCGATGTCGCTGATCGTGACCGGTTTCGCGCCAGTGGCTGACATCCGTCAGACACTGACCCCGGAACTGCGCATGGACAAGGGCACTACCGACCTGATCCTGATCGACTTGGGCCGTGGCCAGAACCGCATGGGCGCCTCGATCCTGGCCCAGGTTCACGGCAAGCTCGGTTCGCAAGCGCCGGACGTCGATGATGCCGAAGACCTGAAAGCCTTCTTTGCGGTGATCCAGGGCCTCAATGCCGATGGTCACCTGCTGGCTTACCACGACCGTTCCGACGGTGGTCTGCTGACCAGCGTGGTGGAAATGGCCTTCGCCGGCCACTGCGGCCTGAGCCTGAACCTCGACGGCCTGGCAGAAACTTCCGCCGACATCGCCGCGATCCTGTTCAACGAAGAACTGGGCGCGGTGATCCAGGTGCGCCAGGACGCCACTCCGGACATCCTCGCGCAGTTCAGCGCTGCCGGCTTGGGCGAGTGCGTGTCGGTGATCGGTCAGCCGATGAACAACGGCCAGATCAACATCACCTTCAACGGCGAAACCGTGTTCGAAGGTCAGCGTCGTCTGCTGCAACGGCAGTGGGCCGAGACCAGCTACCAGATCCAGCGCCTGCGTGATAACGCCGACTGCGCCGAACAAGAGTTCGACGTGCTGCTGGAAGAAGACAACCCGGGCCTGAGCGTCAAGCTGAGCTTCGACGTCAACCAGGACGTCGCCGCGCCTTACATCAAGAAAAACATCCGCCCACAGGTTGCCGTACTGCGTGAGCAGGGCGTCAACGGCCAGGTGGAAATGGCTGCTGCTTTCGACCGTGCCGGTTTCAACGCGATTGACGTGCACATGAGCGACATTCTGGCCGGCCGTGTCGACCTGAACGAGTTCAAAGGTCTGGTCGCTTGCGGCGGTTTCTCCTACGGCGACGTTCTTGGTGCCGGCGAAGGTTGGGCCAAGTCCGCGCTGTTCAACAGCCGTGCTCGCGATGCATTCCAAGGGTTCTTTGAGCGTAACGACAGCTTCACCCTCGGCGTGTGCAACGGTTGTCAGATGATGTCCAACCTGCACGAGCTGATCCCGGGCAGCGAGTTCTGGCCGCACTTCGTGCGTAACCGCTCCGAGCAGTTCGAAGCGCGCGTGGCGATGGTTCAGGTCCAGGAGTCGAACTCGATCTTCCTGCAGGGCATGGCCGGTTCGCGCATGCCGATCGCCATCGCCCACGGTGAAGGCCATGCCGAGTTCGCCAGTGAAGAGGCGTTGCTGGAAGCTGATCTGTCGGGCTGCGTAGCGATGCGTTTCGTCGACAACCACGGCAAGGTCACCGAGAAGTATCCAGCCAACCCGAACGGTTCGCCGCGCGGTATCACCGGGCTGACCAGTCGTGACGGTCGCGTGACCATCATGATGCCGCACCCGGAGCGGGTATTCCGCGCCGTGCAGAACTCGTGGCGGTCGGAAGACTGGAACGAAGACGCACCGTGGATGCGCATGTTCCGCAACGCTCGCGTGTGGGTGAACTAAGCCTGATGCTCAAGCTCGCCTTTTTCGTTCCGGCCAGTCACGTCGATGGGGTCAAGAGTGCGGTGTTCGCTGCCGGTGGCGGTCGAATAGGCGCCTATGACCACTGTTCGTGGCAAGTCCTCGGCCAGGGCCAGTTCCGCCCGCTGGACGGCAGTCAGCCGTTCATTGGCGAAGTTGGCCAGGTCGAGCAGGTCGAGGAATGGAAGGTCGAGCTGGTCGTGGCGGATGAGCTGATCGTGGCCGTGGTGGCCGCGCTGAAACTCAGTCACCCGTATGAGACACCTGCATACGAGGTGTGGCGGCTGGAGGATTATTGATCTCTGTCTGCTAAGACAAAAAACCCGCTGGGCCAGTTTGGTCGGCGGGTTTTTTGTTGCCTGTGATCTCGCGACTGACGTGTGCTTAGGAGGGGTCCTACAGGTTTTTAGGGTTGTCGCTCGGAACCCGTGTCTCTAGTTTCTTTGGTTTGACTACCTAAGAGAGTGACGCCATGAATCTCGAACAAAAATCCTTCACTCCGCCATTGCAGTGCGTGATGTATTACGTCGCGCCCGTCCCATGATCGTTAGCGACTACCACTGAGCAGAGGCACCTGAATGGGTATGCACAATCCTCCTCATCCTGGGGAAATTTTGCTTGAGGACGTGGTTCCCGGCTTGGGAATCACCATCACTGAAATGGCTCGACGGCTCGGGTATGCCCGGGAAACGTTTTCCAGAATACTGCACGGTCATGCGCCGATCAGCCCCGATCTGGCTGTGCGCTTGGAACGTGCCGGTATCAGCAAGGCTCACACCTGGCTATCGATGCAGACCAGCTACGACTTATGGCAGGCCGAACATCGCGAGCAGCCTCAGATCGAGCGTTTTGCTCGCATCGATTGAGTATTAGCATTAATTCCATTTCTCTACTGTAAAAAAGGAAGCGTCCTACATACATCCTGTTTCGCCTGGCGTCTTAATTTGCGTGCTTGTGTTTCCAAGCAAATACAACAAATCAAGCACCCAAAGCCCAGGCCGCAGGAAACTTGCTAATGGAACTTACAACAATATTTTCGCCGCAGAATCGCCGTCTGATCAAATTCACATCGGCTACTGACGGCGCGCAAGAGTTACTGTTGGAGCGTTATTCGGGCAATGAGGGGTTGTCCACGTTGTTCAGCTTTGAACTGGCGCTGATCAGTCAGGATGCGCATCTTCAGCTCAAGGCCCTCATCGGCCAGCCGGCTTTGGTGGACATTGAGCTGGCCAGCGGTGGATCTCGCTACATTCACGGCTGCATCAGTCGTTTCAGCCTGCAACGCAGTGACGGCGGGCTCGCGCATTACTCAGCAACACTAAGTCCCTGGTTGTGGATGCTCTCGCGACGTTTTGATTCGCGGATATTTCAAGAGCAGACGATAGAAGACGTCATGCGCCAGGTTTTTGCGGCTTATGGCGCGCTGCCCAACTTTGTGTTTCGCCTGCAGCACCCGCTCGAGCCCCACAGCTACATCACTCAATATCGCGAGAGTGACCTCGATTTCGTCTTGCGCCTGATGGAGCGCGAGGGGTGGTTTTTTTACTTCGATCACTCGCAGAGCGGGCATCAGCTGGTCATCACCGACCATTCCCGGGACCTGACGCCGCTCGCGCAGCAACCGCAGATCCGTTACCACAGTGCTTCCGTCACCGAGACTGCCGACTCGATTACTCAATGGAGCAGTAACCGAGTCCTGCAATCGGGCGGCATGACCCTCCAGACTTTTGACTATCGGCAGCCGCGCAATCCACTCCAGGTCAGCATGCCAAGCCTGAATGAACAGGGTGAGGTCCCAGCTTACGAAATCTACGATTTTCCCGGTCATTACAGTCACTCACTGCCCGAGGGTGGCGAGGCGTTGATTCGGCATCGACTTGAAGCCCTGGAAGTGCAAGCCAAGACGTTTCAGGGTGCCAGCAACTGTCGGGCGATGCTGCCCGGGCAAACCTTTGAACTGAACGGGCATTTTGCTCATGACCGTGATAGCCCAACCGATCGACAGTTCCTGTTGCTGGCAATCGAACACAGTGGCAGCAACAATTACTTGTCGCAGGAACCGGCGCAGTACCGCAACCACTTCGTCTGCATCCGCCACAAGATCGCCTATCGCGCGCCGATCACCATTCCTCGCCCGACCATTGCCGGCCCGCTCACCGCCATCGTGACCGGTCCCGAAGGAGAAGAGGTTTTCACTGATGAGCAGGCACGAGTGCAGGTGCGCTTCCATTGGCAACGCCGCCAGGACCCCGTGCAATGCACCACGTGGCTACGGGTCGCCATGCCCAGTGCCGGTCGCGGGTTTGGCCATCAGTTTTTACCGCGCATCGGCCAGGAAGTGCTGGTGACCTTTTTGGGCGGTGACATTGATCGCCCGCTGGTTACCTCCGTGCTGTACAACGCCGATCATTGCCCCCCGCACTTCAGTAACGCGGCAGGTTTACCGGGTAATCGGACGTTGTCGGGGATACGGAGCCGGGAACACCAGGGTAACGGCTTCAATGAGCTGCTGTTTGACGACAGCCCCGGTGCGTTGCGCGTGCGCATGAGCACGACCCACCACGCCACCGCGCTGAACCTCGGCAGACTCACCACTCCCAGAACCGATGGGCGGGCCCAGGCCCGTGGCAATGGGGCCGAGCTGCGTACCGACGCCGCCATTGCCCTGCGAGCGGCACAGGGCATGTTGTTGACTACCTACGCGCGCCACGATGCCCGGGGCGCGCAGCTGGACCGCGAAGAACTGTTGAAGCTGCTGGCCGAGTGTGGTGAGTTGTTCCAGTCGCTGGGCCAGACCGCCGCCGCCCGTGGCAGCCGGCAGATTGATAGCCAGGGCATCGAAGCATTACGTCAGTCGATGGCTAAATGGCCTGCACCCGACAGCGCCAGCGCGGGCGATCCCGTGTTGGCCGTGGCAGCCAAAGCGGGCATCACCAGCGCCACCCCTCGTTCACAAGTGCACTACGCCGGCGAAAATCACGACACCACAGCCCAGGATCACCTGCAGTTGACCAGCGGCGCGACCATGCACCTCAACGCGGGAAAAGGCATCAGCGCTTTTGCCCAGGAAGGCGGTATCAGCGCCATCGCCAACCGCGGCAAGGTGCTCGTCCAAGCCCAGGAAGATGACATCGCGCTCAATGCACAAAAGAACCTGCAGTTGTCGGCCACTGAAGGCGAAGTGGTGATTACTGCGTCGACTATCCGCCTGGTGGCCGATGACGGCAGCTACATCAAGATCGGTGGCGGCATCGAGATGGGTACGCAGGACAAAGTCCTGGTGCACGCCAGTGACCACGACTGGCTCGGCGCGAAAACCGACAGCGTTGCCATCCCGTCCTTCAGCCGCGATCCGGCAGCGCAACGCCTGGCGTTTCACTACCCAGGCCACACCGCCGACCGCCCGAGAATGGCGGCAGACCACGGGTACCAGATCGAGGTGGGGGATGGCAGCGTGGTGCAAGGCCTGACGGATGCGCTGGGTTTGACCGAGCGGGTCGAGCGGGAGGTGATGCATCGCGCACAGGTGAAGGCCACCCGCAAAGCCGGAACTGCAGGAGACGGCAAATGACCGACTCAAGTGTTCATACCGTAGCGCGGGCGGCGACCCGGTTGATTCCCAACTGCACGACCGAGCGCAAGCTGGAAGTACCTGGGGATTTGCCTGGGGTGGTGATTTTCCTGCACGGAGTCAACGATCCTGGAGGGGCATACGAGTCGGTAGAGACGGGTTTGTGTCAGGGGCTGAACGAGCGGCTGGATCGACCGGATCTCAGGGCAGGGCGGTACGGGGCTGATTACAGTAAGGCGCAAGCCTTGCCGCGCGAGCAGCTCGAAGATGAGCACATGACCGTGCTGGATGATCCAGATACCTACCTTTACCAGCGCGACACGACAAACCCCGGAACGCGTAGCTTGATGATCCCGTTTTATTGGGGATACCGCGCCGAGCCAGCGGAAATCCAGCGGGACGAAAGGGGTGATCCGGCCAGGCTGCGCAATCAGTTCCAGGACAAATTTCATAACCGCCTGGACCGTCACTTTGCCAAGGGCGGTGGTTTTTTCGCCAATGCCACCAACAATTTGCAGGAGATGTACGCGGCTGGATTCGCCGCCAAGGTGCGCTACGTGGCTCAACTGGGATTGCCCAACTCGCTGTACATGGGCAAGGGGCCGCATCGGCGATATTTTGTTTTGGCGGCCACCCGCCTGGCGATGCTGGTCAGTGAAATCCGCCGCGTGTCTCCCGATGAAACCGTCACCATCATGGGGCACAGCCAGGGCACGCTGATCACCCTGCTGGCGCAAGCGATGCTGGCTGATCGGGGAAAGCGCTGCGCTGACTGCGTCATCATGGTGGACTCGCCTTATTCAGTGTTGCCAGGCACGACGCCAAAGCACTCGAATACGCTGCAAGTCCTGATTGATATCGTGCAACAGATCACTCATGCACCGCATCCTCAGCCCTCACTTGCTGCCGTGCGCTGTGGTGTGCCGGGATACGGGGGGCGCTCCGGTCCGCGTTGGTCACCTGAGCAAGGCCGGCGTTTAAGTGGGGACAGTAAAACCGTGGTATTCCCCGAGCGCGACAATCGCGGCAAGGTCTATCTGTACTTCTGCCCCGACGACACCACCGTGGCGCTGGATAATGTGCAAGGCATTGGCACCTACGGCGTGCCTGACAAGTTGCCCAATGGCGCGCCAGCCATGAATGTTTTGCAGTCGATGGGTTTTTACCAGCGCCTGTGGACCAAGCGCCTGCGCGATGGCCAACCGGTTCTGGTGGGCAAGGCGGCGCAACAGGAATACCTGCGAGCCAAGGGGGAGCCGCGTTATCCCGGCGGATGGTCGGCCACCGCGATCGTTACGCGGGCTCCGATCCAGGAAGGCCAGCAGCGCAACATCAACGCCGAACAACTGCACCCCCCTCACGCGCCGCAGATGTTCGGTGGCGAAGCGCTGAGCGGATCCGCGCAAAAGTCCGGGATGGACCGCCCCGATGCCGTGTCGAAAAACACCGCGTTGGCTAATCCCAGCGCCGCCTTCAAATGGAAATTCGTGCAAACCCTCCAGGACCGGCTCGATGTGCAAGTCGTGCGCGAGCGCTGGAACAAGGGCAAAGAGCCGGACGACCAGACCCAGGCTTTCCGCCGAAGCGCGGTGTCCGGGATTGAGCTGCTCGGTACCCCGGATCACTACCGCTACGAGCGTGAGGAAACCCCCAACGAGATCCGTGCGCGCATGGAAGTCGACACCGGGGAATGGAGTGAAAACAGTTATCACTCGGCGGTGCTGCGCAGCCCGGAGAATCATCGCTGGGTGACGGCGATGGATGTCGCGATCGGGCAGGCGAAGTGTCTGGATGATCCTGATATGCGCGAAGTGTTGGTGGCGATTGCGGATTGGAAGTTGGATGAAGTTCGATTCGATCAGGTCAGTGGTTCACGGGGTTGGTCCCGCTTGAGCCCAGAGGCGCAGTCGTTGGTAAACGCCAGTTACCGTTACTACGACAAGGGAGTATTTCCCTCGGATGAATGTGTGTCGATGACACCCCCGGCGTTTGTCCAGCCCCCGGTAAGACAAGGAGACGCGAAATGAGGGCTCGCCAACAAGCGCGATCTTCGCGACCTCAGCTGAAGGGTTATTTGTGGGGGACAGTCATCCTCATCGCAATCTGGATGGGGGTGTTAGTTTACAAAATTAATGCGAGCCCAATTGAAGATCTGAAGTCACAGGAGGTGCGTGAACTTCTGCGCTGGGGCATCGCAGGTGTCATCGGTGTGTTGGTGTTGGTCTACAGCGGTCATTGGTTTGGCAAAGTCGTCGCTGATGAAAAGGAAGAACTTGCAACGTACCGATCTGCAGCCATGGCTGGACGACTCGAGCAAATCGCTACCAACGAGCGTACTTATTCACTGGAAATACGAGGAGTGGGGCTTGCCGTAAAAGGCTGGTATCAATCATCGGTGTGGCGAGAAATAGAGAAAAAATCCGACAATTTTTCCTCGATTTATTCGCAGTCTCCCGAAGACTACAGTGCCTCGGTAACCTCCAGAACCAACGCCAGCCGGCTGGCCGTCCGAGCTGCCTTTACGCACTCTGCTGGCGACTCGGTGGCCTATTGGCCGATCCCGGTATTTGCACTTGGGCCACCGGATCCTTTCGACACGGGTTTCAAAGCCGCAGGTTTGATCAATTCTGGTCGAAATGCTGCCACCTTGGGCGTTACGCAGTTTCTCTGGCAGGACGACGAAAACACCCCTCACGCACAAGCGATGATCGAGCGCCTCTTCGGATTTTTTGACGATAACCCACAGGTTCCACAGGCACTGCTGGTGAGTAGGGATGGGGATGTTCCTCGTGACATCTATCGACAGCCAGGTACCCCTGGTTTACAGAATGTTCAGGTTGTACCAAAGGTGTTCGAAAGCGTCGCAGGTATTCTGGTCTCGCGTTCGAATCGGATAGATCGATTCGTCCGACCCTTCGCGACACAGGACTCGGAAGACAATCTGAACAAGCAGACTGACTTCGGTAAGTGTTGGGCGTTTTACTGGGATCGTGATCGAGCGTTCATCGATTGGTATGAAAATGAACAGCGGGCAAAAGGGGTGAAAAGACCGAGGGCTCCAAGCACCATGTCCTCGGCGTACTGGCATTCCCAGCTCCCCGATCTCTGGAAAACCCTCAGCAACCACGGCCCTGGCTACTTCGAGCCTTCCCCGTGGTTGCCAGTGCGCTGGGCCGATCATCAAGTCAAAGAGTTCGACAAGGCTCCGATCCTTGGTTATCTGCACCGCCCGATCAAAGTGTCCATGCGTGACGAAACCGCCAAGTTGCTCAAGCCGGCGCTTCAGGCCAAGGCTCTCCAGGCAGGCTGGCAGCAGGCCTTGGAGACCCTGCCCGAAGGCGAAAAACCCATACGGGTTTTCTACGACAGCACCGACAACTCCCAAGGCGAAATCGCGCTGACCAACGCGCTCCACGGCCTCAACACCGACGGGCATGGCGTCGAATTAAGCAACGTCGCAGAGGGCTACGATATCGGCCGGCGCCTGGGCAACACTGGCGTCAGCAGCGCCCTGGTCGAAATCAACCTCGCCACCATTGCCAGCTACAAAGCTGGCGGCGTCAGTGCGGTGGTTTGCGCGGGCGATGACGACAGCGTCACCGTACAAATGGTCCGCCCACCGGACGCCGCCCGCAAAGCGAAAAACCAGCAAACCCACGGCGTCGATCCCTTCGTCTTCCGCATGCCGGGGCCAAGACCATGACTCATCCCATCTGCCTCGGCGACTCGACCAGCAGCGGCGGGGTGGTCGTGTCCTGCCAGCTTTCGGACACTCATCGGCTCAATGGCAAGACACCCGCAGTGTTAGGAGACAAGGCAACCTGCCCATTACACCAGGGGGTGTTCGCTTTCATTGAAGGGCATCCGCGCAGGCGCATGAATGGCATTCCCGTGGTGCTGCAAGGTCATCGCCTGGCCTGCGGTTGTCACGGTCTGGCATCGACTGCGTTGAACGTGCACGTGATGTGAAACGGGCCATCATTACTCAAGGCTGAAACGCCCCAATGAAAATCGCCGGATCCACCCGCGCATCATTCAGACTGACGTTCCAGTGCATGTGCGGGCCCGTCGCGCGGCCGGTGGCGCCGACTTTGCCGACTACGCCGCCACGGGACATTTGCTGGCCGACTTTCACGTCGATTTTCGACATGTGGCAGAACATGCTGATGAAGCCCTGGCCGTGGTCGACAAACACCGTGTTGCCGTTGAAGAAGTAGTTGCCGATCAGGATCACTTTGCCGGCGGCCGGAGTCTTGATCGGGGTTCCGGCAGGCACGGCGAAGTCGAGTCCGGAATGGGCGTTGCGTTCCTCGCCGTTGAAGAAGCGGCGCACGCCGAACTTGCTGGAGAGGGGGCCGTTGACCGGTTTATCCAGCAGCAGGTTGCTCGGGGTGTTCGGGCTGAAGCTGCGATAGGCCTGAATCTGTTCGGCCAGCTCGGCTTCGATGCGCTTGAGGTTGGCCGGGTTCGGATTGACCTGCTGGGTGTTTTTCAGGGTGATGTGCTGTTCCGGGTATTTCTTGTTGCCTACGCTGAGCGCCAGGTTGCGACCGCCACTGCTGACTTGCTGCGGGCCCGGCTTGACGGTGAGCGGCACGCCGACGATGGCCAGCCAGTTGTTCTGTTCCTTGATCACCAGCACCGGTTTGCCTTGATAGCTGGCCTTCGGTGGTTGCGCGGAAGTGCCCAGGTCCACCACGGCCACGCCGCCCGGCACCGGTTTGTTGAGCAGACGAGTGATGTAACTGTCGGCGTGGGCGTTGAAGGTCAGGCACAGCAAAAACAGCGAGGCGAGAAAGCGCGGCATGGATCAATCCAGTAAAGAAAGGGTGACGGGCGTCAGGTGATTGTCTTCGACCCTTACGTGCAGCTCGCCCTCGCCAAGCCTGGCTTTGAGGCGCTGGCCGGTGTGGGTCTGGGCGGCATTACGAATTGCATTGCCGCGCTCATCCAGCAGAATGCTGTAGCCACGGCCAAGGGTCGCCAACGGGCTGACCACGTGCAGTGTCTGCATCTGACTTTGCAGTTGCATGCGCCGGTCCTTGAGACCTTCGCGCATGGCTCGGGGCAGGCGCTCGGCCAAGCTGTCGAGACGCTGGCGCAGCATCGCCAGTTGCCGACCGGGATGCTGGCCTGCCAGGCGGGTTTCCAGGCGGATAAGCCGTTCGCGACGAGTATTGAGGCTACGCTCGAAGGCGCGTCGCATGCGCATGTCCAGGTCATCCAGGCGTTGCGCTTGCTGGCGCAGCCGCTCACCGGGATGGCGCAGGCGGCGGGACATGCCTTCCAGGCGCAGGCGATCACGGATCAGGCGATCGCGGATGCGCATTACCAGGCGCCGATGCAGGCTCTCGACCCGGCGCACCAAGTCGCTGGAATCCGGGGCCAGCAGTTCGGCGGCCGCTGAAGGGGTCGGTGCGCGGACGTCGGCGACGAAGTCACTGATTGACACATCAGTCTCGTGACCTACCGCGCTGACAATCGGTGTGACGCAGGCGTCCACGGCGCGGGCCACGGCTTCTTCGTTGAAACACCAGAGGTCTTCCAGCGAGCCGCCGCCCCGGGCCAGGATCAACGCATCAAAGCCACGGGCGTCCGCCAGCTTCAACGCCCTGACGATCTGTGCAGTGGCTTCGCGACCTTGCACGGCTGTCGGGATGAGCGTCAGCTGAACCTGCGGCGCCCGGCGGCGAAACACGCTGATGATGTCGCGAATCACCGCGCCCGTCGGCGAACTGATGATGCCGATGCGTTGCGGATGTGCGGGCAGCGGGACCTTGCGTTCGGCACTGAACAGCCCTTCGGCGCTGAGTTTTTCTTTCAGGGCGTCGAACGCCAGGCGCAGGGCACCATCACCGGCTGGCTCGACGGTATCGAGGATCAGCTGGTAATCCCCGCGGCCCTCGAACAGCGAGACCTTGCCGCGGACCTTGACCGCCAGGCCATCCTTCAACACCTGGCGAACCCGTGCGGCGTTCTGCCGAAACAGCGCGCAACGCACCTGGGCGCCACTGTCCTTCAAGGTGAAGTACACATGGCCGGACGCCGGACGCGCGAGGTTGGAGATTTCGCCTTCGACCCAGATGTTGCTGAACACGTCTTCCAGCAACACCCGCGCGCGGCCGTTGAGCTGGCTGACAGTCAGGACTTCACGGTCCAGGCCGAGTCTTGCAAAGGGATCTTTAATCATGGGGTGCATGATAAAGGCATTCGGCGAACAATCTCCATGCGCGCGCGCAAATCCCCTTGTAGGAGTGAGCCTGCTCGCGATGCAGTGTGTCAGTCGACAGAACTATTGAATGTTGCACCGCTATCGCGAGCAGGCTCGCTCCTACAGTGAACGGTGCAAGTTTTGATGAAGCGTTCGACCAATGCGGTGGGATTCTGCCGACAGGCGAGGGCCACCGTGCTCTGGCAATCCGGGTCGGCCAGGGGTAGGAAACGGATGTCGGGCGGGGCAATGTCTTGCATTGATTCTGGCAACAGGGCGATGCCGAACCCGGCCTGAATCAGCTGCAGTTGCGTAGTCTTGCGCGACACCACCCGTGCGGCTTTCGGGAAGAATCCCTGGCGCATGCACAGCTCGGCCGACAAGTAACTCAACCCGCCGCGTTGCGGATGAGGGATGGAGATGAACGCTTCATCCTTCAACTGCGCCAGATCGACGCCTCGCCCCGAGTTATCCACAGCCAGTCGATGATTCGGCGGCACGGCCAGCAACAAGCGCTCACTATATAAAGGCACAATCTGCACCCCTTCACGCTGGCGCAGCACCGGCAAACGCAACAGACCGACATCCAGGCGTCCCTCGGCCAATTCTTCCAGTTGCGCTTCGGACGACAGTTTGACGATGTCCATGGACACGCCGGTGTATTGATCCAGATAAGCACTGATGTTGCCTAACAACCAGCCGCTCATTGGCACGGTGCTGGAATGGCTCAAGCGCAAGGTGCCGAGTTGGCCAGAGCCGACCTGGGTGGCCATGTCGCTGGCCTTGGTCAGTTCATGCAGCAGGTTTCTGGCCCGGGGCAAAAAGGCTTCACCCGCCGCCGTCAGCCGGGGCTGGCGCGCGGTGCGTTCGAACAACGGCGTTTGCAGTTGGGTTTCCATGTCCTTTATTTGCCGGCTCAGCGCTGACTGAGCAACGAACAGATGTTCAGCCGCTGCGCTGAAACTGCCGCTGTCGGCGATTTCCACGAAGTAACGCAATTGGCGGATTGAAAGCACAGTCATGCCTTTTTGAGATGGGTGGGTGGCTTTGAAGATATTAGTCGCGAGACTCGGCACTGGCTAAAGTCATCACAGGTATTCAAGGAAGCCGTGCAGATGAATGTGCTTGAGTTGTTACAGCAGTGGCCATTCGGCGCCACGGAGTGGCTGGTGATCGGCCTGGCCATCGCCCTGGCTTACATCGTGTTCGGCATCGCCGGGTTCGGTACTGCGTTGGTCGCCGGGCCCGTCCTGATTCTGTTCATGCCGCTGTCGAAGATCGTGCCGTTGCTGGTGTTGCTGGATTTTGTCGCTGCGTTCGGCAACCTGCTGCCTTCGCGGCGGGACGTGGCCAAGCCGGAGTTGCTGCGACTGCTGCCCTGCATGGCGCTGGGGTGCACGCTGGGCGTGATCTTTCTGCTGAATCTGAAATCCGATCTGTTGTTACTGCTGATGGGGTTGTTCATCAGCGCTTATGCGATTTACAGCCTGTGGGTCAAAACCCGTCCCTCCCAGTTGTCGGCCGCCTGGGCGGTACCGATGGGCACGATCGGCGGGATGTTTGGAGCCCTGTTTGGCAGCGGCGGTTTTTTATACGCGATCTATCTGAGCAGCCGTCTGCCGAAGGACGCGGCGCGCGCCACCCAAAGCGCGCTGATCAGCTGCAGCACGGTGGTGCGCCTGAGCCTGTTTGCTGTCGCGGGTGTGTATGCCGAGCTACCCTTGTTGCTACTGGCGCTGTGTTTGTTGCCGGCCATGGCGTCAGGGTTGTGGGTCGGTCGGCGGTTGACCAGGAGATTGTCCCGCGAGGCGTTCGTGCGGCTGGTGACCTGGCTGGTGCTGGCCAGCGGTATCGCACTGATCGGGCGGTATTTGAGTACTTGACCTGTGTGTGTCAGGGATTAAGCTGCCGTCCGCTCCGACGCCTTCGCGGGCAAGCCCGCTCCCACACTTGATTGCATTTACCCTGTGGGAGCGGGCTTGCCCGCGAAGACGTCAATACGATCGCCGCAGAACATCCATTTGACGCACTAGGCTTGCACCATGAATTCGCAAAGCATCATCGTCCCGAAAATCTCCACTTTGCCGGTGCACGAACCCCGGGCCCGGGCGATCGTGCGTTGGCTGGTGCGCAAGAACATCGTCAAGGAAGAACTCACCACCTGCGGGCGCACCGGCAATCGCATGGGCTATGCCCTGGCCGACGGCGCCCGTGCAGTGGTGCTTCACCCAGAAGCACTGCCTTTTGGTGAGCCGATCAATGGCCTGGAGATCATTACCAAGCGCTGCATCTATACGCCAGCCAAGGGTTTTCTGGAGGAGGCGGGCTGCGCCGAGTGCCGCAAGGAAGTCGGTGAAGCACTGTTCGAAAGCCTGGAAGACTGGATGCCGGGGCGTACCGATAACTTCACTTGTCCCGAATGCGGGCATGAAGATGACATCAACGGGTTTCTGTTCCTGCAGGAATGCGGGTTCTCCAACCTGGGGTTTATCTTCAACAATTGGGCCGAGGCTGGATTCAAGCAGAGTTTTATCGACGAGTTTGCCGATTGGCTCGACCAGCCGGTGAGTTGGGTCAAAGTCGAGCTGTAGTGCCCCGTCGATCACTGTATCGATAATAGACAGAGTTTTACATTGAACCCGAGGGGGTGTCTGACTATAATGGCGCGCTTCCATTTTCCCGCTCGGGAGCCCCCGCGATGCTGCGTATCAGCCAAGAAGCTCTGACATTCGACGACATTCTCCTAGTGCCCGGTTATTCCGAGGTGCTTCCTAACGAAGTCAGTCTCAAGACCCGCCTAACCCGTGGCATCGAGCTGAATATTCCTCTGGTTTCTGCCGCCATGGACACCGTCACTGAAGCCCGACTGGCAATTGCCATGGCTCAGGAAGGTGGCATCGGCATTATCCACAAGAACATGACCATCGAGCAGCAAGCTGCCGAAGTGCGCAAGGTCAAGCGTTACGAAGCCGGCGTGGTCAAGGACCCGATCACCATCGAGGCAGACGCCACGGTGCGTGAACTGTTCGAACTGACCCGCCAGCACAATATCTCCGGCGTTCCGGTGCTGCACGATGGCGACCTGGTCGGCATCGTCACTTCCCGTGACGTGCGTTTCGAAAATCGTATGGAAGCCACTGTCCGTGAAGTGATGACGCCTAAAGAGCGCCTGGTCACGGTCAAGGAAGGCGCCGACAAGAACGACGTTCGCGAGTTGTTGCACAAACACCGCATCGAACGCGTATTGATCGTCGACGAGAAATTCGCCCTCAAGGGCATGATGACCGTCAACGATATCGAAAAAGCCAAGGCTTACCCGCTGGCCAGCAAGGACGATCAAGGTCGTCTGCGCGTTGGCGCTGCGGTGGGTACCGGTAAAGACACCGGTGATCGCGTCGCCGCCCTGGTCAATGCCGGCGTTGACGTGGTGGTGGTCGACACCGCTCACGGTCACTCCAAAGGTGTGATCGACCGCGTTCGCTGGGTCAAGCAGAACTTCCCTGAAGTGCAGGTCATCGGCGGCAACATCGCCACCGGCGCTGCCGCCAAGGCCCTGGCCGAAGCTGGCGCCGATGCAGTCAAGGTCGGCATCGGCCCTGGCTCGATCTGCACCACCCGCATCGTCGCCGGTGTCGGCGTCCCGCAAATCAGTGCCATCGCCAACGTCGCCGCTGCCCTTGAAGGCACAGGCGTGCCGTTGATCGCCGACGGCGGCATCCGTTTCTCCGGTGACCTGTCCAAGGCCATCGTTGCCGGTGCTTCCTGCGTGATGATGGGCTCGATGTTCGCCGGTACTGAAGAAGCGCCAGGCGAGATCGAACTGTTCCAGGGTCGTTCGTACAAGGCTTACCGCGGCATGGGTTCGCTGGGCGCCATGTCCCAGGCTCAAGGCTCCTCCGACCGTTACTTCCAGGACTCCTCGGCAGGCGCCGAGAAGCTGGTTCCGGAAGGCATCGAAGGGCGTGTTCCTTACAAGGGCACCCTGAGCGCCATCATCCATCAACTGATGGGCGGCCTGCGTTCCTCGATGGGCTACACCGGCAGTGCCGACATCGAAGAAATGCGCACCAAGCCCGAGTTCGTGCGGATCACCGGCGCCGGAATGGCCGAGTCCCACGTGCATGACGTGCAGATCACCAAGGAAGCGCCAAACTACCGCGTAGGTTGAGCCTTCAAGCAAAAAGTTAAGCACCGGGGCTGTTTTATTCAGCCCCGAGTTGTTTCTGATTCTCTTCACCCGAATTGCATAGACGAGACTGACCCCATGGCCCTCGACATTCACGCTCACCGCATCCTGATCCTCGACTTCGGTTCCCAGTACACCCAGCTGATCGCCCGCCGCGTGCGTGAAATCGGCGTGTACTGCGAACTGCATCCGTTCGACATGGATGAAGACGCGATTCGCGAATTCGCTCCAAAAGGCGTCATTCTCGCCGGCGGCCCCGAGTCCGTGCACGAAGCCAACAGCCCGCGCTGCCCGCAAGCGGTGTTCGACCTGGGCGTACCGGTCTTCGGTATCTGCTACGGCATGCAGACCATGGCTGAACAGCTGGGTGGCAAGGTCGAAGGTTCCGAGCTGCGTGAGTTCGGTTACGCCCGTGTCGACGTGGTCGGCAAGAGCCGCCTGCTCGATGGCATCGAAGATCACATCGACGCCGACGGCCTGTTTGGCCTCGACGTATGGATGAGCCACGGTGACAAGGTCACCAAGATGCCGCAGGAATTCCACATCCTGGCCAGCACCCCGAGCTGCCCGATTGCCGGCATGTTCGACGACGCTCGCGGCTACTACGGCGTGCAGTTCCACCCGGAAGTGACCCATACCAAGCAGGGCGGTCGCATCCTGTCGCGCTTCATCCTCGACATCTGCGGCTGCGAGGCCCTGTGGACTCCGTCGAAGATTGCCGAAGACGCCATCGCCCAGGTTCGCGCCCAGGTCGGCACCGACAACGTCTTGCTCGGCTTGTCCGGCGGCGTTGACTCCTCGGTAGTTGCCGCGCTGTTGCACAAAGCCATCGGCGACCAGCTGACCTGCGTCTTCGTCGACAACGGCCTGCTGCGCCTGCACGAAGGCGAGCAAGTGATGGCCATGTTCGCCGAGAACATGGGCGTCAAGGTGATCCGCGCCAACGCTGAAGATCAGTTCCTCGACAACCTGGCTGGCGAAAGCGACCCGGAGAAGAAGCGCAAGATCATCGGCCGCACCTTCATCGACGTGTTCGATGCCCAGTCCAACAAACTGGACAACATCAAGTACCTCGCCCAGGGCACCATCTACCCGGACGTGATCGAGTCGGCTGGCGCCAAAAGCGGCAAGGCCCACGTAATCAAGTCGCACCACAACGTGGGTGGCCTGCCGGAAGAAATGAACCTGAAACTGGTCGAGCCACTGCGCGAACTGTTCAAGGACGAAGTGCGTCGTCTGGGCCTGGAACTGGGCCTGCCGTACGACATGGTCTACCGTCACCCGTTCCCGGGCCCAGGCCTGGGCGTGCGGATCCTCGGTGAAGTGAAAAAGGAATACGCCGACCTGCTGCGTCGCGCCGACCACATCTTCATCGAAGAACTGCGCAAGGCCGACTGGTATCACAAAGTCAGCCAGGCATTCGTGGTATTCCAGCCGGTGAAATCGGTTGGCGTTGTCGGCGATGGCCGTCGTTACGCCTGGGTCGTGGCCCTGCGTGCCGTGGAAACCATCGACTTCATGACCGCACGTTGGGCTCACCTGCCTTACGAACTGCTGGAAACCGTCAGCGGCCGGATCATCAACGAAATCGAAGGCATCTCCCGCGTCACTTACGACGTGTCGAGCAAGCCGCCAGCGACGATTGAGTGGGAATGATCCCGATCTGACTGATCGTCCGTAACACCTGAAAGGCCCCGTGAGTGCGAATTCACGGGGTCTTTTACGTTTGCGCTACACCTGTCGCCGCGCCGCCCTTACTGTTTCTCAACCGCAGGTGTATCGTATTCGCCTTTTACAGGCCCCAGGGCCAGTCGTTGATACGTGAGGTAGTTGAGTTCATGTCCTTTACCCGTCGCCAAATCCTCGGTGGCCTGGCCGGTCTTGTTGTCGTTGGTCTCGGAGCGGGTGGCGCATCGCGGTACTGGCTAGGCAAGATGGCTGACGCCGACGCGGGTCACGACTATGAGCTGATTGCGGCTCCGCTGGACGTCGAACTGGTGCCCGGTCACACCACCCAAGCCTGGGCGTTCGGCCCGTCGGCGCCGGGCACCGAGCTGCGCGTGCGCCAGGGTGAATGGCTGCGGGTGCGCTTCATCAATCATCTGCCGGTCGCGACCACCATCCACTGGCACGGCATCCGCCTGCCGCTGGAGATGGACGGCGTGCCCTATGTGTCGCAGCTTCCGGTACTGCCGGGGGAGTATTTCGACTACAAGTTCCGCGTCCCGGATGCCGGCAGCTACTGGTATCACCCGCACGTGAACAGCAGCGAAGAACTTGGCCGTGGCCTGGTCGGTCCGCTGATCGTCGAGGAGCGCGAGCCTACCGGTTTCAACTACGAAAAAACCTTGAGCCTGAAAAGCTGGCACGTCGATGAAGAGGGCGCGTTCGTCGCGTTCAGCATTCCTCGTGAAGCGGCCCGGGGCGGCACGGCGGGGCGCCTGTCGACCATCAACGGAGTGTCCCAGGCGGTGATCGAACTACCCGCCGGGCAAATCACTCGTGTGCGTCTGCTCAACCTCGACAACACCCTGACTTATCGCCTCAACATCCCGGGTGTCGAGGCGCAGATTTATGCGTTGGACGGCAACCCGATTGCACCGCGCCCGTTGGGCAAGGAGTACTGGCTTGGCCCGGGCATGCGAATTTGCCTGGCGATCAAGGCTCCGCCGGCTGGCGAAGAATTATCCCTGCGCAACGGCCCGGTTCGCCTGGGCACGTTCCGTTCCGTGGCCAATAACGACACGCCGAGCACATGGCCACCCGCGCTGCCCGCCAACCCGGTGGCCGAGCCGGACCTGGCCAGTGCCGAGAAACTCAACTTCAACTTCGAGTGGGTCGGCTCGGTGTCGGTGAACGTCGACAACGGCAAGCCACCCAGCCTGTGGCAGATCAATGGCCAGGCCTGGGACATCACCGACAAGACCTGCGCGGACCGGCCGATCGCCAAGCTCGAACGGGGCAAGAGCTACATCTTCGAACTGAAAAACATGACCCAGTACCAGCATCCGATTCACTTGCACGGCATGAGCTTCAAAGTGATTGCCTCAAACCGGCACAAGGTTATTCCATACTTCACGGACACCTACCTGCTCGGCAAGAACGAGCGCGCGCAGGTGGCCCTGGTGGCGGATAACCCAGGGGTGTGGATGTTCCATTGCCACGTGATCGATCACATGGAAACCGGCCTGATGGCCGCTATCGAGGTGGCGTGATGCGTCAGATACGTCCCGCCGCGATCATCGACCGTAGTCGCGATCGCGACTTCATGCGCGAAGCCCTGGCCCTGGCTGCGCAAGGCGCGGCGCTCGGTGAAGTGCCGGTGGGTGCGGTGCTGGTGCAGGACGGTGAAATCATTGGCCGCGGCTTCAATTGCCCGATCAGTGGCAATGACCCAAGTGCCCATGCCGAGATGGTCGCGATCCGCGCTGCCGCGTTGGCTGCCAGCAACTATCGTCTGCCCGGCAGCACACTGTACGTAACGCTCGAGCCCTGCAGCATGTGCGCCGGGCTGATCGTGCATTCGCGAATCGCGCGGGTAGTGTATGGGGCGCTGGAGCCCAAGGCGGGGATTGTGCAGAGTCAGGGGCAGTTCTTTACCCAGGGCTTTTTGAATCACCGAGTATTGTTTGAGGGCGGGGTGTTGGCGCAGGAGTGCGGTGCGGTGTTGAGCGAGTTCTTCAAGGCCCGCAGAGCCAGATCTTCCGATTAAACACAGACCTAATGTGGGAGCGGGCTTGCTCGCGAATGCGGTGTGTCATTCAACAATGAAGTTGACTGACACACCGCATTCGCGAGCAAGCCCGCTCCCACATTTTGATCTGCATAGACCGAGAGATGGGTTTACTTGCGAGCGACAATCACCGCCCGCATCGGCGCTGGCAAACCTTCAATGGTCTTGCTGTGATCCTCGGGATCGAGGAAATCGCTCAGCGACTGATACTTCATCCATTCCGTGCCGCGCTGTTCCTCGACCGTGGTGGTGCTCACGTCCACGCAACGCACATCGGTGAACCCGGCCCGGCGCAACCAGAGCATCAGCGCTGGCACCGACGGCAGGAACCACACGTTGCGCATCTGTGCATAACGGTCTTCCGGCACCAGTACCTGCTGCTGATCGCCCTCGATAACCAGGGTCTCCAGCACCAGTTCACCGCCTTTGACCAGGCAATCTTTCAGCGCGAGCAAGTGTTCGATCGGCGAGCGGCGGTGGTAGAACACTCCCATGGAAAACACCGTGTCGAAACCTTCAAGGTTGGGCGGCAGGTCTTCAAAGGGAAACGGCAAGTGCCAGGCATTCGGCTCCGACAGATAGCGCTGCACCGCCTGGAACTGGCAGAAGAACAGCCAGTTGGGGTCGACGCCGATCACGCTGTCGGCGCCGGCGCCAAGCATGCGCCACATGTAATAGCCATTGCCACAGCCGACATCGAGGATGCGTTTGCCCTTGAGATCCAGGTGCGGCGCGACTCGCGACCATTTCCAGTCCGAGCGCCACTCGGTGTCGACGTGCACGCCAAACAAGTCGAACGGACCCTTGCGCCATGGCGACAGGCCCATCAACGCTGTGCGCATTTGCGTGCGGGTGTCGTCGTCGCAATCGGTGTCCAGCCGCAGGCCATTCAACAAGTCGACTTCGCTTGGCTGAATCTTCGGCAGCGCATCCAGCGCACTCTGCCAGCGCTCGAGGTCGCCGTGGCCTTTTTCCATTTTTTTGTCGAGCTGGGCTTGCAGGCTGTTGGCCCAGTCGGCCAGTGGAGTACCAGCCAGTCGGCGGGCGAGGGGAGACAGATCAATCATGGCAGGGCAATCAACGAAGCAAAGTTAAGACACTGGAACCAAGGCACGACTTTCGAGAACCCGGCTGCCAGCAGGCGCTCGCGATGTTCTTCGAGGCTGTCGGGCTTCATGACGTTTTCGATGGCGCTGCGTTTCTGCGCGATCTCCAGTTCGCTGTAGCCGTTAGCGCGTTTGAAGGCGACGTGCAGGTCGGTGAGCAGGGCGTGTTCCTGAAGGTCGTTGAAGCGCAGCTTCTCCGACAGAATCAGCGCGCCACCTGGCAGCAACGACTGGCGAATGCGCGACAACAACGCTGTGCGCTGCTCAGGGGCGATGAATTGCAAGGTGAAATTCAGCGCCACTACCGAGGCCGGCTGGAACTCCAGCGCGAGGATGTCACCTTCGATCACTTCGACAGGTAGCAGCTCCTGGAACATCGAGTCCTGGCCATTGAGGTATTCGCGGCAGCGTTCGACCATGGCCGCCGAGTTATCCACAGCGATCACCCGGCAGCCGTCGGTGCGCACGTGCCGGCGCAACGCCTGGGTCACGGCACCGAGGGACGAGCCCAGGTCGTAGAGCACGCTGTTGGGCTGGGCAAACTGCGCGGCGAGCACCCCGAGATTCTCGACGATGGTCGGGTAACCCGGCACCGAGCGTTTGATCATGTCCGGGAAGACCCGCACCACGTCCTCGTTGAAGGCGAAGTCAGGCACCTGGGCCAACGGCTGGGCGAAAAGGCGATCGGGTTCTTTGCTCACGGCGGTTCCAGCGGCTTGGATGGAAAAGGCCGGCATTTTAGCCAACTTGGCGCCGGGATGCGCGGGTTCTCTGATAAACCGCCAAATCAAAAGATCGCAGCCTACGGCAGCTCCTACGTTTGAAATGCGATCTGTGTAGGAGCTGCCGCAGGCTGCGATCTTTTTCTCAGGCGCGGCGCGGTTCGGTGGTGAATGCCGAAGCCGCAATCCCCCACTGCCCCAGCCAATAGCTCAGGATAATCACATAGGGCGCCGCGTGGAACGGCATCACGAAGCGACTGATGCCGATGACGCTGTCGGAAAACACGAACGCCACTGCGCCGGCCGCCGCCAGCAGTGCCGAGCGTTGTGGCACCTCGGTGCCCAGACGGGCGAGGGCGCGCCAGAGCATCGCGCTGATTGCCAGCCCGTAGACGATCACCGGAATCAACAACGGACCTAAACCGCTGGCGATCAGAATCCCCAGCAATACGGCACCCACACCGAGCGCCAGAATCAACGGCAGCAGCGCCAACCGGCGGCAATCACTCAGATAAGCCTTCAGGTATGCCAGGTGCGCCACCAGAAACGCCCCCAGACCAAAGACGAACAAATCCATCGGCCACGCCAGCAACACATCGCCAAGCAGGGAGAAAATCAAGCCGAGGCTAATCCAGCGGCGATATTCACTGGGCGGCGCATCATGCAGCCAACCCAGCAGGGCCAGTACCGGCAATGGCTTGACCAGCAGGCACAGAAGCGTGGCATCCACGCTCACCCCGTAAAGGAAAGTAACCGCGCCCATCAGCGCCAGAATCAGCCAGCCCACGGTCAGTTCACCGAGATCGCGCAGTCAAAGGTATCCACCGGTTTCACTTCCGGTGCCCAGGGTTGCTGGGAGGTCAAACGCAAGCGTCCAGTACCGGGGGCGAATGCCTGGAAACGCCAGGTGGAGATTCCCGCGGAGCCAACGATGCCCGCGTCTTCCGGGTTGCTGTACACCTCGGGGCCCAGTGCGTGCAGCACCCCGCCAGCCGAATCCTGAATCGCCCAGCGGTAGCCCGTGGTCGGGTTGCTGGGCAGGGTGAGAATCAGGTTTTGACCGCTGTGCAGCTTGGCCGGGCATTGACTCTGTTTTTCCACGGTCAGGTTCTGTGCCGGTTGCGAGGAGCAGGCGGCCAGCACGGCAAGGCTCAGGGGGACAAGCAAGCGAATCGGGGACATAAGTTCAGCGGCTCCGGCGTTGACGACGAACGGCGAGCATAACTGAAGATGAGACAAAGTGTGACCAGGGCCTGCTGGAGAAAACTCTTTTCCAACAGGCTGTTCACAAATGCTGGGATTTATTGAGCTGCGTTAATCTCAGCGTTGATCCAGGGAAAAAGCAAACTTGCCGTCGGAGGCAAATTCGCGGTTCTGCCGGTCTTTGAATTTGATTTCGAAGCTGCCGCTGAATACCTGCGCATCAGGACTCACTTGAAGATCAACAACGCCTTCAGTCGCCCAGTAAGTGGTGTACGCCGGAAAATTTTCGGTGAAGGCAATCTGGATCAGGCGAGTCGGAATGTTCAAAGGGTAGATGCCGCTTTTGATATCTTTGGGAAGGTAGATATCGAAGGCACGATCTCGAGGGGTGTTGCTTTCCCCAGCTTTGAAAATCGCCAATATTTCCCGTGTGCCTACGCTGGTGTAGAGCACTTCCGATTCAAATGGCTCGCGCTCGGCAATATTGGCACTCCAATAGTTATCGCGGCAGCACGGGTGAAATTTCATTTCGTTATTCAAGCAGTTGTCGCTAAGACTTCTGCGTTGTTCAATGTCCATAAACGATTACCTGTAAGTGCGTTTGAACGTTGAATGTATAGTCATATATAAGAATCTGATACTGATAGAAATGGCGGTTTTGAATAGTTAATTATTTCAACAAATATCCAGTTTGAAATGAAAATGGCCAGGCAACTATGCCTGGCCATTTTGTCTGCGCTCTTAACTTAGAACAGCACTTTCACCACGTCCGCGAACCGCTTGGCAAAGTGCACAGTGATCCCTTCCTTCAGGTAGTCCGGCAACTCGTCAAAACTTCCACGGTTGGGTTCGGGCAATATCAGCTCGAAAATCTTCTGCCGCCGCGCTGCAATCACTTTCTCGCGCACCCCCCCAATCGGCAGCACGTGTCCCGTCAGGGTCAGTTCACCCGTCATGGCCACGCCTTTTTTCGGTGGCTGATTACGCGCCAGCGACAGCAGGGCGCTGGCCATGGTCACGCCCGCGCTCGGGCCGTCTTTGGGTGTGGCACCCTCTGGAACGTGCAAGTGCACGAACGCTTCGTCGAAAAACTTTGGATCGCCGCCAAAAGACTTCAGGTTGGAGCTGACGTAGCTGTAGGCGATTTCCGCCGATTCTTTCATCACATCGCCCAGTTGCCCGGTGAGCTTGAAACCACGGTTTAGCGTATGGATGCGGGTGGCCTCGATCGGCAGGGTTGCGCCGCCCATGCTGGTCCAGGCCAGGCCAGTGATCACGCCAGTGCCGGACAGGACCTGCTCGTTGCGGAACACCGGGTGGCCGAGGGAGGCTTCGAGGTCTTTGGGACCTATCTTGATCACCGCTTTGGGCTCGTCGATCAATTTCACCACGGCTTTGCGCACCAGTTTGCCCAGTTCTTTCTCCAGATGGCGCACTCCGGCTTCACGGGCATAACCGTCGATCAAGGCTTTCAAGGCGCTGTCGCTGATGCTCAGGCTGCCTTTGGACACGCCAGCCTTCTCAAGTTGTTTCGGCCATAGGTGACGCTTGGCGATGGCAATCTTTTCTTCGGTGATATAGCCCGACAGGCGAATCACTTCCATGCGGTCCAGCAGCGGGCCGGGAATCGAATCCAGGGTGTTGGCGGTGCACACGAACAGGACTTTGGACAAGTCCATCCGCAGGTCCAGGTAATGGTCGAGGAATTCGACGTTCTGTTCCGGGTCGAGGGTTTCCAGCAGCGCCGAGGCTGGGTCGCCCTGGTAGCTCTGGCCCATCTTGTCGATCTCGTCGAGCATGATCACCGGGTTCATGACTTCGACGTCTTTGAGCGCCTGCACCAACTTGCCCGGTTGCGCACCGATGTAGGTGCGGCGATGGCCCTTGATCTCCGCCTCGTCGCGCATGCCGCCGAGGCTGAAGCGGTAGAACGGGCGACCCAGGGATTCGGCGATGGATTTGCCGACGCTGGTCTTGCCCACACCCGGCGGGCCGACCAGCAGCACGATCGAGCCGCTGATTTCGCCTTTATAGGCACCCACGGCGAGGAACTCGAGGATGCGGTCCTTGATGTCGTCCAGGCCAGCATGGTGTTTGTCCAGGACCTTGCGGGCATGCTTGAGGTCGAGCTTGTCCTTGCCGTAGACGCCCCACGGCACCGAAGTCGCCCAGTCGAGGTAGTTGCGGGTAACCGCGTATTCCGGCGAGCCGGTTTCGAGGATAGACAGCTTGTTCATTTCCTCGGCAATACGTTTTTGCGCCTGGGCGGACAGCACTTTGCCTTCCAGGCGCTGTTCGAACTGTTCGATGTCGGCGCTGCGGTCGTCCTTGGTCAGGCCCAGCTCTTGCTGGATGACCTTGAGTTGCTCCTTGAGGAAGAACTCGCGCTGGTGCTCGCCAATCTTGCGGTTCACCTCGGCAGAGATTTCCTTTTGCAGGCGCGCGACTTCGACTTCCTTGCGCAGCATCGGCAGGACTTTTTCCATGCGTTTGAGCATCGGCACGCAGTCGAGCACTTCCTGCAGCTCGTTGCCGGTGGCGGAGGTGAGGGCGGCTGCAAAGTCAGTCAGCGGCGATGGATCGTTGGGGCTGAAGCGATTGAGATAGTTCTTCAGCTCTTCGCTGTACAGCGGGTTGAGCGGCAGCAGCTCCTTGATCGCATTGATCAGCGCCATGCCGTAGGCCTTGACCTCGTCGGTTGGCTCGGTGGGCTGGTGCGGGTATTCGACTTCCACCAGATACGGTGGGCGGTGGTGCTTGAGCCAGGTGCGAATGCGTACGCGGGTCAGGCCCTGGGCAACGAATTGCAGCTTGCCGTTTTCGCGGCTGGCGTGGTGCACCTTGACCAGCGTGCCGTACAGCGGCAGGGCCGAGGTGTCGAAGTGGCGCGGATCTTCCTGCGGCGTGTCCATGTAGAACAGGGCCAGGGAGTGATGATCGGATTTGCTCACCAGATCCAGGGTTTCAGCCCAGGGTTCTTCGTTGACGATTACCGGCAACACTTGAGCCGGGAAGAACGGGCGGTTGTGGATCGGAATGATGTAGACCTTGTCCGGCAGGTTCTGGCCCGGCAGTGCGAGGCCTTTGCCGGTGGAGTGATGCTCGGCGTTCTCGGGGTCGGCGTACTCGCTGAGGTCTTCAGGGAATTCTTGCTGGTCGCTCATGGGGCACCTGCGCAATGGGATATGGGTCTTAGATGGGGCAGGTGGCGGGTGGTTTCAATGGCAGGGGTAATATCGGCGGGCACAAAAAAAGGCGACCCCCTCGCAGGAGTCGCCTTTCGTTTAACCGTCGTTAACTGTTATTCCGACAGTTTGTAAGCAATCACATAGTCACCCTGCTTGGTGCCCAGCGAGCCGTGACCGCCGGCCACGACCAGCACGTACTGCTTGCCGTCCTTGCCGGTGTACGTCATCGGGGTGGTCTGCGCGCCGGCTGGCAGGCGGCCTTCCCACAGTTGCTTGCCGTTTTTCACGTCGTAGGCACGCAGGTACTGGTCGAGGGTGCCGCTCAGGAAGCCCACGCCACCGGCGGTGACGAAGGTCCCGCCGAGGCTCGGAACGCCCATGCTCAGAGGGATCGGAACCGGCGAGCTATCGCGCACGGTACCGTTCTTGTGCTTCCACAGGACTTTCGAGGTGGTCAGGTCGACTGCCGCCACGTAGCCCCAGGCCGGTGCCTGGCACGGCAGGCCCATTGGCGACAGGAGTGCTTCGAGGACTACGCCGTACGGCGCGCCTTTGTTCGGCTGCACGCCTTCGGTTTCGCTTTTACGCGGGCCCTGAGCAGCGATTTCGGCCGCCGGGATCATTTTCGATTTGAACGCCATGTAGCTCGGGTTCACGAAAGCGATCTGACGCACCGGGTCAACCGAGATACCGCCCCAGTCGAACACGCCGAAGTTACCTGGATAGACAATCGAACCTTGCAGCGATGGCGGAGTGAACGGGCCGTCGTAGCGCATGGATTTGAAGTCGATCCGGCAGATCAGTTGATCAAACGGAGTCACACCCCACATGTCACGCTCCTGCAGCGGCGGTGGCATGAGGTTGAGGTCGGATTTCGGCTGGGTTGGCGAAGTGTGATCACCTTCGACAGCGCCCTGCGGCACTGGCACTTCGTTGATCGGCACAATCGGCTTGCCGGTGCTGCGATCCAGTACGTAGATGCTGCCCTGCTTGGTGGAAGCGAGTACCGCTGGCTTGACGCCGTCAGCGGTTTTCAGGTCCATCAGGGTTGGCTGGCCACCCACGTCCATGTCCCACAGGTCATGGTGGGTGAACTGCATGTGCCAGCGCACCTGGCCGGTGGCGATATCCAGCGCGGTCAGGCCGGCAGCGTGCAGTTCCGATTCAGGGGTACGCGCGCCACCGAACTGGTCCGGGGTCTGGTTACCCATCGGCAGGTACAGCATGCCGAGTTTTTCATCGACTGCGAACATCGACCACATGTTTGGCGAGTTGCGGGTGTAGACCTGGCCTTCGGCAATCGGCGTGGTGTCATCCGGCTTGCCGCTGTCCCAGTTCCACACCAGCTTGCCGGTGTGCACATCGAACGCGCGGATCACGCCGCTTGGCTCGTCGGTGGAAACGTTGTCGGTCACGTGACCACCAATCACCACCAGGTCTTTGGTGACGGCTGGAGGGGAGGTGGAGTAGTAACCGCCGGCATTGAAGCCGCCGATATTGGCGCTCAGGTCTACCTGGCCAGCGTTGCCGAAGTCTTCGCACATCTTGCCGGTGTCGGCGTTCAGGGCGATCAGGCGGGTGTCGGCGGTTGGCAGGAAGATCCGGCGCGGGCAGACGCTGCTGACCGGTGCAGGGCTGGCAGTACCCGTTGGGCTCTGCTCGGAAGCGTACACCGCGTCATCGTGATACGACACGCCGCGGCAGGTCATGTGCGCCCAACCCTTGAAGTTCGCCGCGTTCTGCGTGGAGAGCTTCGGATCGAAACGCCAGATTTCCTTGCCGGTGTCCGGGTCCAGTGCGATCACCTGGCTGTGCGGCGTGCACACATACAGCATGCCGTTGACTTTCAGCGGGGTGTTTTCAGCAGTGGTTTCACCTGGATCGTTCGGACCCGGAATGTCACCGGTGCGGAATTCCCAGGCTGGAACCAGCTTGTGGGCATTTTCCGGAGTGATCTGCGCCAGTGGCGAGTAACGATCGCCATGGGCGCTACGGCCGTAGGAGTTCCAGTCACCGTCCGGCATGGCCGGGGCGGTATTGGCCATGCCAGGTACGCTGTCGCGGTCCAGTTGGCCTTTGATTTCACCCGGGTTGGTGAATTGGCTGGCAAGTGCGGTTGCACCTGCGATCACCACGGCCACGGCAAGGACGCCGGTGGTCAGTGGCCCGGTGCCTTCGCGCAACATCGGACGTCGGAACCACGGCAGCAACATGACGATGCCCAGTGCGAACAGCAGTGCCAGACGCGGCACCAGTTGCCACCAGTCGAGGCCGACTTCCCACAGCGACCAGACGGTGCTGGCAAACAGCACCAAAGCGTACAAGCCAAGCGCAGCACGGCGTGCAGCGATCAGCAGGGCGCCGGTCAGCGTCAGGCCGATACCGGCCAGCAGGTAGTACAGCGAGCCGCCCAGCATGCTCAGCTTGATTCCCCCGGCCAGCATGGCCAGGCCCATTAGCAAAAGCAGAATGCCGAGCAGGGTCGGCAGTAGACGGCTTCGACTCAAAGCACCATCAGTGCTCATAGTGTGGTTCTCCGTGACGTTTTAAGTAGTCCCGCGCAAGTTCACTGTAGATGACGATCTGGCGTGGGCATGGTTCAGATATAAATCTCAAACTGTGAACGCTGTCCTTGCAGGAGCCTGCTTGCCGGCGATGGCATCGCGAGCAGGCTCGCTCCTACAGGGGTAGCGCATTAGAACGAAGACTGGATCTTGATCCCGCCAATCAGCGCGTCATCGACCTGGTCCACGCCACCCGGATGGCGGATGTACTGCAGGTTCGGGCGCACGGTCAGCCAGTTGGTGACGTGCACGCCGTAGTAGAGTTCGGCACTGTATTCGGTGTCTTGCGGCGGCAGGAAAGTCGGGTCGTCGAAGTCGGACACGTTGCGAGCCTGGTTGGTCGCCTCGGCATTCTTGCGATACGCCGGGTTGACGTGCACCCGCGCCATGGCGAAACCGATATCGTCCTTGGCCCGAGCATCGAACAACCCTTTGTAGACGACTCCGGCCTGGACATAGTTGTCGATGGCGTTGGTCTTCTTGTCATGCATCGTGCCGTTGGCGAATACGCTCAGGCCGCGGGAATTGTCGCTGGCCCGGCTGGTCAGTTGCTGCTGCACGCCAAGCCACACGCCGTGCTTGCTCGACGCGCTGCGGTAGGCCTCGCCGCTGAGGGCTGCCGGCTGACCATTGCTGTCCTTGTAGGCATCGGTGGCCTTGGCGTTGCTGTAGTAATAACCGGCGCGGTATTCGCCTGGCAGGCCATTGACCTTCGGTGACCACACCAGCTCCACCGGCAGGATTGCGCCCTGGGTGCCGCTGCCACTGAGTTTGAAGCCGTTGTTGCGGTCCAGGTTGGACGGGTTCTGCTCGTAGGCACCGACCTGCGCGTACAACTCTGGCGTCAGGTGATATTTGACTCGCAGGGCCCACTGGCTGACCGGCCAGTTGTACCAGATGCCACCGACCCAGTTACCGACCTGGGAGCCGCAGAACGCCAGGTTCTGGAAGTCGCACGGGAAGCTGTTGAAGTCTTCGCCTTCACCGAAACGGCCGGCCTTGATATCGAGTTTCTGGTCGAAGAATTTCTGCTGGTACCACATCTGCGTCAGGCGCCAGGTCTGCCCACGGCCCCAGACTTCCTGGGCCGAAGTGAACCCGCCGACGCGCGGATCGTTGATGCGGTCGTTGCTGATGTTGTTGCCGCTGCGCTCGGTGACGGTCAGTTGGAACTCGGCATCGTTCCAGCCAAGGATTTTCTGCAGATCCAGGTGAGTGCCGAAGCCGAACTGGTCGCTGTAGCGTGCCGTACGATCATGGTCGTAGCCGCCATGCAGGTTACTGCCCATTTCGCCGGTGTAATCGACTTTGAAGTCGTAGCCTTTTTCCGCAAGCTCGGTGCGACTGCCGTTCCAGTCACCAAGCATCCAGGGTGACTCACTGTCGAAAGCGGGGGCGGCCTGGGCGCAGGTGGCCAGGCTCATCGCGGTGAAGCCGCTGATCAGGCAGAGCATTTTCAGGCGGGCAACAGGCGTGCAGACAGCGCTGTCTTGCGAAACTGGGAAATCGGGCATGGGAAGAAATTCTTGATCTTTTTCTGGGGGATGAACTGAAAGCAGCAAGGGTGGAGCAGGCAGCAGAAGCGTTTCAGCCGTGACGGGCGTAAGGATAATGTTCTGTTACAAATAGAGAAAGGGCTTTTACGGACATGCTGCCTTTCAAAATCGGTAACAGTCGGTGCAACCATGGCTACATTTAGCAGGCAGCACACAGATCACTTCCCCCCGGCGAAGCCCTCGGCTAAGGTGCGCGGCTTCCAATTCCCACTTCGCTCGAAGGCCCGGCATGACCGAACAGAACAACAACCCGCTGCACGGCGTGACGCTGGAGCAGATCCTCAATGCCCTGGTTGAGCACTATGAATGGTCGGGGCTGGCCGAGCGCATCGACATTCGCTGCTTCAAGAGCGACCCGAGCATCAAGTCGAGCCTGACCTTCCTGCGCAAGACGCCCTGGGCCCGGGAGAAGGTCGAGCGCTTGTACGTGAAGCTGATGCGCACCAAGCGGCCGCTCTGAGCATGATCGACCCGTCGGCCGCCCGGCACCGTTTCATCGCGGTTGCCGCCATTCTCGGTTGGGCGGGGCTGAGCATTCAGCTGTATCTGATCCTGTACTCACGCTGGAGCATTGAAGCCAGTCTGCTGGGCGGCCTGATGAGCTTCTTCAGCTTCTTCACGGTGCTCAGCAACACCCTGGTGGCGACTGTGCTGACCTGCGAATGGACTTCCCGGCCATCGGCAATGCGCCGCTGGTTCCTGCAGCCATGGGTGTCCAGCGCCGTGGCAGTGAGCATCGTCGTGGTCGGCCTGACTTACAGCATCCTGCTGCGAAACTTGTGGCATCCCGAAGGCTGGCAGTTTCTGGCCGATGAGTTGCTGCACGACGTCATGCCCCTGTTATTCCTGGGCTACTGGTGGTGGTGCGTACCCAAAGGCACATTGCGCTTGCGCCACATTGGCCTCTGGGTGATTTACCCGCTGCTGTACTTCGCCTACTCGCTGCTTCGCGGGCATGAGCTGGCGGTTTATCCCTATCCGTTCATTGACGTGGACAAGCTGGGTTATCCACAGGTGTTTCTCAATGCGGCCGGGTTGCTTGCGGGATTTGTGTTGATTTCCCTGGTAGTGATCGGTCTGGACCGTTGGGGTCATTCCTCGTCACTGTCATCCAGGCGCCAGTAACCAACCGCCTTGAGGAATTTCTCGTCCAGGCCATGCTCGTCCAGCAACACCCGGCGGATCTGGCGTGACACCTTGGACTCCGTTGCGACCCACGCATAAAGGCTGCCACCAGGCACGGTCAGTTGTTGCACGGTAGTCAACAGGTGATCCTTGCCACCCTCGCGCAACACCCAGATCACGTCGACTTGTGCGGGGCTTTCCAGCCGTTGCTGCTCGGCGCCGTTCTCCACCTCGATCACCACCAGCGCTCGCCGATTGGGCGCCAGATCTTCGAGGCGTCGGGCAATGGCCGGCAGGGCGGTCTCGTCGCCGATCAGCAGGTAGCTGTCGAAAATATCCGGCACGATCATCGAGCCCCGGGGGCCGCCAATGTGCAGGAATTGTCCGGGCCGGGCTTGCTCGGCCCAGGTCGAGGCAGGGCCATCGCCGTGCAGGACGAAGTCGATATCCAGTTCGAGGGCATCAAGGTCGTAGCGGCGCGGGGTGTAATCGCGCATGGCCGGCATCGGACCGTTGTCCTTGCCTGCGCCGAGCACCAGGTTCTCCATGGCGGCCTGTTCTGCAGCGTTCTGCGGGAACAGCAGCTTGACGTGGTCGTCGGCGCCGAGGCTGACAAAACCTGCCAGCTCGGGCCCACCCACAGTGATGCGGCGCATCCGCGGAGTCAGGTCCACCACGCGCAGGACTTCCAGGCGTCGACGTTTGATTTCATGCATCACTCGGTGAATGGTCTGGGTATCGACTGCGGTCATTCGGCTTTCTCCTGTACGGGTTGAACGGCAGGGCCGTCGACTATGGCTTTGGCGGTGTCGTTGAGCAGCGCGCTGACCCTCACGATCTCTTGTGCGCTCCAGCGTCCGTGGTGCAGTTGCAAAGCGTGACGCAAGTTATGCACCGCTTCGTGGATTTCTGGTGGGCGATCATGGCCGCGCAGCGAGCGTTTGCTCACATCGATGCGTGTGCGCACGCCTTCCAGTGCAATCGCTTGCTCGCTTAAGGACAGACGTCCGGCATCGGTCGCGCTGTAGCGTTTTTTTCCGCCTTCAGCGTCGCCCTGGATCATTTCGCTCTCTTCCAGGAACGTCAGGGTTGGGTAGATCACGCCGGGGCTGGGGCTGTAGGCGCCATCGAACATGCCTTCGATCTGGCGGATCAGGTCATAACCGTGACAGGGCTGCTCAGCGATTAGCGCAAGCAGCAGGAGTTTCAGATCGCCTGGGGCAAACACCCGTGGCCCGCGGCCACCGCGCTCGCGCCCTGGGCGTTTTTCGAAACCGTCGCGACCGTCGCCGTGTTCGCGGTGGGGGGAATGATGGTCTCTCATCTGCGTCTTCTCTCGTCGTGTTTAGATACAACGTAAGATATATCTTATGGTCGGCGCAAGCACAACGGACGAGCGGTCAAGGGCTTCGCCTTGTAGGAAATTGAGCCTTTCACCGAAAAAACCGTGTTGCATTTTAGAGTGATTAACCTAATTATCCTGCTGTTATTTATATATAAGTGACGACATGCCCGGAAATAAAGGGGATTAACTCTGTATGCTTTTTTAGTTAAAACTGTGTGTAGTATAGTTCTGAAGGTTAAACTTATTAGTTGCTGTTTTTAAATGAATTTTCCCGCGAGTCGTGGATCACTTTTACTACATGTTTATCGGAAGTTACGTACTTACTTTCTTGAAGAATTGGTTGATCATTCTCCCCGTCGAAAGTTGGATCAAATTGCCATCACGGATGGCAACAGGGCCCAAATTTCAACAGACCATTCCTTTGAAAAAATACAGGTACTCAACAATGTTCAAGAAGTTTGCAATCGCCGTTCCTATGACCGTCCTGGCCCTGAGTTCTTCGATGGCGTTCGCTGCAGAGGAATCGCGCTCTTCCATCAACATCACCGCTGACATTCCAAGCAAGGTCTTTCACGCACAGCCAGTCAACCCGGACTTCGGTAAAGACGAAAGAATGCAATACCTTGTCGGTACCGGCAGCCTGACTGATGTGACCGGCACGTACGACATCCAGCACACCCTTGGTTCGGTCGGCGCGTATGTCGAAGGTGGTCCGCAACCCCTGTTCAACGGTAATCCAGCGCAAAACATCGCCCTGACCTACACCTTCAACGGCGTGACGTTGACCGGTGTAAGCCAGGAGGTGGTTGGTGATACCGAGTCCAATGGCGGCATGCGTGCCGAGCTGCGCATCAAGGCGGCCAAGCCGACGGCGACCCAGGTTGGCCTGTATGCCGCCAACCCGGTGGTGATCTTCGACGCGATGCCACGTATTCCATAAAAGATTGCGGATCAAGGTTGATCCTTGGTGGCTGGCCAGACCGACCGGCAGTTGAGTAATCACCTGCCGGTCGGGTTTACCGAATTTACCCAAAGAGTATTTCGTTCATGTTCCCGATGACGCCCATCGCGACGGCGCTTGCCCTTATTTTCTGCACAACGGCACTTGCCGCGCCTATGGAAAATGGCCATACACCCCGCAGTTTGTTGGCGCAGGCCAAAGGGTTGCCGAGCGAATTCGAAGAGCACTTCTTCGATGTACCGCTGGCGGTGCGTGTGGAACTTGACCAACAGTTTCTTGGTGAGGCGATGGTCGTGTTGACTCGCGATGACCGCCTCACCCTAGTTGACTTCGCCGATATCAGCGACAGCACGATCAAACCCAGTGAGCGCGAGATCTGGGCCCACTACCTGCAACAGGGCGTCGCTTTGGGTGCCTGCCAGGCGAAATGCCCCGAGCAACTATTGGCTGTTCACTACAGCCTGGAAAACTCCCTGGTATCGATCGCCACGCAGAACGCCGAGCGTGATGATCAGCTGCAGCGTTACTACAGGCTGCCGGAAAACGGCAGCACCGGGTTGATCGTACGCAACCAGTTGAATCTCAATGGCGGTCAAAACCAGGACCTTGGCGGGCGCTATGGCCTTGAGGCCAGTAGCAGCCTGGGCAACTGGACTCAAGCGGTCAACATTCAACTGTCACGACTCGGTGGCCTGGATAATCAGCTTTATCACTCGGTGAATGAGCTCTACACCCAGCGCGAACTCGAGGGCAGTTTTCTGCGCCTGGGTTTGTTCACGCCCTCGTCCGAAGGGCTGACCCGCCAACCGCGTACTTTCGGCACCACCCCCGACAGCGCGGTGGGCGTCATGTATGGCAGTTCCGACAGCCTGGCGATCAACAACCCGAAACCGGCGGTCTATCCGATTTATGTCACGGCCAATCGTCAAGGCTCGGTCGAAATCTACCGCGACGGTTTACTGATCAATACCCAGGCGATACCCGCCGGGTTGCAGACCCTCGATACCCGGCCGCTGCCGGGCGGGATCTACGAAGTCGAAGTGCGCCTGATCGAAGACGGCCAAATTACCTCCAGCACTCAGGAGCTGGTCTACAAACCGAATAACTGGCGCAATCACGAAGATCGCTGGCGCTACAACCTGTTTGCCGGTCGTGAGTCCAAAGTGCTCAGCAACTGGGATGAGCAGGATGATGGAGACGTGACCGCCGGTGCGGCGCTCAACTTCCTGCTGCACCCACGCGTCATCCTGGGGTTGAGCGGGCGACAGGTGCGCGACTCGCTGCAGTACGGCACTTCGGTTGATTGGACGATCGTCAACAATGCCAGTGTCTACGCCAACGTCTATCAGACCGAAGACTACGGCACCGGGCTCGATGTACAGGGCCTCTACTCCTATGGCAGCGGCAGCATTGTCGCCAGCCATAACCGCAGCTGGCTCGACACCACCCGGCTGTACGAGACCTTGCCCGACGGCACGCGCGTGCGGCAGCGCAATGTGTTTGTCGGCCAGACCAGCAATTCTTCGCTGTCGATCAACCACCGCCTTACGAGCAAAAACTCGGTCAATGCCCGGGTTTCCCACAGTGAAGGTAATACCAACGGCACCGGCGTGGATCTTGGCTGGACCCAGCGCACTCAACTGTTTGGCAGTGACGCCAATTGGCGACTGTCGCTGTTCGACCGGCCGGGCAGTGTCAGCTCGGGGGACGATCGCAACCGCGGTATCGACTTGAGTGTGAACGTCGCCTTGGGCGGCGTCGGCGAACAGATTTCCGCAAGCATCGGCTCACGCACTGCTCGTGAGGGCGGTCGGGATAACAATGCCTCGATCAGCTACCGCAAAACCCTTCAGGACCATGTGCTGCAAAGCGTCTCCGCCACGGCCATCACCGATACCTACGGCGTCGGGTTGAATGCCATGGCCACCATGAGTACCGACCTGGTTAACGGCGACGGTTTTATCCAGCGTTCGTCCTATAACAACGATTTGACCGGCGGGCTGAACCTCGACAGCACCGTGGCCGTTGGCGGGCAGAAGATGGTGATGACCAGCCAGTACCACCGCAACGGTGCGGGGATGATCATCGACGTCGAATCGGACATCGAAGACATCGCCCTGCGTGCTGATGATCTGAGCGGCGGCAGCGCGGTACTCAAGCCCGGGCGCAATTTCGTGCCGCTCACGGCGTACAAAAGCAGCTCCGTCAGTTTTGATTTCGAAGGCAATCACGTCCCGGCCGCGACCATTCAGCCCGCCCGTTCCAGCTATCACCTGAACAAGGGCGGCGTGGAATACCGGCAGGTCAAAGTGATGCGAACCCTCACCGTGCTGGGCCGCCTGATCGACCCTCAGGGCAACCCGCTCAAGGGCCACCACATTATCAATCACGCCAGTCGCGGCGTGAGTGAGGTGGACGGCTTCTTCTCCATGGAAATGAACGCCGGCTCCCCAACCCTGGAAGTGCGACATGGCAATCAATTGCTGTGCCAGTTCCGTCTGGATACCAGCAGAGGCCGTACTGAAAACAATGTGTTGATGATCGGTGATTTGCGTTGCACGCCGGACACCTTGGCAGACGCGAATCTTATGGCTCCGACGGCGGGCTGATCGCCCGGTCATACGCAATTAATCGATGAGGTAAAGACGATGAAACGTCTCTTGGCAGTACTTGGTTTTAGTTTGTTCACCCAGACGGCGTACGCCGGCCCGAGCATCAATATAGGCACCGTGTATGACTATCTGGACGGGGAAAAAAGTACGTACCTGAAACGAGTCTTCAATGGTGGCGACAGCACTGCATTCGTCAAGGTCAATATCCTCGAGATCCTCTATGAAGCAGACGGCACTGCGCGCGAAGTGCCGGTCCAGTCCCAGGCCGACGGCAATGCCCGCGATGGACTGATGGCCAGCCCCGCCCGGCTGATCGTGCCGGCGAACGGCATGCAGGGCACGCGCCTGCTGTACATGGGCGAGCGCGACCGGGAACGCTATTTCCGTGTGCGCTTTGTCCCGGTGGTGCCAGAGAAAGAAGATGAGTTCGCGGTGTCCAGCGAAGAGCGCGAAGGCTACAAAAAAGAGCTGTCCGCAGGAGTGACCGTGCTCGCCGGTTACGGCGCCGTGTTTTTCGTGCGGCCTAAAGATGCTCGCTACGACAGCGTGATCGAGAACGAACCGGGCCATTACCGGATTCGCAACAACGGCAACACCGTGGTGGTGATCGATGAGTTCAAGGATTGCTCGATCAAAAGCGAGCAGGACTGCCAGCCGACCACCAAACACCACATTCTCGCGGGCCGCACGTTCCAGTTCGAGAAGCAGGGCGGCCGGCAGTACAACTTCAGGCTGGTCGAAGGCGAAGGCAGCAAAATACTCGATGTAAAGGGGTAACTCCGGGTGATGAGCATGTTCCAGAAACTGACGGTTGGACTTTTGTCGAGCGCTGCAGTGTTGGCAGTTTCTTCGGTCTTCGCCGCCCGCGAGGTGCATCACTTCGAGGTGTTTGTGACGATTCCGACCCAGGCGTTTTATGTCATTGCGTCCGACCCTGGCTGGATTCATCGTGAGCAGCGGCTGCCGTGGAACCTGGCTTCGTCGACGCTGGGTAGCTTGCGTAAACACTTCGATGTGAAAAACCAGGCCGGCTCTATCGAGGCGAGGCTTGAAGGGCGGCCGTACCTGTCCAACGGCACCGACGCCCATGACATTCGTTTGCAGGTTTCGTTTAACGGCCTGGTATTGAGCGAGGCAGAAAATACAGAAGTGGTTTCCATGAGCGATGCCGCAATGGGCAAACGCGTCTTGCTGGAAATCGTACCAATGCCGCCCCCGGACGGGCTTTACAAACCCGGCAATTATTTCGGCAGCGTCAACATGATCTTCAATGCCGTGCTCCCGGAAGGCAGGATGGAATGAACCCTTCAATGGCATTCGTTCGAAGCGGGCGTCGTCGTATCGCCACGCTTTTTTTACTGGTGATCTGCTGGCCGATTGCATCGGCTGAAGAGGTCTCGATTCAAGCCTCGTTCAAACCGGACTCCGGCAACCCGCAGCGCAATAAATTCATCAACGACACGCCTTCCAGCGGTTATTGCGCGAGCAACCCCAGTGAGTGTCGGGACAATGAGATGTTCAGTCTGCAGGTGCCGATCCAGTTCGACTCCAATGGGCCAATTCTGGCCAACCATGTCTCTGTTCGTCAGGGCGCCATGTTCAAAGTCCCGACACAATGGCGGGACTTATCGGTGGTGCATGAAGCCACCGGTGAAGCGGAAACGGTGAGGGTTCGCATTGCCGGATTGGGGTCCAAGTATGTGACTGAAGACATCATGAAACTGGTCGGCCCTACTGAGACTTATCGAGATGCGCATTGGAAATTATGGGGCGTGACCTGGGTCAACCCGCCGGCGCCGTGTGTTTATAGCGGTATAGGGTGGATATGGACCAACGCCTATAGTTTTTTCTGGAAGACGCCCGCTGACGGGGTTTGTTCGCGGCAGGCCCAGTTCGAGATTCCCTGGCTGCGTTACGACAACCTCGACTTCGCGTACGAACTGGAGACGCCCAACCCGTTGGGCATGTCTTCGGGCAAATATTTCGGACAGTTGACATACAGGCTCGGTCCGAATGCCGATTTTGATATGGGCGACGTGATGATCCCCAACAAATCGGAACTGACCCTCAACTTCACCTTGGACGTGAAACACACGCTCAAAGTCGATATTCCCCCGGGTGGCAACCAGGTCGAACTGGTGCCCCAGGGTGGCTGGCAAGCCTGGCTGCAGCAGGGCCGAAAGCCGACGCGATTGTTCCGGGATCAAACATTCAATATCTCGGCGAGTTCGCGTTTCAAGATGAACCTGGAATGCCAATACAGCCAGGACGGCAAAACCTGTTCGTTACGCGAGCCTGAATCAGGCGATGTGGTGCCACTGAAGATCAGCGTCAGTCTTCCCCATGGCTTGACCGACGGTGGTGGTCAAGCCGTCAGCCGCCGTCAACTTCTGCGAGATGGGAGCGGTACCGAACTGTTCCAGCCGGGTATTTATGTGGACCGTAAACCGGGAACGCTGCATTTCGAAATCCCCGCCGATGCAGTGCCCGAGATGATCCACACGGGAACAAAACGGCAGTACTCGGGCAATGTGACGGTGATCTGGGATTCGGAAGTTTAGAGACGGTGAAGGGGAAGAAAACATGGAGTGCAATGTGCGAGACACACAAGCAATAAGGACGTTGAGGGCCCGAGGTGCATCGGTGTTGGCGGGGTTGTTTTCGAGCGCTTTTGCCTCGTCGGCCGGTGCGGTGACTATGGATATGACGGCCGTGTTCAGGCCTGATTCGGCAAACCCCATGAAAAATGCCTTTAAAAACACCACACCGCCCGGCGGCTACTGCAAGGATCATCCCGAGTACTGCGAGAACGGGGTTTTCAGTATCGCATTGCCGATTCGCTTCCGAGCCATCGCGCCCATTGCCGCGATGCATGATGAACGACAAGGCGCCATGGTCCGGGTGCCCTCGTCCTGGAGAGATGTTTCGGTCACTCACGAAGAAACCGGTGAAGTCGAGACGGTAAGTATGCGTGTAACAGGTGTCGGGGCGGCCTACACCATCAAGGACCCGCTGCCGGAAGGTGTTTGGCAAAGTTCGTGGGTGAACGCCCCCTTTCCTTGTCAATATGGTGGAGTGGGTTACGGCCATGCCAAGTATTACGCTTTTTTCTGGCGGGTGCCGGCGGACGCGGGCGTGTGCGCCAAACAGGCACAGAAGGATATCCCCCAGGACCTTCAATTTGCTTACGAAAACGCCGGCTTTTCCTATGAGCTGATCACGCCCAACCCGCTCAAGATGTCGACTGGTACATACCGCGGTGTATTGAACTACGGCGTAGGGCCGCATCGGGATTTCGACATGGGCGATGTCATGTTGCCCGATGACGACTTGATCACCCTGAACTTCACCCTGAACGTCGAACATACCCTGAAAGTGGATATTCCCCCCGGCGGCAATCGCGTAGAACTGGCCCCTTTGGGGGGCTGGCAAGCCTGGCTGGCCCAGGGACGTAAACCGACGCGACTGTTCCGGGATCAGACCTTCAATATTGCCGCGTCGGGCCGTTTCAAGATGAAACTGCAATGTTCCGTGTACTCGGGGCAAGGCTGTGGGTTGAAGGATTCCGTCACCGGACGAAACGCGTCGATTAACACCAGCGTAAGCCTTCCCCATGGCTTGACGGATACTGGCGGGCAACCCGTCAACCGCCGGCTATTAAAATGGGCTGAAGACCAAATTTTTCAGCCGGGCTTTTATGTAGACCGCAAACCGGGAACGCTGCACTTTGAAATACTGCCGAGCCACGTGGATGACATGATCCAATCGGGACAGTCCCGGCATTACTCAGGCAACGTGACGGTAATCTGGGATTCGGAAGTGGGGTGAGTGCATGTCCCCTGAAGGTCTCCAGACCTTCAGGGGACTGTGAATCAATTGTTTTCGGCCCTTTGCAGCGCTTCACGGGTCAACACTCGGTTCAGTTCTTTGCGTTCGTAACCGATGTCGTTCAGCAAACCCTCATAGACCTCTTCCGTCATTTCTTCTTCGGTAACCACCACACTTTCCGCGACGTTGAGTTGGCGGGCGAGGTCTTGCAGCCTCTGTTTGAGCACTCGCCTTTGTTGAATGACCAAGCCCTTTGAGCCCACCCAGGCGCGTTGAGCTTCACGTAACTCATCGAGCACGTTGGCCTTGCGGTCAAACAGCCGGGCATTGCGCGCAAACTCATTGGGAAAAGTGTCGCGCAAGTATTTCTCCCAGAACGGTTGTTCGATCATGTCGTTGATCAAACCGTCACCGGCCTCCATCGAGATGACCGTGTCATAGGCTTCATCGATGGCCCGGTTGCTCACCCCGGCCGTGAGGCGAAAAAGCATTTGTTCGGATTGCCACGGTAAACCGAGGCGTTGTGCCAGGCCGGTTTCGTAGGCGAGGTAGACTTCGACCTCTTCAGGTTCATTCGGTCGGCTTTGGTAGTCAGCCCGCGCGATATCATCGACCCGCGCCAGACGTGCAGCGCCTTTGGCCAAAGTTACCAGTTTGTTCTCAAGGATCTTGTTGGAGGTCGACAAGGCATACGCTTCGCGCGCAATCACCTTGATCCCCATGTGATTGAACACCTGCGCCCCCGCGTCGGCGCAGGTGGTGGGTGAAGTGGCCATTTCGAACAAGTCCTTGCGCAGCTCGCTGTCCAGGTCGATTGCCTCGATCATTCGCCACACCCGCTTGCTGAGCTGTTTTTTTGCTTCACCGCCTGCGGTGTAGTCGGCCGAGAGGGTCTGTTTCTGGATCAGTTGGAAGAAGCCTTTGGACTCGGGCTCCATCATCAGGTCATGCCACGCTTCTTCTCTGTAGGTTCCCAGCCCGGATGCCTCAGGACTCCACCATTGGGAGTCGTCGTCCATCGGCCACCGGGCAATCGCATTATCGGCGGCGTCGGTATAGAGCTGTGTGGGTTTTATACCCACAGACTTTCTGTAGTCTTCGTAAACGATCCGGTTTTTCACCGAAAGGTCCCTTTCGAAGAGACGGGTTCGCGCCACGATAAAGGCGTCATCTGAGCCCCGAACGACTGTCGGTAGCTCGTTGAGGGGGTTTTGCTGCAGGTCCAGGAAAAAGCCACGTGGTCGACGCTTTTTGAAGAGCCCTTCAGGCCAGGTGGTTGCTCCGGTGTTGCTCAAACTCAGAACTCTCAATTTAGGCATACGCTCCACATTCGGCAGCATCCCCAACGACGGGTTGTCATCGAGCCTGAGCGTTTCCAGATGGGTCAGGTTCCTCAAGAGTTCGACACTGGACGAGTTCAGCTCGATCACGTTGTCTACCAGGCGCAGTGTTCGCAGGAAATGCATCTTGCCAATGCTTTTCGGTAGCTCAGTCAGGCCGCAATCCCTCGCACTCAGTTGGCGAAGATGGGGGAAGTCTTTCAGCATTCTGTCGCTAGGTGCGGAGTAGCTCATGCGGTCCAGATTCAAGGTGGTGACCTGATCGATAAAGGGTTTGAGTTCAGGCAGCTTTATCCACCAGTATTCAATGTCATATCGAGCCAACTCCGATGACAAATCAAGCGCATACCCTCCTTCAAGGGTGGTACTGCGCTCGCCGAAGACGGTCGGTTTTCTTTGGAAACATTCCACGAGCCGTTCGGCAATGTGCAGGCCACCTTTGTCTCTGAAACTGTTGGCGCCCGGCCCCCAGGCATCAGGTTGCTGGTAGCGCCATTTATTGAGGATCACCTGAAGTGCGTCCAGTTCACGGTCCAGTCGACGGAGTGTCAGCAGCGCTTCGTTTTCCGTACCCAGGGAGCGAACAAAGGTACTGATTTCTCGTTCGTTCAAGTGGGGATACAGCTCACTGGTTCTTTCTTCCAGGGTTCTGGCCCTGATCGAAAGCGCAGGGCCGCGCAACAGCAGCGCGGTGTCGGGGTCGGCAATCAGGCGGATGGGCGGTTCTGCCAGGACGGTTCGACGCTCGGCGGGGGGGGCGGTTTTTTCCATGATCCATTGCTTGAGTTTGCGCCCCTCACCCGTGCGGTAACCCAGCGCCTTGAGCTTTTCTGCGGGCAGCGTTTGCAAGATCGCCTGAAAGAATCCTTGCGCTTCACGGGCGTTTTGGTCGCCGTGAACCTCGTATTGCGCGAACTCATCCCTGACCAGTGTGCGAACGGTCCCGGCGTCTGCTTCGCCAACGCTGCAACGCAGAGGGCCGTCAAGGGTGCCCTCTCGGACGTCAACACGTAGATCGTTGAACGCATCGGTGTATATCCTGAGCGTATTCAGGGCCAGGCGTTCGGTATCGGCATTGAGCATTGCGTCATCATAGAACCCTTCGTAAGCATGGCTGGTTCGCGCCTCGAACGCCCATTCCCGAGCCTGATTTTTCAAGCGCAAAGGCAGGCGTTGTTCTTGGGTCATGCGTTCGAGTTCGGCGGCACTGGCGTGGCCCAACAGTGTTTGCGCAGCACGGGACGGCAGTTCGGGGAAGGTGTCACGGACCTGACGGACTCGTGAGTTTCCTGAAGTTTCACCCGCCTGATATTGCTGGTTGAAGATGTCCGTCTTCAGCTTGTCCGCTTCGTCGCCCAGCCTGTTGCGCAGTTCCTGCACTTGTTCGCCTTGGGGCATCTGTCGACCGAGCAGGGTCGTGAGTTCTTCGTCGTCAAGGAAGTCGGCGATGCTCTGCGGCCATTCTGCGCTCATGACATGGGAAAGGTCGGTGGACAGGGTTTGCTCAGCGCTCGCTTGCGGGTTTCCATAGTGGCGAAAACGCCCGGTCTTACTGGCGCTTTCATACACCTTCAATGCCTTGTCGGCGGGCCATCCTTCCAGATAGGTGGGAAGCGGTTCGAACCAGTAAGAGGAGGGGGGAAGGGCCTGGCCAGTACGAATCAGCTCGCCCGCTTGTTGGGCTTCCTTGAACAGCTTGAAGCGGTTCAGGCTGTCGTCCAGCAACGGCGGCGGCGCCGCATTGTCGACGTACATTCTGCGCAGGGCATTGTCTTCGGTGCCGCTGACCGCGCGCACTTGTTCAAGGTCGGCGTCACTCAAGTCCGCCACGGTATGGCCCAGGCGGCGCATCAGGGTCGGGCTGTCCCAACTGCGCGGGTTTTCGGCTTCATGAGTCCAGGCGCCGCGATCATTATGTTTCAACTCGGGCAGATAGGCGTCGGAGCGTTGTGGATGCTTGATGCGATAGTTGCCCGTTTTTGCATCTTGCTGCACCGCGTAATGTTTTTTATCCAGCGACAGTATGTCCTGACCTTTGTGTGAGTGCAGGCCCTGCTGATTGGGGCGCGAGTCGCTCGGTAACTTCAGGTTCGGCTGCTCGTAGGGCTTGAGATCGGGGTGCCACAGGCGTTGCTGGCCGTTGGGCAACTCCACCGGTTTCATGCCCTCGATCAGCGTCGAGAGTTTCAGGCGAGCGAGGCTGCCAATTTTTACACCTGCAGCAAACGCCGCCAGTTGGGCGATATCGTTGACGACGGCAAGCACATGTTCAAGGCCCTCGGTCCACAGGCCTTCGGCCAGATACACGACCGACTCGATGACATCGTTGGCGATTTGATAAGCGGTGTACACCATCATCAATTCACCGAGTCCCGGAACAAAGGGGGTCAAGACCATCAGCGCGACGTTGAAGATGTCCGAGACTATTTTCTTGAAGTTATCCCACCAGGCCCAACGGGCGTTGCTGTCGGTATCGGCGGTGGACACGGCAATGTGTCGGCCGTCATTGAGAATCTTGTTGAGCTTTTGCTGGAAGAGATGCTCCCAGAGATCGCCAGCTAATGGTGTAACGCTGAATTGCAACTTGGGGTTGGTCACCGGGGTTTCGCGCCACGACGGACGTTGATCCAGCGGCTCTTTCTGATGCCATTGCACCTTGAACAGACGTTCCTGGAGCCCAGCGAAAAAGTGTCCTCGTTGTTGTTGATCGACGAACCGGCTGAAGAACTGGCGGTAGGTCATCTGCGCCGATTCGATGAAGGCGTCTTCTCGCAGTTGGCGGGTCAACTCATTCAGAAAGTCGGTCACCGAGGCATATTCTTTCAGTGGATGCTCGGGGTCACCGGGGATGTAAGCGATCAACCCTTCGATCCTGTGGGCGCTCTCCAGGTCCGGCGCAATCAGCACAATCCCGGTCAGCGAGGTGTCCATGATCGACAGCTCGGCGAACTTCACCTTATGGCCTTTGAGGGTGAGGTAATGCTGCCCGTCTAGCATGGCCAGTACCAGGTCTCGGGCATTGCGATCGATGTCTTTGGTCAGGAAGGCCAGGTGTGCCGCAGCCACGAATGCCGCTTTTTCGTTGTCGATGACTTTGCGATGCAACGCGGATTTGGCGACCGCATCACGCGGCAGAAGGTTGCTTTCAAGGTACCGGGTATACCGGGCGCCGATGTCCAGTTCGCGACACAAGGTCTGAAACTGGGCGATGGACATTTTGCGTTTGATCGGCTTGATATCGAACAACCCTCGCTCATCGGGCTGGCTGATGAAGTCGGAGTCGGGTTCGCAGGTTTCGGAAGTTGCAAAGTTATGCAGGGCCGCCTCCAATAACGAAACGGTTCGGGTGGTGACGCCGCCGGTGATATTAAGCGTGTACCAAGGGCGGTCCTTGGGCAGGTAAAGATGCAGGTACGTGGTCTTTACATCATCCTCGACATCGTATTGTTTTTTCAGGGCAGCGCTCAACAAAGGTTCGGCGAATGCATATATATCTTGTAGCTCATCAAACATTCGATCCAAGGCGCTGTGTGCTGACCAGAGTTGCAGGTTGGCCGCTTGTAGCAGGTCATGATTGAAGTGTGAGGTTGGCATTACCCACTGCGCGGGGCGTATCTTTACAGCGGCCAGTTCCTGGACGCTGCGCAGCGAGGCATTTTTAAACACCGGGTTGATTCGGCTTTTGATGAGGTCGTAATGACGCCCCTTGTTGTCGGGCGCATCCGTGGCCTGGCGAGTGGTTTTACGTCCTTGTAATTCAGACATTGTTTTATGAACCTTGAGCATTATTGGAAGCGTTAGCCTAACTTCCGTGGCTCAAAGTAAAAGTCTGAATATTCACTGTTGAAGAGCGGGTTGCGCTTACAAAGCATTTGAATTTTTCATGTCGAAAATAATTAAGTACCACCTCTTTTATTCTGTTTATCAGCGGCGTGCGACCTCCACCGGCAGACAACCGGTGTGACTTCCCGGCTGCAGATACGGCGTCAGAATCGGTGCCATGCCCTTGAGCACCTGCACCGGCAGCGCCGAAGTGAATTTGAAGGCTTCGGCGGTACGTCCCGGAACAAAGGCGGTCAGGGTGCCGAAGTGGTTGTCGCCGATGAAGAACACGAAGGTTGCCGTGCGGTTTATCGACTTCGAACTGAGAATTCGCCCGCCGGAGCCGATGGCTTCGATGCGGTTATCCCCCGTCCCGGTCTTGCCGCCCATGGCCAGGGGTTTGCCATCGGGCAGGGTGAAACTGCCGGAAACCCGTTTGGCGGTACCGGCGTCGACTACTTGCGACAAGGCTTCGCGCATTGCAGTCGCCACTTCCGACGGCATCACCCGTTTGCCGACGTCCGGGTCGTTGATCAATTTGGTCTCGTACGGCGTATTCGCCGCGAAGTGCAGGCTATCGATGCGCAGCGTCGGCATGCGCACGCCATCGTTGAGGATGGTGCCGATCAACTCGGCGAGGGCAGCCGGGCGGTCGCCGGAGCTGCCGATCGCGGTGGCCAGCGAGGGCACCAGGTGATCGAATGGATAGCCGACTTTCTGCCAGCGTTGATGGATGTCGAGGAAGGCCTCGATTTCCAGCATGGTGCGGATACGACTGTCGCGCGCGCCTTTGTGCCGGCTCTTGAACAGCCAGCTGTAGACTTCCTGGCGCTCGAACTGGCTGGCCTTGACGATCTGGCTGAACTTGGCGTCCGGGTTGTTCAGCAGATAACCCATCAGCCACAGGTCGAGGGGATGGACCTTGGCGATGAAGCCCTGGTCGGGCAGGTCATAAGCACCGGGCCGATAGTTTTCATACAGCCGTTCAAGGCGCTCGTCGGTCAGCTTCTCCGTGAGCTTGGCGCCCTTGAGGTGCGAGCGCACGAAAGTGTTGAAGCTTTCCTGACTGGCTTGCGGCAGCAGGTAGCGATGCACTGCGGCCATGCGGATTGGCGTCGGCCGCATGCCGTCGAGGAAGGTTTCGAGCCGCGCCTGGGTGTCCTTGTTCTTGTACTTTTTCCAGAATTTGAGCAGAAACGAGGTGCCTTCGCGATCGGCGAAACCGGCCAGGTATTCCTGGCGCCTGGGATCGCGGTCGTCCTTGAGCAACTCAGCGCTGTTGTTCGGGCCGGAGTAGGTGGTGTAGCGCACCAGGTCGCGCATCAGCCGAATAAATGGCAGGTTGATCGACTCGCGCAGAGCGTCGCGCAGGGTCGGCAGGCGCCCGTTGTCTTCCTTGCGGAAGTTGTTGAAGGTGTGCAACCCGCCACCGGTGAAAAAGGCTTCGCCGGGGCTGGCGGAGTATTTGCGGTCAAGGGCGGCACCGAGCATGGTTTGCAAGTTGCGGTCTTTGTTCTGGACCAGGTAGTCGATGGCCCAGCGGCTCAGGCGATCCTGATCGGGCACTTCGACTTTCTTCAGCTCCGGGACGGTCATGGCGGCATATTTATCGTGCAGCTCGGCGATGATTTGCAGGTAAGTAGTCATCACCCGCATCTTCGCGGTTGAACCCAGTTCCAGCTTGCTGCCTTCGTTGATGTCGAATGGCTGGTCGGTGCTGTCGGTCTGGACCCGCACCCGCGAGCCGTCCGGGGTCAGTTCGAACAGGGTGAAGCTGTAGCGGACCTGGGCGGTGCTGGTCGGGGTCAGCAGGCGCTCGCCCATCAAGCCGATTTGCGTGGCGAACACCGGGTCGGCCAGGTGCTTGAGGTACTCGGTGGCCTGGTTTTGCAGGTCGCCTTGCAGGGTGCTGGTGGCCGACAGGTCCAACCGGTCGAGATCGTACAGCGGACGGTTGAGCAGGCCGCCGAGGCGACTGCGGGCGACACTGATGCCCTTGTTGGTTTCGATCGGCTGGAGGGTGGGCTGCGTGGCCCAGTCACGGTAGGTGACCTTGCTGGCCAGTGCCGCCGCCGACAGCTGCGCGTCGATCACGCCGTTTTGCGCCAGCAACCGGATGTGGCTGTCGGTGAGGCTGGCCAGTTCATCGCGGCCTTTGGTCAGGTAGTGGGAGGGGCGACGCTGAGCGATCATCAACGACAACATTTCCCGCAGCGCCAGGCCTTTTTCTGCCAGGCTCTTGGGGTCTGTTTGCGTGCTGGCCAGGCGTTCATTGGCCTGGTTGAAATCGGCGCCATACCAGACGCGCAAACCCTCCGCCATGCCGTGCACTTCGCCGTGCCCGGGCACGGCGGACAGCGGCACGCTGTTGAGATAATCGCGCACCACATTTTGCCGGGCGACCAAGGTGTCCGGCCCAGCCTGGTACGCGCGGACGGTGGCTGAAATCATCTGGCGGATTTTCTCGGCACCGGAACTTGTCAGGCCGTCGGGCGAATGCCGATATTTCTCCAGCTGAGTCGCCAGGGTACTGCCGCCCGCCGACTGGCCGGGCATGTGCAGCAACTTGGCAACTTGCGACCACGCGGCCATGCCGAACCGCGGCCAATCCACCGCTGGATTGGCCTGGGGCTGGCGCGGGTCGAGCAGGAATCGGTTTTCGATAAACAGCAGGCTGCTCACCACCACTGGCGGTATGGCAGCAAAGCTTGAGTACAACTGTTGCGGGTACTTGTACTGGTAAAGCGGCTCTGCCCGGCAGTCGGTGATCGACAGACCCGCCTGGATTTTCTCCGCATAAGGCACGAAAAACCCTTTGCCGGTGTAGTCCATCAGCGCCTCGGAAAAGCGCGTTTGCGATTTGACCACGTAATCGCGCTTGATCAGGCGCGGCAGAAACTCACCCAGAGAGCTGTACCCCAATCGCAGGTCGAAGGGGCCCGCACCGGGGTAGTGGATTGAATCGCTTGGGCCCGGTTGCAGCTGGTAATCGAGGGTCGCGGCAAACTTGCTGACTTCGCGGGACTGGAATTTTGAAGTGCGCATTTCCTTGGCGGCAGCCAAACCGACGACTATCGCGATAATCAGCAACAACAACCAGAAAGCCTTCCACCCGTGCCTGGAGCGACGGGGTTTTTCAGGTGACGGCGCTTCATCCACAGCTTCAGTCTGGACCACGGTTTTACTCGAATCGGTTTGCCATAAAGCGCCCATAGTCGACTGATCCATTCACGCAGATTGATCGGACTTGACTGAAGCTTAGTCGGTGGTTGGCGATGGTGAAAAAATTGTCGAGGCAGTTGTCGCCTATTTTCCGAATCCGTGTAGCAGCGTGGGAGCAAAGCTTGCTCGCGATTACGGTTTATCAGTCACCATCGACGTTGAATGTCAGTACCCAATCGCGAGCAAGCTTTGCTCCCACGGTTCGGTAGATGGGTCGCGATGACGATGCACCAATGTTGTGCAATAATCCGCGCCGTTTTAACGGCGACAATTCCTACAAGAGCCAGGTAATGCCCCTCCGCAAACCGGGCTTTTCCCGAGAGTTCTCGCTGAATGTTGTGGTTTATAGAGTGAAAAACCCTGTAAGAAGCTTTTTATACTGCACGCCCCGCTGATCTTGGAGGTTTTGCCCTGCAAGACGGTTCTGCCCACGAAGCAGGTCCGGTTTCAGGCAAGCGATGGCGACCCGCCCGCGCTTGGCTACTCGGTGGTCATATCCAATAACAAGACGAGGTTGTACCCCCATGCCAGTCGGCAATCACCTGCCCCACGGCGAGACCCCTTCGGGTGGTCCGCTTAAACGCGAACTCGGCGAACGGCATATTCGCTTGATGGCGCTCGGTGCCTGTATCGGCGTCGGTCTGTTCCTAGGTTCGGCCAAGGCCATCGAAATGGCTGGCCCGGCGATCATGCTTTCCTACATCATCGGCGGTCTGGCGATCCTGGTGATCATGCGCGCTCTTGGCGAGATGGCCGTGCATAACCCGGTCGCTGGTTCCTTCAGCCGCTACGCGCAAGACTACCTTGGCCCATTGGCGGGCTTTCTCACTGGCTGGAACTACTGGTTCCTGTGGCTGGTGACCTGCGTTGCGGAAATCACCGCAGTGGCGGTGTACATGGGCGTGTGGTTCCCCGATGTGCCGCGCTGGATCTGGGCGCTGGCTGCCCTGATCAGCATGGGCTCGATCAACCTGATCGCCGTGAAAGCCTTCGGTGAATTCGAATTCTGGTTCGCCCTGATCAAGATCGTCACCATCATTGCCATGGTGATCGGCGGTATCGGCGTGATCGCCTTCGGCTTCGGCAACGACGGCGTGGCGTTGGGGATTTCCAATCTCTGGGCGCACGGTGGCTTCATGCCCAATGGCGTGCAGGGCGTGTTGATGTCCCTGCAGATGGTGATGTTCGCCTACCTCGGTGTCGAGATGATCGGCCTCACCGCCGGTGAAGCGAAAAACCCGCAGAAGACCATCCCTAATGCGATTGGCTCGGTGTTCTGGCGCATCCTGCTGTTCTACGTCGGCGCACTCTTTGTGATCCTGTCGATCTACCCGTGGAACGAAATTGGTACCCAGGGCAGCCCGTTCGTGATGACCTTCGAGCGCCTGGGGATCAAGACCGCCGCCGGTATCATCAACTTCGTGGTGATCACTGCTGCGCTGTCGTCCTGCAACGGTGGCATCTTCAGCACCGGCCGCATGCTCTACAGCCTGGCGCAAAATGGCCAGGCCCCGGCCGGTTTCGCCAAGACCTCAAACAACGGCGTACCGCGTCGTGCGTTGCTGCTGTCGATCGGCGCCTTGCTGCTGGGCGTGTTGCTCAACTATCTGGTGCCTGAGAAGGTATTCGTCTGGGTGACCGCGATTGCCACCTTCGGCGCGATCTGGACCTGGGTGATGATCCTGCTGGCCCAGCTCAAATTCCGCAAAGGCCTGAGCGCCAGCGAACGTGCCGGGCTGAAATACAAGATGTGGCTGTTCCCGGTCAGCTCCTACCTGGCGCTGGCGTTCCTGGTACTGGTGGTCGGCCTCATGGCTTACTTCCCGGACACCCGCGTGGCGCTGTATGTCGGCCCGGCCTTCCTGGTGCTGCTGACGGTATTGTTCTACGTGTTCAAGTTGCAGCCGACCAACGTAACCCAAGGTGCGGTGCGTTCGGCTCAGTAACGGGCCTCGTTGAACGTATAAAAAAACCCGGCTTAGATGGCCGGGTTTTTTTATGTCGAAATTTACCGCCCGTCAGAAACACACCCCCGCCTGTGATTTCTGACAGTCGACAAGCTCAAATGCATATGAACTGAAGGCGACAGTTGTCAGCAATGGGTGGGGCGCCATGAGACGTTTGTGGAAAGGAATGTCCAGCTACACGGTGATCGGGGTCGCGAATACGCTGATCCATTGGCAGATCTTTTTCCTGCTGAGCGTGGCGGCTGACTGCAGCCAGGCCATCAGCAATTTCGTGGCGTTCTGTGTCGCTGCCTCTTTCTCTTTCTACATGAACGCGCAATTCACCTTCGACGGCAAAACCTCGGTCGCTAACTACGCGTTGTTTCTGGGCACGATGGGCGCCTTGAGCCTTGGGGTGGGGCATTTGGCGGACGTCTGGCGCCTGCATGGCCTGCTCACGGTCTGCCTGTTTTCCGCGTTAAGCCTGGTGCTGGGGTTCCTGTTCTCCAAGTACGTGGTGTTTCGTGAGCGTGGGCTATGAAAATCTCGCTGATTGTCCCGGTGTTCAATGAAGAGCAGGCAATCGATCTGTTTTATCAGGCTGTGCGGCGTGAATTGAAGCTCGACCAGACGCAGGTCGAAATTGTGTTTATCAACGATGGCAGCACCGACCGGACGGCTGAGCGGGCCGCTGCGCTCGCACAGGTCGACGATCAGGTCATGCTGATCAATTTCTCGCGTAATTTCGGCAAGGAGCCTGCGCTGTTCGCCGGCCTCGAACACGCCACCGGCGATGCGGTAATTCCCATGGACGTTGATCTGCAAGACCCGATCAGCGTCATTCCATTGCTGATCGAGCAGTGGTTGAAAGGCGCCGATGTGGTGCTTGCCAAGCGCCGCGATCGCAGCGCCGACAGCTATATGAAACGCCACAGCGCGACGCTTTTCTATCATCTGCTCAATCGTATTTCCTACACCCGCATCGAAGAAAATGTCGGCGATTTCCGGCTGATGGATCGCAAGGTCGTCGACGTGATTCGTGCGCTGCCAGAGCATCAGCTGTTCATGAAAGGCGTGCTGTCCTGGGCCGGTTTCAACACCGTGGTGGTGGAGTATGAGCGCGCTTCGCGGGTGGCCGGCAGCAGCAAATTCAACGGCTGGAAACTATGGAACCTGGCGCTGGAGGGGGTGACCTCGTTCAGTACCGTGCCGCTGCGCCTGTGGACCTATATCGGTGGCGCCATTTCGATTTTTGCCGTGTTATATGCGGTCTACATGGTGCTGGACAAGATCTTCTTCGGTAACAGCGTGCCGGGTTACCCCTCGCTGATGACCGCCATTCTGTTTCTCGGGGGCGTGCAGCTGATCGGCATCGGCATCCTCGGCGAGTACGTAGGTCGCATCTACATCGAGGCCAAGCATCGCCCGCGGTACGTGATCAAGGACATCGTTGGCGCCAGGCAGGGGCGTGGTCTTTAAATGGGCCGCTGGCGTGACGCTCTGACTCGGGAACTGGGGCGACGCCAGGTGTGGCGGTTATTCCTAGTGGCGACGCTGGTGTATGCGCTGCCGCTGATCCTCGCCGACTACCGCTACATCGATGACAACTGGCGCGCGTTGTCGGGCGGTACGGAATGGGCAGGGCAGGGACGCTTGTTCACTGATCTGTTCTACAACCTGCTGACCTTCAGCCACGCCGCGCCGAATATCTTCCCCTTGCCACTGTTGCTCGCTGCGCTGGCCATGACTTGGGCGTTGACCAGCCTGACGTTTCACTACTGGCGCGAGCCCACGGTTGCCAATTGCCTGGTGGTGTTGCCGCTGTGGTACAACCCGTTTTTCCTGCAGAACCTGTCTTATCAATACGACGGCCCCGCCATGGCGTTGAGCATGGTGGCAGTCATTTATGCGATCAGTTTTCGCCACCCCTCGCGCATCCTGCAATGGCTGGTGCCGGCCGCTCTTGTAGCGCTGGGGTTGGGGCTGTATCAGGTCAGCTTCAATGTGTTCCTCGGCTTGTGCTGCCTTGAAGTCCTGAGGGCTGCCAGTGACCAGCTGGAATGGCCGCAATGGCGCGACCTGATGGGTTGGAAAATCGCCCAGGCGACCCTCGGTGCCTTGATCTACAGCGTCACTGCCTATCCGTTTACCCAGCACAATCGCACCCTGTTGTTAAATCTGGACGCCGACCCCTGGCTGCAGCTACTGATCAATATTGGCCGGGTGTTGGAGAAAGTGCAGCTGCTGTTTCATGGTGGCTTCAGCTGGGTGTTCGCCGGGTTGCTGCTGTGTGCGGTAGCGGGGGCGGTGCGGTTGGGACGGGAAATTTACCGGCGTCCGGACAGCGCAGCGAAACGCCTGGTGGTTGGCCTGGTTTGCCTGCTGACGTTGCCCCTTGTGACCCTGCTGGTATCGGGCATGGCCTTGTTCTTTCGCGACTTCAACGAAGGCGCCAGAACCCTGATGGGGTTCGCCGTGCTGCTGGTGCTGTTGTTCTACCTCAGCCACCTGGCATTGGCGCGGCTGCACCGGCATCTGCCGCTGCTGCTGGCGTTGCCACTGCTGGCGATGCTGTCGCTGTCCTACGCCTACGGCAGGGTGCTGACTGTACAGAAAGCCTTCACCGCCAATGCGCTGGCCAGCCTCGAACACGACATCAACGCCCATCGCCAGCTGCGCGAAGCCAAGCGCATCTACCTGTCAGTGACCTATTCCGACTACTGGCTGACCGCTGCCGCAGGTTCGTTCAGACAGATGCCGGTACTGCATTACCTCCTCAACATCGACTTCTACATGCTGGCCGAGAACCTGCCGAGCGTGGGCATTACCAACGTGGTCGCCGAAAAGGAACGACGCAATGCCACGCGCGTGGGGTACCAGGACTACCCGGCGTTGGTGGACAGCCAGTACTACCGGATTTACCTGATCGGCGATTACGGGTTTATCGTCATCAAGGAGCCGCGACCGATCAAGGCTTTGCGTTGGTAGCCGCTGACGCCACTTCACGTGACCTGGCTGGTCTGGCGAATGGGTAGCTCGACCCGAAACGTGGTGCCCACGCCCACTTCACTGCGAACGGTGATATCTCCCCGATGCTTCTTGATGATGCCGTAAGACAAGGACAATCCCAGTCCGGTGCCCTGGCCCACGGGTTTGGTGGTGAAAAACGGGTCGAAGATCTTCTGCAAGTCCTGCGGGGCAATGCCGGAGCCGGTGTCTTGCACTTCGATCCATACCGATTGTGCAGCATGCCCGGTGCGCAAGGTGAGGGTGCCGCGTTCCGGGCCGATCGCCTGGGAGGCATTGACGATCAGGTTCATGATCACTTGGTTGATTTGTGAGGGCAGGCACTCGATATCGGGCAGCACCTGATAGTCCTTGAGCACATCGGCCTTGTACTTGAGCTCGTTGGCGACGATGTTCAGGGTCGACTCGATGCCCTGCTGCAGGTTGCTCCACTGCCATTCCAGGTTGGAGTCCACCCGGGAAAAATCCTTGAGGTCCTTGACGATCTGGCCGACCCGGCTGATGCCGTCCTTGGACTCCTTGATCAGTAGCGGAATGTCCTCGCTCAGGAAGTCCAGTTCAATCCGTTCACGCAACTGCTGCAGGCGTTCGGCGCACTCAGCGGATTCGATCGAGGACTCCGCCTGCCGGTAGGCGTCGAGCATTGCCTGCAGTTGCTGGAAGTAGTTATCGAGCGTGCCGAGGTTGGATGAGATGAAGCCGATGGGGTTGTTGATTTCATGGGCAACTCCAGCGGCGAGCTGGCCCAGCGAAGCGAGTTTTTCCGATTGCACCAGTTGTGATTCGAGCTGTTTGCGCTCGTCGACTTCCTGCTGCACCAGATGCTCGAGATGGTTCATCTGCAAGCTGGCGCGCTCGGTCATGTCCCATTTGGCCAGCAGGGTGTTGGCCATCTGCTGCACTTCAATATTGTCGAACGGTTTTTTCAGAATCAGTACCCGGTCATGGGCCTGCAGGCGGTCGAGCAGTTCATCCCAGGAATAATCAGAGTAGGCGGTGCAGACCACCACTTGCAGGCGCGGGTCGGCCTGCCACAGCTGCTCGATGGTCTGCGCGCCGTCCCAGCCTTCGGGCATGCGCATGTCGACGAAGGCCAGGGCGTAGGGGCGCTGTTGCTGCAGCGCCCACTGCAGTTTCCCCAGGCCTTCCTGCCCGCCATAGGCCGAGTCCAGCTCAAGCGGCTCGCGGGTCGTTTTGGTTGCACCGCCGAACAAGGTGGCTTCCATTTCGTCCAGCTCGACGGTCTGCACCGGGGGAGGCAGGAGGATCTTGCGAAAATCCACGTGGATGGACGGTGTGTCGTCGATCAACAGGATGCGCCGGTTCAGACCCTCGCTCATGCGGGCTCCGGGACGACGTGCAGCGGGATCTGCAAGGTGAACAGGGCGCCTTTGCCCGGGCCGTCACTGTGGGCGGTGAGGTGGCCATTCATCTCGATGGCGGCGAGGGCGCAACTGTGCAGGCCGAAACCATGACCTTCCTTGCGGGTGGTGAAGCCGTGGGCAAATATTCGAGTCATGTTTTCCTCGGCGATGCCTTCGCCGTCGTCCTTGACGCTGACTTGCAGGGTTTTGTCATCGACGATTTTTACCGCCAGGGTCATTTGCCGCGCTCGATTACTCAGGTCCGACATGGCGTATTTGGCGTTGCTGATCAGGTTGATCAGGATCAGCAGCAACCGGTGCTTGTCACCCATGACTTGCGGTACTGCGCTGTACTCCTTGACCACCGTGACCTGATGCCGGGTCAGGGCGCCGGCATTCATGCGCAGGGCGTCTTCGAGCAATTCGCTGATGTACAACGGTTCCATCAGGCTGTTGGCGCCTGCATAGGATTGCTGAGTGGCGACGATGTCCTTGATGTGGTCAACACTCTTGGTCAACTGCGCCAGCTCCTCGCTCATGCCCTGTTGTTCCAGGGCAATCGCTTCCACCAGCTGATTGAGGTAACCGGGGAGCAATTTGCCCTTGGGGTCCTGGGTCAGGAAGGTGCCCAGGTCCCCAGGGTGATCGTTGATCAGCTGCATTGCCTTGGCCAAGCCCTGGGCCTTGCTGGCGCGCAGTTTGCGGGTCACCAGGTCGGCGGAAATGTTGACGCTGTTGAGCACGTTGCCGACGTTGTGCAACACGTTGGTGGCGATCTCGGCCATCCCGGCCTGGCGTGCAGTGTCGAGCAGTTCACTCTGGGTATCGCGCAGTTCACGGGTGCGCTCTTCGACCCGCCATTCGAGGTCGTCATTGGCGGCTTCCAGGGCCTGGTTGACTCGCTGGATCACCATGAAGCTGCGCATCAGGTGAATGGCCAGGTACACCAGGAACAGCACCAGCAGCACCGAAAAGACCAGCATGGAGAAGTGGTAGCGCTGGTCGACTGCCTCGGTTTTTTGCTGGTCGGTATTGAGCAGGTCGGTAATGTCGTCCAGGCGTTCGGCCACGGGAATCGCTTCGATGTTTTGCAGCAGCTCGTTGACCAGCGGTTGTTCGCGCAGGATCAATGAGATGTGATTGCTGAGGATGTCGATCGGGCTGTGGAACTGCTCGGGCAGCCGTTCTTTGTTGACCTTCAGTTTGTTCATGCCGAGCAGGATGTCGGCAGCCTTGTCATCAGAGGTGACCTGGGCGAATTCCAGGCTGCTGAGCAGCAGGTCATAAGTGTCGGTGGCGATGTTCTGCAGCTGCAATTTGTCGCCATCCACCAGCTCGGCCAGTTGCCCCTGGATGTCGTCCTCGGCGGTGGGCAGGAACGCCAGTGAGTTACGCAACACGGCGTTGTGCGACTTGAATTGTTCGACCAGGCGAGTTTTCTCCTTGAGGTCCTTGAGGAAGGCATCATGGCTGGTGCGCCAGGCGACCGAGTCATTGCGGCCGTGGCTCGACTCCATCGAATCGAATCGTTGCCAGAGCTGGTTCATCTCGGTGAGCGGCGACACCAGCGGGTCGTAGTTGTGGCTGATGGCGATGCGGGCCTTGAGAATCTCGGTTTCCCACTGAGCGTTCAGTTGTTTGATGCGGCCAATCAAATCCCGCGATTCGGCGTAGGTCGTGGTCTGGTCCTTGCTGGACTTGAGGTACAGGAACAGCAGCGTCGAGGCCAGCAGCAGGGCGACGATGCCCAGCAGGGTCATGTTGCGTCGGTAGGACAGTCTCATAAAGGCTTACCCTCCCATTCACCGGTCAGGGTCTTGAGGAATTTGATGATCAGGGTTTTGTCCTCGGCGGAAGGAATGCGCCCGAGCTGGAACTTGAACATCACGTCCACCGCCTCTTCGAGCGTGGCGGCCGAACCGTCGTGAAAGTACGGTGCAGTGACTGCGACGTTGCGCAGGCTGGGCACCTTGAACACGTTGCGATCCTCTTCGTCACGGGTCACCAGGTAACGTCCCAGGTCGGACTCCGAAGGGTTGCCCCGCACCTGGAAGTAATCGCCCATGACACCGAACTTCTGGTACATGTTGCCGCCGATGTTCACCCCCTGGTGACAGGCGATGCAGCCGTACTCCTTGAAACGCTGATAGCCGTATTTCTCCTCGCGGCTGAGGATCTGCGTGTCGCCCAGCAAGTACTGGTCGAATCGTGAGTTGCTGCTGATCAGCGTTCGCTCGTAAGTGGCCAGGGCGTCCTGCACGTTTTCCATGGTCACTCCGTCCGGGTAGGCGTTGGCAAATGAAGTGCGGTAAGTCGCGTCGGCGGATAGGGTCTGCACCACGTGTTGCCAGTTGCTACCCATCTCGCTGGGGCTCTGGACGACTTCGTGGATCTGCGCTTCCAGGGAGTCCGCGCGACCATTCCAGAACTGCCGGAAATTCAGGCTGGCGTTGAGAACGCTGGGGGTGTTGATCGCCACCGGCAGACCGGCGAAGCCGATCGAGAAGGCCTTGTTGTCGGCGCCGCCCTTGGCCAATTGATGGCAGCTGGCACAGGTCAGGGCACCATTGACCGACAGACGCGTTTCGTTGAACAGCTGGCGACCCAGCGCTACCCGCTGCGCATCCTGCTGAGGCACCGCCGGCAGGGGTTTGAGCGGTTCGTCCAGCGGTGCCGCCGCGGCGCTCAGGCACGCCCCGAGCGCGGGCACCAGCAGCAGGTGGAGAAAGCGGAACGACATCTGATGTTTCCTTAGCGCTTGGCCTGAGTGTCGTTGGAGGAAGTTCACGAGGTGGTCGACAAGGCGCGCCTCAGCGACTCCACGTAGCGCACGAATACCTCGGGCTCCACCGCTTTGCTGAAGTAGTGGCCCTGGACTTCCTCACAGTGCTGGGCCTTGAGGAAGGCCAGTTGTTCGGCGGTTTCCACCCCTTCGGCAATGATGGTCAACTTGAGGCTGCGCCCCAGGCTGATGATCGCGCTGACCAGGGCTGCGTCGTTGCTGTCGCTGCACAAGCCGTGAATGAATGACTGGTCGATTTTCAGGACGTCGATGGGAAAGCGCCGCAAGTAACTCAGGCTGGAGTAACCGGTGCCGAAGTCGTCGATGGCCAGGCGCACACCCAGGGCTTTGATCCGCTGCAGGGAGGTGACGGTGGAGTCGATGTTTTGCATCAGCACGCTTTCGGTGATCTCCAGCTCCAGAAGGGCTGGGTCCATGCCGGTTTGTGCGAGGATCTGTTCAATGCCATCGACGAAATCCCGTTGACGGAAATCGATCGCCGACATGTTCACCGCCACGCAGATCGGCGGCAGCCCGGCTGCTCGCCACGCGCAGCTTTGCCGGCAGGCTTCGGCCAGGACCCATTTGCTTAGTTGGACGATCAGGCCACTGTCTTCCGCGACTTCGATGAATGCCGATGGATAGACCAGGCCATGGCCCGGCTTGTGCCAGCGGATCAACGCCTCGGCGCCGACCACCTGGCCACTGCGAAGGTCGAGCTTGGGTTGGTAGTGCAGGACAAATTCATTGCGCGCCAGCGCCAGGCGGATGCCGGTCTCCATGCTTTGCTGGTCCCGGGCACGCTGGTTCATTTCTTCGATGAAAAAGCGGTAGCTGTCCGGAGCGGTCTCCTTGACGTTGCGCATCGCGGTTTCGGCTTTTTTGATCAGCGAAACGGCATCAAAGCCGTCGTCGGGATAGATGCTGATACCGAGGCTGGCGGTGACGCTCAGGTCGTGGCCGGCGATGTGCTGGGGGGCGCGAATCGCGTTCAAGAGTTTCTCGGCGATGCCCTTGGTCTGCTGAGGGTGGCGAATGTCAGCGAGGATCACCACGAACTCATCGGAGCCATAGCGAAACACCGAGTCGGACTCACGCACTGCCGCCACCACGTTGCGCCCGACCCGCTGGAGCATCTCGTCGCCGGCTGGATGGCCCAGGGCATTGTTGATGCGCTTGAAGCGGTCGAGCCCGAAGAACATCACCGCCAGTTGTTTGTCATGGCGCCGGGACAGGGCCAATGACTGGTTCAGGCGGTCTCCCAGCAACGTGCTGTTGGGTAATTCAGTGAGGACGTCGTACTGCAGCAGGTGCGAGACCTTGAGCAGTTCGTGCACCCGCGCCTCGATGGTCTGCTCCAGGCTCAAGACTTTTAATGCCGCGTCCTGGGCCATCTGCCATTTCCAGGTCATGGCGCTGGCCATCTGGCGGATTTCCAGGCTGTCGAAGGGTTTTTTCAGTACCAGCAACTGGTCGCCGAATTCCAGCCTTTCGGCCATGTCTTCCCAGCTGTAGTCGGAGTACGCCGTGCACAGGGCGATCTGCAGGTTGGGGTCGGCCTTCCACAATCGTTCGATGGTTTCCAGGCCGTCCCAGCCCGGCGGCATGCGCATGTCGATGAACGCCATGGCGTAAGGTCGCCCCTCGACCAACGCCTGTTGGACCCGCGCCAGGGCTTCCTGGCCTTGATAGGCCGAGTCGAGCTGGAACGTCAGGCGCTCCACTGGCTGCGTGCCGAATAGCGCTTCCTCGGTGTCGGCCAGGGTCAGTTCGTCGTCGCTGGCGGGAGAGAGGATCTTGCGGAAATCCGCATGAATAGACGGTGCATCGTCGATGATCAGGATGCGCCGGTTGGCCTTGGCCAGCACTGTCGTCATTGACATTCGCAGGGGCCGGCAACGGTTTCGTGGGGTGTGCTCATAGGAGGGGTATCCTTTCCCTGATCACCTGGCCGAACGTACAGATAATGGATCCGAGTCCCCTGAGCATAGACCTCTTGCGGGTACTTCGCGCAGTTGCACTGAAATCATTTGCCGGAAGGGGCTCAATTTCATCTAGCCTGTAGGCCAGACTCCGAATTTTGGCGATGCCCGGCCCGTCCGGACCCGGCAATACAGCAGTTTCACCTGAGATGACGCCATGGATGAGCAACTCCCCACCACTTTGAGTCACAAACCCAAGGTGCTGCTGGTTGATGATGAGGAGTCGATCCTCAACAGCCTGCGCCGCCTCCTGCGCGGCCAACCCTACGATGTGTTATTAGCGACCAGTGGTGCCCAGGCACTGGAGATCATGGCGCAGCAGCCCATCGACCTGGTGATGAGCGACGCCCGCATGCCGAACATGGACGGCGCCACGTTGCTGGCGCAGGTCTATCAGCTTTATCCCCAGACCACGCGAATCATGCTCACCGGTTACGCCGACCCAGCGGCCATCATCAAGGCGATCAACGAAGGGCAGATTCACCGTTACATCAGCAAACCCTGGCACGATGAAGAACTGCTGCTGACCTTGCGCCAATCGCTCGCCTACCAGCACTCGGAGCGCGAACGCCTGCGCCTGGTGCAGGAGACCGATGAGCAGAATGAGCAGTTGAAGCGACTCAATGCCACCTTGGAAAAACATGTGGCTGCACGCACTGCCGAACTGCAGCAGACCGCCGATATGCTCGACCTGGCGTACGAAGAGCTCAAGCGCAGCTATGTCACCGGCACCGAAGTGTTTTCGCTGCTGGCCAATTTGCGCTTGCCTGCGGCCAAGCAGACTAATCGCCAGATTATCGACCTGGTGCGGGTGTACTGTAACCGTCACGGCGTGGATGAAAGCAGCGGTCGCGACCTGGCCATGGCCGCGGCGCTCTACAACATCGGCAAGTTGAGCTGGACCGACAGCATGATGACCGCTCCGGCGGATCTGCTGCATCACAACGACCGCGAACGTTATCGCGGTTATCCGAAACAGAGCGAGACGTTGCTGATGACCCTCGACCCGATGAAGGATGCGGCCCGCCTGATCCTTCACCATCAGGAGCGCTGGGATGGCAACGGTTTCCCCGACCGGCTCAAGGGCGAGGCAATTCCCTTTGGGTCGCGGTTGCTGAAACTGGCAGTGGATTTCATCGAGTTGCAACGCGGGTTGATTCTGGAGCGGCAGATGAACAGCGATGAGGCCCTGGTGTATATCCGTAACTACGCCGGACGGCTGTACGACCCCGAGATGGTGGAAGATTTCATCCAGGTGTGTGCCGCCTACCAGAGCGATGTCTCGCTGGCCGACCCTGCGGTCAAGGTGCTGACCACTCGCGACGTGGCAGCAGGCATGATCCTGGCGCGCAACCTCAATGCCGACAATGGCATGCTGCTGCTCAATGCCGGCAAGGTATTGAACGGGGCTCTGGTAGAGAAGCTCATTGCTTTTGAAGCCATGGAAGGGGCGAAGTACAGCATCTTTGTAAAGGTCCCGCAGGAGCCGGCGGCTAGCGGTGGTGAAGTGCAAGCGGGTGCACAGGCCCTGCACTGATCGATTGGGAACCGCTTGGCGGACCTGTATCCTTGCGCTTTTTTCCAGGGCAGGATCTCCTTCATGACGGTTAATTCAACCGACCGCGTTATCCACATCGCCGCGGCGCTGCTGATCGGCCCGGATGGGCGCACGCTACTGGTACGCAAACGCGGGACCACAGCGTTCATGCAACCCGGCGGCAAGATCGAAGCCGATGAGTTGCCGGTGCACGCGCTGGTGCGGGAGCTGGAAGAGGAGTTGGGGCTGCGGATCGATCCTGCGCACGTGGCCTACCTTGGCCAGTTCAGCGCCCCGGCGGCCAACGAGCCGGGTTTTGTCGTACAGGCAGAGTTGTTCCAGCTGACGATTGCCGCAGACGTGTCGCCAGCGGCGGAAATTGAGGAGGTCATCTGGATCGACCCGGCCACCGATGGCGAGGTCATGTTGGCGCCATTGACACGAGAGCTGATCCTGCCGTTTTATCGAGCCTCGGTCATCGCGACTGCCTGATCTTTTACGGTCGAAGGATTGCCCATGATTCCACTTCAAGAGCTGCTGATTTTTGCCGCCGCCGCGTTGCTGATGGTGCTCACGCCGGGGCCAAACATGATCTACCTGATCTCTCGCTCCATCTGCCAGGGGCGTAAGGCCGGTGTGGTTTCCTTGCTGGGAGTGGTGGCGGGATTCTTCGTGCACCTGTTCGCTGCGGCGGCGGGCCTGACGGCAGTATTTCTCGCGGTGCCGTTGGCTTACGAAGTGCTGAAGTGGGCGGGCGCGCTGTACCTGCTGTGGCTGGCCTGGCAAGCGGTGCGGCCGGGCGCGCGATCACCGTTCGAAGCGCAGCAGCTGCCGCCGGACTCGGCGCGAAAACTGGTGACCATGGGCTTTTTGACCAGCGCCCTGAACCCGAAGATTGCGGTGTTTTATCTGTCGGTGTTCCCGCAGTTCATCTCGCCTGAACATGGCTCCGTGTTCACTCAAAGTGTCGTGCTGGGGCTGACCCAGATCAGCGTGAGTTTCTGCGTCAACTTGCTGATTGCGGTGTTTGCCGCGGGCATTGCTTCCTGGTTCGTCAACAACCCGACCTGGCTGGCGGTGCAGCGTTATTTCATGGGGTTTGTGTTGGCTGCGCTGGCGGTGCGGTTGATGCTGGAGCAGCGCAAGGCGGCTTGAAGAATTGAAGATAGCTGGGACTATGGGAACTGTGGAGCTGTGGAGCTGTGGAGCTGTGGAACTGTGGAACTGTGGAAACTGTGGAAACTGTGGGAGCAAGGCTTGCCCGCGATGGGGCCAATAAGATCGCCATCGCGAGCAAGCTTTGCTCCCACAGTGTTGAGTTCAGTTCAGTTCAGTTCAGTTCTGCAGTGCAGTTGCAGTTGCAGATGCAGTTGCAGTTCAGCCAGCTCAATTCAGCCAGCTGTACCCCGACTACCGAACCGCGCTGACCCCATCCAGGGTCGAGAACGAGGTGTCTTTGGCCGTCAGCAAAAAGTCGCGCATGTAGGGTGCGTCCAGCATGTCCGCACGAATTCCCGCATACAGCGTCGCGAACAAACCTTTCTCGCCAAGCCGCTTGGCTTTCACATAACCCCTTGAGCTGTATTCATGCAGCGCCCAGTGGGGCATGCCGCACACGCCACGGCCGCTGGCCACCAATTGCATCATCATCACCGTGAGTTCCGAGGTGCGAACCTGTGCCGGCTCGATATCTGCCGGCTCCAGGAAGCGAGTGAAGATGTCCAGCCGGTCACGTTCCACCGGGTAGGTGATCAGGGTTTCACTGATCAGGTCTTCGGGAACAATGTAAGCCTTGCTGGCCAGACGGTGCTGGTTGGCGACAGCGAGCATTGCCTCGTAGGTGAACAGCGGCACATAGGTGATGCCCGCCAGCTCCAGCGGGTCCGACGTCACCACCAGGTCCAGATCGCCGCGCGCCAGGGCCGGCAGCGGGGCGAAAGAAAACCCCGAAGCCAGGTCCAGTTCGACTTCCGGCCACGCATCGCGGAACTGGTCGATGGTCGGCATCAGCCACTGGAAGCAACTGTGGCATTCGATTGCCATGTGCAAGCGTCCCGCCGTGCCCCCCGCCAGCCGGGCGATGTCGCGTTCGGCGCCACGCAACAGCGGCAACGTAGCATCGGCCAATTGCAGCAGGCGCAAACCTGCGCTGGTAAAGCGTACGGGCTTGGTTTTGCGCACGAACAGCGGCATGCCCATGCGCTCTTCCAGCTCCTTGAACTGGTGAGACAAGGCCGACTGAGTCAGGTGCAGGCGGTCGGCCGCATCGACCAGGCTGTCGGCTTCGCGCAGGGCGTGCAGGGTTTTCAGGTGGCGTATTTCAAGCACCGGGGGGGCTCCATGAGGAAAACTTGTGATCAACACGAAAAGGTTGAGTTTGTCTCATGTTGGCCTGGCTGTCGACAATAGCGCCATGTTTTGCACCCCTTTGATAGAGAGCATTCACCATGGCATTGGCGCACACCCTTGGTTTCCCCCGCATCGGCGCAGACCGCGAACTGAAAAAAGCCCTTGAATCCTATTGGAAGGGCGACCTCGACCAGGCCGCGCTGCAAAGCGTCGGCCGCCAGTTGCGCGCTACCCATTGGCAATTGCAAAAAGATGCCGGCATCGACTTGCTGCCGGTCGGCGACTTCGCCTGGTATGACCAGGTGTTGACTCATTCCCTGACCTTCGGCGTGATCCCGCAACGTTTCGACAGTGCCAAGGACGAGAACGGCCTGCCGACCCTCGACACCCTGTTCGCCATGGCCCGCGGCGCCACTGCCAGCTGCTGCGGCGGCGAGCACGGGAAGACGCAATACGCCCAGGAACTGACCAAGTGGTTCGATACCAACTACCACTACCTGGTCCCTGAGTTCAGCGCCGATCAGCAGTTCAAACTCAGCTGGGAGCAATTGTTCAATGAAGTCGACGAAGCTCTGGCGCTCGGCCACTCCGTCAAGCCGGTCATCATCGGCCCGCTGACCTACCTGTGGCTGGGCAAAGCCAAAGGAGATGACTTCGACAGGCTCGATTTGCTTGAACGCCTGTTGCCGGTCTACAACGAAATCCTCAGTCGCCTTGCCGCCCAAGGCGTGGAATGGGTGCAGATCGACGAACCGATTCTGACCCTGGACCTGCCGCAGGCGTGGAAAAGTGCGTTTGAACGCGCCTATCACATCCTCCAGTACTCGCCGCTGAAAAAACTCCTGGCGACTTACTTCAGCGGGCTGCAAGACAACCTCGGCCTGGCAGTCGGCCTGCCGGTGCACGGCCTGCATATCGACGCCGTGCGTGCGCCGGATCAACTGGGCCAGGTACTGGATCGCCTGCCAACCTACAAAATCCTCTCAGTGGGCCTGGTGAACGGGCGCAATGTCTGGCGCTGCGAGCTGGAGTCGGTGCTGGCGCAACTGCAACCGGCCCAAGAGCGTTTCGGCGACAACCTGTGGGTCAGCAGTTCGTGTTCTCTGCTGCACAGCCCGGTGGATCTGGATCGCGAAGACAAACTCGATCCGGAACTGAAAAGCTGGTTGGCATTTGCCGTGCAGAAGTGCGGCGAGATCGCCGTATTGCGTGATGCGCTGAACGACCCACAAGCGCCCAAGGTGCGAGCCGCGTTGGCCGAAAGCAATGCCATTGCCGCGAGTCGCGCCGAGTCGCCGCGAATCCACAAGGCGCAAGTGCAGGCCCGTGTTGCGGCGGTAGCGGCCACTGACAGCCAGCGTCAATCGCCGTTTGCCCAGCGCATTGAACAACAGCGTGCCCGTCTGCAGTTGCCGGCATTCCCGACGACCACTATCGGCTCATTCCCGCAGACCGGCTCGATCCGTCTCGCGCGCCAGGCCTTCAAGCAAGGCAAGCTGTCGGCCAACGACTACACCGATGCGATGCACAGCGAAATCCGGCATGCGGTGCAAGTCCAGGAGCGTCTGGGCCTGGACGTGCTGGTACACGGTGAAGCCGAACGCAACGACATGGTCGAGTACTTCGCCGAGCAGCTTGAGGGGTATCTCTTCACCCGGTTCGGTTGGGTGCAGAGTTATGGTTCACGTTGCGTGAAACCCGCGATCATCTATGGCGACCTGAGCCGCCCCCGCGCCATGACGGTGGACTGGATCACCTATGCGCAAAGCCTGACCGACAAGGTGATGAAGGGCATGCTGACTGGCCCCGTGACCATGCTGATGTGGTCGTTCCCCCGGGAAGACGTCTCGCGCAAAGTGCAGGCCCGACAATTGGCCCTGGCCCTGCGTGACGAGGTGGTGGACCTGGAAAAAGCCGGCATCAAGATAGTGCAAATCGATGAAGCGGCGTTCCGCGAAGGCCTGCCTCTGCGCCAGGCGCAATGGCAGGAGTACCTGGAATGGGCGGTTGAAGCGTTCCGCCTGACCGCTTCCGGAGTGCGCGACGAGACCCAGATCCACACCCACATGTGCTACAGCGAATTCAACGATGTTATCCAGGCCATCGCGTCGATGGATGCCGATGTGATAACCATAGAAACCTCGCGCTCGGACATGGAGTTGCTGGAAGCCTTTGAGGCGTTCGACTACCCCAATGATATCGGCCCGGGTGTCTATGACATTCACTCGCCGCGAGTGCCGGATACCGCTGAGATGATCAGCTTGCTGCGCAAGGCGGCCGCACGGATTCCGGCCGAGCGGCTCTGGGTCAATCCTGATTGCGGATTGAAGACCCGCGCGTGGCCGGAGACCGAGGCAGCACTGGTAAATATGGTGGCGGCGGCACGGCAGCTGCGCAGTCAATTGGCATAAACCATAAGAGGAGCGGGCCATCCCGCTCCTCTTTGCGTCTCAGAGGTTTTCGAAGTGCACGAGCGCAGCCGATTGTTTGCCTATATCGGAGTAGGGCAACTCGGCGTCGTCGGCATGGGTCAGGAACCGGTGCTCCGGTAACTTCAAGTGAGCTTTTTCGAACTCGGTGAAAACCGGCGCAGCCCGGGTGTAATGGAAGTGCGCATACCATAACAATGTCGGCGGTGTTTGCTGCAGGTCTCGTACTTCGTACTCCTGCATGTAGTCGTTCCGACCGTCGCGACGTTTTCCAAGGTGTTTGATCGGTTGGGTTTTGCGAATTTCCACCGCGTTCTGGCGGACCAGATCGTCGAGCATGCCATCGGTGGGTTTTTTGCTGCGCAGCGACTGCCGGGTGCGCATTGAGCGTCCGGTGAGTTTCAATTCGGCAGCCCTGGCCCGCAGTTGCGGGATCAGTTCGTTGCCCGGGGCAATCTCCTCGATGGCTGCGGCACGGCGAGCAAGCTCCTCCGCCTCGCTGAGCATCATGTGTTCAAGGTCCACCGGCAGCATGTCTTTGTCGGCATAAGACTGCACTCTGGTTTGATAGGTCGCCTGGGAATCCAGGCGGTTGCGGGCATCAGTCACCAGAGCCTGCAGATCCCTGGGAGGGGATTGGGGTACGGCCGGCTGAGGGTTCAGCAGGCGGAATTTACCGGGGCTGGACTGTTCCCAGATTTCCACGTGCCCCCCCGTTCCTGTGAGGGTGTATTGATGCCTCTGGGTGGTAGGCTCCCAACGTTCGACGCCGATCAGCAACTGGCCGTCTTCGGTGGTGAAGATTTTTTGCGTGTGCTGGCCGGCCGGTCTATCGGCAGCGGGCTTATCCAGGCCCTTACGCGCGCGCTCGGAGAGTTTCTCGATGTTGTTCAGCAGAGGTTCGACGACGTCCAGGTGGAAATGCTGGGGATAGCCACTGGTCCATGCCTGCATGCCTCGGCGATATTTGGCGTAAGACTCCACGCAGTCTGCAAGTATCTGGTTGCGCTGTGCGCGAGAGGCTGCTGCTTCCGTCAGCCCGAATTGCGCGAGCAGGGCGCGCTCGAATCGGGAGCGTATGGGGCGGGTCTGGCGCTGCAGGTCAACCCAGGACATGTCGCTGGTGGTGCCAACACGCTTGACCATTTCCAGCAGATGTCCGGTTTTTACAATCAGCACCTTGGCTTCGCTGGAACGCTGATTGATTAATTCCACCGATTGTTTCAGATCGGAGAATACGGTCTCGTTCTGGGTAGGTTTGACGCGGTTTTTCTTGGGCGCAATGATTTCGCCAAACCATTGGTTCATCTTGGCCATCAGCTCGTCAATGAGATCCATTTCGCGCACGATCTGCACCCGCACGTTGCGCAGCTCTTCGAGTATGCCCAGGTACTCGTCGAGATTGCCCGTCGCTACGATATCCAGGCGGGCCGACAGCGCATCAGCTTCATCCACCAAGGCAGTAATTCGACCGCCGGTGATATGGACGCGGTTTACGTACCGGTCAGTCACCAGCCAGGCACAATCACTGCGCATCTGCAGGGCGGTGGTTTTCTTGTTGCCGCTGCTCAAGCCGCGCAGTTCGGTCAGCGCCTCGTACCGCTGGATGCCCAGTTCGATGTCTGCAATACAGGCCTTTTCCGCCTCTCGTGCTAATGCGGAACGCTGTTCCGGGCTGCGGGCCCTGTACCGTTCAAGCGCTGCTTCGGTTTGCTTGCATTGTGTATTGAAGCGACGTGCAAGGTTATCGGCGGTGTCTTCCAGCTGACCTTGACGCCGATACACCTGATCGACCCACCAGCGTGGCAACCGCTGACGAATAACCGCTGGCCAAAGCGGATCAAGCGTCTCGGCCAGGTGACCCATTACCTGTCCACCACCAAGGCCACCACCTTCAAATGCGACGCCGTAGACGCCGTAGTAAGTATCCCATTGCCCGGCTTCATCGAGCGCGAGGGGCTGCTTGTAGGTTTTCTGACTGTTGCCACTCAGGCGCCAGTTACGGGAATCTGCGCTGCGTTCCACCTGAAATATGCGCCCCTGGCGCACGATGAAGTCGCCGTCCGCATGACGGTAGATGTTGTGATGGATCCCGTGGGTCGCCGGCTGCAGACCGGACAGCGAGATGGGCTTTTCATACTCGTAGCCGGTAAAGCGTTGCGCTACCTGTTCGGCGTGGCGAAGCGAGGTTGCCTTGAGTGCACTGGCGTGTCCGGCCAGCCTCTTTATCTGACGCGCGCGGGTTAGAGCACGGGCCGTGCGCGACAGCGCCGATGACGCCGTTTCCCCGGGCACCAGGTCCATGGTCGCGTCGATCAGTGAGGTCAGCATCGATTCGATTTCGCACAGGCCCTCGGCAATTTTTCCGCGCAGCAAGGCCGCTACCGCTTTGTTGGCATCGGTCCAGGCATCGTAGATGGAAATGACGGTGCCGACGTACGGCACGACTCCCAGGGCCATTTTTATATAGTTGAAGGCGCGCGGGCCCTTCAGGGCGTAACGCTCCATGTACAACGCGTCGTTGGAGCGGGAGGTACCGCGATGGGCTTCGATCAGGCGTCCCATGTGCGTGTCGAGCAGGTGAGCAGCCAACGAGGTGGTCGCCGGCCAGCGGATGCCGACGCCAATCATTGCGTCAAAGTTGTTGAGCTGGCTCTGGGTGATTCGGCTTTTATGTGCGGCGACTTCACCCAGGATTGCCCGGCCTGCCAGGTAGCTGGCCCACTTGTCTTGCAGGCATAGATTGTACAGGGCCTTGCGGGCCTGTTCCAGGCTGTCGAAGCGGCGCAGGAACTGCTCATCGGGGCTGTCGGGGGTGTACAAAAGGGTCGCGCCGCCAACCTGCTCCTCGACAAAAGTGACGCCCGCCAGGGTCACCGGACCTTCGTTGGGTGTGTCCTTCCCACCTGGGGCCAGGAATGCGGGCAGGAGAACAATGCGCTTGCCGTCAACGTTCCAGGCTTGGGCGGCATCGGCGCTCATGGCGATTTTCAGCACCTGCAAATCATCAGCACTGATGTGCTTTTGCAGGACCGCTGTTTCACCTTGTAGCTGGAGCATCAGGTGCCAGGGCTCGATGAGGCTTTCACGGCGGTGCTCGACCACGAAAGCTGACTCGTCGGCCCCTCCGTGGAATGCCTTGCGGATCAGCTTTTCGTAAGCTGCGGGCAGGTCAAGTTCCGGCAGCACGCGCTTGAGGTAAGCCAGGGTGATTCCATTTTTCAGCGCCTGGCGTTCGGAATCAACGTTGGTAGTCACTGCCACCTGCATGAATCCCAGTCGCAGGACCAGGGGTTCCCGGCTCATCGACGGGGTGTTATCGATGTTGTGCTGGGCCAGGTCCTCGAGGGTCATTTTGCTGCGTGCGGTACTTGGGACCAGCACCAGTTTCTTCGGCGTCCCCGGTGCCCCGGGAGCTTCGACGAAGTGATATTCCTCGCGCACCGAATCGGGCAGGTCGAGAGTCACGCTGAAATTGCCCTGCACCAGAAAGTCCTTGCGCAGACGTTCGTTCAAGTGTTTTCGGGTGAAGTCGTCTCGAGGTTCAAGCGCGATGCTCATGAGTTCGTGGCTGCGATACATCGACTGGATGTACGCATTGATCAGGCGTTTGAGTCGCTGGCGATGGTCTTCACTCAGGTTCTTCAGCCAGTCGGGAATATTGGCGGTGAGGGTGCCGCTACGTTCCTGCTCCTGCAGGTGCGCGAAGCCCAGGTTTCTGGCTGCGTGCACTGGCACTTGCAACAGGGCACGGGTGCGCCTGCGCAGGATGTCCAGCTGTTCCGCACGCTGGGTAGACTGGGCGGGATCGGCATGGCGCTGACGTATTTCGCCCGCCTGTTCTTCAAATTCGCTGGTGAGTCGGTTCAAGCCGTATTGCAGTGCGTCACCACTGATTTTGCTCAGCGCCAGCGTCATCCCGGAATCCGGGTTGGAAATGCGCAATAAGTCCTGTTCAAGCTCTCGACGATTGGCAAAACGTTGCAGGCCGCCACCGGAACCCGGCCAGTAGAGCAGCACGCTGTGGGCGGAAGCGGCGTCGGCAAGGGCGTCGGCACGTGTCATGAGAATCGCGCCCGCCAGTTCCTGGCTGTGGACGGTGGTTTTGCCTGCGACCTGTTCCGTCAGCGTCAGCGTCAGGGTAAGGCTGGCCGCTACGGGGTCGGTGCCGGGGTCGTCGGGAGTATCCAGCAGAGCCAGCAGCAGGGTCTGTTCATCGCTGTCCAGTTGATTGAGGGCAACTTGCAATGCGACTTCAGCGCGCAGTCCTGATTTGTGGGCGCAGTACAGGTCGGTAACGGCGCGCTGGAAGGTGACAAGGTCCAGGGTTCGTGAGCGGTGTAGCAAGTCATGCGCTGCCAGGTCGGCGGCCTTTTCGGCGCTTTCCAGAGCCTTGAACTGGTCCTTGAAAGATTGCAGGCCTGCGCTGTCGCCTGTTTCTTCAAACAGTTTTTCCAGCGCTTCGCGCTGGTTGGCCAATGCCGCCTGGCGCATTTCCAATAGGGTGTCGGGGTACAGACTGCCGAACAGTGGTTGCACTGCCTGCGTAATCTCCTCCGGGGCGGCGGTTGGTTTGGGGGGCGAAGCAATTAAGCTTGCGATGCGCGTCTGTTGCTCGACCTGCTCAACTTGAACCAGCGCTCGCGCCCCATTGGCTGCCAGCCCGGATTTGCCCCGTGAGCCATGACGCAGTGCGCTGACCTGAGCCTGTTGGCGCCCGGCCAGCAGGTCGCTGGCACCCACCGTCAGGGGATCCGTGCGCGCGGTGTATTCGAAACTCAGGTTGTCGACGGGCAGCCCAATCGGCACCAGGGCTTGCTGTGCCAGCCAGTCTTCCATGTCGCTGCGCTGGTTGAATGCCTGGATCGCCACGGGTCGACTGGGCAGGTACAGCAGGTTGGTGACACTGGCCGAATCTCCCACGGTAATGACCCATGCACCGGTGAGTTTTACCCGGCTCTGGTTGCTCAGCACCAGGGCAAGCTGTTCGGTGTGGATGGGCAGACCCTTTAGCGTCAAGCCGGTGGCCGGCGGATCAATGATCAAGAGCAGGGGCGCGAGCTGCTCCTTGGTCAGGGTTTTTTCAGCGTATGCCAGCTGGGCGGCGGCTTCGAAATGGCTGCGGTAGTGCAGGATGGTCCATGCCTGGCGGGATATTGCGGTACCGGTGGCGCGGCCTTCCCAGAAGTTGCGCCAGCGCAGCAAATGCGCCTGCAGCAGGTCGAGGTCCTTGAGTCGCTCCAGCATCTGCATCGGAGTCAACTTCGCCAGGGCATGTGTTTGATCAAGACCGCTGACCTGACACTGCTGATCCAGTGCGGTCTCCAGCGTCGGGTGTTGCAGAACGAAAGCGCAGGCATCGGTGAAGCTGACGAAGTGTTGCGCACGTCCTGGCGAGGCGCCGAACTGCAGGCCGGCTTTTTGCCCATCCAGATCCAGCTCACTTTTGAGCAAATGAACAATGGTGTCCCGTATTCCCGGCGTGGCGCCCAGCAAGTCGAGCCAACCCTGGCGACTTTCTTGCCAGCGTGCCGACGCGCTGAAATACAGGCTGGTGTCACGCAGAAGGGGCATTGGGGATGAAGAGGGGGTGAAGATGGCGGGCGCTGGAGAGAATTCAAAATCAAGTTTTTCGGTCATTGCAGCAGTGCTCGGTGCGAGAAGCGGTCGATCCACTTCGGGAGCCGGTCATTTAAGGCAAATCCTGATTGACCCTGGCACTACATAGTTACCGCATCGACCGTTGGGCGCTGTTCATCAAACTGTCACGCAACTGTGGCAGCGCGCCTGAGCAAATATCATCAAACTCGCGCTCTACTGGGGTTCTGCGTTTCGGTGTTTTTTCATGCGTGTATTGGTCTTTCTGGCTGCGTTGTTGTTTGGCCTGCCGTCTTTTGCGGCGTCTCGTTGTGATGTCAATGTTGCGACCGAACGGGCCGACCTGGCCCAGGTGAGCCTGGCGTACCAGAGTATCGGTCGCGCTTCGGATCCTGCATTGCTGCTGGTCATGGGCCTGGGCGGGCAGTTGATCCACTGGCCCGACGAGGTCGTGGTCGCGCTGTGTCAGCAGGGCTTTCGGGTGATCCGTTATGACAATCGTGATGTCGGACTGTCCACCTGGCGGCAAGCGCCGGTCGAGGCCAACCTGACCTTCGAAGTGCTGCGCTACAAACTCGGCTTACCGGTAGCTGCGCCCTATTCCCTGACGGACATGGCGGACGATGGCTTCGGCCTGATGGATGCCCTGCATATCGAGCAATTCCACGTGCTGGGCGCGAGCATGGGTGGAATGATTGCCCAGCATATGGCGGCCATGGCGCCACAACGGGTGGAAAGCCTGACGTTGATCATGACCAGTTCCGGTGCCCAAGGCTTGCCGGCGCCCAGCGCCGGGTTGGTGCAGTTGCTGGCGCGGCGCGGTGCGGCCAATCGCGAGGCGGCGCTGGAACAGCAGGCCGACCTGCTGGCGGCGCTGGGCAGCCCGTCTGTCAGCGATGATCGCCAAGTGCTGCTGCAACAGGCGGCGCAGTCCTATGACCGGGCGTTCAACCCCGAGGGCGTCAAGCGCCAGATCATGGCGATACTCGCCGAGCCGAGTCGGGTCGCACTGCTCAATCAGCTGCGAGTGCCAACCCTGGTGGTGCATGGCACGGCTGATCCGCTGCTCCCAGTGATGCATGGCGTGCACCTGGCGGCGCATATTCGCGGCAGTCAGCTGAGGCTTATCCCGGGTCTGGCTCATCGCTTCCAGGAGGCGTTCAAGGCGCCATTGCTGGCGGCGGTGTTGCCCTATTTACAGGCGCATCGCGAAGACACCTCGCACTGGGCGCAGATTGATCCGGTGGTGGAACACAATCTTCTCTGACTCAGGGACCGATGTGGTTTCCCCTGTAGGAGTGAGCCTGCTCGCGATCGCGGTGTGTCAGGCTTTCCGGTATTGACCGGCATACCGCAATCGCGAGCAGGCTCACTCCTACAAGGGGGGGCATGGGTCAGGTTTGGTAACGCACCCACACGCTGACCAATACGGTGGCCGCAATCAGCCAGGCCACCGCCGCTACCGCCAGTGAGGCCTCCAGGCGCATCTTGTCCACCATCACGTACAAGGTGGCGAGGTAGATGAAGTAGGGAATGATCGACCACATGCCAAACACGATGGTGGTCTTCAGATCATCCAGCGACCGGCCCTTGCCGACGATGTAGTGAGCGATCAGGGCAAAGGTCGGGAACAGCGGCACCAGCCCGGCGATGTAGTAGTTTTTGGTCCTGGCCAGCGCGGCCAGGATCAGCACCACTGCAGCGCCCAGGGATGCCTTGAGAATCAGATCCATCAGTGGCTCAACCCGTATTTTTTAACTTTGTCGAACAGTGTGGTCTTGGCCATGCCCAGTTCCTGACTCGCCTGGGTCAGGTTGCCGCCGCTGCGCTGCAAGGCATCCACCAGCAAGTTGCGTTCGAAAGCTTCAACCGCTTCGGCGAACGCCAGGCCCTGATTGCTGCCGCTGGCGCCGGACTTCTTGAAGGCCGGCAGACCCAGGGCGAAGCGTTCGGCAACGTTGCGCAATTCGCGCACATTGCCCGGCCAGTCATGGCTCATCAGGTTCGACAGCGTCTGGTTGTCCAGGTCCGGTACGGCGCGGTCGAAGCGCAGGGACGACTGCTGCAGGAAGTGCTCGAACAGTTGCAGGATGTCTTCGCGACGTTCGCGCAGGGGTGGCAGTTCCAGGGTCACCACGTTCAGGCGGTAATACAGGTCACTGCGGAATTCGCCGGCTTTGCTCGATTCGTCCAGATCGGATTTGGTCGCCGCGATTACCCGGCAGTCCACTGCCACGCTCTGGTTTGAACCAAGGCGCTCCAGGGTCCGTTCCTGCAGCACCCGCAGCAGTTTGATTTGCAGCGGCAGCGGCATGCTTTCCACTTCATCGAGGAACAGCGTGCCGCCGTCAGCGTGTTCAATCTTGCCGATCCGGCGTTTGCCCGCACCGGTAAAAGCATTGGCTTCGTGGCCGAAGATCTCGCTCTCGAACAGATTCTCCGGCAAGCCGCCGCAGTTCAACGCGACAAACTGCCGGGTATGGCGCCGACTGAAGTCGTGCAGGCAACGCGCGACCAGTTCTTTGCCGGTACCGGTCTCGCCTTCGATCAGCACGTTGGCCGACGTGTCGGCGACGTTGGCGATCAATTCCCGCAGGTTCTGCATGGCCGGCGAGCGGCCGATGATCCGGCCTTCCAGAGAGTCGCGTTCGGCCAGTTGCCGACGTAGCGAGGAGACCTCTCGCGCCAGGCTGCGTTGCTCCAGGGCGCGACGGGCGACGTCGACCAGGCGCTCGGGGGAGAAGGGTTTCTCCATGAAGTCATAGGCGCCTTTTTGCATCGCGCCGACCGCCATGGAGATGTCGCCGTGACCGGTAATCAGCACCACCGGCAGGCTGCGATCGCGGCTCTTGAGTCGGGTCAGCAGCTCCAGGCCGTCGATGCCCGGCAGGCGGATATCGCTGATGACAATCCCGGCAAAATTATCGCCGACTCGCTCCAGTGCTTCCTCTGCACTGCCCACGCCTTCGCAGGGAATGTCCTCGAGGGTCAGCGCCTGCTGGCAGCCCAGCAGCACATGAGGGTCGTCTTCGACGATCAGCACACTAAGTTCGTGGTTCATATTGGCTCGGCGTGAAGGGGGCTTACCAACGGTAAACTGAGGACGAAGGAGGTACCACCATTGGCCGGGTGTTCGACACCCAAGTGCCCGCCAGTGGCGGCGGCCAGGCTGGCGGACAGGGTCAGGCCGAGGCCCAGGCCCTGTTCGCCGGGCTTGGTGGTGAAGAAAGGTTCGAACAGATGCTTGCGCGCCTCGGCGTCGATGCCGTGACCGTTGTCGCGCACCCTGAGGCGATATTTGCCGTCGTGCGGCTCACCCTCGAGCCACAGTTGCGGCAATGGCTGGGCCTGCATGGCATCCAGGGCATTGCCGATCAGGTTGACCAGAATCTGCTCGAGGCGGGTCTGGTCGATCTGCACCTGGACATCAGTGAACTCGCGGTGCAGTTGCAGGTGTGCATTTTCCAACCGCGCGCCGAGCAGTTGCAGCGCAGCGTCCACGGCCTTGCCGAGACTGGCCTGGCCCTTGTCATCACCACGCCGGGCAAACGAACGCAAGCTGGCAGTGATCCGGCCCATGCGGTCGATCAATTCATTGATGGTCTTGAGGTTCGTAGTGGCGACGTCGAGCTGGCCGCGCTCAAGGAACCGCACGGTATTGCCGGACAGGGTCCGCAACGCGGCGAGCGGCTGGTTGAGTTCGTGGGCGATGCTGGTGGACATCTGGCCGATGGCCGCCAGTTTTCCCGCCTGCACCAGTTCATCCTGGGCTCGGCGCAAGGTCTCTTCAGCCTGACGTCGTTCACGGATCTGGCCCTTGAGTCGTTCGTTGCTGGCGCGCAGGTCGCTGGTGCGTTCGGTAATCCGACGCTCCAGCTGATTGTTGGCTTCCTGCAGGGCCTCCCGGGCAGCGAGGCGGGTGGCGATGACCTTGCGGCGTTCGTTCCAGGCGATCAGCAGGAACGCCACCAGCGCGAATGCGACCGCCACCAGGATCCCCTGGTTGATCGCTTCCCGCCGCAAGTCCTGCAGAGGGGTGAGCAGGGTGAAATTCCACGGCGTGTCGCTGAGCGGGCGGGTCTGCGAGAGGTAGCTGATGTCCTCCTGGTCGGATGCCACCTCACTGTTGGCGGGGAAGGTCAATTTCTCCTCACCCTCAGCCAGCTTTTCCCGCGCCAGCGGTTGCAACTCGTTCAGCGGGAACCAGTAGTACTGCAGGCTGCGGGCGAGCTTTTCCTTGGTTTCGTCACTGAGCGCGATGACCGACTTGAGCCGTCGTGCCGGGTCGCTGGAGAGGATGATAATGCCGTTCTCATCGCTGACGAAGGCTTCCAGGCGCGCGCGCTGCCAGCGCTCCTCCATGGCTTCGAGCCGCACCTTGACCACCGCGACGCCGATGATCTTGCCTTGTTCTTCTAGGCCGTGGGCCAGGTAATAACCGGGTTCGCCGTTGGTGCTGCCGATTCCGTAGAAGCGCCCCGGCTGGCCGCGTACCGCGTGCTGGAAGTAGGCGCGAAAGGACAGGTCTTCGCCCAGGTAACTGTCGACGTCGCGCCAGTTGCTGGTGGCCATGACGCGGCCAGTGGTGTCCATGACGTAGATGGCCCGACTGCGGCTGCGCCGGTTCAGGCCCTCAAGGTATTCATTAACCGTCTGCCGGTGTTCCGGTGACGGGTCGTCCAGCAGTTTTGACACACTGGATTCGAGTTCCAGCAGGCTGGGCAAGTAGGTGTACTTGCTGATTTCGCTCTCGACGGCGCGGGCATGCAGTTCCAGCTGACGCTGGCCGTTCTCGCTGAGGCTGCGGATGCCGTAATGTTCGCTGACCCAGAAGCCGAGATAACCCAAACCGATCATCAGGGCGATGACCAGCGGTGGCAGGAACAGATGGCGAATCAGACGAGGTTTCACGGCGAGTGATGGCGGCGCGGCGCGATAGAGAGTGGGGTCGCATTTCATCACAGATGCCTTGGGTCAACCACAACACAAATCTCCAGACCACCACTGGCCCATTGTGGGAGCGGGCTTGCTCGCGAAGAGGCCGGCACATTCAACATTTAAGTCGACTGACACGACGCCTTCGCGAGCAAGCCCGCTCCCACATTTGGGCAGCGGTGCCTTTCTTAGTGCTGCAGAATCTTGTTAAGGAAATGCTGTGTACGCTCGGCGCGGTGGCTGATATCGCCGAAGAAGTCCTCTTTTTTGCAGTCCTCGATGATCTTGCCAGCGTCCATGAAAATAACCCGGTCGGCAACTTTACGGGCAAAACCCATTTCGTGGGTCACGCACATCATGGTCATGCCTTCGTGGGCCAGTTGCACCATCACGTCGAGTACTTCGTTGACCATCTCCGGGTCGAGCGCCGAAGTCGGTTCGTCGAACAGCATCACGATCGGGTCCATCGCCAACGCGCGGGCGATCGCCACACGCTGCTGCTGGCCACCGGAAAGCTGGCCAGGATGCTTATGCGCATGGGCCGACAAGCCGACTCGCTCAAGCAGTTGCAAGCCCTTTTTCGTGGCTTCTTCCTTGCTGCGGCCCAGGACCTTGATCTGCGCAATGGTCAGGTTTTCGGTGATGGTCAGGTGCGGGAACAGTTCAAAGTGCTGGAACACCATGCCAACGCGCGAGCGCAGTTTTGGCAGGTCGGTCTTCGGGTCGGCGATGGAGGTGCCATCAACGACCACATCACCTTTCTGGAACGGTTCCAGGGCGTTCACGCACTTGATCAGGGTGGATTTGCCGGAGCCGGAAGGCCCGCACACCACGATCACTTCGCCTTTCTTGACCTCGGTGCTGCAGTCAGTCAGTACCTGGAAGTCGCCATACCACTTGTTGACATTCTTGATAGAGATCATACGGCAAACCTTTTTTGCAGACGCTTGACCAGCAGCGAGGCGGCAAAGCTGATTGTGAAGTACACGAGACCTGCGAAGATCAGGAACTCATTGGAGCGGCCGATGATGTCGCCACTGGCGCGCGAAGCATTGAGGAAGTCCACCAGGCCGACGGCGTACACCAGCGAGGTGTCCTGAAACAGAATGATGCTCTGTTGCAGCAACAGCGGGGTCATCTTGCGGAACGCTTGCGGCAGGATGATCAACCGCATCATCTGGCCGTACGTCATGCCCAGGGCCTGGGCAGCGCCCATCTGGCCCTTGGGAATCGACTGTACGCCGGCCCGGACGATTTCGCAGAAGTACGCCGCTTCAAACATCATGAAAGCCACGATGCAGGAGGCGAATGCCCCGATCGGCGTGTCTTCGCCGGTGATCCAGCGCAGCACGAACGGTACCGCCAGGTAGAACCAGGTGATGACCAGCAGCAGCGGGATCGAGCGGAAGTAGTTGACGTAGGCGCCGGCAATGTTCGACAGCACTTTGCTGTGGGACAGGCGCATCAGCGCGAGAATGGTGCCGAGGATGATCCCGCCGATGACACCCAGCGCCATCAGTTGCAGGGTCATGACCATGCCGTTCCACAGGCCTGGCAGGGACGGGATGATGCCCGAGAAGTCAAATTCCATCATTTACCCCCTACGGAGATCAGGCCCGGTACGGCAACTTTCTTCTCGACCAGGCGCATCAGCAGCATCAGGCTCATGTTCAGCGTGAAGTAGATCAGCGTCGCCAGGGTGAAGGCTTCGAACAGGTTGGCGGAGAACTCGGCGGTCTGCTTGGTCTGCGCGAGCAGTTCCATCAGGCCGATCAGCGAGGCGACGGAGGTGTTCTTGAAGACGTTGAGGAATTCCGAGGTAAGCGGCGGAATGATGATCCGGTACGCCTGTGGCAGCAGCACGTTCCAGTAGATCTGTGGCAGCTTGAAGCCCATGGCGCGAGCAGCGGCCTCCTGACCTTTTGGCAGCGCCTGGATGCCGGTACGCACCTGTTCGCAAACTCGGGCAGTGGTGAACAGGCCCAGGCACACGACAACGCTGAGGAAGGCCGAAGTGGTCGGGTTGAGATCCTGCTTGTACCAGTCCTGCAGATTCTGCGGCAGCAAATCGGGCACCAGGAAGTACCAGATGAACAGCTGCACCAGCAGCGGCACGTTACGGAAGAGTTCGACGTAGCAGGTCGCGATGCCCGATACCAGACGGTTCGGTACGGTACGCATGACACCCAGGATCGAGCCCAGCGTCAGGGCGATGATCCACGCCACGATGGCAATGCCGATGGTCCAGCCCAGCCCGGTCACGTACCAGTCGAGATAGATCTCGCTGCCCACGCCGGTGGACTTGAAGAACACGCCCCAGTCCCAGTTGTAATTCATTCGGGTCTCCCCTCAGATCGATGTACAAGTGCCCGCTTGGGGAAGCTCCGTTCCCGCCCTGACCATGATCGTCAGGCACACACGAGCGGCTCGACAGCCACCGGTTCGAGTGTTTCCAGAAATTGCCAGCAGGGAGTGACAACCTCCTGAAGGGATTTTGCTCCCGTCAGGAGGTAAGGTTAGTCAGAAATCAGGATTTCTTGTCGTCAGCCGCTTTATCAGTCGGATTGGCGATCAGGGCCTTGAGCTCATCGCTCATCGGGAAGTTCAGGTTCAGGCCTTTTGGCGGGATTGGCGCCATGAACCATTTTTCGTAGATCTTGTTGATCTCGCCCGATTTGTAGGTTGCCACGATGGCGTCATCCACGGCTTTCTTGAACGGCTCGTCGCCCTTGCGGACCATGCAGCCGTAGATTTCGTAGGATTGCGGATCGCCTGTCACTGCCCAGTCGCTGGCCTTCTTGGCCTTGGCGGCTTCACCGGCCAGCAGTGCATCGTCCATCATGAAGGCGACGGCACGGCCCGACTCCAGCATCTGGAAGGACTCGCCATGGTCTTTGGCGGAGATGACGTTCATGCCCATCTGCTTGTCGGCGTTCATCGACTTGAGCAGGCGCTCGGACGTGGTGCCAGCAGTGGTCACGACGTTCTTGCCTTTGAGGTCATCGAAATTCTTGTACGAGGAGTCTTTCTTGGAGAGAAGACGAGTACCGATTTCGAAGATGCCGACGGAGAAGTCGACTTGCTGCTGACGCTCGACGTTGTTGGTAGTAGAGCCGCACTCAAGATCCACGGTGCCGTTCTGCACCAGCGGGATACGGGTTTGCGAAGTCACCAGGTTGTATTTGACCTTGAGGTCCGGGAGGTCCAGGTCTTTTTTCAGCGCTTCGACGACTTTCAGCTGGATGTCGTGCGAGTAGCCGACCGGTTTGCCGGAAGCGTCCGCGATGTAGGAAAACGGAATGGAAGCGTCACGATGCCCAAGAGTGATGGTGCCGGACTCTTTGATCTTCTTCAGTGTGCCGGTGAGTTCGGCGGCGAAAACTGGAGTGCTAATCAGAGCGGCAGCAATGGCTGCGCCCAGGAGGTGGGGAACGATACGCATCAAATTTTCCTCGACATTGTTTTTTTTATGGAGCCAGTTCATCGGCCCTTTTTTGTGCTTCGAATGCCCGGCGGCTACTGAAGTGTCAGCACAAGAGGCATTCGTCCAAGAGTGTAGAGCATGACTCGTGCCAGGCCAGGCGAGATAGATCAAGTTATTGATTTATATGGGTATTAATTATTTATTGCGGGTTTTATGGCGAGGACTTATCCGGTTAACCGACTAGACCGGCTGGTCGCGTTCGGAAAACCGAATGAAATCCGAAGTTGCAGTACAGTCGTCTGTAGGAGTGAGCCTGCTCGCGATGAGGCCATGACATTCGACCTGTGGTTGCCTGACACACCGCTATCGCGAGCAGGCTCACTCCTACAGGGGATTTGTGTTGGATGGCAGAATGCAAAAAGCCCCTGAACCTCACGATCCAGGGGCATTGCTTGTAATCAGCCTACTGATCAGGCCGCTTCAATCTTACTGCGGTTCTGCTCGACTTTGCTCAGGTAGTCCGCCAGCCGCTGCTGCTCCTCCGGCGTGGTGAACAGGCCCAGCTTGCTGCGGCGCCACAGGATGTCGTGGGCGGTGGTGGCCCATTCTTCACTGCACAGGTAATCCACTTCACGGGTGTAAAGGCCACCGCCGATGTGATCGCCCAGGTCGTTCAGATCGCGCACGCCTTCGAGCATGCGCCACGTGCGGCTGCCGTAGGTCGTGGCCCAGCGCCGGGCGATTTCGGTGGGCGCCCAGTCAAACTTGTCGCGGATCAGGGCGCACAATGCCTGCGGAGTACTCATGTCTTCACCGCCGGGCAGAGTCGCATGGGCGGTCCAGCTTGGCTTGATGTGGGTGAAATAGGGTGCCAGTTGCGCCAGGGCCGACTCTGCCAGCTTGCGATAGGTGGTCAGCTTGCCGCCGAATACCGACAGCAATGGCGCTTCTTCACCGGTGCCCGATAGCGCCAGGGTGTAATCCCGGGTGACCGCCGACGGGTTGTCGGATTCGTCGTTGCACAGCGGGCGTACACCCGAGTAGCTGTGCAGGATGTCGTCGCGACTGACCTGTTTCTTGAAGTGCGCGTTGACCACCTTGAGCAGGTAATCCGTCTCGCCTTCAGTGATCGCAACTTTCGCAGGGTCACCCGTGTACTCGCGGTCGGTGGTGCCGATCAGCGTGAAGTGGTTCAGGTACGGAATGGTAAATACGATGCGCTGGTCTTCGTTTTGCAGGATGTGCGCGTGTTCGCCTTCGTACAACTTTGGCACGATCAGGTGACTGCCCTGGATCAAGCGGATGCCATACGGCGATTCCATCTTCAAGTCGTCGCGGATGAACTTCGCGACCCATGGCCCTGCGGCGTTCACCAGCGCCTTGGCGCGGATCGAAAACAGGCTGCCGTCGGAGCGTTCCAGGTGCAAATGCCACAGGCCCTTGGTGCGACGCGCGCTGACGCAACGGGTCTGGGTGTGAACATGGGCGCCTTTCTCGCGGGCGGCCATGGCATTGAGCACCACCAGGCGGGCGTCGTCGACCCAGCAGTCGGAGTATTCGAAACCTTTGGTGATTTCGCTTTTGAGCGGGCTGTCCGGACCGAACTTCAGGCTTTTCGACCCTTCCAGTTGTTCCCGTTTGCCGAGGTTGTCATAGAGGAACAACCCCGCCCGGATCATCCACGCCGGACGCAGATGCGGGCGGTGCGGCAGCACGAAGCGCATCTGCTTGACGATGTGCGGGGCTTTGGCCAGCAGCACTTCGCGTTCGGCAAGGGCTTCGCGCACCAGGCGGAATTCGTAATGTTCGAGATAGCGCAGGCCACCGTGGATCAGCTTGCTGCTGGCCGAGGAGGTGTGGCTGGCCAGGTCGTCCTTTTCGCAAAGGAACACGGACAGACCGCGGCCGGCCGCATCTGCTGCGATCCCCACGCCGTTGATCCCGCCACCGATGACGGCAACATCGTAGACTTCGGAGAGGGGCGGCGTAGGCAAGGTAGAAGTGGGCATCGGCTGGCCTCGGTTTTTGATTATCTATATTTGAATTCGAACATTAATGTTCATTTGCGAAAATGGTAGCCCATAAAGACGCGCACAGCCAGTCAACTTCGATTGAAAATACTGATCGAAGGGCGGGGAAAGGAAAATTTTCGAACATTTAGGCCGGGAGATCGCCATCGCGAGCAGGCTCACTCCTACAGGTTCAGGGTATCCCTGTAGGAGTGAGCCTGCTCGCGATGGCGTCGGTACAAGCGCAGAAGATGAAGCGGGTTAAACCACCTCCACTCGAATCTTGTGCTGACTCAACAACTGCGCCAACGCCGGTACTGGTGGCTGATCAGTCACCAGGCAGTCGATCAGGCTGATCGGCCCCAGGCGAATCATGGCATTGCGCCCGAATTTGCTGGAGTCCGCTGCGAGTATCACCTGCCGGGCATTGGCAATGATCGCCTGTGACACCCGCACTTCCTGATAGTCAAAATCCAGCAGGCTGCCGTCTTCATCGATGCCGCTGATCCCGACCAGGGCAAAGTCCACTTTGAACTGATTGATGAAGTCGACACTGGCCTGACCCACCACGCCCCCGTCGCGCCGCACATTGCCGCCGGTCAACAGCACGTCGAAATCATCCTTGGCGCTGAGCATCGAGGCCACGTGCAGGTTGTTGGTGATGATCTTCAGGTGACTGTGATTGAGCAGCGCCCGGGCAATCGACTCGGTGGTAGTGCCGATGTTGATGAACAGCGAGGCGTGATCGGGGATCTGCGCGGCAATAGCTTCGCCAATACGCTGCTTTTCATCGCGCATCTGGTCGGCGCGCATGGCGTAGGCGGTGTTTTCGACGCTGGAATCGTACGCTGCACCACCGTGGTAGCGGCGCAATAAATTGGCTTCCGCGAGCTGATTGATGTCGCGGCGGATGGTCTGCGGAGTGACGACGAACAGCGTAGCCATTTCCTCGATACTCACGTAGCCGCGTTCGCGGACCAGTTCGAGGATTTGCTGCTGACGGGGAGGCAGATTCATGGGGCTTCCTTTGGGCTGCCGGGCAAAATTTGCCCATGATGCCGCAGGAATCTGCTCCCGACCAGTTACATGCCGATACTCAGTACCTGGCCAGGCTTATTCATCACCTTCGTGGGGTTCCCAATCACGGGTACGGCTCACGGCTTTCTTCCACCCGGCGTAGAGTTTTTCCTTGGCGGTTTCGTCCAGGGTCGGCTCGAATTCGCGCTCGATCACCGCCTTGCCGCGCAACTCATCCAGGCTGCCCCAGAAGCCGCATGCCAGGCCGGCCAGGTACGCAGCGCCGAGTGCCGTGGTTTCGCGCATTTGCGGGCGCTCGACCTGAGTGCCGAGGATGTCGGCCTGGAACTGCATGAGGAAGTTGTTCGCTACCGCGCCGCCATCCACTCGCAGCGCCTTCAGGCGTTCGCCGGAATCCTGCTGCATGGCGTCCAGGACATCGCGGGTCTGGTAGGCGATCGACTCCAGCGCGGCGCGGATGATGTGATCCACGCGCACGCCGCGGGTCAGGCCGAACAACGCGCCACGGGCATACGGGTCCCAATACGGAGCGCCCAGGCCAGTGAAGGCGGGCACCAGATAGACGCCATTGCTGTCCTTGACCTTGTTGGCAAAGTACTCGGTGTCGTGGGCGTCATTGATGATTTTCAGTTCGTCGCGCAGCCATTGAACAGTCGAGCCACCGTTGAACACGGCGCCTTCCAGGGCGTAGGCGACTTCACCGCGCGGGCCGCAGGCGATGGTGGTGAGCATGCCGTGCTGGGATTTCACCGCCTTGTCGCCGGTGTTCATCAGCAGGAAGCAGCCGGTGCCGTAGGTGTTCTTCGCCTGGCCGGGCTCGACGCACATTTGGCCGAACAGGGCAGCCTGCTGGTCACCGGCGATGCCGCCAATGGCGATGCCGCTCTTGGTGTGGCCGTAGATTTCCGACGAAGATTTAACTTCCGGCAGCATCTCACGGGGAATATCCAGCACCTCCAGCATTTTCGCATCCCACTCCAGGGTGTGGATGTTGAAAAGCATGGTGCGCGAGGCGTTGGTGTAGTCGGTGACGTGCACTTTGCCGCCGGTGAATTTCCAGATCAGCCAGCTGTCGACCGTGCCGAACAGCAATTCACCGTTGCGCGCACGCTCGCGGCTGCCTTCGACGTTGTCGAGGATCCACTTGAGCTTGGTGCCGGAGAAGTACGGGTCGGTGACCAGGCCGGTGGTGTCGCTGATGTATTGCTCGTGGCCGTCGCGCTTGAGCTGCTGGCAGATTTCGGTGCTGCGGCGGCACTGCCAGACGATCGCGTTGTAGATCGGGCGGCCGGTGGTCTTGTCCCAGACCACAGTCGTTTCGCGCTGGTTGGTAATGCCGATGGCGGCGACCTGGTCGTGGTGCAGGCCGGCCTGCGCCAGTGCCTCGACCATCACGGCGCTCTGGGTGGCGAAGATCTCCATCGGGTCATGCTCGACCCAACCGGCTTGCGGGTAATGCTGCACGAATTCGCGCTGGGCGGTACACACCACGTTTGCATCACGGTCGAAGATGATCGCGCGCGAGCTGGTCGTACCCTGATCAAGAGCAATGATGTAGTTCTTATTCTGAATGTCGGTCATGTCGATTGCCTTGGACGTAGATAAGGGAGTGAGGTCAGGCGCGAGACCAGATTGGCAGGATCACGCGCCTACGGTATCAAGAAGTGCGCGGTTTGCCGTCAACAGCTGGTGCTGCATTCGTTGTCTCGGGTTCGGCGCTTGGCAGATGACGGGCAATGAGCCCGCGATAAGCTGCAGCGCCAAGGCAGGCACCGACTATCGGTGCAAAGATCGGAATCAGGAAATAGGGGATGTCACGCCCGCCGGTGAGGGAAATTTCACCCCAGCCGGTGAAAAAAGTCATCAGTTTCGGACCGAAGTCACGCGCCGGGTTCATCGCAAAACCGGTCAGTGGGCCCATCGAACTGCCGATAACCGCGATCAGCAAGCCGATCAGCAGTGGCGCCAACGGGCCTTTCGGCAAGCCATTGTTATCGTCGGTCAGGGACATGATCACGCCCATCAGGATGGCGGTGATGATCACTTCAACCAGGAATGCCTGGGCCGTGGTCAGGGCCGGATGCGGGAAGGTCGAGAATACCGAGGCCAGTTCCAGGCTCGCCTGAGTGCCGCGAACCATTTGGTGGGTTTGTTCGTAATCGAAGAACAGATTGCTGTAGAGCGTGTACACCAACAAAGCGCCGCAGAAGGCGCCCGCCACCTGGGCGAGGATATAAAACGGTAGTTTGCGCTTTTCGAAGTCGGTGAAAATGCACAGCGCAATGCTGACTGCAGGATTGAGATGCGCCCCGGAAACGCCGGCGGTCATGTAGATCGCCATGCTCACGCCTACGCCCCAGATGATGCTGATTTCCCACAAGCCAAAGCTGGCACCCGCGACCTTGAGCGCAGCAACACACCCGGTGCCGAAAAAGATCAGCAGGGCAGTGCCTAAAAACTCGGCCATGCATTGGCTCGAGAGCGGCGGTTGGCGTAAAGCAGTTGTCATTGGAAACCTCGTTGTTGTTTTTGTCTGGGTGCTGCGAGCGACTATTCGTACAGTATTCGTATTCGAAAAAATATAGACAAGAAACGCTGCTGTCAAAGGTCGAAAGTGAACCATCAGTCACATTTCAGCTATTAGTCATGTGAATGATCCTGTTGTTCACCGGACGAGCTGAATGCGGACGAGCGGTAAACCTTTGCGCAGCACCTACGAAATAGTGGCGCTATAGAGCCTTTTAAGGGCCAATGGCCTAGAATCCGCCTGAGGATTTTTCTACTTCCGCCCAGTCTGGAGCTGTCATGACCCCCGCATTGGATTTGTTGAAAAAAGTTCGAGCCGAACATCGTGTGCACAGTTACGAACATGATCCCAAGGCTGCCTCTTATGGTTTGGAGGCTGCGGAAAAGCTCGGCCTTGATCCGGCGCAGGTGTTCAAGACCTTGCTGGCGGCCAGTGAAAAAGGTGAGTTGTTGGTGGCAGTGGTGCCGGTCGTCGGAAGTCTCGACCTGAAGGGCTTGGCGCAGGCGGCGGGGGTGAAGAAGGTGGAAATGGCGGACCCTGCTGCGGCGCAGCGCTCGACCGGGTATTTGCTGGGGGGGATCAGTCCACTGGGGCAGAAAAAGCGCTTGCGCACTTTTATCGATAATTCAGCTCAGCCTTTTGCCAGCATTTTTGTCAGCGCGGGGCGCAGGGGGCTGGAAGTGGAGCTGGCGCCGGCGGTATTGGCAGAGCATACCCAGGGTAAGTTTGCCGATATTGGGCGCGCCTGATCGCTGACACTGAGAACCCTTGTAGGAGCGAGCCTGCTCGCGATGAGGGAGTGCCAGTCAACTCATGGTTGTCTGACACATCGCGATCGCGAGCAGGCTCACTCCTACAGGAGGGCGGTGTATTCAACGGGGCTTAGCTAGCCGTGCTGTACCGGCGAACACCGGTCTCCGTGGCCGGAATCTGCGCCGCCGTGCTGCCGGATGCCTGGAACAACACCAGGTGTTCCGCCGCAACACGAATGCCAACCTCGGCGCCGACCTGATGATCAGCATGGCTCGGAAAGATCGACTCCAGTTGCGCCCCTGTCGGCATCTGCAAGCGATACAGCGTCGAAGCCCCCTGGAACGACTTGCCGACAATCCGCGCCCTCAAACTACTGTCGGGCGCATAAACGATATCGTCCGGACGCAATAACACATCCACCGCACCGCCCACCGGCCAGGTATAAGCGCGATTACCGCGTAACTCCCCCAACTCAGTCTGCACCGACTCAGGGCTGTCCAGCCTGCCGCGAATGAAATAACCCTGGCCGATGAAGCTTGCAACATAAGGCGTCAGCGGTTCGTGATAGAGGTTGTAGGGCGTATCCCACTGTTCCAGGCGCCCCTCCTTGAACACCCCGACATGGTCGCTGACCGCGAAGGCTTCTTCCTGGTCGTGGGTCACCAAGATCGCACTGGTGCCACGAGCCTTGAGAATGTCGCGCACTTCGTGGCTGAGTTTGCGTCGCAACTCGCCATCGAGGTTGGAAAACGGTTCGTCGAGCAGCAGCAATTGCGGCTCCGGCGCCAGGGCGCGGGCCAATGCGACACGCTGCTGCTGACCACCGGAAAGCTCGTGCGGAAAGCGTTTGCCGAGGTTTTTCAGGTTGACCAACTCGAGCAGTTCTTCGGTCACGCGCGCCTTTTGCGGATGCTTGCGAATGCCGAATGCGATGTTCTCGGCGACGCTCAAGTGCGGAAACAGCGCGTAGTCCTGGAACACCATGCCGATCCGACGTTTCTCCGGCGCGAGGGTGAACCCGGCGCTGGAGATCGTCTCGCCCGCCAAGGTGATTTCCCCTTCATGCACCGGTTCGAAACCGGCGATGGCGCGCAGGGTGGTGGTCTTGCCACAGCCCGAGGAGCCCAGCAGGCAGCCAATGTCACCGGCATTCAGATGCAGGTTGAGGTTCTGCACGACTCGCTGGTCTTGATAGCCGCACGCTAGGTTGCGCAGATTTAACAGTAATGGCTGGCTCATGCGTGGTGGTACGCCGGTTCAACGAGAAATTCGAGCAGGGCCTTCTGGGCGTGAAGACGGTTTTCTGCCTGATCCCAGGCGACTGAGCGCTTGTCATCGAGCAGGTCGAGGCTGATTTCCTCGCCACGGTGAGCTGGCAGGCAGTGCATGAACAGTACGTCCTCTGCGGCCAGATCGAGCAGGGCACGGTTGACCTGGAAGGGTGCGAACAGCTTGAGGCGCTTGGCGGTTTCTTCTTCCTGGCCCATGGAGGTCCAGACGTCGGTGCTCACCAGGTGCGCGCCACGCACGGCATCTTTTGGATCGCGCAGGATGGTCACCCGATCGCCGGCCTTGGCCACGAATTCAGCGTTGGGCTCGTAGCCTTCCGGACAGGCAATGCGCAGCTGGAAGTCGAACTGGATCGCCGCTTCTATATAGCTGTTGCACATATTGTTGCCATCGCCAATCCAGGCCACGGTCTTGCCCTGGATCGAGCCGCGGTGCTCCAGGAAGGTTTGCATGTCGGCCAGCAACTGGCACGGGTGCAGGTCATCGGACAGGCCATTGATCACCGGCACGCGGGAATTGGCCGCGAACTCGGTCAGGGTGCTGTGGGCAAAGGTGCGGATCATCACCGCGTCGAGCATGCTCGACATGACGATCGCGCAGTCACTGATCGGCTCGCCGCGACCCAGTTGGGTGTCGCGCGGCGACAGGAAGATTGCCTGCCCGCCGAGCTGGATCATGCCGGCTTCGAACGAGATACGGGTGCGCGTCGAGGACTTCTCGAAAATCATCCCGAGCACGCGGTTTTTCAGAGGCTCGAACAGTACGCCGCGGTTACGCAGGTCCTTGAGCTCAACGCCTCGACGGATCACGCTGACCAGCTCTTCGGGCGTGCAATCCATCAGGGAGAGAAAGTGCCTTGCGCTCATCATTGACTACCTTTTGCAACAGACCGCAGATACTCAAAGCCTTGTTTAACTGAAAAACGGGCGAGACCTGCGGCGTAAGCCGCACGGGGCGACGAAATAGGGGAAGGCGCGATCTTATAATTAAATGTCGCGTCTTACCAATAGGGCTACGGGTTTTAAGGAATTCGGAGGGGCTAAGGGATAACCGCATGGGATCATCGCAGTAGCGCTTTGAAGCCTGTTTCCTGTCAGCAGCGCACCATTTGTACACTGCGGCCCCGGGGCTTTGCAATCAAACCGGGCGGTGCGGGGCGATTTCTGACCTTTGTTCCAGGGCAAAAAGGTGACTGCTTCTGGTCTGAAAGATTTGCTAATACAAAGTGCTGGGTTATAACTAAGGCACGAACGACGCAGGAAGCCATTCGGAATGGAATCGAAAGAACAGCAACTCATGGAACTGCTTAGCCTCACGGCCCGCTCCCTTACCCACCTGACCGCCTCCATGACTTCGATGTCCTTCGAACTGATGCGCAGCAATGACGAGATCACCAAGGCTGCGGGACGGCGCATGATAGATCGCATGGCGACTATCAGCAGCGGTCTTGACGAGCACTGGCGCCTGATCGGCGAACTCACGGGTGTGCATATCGCCCATGAGCAGATCGAGACCGTCCAGGAAGTCCAATTGCAGCTCCCGCCCAGGCTTGCGCCGGACTGATCCGCCGCGTGCATCGGCTGGCCTGATGGCGGCCGATTCACAAGACGAACGTCGCTGGCGCACTTGCAGGGTAGGCGCCATAGTTTTGTTCCCGCGGCCGTTATTGCCCGCCCAGAACAAGACAGAGACTGGCCATGACCAAGACTCTCCATCACCGTGCGTGCCACCTGTGCGAGGCCATCTGCGGCCTGACCATCGAGACCACTGAAGTCGAAGGCGCGGGTGTGCAGATCACCTCGATCAAGGGCGATGCCCAGGATACTTTCAGTCGCGGCCACATCTGCCCCAAGGCGGTAGCGCTGCAGGATATCCAGAATGATCCGGACCGCCTGCGCCAGCCGATGCTTCGGGTGGGTAGCGAATGGCAGCCGATAGAATGGGATGCGGCGTTCAGCCTGGTAGCCGAGCGCCTGGCGGTGATTCAGGAGCGCCACGGGCAGAATTCGGTGGCGGTCTACCAGGGTAATCCCAGTGTGCATAACTACGGGTTGATGACCCACAGCAACTACTTTCTGGGGTTGCTGAAAACCCGCAATCGTTTTTCCGCGACCTCGGTCGACCAGCTACCCCATCACCTGACCAGCCACCTGATGTACGGCCACGGTTTGCTGTTGCCGATCCCGGACATTGATCACACCGACTTCATGCTGATCCTCGGCGGAAATCCCCTGGCGTCCAACGGCAGCATCATGACGGTGCCGGATGTGGAAAAACGCTTGAAGGCGATTCAGGCCCGGGGCGGCAAAGTGGTGGTAGTCGATCCGCGGCGCAGCGAGACGGCGGCGATCGCCGACCAGCATCTGTTCGTGCGTCCTGGCGGCGATGCGGCCCTGCTGTTCGGCTTGCTCAATACCCTGTTCGCTGAAGGCCTGGCCCAAGGCAGTCACCTGCCGGTGGATGGCCTGGACGAAGTGCGTGCGGCAGTGGCACCTTTCACGGCCGAGGCCATGAGCCCGCTGTGCGCCGTGCCGGCCGAATCCATCCGCCAGCTGGCACGGGACTTCGCCGGCGCGCCAACGGCTGTGTGCTACGGGCGCATGGGGGTGTCGACGCAGGCGTTCGGCACGCTGTGCCATTGGCTGGTGCAATTGATCAATCTGGTCACCGGCAATCTTGATCGAGTGGGTGGGGCGCTATGCACAGAGCCCGCAGTGGATCTGGTGGCGTCGACTTCCGGCGGGCATTTCAATTTGTGGCAGAGCCGCGTGTCGGGACGGCCGGAATATGCCGGTGAGCTACCGGTTTCGGCGCTGGCCGAAGAAATGCTCACCGAAGGCGAAGGGCAGGTGCGGGCGCTGATTACCGTGGCGGGCAATCCGGTATTGTCCACGCCTAATGGCCGACAGCTGGAGCAGGCGCTGGACGGCCTGGAGTTCATGGTCAGCGTCGACTTGTACATCAATGAGACCACGCGCTACGCCGACCTGATCCTGCCGTCGACCTCTGCCCTGGAAAACGATCACTACGACACCACCTTTAATCTGTTTGCGGTGCGTAACGTCAGCCGCTTCAACCGGGCGATCCTGGCCAAGCCTGACGGAGCGTTGCACGACTGGGAGATTTTCGTGGGGCTGGCCCAGGCGTTTGCCACCAGGACCGGCAAGGAGCTCAAGCCAACGATTGCCCCTGCGCAGATGATTGATCGCGGTTTGCGCATGGGCGCTTACGGCGACGCTTCAGAGCACAAATTGTCGTTGGCTACGTTGTTCGATCACCCCCATGGAGTCGATCTGGGGGCATTGAAACCTAACCTCGCGCCGCGCCTGAAAACCGCCAACCAGCGAATTCAGGCAGCGCCGCCAGTGATCCTCGCGGACCTGGCGCGTTTTGCCGCCTTGCGAGCTCCGGCTGCCGATGAGCTGCTGATGATCGGCCGCCGTCATGTGCGTAGCAACAACTCGTGGATGCACAACTATCACCGGCTGGTTAAAGGCAAGCCGCGCCATCAGTTGCTGATGCACCCGGAAGACCTGAGCAAACGCGGGCTCGTTGATGGACAGCGGGTGCGCGTCAGTTCGCGAGTGGGGGTGATTGAAGTCGAGGTGGTGGCGAGCCTGGACATGATGCAAGGCGTGGTCAGTTTGCCTCACGGCTGGGGTCATGCCCGACCTGGTGTCCAGATGACCATCGCCAGCGGCCAGCCCGGTTCCAGCGCCAATGACCTGACGGATGAGTGCCAGCTCGACGAACTTTCAGGTAACGCGGCGCTGAACGGCGTGCCGGTGACGGTGGCGGCGGCTTGATCGTGTCTGTCGGGGAGACCGAGCATGGCGCTCAGGTTTCCGTTACAATGCGCCACCGTGCCGACCCTTGAGTCGGAAAGTTCAGCCGAGGTGCTCCATGGATATCATCGAAACGATTAAAGAGCAGATTGCTAACAACACTATTCTGCTTTACATGAAAGGCTCGCCGAATGCCCCCCAGTGTGGCTTCTCCGCAAAAGCCGCCCAGGCCGTGATGGCGTGTGGTGAAAAGTTCGCTTACGTGGACATCCTGCAGAACCCGGAAATTCGCGCCAACCTGCCAAAATACGCCAACTGGCCAACTTTTCCGCAACTGTGGGTCGGTGGTGAACTGGTCGGCGGTAGCGACATCATGACCGAGATGGCTGCTGACGGTTCGTTGCAGACCACGATCAAGGCTGCTGTCGAAGCTGCTGCTGCGACCAAGACTGAAGCCTGATCCCGTCAATGTGGGAGCGGGCTTGCTCGCGAAAGCGGTACAACATTCAACAGATTAGTTGACTGAACCACCGCTTTCGCGAGCAAGCCCGCTCCCACATTTGTTTCCGGGTGAACCTGAATTCAGTCATTAAAAAAGCCCCGCCTCTGTTAAGAGGGCGGGGCTTTTTAATGTCTGAGTACAGGTGCCGAATTACTCTTCGCCCATCTGCGACTGCAGATAATTCTCAAGACCAATCTTGTCGATCAGGCCCAGCTGTGTTTCCAACCAGTCGATATGCTCCTCTTCGGATTCAAGAATATCTTCGAGCAATTCGCGGCTACCGAAGTCGGCAACGGTTTCGCAGTGAGCGATCGCCACTTTGAGGTCAGCATGCCCGGTGCGTTCGATGCGCAGGTCGCACTCAAGCATTTCCCGGGTGTGCTCGCCGATCTGCAGCTTGCCCAGGTCCTGGACGTTCGGCAGGCCTTCCAGGAACAGGATGCGCTTGATCAGTTTGTCAGCGTGCTTCATCTCGTCGATGGATTCTTTGTACTCGTGTTTGCCGAGCTTGTTCAGACCCCAATCTTCGTACATGCGCGCATGCAGAAAATACTGATTGATCGCGACCAGCTCATTGGCAAGGATCTTGTTGAGATGCTGGATGACTGTAATGTCGCCTTTCATGATGGGGTCCTGCCCTGTATTAGCTGTCTATAAGGCAGAGTTTGAGCCGCACAACTAAGAGTGTCAAACCTAAGTTATTGAAAGTTAAGTGAAAATTAATCGGAATAAGAATGTTTGTGTTCCGCGTCTAGCGTCTAAGCAATTGATTTACAGGCATAAAAAAACCGGACATGAAGTCCGGTTGTTTGAAATAGGATAATTACGCGGCAGTAAATTCTACCGGGAAGGGGATCGCCGCCTGGGCGGTTTGCAGCTTGGTCAGGGTTTCACGCACCACTTCCTTGGCAAGGCAGGCGCATTTACCGCATTGGCTGGCTACGCCGGTAGCCTGACGGACTTCCTTGTAGCTGCAGCAACCTTCATAGATTGCATCGCGGATTTGACCGTCGGTGACGCCAGTGCAGAGGCAGACATACATAAGTGAGAACCGTCGCTGGTTGTGACTCAATTGCGATGGATCTTAATGTTAACGAGAATGATTGTCAAAGTGCTTTCGGAAAGCTTCTTGTTATAAAGCCGAGTCACTGACGAACGGTTCGGCTTAAGGAAATCATCGTCCACGATATTTTGTGGCGCTCGGGAAATCCGTTGAGGACAGGTGAATCTCCCAGTGTATGATGGCCGGTCCTTATGAAGCGGGTTCGTGTCACAGGGCTGTCGCCTGAAGGTGGCAGGCTGGCACCGACCCGGAACTTCACGTTTCTACACCAGGAGATATCAATGAGCGTACTCGTAGGCAAACAAGCCCCTGACTTCACCGTACCGGCCGTACTCGGCAATGGCGAAATCGTAGACAGCTTCACCCTGTCGTCGGCCATCAAAGGCAAATACGGCCTGGTGTTCTTCTACCCGCTGGACTTCACCTTCGTTTGCCCGTCCGAGCTGATCGCTCTGGACAACCGCATGTCCGACTTCAAGGCCCGCAACGTAGAAGTGATCGCGGTGTCGATCGACTCGCACTTCACCCACAACGCATGGCGCAACACTCCAGTGAACAATGGCGGTATTGGCCAGGTTCGCTACACCATGGCTGCTGACATGAAGCACGAAATTGCCAAGGCCTACGACGTTGAGTCCGAAGGCGGCGTGGCTTTCCGTGGCGCGTTCCTGATCGATGACAAAGGCGTTGTCCGTTCGCAGATCATCAACGACCTGCCGCTGGGCCGTAACATGGAAGAGCTGATCCGTCTGGTCGACGCTCTGCAATTCCACGAAGAGCACGGCGAAGTCTGCCCTGCCAACTGGAAAAAAGGCGACAAGGGCATGACCGCTTCGACTGAAGGCGTTGCTGCTTACCTGACCGAGAATGCTGCTGCCCTGTAAGGCGCATTCGAGGCACAAAAAAACCGGCCGCTGAGGCCGGTTTTTTTATGGGTGGGATAAATGGGAGGCCTCAGTCGTTGAAGTCTTCCCAGCCACCCATCTGCTTCCAGCGATTGACGATGCCGCAGAACAGCTCAGCGGTTTTCTCGGTGTCGTAGCGAGCCGAGTGCGCCTCACGACCGTCGAAGTCGATGTCGGCGGCCTGGCAAGCCTTGGCCAGAACGGTCTGACCGTAGGCGAGGCCGGCGAGGGTCGCGGTGTCGAAGCTGGAAAACGGGTGAAACGGGTTACGTTTCATGTCCAGGCGGGCAACGGCCGCGTTGAGGAAACCCAGGTCGAAGCTGCTGTTGTGGCCGACCAGGATCGCGCGCTTGCAACCGTTGGCTTTGAGAGCCTTGCGGATGCCGCGGAAAATGTCGGTCAGGGCAGTCTCTTCGCTCACCGCCATGCGCAGCGGATGATCGAGTTTGATCCCGGTGAACTCCAGTGCTGCGGCCTCAATGTTCGCCCCTTCGAAAGGCTCTACACGGAAGAAGTAGGTGTGGTCCGGATACACGAAGCCTTTTTCGTCCATGGCAATCGTGGTAGCGGCGATTTCCAGCAGGGCGTCAGTGGCAGAGTTGAAACCACCGGTTTCAACGTCGACAACGACTGGCAGGTACCCACGAAAGCGGGCAGCCATCGGGTGGCGCGAACCACCGCCGCCTTGACCTTCCTGTTCGTCGTCGTAATGGTCTTCACTCACGCGTGTTCCTCCAGCAGGCGCCAGCGCAGTTTTTCACCGGCGCGCAGCGGGATAACGGTCAGCTCGCCAAATGGCAGGCTGGTTGGGGCGGTCCACTCCTCGCGGACCAGGGTGATACGATCGGTGTTCGCCGGCAGGCCGTAGAAGCGCGGGCCGTTGAGGCTGGCAAAAGCTTCGAGCTTGTCCAGCGCATTGCGTTGCTCGAACGCCTCGGCGTACATCTCGATGGCCGCATAAGCGGTGTAGCAACCTGCACAACCGCACGCTGCTTCTTTTGCGTGCTGGGCGTGGGGCGCCGAATCGGTGCCCAGGAAAAACTTGGCGCTGCCGCTGGTGGCGGCGTCGAGCAGGGCTTCCTGGTGGGTATTGCGCTTGAGGATCGGCAGGCAGTAGAAGTGCGGCCGAATTCCGCCTACCAGCATGTGGTTGCGGTTGTAGAGCAGGTGATGCGCGGTGATGGTTGCGCCGACGTTGGCCGGGGCCTCGTTGACGAACTGCACGGCGTCTGCAGTAGTGATGTGTTCGAACACGACCTTGAGGGTCGGAAAGCGCTCGACCACTCGACGCATGTGCTCGTCGATGAAGATTTTTTCGCGATCGAAGACGTCGACATCACCGCGAGTGACTTCACCGTGGATCAGCAAAGGCATCCCGACTTCGGCCATGGCCTCGATCGCCGGGAAGATCTTGTCGATGCTGGTAACGCCAGAATCCGAGTTGGTGGTGGCGCCGGCCGGATACAGCTTGGCGGCATGCACAAATCCGCTGGCCTTGGCCTCGCGAATTTCTTCAGGCTGGGTGCGGTCGGTCAGGTACAGCACCATCAGCGGTTCGAACTGGCTGCCGGATGGACGAGCAGCGAGGATCCGCTGGCGATAACCATCGGCTTCAGCCGCGTTGCGCACCGGAGGTACCAGGTTGGGCATGATGATGGCGCGACCAAAGGTGCGCGCGACATCCGCGACGGTATTGGTCAACACGGCACCATCGCGAAGATGAATGTGCCAGTCGTCGGGACGCAGCAGGGTCAGGCGGTCGGACATGAGGGGATTCCAGGCGGGTCAAACTGAGGGGAATGCTACCGGAAAAGACTCTTCCAGGCACTCGCTATCAAGTTTTGCGACAACCTTCCGATATCCAACAGGTATGCCGTAAACAAGTCAGTGTCGGTCTTTCAGTTGTAGAAGCCAGTGGAGCCTGCCGTGCGCCAGCGTTATTTAGCCTTGTTCAGTGTGTTTGCCAGCGTCCCCGCGATGGCGCTGACGTTCCAGACCCGTCTGGAAAGCACCGAGTGGACGGTCGAAGGCGACAAATTCGAATGCCGTCTGGCCCAGCCGATCACCGACTTCGGCTCGGGCGAGTTCGTCCGCCGCGCGGGCGAGCAGGCAGTGTTCCGCCTTACGGCCTACAACGCGATGATCGGCGGTGGCTCGGCGACGCTGCTGGCGGCTGCGGCGCCCTGGCAGCCAGGGCGTGGCGACATCAACCTGGGTTCGGTGCAGATTGGCAGTGGCAACGTGCTGTTCAATACGTCCCAGGTCCAGGCCGGCCGCCTGATCAGTGGTTTGCTCGACGGCCGCAGCCCGGTGATACGGCATTCGTCGGGTGATGGGCGGGTCTCGGAAGTGCGGCTGTTGCCCGTCAAGTTCAGCCAGGCGTTCAACGACTATCAGGGTTGTGTGGCGAAGCTGTTGCCGAAGAATTTCGAACAGGTGAGGCAGTCGCAGATCGGTTTCCCCGGTGAAAGCATGGATCTCGACGCCCGCGCCAAGGGCCAGTTGCAGGTGATGCTGGAATATATGAAGGCCGATCCGACGGTCAATCATATCGAACTCGATGGCCACTCGGACAACAGCGGTAACCGCTTGACCAACCGTGACCTGTCTCGGCGCCGCGCCCTGGCGGTGATGGAATTCTTCAAGGCCAATGGCATTCTCGAGTCCCAGGTGACCCTGCGTTTCCACGGCGAACGTTATCCGCTGGCACCCAACACCAGCGCCGCCAACCGGGCGAAGAACCGCCGGGTTGCAGTGCGCCTGGAGCGTGTGGCGTCGGACAAGGCCAGCCCTCAGGTCGCCCCTCAGATCAGCGCGCCCGGCAACGCGCCGGCAACTTCCTGACCGGTCGGTCATCGTCGCGCTCTCGACAGAATCTGTCGCTTCGTCGTCATAAGCTGTCGCGCCTCTGTAAATTAACGCGCATGACCGGTAGACTCGACGGCTTTCCGTAGAACCCCGTGGAGTGATGGCATGGCGGACGTAAACAAGGTCGTTCTGGCGTATTCCGGCGGCCTGGACACTTCGGTGATCCTCAAGTGGCTGCAGGATACTTATAACTGTGAAGTGGTGACGTTCACCGCTGACCTGGGGCAGGGCGAAGAGGTCGAACCTGCACGCGCCAAGGCTCAGGCCATGGGCGTCAAAGAGATCTACATCGACGATTTGCGCGAAGAGTTCGTGCGCGATTTCGTTTTCCCGATGTTCCGCGCCAACACCGTTTACGAAGGTGAGTACCTGCTGGGTACTTCCATCGCTCGTCCGTTGATCGCCAAGCGCCTGATCGAAATCGCCAACGAAACCGGCGCTGACGCGATTTCCCACGGCGCCACCGGCAAAGGTAACGACCAGGTTCGTTTCGAACTGGGCGCCTATGCCTTGAAGCCTGGTGTAAAAGTGATTGCTCCATGGCGCGAGTGGGACCTGCTGTCCCGCGAGAAGCTGATGGATTACGCCGAGAAGCACGCGATTCCGATCGAGCGTCACGGCAAGAAGAAATCCCCGTACTCGATGGATGCCAACCTGCTGCACATCTCCTATGAAGGCGGCGTGCTGGAAGACACCTGGACCGAGCACGAAGAAGACATGTGGAAATGGACCGTCTCCCCGGAGAAGGCTCCAGACAAGGCTCAATACCTGGAACTGACCTACCGCAACGGCGACATCGTCGCGCTGGACGGCGTCGAAATGACCCCGGCCACAGTTCTGGCGACCCTGAACCGTATCGGTGGCGAACACGGTATCGGCCGTCTCGACATCGTCGAGAACCGTTATGTGGGGATGAAGTCCCGTGGCTGCTACGAAACTCCTGGCGGCACCATCATGCTGCGCGCTCACCGTGCGATCGAATCGATCACCCTGGATCGTGAAGTGGCTCACCTCAAAGACGAGCTGATGCCTAAATACGCCAGCCTGATCTACACCGGTTACTGGTGGAGCCCTGAGCGTCTGATGCTGCAACAGATGATCGACGCATCCCAGGCGCACGTGAATGGCGTTGTGCGCCTGAAGCTCTACAAAGGCAACGTGATCGTCACCGGTCGCAAGTCCGACGAATCGTTGTTCGATGCCAATATCGCAACCTTTGAAGAAGACGGCGGTGCCTACAACCAGGCCGACGCAGCGGGCTTCATCAAGCTCAACGCGTTGCGCATGCGCATTGCCGCGAACAAGGGTCGCAAGCTGTTCTAAGCCCTGTAAGCCAATGCATAAAAGGCCTTGTCATCGACAAGGCCTTTTTTTTTGAAATGGTTTGTTTGAAATCATTGTTGCCTGTCTCCGGCCTCGTGCGTTGGGTGGGGTGTATTCATTGCCGTCTTGTCCTATTCACCTCATTGCATTGGGGCGACAGCGCCCAGATCTGCAGGTGGACAAGGTTGCGCGATGAATTTCAGTTCTCTTGAATCCAGATTGAAAGATATGCAGCTCATGGTGCTGCCGTATTTCTTCCGGGGTTTCAGCATCGCGCACTTGCTGAGCAATTCCTGAGAGGCGGTAGACGTAATGCAAACCACCAGATGCGCACGTTTACCCTCGATTTGCTGAATATCCTTGAGTTTGGCGCGAATCTCGGCGTTGCAGTCGTCAGCGCGCATGTCGATTACGTAGAGGTGCTTGATTCGCTCGGACAGGCGGGCAAAGCACTGGGTCAGGTTGGGTGGCCTAGCTGCCTCAGGCTCAGTATTGAGTGGGCTCAGGGAAGTACCTTTGCCACCGGTAAGTTCCATGAAATGCTCATCAGACTTGAAATCGGAAGGTGCGTAGAGTGCGCGGTAGTTGAAGTTCAATGTAGCAAAGAACAGAAATAGCAAATAGAACGGAAAACTGATTAGAAACCAGACATACATTTCTCGATCATCGTTGTCGAGAAAAGGCAGTGAGACGGCTGCAGATGCTTCAGACAATGTTGCGAATATCGCAATTATTGACATGGGGTTGGTTATTTTCTTCTTGAGTCTGTCCATGACGTTTACTCATTTTAATGGGTTTTGCTAATTAGCCTGAATTACGAAATGTTTGGGATATAGCCCTCCGTTAAGTTGGGGGTGTTGTGGTTTCAATATGCACTCTTTTTAGCGTGAATGATTGTTGTTTTTGTCGGTAATTATTGCTCTGGCCCTCATAAATATCAGATCGACAATTGCGTGCCAGGTTTGCCCTGGGTGTTAGGTTGATTTGATCCATCGCGACGACTTGGTGAATTTTCTGGAATTGATACAAATTGGCGATCTTGCATTCCGATACAAAAAACTGGGTCAAAATGGATTTTTGCAGGCAGTGCCATCATTCCGGCTCGCTCAGTTCAAGGATTTTTTGTAGGAATTTTCCTTATGTTTTGTAGGGTATGTCTCTTGGTGTGCGCGGGCGGGGGGGGCACCATGCCATGGGTGAAACGACTAGGCTATTGTGCCTGCTCTAAAAATTCGAACAGCGAAAATTGGACTTGCCCATGAATAAAGTGCTGATCGTGGATGATCACCCCGTCATTCGTCTTGCGGTGCGTATGCTGATGGAGCGTCATGGCTACGAAGTCGTTGCAGAAACGGATAATGGCGTCGACGCATTGCAACTTGCCCGCGACCATATGCCGGATATTGTCATTCTGGATATCGGAATACCGAAGTTGGACGGGTTGGAAGTCATCGCGCGGCTGGCATCACCTGTGATGCCGATGAAAGTACTGATATTGACTTCACAGGCACCGGGGCATTTTTCCATGCGTTGCATGCAGTCGGGCGCGGCCGGGTATGTATGCAAACAGCAGGACCTCACGGAATTGCTAAGTGCAATCAAGGCTGTACTGTCGGGATACAGTTACTTCCCCAATCAAGCGCTGCATACCGTGCGCTCAAGTCTGGGTAATGCCAGTGAAGCTGATATGGTGGACCGTCTATCGGGACGCGAGATGATGGTCTTGCAACAACTGGCAAAAGGAAAAACCAACAAGGAAATTGCTGACGGAATGTTCCTTAGCAATAAGACAGTCAGCACTTACAAAACCCGCTTGCTCCTAAAACTCAATGCACGTTCTCTGGTCGACCTGATCGAGCTCGCTCAACGCAATGGTCTGGTTTGACGGCGCAAGCGCTGATCGAGGTTGAGCGCATAGTAAAAAGCCTCCGTTTCGGGAGGCTTTAAGGTTTCACAAGTCAAAATCGTAATCCGCCAGTTGCTTTTGCAGTCGGCGCTCCTCGAGCAAATTATCGATAGTGCGGCGCTTGCTCAGGTTGGTCTTTGCCACTTCCACCACCGGTTCGGCGTCATCAGCCTCCACGGGAGTAAAATCGTCCTCGACGTCCAATTGCTCTTTGCCAGTGCTCATAGGTTAACTCCAGGCTAAAGATGCCTTTGGCGCCTCTTATATCGATAATCTCCCAGCGGGTAAAAAAGATTTTTTCAATCGGTTGATCAATAAATCCAATAGCCACTCAATCGTCCGAAGTCTTGTGCTTGTATTCGCACAAGTCTTCGATGCGGCAGCTACCGCAGCGAGGCTTGCGCGCGAGGCACACATAGCGTCCGTGGAGGATCAGCCAGTGGTGGGAGTCGAGTAGATATTCCTTGGGCACAAACTTCATTAACTTTGTCTCAACCTCGACCACGTTCTTGCCTGGAGCGATTCCGGTACGGTTGCTCACCCGAAAAATGTGAGTGTCCACCGCCATGGTCAGTTGCCGAAACGCGGTGTTAAGCACCACATTCGCGGTTTTGCGACCCACGCCCGGTAACGCCTCCAGTTCTTCGCGGGTTTGCGGCACCTCGCCGCCGTGGCGTTCCACCAGAAGACGACAGGTCTCGATGACATTCTTCGCCTTGCTGTTGAACAGCCCGATGGTCTTGATGTACTCCGACAGTCCCTCGACGCCCAGTGCATGGATAGCCGCCGGGGTATTGGCTATGGGGTAAAGCCTGGCAGTGGCCTTGTTGACTCCGACGTCGGTCGACTGCGCCGAGAGGATTACTGCAATCAGCAGTTCGAACGGGGAGGAGTAGGCAAGCTCGGTTTTTGGTTCCGGGTTGTCTTCGTGCAGCCTGCGGAAAATTTCCAGACGTTTTGCGGCATTCATGGGCAGTGCGTTTCCTCGCATGGATCAATTCGATGAGGTGGGTCGGGCCCAGGCTTGCCAGGCAGCGACTAACAGGCCCAGCAGAATGAAGCCGCCCGGCGCAAGAGTGGCCAGGCGTAATCCACTCTCGCCAAGCAATTCGCGTAATACGCCCAGGCCCACCATCAGTAAGCCAAATACTGCACCCTGAAGCAGGCGCTCACGCCATGGGCGCTGATGAAATCCGCTGTGCTCCAGCACCACGCATTGCAAGGCAATCAGTCCTGAGTACAGTCCGAGCTGCTGGTGCCATTGCAGGGCCCAGGCTTGCATGGCCAGTTGCAGGCAACTGGTCAGCGTCGCCGCCAGGAGCACTGCGGCCAAAAGGTGGCTGGCAGGTACCAGTCGGCCGCGCAGGCCTGCCATGGCCAAGCCGAATGCGCTGTTGGCTGCGACGAACATCAGCCATACGCCCAGAGCGGTTTTCCACGAGTAAGTGGCACCAATCAACGGAGTCAGCATCAGGGCGTTCAGCAAGGTGGACCGGGTCATTGGCCGTCAACTCCAATCAGTGCCTGCCGATGTTCGTCAAAATAGCTCAAGGCGTCATGCACCGCATTGATCGCCGCCCGTGAAGTGATGGTTGCACCGGCAATCTGGTCGAACTGTCCCTGATCTTTTTTCAACGCCCATCCGGTGTCGGCGGGGTCGGCTCGAGACCGGCCGGCGAAAACCTGTAGCCAGCCCTGGGGCCAGTCGGCGATGTGCGCACCGAGCCCCGGGGTTTCCGAATGCTTCAGCGCTTTTACGCCCAGCAGCCTGCCATCGGGGTTAATGGCGATCATCAGGTCGATGCTGCCCGCATAACCCAGGGTCTGGCTGCGCAGTAACAAGGCAGTGACCCGGCCGGATCGCATCGCGCGGTAGCCGCCGAGCAGGGTGCTATGGGCCAACTGGACGTCGGCGAGGCGCAGCGGTTGCTGCAATGGCTGATTGTCATAGCTGCCGGGAGCGAGCACATCGAGCAGGTGACGGCTGTCGAGCACTCGTTGCTGCTCGGCAATGCGAGGTGCAGCAGCCTGCTGCACCAGCCAGGTGATGCCCGTGCCCAAGGCAGCCAGTAACGCCAGGGTCGCAAAACTTGCGGTTCGATTCATGGCGCAAGCCTTCCCTGGCGGGACGCGACAAGTCGCTCCAGCGCGGGTACGCATAGATTCATCAGCAGCACGGCAAACGCCACCCCATCGGGATAGCCACCCCAGGTGCGGATCAGATAGATCAGTAGCCCCATACCCGCACCGAACAGCAGGCGCGCGCCAGGACTTCGGGGCCCGGACACCGGTTCGGTGGCGATGAAAAATGCACCCAGCATGCTTGCGCCGCTCAGCAGGTGAAACAGTGGTGAGCCGTTGGAATCGGAGCCCGAGCCGTTCCAACACAACAGGCTGATGACGAACAGACTCGCCAGCATTCCGACCGGCGCATGCCAGCTGAACACCCGGCGCTGCAACAAAAAGACGCCGCCGGCGAGAAAGGCCAGGTTGACCCACTCCACGCCGTGTCCGCCGTAGCGACCGAACGCCGGATTGGCTGCGAACAGCTCGTCCATCGTCAGGCTCTTGTTGATCCGCAGACTGTCCAGTGCGGTGGCTTGAGCCCAGGCATCCGGGGCTTGATCCAGGCCGAAACCGAAGACGTGGCGCATGCCGTCCAAAAACTCCATGCCATGCGAGGCCGGCCAAAGAGTCAGCTGCTGCGGGAAACTCACCATCACCAGGGCAAAACCGAGCATCGCCGGGTTGAACGGGTTGCTGCCAACACCGCCATACAGATGCTTGCCGAACAACATCGCGCAGAGGGCGGCGCTGACGGTCACCCACCATGGGCAATAGGCAGGCAAGGCCAGGGCCAGAAGGGTCGCCGTGACCAGTGCGCTGCCGTCCTGCAAGGTTGGCCACAGCGGTCGCTTGCGCAGTTGCAGCACCAGCGCTTCAGCGGCCAGCGCGCTGATGCCTGCCAGGGCCAGGTTGATCAAGACGCCCCAGCCGTACAGCCAGAACATCACTGCCATACCGGGCAGCAGCGCCAGCAACACCAGTTTCATCGCCTGCTGCAGGCGCTCATCGACCGGTTCAAGGGCTGGCATGGGCGTGCACCAGTTTCGCCAAGGCCTGTTCGGCGGCTTCGAACTGCTGCTGCAGTACGATCAACTGCGATTGTTGATCAAAGGTTGGGGGATGCCCGAACGCCTTGAGTGATTTGTTCAGTTGCGCGCGACTCATGGCCACTTCGATCTTGGCCTTTTTCAACGCCGCATCAGCGCCTGCGGCCTTCTGCGCGCGAACCCGCTCGAGCGCGGCCTGTACCGGGTTCTGCGCCACCTCATTCGCCTGGGGCTCGGCCCGTTTTGCCCGGGCCAGGCGCTCGGCGACTCGCTGCTGTTCCTCGCGATGCAATCGCGCGTTGCGCTGTTCGAAGCGGCTGCGAGCGTGGTTGCGTTTGGCGGCTCGCAGGCGGTGTTCTTCGAGACTGATGGCCAGCCCACCGACGACCGGCACGACAGTTGCCACGGGCAACGGCCGCATCTCGATGCAGTCCACCGGGCAGGGCGCCACGCAGAGGTCACAGCCGGTGCACTCATCGATGATCACGCTGTGCATCAATTTCGCCGCACCGACAATCGCGTCCACAGGGCACGCTTGGATGCACTTGGTGCAACCAATGCACTCGGCTTCCCGGATGTAGGCGATTTGCGCCGGCGCCGAGCCGCGGCTGACGTCCAGCTCCAGCACGGGAACCTTCAGTAGCTCAGCGAGCGCGGCAATAGTTTCCTCGCCACCGGGGGGGCATTTGTTGATCGGCTCGCCGGCAACTATGCCTTCGGCGTAGGGTTTGCATCCTGGATGGCCGCACTTGCCGCATTGGGTTTGCGGCAGGAGGGCGTCGATGCGTTGAATCAGACTCATGTTTTGATCAGTCCGCTAAATCCGAGAAAAGCCACTGCAATCAGTCCGGCGCTGATCAGATCGATCGGCAGGCCGCGAAAGGGCAGGGGGACATCGTTATCAAGTGTCCGTTGGCGCAAGTCGCTGAACAGGCTAAGCACCAGCCAGAAGCCCAGACCTGCGCCGAGGCTCAGAGCAGTAGCGCGCAAAATCCCCTGGTCGTCTCGCGCGTTGATCAGCATCAGGCCAAGCACGGCGGCGTTGCCCAGTATCAATGGCCAAAGCCGGTCGAAGGAAAGCTGCGGTAGTGCAGCAGACAGCAGCTTCAACAATGGATTGATCAACAACACACTCAGCGGCAGGAATACCAACAGTTCCAGCGAGGTCAGGTGCAGGGGCACCAGCAGCCACAGATGGAGCGCATGAGCGAGTAAGCCGGCGACCAGCATCAGGCAGGTCGTAGCAATCCCCAGTGCGTGTACCTGGCGGCGCTCGGCTGCCAATAGCGGATCGACGCCCAGCGGCCAATGCAACACGAAATTGTTGATCAGGGCTGCGCTGACAAGCGTAAGAATAATCTCGGTCATGATCGTCCGATGTTACAGGCAGCTGAACATCTGCATAGGAGCGGCCAGCATTGATTATGGGCCAGACATGAAAATCCCACAGGCATGCCAGGCACGACTGTGGGATCGGTCGAGCAAATCGAAGCCTACTTGATGCGCTGACCCGGCTTGGCGCCGCTGTCCGGGCTGAGCAGATAGATTTCTTCGCCGCCAGGACCGGCCGCCATCACCATGCCTTCGGAGATGCCAAACTTCATTTTACGTGGCTTGAGGTTGGCGATCATCATGGTCAGGCGACCATTGAGCTTGGACGGGTCCGGATAAGCGCTCTTGATCCCGGAGAACACATTGCGTTGCTCATCACCGATGTCCAGGGTCAGGCGCAGCAGTTTGTCGGCACCCTCCACGGCTTCAGCCTTGAGGATCAGCGCGACTCGCAGGTCGACTGCGGCAAACGCATCGAACTCGATCTCCGGCGACAACGGATCCTTGGCCAGCTCGCCATTGCCGGTCGGTGCCGCTGCGCCGGTGTCGGTTGCGCTGGCGGTCAGGTCTTCTTTCGAAGCGTCGGTCATGGCTTGGACTTTCACCGGGTCGATGCGAGTCATCAATGGCTTGAACTCGTTCAACTGGTGATTGCTCAGCAGGGTGGCGTGATCATTCCAGGTCAGCGGAGCGACGTTCAGGAACGCCTCGGCGTCGGCGGCCAGCAACGGCAGGACCGGCTTGAGGAAGATCACCAGCTGGCGGAACAGGTTGATACCCAGGGCGCAGATGGCCTGCACTTCGTCCTGCTTGCCTTCCTGCTTGTTCAGCGACCACGGTGCCTTGTCGGCGATCCAGGCGTTGGCGCGGTCGGCCAGGCCCATGATCTCGCGCATGGCCCGGGCAAAGTCGCGAGCCTCGTACGCTTCGGCGATGCTGGGTGCGGCGGCCAGGAAGGCGTCGGTGAGTTCTGGCGCGGCATTACCCGCCACCAGCACACCGGCATTGCCTTTCTGGATGAAGCCGGCGCAACGACTGGCGATGTTGACGACTTTGCCCACCAGGTCGGAGTTGACCTTCTGCACGAAGTCTTCGAGATTCAGGTCCAGGTCATCGACGCCACGGCCCAGCTTGGCCGCGTAGTAGTAACGCAGGTATTCCGGCGACAGGTGGTCCAGGTAGGTCCGGGCCTTGACGAACGTTCCACGGGACTTGGACATTTTCTGACCATTGACGGTCAGGTAGCCGTGCACGTTGATGCCGGTCGGCTTACGCAGACCCGCACCTTCAAGCATTGCTGGCCAGAACAGGGCGTGGAAGTTGACGATGTCCTTGCCGATGAAGTGGTAAAGCTCGGCGGTGGAGTCCTTGGCCCAGAACGCGTCGAAGTCCAGGTCTGGACGACGGGCGCAAAGGTTCTTGAAGCTGGCCATATAACCGATTGGCGCGTCCAGCCAGACGTAGAAGTATTTGCCTGGCTCGCCCGGGATTTCGAAGCCGAAATACGGCGCGTCGCGGGAGATATCCCACTGTTGCAGGCCGGCATCCAGCCATTCGGCGATCTTGTTGGCCACGGCGTCTTGCAGGGTGCCGCTGCGGGTCCAGGCCTGGAGCATTTCCTGGAAGTCCGGCAGCTTGAAGAAGAAGTGCTGGGAATCCTTGAGCACCGGAGTGGCGCCAGAGATCGCCGACTTCGGATCCTTCAGGTCGGTCGGCGCGTAGGTCGCACCGCATTTTTCGCAGTTGTCGCCGTACTGGTCTTCAGTGCCGCACTTCGGGCAGGTGCCCTTGATGAAGCGGTCGGCCAGGAACATTTTCTTTTCCGGGTCGAAGTACTGAGTGATCGAGCGCTGGGCGATGTGCCCGGCGTCGCGCAGCTTCAGGTAGATCTGGCTCGACAGCTCACGGTTTTCTTCGGCGTGAGTGGAGTGGAAATTGTCGAAATCGACCAGGAACTCGGCAAAGTCGGCGCTGTGTTCAGCCTGGACGTTGGCGATCAGTTGTTCCGGGGTGATGCCTTCCTTTTCCGCGCGCAACATGATCGCCGAACCGTGGGCGTCGTCGGCGCAGACATAGATGCATTGATTGCCGCGGTGCTTCTGGAAGCGCACCCACATGTCGGTCTGGATATATTCCAGCATGTGGCCAAGATGGATCGAACCATTGGCATAGGGCAGGGCGCTGGTGACGAGGATCTTGCGTGGCTCGGACATGGGGCTCGGCTACTTGATGAAACGGAGGTCGGCCACTATAAAGCGCTGGCGCAGATTTTTCACCCCCGCTACCGGTCACTGCGGACCTTTGTAGCAGCTGGCGAAGCCTGCGTTCGGCGGCGAAGCCGTCGTGAATCCTGGCAACTCGGACTACCTGAACACCGCAGTGTCTTGTTTTACGACGGCTTCGCCGCCGAACGCAGGCTTCGCCAGCTGCTACACAGATCGCGAGTTCAACAGGTTGCTTGTCACATCCTGAAAGCATGCCGTCCGGCCTGTAGAACAGGTACGATACCCGCCTGTTTTTCCTGTCCTGTTATCGGAGTTGCCCATGAGCGCCGTCAATCGCGCAGCGGTGGAAGCCGTCCTTCGCCAATACACCGACCCTTATTTGAATCAGGACCCGGTCAGCGCCGGGTGCGTGCGCAACATTGATATCCAGGGTGATCGCGTCAGCGTGCGGCTGGAACTGGGCTATGCCGCCGGTCTGTTCAAGAGCGGCTGGTCGCAGATGCTGCAGATGGCTATCGAAGGTCTCGACGGAGTCACCAGTGCCCGCGTTGACATCACCAGCGTGATCGCCGCGCACAAAGCCCAGGCGCAAATTCCAGGCCTGGCCAACGTGAAGAACGTAGTTGCCGTAGCCTCTGGCAAAGGCGGCGTAGGCAAATCCACCACCGCCGCCAACCTGGCGCTGGCGCTGGCGCGTGAAGGCGCCAAGGTCGGGATTCTGGACGCGGACATCTATGGTCCGAGCCAGGGCATCATGTTCGGTATTGCTGAAGGCACTCGCCCAAAGGTCAAGGATCAGAAGTGGTTCGTGCCGATCGAGTCCCATGGCGTTGAAGTGATGTCCATGGCGTTCCTCACCGACGACAACACGCCGATGGTCTGGCGCGGCCCTATGGTGTCCGGGGCGCTGTTGCAGCTGGTGACTCAAACCGCCTGGGGCGACCTGGATTACCTGGTGATCGACATGCCTCCAGGCACTGGCGACATCCAGTTGACCCTGGCGCAGAAAGTCCCGGTGGCCGGTGCCGTGATCGTCACCACGCCACAGGACCTGGCTTTGCTGGACGCGCGCAAAGGCGTGGAGATGTTCCGCAAGGTCAACATCCCGGTGCTGGGTGTCGTGGAAAACATGGCCGTGCACATCTGCTCCAACTGCGGACATGCCGAGCATCTGTTCGGTGAAGGCGGCGGGGTGAAACTGGCGACGCAGTACGGGGTGGAATTGCTCGCCTCTCTGCCGCTCGCCATGGCCATCCGCGAGCAGGCGGATGGCGGCAAGCCTACGGTGATCGCCGAGCCGGACAGCCCGATTGCGCTGGTGTATCAGGAACTGGCCCGCCACGTCGGCGCGCGCATCGTACTGCAGGAAGCGGCATCTCCGGCGATGCCGAACATCACCATCAGCGACGATTAACCCGCTGATCAAATGCGGTCCCCCTGTAGGAGTGAGCCTGCTCGCGATAACGGTTTAACAGTCACCATCAAGGGTGAATGTTAAGCCCCCATCGCGAGCAGGCTCACTCCTACAGTGGTTTTAGGGTGGCCTTAGATCCGCAACCCGCCATCCATCTCCAGAATCCGCCCGGTGTAGTAGTCGTTCTCGAAGATGTAAGCCGCCGAGTGGGCTATCTCCTCGGGCTTGCCCATACGCTTGAGCGGAATTCCCGAAGTCATTTTCTCCAGCGCCTCTGGCTTCATGCCCAGGGTCATCTCGGTTTCGATGAAGCCCGGCGCAATACCCGCCACTCGAATACCGTAACGCGCCAGTTCCTTGGCCCAGGTCACGGTGGCCGCAGCCACGCCAGCCTTGGCAGCGGAGTAGTTGGTCTGACCCACATTGCCGGCACGGGAAATCGAGGAAATATTGATAATCGCACCGCTGTTTTTCAGCTCGACCATCTTCGCCGCAACCTCTCGGGTGCACAGGAACACACCGGTCAGGTTCACATCGATGACTGCCTGCCACTGGGCCAGGCTCATCTTGGTCATTTCGCCGTCCTTGACCTTGAGCAGCAGGCCATCGCGCAGGATCCCGGCGTTGTTGATCAGGCCATGGATTGCGCCGAAATCCTCGGCCACTTGGGCGACCATGTGCGTCACCTGTTCTTCATTGGCGACGTTGCACAGGTACGCGCGCGCGTCGACACCCTTGGCCTTACACGCGGCAACGGCGTCGTCGAGTTTTTCCTGATTGAGGTCGACCAGCGCCAGCTTCGCGCCCTTGCCGGCGAAATACTCGGCCATCGAGCGGCCTAAACCCTGGCAACCGCCAGTGATAATGATTACTTTGTCAGTGAGTTGCATTCGCATGCCCTGGTCGCAGTTTGAGTGGTCATCCTTCTAGAGAGCCGCTCTTATCTGCACCGGTCGTGAACGCGTTGCACATGAGAATTGCCCGATGGCGACTGGAAACTATCCCCAGTCGCCCGTCCGTTTTTTCGACGGATTCTATATAAGGAGTCATAAATTGAGCGTTGAAGCGGCCAAGAATGCCCGAGAATTGCTTCTCAAGGAATACCGTGGGGTGCTGTCGACCCACTCCAAGGCCATGCCCGGTTTCCCGTTCGGTTCAGTCGTCCCGTACTGCCTGGACGAGCAGGGCCGACCGCTGATACTGATCAGCCGCATCGCCCAGCACACCCACAACCTGCAGAAAGATCCGAAATGTTCGCTGTTCGTGGGCGAGCGTGGCGCCGAGGACGTGCAAGCAGTCGGCCGCCTGACCTATCTCGCTGAAGCCGAAAAGCTGGAAGAATCTCCGGCCATCGAGGCTGCCGCAGAGCGGTACTACCGCTACTTCCCGGATTCGCAGAATTATCACAAGGCGCATGATTTCGACTTCTGGGTGCTTAAACCCGTGCGTCATCGCTACATCGGCGGGTTTGGGGCGATTCACTGGGTCGATCAACTGACCCTGGCCAACCCCTTTGCCGGCAAGGCCGAAGTGAGCATGGTCGAGCACATGAATGCCGATCACGGCAAAGCCATCGCCCACTATGTCGAACTGGCCGGGCTGCCGAAAACCGAGCCTGCCGTGCTGGCCGGTATCGATACCGAAGGCATGCACCTGCGTATCGGTCAGAGCCTGTACTGGTTGCCGTTCCAGGCGCCATGTAATACGCCGACACAAGTGCGCGAAGCCTTGGTTTTCCTGGCTCACGCCGAGCATTGGCCAAAAAATGCAGTAGCCAGCGCTTGAATTCACGAAATGGCGACGTCATCTAGGGATTACTGGCAAGGCATTCTTGCGTTGAGGAACCATTTGATGCGCCCTTTTTTATTGCTCTTTGTACTGTTTCCGGTGTTGGAGCTGTTCGTATTCGTCAAGGTGAGTGGGGCGATCGGGTTTTTCCCGGCCCTGCTCCTGGTAATTCTCGGCTCGATGCTCGGCGTGTTTGTGCTGCGTATCGCCGGGTTGGCCACTGCGTTGCGTGCTCGTGAAAGCCTGAATCGCGGCGAACTGCCCGCCCAGACCATGCTTGAAGGCCTGATGCTAGCCCTGGCGGGTGGCCTGTTGATCCTGCCGGGTTTTGTCACCGACGTGCTGGGCCTGATCATGTTGCTGCCGATCTCCCGTCGACTGCTGGCCAACAAAATGCGCCAGCGTGCCGAAGAAGCGGCGATTCGTCAGCGTGCATTCGCCGACGACCTGCAGCCTCGGGGCGGTCCCGCTCCGCGGCAACCGCTGGGGCGTGAGCCCGATGTGATCGAAGGTGAGTTCGAACACCGAGACTCCAAGTAACACTTTTCCACGTCACGGCACCCTCGGGTGCCGTGATCGTTTGCGGGTCATCCAGCTAAAAATTTTTCGATGGCCGCCCTTGTAATAAGCTTATGCGCCCTTATGTAACGGTCACCGCAAGGTTTCTGGCGATCACGCCAGACAGACTTCCGCGTCACGCTCGTCGAGACGCACCCGGCACCGCCGGATTTTGTTAAACCCGCCGGGACTACACCGGCCGATGAAAACCACAATTAGGAGAGATCGACAATGAAGCTTCGTCCTCTGCATGACCGCGTCGTCATCCGTCGCAGCGAAGAAGAAAAGAAAACCGCTGGCGGTATCGTCCTGCCAGGTTCGGCTGCTGAAAAAGCCAACAGCGGCGAGATCCTCGCTGTCGGCACCGGCCGCGTGCTGGAAAACGGTGAAGTGCGTGCACTGGCCGTAAAAGTGGGTGACAAGGTTGTGTTCGGCCCGTACTCCGGCAGCAACACTGTGAAAGTTGACGGCGAAGACCTGCTGGTAATGGCTGAGAACGAGATTCTCGCTGTTATCGAAGGCTGATTTCCCGCTCATTTTCCCGCTACTACAAAGTATTTAAGGAATATCGATCATGGCTGCTAAAGAAGTTAAATTCGGCGATTCCGCCCGCAAGAAAATGCTCGCCGGTGTAAACGTCCTGGCTGACGCAGTAAAAGCGACCCTGGGCCCTAAAGGCCGTAACGTGATCATCGAGAAGAGCTTCGGCGCTCCGACCATCACCAAGGACGGCGTTTCCGTCGCTAAAGAAATCGAGCTGAAAGATCGCTTCGAAAACATGGGCGCGCAGCTGGTCAAAGACGTTGCCTCCCGTGCCAACGATGACGCAGGCGACGGCACCACCACCGCTACCGTTCTGGCTCAGTCGATCGTCAACGAAGGCCTGAAAGCCGTCGCTGCCGGCATGAACCCGATGGACCTGAAGCGCGGCATCGACAAAGCGACCATCGCTATCGTCAAAGAGCTCAAAGCCCTGTCCAAGCCTTGCGCTGACACCAAGGCCATTGCTCAGGTCGGCACCATCTCGGCCAACTCCGACAGCTCCATCGGCGACATCATTGCCGAAGCCATGGAAAAAGTCGGTAAAGAAGGCGTGATCACCGTTGAAGAAGGCTCGGGCCTGGAAAACGAACTGTCGGTTGTTGAAGGCATGCAGTTCGACCGTGGCTACCTGTCCCCGTACTTCGTCAACAAGCCAGAGACCATGACTGCCGAGCTGGACGGTCCGCTGATCCTGCTGGTCGACAAAAAGATCTCGAACATCCGCGAAATGTTGCCAGTACTGGAAGCCGTTGCCAAAGCCGGCCGTCCACTGCTGATCGTGGCCGAAGACGTTGAAGGCGAAGCCCTGGCGACTCTGGTTGTGAACAACATGCGTGGCATCGTTAAAGTCGCAGCCGTCAAGGCTCCAGGCTTCGGCGACCGTCGCAAGGCCATGCTGCAGGACATCGCTGTCCTGACTGGCGGTACCGTTATCTCCGAAGAGATCGGTCTGAGCCTGGAAAGCACTACCCTGGAACACCTGGGTAATGCCAAGCGCGTGATCCTGTCGAAAGAAAACACCACCGTGATCGACGGCGCTGGCGTTGAGACTGATATCCAGGCTCGCGTTCTGCAGATTCGTCAGCAAGTGGCCGACACTTCGTCCGACTACGACCGTGAAAAACTGCAAGAGCGTCTGGCCAAGCTGTCCGGCGGCGTTGCAGTGATCAAGGTTGGCGCTGGTTCCGAAGTAGAAATGAAAGAGAAGAAAGCCCGCGTTGAAGACGCCCTGCACGCTACCCGTGCAGCCGTTGAAGAAGGCGTGGTACCTGGCGGTGGCGTGGCACTGGTTCGCGCTCTGCAGGCTATCTCCGAACTGAAAGGCGACAACGCTGATCAGGACGTTGGTATCCAGTTGCTGCGTCGCGCTGTTGAAGCGCCACTGCGCCAGATCGTTGCCAACTCCGGCGACGAGCCAAGCGTAGTAGTCGACAAGGTCAAGCAGGGTTCGGGTAACTACGGTTACAACGCTGCTACCGGCGAATACGGCGACATGATCGAAATGGGTATCCTCGACCCGGCTAAAGTGACTCGTTCGGCGCTTCAGGCAGCGGCTTCCATTGCCAGCCTGATGATCACCACCGAAGCCATGATCGCCGAGATCAAGGACGACGCTCCAGCTGGCGGCGGCATGCCAGACATGGGCGGTATGGGCGGCATGGGCGGCATGATGTAAGCCAGCCTTAACCCCGTACAAGCTACACCTGTAAAAAACCCCGCCTGCGTAAAGCAGGCGGGGTTTTTTATTGGCTGTTACAAAACATCAAAGTCAAAAGATCGCAGCCTTCGGCAGCTCCTACAGAAATACGCGATCACCCTGTAGGAGCTGCCGAAGGCTGCGATCTTTTGATCTTCCGTCAGGCGCCGACCGGTTCGGCCTTGCCAGCAGCTTCAACCTCTGAACCCGGCCGATACAGAATGTAGTAATAAGCCCCCAGACATATCAGCCAGCAGAAAATCGCCGTCCACACGTTATGCGAAAAAAAGTGTGCGCCCTGCATCATCCGGCTCACCGAGAACACCGTGCCCAAGCCAAAGGCGAACACAAACGCCTGCCGCGCCAGGCGCGGGCGACGATCACGCAACACGAAATACAAGGCGAAGAGCGTGAACCCGGTGGCCGCATGCCCACCCGGCCAGCAGCGGCCAGGCTTGGCCGTGGCAGGTCGCGGGCTGAGCAGTTCGCTGTAGGTCTCATGCCCGCCAAATTGCTCCAGGCTCCAGGGGCACTGCACGGCGGTGACCGCTTTCATGGGCGTTACAAAGGAAGTTGCCAGCGCTAGTGAGAGCACCAGGCAGCCTAATTCGCGCTTGAATGGCTTCAGCCTTTCCATGAAAAACGTTGCGATGAACGCCGCTATCGCCAACAGCGAAAAGCCGATGACAACCTGCTTGGCGCGGTCATGCAGGATGTTCTCCAGCCAATAGCTGTGACGCCCGATGAATCCCCCCGCCAGCGGATCATAAAACAACTTGGCGAGGTCCATATCCAACGTTGTCAGTTCGAGCAACACCAGGACGATTGCCGCAATGGCGGGTACTCCCAGGCACACCCAGAAGTTGAGCGGGCGTGATGCGGGGCGAACGGAGGTATTCACCATGGCGATTCCTTGGTCGATGAATGTGTGGGCAGCGCTGTGGCGCGGAGTCTGGGCTCGTTGTCGTGAGCCGCGCGTGAATCACCGGTGAAAAACTTGTCAACGCCGCTGCCTGCAAGCAACCCTAGCCGCGAGCCGCGCTTGGCCTTAAGCTGCGCGGGCCATGACGGCTGTGTACGGAGGAGTGCCCATGCGAATTCTATTGGTTGAAGACAACCGCGATATCCTCGCTAATCTGGCCGATTACCTGGGGCTCAAGGGCTACACCGTGGATTGCGCGCAGGACGGCTTGTCCGGGCTGCACCTGGCGGCCACCGAGCACTACGACCTGATTGTGCTCGACATCATGTTGCCCGGCATCGACGGCTACACCCTGTGCAAACGGCTGCGTGAAGATGCGCGCCGCGACACCCCGGTGATCATGCTGACCGCCCGCGACCAACTGGACGACCGGCTGCAGGGCTTCAAGTCCGGCGCCGATGATTACCTGATCAAACCCTTTGCCCTGTCTGAACTCGCCGCACGGATTGAAGCCGTGATGCGCCGGGCCCAGGGCGGTGGACGTCGGGCGCTGCAGGTCGGTGATTTGCAGTATGACCTCGATACGCTGGAGGTCACTCGAGAAGGGCGCCTGCTCAAGCTCAACCCAGTGGGCCTGAAATTGCTCGCGGTGCTGATGCAAAAGAGCCCCCACGTATTGCGTCGCGAAATCCTCGAAGAGGCGTTGTGGGGTGATGATTGCCCGGACAGCGACAGCCTGCGCAGTCATGTCCACCAGTTGCGCCAGGTGATCGACAAACCGTTCGCCAAACCCCTGCTGCAAACGGTGCACGGTGTCGGTTATCGCCTGGCCGAGGGTCGAGATGGAGTTTAGACAGAGCCTCGCTCAACGGATCATCATCGCCTTTGCGTTGATGAGCGCGCTGGTAGCAGGCGCCTTTGCCATGGGCATCGTCGCGACTGTGCACCTGGTGGAGGAAAAACTGATTTCCGCAGGACTCGGTGGTGACCTGCAACGCCTGCTGCTGATGGACAGCGTGTCGGACTGGAGCCATCGACCGGAGCCGGACCAGTTGTTCTACTTCAGCGGCGGCCCGGGTGATTTCGACGTGCCCAAGGACCTGCGCCACCTGGAGCCGGGGTTTCACGAAGTGTTTCGCGAGCAGTTGTCCTATCACGCCATGGTCGAAGTCGTCGACGGCCGGCGGTATGTGCTGCTGCAGGACCAGAGCGATTTCGAAGAACGTGAACGCGTGCTGTTTGCCGTCGTGCTGGTGGGCTTTGTCCTGAGCCTGGCACTGGCGGTATTTCTGGGCTGGGTGCTCGCGCGCAAGGTCATGGCGCCGGTAGTGCGCCTGGCCCGACAAGTTCGCCACCGCGATCAACTGCTGGGCCTTGCGCCGCCGCTCGCACCGGACTACGCCGCAGACGAGGTGGGCGAGCTGGCGGTGGCATTCGACGCCACCCTCGGGCGCCTGCGCCAGGCGCTGACCCGGGAGCGGTTATTCACCAGTGATGTCAGTCACGAGCTGCGCACGCCCTTGATGGTGCTGGCCAGCTCCTGTGAACTATTGCTGGAAAACCCCGGTATCGATCAGCGCGGTCGCGCGCAGGTCGAGCGCATCGCCCGTGCCTGCGAGGAAATGCGCGAGCTGGTGCAAACCTTCCTGGTGCTGGCTCGCGCGCAACGGGAGGATGCCGGGATGGCGCCGCAGCAAAACCTCTGCGAAGTCGCGGACGGGTTACTTAACCAGTGGCGCGAACCGATCGAGAATAAAGGGCTGGAGCTGATCTTTGTGCAGGGCACACCGGCCAGCACTCGCTACAACGCGACGCTCCTGCAAGCGGTGATGGGTAACTTGCTGCGTAATGCCCTGCATTACACCGAGCATGGGTTCATCCGTCTGACGTTGACCGCCACGGGTTTCCTGGTGGAAGACAGCGGGGTAGGGATTCCCGAGGAGAAGCGCGAAGCGATGTTCGAGCCGTTCGTGCGCGGCACCGAGAAACGTGGAGAAGGCCTGGGCCTGGGCCTTTCCCTGGTGCAAAGGATTTGCGAGAACCAGGGCTGGAGTGTCAGCCTGACTAACATGGAACCCAACGGCTGCCGATTCGAGGTAGAGCTGCGTCCGGTGGATGTAGGCTGACTCACCAACAAGCCCCCTGTAAAACCCTGAAATACTTCGGGGTTTTACATTACAAATCTTTCACAAAGTCATGACCTGACGCTGACACGGCCTTACCTAAGGTGGTCGGCATCAGCCGTTAGGAGACTTGGTGATGGACAGTCCGATCAAACTCGATTTTTCCAAAAAGTATGACGATCAACATGCTTTAAGATACCTTCAGAAACATAAGAACGGTTTAGGTCGCCGCCTGTCTCATTGGCGGGACGTCCAGCTGGCGCGTAAAGCGCTGACTGTGGCGGGTGAACCCGGACTGGTCCTTGATCTGCCCTGTGGTGCCGGCCGTTTCTGGCCCTTGCTGGCCGAGAAAAGCAATCGAGCCATTATCGGAGCCGACAACTCCGAGTCGATGCTCAAGGTCGCCATGCAAGCGCAACCTGCGCAAGTAGTGAAAAGGGTACAACCCTTGCACACGTCTGCATTCGACATTGCCTTACCCGATAACGCCGTCGACAGCATTTTTTGCATGCGCCTGCTGCACCACATCGGTGAGGCCGAGCATCGATTGGCGATTTTGCGTGAATTTGAGCGAGTCACCCGTGACAGCGTAATCATTTCGCTGTGGGTGGACGGCAATTTCAAGGCGTGGAAACGCAAGCGCTCGGAACGCACTCGTGGGCAGGAAGGTTACCAGAACCGTTTTGTGTTACCGGCTGTTACGGTCGAGAAAGAGTTTGAGCAAGCCGGTTTCCGCATTCAGGAACGACTGGATTTTTTACCGCTCTATGCCATGTGGCGAGTTTACGTATTACGCAAGAGGTAACAGGATGGCAGTGCAATGTGCACCAGGAGCGGACGTCGATGCCGAAGATCGGTTCGACTATTTCTGGAATCAGCGCGGTGAATGGGTAGAAGAACCCAATGTGCGTCGCGGTGGCGAAAGTGGCGTGCAGCGGATCAGGGGCGACGACGGGCAATTGTTGTATGCCAAGCGTCAGACCGGACACATCTATCGCAGCTGGTTGCATCCGTTTGGCCGCCCGACAGTGTTGCGCGAGCTCGATGCATTGACCGGTCTGCACAAGATCGGCGTGCGGGTTCCGCAAATCGTCTTCTGCGGCGCCCGACGCGACCCCGTTCACAAGTGGCGTGCATTGCTGGTCACCAAGTCGCTGGACGGGTTCGAGGAAATCGAACACTGGTACGCCGGCGGTGGCCGTGAGCGCCATGGCGAGGTCGTCCATGAGCGCGTTTTGAAGGATCTGGCAGATAACCTGGCGCGCATGCACAAAGGCCGCTGGCAGCACAGTTGCATTTACATCAAGCACGTATTTGTGCGAGTTACGGGCGAAGGCGAGGCGGCCACGGTCGAGGTCGCTTTGATCGACCTTGAGAAGTGCCGACAGCGTCTGACCGCCCGTCAGGCGGCTGCCCATGACATGAAGCAATTGCGTCGCCATTCGTCGTTCAGCACGGCGGACTGGCAGAAACTCGTCTATTTTTATGAGACGGCGTTTGGCAGCGCTATCAAGGGTTTATAGCAATGAAACTCGAAATTGCACGAGGTTTGTTTCTGATAGGAGCCTTGGCAGTTGCTTCAATAGCGGTGGCGGCTTGGGAACAGCCGCGCACGCAGGTCCTCAGTTCAGTGAGCGCCGAAGCTCACTGTCCAACGCCACGTGTTGCCAAGGCAGCCGTGGCCTCCCAGCCTGATCATGACCTGTTGCTGTTCATGTTCGGACTTTCACAGGGTATGAGGCCGCAGAGTTGACTCGATTGAAGCCAAAATAAAAGGCCTCGCGTATGCGGGGCTTTTTGTTGGCCTTTTTCCGCAACGACGCCGACCCTGTGGGAGCGGGCTTGCTCGCGAAAGCGGAGTGTCAGGCGCATCATCGCAGACTGACATATCGCATTCGCGAGCCAGCCCGCTCCCACAGGGTCATAGGTCGTGTCAGGGTTTGTCGGGTTTAGCCAGCAACGTGTACACGCACGGCAATACAAACAGCGTGAACAACGTCCCGATCGACATCCCCGTGGCAATCACCGTCCCGATGTCGAACCGGCTCACCGCCCCCGCCCCCGTGGCAATAATCAACGGCACCATGCCAAACACCATCGCCGCGGTGGTCATCAACACCGGTCGCAAGCGAATCGCCGCCGCTTCTTCCACCGCCTCGCGAGGTGACAAGCCTTTTTCCTTGCGCAACTGGTTGGCGAATTCGACGATCAGGATCCCGTGTTTGCTGATTAATCCGATGAGCGTCACCAGCCCCACCTGGGTATAGATGTTCATGCTCGACCACCCCAGGAACAATGGAATCAACGCGCCGCAGATCGACAGCGGCACCGTCACCAGAATCACCAACGGGTCGCGGAAACTCTCAAACTGCGCGGCCAGCACCAGGAAAATAATCGCCAGGGCCAGGGCAAAGGTCACCCACAGCGCGCTGCCTTCCTGGATGAATTGCCGTGAAGCCCCTGCGTAGTCCACGGAATACCCGGCCGGCGCCTCTTCCCGGGCGATCTGGCGCACGGTGTCGAGGGCTTCCCCCATGCTCACCAGCGGCACCCCGGACAGGATTGCCGAGTTGAGTTGCTGGAACTGGTTGAGTTGGCGCGGACGTGCGCGGTCAGTCACGGTGATCAGGGTCGACAGGGCAAGCAGGTCGCCCTTGGTATTTCTGACGTAGTAGTTGTTGAGCCAGTCGGGGTTGTCGCGGAAAGGCCGTTCGACCTGGGCGATAACCTTGTAGCTGCGACCTTCGATGGTGAACCGGTTGATCTCCGCTTCGCCGAGCAAGGTCGCCAGCGTCCCACCCAGGTCCAGCATCGACACACCCATCTGCGCCGCTTTCGCGCGATCGATATCCACCACCACTTCAGGTTTGTCGAACGCCAGGTCGACGTCGACGAAAGCGAACTTGCCGGATTCCATGGCGCGTTTTTTCACCCGGTCCATCACCTGCAGCAATGACTCATAGTCGTTGGCAGAGTTGATCACGAACTGGAATGGCAGGCCCTCGCCCGTTCCCGGCAGGGAAGGCAGGTTAAAACCGAACACCTGCAAGCCGGAGATGTTCCCCAGTTTCGCCTGAACCTCCGGAAGAATTTCCATCTGGGTCCGGCTGCGCTCATTCCAGGGCTTGAGCAGGAAGCCGCCGATGCCCGATTGCACTCCGTTGAAGCCATTGATCTGGAACGAGGAGTAGTACTCGGGGAACTCCTTGAATATCGAGATGAATTCGTCGGTGTAGGCGTTGAGGTAATTGAGGTTGGTCGGTTGCGGCGCATTGGCCAGCATGAAAATAATGCCCTGGTCTTCGTCGGGCGCAAGCTCAGTCTTGGTGAACTTGAGCAGCAGCGGAATCAGGCACAGCACAATCACCGCAAATACCAGCACCACCGGCCGGGTGTTGAGCGTGCCGTGCAACATCTTCTGGTAACGGCGCTTGAGGCCTTCGAAAATGCGATCCAGGCGATGGGCCAGACCGCTTGGATTTTCGTCGTGGCGTAACAAAAGCGCGCACATCATCGGCGATAAGGTCAAGGCGACGATACCCGAGATGACCACGGCGCCAGCGAGTGTCAGGGCAAACTCCTTGAACAGCGCTCCGGTCAGCCCGGTGAGGAAGCCGATGGGCGCATAGACCGCCGCCAGGGTGATGGTCATGGAAACCACCGGCATGGCTATTTCCCTGGCGCCTTCGAGGGCAGCGTCCATCGGCGTCTTGCCTTCTTCGATATGACGGTGAATGTTTTCCACCACCACAATGGCGTCGTCCACCACCAGGCCGATGGCCAGCACCATGGCCAGCAGGGTCAGCAGGTTGATCGAGTAACCCATCATCTGCATGAAGAACATCACGCCAATCATCGACAACGGAATAGTCACCACCGGGATGACCACTGAGCGCAGGGCGCCGAGGAACAGGAATACCACGACGATTACGATCAGTACGGCTTCAAACAGGGTTTTCACCACCTCATCGATCGAAGCCTGGATGAACAGCGTTGCGTCGTAGGCGATCTCGCTCTTGAGGTTTGGCGGCAGCTGGGCCTCCAGTTCCGGCATGATCTTGCGCACTTCCTTGATCACGTCCAGAGGGTTGGCGGCTGGCGTTGCCTTGATGCCGATGTACACCGACGGCGTGCCACCAAAGGAGCTAATGGTGTCGTAGTTCTCCGCGCCCATCTCGACCCGGGCGACATCGCTGAGCAGCACGCGGCTGTCGCCGTCGATCTTCAGCGGGATAGCCGCAAAGGCTTCAGCGGACTTGAGCTCCGTGTTGGCGTTGATACTGGTGACCACATACTCGCCTTTCACTTCACCGGCGGCGGACAAGAAGTTGTAGCGACGCACCGCGTTGGTCACGTCGGCGGCGGTCAGGCCGAAGCCGGCCAGTTTCACCGGGTCCAGCCACAGACGCATGGCGAACACCTGGTTACCGAGGATCTCGGCCTCGGCCATGCCGGGCAGGGTGGCGAGTTTCGGCTGAATCACTCGCGACAGGTAGTCCGTGATCTGCGGGTTGTTCAGCTCCTTGCTGAAGAAGCTGATGTACATCAGGGCCGAAGCGTCGGCCGCTTCCTTGCTCAACACCGGGTCTTCGGCGTCCTGGGGCAGCTGGTTCTTGACCTCGTTGGCCTTGGCCAGCAGTTCGGTAAACAGGCGATCGCTGTTGGCACCGATGCGCGCGTATATCGAGATCACCGAGAAGTTCTGGCGACTGACCGAGGTCATGTAGTCAATGCCTTCGGCGCTGGCCAGGCTTTGCTGCATAGGCTGGGTGATGTAGCCCTGGATGGTCTCGGCGTTGGCCCCGGGGTAGGCGGTGGTCACCGTGATCAGGGCGTTTTCCATCTGCGGGTATTGGCGCAGCGGCAGCTTGCTCCAGGCCTGGAAGCCCAGCAGCACAATCAACAGGCTGACCACGGTGGCGAGCACCGGGCGGCGGATGAACGGGTCGGTAAAAGCCATGGGGGTTCCTTGATCAGTCCGCGCGCGGCGGGCTGTTCTGCTCGGCTAAAGTCTTGTCGTCGCTGATGGCAATGGGTGCGCCGTTGTCCAGTTTGATCTGGCCGGCGGTGACCACTTTCTCGCCGTTCTGCACACCTTTGGTGATCATCACCAGCCCGTCCCGGCGCTCGCCGGTTTCGATGAAACGCCGCTCGGCGATCAGGATCGGCTGATCCTTGTCATCTTTTTCCACGCTGCCGTCTTCGGCCTTTTTCTGCGCCACGACGTACAGCGAGTTGCCGTAGAGCGTGTAAGTGATTGCACTCTCAGGCACGACAATGCGCGGCTGCGGGTTGGGCAACAGAACCTGCAGGCTGGCGAACATCCCCGGCAGCAACTTGCCCTCGGGATTGGCCAGGGTGGCGCGCACCTGCACGTTGCGGGTGGTGTTCTCGACTTTCGGATTGATCGCGCTGATGGTGCCGGGGAACGTTTGCGTCGGGTAGGCAGATACGACTACCTGCACCGCCTGGCCCACGGCGATTTTCGGCACCGATTGCTCGGGCAGGAAAAAGTCGACGTACAGGCTGCTGAGGTCCTGCAAAGTAGCGATCACCGTGCCACTGGCCACGTAGTCGCCAACGTCCACCTGGCGGATGCCGATGGTGCCGCTGAAGGGCGCGAGAATGCGTTTTTTCGCGAGTGAAGCCTTGAGCTGATTGACCGTGGCCTTGTTCTTCTTGAACACGGCAGAGAGCCTGTCGAACTCGCCTTTGGAGATGGCCTGGCTGCCCACCAGCTGGCTGCCACGGTTGTAGTCCACCTGGGCCAGCCCGAGGTCGGCCTGGGCAGTTTCCAGCAGTGCGCTTTCGACGTCGCTGTCGAGTTGCACGATCGGCTGGCCAGCCTTGACCTTCTGTCCGGACTCGAACTGCACCTCAGTGACGGTGCCCGCAATCTCCAGGCTCAGGTCAACACCCTGCAGCGCCTTGAGAGTGCCAACGGTAGGCAGGCGGGCTTGCCAGGGCTGCTCGGTGGCGGTGGCCACGGCGACACTGGTCGGCGGTTTTGGCGCAGAAAAGCCTTGGATCATCGTGTAGATGGAGAAGGCCTTGTAAGCAGCCAGGACCAGCACGATCAGCAGTACAACACCCAACATGATCAGCATGCGACGGCGCAGCATATTTCCACTTCCTTGGAGAAAATCAGGGCATACAGACCGGCACATTACTCCGAGTGGCGGGGGGATTCCAACTGATAGAACTTACAGGGGTAAGGCTTTCGAACGGCGTTGGCCTGAAAAGATCGCAGCCTTCGGCAGCTCCTACAGGGTGTGTGCATTCCAATGTAGGAGCTGCCGAAGGCTGCGATCTTTTCGGCGTTAATCACGTCATCAGGTGCAGATGGTTATCCCAGAGCCCTGCAGGCAGTTCCAAGGGTTTTGCCAGCAGGTCTGCCTGACGGCAATCGTAGTACCGGCAACGACCCTGACCCGAGGTCACGACAAAACCATCAGCCACCGCGCCGACCCCGGCGCAGTCCGGAAGCGGCGCATCCAGGCGCACTTCGCCGCTGTCCAGGTCCCAGATGAAAAAGCGGTTGCCCCGTGGTGCCGTCAGCGCCACCAGGCGCAAGTCACTGTGCACCGCGACGCTGGCGGTGTAGTGACCCATCGCCTGCAACTGATGCTCAGGCACCGGGAATGCCACGAAAGGCTGGCCGGGGCGCTTGATCGCCAGCAACTCCGATGACTCATTGGACGGCCCCATGAATTGCTGGCCGGCGACGATGGTGCCGTCGCTGGCGATGCCCAGGTGGCGCACGCTGTTCATCTGCTGGGCGAGGGTTTCCTTGCTCAGCAGGGTACCGTCCCGTTGCATCAGTACCAGGCTCGGCTCCATGGCATGCAGGTTCATCTCGACCCGACTCTCGGCTTCGGTGCGAATGCCCCCGTTGGCCACCACCAGGGTCTCGCCGTCTGGCATCCAGGAGACCTGGTGCGGACCAATGCCATGGGTGGAGATCTCGCCGCTGTGCACCAGGCGCTGCCCCTCGAACCGGTACACCCCGAGCAGGCCTCGACCTGGATCGGAGGTATCGTTTTCGGTCGCGTACAACCAGTCACCGCTGCTGTGGATCACCGCGTGGCCATAGAAGTGCCGGTTTGGCAGCGAGCTGACCGTTTGCAGCAGCGTGCCGTCGCGCAGATCGATCAGGTAGCTCTCGGTGCCAGGACGGCGAGCCACGAATAAGGCCATCGGCTCTGTCGGATGATTGATGATGTCATGACAGCGCTGATTAACCTGCGTGGCGAATACCTGCGTGCCGTCCAGGCGATAACCGACCGCATAGTGCTTGCCATCGGTGTCGTCCCGCGCCGAGAGCAGCAGCGGGCTCTTGTCCTTTTGTTTGAACAGCGTCCAGCCGCCCAGAGTCACTGCTCCCAGCAGCAAGCTACCTAAAGTCAGAGCCTGACGTCGCAGCATGGCAGTCGCCCTCATCAGTCACCGTCGTTGGCGTTGAAGCCCAGTTGGATGCCCAGCGCCTTGGCCAACTCGCCTTCGTGCAGGCGATGGACGACGTTGAGGCTGTCGTAGATATCGTTGAGTTGCTGGCGACCCGCATCATCGCCGAGCATTTCGGCCAGCGAGCGCTGATTGCTGGCGAACAGTTTCAGGGACGCAGCGTAAGCGGCGTCGATCTTGTCGGCCAGGGGTTTCTGCTCGCTCGGCAACAGGCCGCGCAGGCCCTTGTTGTCGACTCCTTCCCAGACGGTCTTGGCGGCGGCAAGGCTGGCTTCCAGGCCGCTCAGGGAAGACTGGCTGCGCCAGGCATCGGCCTGGAAGGGTTGCGGCACACCTTTGCTCTGGCGGCCCATCGGCGTGCCGAGCTTCTTCTTCAGGCTGTCGAGTGCGGTGACTTGCACCCGCAGCAAATCGGCGATGGCCTCATGGGAATCGGCGTAGCGCTGGTTCGGGAACTTGCTCATCTGCGCGAGCATGCCGTCGGTGTTGTTCCAGCTTTTGAGAATGTCTTCGGCCAGCAGTTTCTGGTGCTCGCCGATGGCCTTGAGCAGCGGGCAGTATTTGGCTTTTTGCGCATCGTTGGCGACGTCAGGCTTGCTGTCGAACAGGATGTATTCGTAGGCCGACAGGCCTTGCACCACAACACTCGACTTGGCCAGGGCGGCCGCGTCGATCTGCGGCTGCGCGGTAACCAGTTGTTCGACCTGACGGCCGACCAGGTTTTTCTTGTCCGGCCAGAACTGCACCGACCAGGCACGGTTGCCTTCGGCCAGCGGACCGATCAGCAGCGGCTGCAACTCGGCCCAGGCTTTCTGCGCGTGCAGGAAGTCCTTGCGTGCGGTGTCGAGGTCTTCCTTGCCTTCGCAATAGGCGAGTGCACTGACCGCCAGTTGGCGATCGGCTTCCACCCAGCGGGTGTACGTCGGCAAGATCACCGACTTGGCGATTGCTGCGGACGTGACGGCTTGCGGGTCCTGCGGAGAGCAGGCGCCCAGGGCGAGGGCGGCAAGGCTGGTGAACAACAATTTGGGACGGAACATGTAAGGCTCCCGCTGAGTGAACGCTTATTAAAGGGAATTCAAAAACGCCAGCAACGCAGCGCGCTGCTCGGCATTGAAAGACAAAACCTGTTGCTGCGCCGCTTGCGCTTCACCGCCATGCCAGAGCACGGCTTCGAGCAGGTTGCGGGCGCGGCCGTCATGCAGGAACTGGGTATGGCCACTGACTGCCTGAGTGAGGCCAATGCCCCACAGCGGCGCAGTGCGCCATTCACGGCCACTGGCCTGGAACTCGGTGCGGTTGTCGGCAAGACCTTCGCCCATGTCATGCAGCAGCAGATCGCTGTAGGGGCGGATCACCTGATTGGCCAGTTCAGGTTCTGCAGCAGTCGTTGCAGTGGTGTATTTCGGCGTATGGCAAGACTGGCATCCGGCCTGAAAAAACAGGCTCTTGCCCGCCAGCACCTCGGGCGCGTTGACATCACGCCGGGCGGGAACGGCCAGGTTGCGGCTGTAGAACAGCACCAGGCGCAGGATGTTGTCGCTGACTTCGGGTTCGCCATTGGCGCCATTGCCATTGGGCGCCTGCTTGCACGCGGTTTGGGCGTCGGTGCAGTCGTCAATCGGCCTGAGGCTGGTCGTCAGGCCCATGTCTGCGGAAAACGCGTGGACGTTTTGCTGATTGAGGTTGGGTTGCCCGGCTTTCCAGCCAAAGCGACCCAGCACGGCTTTCTGTTGCGCATCGTCCCAGACCCGATTCGGCCGCCCGCTGATACCCCGATTGTCCTTGGCCTGTGCCTCGGCGTTGGCCAGGATCGCGGAGTCCGGAATGGCTTCCAGCAGGCCCAGGCCGATCATTGGCGGCGCGACCCGCGCCGAGAAGCGCGTGTCGGGGTGCATCGGGCCGTAGCCGAGCTGACTGATCTGCAGGCTCGGTTTGCGCAGCTCGATCTCGGTGCCGTCCTTGAAGCGCACGGGCACTGGCGTGTAATCGACTCGCACCTTGCCTTCGGGGACCACGCCGGGTACTGACATGTCCTGGAACTGGCCGCCGTAGACCGGTTCCGGAACTACGCCGAGGTGCTCGATGACCTTGGCATAGCCCGGCGCATCGGGAATCGACAGCCGTACCAGCATGGACACGGCATTGGCCGCATCAGGGGTGGGCGGGTGACCGCGACCGTCCTTGATGTGACAGTTCTGGCAGGCGTTGGTGTTGAACAAGGGGCCCAGGCCATCCCGTGCGGTGGTGGTCGACGGGGCGATCACCCAGGGGTTACGGAAGAAGCTGTTGCCGACACTGAAGTCCACGCGCCGTGAGGGCGCAAGATTGGCGGACGGCAGGGAAAACGCATTCTGATCAGTCTTGCGCACCGTCGCGCTGCCACCGGACCGAGCTTCTCCAGGTTCGGCCTGGGTAAAACGCGGGGCGTCATCGCAGGCACTCAGGCCCAGGGCCAGCAATAGTGCGGACAAGCGAAGAAGCAGCGAGGGCATCAGACATCCTGCAGAACGAGCAAAACACGGGCGCAAAGTCTAACAGGGCGGTGAAGATTGAATAAGAGGAATTATCGTTTGGTTGATGTGGGACATATTTTCATCTGTGGGAGCAAAGCTTGTGGGAGCACCCTTGTGGGGGCAGTCCATCTGGTGGGAGCACCCTTGTGGGAGCAAAGCTTGCTCGCGATAAACGATGACGCGGTCCAGGCGAACCACCGAGTTGCCTGCATCGCGAGCAAGCTTTGCTCCCACAGGGGCAGGGCACCAGCATGATCAGCGATTCGTGGGCATGAAAAAGGCGACCCAAAGGTCGCCTTTTTTTTCAGCCAGCGTTGATCAGAACTCGTGATCAGCGTTGTCCGGGTTCAGGTCGCTGATGCCCAGTTTGCCAGCGGCTGCTTCGATCGAACCGGTCTGCTTGACCAGGGATGCGATAGCGTCGCGGACGATCTGGTTACCGGCGGTGTTGCCTGCCGCGATCAATTGGTCGTAGTGCTCACCCTTGTTGGCGTGGTCAACGATGACCTGCATTTTCGCTTCGGTGGCTTCCAGGTCGGCTTTCAGCGCGCTGTCAGCAGCCGGATCAGCCTTGGCCACCAGGGACGAAAGGCTGGCGCCGGTCATCTTGGTGCCGTCGACGCGGGTGTATTCGCCCAGGTACACGTTACGAATGCCCTTGGCATCGTAGAACTGCGAGTTGTGGGTGTTATCGCTGAAGCAGTCGTGTTCGTCTTCAGGGGAGTTGGCTTCCAGGGAAACCTTCATCCGCTCGCCCGCCAGTTCGCCCAGGGACAGGGAACCCATGCCGAACAGCATTTTGCGCAGGCCGGTTTCAGCCGGTTCGGCTTCCAGGGTCGCACGATAGTTGTCGGCCACGTTCGGCTTCCAGTTGCCGACCATTTCTTCCAGGTCGCTGACCAGCAGCTGGGTCACGGACTTGAGGTAAGCACGACGACGCTCGTTGTGGCCGCCAGTTGCACCCGTGCCTTCCAGGTAGTCGGAGGCCGGACGGTTGCCAGCGCCAGGGCCGGTGCCGTTCAGGTCCTGGCCCCACAGCAGGAATTCGATGGCGTGGTAGCCGGTCGCGACGTTAGCTTCGGAACCGCCCAGCTCGTTCAGGCTGGCGAGTTTTTCCGGGGTGATGTCCTTCACGTCGATCTTGTCTTCGCCGACCTGAACTTCAGTGTTGGCGATGATGTTGGCGGTCGCGCCCGGGTTGCCCAGTGCGTGCTCGTAGGACTTGTCGACATAGTCGATCAGGCCTTCGTCGAGCGGCCAGGCGTTCACCTGACCTTCCCAGTCGTCGATGATGGTGTTGCCGAAGCGGAATACTTCGCTCTGCAGGTACGGAACGCGCGCAGCGACCCAGGCCGCTTTCGCCGCTTTCAGGGTGTCGGCGTTCGGCTTGGCGAGGAAGGCGTCGACGGCAGTCTGCAGGGTTTTCGCGGTGGATTCGGCATCGCTGTACACGGCGAAGACGATGTCGGCGTAATGCGCGACAACGGCTTTGGCGGCGGCTTCGTCGACTTTACCGGCAGCAGCAGGCGCTGGCGCAGCGGCCGGGGCCGTAGTGGTGGCCGCTGGAGTAGGCGCTGGAGCGGCAGCTTTGTCTTTGCCTTCGCCACAACCGGCGAGGGAAATAGCGATGGCCAACAGACTGGCGGTAGCCAGAGGCATACGAATCATGGCGAACATCCTGCTTCGAGAAGGGGGTGGTATGGCGCGGCAAGCGCGCAAAACTGCGACATAATGCAAATCTTTCGCATTATGTGTAAAGGGTTGTAGCTGTAAATATTTCTTATTCACCCACCTACAGGATCGCCGCATTGCTGCGCTGCGCCTGCTTGAGGTAAGCGCTCAACTCCCGTGCCGGCAACGGTTTGCTGTAGAAATAACCCTGCCCCTCATGGCAACCCTCGGAAATGATGTAGGCCTCCTGCTCGGCGGTTTCCACGCCTTCGGCAATCACCTGCATGCCCAGGCTCTTGCCCAGCTGGATGATCGCCCGAACGATCGTTGCATCGTCGTCATCGTCCAGCAGGTCCTGGACGAAGCTCTTGTCGATCTTGATCTTGTCCAGCGGCAGGCTTTTCAGGTAACTGAGCGAGGAATACCCGGTGCCGAAGTCGTCGATGGCAATCAGCGCGCCGGAGCGACGCAGGCTCAACAGGTGTTGGGCGGCCGTACTGATGTCTTCCATCAGGCCGGTTTCGGTCACTTCCAGTTCCAGGCTGCGCGGTGGCAGGCGGTACATCTGCAGCAGGTTGTTGACCACCCTCGGCAGCTCGGCGTGGTGCAACTGCACCGTGGACAGATTCACCGCCATGCGCAGGTCGGTGAAACCCTGGTCGTGCCAGTCGCGCAGCTGCTTGCAGGACTGATCCAGCACCCACTCGCCGATAGCGATGATGGTGCCGTTCTGTTCGGCCAGCGGGATAAACAGGTCTGGCGGGACCAGGCCGTGCTCGGGGTGCTGCCAGCGAATCAGCGCTTCCACCCCCACCACGCGGTTTTCCCGGTAGCTGATCTGAGGTTGGTAAACCAGGTAGAACTGGTCGCGGGCCAGGGCTTCGCGCAGGTCTTTTTCCAGCTCGCGGCGGCGCCGCATCTCGGTGTCGACGCTGGCAATGTAGAACTGGTAGCGATTGCGCGAGCGGGTCTTGGCCAATGTCATGGTCTGCTCGGCTTTTTGCAGCAGCTTTTCAGTGCTGTCGCCATCCTCGGGAAACAGGGTGATACCGATGGTGGCGCGCAGGCGGATTTCCTGATGGTCGAGGGCAAACGCCGCTTCGAGGTCGTCGAGAATGCTCTGGGCCAGTTCGGCCGCCTCATAGGGTTGTTCGATATCGGCCTGGACCAGGGCGAACTGGTCGCCGCCCAGACGAGCCAGCGCGCCGAGTCGCCCACTGTGCGCGCGCAGACGATCAGCCAGGGCCAGCAACAGCTGGTCGCCGGTCTGATAACTGAACTGTTCGTTGATGCCTTTGAAGTCATCGAGGCCAACACACAGCACCGCAACCCGGCGTTGCAGCTTGCCGGCGTCCACGAGGATCTTGTCCAGTTGATGTTGCAGTTGCTGGCGGTTCGGCAGCCCCGTCAGAAAATCGTACTGCGACATGCGCAGCAGGCTGTTTTCCGCCTCGTGGCGCAGGTGCGTGTTGCGTTCGATGGACTCGAGCAGCTGATTGGCGGTGCTGATCCAGATCCCCAGTTCGTTCTTCTCGTGCCCTTTGAGCTGCGGAATCTTGTGTTCGCTGGGTCGATCCGGGTTGATTTCGGTCAGGTGCTCAATGATCCGCGACAACGGTTTGGTCAGCAGCCAGTGATAGACCAGATACAACACCAAGCCCATGGCCAGTGCTCGCAAGACCCCGGAAATGAAGATGATCACTGAGCTGACAATGAAGCCCTGGCCATAGGTGGCAGTGTCCAGGGTAATGCTCAGGTCGCCGTAATACTCGCTGTAAGGGCCGCGACCTACCAGTTGTGTGGTGAAGGTGCGTTCCTTGCCGAGGATCAGGTCGGTCAGCCAGCGACTTTCCGAATGCTGCAGGTCCCGGGATTTCTGCGCCAACATCGCCTCATTGGGATGCCCGATGGAAGCCTGGCGCACGGCGTCGTCCTGAAACAGGCCTTCGATGACCTGCATGCCCATCTCGCGATCCAGGCTGTAGACGGCCTGGGTCGAAGGGTCGCGAAACATGTCGAGGATGCGCTCGGCATCATTGGCCACGGCCTGGCGTGTTTTATAGGCATCGAAGACGATCTGCGCGCAGCTCAAGACCACGCCGACGATCAATGCCGACAGGAGCACGACCCGGAGCAACTTCACCGACAAGCTGTTCTTGAGTTCCAGCTTCAAAAGGCTATTCCTTGTTCCGTGCGGGTAGCATCAAGTTGCCATGAGTATTGGCAATCGCGCGATGGCAGTCAAAGGGACATTCATCCGCGGGAGATTTTGCCTGCAGCTTGGCCAAAATGCAGTTGGCTGAAGTTTCCTGCTCATTCGTACTGTGTCGTCAGGTGGGCCCTTGAACTTGAGGGGAGTAGATAATTTTTCCTGCGGCTGATGTTAGCCCGGTCTTTCCCTCACCCATAAAAAAACCCGGCCGAAGCCGGGTTTTCTGAACTGGTGTCGATCTTAAGCGGTGAAGGTTTTGCCTTCGAACTGCTCAGCCACGAATTTCCAGTTGACCAGGTTCCAGAACGCTTCGACGTATTTCGGACGAACGTTGCGGTAGTCGATGTAGTAAGCGTGTTCCCAGACGTCGCAGGTCAGCAGCGGGGTATCGCCATTGGTCAGCGGGTTGCCGGCACCGATGGTGCTGGCCAGGGCCAGGGAACCGTCAGCTTTTTTCACCAGCCAGCCCCAACCGGAACCGAAGGTGCCGATGGAAGTCTTGCTGAACTCTTCCTTGAACTTGTCGAACGAACCGAACGAAGCGTTGATGGCTTCAGCCAGGGCGCCGGTTGGTTGACCGCCGGCGTTTGGCGCCAGGCAGTTCCAGTAGAAAGTGTGGTTCCAGACCTGAGCGGCGTTGTTGAAGATACCGCCCGAGGAAGACTTGACGATTTCTTCCAGGGTCTTGCCTTCGAACTCGGTGCCTGGCACCAGGTTGTTCAGGTTCACGACGTAGGTGTTGTGGTGCTTGTCGTGGTGGTATTCCAGTGTTTCCTTGGAAATGTGCGGCTGCAGGGCATCGTGTGCGTAAGGCAGCGGCGGCAATTCGAAAGCCATGATGATTCTCCTAATCAGGTCAGTTGCGGTGAGCGCAAGGCCGATCACGGGCGGCCAGACAAGCGCCGGGGAGTTTGTACTCTTTGCGGCGCATCGGACCGGATCATAGCACCGGGGGTGCGGCATAACCACGCAACAACTGTGTGGAATAGAGGTTCCAGAGCCTTTTGGAATAAATCAGGAGCTGGTGATGAGTTGCACCGCTACCGTGAACATCATCACCGCCACCAGCAGGTCGAGGATCCGCCAGGTACTCGGCCGGGCCAGCCACGGCGCCAGCCATGCGGCGCCCAGTGCCAGAGTGAAAAACCATAGCAATGACGCGCTCGCTGCGCCCACTACGTAGGCGCCCGGTTCGGTCTGCTGCGCGCCGAGCGAGCCGATCAGCAGGACGGTGTCCAGGTAGACATGCGGGTTGAGCAAGGTCACGGCCAACGCGCTGAGCATGACCGCCCGCAGCGAACGCACGGTCTGGCCCTCGGCCTGTTGCAGGCTCTGTTTCGAACACGCCCGGCGCAGCGCCAGGCTGCCATACCAGAGCAGGAACACCGCGCCGCCCCAGCGCGCTACCGCGAGCAAGGTCGGGTTGTGCGCCAATACCGTCGCCAGGCCAAACACTCCAGCGGCGACCAGCAATGCATCACACACCACGCACAATGCTGCGACCGGCAGGTGATGTTCACGCCGCAGGCTCTGGGCCAGCACAAACGCATTCTGAGTGCCGATCGCCATGATCAGCCCCGCGGCCACCAACAGGCCGTTTACATAGCTCTGCCACATTGAGAGTGATCCTTGTTAAAGAGTTCTTGCTGGCCATTCTCCCCGTGGAAGCTGTATAAGAAAAACCAATCATGCTGATCGCTCATTAGGAAAACTGATGTTCGACTATAAGTTGCTTTCCGCCCTGGCTGCCGTGGTCGAGCAGGCCGGTTTCGAACGCGCCGCGCAGGTACTGGGATTGTCGCAGTCGGCGATTTCCCAGCGCATCAAACTGCTGGAGGCGCGGGTTGGCCAGCCGGTACTGGTGCGGGTCACACCGCCCGCGCCGACCGAGATCGGCCGGCGCCTGTTGAACCATGTCCAGCAAGTGCGCCTGCTTGAGCGCGACTTGCAGAGCCTGGTGCCGGCGCTGGACGAGGAAGGCCTGCCGGAGCGCCTGCGCATCGCCCTGAACGCCGACAGCCTGGCCACCTGGTGGGCTGCCGCCGTCAGCGATTTCTGCGCCGAGCAACACCTGTTGCTGGACCTGGTGGTGGAAGACCAGACGGTAGGCCTCAAACGCATGCGCGCGGGCGAAGTGGCCGCGTGTATCTGCGCCAGCGAGCGACCGGTGGCGGGCGCTCGCAGCGTGTTACTGGGGGCGATGCGCTATCGCGCGCTGGCCAGCCCCGCGTTCATCAGCCGGCATTTTCCGCAAGGGGTACGCGCTGACCAGCTGGCGAAAACCCCGGCGCTGGTGTTCGGCCCGGACGATTTCCTCCAGCATCGCTACCTGGCTTCCCTGGGGGTCGATGGTGGTTTTGAACACCATTTGTGCCCATCCTCCGAAGGCTTTATCCGCCTGACCGAAGCCGGCCTGGGCTGGGGTCTGGTACCTGAACTGCAGGTGCGCGACCAATTGCAGCGCGGCGTGTTGGTCGAGCTCCTGGCAGATAAGCCCATCGACGTGCCGCTGTACTGGCATCATTGGCGCAATGGCGGACAGTTGCTGGGGTTGCTCACCGAACAACTGGTGCGTTCATCCAGGCAATGGCTGGTGCCGTTGGCCTGACGGGCAGCGTCAAGACTTACGCATTACGCAAAATGAAACACATCGGAGCACTACATGAAGATTCTGGTCACCGGCGCAAGCGGCTTCATTGGCGGGCGCTTTGCGCGTTTCGCCCTGGAGCAGGGCCTGGACGTGCGGGTCAACGGGCGCCGGGCCGAAAGCGTCGAGCACCTGGTGCGCCGTGGCGCCGAATTTATCCAGGGCGATCTTGGCGACCCGCTGCTGGCCCGCGACCTGTGCGTGGACGTCGATGCAGTGGTCCATTGCGCCGGCGCGGTGGGGTTGTGGGGGCGTTATCAGGACTTCCATCAGGGCAATGTCCAGGTCACCGAGAACGTCGTCGAAGCCTGCCTGAAGCAGCGGGTTCGGCGGCTGGTGCATCTGTCTTCGCCTTCCATCTATTTTGATGGCCGCGATCATCTTGGCCTGACCGAAGAGCAGGTGCCCAAGCGTTTCAAGCACCCCTACGCCGCGACCAAATACCTGGCTGAGCAAAAAGTGTTCGGCGCCCAGGAGTTCGGTCTCGAAACCCTGGCCCTGCGCCCACGATTTGTCACCGGTGCCGGCGACATGAGTATTTTCCCGCGGCTGCTGAAGATGCAACGCAAGGGGCGGCTGTCGATCATCGGCAACGGCTTGAACAAAGTCGATTTCACCAGCGTGCAAAATCTCAACGAAGCCTTGCTCAGCAGTTTGCTGGCCACCGGCTCGGCGTTGGGCAAGGCCTACAACATCAGCAACGGGACCCCGGTACCGCTGTGGGATGTGGTCAATTATGTGATGCGCAGGATGGAAGTTGCGCAGGTCACCCGCTACCGTTCCTATGGGCTGGGCTACAGCGTTGCGGCGTTGAACGAAGGCGTGTGCAAGCTCTGGCCGGGGCGCCCCGAGCCGACCTTGTCGCGCCTGGGCATGCAAGTGATGGCCAGGGATTTCACTTTGGACATCAGCCGCGCCCGGCATTACCTCGACTACGATCCGAAGGTCAGCCTGTGGACCGCGCTGGACGAGTTCTGCGGCTGGTGGAAGGCTCAGGACATGCACTCAGAGGGGCGTCACTGAACCGAGTTAGGGGTTCACGGTCAATCGATGCGGTTGTTGGGGGGTATACTGCGCCGCATCAAGCCATCACCGCGTTCACAAAGGTTGATTCAATGTCCATGCGTAACGATGCCAACGACGACTTCGACGATGTACCGAGCCTGCGCGCCGACAGCCTCGATGACGATGATTTTGTGCCCGCCGCGCGGCATTCCGTGCACGCACGCACGCCAGCGGTGGTCAAGGTCAAAGGCGCGAGCACCGGCCCTCTGTGGGCGCTGGTCGGCGCGTTGTTAATTGCCTTCGGCGGCCTTGCCTGGTGGAGCTTCCAGCAGATTTCGCTGATGGAACAGCAACTGGTGGCGACCCAGGAAAGCTTCGCGCGTATCAGCGAGGAAGCGGCAGGGCGCCTGCAGGATATTTCCGGCAAGGTGGTCGCCAGCCAGACCAACGTCTCCAGTGACAGCGAGGCGTTGAAGCTGCAGATCCGGCAGCTGGAAAGCAAGCTCCTGGATCAGGACAAACAGCAGCAAGGCGTGGTGGGGCAGACCACTGAACTGGACAAGCGCCTGGCGCAGATGACGGCGCAAACCGCCGAGCTGGATAAGCGCCTGGTGCAGGCGACCGCGCAAGCCACCGAACAACAGAGCGCCAATACGCAGCTGCAAGCCCAGGTCAAAACCCTGAGCAGTGAGCTCGCAGCGCTGAAAAGCGCCCCGGAGGACACCAGCAAGGTCGACGCCCAGCTCAAGAGCCTCGGCGCCGATATCGCGGCGTTGAAGAAACAGGGCAATCCAGGCGCGGCCATCGACCGTCTGGAGCAGGACATGATCGTGCTCAAGAGCCAGCAGGATAATCGTCCGCCAGCGAGCGCCAGTGGCAACACTGCCGAATTCGATGCGTTCCGCACCCAGGTCAGCCGCAACATCAACACCCTGCAGGCGCAGATCCAGAATCTGCAAAAGCAGCTCAACGCTCGCCCATAAAATTCCTGTAGCAGCTGCCGAAGGCTGCGTTCGGTAGTTGCTACAGGCATTTGGTCGAACGCAGCCTTCGGCAAATGCTCCAAACTTTTGAGCTCGTCTACGCTCCTTGAACACCAATAGGAATGAGGAAGGCGCAATGGGGGTTTGGCATAGGTTATTGATGCTGGGGGGGCTGCTGATCCTGGGGCTTGGCCAGGCACAGGCGGCCGGTACCGAAAAAGACGACAGCCAGGCCGCCAAGGCCTTGCTGGAAAAGGCTTTGGCCTACTACCACGAAAATGGCGACAAGGCGTTTGCCGCGTTCAGTCGCCAGGGTGAGTTTGTCGACAAGGACCGCTATGTATTCGTGGTCGACACCAAGAGCGTGATGCTCGCCAGCGGCGGGCCGTCCTCGGCATTGATCGGGCGGGATGTATCGGATGTGCTCGGGCCGGACTTGCAGAAAGCCTTCAAGGACGCGTTGAAAGTGCCCGAGGGCAATGGCATCCAGCAGGCTGAATACCGCTGGCAGAACTGGTCCGACGGCAAGGTCGAGCGCAAGCATGTGTTCTACCAACGGATTGGCCAGCGCATTTTGGCAGTGGGTTACTACTTGCCTCGCGCCTCAGCGGAGCAGGCAATGGCGTTGCTGAACAAGGCGGCGGGCGATTTGGCCAAGGATGAGAAGGGCACGTTGACCGCTATCAATTCCCTCAAGGGCGGATACCTGCAGGATGACCTTTACGTATTCGTGGTGGACCTGGACACCGGACGATACGTCGCCCATGGCACCAACCTGCGCTTGATCAACACTGACTTCAGCAAGATCAAGGATCCTGAAGGCAAGCCGGTGGGAGAGCCGATCCTGGCGTTGATTGCCAAACAGGATTATGGCGAATACGAGTATCGCTGGAAGAACCCGGTGACTGGCAAGGTCGAGGCCAAGCATGCTTACCTGAAAAAGGTCGGGCATTTCCTGGTGGCTGTGGGGTATTACAGCCCATAAGAGCAAAAGATCGCAGCGCCTGCCTGGGCTGCGATCTTTCGTTTAACGGACTTTGTCTTCCCGCCCGCGCAGCAACAGGTTCGGCATCGCAATCGCCGCCGCCAAGCCCAGCAACGACACCGCCGCGCTGACCATCAGCAAGTGCCGGAACGTCAGCAGCAACTCGGCGCGCAGGGCATTCTGCGCATCCCCGGGCGCTGCATTCAAACCGTCCAGCAGGACATTTCCCGAGCTGCCTTCGCCGATCAGGGCCGAGCCGCCCAAGTGAGCAAAGCTTGAGTCCTGCAACAGCGCCAGCAACAACGCCGACATCAATGCCACGCCCACCGCGCCACCCAGGGCGCGAAACAGATTGGTGGTGCTGGTGGCCACGCCGATGTCCCGTTGTTCCACCGAGTTCTGTGTTCCCACCAGCGAGGTCGGAAACTGCATGCCGCCAGCGATGCCGCTGAGCAGCATGAACAGGCTGCTCCAGACCATCGCCTGGGGCGGGCTGAAGGCCATGCCGAGAATCGAAATCGGCATCAGTATCGCGCCGGTCAGGATCATCGGCTTGTAGCGCCCGGTCACCGAAGTTCGACGTCCGGCAAAATAGGCGCCCATGGGTAGTCCCATGGCCAGCGGCAACAGGTGCAGGGCGGCACTGTCGGCGCCGGCCCCGGTGACGCTCTGGAAGCGCAGTGGCATCAGGACGATCAGCGAGATCGCCTGGAAACTGGTGAAGAAAATCGTGCACCAGCACAGCAGGGCATTGCGGTTGGCGAACAGATGCATTGGCAGCAACGGCTCCCGTGCCCGGCGTTCGTGCCAGACGAACAGCCCCAATACCACTAATGCACACGCGAGCAGTCCGCTGACTTCGACACTGGTCCAGGCATGTCCTTGGCCGACTTCAGTAATGCCCAGCAGCAAAGCCGTCAGGCCGATGATCATCAGCACGGTGCCGAAATAGTCGATCACCGGTTTGCGCTGCGGCACCGGCAGCCCGACCAGGGTGCGGTGGGCCACCACCAATGCACCCACTCCCAGCGGCAGATTGATCAGAAATACCCAGCGCCACGACAGGTATTCGGTCATGTAGCCACCCAGCACCGGCCCCGCGACGCTCGCCACCGCGTACATGCTGCTGAAATAACCCTGGTAGCGGCCGCGCTCGCGCGGCGGCACGATGTCGCCGATGATCGCCTGGCTGACCGAAATCATCCCGCCGGCGCCAATGCCTTGGAAAATCCGCGCGAGAACCAACTGCTCCATGCTCTGGGCCATGCCACAGAACAGCGAAGCCAGGGTAAACAGGCCCATGCCGAACAGCATCAATTTGCGCCGCCCGTACAGGTCGCCCAGCTTGCCGTAGATCGGCACTGCCACCGTCATGGCCACCATGTACCCGGAAATCACCCAGGCCAACAGGCTGACATCCTTGAACTGCGCGGAGATGGCCGGCATCGACACGGCAACGATGGTCTGGTCCAGCGCGCCAAGGAAGATCGCCAGCATCAGGGCAATCAGCACGCTGCGAATCGCCGGTTTTGGCGAGTCGGGCTGAGTGAGGTTGGTCACGGTAAAACCTGCGGGCAATTGAATGATCCGCAGGCCTCAAGGCGAGCGGGGATGCTCGCCAGTGTAAGTCGATAGCAGGCTATTCGATAGGCTCGTAGGGAAGGCCGACGTAATTCTCCGCGATGGTCTTGCGCCCGGCTTCGGAGTCGACGAAGTACGCCAACTCTGATTCGGCAATGCGTTGGCTGAACCCGTCGTGGTCGTCGAACCGGTGCAGCATCGAAGTCATCCACCAGGAAAAACGTTCGGCCTTCCAGACCCGACGCAGGCAAATTTGCGAATACTTCTCCAGCAGGTCGAGGCGGTCTTCGCGGTACACCTTGAGCAAAATCTCGAACAGTGTGCTGACGTCGCTGGCCGCCAGGTTCAGGCCCTTGGCGCCGGTAGGCGGGACGATATGCGCGGCGTCGCCGACCAGGAACATGCGCCCGTACTGCATCGGCTCGACGACAAAACTGCGCAGTGGCGCGATGCTTTTTTCAATGGACGGCCCGGTGATCAGCGTCTCGGCCAACTCCACTGGCAGACGGGATTTGAGTTCGTCCCAGAACCGCTGATCAGACCATTGCTCGACCTTCTCCCCGGCCGGAACCTGCAGGTAATAACGGGTGCGGGTCGGCGAACGCATGCTGCACAGGGCGAACCCGCGTTGATGGCGGGCGTAGACCAGTTCTTCATGCACCGGCGGCGTGTCGGCGAGGATGCCCAGCCAGCCGAACGGATAAACCCGTTCGAAGATCTTCAGGCTCTCGGCCGGTATCGACTGCCGCGCCACGCCATGAAAACCATCGCAGCCGGCGATGTAATCGCAGTCCAGGCGATAACTCTCGCCATCTTTCTCGAACGTGATGAAGGGTTCAGCGGTTTTCATACCGTGGGGGACGACGTTCTCGGCGCCGTAGAGGGTCGTGGCGCCAGCCATCTGACGAGCGGCCATCAGGTCGCGAGTGACTTCGGTCTGGCCGTAGATCATCACGGTTTTACCACCGGTGAGGGCGTGCAGGTCGATGTGCACCTGACGGCCGTCGAGCGACAGTTCAAAGCCGTGGTGGACCAGCCCTTCGGCATCCATGCGCTGTCCCGCGCCGGCCTTGCGCAGCAGCTCTACCATGCCTTGTTCAAGCACGCCGGCACGGATGCGTCCAAGGACGTAGTCCGGGGTCTGGCGTTCCAGGATAAGGGTGTCGATGCCAGCGTTATGCAGCAGCTGGCCGAGGAGCAATCCGGAAGGACCGGCGCCGATAATGGCGACTTGGGTTTTCAGCGTTTTCATTGTTTTTATGACTCGCAAGCTTCACTCGGCCAGGGCCGGTGAATGATTTTTATGGATCGAGTGCTTGCATTTTTCACTTGCGAGTCGGTCAATTGAAGGTGAAAACTGAGCCGATACCTGTACATTCTGCCAATCGGTGCGATTATCGCCCGCTACCATCTCCGAGGCCTGATTGAAGTTATGAACAAGCCTGCCCTGCCTTCCATTCCGGTGTTCAAGCTTTACGGAGAAAGCCTGGACTGGCCCACCCCGGACCTGTTGCATTGTGAAACCATATCCAAACGCAGCCGTGAGCATCAGTGGGAAATCAAACCCCATCGCCACGCTGATCTGTGCCAGCTGCTCTTCGTCTTCAAAGGTCAGGCAGAGCTTGAAATTGAAGGGCAGCGCACATTACTGAGCGAGCCGGCGATCCAGATCCTGCCGCCGTTATCCGTGCACGGCTTCCGTTTTTCCGAAGACGTTGAAGGGTTCGTGGTAACCCTGGCTGCGCCGTTGGTCGCGCACCTCCAGGCGCAGCTGGGCAGTTCGATGAATGCCCTGGGCCAAGCCGAAAGTTACCCGGCGGGCAAAGACAGTGATTACTTGAACAGCCTGTTTTCTGCTCTTCAGGAGGAATACACCGGGCATCAGCCGGCGCGGGAAATGCTCATGCATTCGCTGGTCAGCGTGATCATGGTGTGGGCCAGCCGCCAGGCGTTGCAGCGTCGGTCGGCCAGCCAGCGGCCGCAGCGGGCGCGCGAGTATCTCAACGGTTTCATCCAGCTGGTCGAAGAAACCTATCGCCAGCATGTCAAGGTTGAAGATCTGGCCCATCGCCTGGGCATTTCCGTTTCGCACCTCAACGGCACCTGCCGTGAGCTGGCGGGGCAACCGGCGTTGCAGATCATGCACGAGCGGCAGTTGCTCGAGGCCAAGCGCCTGCTGACTTACACCAGCATGACGATCTACGAGATGTCCGACGTCTTGGGATTTTCCGATCCGACCAATTTCACCCGACTGTTCAGGCGCCGTGTGGGCATTTCGCCCAAGGCGTTTCGCGACCGTCTGAAGGCCGATCAGGACAACGAAACCTGACGTCTTGCGTTAGCGCAGGGCGTTAAGGGTGGCGTTGTGGGGAATGCAGCGCTCGAAGTTGCAGCTCGCATAATCGCGGGGCAGTTGCCGCAGCTGTTCGACCCGCCAGGCCGCGGTGCCATAGAGCGCCAGCGTTGCCGCGCAGGTGATGAAAATGGCGAGGTATCTTCTTGTTTTGATGTTCATGGCGTTGACCTTTGAACGAATACCCGGGGGTACTGTTTTAAGCATAGGTCAGCGGTGGGGAGATGCCACTATGTCGCGGTATTCAAAACGCTGATAAACCGCCCCGGGATGCACTGACTCTGTAATGCGATCCCCTGTAGGAGTGAGCCTGCTCGCGATTACGGCGTGTCAGTCGACAACAAGGTTCATGTCAGATAGCAATCGCGAGCGGGCTCACTCCTACACGGTCTCCGATAGAGAGGGTCACAGGCCAACATCCCACTCCGGTTGATCCGGAAATCTCAGCACCAGAAAATCCAGCAGGCAGCGCAGCGTAGTCGGCATGTGCTTGCGCGAAGCGTAGACCGCGTAGATGTTCATCTGCCGGGGTTCGGCCTGGGGCAGCAGGCGGGTCAGCTCTCCACTGTGAATGTGCACGCCGGCCTGATAGCTCGGCAACATCGCCACCCCGGCACCGGCCAGGGTGGCGCGCAACAGGGTGCTCGCCTCGTTGGCGCTGATATTGCCCTGCACCGGCACGGACACGGGCTCGCCGTCCTGCTCGAAGTGCCAGAGGCTTTTGCCGAAGTATGAGTGCGTCAGGCAATTGTGCTGGCTCAAGTCCTCGACCCGCTGCGGTGCCGGGCAGTCGCGCAGATACGCCGGGGAGGCGCAGATGACCGAGCGACACACTGTCAGCCGCCGCGCGATCAGGTTCGGGTCCAGGTCATTGCTGGTACGTATGGCCAGGTCGATGCGTTCATCCACCAGGTTCACCGTACGGTCGAGCATCTGCAGGTCGATGTTGACCCCAGGGTAGCGCTTGACGAACGCGGCCATGGCGTCCGCCAGTTGCGCCTGGCCGAACGAAGTGCTGACGCTGATGCGCAACAAACCCCGCGGCGCCTCGTCCGGCTCATTCACCGCTGCCTGCATGTCGCTGGACAACTCGAGCATTTGCCGACAGCGCGGCAGGATCTCGCTGCCCGCAGCCGTCAGGCTCAATTTACGGGTGGTGCGATGCATCAACCGAGCGCCGACCCAGTCCTCCAGTTCCGCCAGGTAGCGTGAAACCACTGGCCGCGACAGGTCCAGGTGATCGGCCGCAGCCGACTGGCTGCCGAGGTCGACCACCGAGACAAACACGCGCATTGCTTGAAGACGATCCATGATTTGCCCGATTTTAGAAACAAACTATGTCCCAGCATCGCATTTTTTGTACCGGTGCATGCAACTAAGCTCCCTTGCATCGCCAATCTGGCAATCGACATCGGAGCAACACATGATCGGTCTCACCTCCCTCAAGCGCATCTTGCTGGCCGGCGTCACTCTAGGTCTTGCGGCCAACGCCCTGGCGGCCCCCCTCACGCTGGACGTTTACAACCCTGGTACCCAGGCTATTTTTCCGGTCAGTTCGGTACTGGTCAGCGGCGAAAAAGACGCGATTCTGGTGGATGCGCAATTCGGCAAATCCCAGGCCGAGCAATTGGTGCAGAAGATCCGTGCCAGTGGCAAGCAGCTGACCACGATCTACATCAGCCACGGTGATCCGGATTACTACTTCGGCCTCGACACCCTGACCGCCGCATTCCCGAAAGCCAAGGTCCTGGCCTCGCAGCCGACCGTTGAGCACATCAGGAAAACAGTCGACGGCAAACTGGCTTTCTGGGGGCCGAAAATGGGCGCAGATGTGCCGGCCAAAACCATCGTGCCCCAGGTGCTTGAAGGCGACAGCCTGATGCTTGAAGGGCAGAAACTTCAGGTGCTCGGCCTTGATGGCAAGCAGCCGGATCGCAGCTTCGTGTGGATTCCGTCGATCAAGGCGGTGGTGGGCGGCGTGGTCGTTGCGCAGAACATTCATGTGTGGATGGCCGACACCCAAACCGCGCAGTCCCATGCCGATTGGCTGGCTACGTTGCAGTCTATCGAGACGCTGAAACCGCAGACCATCGTGCCCGGCCATTACCTCGGCGAGAGCACCCGGTCACTGGCTGCCGTGCAGTTCACCGCCGACTACATCCGGGCATTCGACGAAGAAACCGCCAAGGCCAAGGACTCGGCGACATTGATCGCAGCGATGAAAAAACGCTACCCGAGCCTTGGCGAAGAAAGCTCGCTGGAGCTCAGTGCCAAGGTCGCCAAGGGTGAGATGCAGTGGTAAGCCAGCGAGCTCCGCTATTACCGTGATTGCGCCTGCTGCACCAACCATCCCAGCAACTCGCGCAGCTTCGGCGAGGGCTCGGGTTTCTCCGGTAACACCAGGTAATAGGCGAGTCCGGTTTTAACCTTGAGCGCGAAAGGCATCACCAGCCTGCCTGCGCTCAGGTCATCGCCAATCAATGACCAATCGCCAATCGCCACCCCAGTCCCCTGGGACGCCATCGACATGGCCAGGTCCAGGGTTTCGAAGTGCTGACCCTTGGCCACGTTGTTCAGGCGAATATCGGCGCTGGCCAGCCAGGCTTTCCAGTCGCGCTCGTCCTGGGTCGGGTGCAGCAGCAGATGCTGTTGCAGATCGTCCGGGGACCGCAGCGGCACCGGTCCTTCGAGCAGCGGCCTGGAACATACCGGCGTCAGCTGTTCATCGAACAGGTGGAAGGAGGCCAGTGCATTGTCCGGCGGCGCGCCGTACATCACTGCGGCATCAAACTGTTCGCGATGGAAATCCACTCCGTGTTTCACCGTGGTGGTCAACTCCACGGGTACATCCGGACGTTCCCTTTGCCACTGCAATAAGCGTGGCAGCAGCCAGCGCATGACGCAGGTCGGCGCTTTCAATTGCAGGGTCTCGCGCTTCTCGCCGATCTGCTCCACGGCCTCGTCGATCACGCGGAAAATCTGCTGCACCCGTGGCAGCCATTCGCGCCCCTCGGCCGTCAGTTCCAGGCCGCGAGCCTGGCGAATGAACAGCTCATAACCCAGGTGATCCTCCAGCCCGGCGATCTGCCGGCTCACCGCGCCCTGGGTGATGTGCAGCTGTTCGGCGGCACGGGTGAAGTTGCAGCACTGCGCGGTAATCAGAAAAGTGTGCAGCGCCGGCAGGGGAGGCAATCGTTTCATTGAGATCCAAGGTATGACGTAAGGACATGGCTAGTATGACTTTTTATCCATTGTTCAGGCCACGTGTCGACCGTTCCAATGAGGCCATCCCTGGACCTGCCCACGCATCATAAACACTGCGCAGGTCCGGCGTCTCAAACGAACAAGAAGGGCAATGACATGGCGACGTGCGGCGAAGTATTGGTCAAGTTACTCGAAGGTTACGGGGTCGAGCAGGTGTTCGGCATTCCCGGCGTACACACCGTGGAGCTGTATCGCGGGCTGGCCCGTTCGAGCATCAACCATGTCACGCCACGTCACGAGCAGGGCGCCGGCTTCATGGCTGACGGCTATGCGCGCACCAGCGGCAAGCCCGGTGTGTGCTTCATCATCACCGGCCCCGGCATGACCAACATCACCACCGCCATGGGCCAGGCCTACGCCGATTCGATCCCGATGCTGGTGATCTCCAGCGTGCAATCGCGCAGCCAGTTGGGCGGTGGCCGGGGCAAGCTCCACGAGCTGCCGAACCAGGGCGCATTGGTCGGCGGCGTCGCTGCGTTCTCGCATACGCTGATGTCGGCGGCCGAGCTGCCGGGCGTGTTGGCCCGTGCATTCGCGCTGTTCCAGGCAGGCCGTCCGCGCCCGGTGCATATCGAAATTCCACTGGATGTGCTGGTCGAAGACGCGGATAAGCTGCTCGCCAGCCTGCCGGTCAATATCGATCGTGCGGGTGCTTCGCCGAGTGCGATCAGTCGCATGACCGCGCTGCTGGCCGGTGCCAAACGGCCATTGATTCTCGCCGGTGGCGGAGCTATCGATGCGGCTGCGGAACTGACCCAATTGGCCGAGTTGCTCGACGCCCCAGTGGCCCTGACCATCAATGCCAAGGGCATGCTTGAGTCCGCGCATCCGCTGCTGATCGGCTCGACCCAGAGCCTGGTAGCCACGCGGGCCCTGGTCGCCGAGGCCGACGTGGTACTGGCCATCGGCACCGAACTGGCCGAGACCGACTACGACGTGACCTTTGCCGGTGGTTTCGAGATTCCCGGTGCGCTGCTGCGGGTCGACATCGATCCGGATCAGACCGTACGCAACTACCCGCCACAGGTCGCGCTGGTGTCGGATGCGCGCATCGCCGCGCAGGCGCTGTTGAGCGCGCTGTCCCACAAGTCCCTGGCCGAGCGCCGCAACGATTGGGGCCAGGTACGTGCCGCGCGTCTGCGCGATGAACTGGCAGCGACCTGGGATGCGCCAACTTTGGCGCAGACACGCTTCCTGGAAACCGTCCTGCACGAACTGCCGAATGCGGTATTTGTCGGCGACTCGACCCAGCCGGTGTACACCGGCAACCTGACGTTCAACCCGGAGCGCCCGCGCCGCTGGTTCAATTCTTCCACCGGCTACGGCACCCTCGGCTACGCCTTGCCGGCAGCCATTGGCGCCTGGCTCGGTGGCAGCATCGAAGGCGGCGCGCGCCCGGCGGTGGTGTGCCTGATCGGTGACGGCGGCCTGCAATTCACCTTGCCGGAACTGGCCAGCGCCGTGGAGGCACGCACTCCGGTGATCGTGCTGCTGTGGAACAACCAGGGCTACGAAGAGATCAAGAAATACATGGTCAACCGCGCCATCGAACCGGTGGGCGTGGACATCTATACCCCGGACTTCATCGGCGTCGCCAAGGCCCTTGGCTGTGCCGCCGAAGCGGTGAATGGCGTCGAGCAACTGCGCACGGCGCTGCGAGTCGCGGCTGACAGGCAGGGCCCGACCCTGATTGAAATCGATCAGGCGCAATGGATGCAGGCGGTGTCGAAATGAACCTGCCGACAACGTTGCACGGTCTGTTTATCGACGGCCAATGGTCTGCCGGTCCCGAGCATCTGCGGGTGATCAATCCTTCGACCGAGGCTCTGCTGACCACGGTCAACGGTGGCGACGCAGGTGCTGTCGAGCAAGCCGTTACGGCTGCCGCCGCGGCCTTCGAGAGCTGGTCGCAGACCAGCGGCGCCGAGCGGGGTGCGATCCTGCGCAACATCGCCAAAGGCGTGCAGGCCAGTCGTGACCGGTTGATGCATTTGCAGTCGAGCAACAACGGCAAGCCGCTGTTCGAAGCGGCTATCGATGTCGATGACGTCATCGCCACATTCGAATACTACGCCGGTCTGGCCGAAGGCCTGGACGCGAAACAGGACAGCCCGGTCGAGCTGCCCACTGACGATTTCCGCGCTCGGGTACGCCGGGAACCTTGCGGTGTGGTCGGGCTGATCGTGCCGTGGAATTTCCCGATGGTGACCACCGCCTGGAAGCTGGCACCCGCCCTGGCTGCCGGTTGCTGCGTGGTACTCAAACCGTCCGAAGTAACGCCACTGCCAGAGCTGGAGCTGGCGGCGATCATTGCCCGTTCGGGTCTGCCCCGAGGGGTCTTCAACCTGGTCTGCGGCACAGGCCTGGCCGTGGGCGCACCGCTGTCGGCGGACCCGCGCATTGCCAAGATCTCCTTCACCGGCAGCAACGCGGTCGGCGTGCAGGTGATGCAGCGCGCGGCGGAAACCGTCAAGGGCGTGAGCCTGGAACTGGGCGGTAAATCCTCGTTGCTGGTGCTGGCGGATGCCGATCTTGAGCTCGCGGTGGAAGTGGCCTGTGGCGGCGGATTCTTCAATGCCGGGCAAATGTGTTCCGCTACCAGTCGAGTGCTGGTGGCCGATGAACTCGCGGATGAATTTATCTTGCGCCTGAAGGCTCGCGCCGAAGCGATTCGTGTGGCCGACCCCTTCGATCCGAGCGTGGAAATGGGTGCCCTGGTGAATCAGGCGCAATACCAGCGAGTGCTCGGCCACATCGATCGCGGCTTGAGCGCCGGGGCGAAGCTGATCTGCGGCGGCAATCGTCCGGCAGACCTGCCTCGGGGCTATTTTTTGCAGCCGACGATCTTCACCGAAGTCCCCCTCGACAGTGCGCTGTGGTGTGAAGAAATTTTCGGCCCGGTGCTTTGCGTGCGCCGTTTCGCCAGCGAAGCCGAGGCGATTGCCCTGGCCAACGACAGTCAGTTCGGCCTGGTCGCCAGTGTGGTGACCGGCAATGCCGAAACCGCAGACAGGGTCGCCAATGCACTGCAGGCGGGCCTTGTGTGGATCAACGCGCCCCAGGTGATTTTCCCGCAGACGGCCTGGGGTGGGTACAAGCAGAGCAGCCTGGGTCGCGAGTTGGGGCCGTGGGGGTTGCAGGCATTCCAGGAAATCAAACATGTGATTCGAGCGGTCTGATGCTCCTTCAGACCCATGCACAACCGTCATGGCTTCAATGATTTTTTATCGATAGTCAGAGGTATCGGACGACCTCAGGATAAGCGCTCGGCTCAGCTCAACGCCTTTGAAAGCAGGGCGTCAAGCTGGGCAAAGCGCAGTGCAATGGTTGCGACCAACCCTACAAAAAAAACAATGGGAGTCCTTCATGGGCGAGCACGATCTGAACAGACGTCAATTCATCAAAACCGTGGGCGTGGCGTCAGTAGCCGCAGCGGCCATGAGCATGCCCTTCATCAGGGCCAACGCCAGTGATACACGTTTCCAGGGCAAGACCCTGCGCCTGCTGACCTGGTCGGATGACACCGGTCTTGCCGCGTTGCGCAACATCGCGGCAACCTTCGAGGACAAGTACGGCGTCAAGGTCATCGCTGACCGCACCGGCAGCACCTCGGAAATGGTCGCCAAACTCAAGGCCGGCGGTGATCGTCCGCAGTACGACATCATCACCCTGGCTGGTGTTGGCGCAGAGGGCCTGGCTGCCGCCGACCTGCTGGAAAAACCCGACCTCAACCGCATTCCGAACCTGGTCGACGTACCGGAAAAATACCGCACCGGTGCCAATGGCCACGGCATCGGCTACCTGCTCTGGTGCAACAGCCTGGTCTACAGCACCCGCACCATCAAGGAAGCACCGGACAGCTACGCCGCCCTGTGGGACGCCGACCTTTCGCCGAACATCTTCCTGCCACCGCCGAACTGGACCGAGGCCATGGACCTGATCATCATCGCCGCCAAACTGGCCGGTGGTGACGAGCACAACATCGAACCCGGCTTCAAGAAGCTCGCCGAACTCAAGGACCGCGTGGTGACCCTGGGCGAGAACCCGAACCAGATCGCCGAGCTGTTCCGTACCGGCTCGCTGGACATGGGCGGCTTGTACGCACCGGCGTTTTTCCCCAAGCAGATCCGCGATCCGGCCTATGGCCTCGGCGCTACCTTCGGCATGAAGGAAGGCTTCTACACCGACTTGATGCTCTCGGTCATGCCAAAAAATCGCCCCGGCGACACCGACCTGGCCTACGCCTTTATCAACCACTCCCTGGACCCGCTGGTGCAGGGCAAGATGGCCGAGGACATCTACAACGGCCCGGTCAACGCCAAGGCGATCATCTCCGCCGAGGCGCGCAAGAGCCCGTACATCCTCACGCCGGAGCAAATCGCCGAGAAGGCGATCATGCACGACAACGCCTTCCTGGCCTCCGTGCATGACCAATGGATTCGTCGCTACACGGAAATCTTTTCTTCCTGATCGCAGGCGAGCACCCACTCTGAAAACACCTCTGATCCCCTGTGGGAGCGGGCTTGCTCGCGAATACGGCGGCACATTCAACACCAATGTGACTGACAAACCGCTTTCGCGAGCAAGCCCGCTCCCACAGTGGGCCGGGGTGATCCAAGTCTGGTGTTTACCAGCTGCTTTCCATTGACGAGACCCCTAGCCATGGAACACCAACCTCTGACCCACCCGGGCAACATCGCCACATCACCACCCAAGCGTGGCGTTTCGCCGACCGCCCGTGCCTGGCTTTTTCTCACTCCATCGATGCTCTTCCTTGGCGTGCTGATCGCTGCCAGCCTGCTGGTGCTGCGCATGAGCGTGGGCACCAAAGGCGCCGAATGGACCGGCTTCAGCTTGGCCAGTTACGCGCAGTTGCTGGAACCCTACTACCTCAAATCCCTGTTGCTGACCCTGCGCCTGGCGCTGATTAGCGCGCTGATCGCCGTGGTGCTGGCGATCCCGGTGGCCTACACCATGTCGCGCCTGACCTCACCCTTCGTACGACGGATTTTTCTTGCCGCGGTGTTGCTGCCGCTGCTGGTCAACCTGCTGCTGCAAAGCTATGGCTGGCTGGTGATCCTCGGGCCAGGTGGAATGCTCAATCAGGCGCTGATGGGCCTGGGCTTGATCAAGCGGCCGATCATGCTGCTGTACAACCAGAACGGCGTATTGATGGGCCTGGTGCAAACCGCTTTCCCCTTGGCCGTATTGCCGATTGCCAGTGCCATGCGCGGAGTCGCGCGCACCTACGAGGAAGCGGCGGCGACACTTGGCGCCAGTCGCCTGCAGGTGTTTCGCCAGGTGGTGTTGCCGATGAGCCTGCCGGGAATCATCACGGGGGCGACGCTGGTGTTTGCCTACAACGCCAGCAGCTTCGTGGTGCCGCTGCTCCTGGGTGGCCGACGGGTGCCCATGCTGGCAGTGATGGTCCATGACCAGATCGCCCCGCTGATGAACTGGCCTGCCGCTTCCGCCGCCGGGGTGGTGTTGATTGTCACCACGCTGGCGATCATGACCCTGTCGGAATATTTCACTGGCCGTCGTCGGCGCAGAATGGAGGCTTCGCAATGAGCACCCTGAGCAAAAAGCGTCATACGTTGCTGCCGGGCGATACTGGCAAGTTTGCCGGCGTGTTGTCGGGCTTCATTCTGCTGCTGGCGGTGTTGCCGATCCTGACCATGATCGTCATGTCGTTCAGCGGCGCCTCGAACCTCGACTTCCCGCCCAGCAGCTACAGCCTGCAGTGGTACAAGGCGGCCTGGAACACCTTTGTCTCGCCGGATTCCAGTGACGTCCTGAGCTTGGGCAAAGCCATGACCACCAGTCTGATGGTGGCCTGCCTGACCATGGTCTTCGCCACCGTCATTGCGGTGCCGGCGGCCTATGCGCTGACCCGCTGCGAGTTCCGCGGCAAGGCCGTGGCGCTGCAACTGATGTCGTTGCCGCTGGTGTTTCCCATGGTGGTGCTGGGCCTGGCATTGCTGCTGGTGTTCGACAGCCTGCCGTTCCAGATGACCACCTCGCGGCTGGTGATTGCCCACGTGATCCTGGCGTTGCCGTTCGTGGTGAAGAACTGCACGGCGGCAATGCTTTCCATCGGCAGTGAGGTCGAAGAGGCTGCGCAGATGCTCGGCGCATCGCCTACCCGGGCGATTGTCGACGTGGTGGTGCCGCTGATGAAGTCGGGAATTCTGGCGGGCATGCTGCTGGCGTTTATCGTCTCGTTCAACGAGTTCACCGTGACCTATTTCCTCTACACCATCGACGTCATGACCGTGCCGATCTGGATGTACAGCCGCACTGTGTCATCGCTCGACCCGACCGTTTTCTCCTTTGCCGTACTCATCGTGCTGATCGACTTCGTCCTGATCTGGGCGTTGGAGAAGCTGGTGGGCGAGGGCGGCGTTTCCTTTTGATTTGAGGTGCACTATGACTGGTCTGATTCTGGAAAACGTCGAGAAACATTACGGCTCGGCCTGCGCGGTGCAGGATGTGAACCTGCATTTGCCCGAGGGCAAACTGGTGTGTTTTCTCGGCCCCTCGGGCTGCGGCAAAACCACTCTGCTGCGTATGATTGCGGGGCTCGAAACCCTCACGGGCGGCGAGATCCGCCTGGACGGTGAGGACATCGGCCACACCCCGGCGCATCAACGCAACTTTGGCATGGTGTTTCAATCCCTGGCGCTGTTCCCGCACATGACCGTCGGGGAAAACATCGCTTACCCGCTGAAACTGCGCGGGGTCAGCAAGGCTGATCAGCAGGCGCGGGTGGTGGAGTTGCTGCAGTTGATCCAGTTGCAGGAAATGCTTGATCGTCCGGTGTCCAAGTTGTCGGGTGGTCAACGCCAGCGAGTGGCGATCGCCCGGGCCATTGCCTCGCACCCGAAAATCCTTCTGCTCGATGAACCGCTATCGGCGCTGGACGCAAAGCTGCGCGAGTCTATGCAGGTGGAAATCCGCCAACTGCAACAGCGCCTGAACATCACCACCATTATGGTCACCCACGACCAGCGTGAAGCCATGACCATGGCCGATATCGTGGTCGTACTGGGCGAACATCGGGTGCAGCAAGTGGGTACGCCGATCGAGATTTACCGGCACCCGGCCAACGAGTTTGTCGCGGACTTCATCGGCTCGGGCAACATCTTTGCGGCTACGGCGCTGGGCAACGGCAAGGTGGGTTTGCCCGGTGGTGATGCGCTGCAAGTGCCGATCTGCAGCAGCGTAGTGGCAGGCGCGAAAGTGAAGATGCTGATTCGTCCCGAGGACCTGCAGCTGTCGCAGCCCCAGGCCACGGCGGGGAATCGCTTGCTGGGCAAGGTGACGTTCGTGCGCGATATCGGCGCGACGATAGAAACCACCGTGGAGTGTTCGGGTGTGTCGTTTACTGCCTTGAGTACGCCGTGCCAGGGGTTTGGCTTGAGCATTGGCAATCCGGTGTCGGTGACGTTGCCAGCCGAGGCTTGTCGGGTACTCGGCGCCTGATCTGCTGGCCCCTTCGCGAGCAAGCCCGCTCCCACAGTTGGACCGTGTTCTCATGGAGAAACTCGGTCCAACTGTGGGAGCGGGCTTGCTCGCGAAGGCGCCGGTATTGACAACAAAAATCCCGACTAAACCGTCAACCGCAACCGCGCCAAATCCCGCAACGGCGGCGCCCCAAACAACCGGCTGTACTCGCGGCTGAACTGCGACGGGCTTTCATACCCCACCCGATACCCAGCCGCTGACGCTTCCAGCCCCTCAGCCAACATCAATCGCCGCGCCTCCTGCAAGCGCAGCTGCTTCTGATACTGCAACGGACTCATCGCCGTCATCGCCTTGAACCGGTGATGCAGGGTCGACACGCTCAAATTAACTTCCTTGGCCAGGTCGTCGATACGCAGCGGTTGCTCATAGTTGCCGTTGAGCCATTTGATCGCCTGGCTGATGCGGTGGCTCTGGCTGTTGGCAATGGCAATTTCATACAGCCGATGGCCCTGCGGGCTGCGCAACAGGCGATAGAGGATCTCGCGGCGGATCAGCGGCGCCAGCATGCCGATGTCCTTGGGTGAATTGAGCAGGCGGGCCAGACGCAGCACCGCGTCGAGCATCGCGGTGTCGATTTGCTCGACGTACAGGCCACGCCCCGTGGGGCGGCTCGGTACGCCAAGGGGGCCGGCATCGGCGATCAGCGCGGTAATTTCCGTCGGGTCGATGTCCAGGCGCACGGCCAGGATCGGTTCTTCGGCCGTGACATTCACCACCCGTCCACTCAGCGGCATAGAGACCGATACCACCAGGTAATTCAGTGGGTCGTAATTGAAAAACTCATCGGCCAGCCGCACCTCTTTTCGCCCTTGGGCCATGATGCACAGCGCCGGTTGCGCGAGTACCGGGGCAAAATCGTGGGACTTGCTATGCCGCGACATGAACAGCGAGTCGACGGCCGTGGCGTAGGTGCCATCGTCAAGGGTATTGCGGCGAATAATTGCGGCCAGTTCCGCCCGCTGCTTTTCCATGTCGGCATCCAGCGGGGCTTCAAAGTGATCGAGCGACGACATGCACGACATCCTCGGCGAAGTGATGGGATGAGCAGAGCTTAAATTTGTGCAAGGAACGGCGGTAGACACATCCTGCCAAATGCTTGCCTGATTCTGCACAGACCTCACGGGTTGCACAGTGGTAGCCGGCGCCCGCCCGGCAAACTTGCTTGAAAGTAGTATTTCAGTGGTGTGACAGGTTTTACAGTTTGGTACAGCTTTCCGGTGAAGCTTCGCAGGATTGTGCAACAAGCCGGCAGGAATCGACTAACCGCGTAGTTCCGGGCGCGCTTAACCTTTGATCCTGTCGCAGCCCGTCCCACGGCTGCCACTCGAGTACCTGGGAGGGTTGAACATGTCTACGCAAATCCCCGTCAGCCACATGGCCTTTGTCCGTGCTCGCGCCGGGCGTTCGGTGGAACTGGGTGCGCGCCTCAGCGCCCTGATTGAACCGTCGCGCAGTGCACCGGGCTGCCTGAGCTTTGCCTTGCAGCATTCACAATGCGATCCGGAGTTGTGGCTGGTGTCCGGTTTCTGGCTGGATCAGCAGGCGATGACGGCCTACTTCAGCACGCCGGCCATGCAGATTTTTGCCGAATTGGTAGAGGACCTGGTGGTCAACAGCCTGGATTTCCATACCTTCAAGGAAGTATCTGCCGCCCAGGCAATCGGTCAGACCCGCTCCTGGGTACACAAAATGGCGGGTTGAGGGTTTAATGACGGCATTCTCAATCAGCCAGGATGCCCGACATGGCACGTAAAGCCTTTGAAACCTTCGAAGCCGTATCGGCCGTCGTCCCCCGCGAGGGCGGTTACTACGCGGCGATTGCCACCAAAGCCATCGGTGGCTCCGGCGCACCACGCTTCAACAAGCTGCTGGAAGACCAGACTTTCAAGACCGCCAAGGAAGCAGACGAGGCTGCCGCCATGCAACTGACCCATCTCAAGGACGTCGGCGCTGACGGCGAGCTGATCTGGTAGCTACCTGACCGCGCCCGGGCGGAACATCTTGAAGAGTGCCTCCGGCCCCAGCTGAAAATAATCTGCTGGCCCGCCGCCGCGCAGAATCGGTTCGGCGGCGGCGGTGTCGTACACCCCATCCTTCAACAGCCATTTGGCGATGTGCACGGCCACCACTTCGCCGAGAATCAGCCAGCTGGGTACTACATTGCCGTCCGCCCGTTGCAGCTGGATGATCTGCGTGACCTTGCATTCGAAGGACACCGGACTTTCGGCGACTCGCGGTACCTGGATGATTTTCGAGGCGGCCGGCGTCAACCCGGACAGCTCGAACTCATCGATCTCAGGCCCGACCATCGCGCAGCTCTGATTCATTTGTTCGGCCAGCGGGCGGGTTGCCAGGTTCCAGGCGAACTCGCCGGTCTGCTCGATATTGTTGAGGCTGTCTTTGCGCCCGACGCTGGAGAACCCGATGATCGGCGGAATGTAGTTGAAGGCATTGAAAAAACTGTAGGGCGCCAGGTTCAGGCGGCCATTGGCATCCTGAGACGAAATCCAGCCGATGGGTCGCGGTCCGACGATGGCGTTGAAGGGATCGTGCGGCAGGCCGTGGCCGTTGGCGGGTTCGTAGAAATGGATGTCGTCGGGCATTGGTTAATTCCTGGAGGCTTCATTCGGGATTACTCAATATTGCAAGGTTGACCACTTAATTTCCAGCGACGCGATCCAATGTGGGAGCGGGCTTGCTCGCGAAAGCGGTGGGTCAGCAGATGCAGATGTTGAATGATGATCCGCTTTCGCGAGCAAGCCCGCTCCCACAGGTTTTGTGCCTGCAAATTGAAAAGGGGCAGGCCCGCGAAGGTCTGCCCCTTTTTTTACACCGGCGGATTTAGTCCGTGGTGATCCGCGAATGCGTGCGGGTGTCTTTCATGGTGATGTACACCAGCAACGACACCGCGATACACGCAGTCACATACCAGTAGTAACCGGTTTCCATGCCAGCGCTCTTGAACCACAGCGCAATGTATTCAGCGGTGCCGCCGAAGATCGACACGGTCAGCGCATAAGGCAAGCCAACACCCAGGGCGCGGATTTCAGTGGGGAACAGTTCGGCTTTCACCACTGCGTTGATCGAGGTGTAGCCGCTGACGATGACCAGCGCGGCCATGATCAGGAAGAACGCACCCCACCAGGTGGTGACGGTATGCAGGGTGGTCAGGATCGGTACGGTGAACAGCGTACCGAGGATGCCGAAGGCGATGAGGATCGGCCGGCGCCCGATTTTATCCGATAGCCCGCCTACCAGCGGTTGCAGGCACATGAACAGGAACAGTGTGGCGGCAGAAATGGTGGTGGAGTCGGAGATGCTCATGCCCACCGTGTTCACCAGGTACTTCTGCATGTAGGTGGTGTAGGTGTAGAACGCCAGGGTACCGCCCATGGTCAGGCCGACCACGGTCATCAGTTCCTTCGGATGGCGCATCAAGGTGCGCATGGCGCTTTCCTTGGCCTTTTCTTTCTTGGTGAACGACTCGGTTTCTTCCATGCCGCGACGCAGGTAGAGCGCAACGACCGCACACAATGCGCCGATGGCGAACGGGATGCGCCAGCCCCAGGCGTACAGTTCCTCGGTGGTGAGCAAGTTCTGCAGGACGATCAGTACGCCCAGCGCGATGAGCTGGCCGGAGATCAGGGTCACGTACTGGAAGCTGGAGAAGAACCCGCGACGTTCCTTGGTCGCCATCTCGCTGAGGTAAGTGGCCGAGGTGCCGTACTCGCCGCCGACCGACAGGCCTTGCAGCAAACGGGCGAAAATCAGCAGGATCGGGGCGCCGATGCCGATGGTTTCATAACCAGGGCTCAGGGCAATGACCAGCGAACCGAAGCACATCAGGTAGACCGACGCCATCAACGCCTTCTTGCGGCCAACTTTGTCGGCGTACAGGCCCATCAGCCAGCCCCCGATCGGACGCATGAGGAAGCCTACGGCGAAGATCGCCGCGGTGTTGAGCAGCTGTGCGGTGGTGTCGCCTTTTGGGAAAAAGGCTTTGGCGAAGTACAGCGAGAATGCGGCGTAGACGTACCAGTCGTACCACTCGACCATGTTGCCGACCGAACCACTGAAGATCGATTTGATGCGGCTGGAGGTGGTTCTAGGCTTGGCCGTCACGGCAGCCGATCCTGCGGGCAGGGTGTTGGAGTTATCCATTGAAGGATCCTTAATCTAATTGTTTTGTTGGAGCGCATTGAAACGCAGCC
>NZ_JAPJIV010000012.1 GCF_026241895.1 Pseudomonas sp. RIT-562 | reverse complement strand
ACAGTGGTCGGGGTCGTATGTCGAACCGCGCAGGCACCACAGGTCACCCCACCCATCACCACTACAGAACCCGCGTATCTTTGGCATATCATGCCCAGCCCTCACCCCTCGCCCGACCCGGAGCATCGATGCAGCTCAAACACAAAATCGTTGCCCTCGGGATCTTACCGCTGGTCCTGGCAATCGCCGTCATCTGCGGCCTGGTGATCTCCCTCAACCGCCAACTCGGCGACCAACAGGCGCAGCTCATCGAAGACAGCATCCTGGCCAGCAAGCGCGCCGAACTGAAAAACTACGTCGAAATGGCGCAGAGCCTCATCGCCCCGCTCTACGACGACGGCCACGGAGATGCCCAGGCGCAGCAAAAGGTCCTGGAAGAACTGCGCAAACTCAGCTTCGGCATCAACGGCTACTTCTTCGTCTACGACCGCGAAGGCCGCAGCCTGATGCACGCCCGCCAGTCGGAACTGGTAGGCAAATACCTCTGGGACATGCAAGACCCCCACGGCCTCCCCGTCATCCAGGCCCTGCTGAAAAGCGCGCAATCCGGCGAAGGCTTCCAGCGCTACGCCTGGAACAAACCCTCCTCCGGCCAGGTCACCGACAAACTCGCCTACGTGGTCATGCTCGACCGCTGGGGCTGGATGCTCGGCACCGGCATCTACCTGGAAGACGTCGAACGCGCCACCCAGCAAGCCCGTGACGAAGTGGCCCAGGGCATCCGCAAAACCATGCTCGCCATCGCCGCCGTGGCGCTGGTCGCGGTGCTGTTGGTCTTCGCCAGCGGCATGACCCTCAACGTCAGCGAACACCGCCTGGCCGACAAAAAACTCCAGCGCCTGACCCAACGCATCGTCAGCCTGCAGGAAGAAGAACGCTCCCGGGTCTCCCGCGAACTGCACGACGGCATCAGCCAAGTGCTGGTGTCGATCAAATTCCAGTTCGAACTGGCCAGCCTGGTCCTGGAAAACGGCCAGGACCGCGGCCTGGGCATCCTGCGCGAAGCCACCGAACGCCTGGGCGAAGCCATCGGCGAAGTCCGCAGCCTGTCCCACGACCTGCGCTCATCCCTGCTCGACACCCTCGGCCTGCCCGCAGCAATCGGCCAGCTCGCTGCCGAGTTCGAACAACGCAGCGGCCTCAAAGTGACCTACAACGACAACGAATTCGCCTGCGATCTGGTCGACGGCGCCGCCGTCGCGCTGTTTCGCATCGTCCAGGAGGGCTTGACCAACATCGAACGCCACGCCCAGGCCAGCAACGTCGACATCACCCTGCACGGCTGCAAACAAGGCGTACGCCTGACCCTCGTCGACGACGGCATCGGCTTCAACGTCGCCCAGGTCGAACGTCGCCACACCGGCATCGGCCTGCGTAATATCCGCGAGCGAGTCGACCACTTCGGCGGCCAGTTCACCCTGGCATCGACACCGGGCCGCAGCGAACTCGACGTAATGCTGCCGCTCAAACCCACCGGCGCTCCCCGCTGATCACCCCCACAACAAGAGTGAATAGCCGCGATGAACCTGCCCTCCCCGATCCGCGTCGCCCTGGTCGACGACCACTCCCTGGTCCGCGACGGCATCAAGGCCCTGCTGTCCGTCATGGCCAACCTGGAAGTCGTCGGTGAAGCCGAAAACGGCGCAGACGCCATCGACATGATCGGCCGCAGCCAACCCGACCTGGTACTCGTCGACATCGGCCTCAAAGACATGAACGGCCTGGAACTCACCCGGCTGCTGCGCAACCGCTACCCGGCGCTCAAAGTGCTGGTGCTGAGCATGTACGACAATCACGAGTACGTGAGTGAATCCGTGCGCGCCGGCGCCAGCGGCTACGTCCTGAAAAACTCACCCTCCCGGGAAATCATCGCCGCCATCGACGCCATCGCCAACGGCGGCTCCTTCTACAGCGCCGAAATCGCCCAGCGCCTGATCGCCGACAAAAACACCGACAACGAACTGACTCCCCGGGAAAGCCAGGTGCTGTACAAAATGGCTCAAGGGCTGAACAACAAGGAAATGGCCCGCGAACTGGATATCAGCGTACGCACTGTGGAGACGCATCGGTTGAGTATTCGTCGCAAGTTGAATATCGATAAGCCGGCGGCGTTGGTGAAGTATGCGATTGATCATGGGATTATTTCGCGGTAAGTGAGCCACCTGGGGAGTGGCTTTTACAAAACTGCGGCGCGACTGATTCCAGGATGTAACTGATCGCTATGTGAGCCGGCTTGCTGGCGATGGCGGCATCAGATTTAACGACAAATCATCAACAGCCGAACTGGTAGGACGCGTTGTTTTCGTTGCACCGCACGGTCAGGCGGATGGCCTGGTCGTATTCATAACCAATGCGCTGGCCCTTGGCGTCCTGGCGGCTGCTCGGCAGGCCGCGGGCGGTGCGCAGCAGACGCGTGGTCTGGCCTTTGCCGTCGGTGTGCGTCAGCACCTGGCCGAGGGCGTTGTAGGTGAAGGATTCGGCGCTGCCGTCGGGGTGCTGGATGCGCAGCACTTCGCCGTCGGGTTTGCGCTCAAGGGTGGTGGTCTGGTTCAGCGCATCCGTGACGGCGACCAAATGCTGACGCTCGTCATAGCGGTAATACGTATTCTTGCCCGAGCAATCCTGGAAACGTTCGACCTGGGCGAAGGTGTTCCACCACCGGTATTTGGATTTGTGGGTAGCGTCGATGATGGTGTGCGGCAGGCCGTCATCGCTGTTGAGGTATTCGGTCTTGTGGCCCAGCGCGTTGACTTCGGCGATGAGGTTGAATATCTGCCTGTACCTAAAATCATAGGCGGCCTTTCCCCTCACTGGCACTAAGTGCGGAGCCAAAACGGATGCTCATATTCTCGAAATCATTGTGAAAGTCATTGCGCGCAGACTGCGAAAGAAACAACCCTGCTCATTCCAATGCTCATCGACAGTCTTATTGTGTTCAATAGCCAGCCCTAATGAGCATTAGGAGATATAAAATGCTTTACTAAATAATGGCAATATAATTTACGAGACTTAAAATTAATTACAGGGCCAATTGGAAGCTAACAACTGGCACACTGTTATTTATAAAGAGCTCTCATTACAACAATTTTAAAAGGGCTTTTTCAAGTTTGCTCGTATTATTTACATCACCACCTTTATCTACATAAGCATGCCAAGCTGGTATCGCTTTTTTGAACAATTCAAGGCCCTGAGCGGTAGTATCGGATTTTTTCAAAATCAAGTCCATTTTCAGATTGCCACCACTATCAAATGGCTCTAAATCAATCAAGCTGTGCGATTTGAGAAATTGCATTAACACCGTATACCGCAGAACTACTTGCTCTTGATACGCCGTACTTTTATTTCTAGACGCAAGCATGGGTATACTGCACAACGTGAAGTCTAAATTGTTCATTAAAGCCTCCTACTTCGCACGAATCACTGTAGATATATCTTGCAATTCAATTAATTTTTTAGTTCCTGGCTCTCTAACGTAAAGCCCGCCAGACTCACGTATTCACATTTCTTTTTCTAACGGGGCAAATTTCGGGGCAGTCAAACTCGCAACTTCTTTTGCCGTGCCAGAACCATCAGCATTTTTAATGACAAAATCTATTCGGCTTCCTTCTCCGGTCAAAGGATCCTTGGCTATTTTCCCCTCAGCATTACGCAAATACCTTTGGCTTAAAACGTTAGCCTTTCCGTATCTTTTTTCAAATATCACTTTAGCTCTAGCTTCTCGAGCCGAACCTGCCACCTTGTTTGGAATACATTCCCATCCCCAAGGATCAGTCCAACCATTTGTATTCGGAGCGTAGCTGTAAAGATTATACCCACCAAACAACCCTATCGGATCCTGCGTAATAAATCGTCCAACCTGCGGATCGTAATACCGAAACGTGTTGTAGTGCAGCCCCGTCTCGTCATCAAAATACTGCCCCTGAAACCTCAGGTTCTGCTCTACCTCATTCACCGTCAGCGTTTCGAGGGCACCCCAAGCCTTATACGTCGCCTGCCAAACAATCTGCCCCGCCCGGTCAGTCATCTCCAGCGGCGTACCAATCTGGTCAGTGTGGAAGTAATAAAGCGTCTGCTCCCCACCCTCTTCCTGGTCCACCCGAGCAAGTGGCGCATAACTACCCGGCTCATACACACAAAGGCTGCTCTGCCCCGGCGTCTCCTCACGCAACATCCGCAAGCCCTGCCACAGAAAATGCTTCTGTTCAGTGACCCCGTTGACCTCCGACACCTTGGCGACACGCCGTCCCAAGCTGTCATAACGATAAGCCCCGGTACTCTCCAGCTTGCCGCTGGCGATCGTCGGGCGAGCCCTGATCGTGGTCATAACGCTGCAACTCGTCGAGGTCAAATGGCGTAGCGTTCATCGCCGATGCCGCGACAGTGATCAAGCTCAGGTCTGCCTTGGAGTGAAGCTCCTCGCTGCCCAGCAAATAGGTGGCCCTGAAAGTGCGGGCCTTGAGGTCGTAGCGAAAGTAGAAATGCTCAGCTTCGCTGGTCCAGTGTTCGACCACGGGGGTTGCCGTCGAATGTTTCCCAGTAGTAATGGCAGCTCAGGTCCAATGCGTTGCTGGGATTGGTCATCACGCCGTCAGGGTAGCTGAAGCGGTGTGATGAATCGCTGGTGCGGTTGATCACTTGAATGATCTGGCCGCGATTGTCGTAGCGTTATTTAACCGGGTTTCGACGACCTTTCCCACCACGAGAGCTACAAAGCTACCATCCAAGCTATCAGGATAATGGATACCATGTCTGCCATATCTTTAAAGAGATCTTGCACTGTTATCGATTTCTCTCAAACAATTTATTGAATATAGCCTGTACGCAAATATAAACTAATCTACATACCATCCCCCCTAAAATTATGGCGAGCAGACCAGCTGGCCTTTTTTGCTTATACCCACTGTTAAAAATAGGCTTAGCGCACCAAAAAATAGCGACATTCGCGATACTGCTAAAAACCAGCTCTATTGACTAAGAAACTAGCTTTTTTAATCCCTGTGAAAGTCGATTGGTGTTATTTATATCTCCTCCTTTATCTAAATACGAGAACCAGCCAGGAATAACCTTCTTGAAAAGCTCAACACATTCAGGTGCAGCATCGTTTTTTTTCAAAATATACTCAAGATCCAAACTTCCATCTAATTTAAAAGGATTAGTAAATATGAGATTATTGCCTTTTAAAAAACCCAGTAACACTGCGAGCTTTAAGACCATTCGCTCTTGGTATTCTGTGCTTTTGTTTCGGCTAAGCAGCATAGGAACACTACATAACGTAAAATTTAAATCCACCACAATAACACCTCTATTTCGCTCGTATAACAGTAGACACATCAGAAACTTCAATAAGCTTTTTCGACCCGGGCCCCCTTACAAAAATACCACCTGCCTCTCTAATCCGGTCTTCCTTGAGTAGTTGCCCAGTTTTATCTGCTGTAAGACTAGTGATCTCCTTGGCAGTACCTGAGCCATCTGAATTTTTGACAACGAAGTCGAGCCGACGCCCCTCGCCAGTAAGCGGATCCTTTGCAATTTTCCCATCAGCAGTGCGCAGATATCTTTCACTAAGAACATTTTGCTTGCCATACCTTTTCCCAAAAATTTCTTTGGCTCGCGCTTCCCGTGCCGTACCAGCTACCTTGTTTGGAATACACTTCCAGCCCCAAGGATCAATCCACCCATTGGTATTGGCAGCGTAGGAATAAAGATTATCCCCCCCCAACAAACCAATCGGATCCTGCGTAATAAACCGCCCAACCTCCGGATCATAATACCGAAACGTATTGTAATGCAGCCCCGTCTCATCATCGAAATACTGCCCCTGAAACCGCAGATTCTGCTCGACTACATTGACGTCCAGACGCTCCACCGCCCCCCAAGCCTTATACGTCGCCTGCCAAACAATCTGCCCCGCCCGGTCAGTCATCTCCAGCGGCGTACCAATCTGGTCAGTGTGGAAGTAATAAAGCGTCTGCTCCCCACCCTCTTCCTGGTCCACCCGAGCAAGTGGCGCGTAACTCCCCGGCTCATACACATAAAGGCTGCTCTGCCCCGGCGTTTCCTCGCGCAACATGCGCAATCCCTGCCACAGAAAATGCTTCTGTTCAGTGACCCCGTTGCCCTCCGACACCTTGGCGACACGCCGTCCCAAGCTGTCATACCGATAATCACCGGTACTCTCCAGCTTGCCGCCAACCAACGTCTCAGCTTTAACCAACCGATTCTCACAGTCGTAACTGAACGTCTGCAGCCGGCTCATCCCACTACGCTTTTCAATCAGGTTGCCCCAGGCATCGTAGGTATATTCCTGATCCCGCCACTGCTTGATCCGGTTGTCTTTGACGTGATCAAACTGACTGGTATTGAAGTTCAAGCGGTTCGCCGCTGCGTCGTACCGGAACTCCTCACTGTCCACCAACTTGCCGGTGTCGCGGCTATGCAGCTGGCCGTTAGCTTCGTACTCGTACTTGATCTCACCGCGCAGTTTGTCGAGGGTACGAGTTAGTTCGCCGGCAGGATCGTATTGGTGACGACGATGGATCGGGTTGTAGGCGTGTTCTACCAACAGCTCAGGCTGAATGCCGGGATTGAGAATCTGTGAGAGTTTCTCTGCCGGCAACGTTGAGGCGAATTGCCAGGCTTTGCGGCCCATGGCGTCGTAGCCGAAACAACTGGTGAGCTTGCCTTGAGTGCGCAGCACCTCGCGGTGCAGGTCATCGCGTTCCATGTCGCTGATGAGCTGGCCGTCGAGGTTGAGTTGGTGCAGGTGGCCGCTGCCGTAATACAGGTGGTTCAGGTGCTGGCCAGTTGGCAGAGTCAGGGTGGTCAGGTTGCTGAGTGGATCGTAGTCGTAGGACAGCGCGCCCTGGGGCGTGGTCTCCTTGATCAGGCGGCCCAGCAGGTCGTAGGAAAAATCGAGTTGCTCTGCGCTGACGCCGAGTTTTTTGCCGTTGGCGGTGGGTAGGCGCTCGATTGTAAGCAAGCGGTCGGCGTCGTCGTAGGTGTAGTCCTGACGGGCGTCGGCATTAAGTTTGGTCAACAGGCGGCCGATTGGGTCACGCTCGAATTCGGTACTGCGCTGTGGGCGTTCGGCCCGTTCGCCGTAGCCGATTTCATCCACCCGCGTCAGATGCCCGCCGAGGTTGTAGCTGAACTGGCGGGTCAGGTTGTCGATGCGTTTTTCTTCGATCAGACGGTCGGAAGCGTCGTAGGCAAACTGGTAAGCGGCATTGTTTTCATTGACCAGCGCGGTCAGGCGGATGGCCTGGTCGTATTCGTAGCGAATGCGCTGGCCCTTGGCGTCCTGGCGGCTGCTCGGCAGGCCGCGGGCGGTGCGCAGCAGACGCGTGGTCTGGCCTTTGCCGTCGGTGTGCGTCAGCACCTGGCCGAGGGCGTTGTAGGTGAAGGACTCGGCGCTGCCGTCGGGGTGCTGGATGCGCAGCACTTCGCCGTCGGGTTTGCGTTCCAGAGTGGTGGTCTGGTTCAGGGCATCCGTGACGGCGACCAAATGCTGACGCTCGTCATAGCGGTAATACGTATTCTTGCCCGAGCAATCCTGGAAACGTTCGACCTGGGCGAAGGTGTTCCACCACAGGTATTTGGACTTGTGTGTAGCGTCGATGATGGTGTGCGGCAGGCCGTCATCGCTGTTGAGGTATTCGGTTTTGTGGCCCAGCGCGTCGACCTCGGTGATGAGGTTGCCCTTCGCGTCGTAGCGCGCTTTCCAGGTGCTGCCGTCAGGGTAATCGACCTGGGTGACCAGAGTTGGTTGCCGGTGTCGTCGATCTCGATGACGTAGTGCTCGCCCCCGCAGTCGCGGCAGGAGGTGACGCGGTGATCGCTGTTGTAGTGGATCTCGGCTTCACGCTCGCGCACATCACTACCAAAAGGCACAAGTTTATTTAATAACCAAAATTAAAACGATAAATCTGTACTCTTTTTACCCAGCTTACATGTATCAAAAACAAACAGTCTAGAAAAAGCTACTGGAGATTAAAAGCACAACACCCCGACACCGCAGGCACAACAACAAAAACTAAACCTCAGCTCACTGACAATTCTAAAAACGCGAGGAACTTTAAATCACACAAAGCACAATCAACAGGATTCAAATCGAATGAGATGGCGGAAGGACATTACAATCGACTCGTATTTGACCGCTTTGACATCTGCCAAAATTACCTCATTTTTCTGTTCAAGTTTCGCTTTAATATCAGCTATTGAAAAACTCAACCCTAAACCTTTCTTAATAGCCAGCACTTCCTGCGAGGTTGGCTTATCGTCTCCAACCGCCACTATATCAATTTTATTTAACGTGGAATCCTGCTCTCCGGAAAGATTATCAAGGAGTTCGTCAATAGAATAAAAAATGTCGGCATCTTCCAAAAATGGATCACCTGAATCAATTAGATAGAAAACTTCTGACGCCACCTTATCAATCAAAATAAGTCTGCCTCCGGAATCATCACCTATCGCAATCTGTCTCGGAAAACTATTACCTATTTCATACGTCTGATTGCGCTCAATGACATCACTTACTGAGTAAATCAGAACTTGATCGTTAAGCAATGCGCCATCATAGCGCGCCCAAAATTTCGCAACCCACACATTTCGATCAACACCGAGCGTATGGATAACGCCAGCAATTGACTTTGCTGATGCTGCGGGATGTGTTTCCGTATATTTTATAGTCACTTAAATGCCCCTAATGAATCAAAATATTTGTATGACTTGCTTGCAGCCTTTTTAGCTGCGTCAGGATTAACACCTGCATCGAGCAACTCCTTGTACGCTGTACCAAACTCCTCTTTGATAGTCCCACCAAATCCTGACAGCCTACGCCTAGTCCGCTGGAGAGATGAGACTACCGCGTGAGGCTCACCCGATGAACTTTTCAGAAGAACAGCAGGGGCCTGATTTCTTTTATATCCAGTAACGTTTCGCTTCGCCCACTCATCTTGGATAAAATGGTGCGACTGTACGAGCTTGTCATCCGGGATATTTTTATGACCTGGCGCTCTATTAATGCCCGGCGACAAGTTGCCGTGAGCGTCAACGTCGTTAGCCTTGTAACCACCCGGGCGATTGCAACTCCAGCCCCAAGGGTCGGTCCAGCCGATAGAGTTCGGAGCATACTGGTATAAGTTCTCGCTACCAACTAGCCCTATCGGATCCTGCGTAATAAACCGCCCCACCTCCGGATCATAATACCGAAACGTATTGTAATGCAGCCCCGTCTCATCATCGAAATACTGCCCCTGAAACCGCAGATTCTGCTCGACCGCATTGATGTCTAGACGCTCCACCGCCCCCCAAGCCTTATACGTCGCCTGCCAGACAATCTGCCCCGCCCGGTCAGTCATCTCCAGCGGCGTACCAATTTGGTCGGTGTGGAAGTAATAGAGCTGTTGCTCCCCACCCTCAACCTGATCCACCCGAGCAAGTGGCGCGTAACTCCCCGGCTCATACACATAAAGGCTACTCTGCCCCGGCGTCTCCTCCCGCAACATCCGCAAGCCTTGCCACAGGAAGTTCTTCTGTTCGGTAAGCCCGTTGACCGCTGACACCTTGGCGACACGACGGCCCAAGCTGTCATACCGATAATCACCAGTACTCTCCAACTTGCCGCCAACCAACGTCTCAGCCCTAACCAGCCGATTCTCACAGTCATACATGAACGTCTGCAGCCGGTTCATCCCGCTACGCTTTTCAACCAGGTTGCCCCAGGCATCGTAGGTATATTCCTGATCCCGCCACTGCTTGATCCGGTTGTCCTTCACGTGATCAAACTGACTGGTATTAAAGTTCAAACGATTCGCCGCCGCGTCGTACCGGAACTCCTCACTGTCCACCAACTTGCCCGTGTCACGGCTGTGCAGTTGGCCGTTGGCCTCGTACTCGTACTTGATCTCACCGCGCAGTTTGTCGAGGGTGTGAGTCAGTTCGCCGGCAGGATCGTATTGGTGACGACGGTGAATCGGGTTGTAGGCGTGTTCTACCAATAGTTCAGGCTGGATGCCGGGATTGAGAATCTGTGAGAGTTTCTCTGCCGGCAACGTCGAGGCGAATTGCCAGGCTTTACGACCCATCGCGTCGTAGCCGAAGCAACTCGTAAGCGTGCCCTGGGTGCGCAGCACTTCACGGTGCAGGTCATCGCGTTCCATGTCGCTGATGAGCTGGCCGTCGAGGTTGAGTTGGTGCAGGTGGCCGCTGCCGTAGTACAGGTGGTTCAGGTGCTGGCCAGTTGGCAGAGTCAGGGTGGTCAGGTTGCTCAGTGGATCGTAGTCGTAGGACAAGGCGCCTTGGGGGGTGGTCTCTTTGATCAGGCGGCCCAGCAAGTCGTAGGAGAATTCGAGTGTTTCTTCGCTGACCCCGAGTTTCTTGCCGTTAGTGGTCGGCAGGCGCTCGATGGTGAGCAAGCGGTCGGCGTCGTCGTAGGTGTAGTCCTGACGGGCGTCGGCATTAAGTTTGGCCAACAGGCGGCCGATTGGGTCACGCTCGAATTCGGTACTGCGCTGTGGGCGTTCGGCCCGTTCGCCGTAGCCGATTTCATCCACCCGCGTCAGATGCCCGCCGAGGTTGTAGCTGAACTGGCGGGTCAGGTTGTCGATGCGTTTTTCTTCGATCAGACGGTCGGAAGCGTCGTAGGCAAACTGGTAAGCGGCATTGTTTTCATTGACCAGCGCGGTCAGGCGGATGGCCTGGTCGTATTCGTAGCGAATGCGCTGGCCCTTGGCGTCCTGGCGGCTGCTCGGCAGGCCGCGGGCGGTGCGCAGCAGACGCGTGGTCTGGCCTTTGCCGTCGGTGTGCGTCAGCACCTGGCCGAGGGCGTTGTAGGTGAAGGACTCGGCGCTGCCATCCGGGTGCTGGATGCGCAGCACTTCGCCGTCGGGTTTGCGTTCCAGAGTGGTGGTCTGGTTCAGGGCATCGGTGACGGCGACGAGGTGATGGCGTTCGTCGAAGCGGTACCGGGTGTTTTTGCCCGAGCAATCCTGGAAGCGTTCGACCTGAGCCAGGGTGTTCCACCACAGGTATTTGGATTTGTGTGTGGCGTCGATGATGGTGTGCGGCAGGCCGTCGTCGCTGTTGAGGTATTCGGTCTTGTGGCCCAACGCATCGACTTCGGCGATGAGGTTGCCCTTGGCGTCGTAGCGGGCTTTCCAGGTGCTGCCGTCAGGGTAATCAACCTGCGTGACCAGGGTGGTCAGGTGGTGGTGCTGGTATTTGATCTTGCGCCCGAGCGGATCGGTTTCTTCGACCAGCCGAGCGTACTCGTCGTACTTGAGCTTGACGACATTGCCATCGGGCAATGTGAGTCCGGTCATGTTGCCGGTGTCGTCGATCTCTATAACGTAGTGTTCGCCACCGAAGTCGCGGCTCGAGGTGACGCGGTTATCGCTGTTGTAATGAAGTTCAGCTTCGCGCCCGAGTACATCGGTGATCCACGTGGTGCGGGCATCTATGTCGTAGCGGAAATGGAAGTGCTCGCCATCGCTGGTCCAGTGCTCCACTACGCGGGGCTGGTCGCCAACGTTCTGCCAGCGGTAATTGCAGGTCAGGCCCAAGGCATTGCTGTGACTGGCCATGACACCGTCGGCGTAACTGAAGCGGCGAACCGAATCGTTGTTGCGATTGATCACCTCGATGAGTTGGCCATTGTCGTCGTAGCGATACTGCACCAGGGTTTCGACGGCCTGATTGTCGACGACGCGTTTGACATCGGTCAGGCGACCCAGCGGGTTGTCGTAATGCAGGTGCACACGAACGCCGCCGGTGGCGCTGATGTCGGTCAGCGTGCCGTCGACCGTGCGGGTGAAATGCAGGAAGTGACCGAGGGCATTTTCGATGCGTTGTAGCGGGACAGGGTTGTTGTCGTCAGGCACTTCGCCAAAGTAAAAGAAGATGTTGTCGAGGGTTTGCAGCAGGTAGTGACCGCCTTCGGTGCAGACCAGATAGACCTGTTCGTGCGGATTGTAGATGCGCTCGCCCGGCTGCACGTCCACGAAGGGTACAGTGCGCCCCTGATTGTCGGTCAGGTAAACGAAGCTGCCACTGCGGCGCAGGCTTTGTTCCCAAGGCAACACCCAGCCCTTGCCGAGCACACTGTCGACGGTCAGGTCGCTGGCGTAGAAGCGTGACCAGTCGATGGGCATCAGGCCTGGAAGGCTGAAATCGGTTTCGTCAGGGATGACCTTGCGGCCGGTGGTGGCATCGACAGGGTTGCCGATCAGACCGCCCACTGCGCGCTCGATGGCCGGACCTACGACGTAGCGACTGGCGACTTCACCGGCGACGAACCCCGCGGTGAATTTCAACACACAGGACATGCCGGATTTGAGGCAGGCCTGGGAAGCGTTCTTGATCAGTTGTGCGATACCGCCCGCCGCGCCAGCGACCGCCATCAGAATATCGACAGTAGTGCGCAGCCAGCCGGGAATCTCGTCATCTACCGGCAGGTAGCGGTGGGTGCCGCCGCCGATGAATACGTTATCCGAACCGCTGGAGATCGTTGCGCCGCAGGTGATCTTGTCGCCCTTTCGGGCCGCTGCAGTGCCGTTGATGAAAACGTTGGTCGAACCCTCTGCGACCTGTACCGGACCTGGATGCTTGTCGCAGGCGCCAATGCTTTTTTCGACATGGGCAGCCTTGCGACTGTTAACAAATACGTTGTCCGACGCAATGACGATGGTCCCGGAGGGCGAGGAAAAACTGCTGCCTATTTTCTCTCCTAAAGAGGTCAGCAGGCTACCTCCGACGCCTGCGGCCAGACCCGCCAAAAGCGCCACACCAAACCCACAGGTGAACGTTGCGATAGCGACCGTGGCAATCAATGCAATCCCGAGCGCGGCCCCAATCAGGAACCCGCCCAGGGCACTGGTGTGGCTTATTTCATCGCCAAACCTTGCGGCTTCGAACATGACCGTTACTCCTGTTCGCTGGAGTCGGTCTTGGTAGCGCCGGGCTGGCGAGGCTGGAAGCTGGCCAGCAGGTCAGCCCAGTTCTGATTCTGCTCACTGCTGAAGTCAGCCTGCGCCGTGGTGGAGAAAATGATTGCGCGGCCCGGCTCGATCAGGAATGCCGCCTGACGCTGATAGAACGGCCGACCATCGGTCATGTAATACGCATCGATCTGGATGCCTTCAATCGGCGCAGTGCTGGAAAGCTCCACCGCCTTTTTGCCCAGCAGGGTGTAGCCACGCAGTTTCGATGCGAGCATTTTTACCTGGCGGTCTACGTAGGCCTTGAGCACCTCGGCCGGCAGGAGCATGTCCCTGGAGATGGTGATACTCAGTGGTGCAGGAATGCTCGCCCCCAGCACAAACATGTTTACCGTGCGGTCCTGAAAACCCTGCGGCAACGCGATGCTGCCTTCCTGCAATTCATAATCCATGTGATGTAAATTCCTGAAATCGAAAAAATTAGGTGTCAGCGTGCCGTGAGGCCTTCAAGCATGCTGTCGAAATCAACCAGCCATAGACTCAGCACAGGCTTGGTCGGATCAATCACGCACGAAATATTCAGCCATTGCACTTCGTCACGCCCGACGACAGGAACGATGGCGCCCACCAGACGCCCATGGCGTTCGGCGTGACCGATCTTGAAGTGAAAATCCACGCACTTGGCAGCATTGCCTGCCAGGCTGTACTCGCGCTGACGGATGACGCGCAGCTGCGGATAAATCCTGTGGAACGACTGCACGGAGCCGTCAAAAAGATTTTCAAGATTCTGGCCCTGCGCCACATCGCGACGATTGATCGTCAGGATGATTGGCTCACCTTCGTGCTCGATGGTTGTCTGAATATCGCGGAAGTTGAAACCCGATGGAAATGCCAGATTGAACCCGCCGAAGTTGAAGCTGCTAGGCGCGTCTTGCAGGGCAACCACAGGTACAGGTTCTGCCTGGGCCTCTGCTTCGACTATCGGTGCATTCTGCTGTTCAAGGCGCGCAGCTTCCTCCAGCGCAATGCGCTTGGCGGAAATTCGGTCATAGAGGCTGGTTCTGGTCATTGGCACGATTCCCTAGTCATTGATCCGAACCTCGGAGCCGGTGATTTGGGTGGTGTCCGTGCTGGTAGTGGTGATCGTCTTGCCTCTGATCTCAATGCCGGCCGGAGTCAGCGTGATGCTGCTTTCCCCGACCTGCAAAATAATGTGCTCCTTGGCACTCACCTGAATGAACTGGTTATCGACCTGGATCGTCAGCGAGCCTTCCTGGACATTCATCACCGTGTCTTTCTTGATCGTCTCGGTGTGCGTTCCACCCACCGTGATCGTGCGATTGCTGCCGACACTGTGGGTCTCGTCGACCTCGATCTCGGTATCCATGTTGCGCTCGGCGTGCATGATGACCTGCTCGGCGCCGGCCTTGTCTTCAAAGCGAAAGAAGTTCGCCGTGCCGCCATCGCCTTTCATCGACCGAGTCAAAAACCCGCTCTGCGTCTTGTTCGCCGGCAACGACCACGGCGGCGTGTTCTTGCTGTTGTACAGGCTACCCATGATCAACGGCCGATCAGGATTGCCGTCGAGGAACACCACCACCACTTCATCGCCAACCCGCGGAATCAGAATGCTGCCAAACCCGCCACTCGCGCCGGATTGGGCGACGCGCACCCAGCACGAACTCTTGTCGTTGTGCTCGCCCTTGCGGTCCCAGTGGAACTGCACCTTCACGCGACCGAGTTCATCGGTGAAGATTTCTTCGCCTGGCGGGCCGACGACGATGGCGGTTTGCGGGCCGGAGATGGTTGGGCGCGGGGTGGTGAGTTGCGGGCGGAAGACGATCTTTTTGCGCACGCAGGAGAAGGTGTTGTAGTAGCTGGCCTGATGGCCGTTGAGGTAGTTGTTGTGGCCTTCGCTTTCGACGCTCATCAACAGGAACTGGCGATCATCGGCCGAGCCCTGGTCGTGGTCGTAATGCTGCAGCAGTTCGAAGGTGTAGCCGGGCTTCATCGCGCGGCAGTTGCTGGAACCGTGGAAGCTCTTGCCCTTGAGTTCCAGCGCTTCGACGCGCAGGCGCAGCAGCGCTTCGCCTTCGTCGTAGGTGCCGTGGGTGTATTGGCCGGGGAAGTCGTAGATCTCGAAATCGTCGACGTCGCCCTGCTTGTTCAGGCTCTTCATGGCGACCGGCAAGCGGTTGGTCGGCTGGCGATAATCGAAGGTCTGCACCGCGATTTTTCCGGACTGCAACTGGCGGTTGCCACTCCACTGGGTGATGGCGTCCGCGCTCTCGGTGACCGATGCGGTGTGGAAGCGGATCTGTGGTTGCTCCGGCAACGGCAGCAGTGTGCTGGAGTCGTCGCAGATGATCATGGTGTGGGTTTCGGCGGTGTGCTCGAAGTAGTAGAACATCCCCTCTTCTTCGAGCAGGCGCTGGACGAAATTGAAATCCGTTTCCCGATACTGAGTAATGTAGGTGTAGCGTTTGAGCGGTTTGCTCAGGCGGAATTCGTGGCGGGAAAAAGCGGGGCACAAGCCGAAGACCTGGGTGACCACTTCTTCGACGGTGCAGCCCTGGAAGATGCGTGTGTCGAAGCGGTTTTTCAGCATCGAGAACCAGGGGTTCAGCGTCGCGGTGTAGCGCGCCATGCCGCCGTCGCTGCCGATGCTGGCGAAGCGCGTCAGGTAACCCGCCAGGTATCGCGGACCGCCCTCGGCCAGTTCGATTTCCAGCACCACGTGCTGGCCCATCATCGACTTGAGCTCCACCCCCGAATCCTGGCACACCAGCATCAATTCGAAGTTGTAGGCACGTGACAGACCATCCGTTCCTTTGAAGGACTCGAGCAGGAGCTGCTGGTCGGGGTTGGCAAGATTCTTGAACTTGAACAGGCGCCGATTCTGCGGGGAAAGCATTGCGGCAAGGTCCATCAACATGTGTATCTCCTTGAGAGCAGTGGGGAACGCTACCGCCCCCGCCGACCACTGCGCATAACAAAACTGACTGAAAGGCCGTTACCGATTACAACAACATCAATCGCATAAACCCGCGCCCGTAGCGCAAACTTGCAGACTTCAACAGCGCAACTTGGTATGAATTGGCCTACATACTTTTCCCGTCATGTTGTTGCAATCCACCGTATTTACGGGGACGGGATCGACAGCTGTAAATGCGACCGCAAGACAATGTGAAAGTGCCATCACCCAGACATAAATGCGAAGGGCATCACATTCTCAGCGGCGTTACAGTCGCCCGAAAGCGGCAAAGGAAACACCCTCGCCCCGCACCCTGTCAACCCGCAACAGTCATTTGCGCGGCTCAACCGGGAAGCGGTGAAAGTTTAAGAAATTAATATCGGCCGGCTTGGAAGTCGGAAATCCCCCATATATCAAGGATCAACGGCAACAATGCGCTGATAAAAAGACCACTGGTGCCTCATTGACATCATTGCCGAGTGTTACTCGATTAAGAAAAATGGGATCCACATTGAATTTTATTATGTCAGTGCAGTCTAGAGTGCGGCTAATGGCCAGTACTTTAGCCTCGGCATAAAGTCCAATACCCGGCACCACCCATGCGGCGACACGGAAGCTTCTTCCACCAAGGACAGTGATGTGTAAATGGATCTTTTAGCGAATGTGCCCAGCTGGGCCGACGTCGAACGCAACCTCGAGCAGAAATTCAGCGAGCTGAACCAGGGCGTCAACGAGGGCTTGCAGAGCGCTCACGACAATTGGAACGGTTTCACCCGGCGCGTCGGCAACGGCGCGAGCCAGGCCTATGGCTATATGGGCGGTCAACGCATCGACTCGGTGAACCGCGCATTCGCGCTCTCCTACCCGATCATCCAGATGGACCTCAAGCGCAAGTGGGCCTCGATCGAGATCGAGCAGATCCTTCCGGTGCTGCTGCAACTGGTCAAGGAAGTCTCGATGATCCTCGGCGGCAGTGTGGCGATTGGCACCATTGCCGGCGGCGCGGCGGGAGCCTTTGCCTTTGGGATCGGCGCCGCGCCAGGGGCCGCAGCCGGTGCGGGCATCGGTCTGCAAGTCGGCAACCTGATCCTGATGGGGCTGGGTTTGTCGGCGATTGCCGAATATTTCTACCAGGGCTTGCCGGCCTGCCTCTCCATTTTGCAGGAAGGCATCACCACCGCGTGGCACGCCGATGATGGCGTCAAGCCTGCAGGCCTGGACCCCAGCGGCGGCTCAGCTTCGATCGTTCAGGAACGCACCGAACGTGCAGCGCGACAACTCGCACGCGGCCAGGAGCAGCTGGTGTTGCTGCTGCTCACTGCCATCGTCACCTACCTGACCCGGGGCCAGATGAAAGCGGGTGTAGTGGGCAGCATGGAAAGCATCGCAACACGCAGCGCGCGGTTGCAGGCCGAGATATCCAACAAGCAGTTGGCGGGTTGGTTAGCGCGTAATGAGCAGAAGTTATTGGCTCAGGCTGAGTTGCAGGTGAAGGAGCCTACGCCGCTGACGAAGGCTGAGCCGGAGACGATGCGTGAGTATTACGCCAAGCAGGATCCCGAGTTCGTGTCGGTGGAGGACCAGATCAAGAAGGTCCAGACCTTCAAGACCAAGGGCTTGTCGAACGAGCAGATCGAAGGCTTCCTAAACACGACCGACGGCGAGAAACTGCTGGGCAAGCTGCAAGCCGCCGCGCCGGATGCGGACGCCACCACCATTTACTCCAGGGCGTTTGACCAGGTGGCTTCGGGCTCGACGATTCCCGAGGTCAGGATGATCAACTCACCCCTGATCAAGATTGTGCCCGAAGGCCAGGGCGTGTCGCCGTACTCGCCATTCTTCACTACCCACGAGGAATTGCAGGCTGCGGCCAGCTCCGGACGAACCTTGGCCGACTCATTCGGCCTGCCACTGGGCAGCGAGGCCCCGCGCTATTCCATCTTCGAGATGGCGCCGTTGAAGCCAACCGAGGTATTTGTCAGTAAAGTCGCCCCTACGACAGAATTGAGCGGCGCGATCCAGCGCACCGGCGAAGCATTCCAGTACCTGACCCCTAACCGTGCCGAGTGGGGAGTGCCGAAACTCATTGGCATTACCTCCAACTAGAGCTGCGTATGAATATTGAAAAACTGAAAGAAAAAGCACTGAAGCTCCGCGCAGCCATCGACGCGCTGAAAGCACAAGACCCAGCCGCGGCAAAACTGGCCGTGGAGCTGGAGCCGTTGCTGATTCTGGCGGAAACCGGCCAGATCCGCACACCGATGGAATGGCGGGACATTCCCGGACGCTACCTGTTCACCGAAGAAGGTTTGCAGCAGTACGCCGCACTGGAGCACGCCTTTGCCGAGTTCAAAATCGAATTGACCGGCGGCGAATCGCCGACACTGCGGCGACTCAAGGAGCAAATGGGAGAGAAGAACAGCAGTTTGAAGCCGGATTGAACCTGAATTTCAGATGTATTCAAGCTCATTGATCCAACTGCAATTCATAAACAGTCTCCCTCGCACATAACATTGCTGCGACTTCACTGACAACGCAGGTGAAAACGATGACCCAACCGTGGGACCGTATTGACGCCGGAACCCTGTTGATAGCAGGTCAACCGATTTCCCTGCCACACCCCGTCAAAGAGGTCCTTCACAACAACGACAGGCTCTTGATTCTGGTCGAGCCCCCGCCCGACGTGATTTTCAATAGAAACGTCTTTGCACTCTCGATGCACGGCGAACGACTCTGGCAAATCGAAGAAAGCCCGTATGGCGCGGAAGTCGACAAGCCCTACATTAATCTCCATTGCGACAAAAATGGGTTGGTAATTGCCGGTAACTGGAATGGCCTCAGCTACTCGGTCGATTTGCACAATGGCGCCGTCAGCGTTGATGCTTTTGAAAAATAGGGGCGATTACACCGAACTTAAAGCGTCTACACAAACTTCTATTTTGAGTTAATAGGTGCGCGGGAGTGGGAAGCGGATAAGTTCATTCAGGAATAGATGGCTAACACTATCCGCGACGACGCAGGACCATCGTAATGAAAGACACAGACAGAATTCTCTGCATCATCGTCCAAATGGCCAACCTACTGAAAAATCACGGCCTTCCTGATTGGGCAAGCCAGCTGGAACAATGCACAACCGCACTGCCCCACGACCCGACATACGCCCTGTCTACAATCGTCTCGCTCTACGGCGGCAGCGGCTCGATCAATGACATTGTGCTCTATAAACAAGAAACACCCTTGCTGGTCGAAAATAACCAGTTGCACGCGCTGCTGAGCGAGCTATACGACCTTTGCGTGGGCAGACACTAAAAGCCCTTCAACACACCTAAAAAACAACATCCTTTTAGTGCAATTACTCTGCATTGCCATCACTTCCCCAACACCAAACCCACCACCCTCCAACCCAAATGCCCCATTTCCAGAAAATTTGGTGAACCGGTTCACCCTTTTTAAAATTAATTTAAATTAAAAATTGGATCCATCCCACCCCGCAAACCATTGAGCCTGCTAGGTTTCAGACCGATCTGTAAGACATAACCCACGACTAATGGCCAGCAGACATCATTGCGGCATGTATCAAAAACGAGAAAAAATCCGCTCCCTCGTGAACTTTTGTATGCGAAATGTTGCCATACACCACGTTACTGGCCACTCGACATTGAAAGGCCAGTATTCATAGCCCCAATATTCCTGGCGAAGCGGTTTTTGATGGACGACATCAACGATAGCGCATTGCAGACAGGTGTTAATTCGAGAAATTAGTAGCGCTTCGCGCCTTGCCGTCAAAGTACGGAAAGTCGCCGCGAAGGGTTCAGGGATGATGTACTGATGACTCAGACGTTTGACGTTGAAGCACTGATCAAATTGCGCAGCCAGACCCGGGCCATTTCCGATGAGCTCAAGGTCCAGGCTGCGGATTACCTGTCCACCCTGGCCTTGCTGATCCGTCCGCAGGCGTTTTTTGGTGAGTACCTGCAAGGCGCGCAGCGCAGCAGCGGGCGTGAGACCCAGCACCATTTCAAAGAGCTCAAGGAACTGTACGACCGCATCGGTTCGGCGGCGCCGTTCCAGCTGGTCAACGAACTCGAAGTGCCCCTGAACCTGATCAGCACCACGCCGGAACTGTTCCCGCTGGAATACGACAAGGTGCTGTCCCAGAGCGGTCAGGTCATTCGCATTACCAGCCCGGTGCGCTGGGTGATCGGCTTCAGTTCGTTCGACCTGGCGCGCTTTCGCACCGTGATCAAAGACCCCAATCGCAGCAGCGCCGAGTTGTATCGCTTCGTCGTGCACTACCTGGTGCTGTTCTACTGCCTGAGCAAATCCCCGGGCCTGAGCCGACTGCTGGACGGGCTGCGTTTTCCCGTGAGTTTCGAACGCCTGAAAGACTTTGGTGACCTGCCGTTTTGCGTCATCAGCTCACCGGTGCGCGCGCAGTTGCCCGATGAGGCAGTGATCCGCAGCAGCACCCAGATTGCCGGCAACAGCAGCTTCGAAGAGCTGGTGGGCCACGACAATATTTTGCAGATGAACGATGAAATCCGTCAGCGCCTGCTGCTGACGATCGAAGGAATGTAACGCGTCCGGCCGACTGTTCAGCCGAACGCAAATGACTTGCAGCGAATTGGTTCGCACCAGGAGATGACGATGGCGAAGAAGGAAAGTACCCAGCACAAACTCGACCGCGTTCGCGCGCCTCGAGTCCATATCACCTACGACGTGGATATCGGTGACGCTCAGGAAAAGAAAGAGCTGCCCTTTGTCGTCGGTGTGCTGGGCGATTTCTCCGGCAACCCGCTGGAGCCGCTGCCGAAGCTCAAGGACCGCAAGTTCATCTTCATCGACCGCGACAACTTCAACGGCGTGCTCAAGGGCATCAAGCCGCGCCTGACCTATCGCGTCGACAACACCCTGGCCAAGAACGGCACGCAGCTGGGCGTCGAGCTCAACTTCAATGCCCTCGAAGACTTCGAGCCACAGAACGTGGTGAAGCAGGTCGAACCGCTGCGCAAGCTCCTGGAAGTACGCAACAAGCTGGCAGACCTGCGCAACAAGATGGGCGGCAACGACAAGCTCGAAGAGCTGCTGATGGACGTGCTGCAGAACACCGAAAAGTTGAAAACGCTGGGCAAGGAATTCGGCCGTGAAGCTGCCGTCCCTGCCACCGATGGCAAAGAGTAGGAGCCTGAAGATGAACGACAAGCAAACCGTGACTCAACAGGACAGCGAACTGGTCGAAGTGGAAAACTTCGCCCCGCAATCCTCCCTGCTCGACAGCATCATTTCGGAAAGCCGCGTGGCCCGCTCCGAGACCGAGCGCACCCGTACCCGTGACCTGATCGGTGAACTGGTCGGCCAGGTGCTGGAAGGCGAAATGACGCCGAGCAAGGACCTGATCGCCGTGCTCGATGCGCGCATTGCCGAAATCGATGCGATGCTCTCCGAGCAGATGAACGAGATCATGCATGCGCGCGAATTCCAGCAGCTGGAAGCGTCGTGGCGCGGCCTGAAGTATCAGGTTGACCAGACCGAAACCAGCACCACGCTGAAGATCCACCTGCTCAACGCCTCGAAAAAAGACCTGGTGCGCGACCTCAAGGCCGCCTCGGAATTTGACCAGAGCGCGCTGTTCAAGAAGATCTACGAAGAAGAGTACGGCACCTTCGGTGGTGCACCGTTTGGCATGCTGCTGGGTGACTACGAGTTCAATCGCAGCCCCGAAGACATGTACCTGCTCGAAGAAATTTCCCACGTCGCCGCAGCAGCCCACGCCCCCTTCATCTCGGCGGCCTCGCCTGAGCTGTTCGGCTGGGACTCGTTCACCGACATGTCCGGCCCGCGGGACCTGGCGAAGATTTTCGACACCGTCGAATACGCCAAGTGGAAGTCGTTCCGCGCCTCGGAAGATTCACGCTACGTCGGCCTGACCCTGCCCCACGTGCTCGGTCGCCTGCCGTATGGCCCGGATACCACGCCGGTGGAAGAATTCAACTTCGTTGAAAGCGTCGATGGCCGTGACCACAACAAGTACCTGTGGATGAACGCCGCCTACGCCCTGGGCACCCGCGTCACCGACGCGTTCTCGCGTTACGGCTGGTGCGTGGCGATCCGTGGAGTGGAAGGCGGTGGCCTGGTCGAAGGCCTGCCGACTCACACGTTCAAGACCGACGACGGCGAGATCGCCCTCAAGTGCCCAACCGAAATCGCCATCACCGACCGCCGTGAAAAAGAGCTGTCGGACCTTGGCTTCATTCCGCTGGTGCACTGCAAGGGCACCGACTACGCCGCGTTCTTCGGCACCCAGTCGGCGCAGAAGCAGAAGCAGTACAACACCGATATCGCCAACGCCAACGCCCGCCTCTCGGCGCAGTTGCAGTACATCTTCGCCACTTCGCGCATCGCTCACTACATGAAGGCGATCATGCGCGACAAGATCGGCAGCTTTGCTTCGCGCAAGGACGTCGAGATGTTCCTCAACAAGTGGCTGTCGAGCTACGTGTTGCTCGACGACACCGCAAGCCAGGAAGCCAAGGCCAAGTTCCCGCTGCGTGAAGCCCGTGCCGAAGTGTTCGAGGTGCCCGGCAAGCCAGGCGTGTACAAGGCCGTGACCTACCTGCGTCCGCACTACCAACTGGATGAGCTGACCGCGTCGTTGCGTCTGGTTGCCGAATTGCCGCAATCGACTCGCGGCTGATCGACAGCATTGCCAGGGAGGCACAATGAGTAGTCAACACAGGCTGTTGCCATCGCTGCTGGATCGATTGCTCGACGATCATCCGCACCAGTCCATGGAAGCTTCGTCGCAACGCTTGTGTTCGCTGGCCGATTACAAGGCCAGCATCGTTCGCGACCTGGAAGTACTGGTGAACACGCGCCAGTCGCTGGTCGCCAACGAGCTGGAAGGTTTCGTCAATCTGGGCGGGACCATCCTCGACTACGGCATGCCCGACTTCACCAGCCGCAGTGTGCTCGATCCGCAGGATCGCCTGCTGATTCAACGCCAGCTGGAGAAGGCGATCACCGTCGGCGATCGACGGTTTCGCAGCGTCAAGGTGCAACTGCTCGCCCAACAGACCGGCCAACGCATGCTGACCTTCCGCGTGGACGCAGTACTGCGCCTGCAGGACATCACCCGCCAGGTTTCCTTCGACGCGGTGCTGCAGGTCAATACCCAGGAATACAAAGTGCAGAACCTCAACTGATGCTCGACGATCTGCTGCCCTATTACGAAAAGGAACTGTCGCACCTGCGCTTTCTCGGCCAGGAGTTTGCGAGCCAGTACCCGAAGATTGCTTCGCGGTTGCTCATCGAGGGCGATAACTGCGAAGACCCGCATACCGAGCGCCTGATCGAAGCGTTCTCGTTTCTGTCGGCCCGCGTGCATAAAAAACTCGATGACGAGCTGCCGGAAATCGTCGAGTCGTTCCTGGAAGTGCTGTACCCGCACTACCTGCGCCCTACCCCGTCGATGTCGATCGTGGAGTTCAACCTGGGCCAGCAGGAGAAAGTCACCGAAGCCTTCCGCGTGCCCCGGCACACCGAGCTCAGCGCCAACCCGATCGACGGCGTGGTGTGCAAATTCCGCACCTGCTACCCGGTCGAACTGTGGCCGGTGACCGTGCATCAGGCCTCGTTCGTCGAGATGGAACGCTCGGCGTTCAATGGTCACAGCGCAGACCTGGTGGCGCGCCTGCGCATCGGCCTGACGGCCACCTCGGATGTGCTGTTCGGCAAGATGGAGCTGGAACGCCTGCGGTTTTTCCTCGACGGCGAAAGCACCCTGATGCTGCAGCTCTACGAGTTGCTATTCAACAACCTGGCCAAGGCCACCTTGAGCTTTGAAGACCAGGGCCGCAGCCGCGAAATCGCCTTGCCCGCAGACGCGCTGCAAGCCGTCGGCTACAGCCTGGACGAAGGTCTGGTGGATTACTCCGAGCGCTCGTTCCTCGGTTACCGCCTGCTGCACGAGTACTTCACCTTCCCGGACAAGTTCATGTTCTTCGACCTGTCGGGTTTCGCGCGGCTGCTGGCCGGCAAGAATCTCGAGAAGATCGAGATCAACTTCTACTTCTCCGACTACGACCTCAGTGATCGCCTGACGCGCCTGACCCAGAATATCGGGCGCAATAATTTCAAGCTCAACTGCACGCCGATCATCAACCTGTTCCGTCAGCAGGCCGAGCCGATCCAGCTGACCCACGCCCAGCACGAGTACGCCGTGACGCCGGATGTGCGCCTGCAGAGTTCGGCCGAAGTGGTGTCGATCGATCGGGTGCAGCGCGTGCGCAAGGTCGGCGGTGTCGACCAGGTCGGCACCTGCCATCCGTTCTTCGAACCCCGTGGCGACCAGGGCCCGGGCCAGAGCTTCTGGATAGCCCGCCGCCGCCCGGTGCAGAACCGCCAGCAGGATGGCTCGAACATGGTCATCCGGGTGGTGGATCGCGAGCTCGAACTGCTCAATTCCAGCAACGACACGTTGAGCATCCGCCTGACCTGCAGCAACCGCGACCTGCCACTGATGCTGCCGTTCGGTGGCGAACGCGGCGATTTCAACATTCCCGGCAACTCGGTGATCAGCGACATCCGCTGCCTGCGCAAGCCCACCGCCACCGCGCGCGTGCCCTTGGGCAACGGGGTGATCTGGCGGTTGATTTCGCACCTGTCGCTCAACCATATGTCCCTGGTGTCCCGGGGCCGCGAAGTGCTGCTGGAACTGCTGTCGCTCTACAACTACCGCAACGTCTCGGCGATTCGCAAACAGATCAACGGAATCGTCTCGGTCAGCAGCGAACCGGTGGTGGCGCGCATCGGTCATCCGCGGCCGAACTTCGTCCGTGGCGTGGGTATCACCCTCAATTTCGATGAAAGCCAGTACACCGGCAGCGGCGTGTTTTTGTTCGGCATGGTGCTGGACCACTTCTTCGGCCAGTACTGCAGCATGAACAGCTTTACCCAATTAACCCTTCGCACTTTGCAGCGCGAGAAGAGAGTCGTCCAATGGCCACCGCGAACCGGCGATCAACCCCTGGTCTGATCGACCAGGCACGGGCTGAGCCGCACCGATTCGAGTTTTTCCAATTGGTGCGTTTGCTCCGCCTGCATTACAGCAGAACCGGGCGCATGGACCTGGACACTCGGCCGCACGAAGACCCTTTGCGTTTTCGCTCGCAGCTGTCGCTGAATTTCCCTGCCAGTGAAGTCAGCGACCTGCAGTTCGAGCGCGAAGGCAAGGTGTCGGCGGCCGGTCTGCCGCTGTCGGAAGTGCAGGTGACGTTCATGGGCCTGGTCGGGCCATCGGGTGTGCTGCCACGGCCGTACACCGAGTTGCTGATCGAGCGGCACGTCCAGTACCGCGACGACGCCGCCCACGCGTTCCTCGATATTTTCTCGCACCGCATGACCACGCTGTTCTACGAGGCCTGGCAGAAATACAAGTTCTACATCGAGTACGAGCGCAACGGCACCTCGGACTTTGACCGCTACCTGCTCAACCTGGTGGGCTTTGGTCCCGAGGCGCAGAAGCAGAAATTCGACAAACAGGGCTCACCGCTGCGTCGCGAACTGTTCAGCTATTTCTCCGGGTTGTTCGCGCAGAAACCGCGCAACGCGATGAACCTCGAAGCGATGCTCAGCTTCTATTTTTCCCTCCCGTTCAAGGTCAAGCCGTTTGCCGGGCGCTGGCTGCACCTCGACCCCAGCCAGTGCACGCAGCTGGGGCGCAAGAACGCCGTACTCGGGCAAAGCGCAGTGGCTGGCAATCGGGTCTGGGACTACCAGTCGTGCGTACGCATCGAGCTGGGCCCGCTGGAGCTGGTCGACTATCAACGCTTCCAGCCCGGCACCGCCGACTACCAGAAACTGGTGGAGCTGGTGCGGTTCTACGTCGGCGCCGAACTGGACTTCCAGCTCGCGCCCAAGCTCAAACCCGAAGCCGTACCTGCGGCCCGCCTCGGTCGCCAGGGCAACGTGTCCCTGGGCTGGCTCGGCTGGCTAAAACGCCCTGGCGTCGATGTGACGCCGTCCCGTTGTGCCCTCTTTCACATTCCTTTTGATGGGGTCTCCCTGTGAACCTGAAGTCCCTGTTTGCCAAACTCAATGACACCAGCCGCACCGCCACTGAAAGCGCTGCTGCGTTGTGCCTGTCGGAACAGCACTACGACGTCGAGATCGAGCATCTGTTGCTGCAATTGCTCGACAGCAACGACAACGACCTGCCGGCCATCCTGCGGCATTACGACGTAGTGCCCGATCGCCTGCAGGCGCAGTTGATGACGGCGCTGGGGACGTTCAAGAAGGGCAATACCCGCACTCCGGCCCTGTCGCCGCACATCACGCGCATGATCGAGCAGGCCTGGGTGCTGGCGTCCATCGAGTTCGGCCAGGGGCAGATCCGCACTGGTTACCTGCTGCAGGCGCTGCTGGATGACAACGAGCTGCGCCGGGTGGTGATCGCCTCCGCGCCGGAGCTGGAAAAAATCAACGCCGACGACTTGCGGGTCAACCTCGGCGCCCTGGTGGAAGGCAGCGCCGAATCGCAGCAGGCCAAACCCCTGGCCGGCGCGGACGTGACTCCGCGCAGCTCCGTCAAAGGCAACGGCAAGACCCCGGCCCTCGATCAGTACACCATCAACCTGACCCAAAGCGCTCGCGAAGGGCGGATTGACCCGGTGCTGGGCCGCGAGTTCGAAGTGCGGCAGATGGTCGACATCCTCACCCGCCGCCGCCAGAACAACCCGATCCTGACCGGTGAAGCTGGCGTCGGCAAAACTGCAGTGGTCGAAGGCCTGGCGCTGCGCATAGTCCACGGTGATGTGCCGTCGGTGCTCAAGGACGTGGCCATCCACACCCTCGACCTGGGCTTGCTGCAAGCCGGCGCCGGGGTCAAGGGCGAGTTCGAAAACCGCCTGAAGTCGGTCATCGAAGAAACCAAGCGCAGCCTGCACCCGATCATCCTGTTCATCGACGAAGCCCACACCCTGATCGGTTCCGGTGGCCAGGCCGGGCAGAACGATGCCGCCAACCTGCTGAAACCGGCATTGGCCCGCGGCGAACTGCGCACTATCGCCGCGACCACCTGGGCTGAATACAAAAAGTATTTCGAGAAAGACGCCGCCCTCGCCCGCCGCTTCCAGGTGGTCAAGGTCGAGGAGCCGGACGAAGACAAGGCGATCCACATGCTGCGCGGCCTGCTGGCCAAGATGCAGGATCACCACAAAGTCACGGTGATGGACGAAGCGCTGGTGCAAGCCGTGCGCCTGTCCAGCCGCTACATCACCGGCCGCCAGTTGCCGGACAAAGCCGTCAGCGTGCTCGACACCGCTTGCGCCCGGGTGGCCCTGGGGCAATCCGCGCAACCGGGGCCGCTGGAAGACTGCAAGCGCCAGATCGACAACTTGCAGGCCGAAATCCAGGTGCTGGAGCAGGAAGCCGGCAAAGGCAGCGATCACTCGCGCCGCCTGGCCACCCTGCACAGCGAACTGGCCGCCGAACAACTCACTCGTGACGCCCTGGAACAACAGTGGCAGCGCGAACTGGCCCTGGTGGAAAAACTGGGCGCCCTCAGCCACCCGGACAACCAGGCACCGGATGCCCGCGAGATCGCCGCTGTGCGCGCTGAACTGAGCAGCGTCCAGGGCGAACAGCCGCTGGTGCATGCCCTGGTGGACGGCGGGACCATTGGCGAAGTGATTTCCGGCTGGACCGGTATTCCCCTGGGCAAGATGCTGCGCGACGAAATCGACACCGTGCAGCGCCTGCCTGAACTCTTGGGCGAACGCGTGCTCGGCCAGGACCACGCGCTGCATGAAATCGGCAAGCGCATCAAGGTTTCCCGGGCCCGCATGGAAGACCCGAACAAGCCGATCGGGGTCTTCCTGCTGCTGGGCCCGAGCGGCGTCGGCAAGACCGAAACCGCCCTGGCCCTGGCCGACACTCTATACGGCGGCGAGCGCAACCTGATCACCATCAACATGTCCGAGTACCAGGAAGCCCATACGGTCTCGAGCCTCAAGGGTTCGCCGCCGGGTTATGTCGGTTATGGCGAAGGCGGCGTGCTCACCGAAGCGGTACGGCGCAAGCCTTACAGTGTGGTGCTGCTGGACGAAGTGGAAAAAGCCCACCCGGACGTGCTCGAACTGTTCTTCCAGGTGTTCGACAAGGGCGTGCTGGATGACGGCGAAGGTCGCGAGATCAACTTCCGCAACACCGTGATCATCCTCACCTCCAACACCGGCACCGACCGCATCATGCAGTGGTGCCTGAACGCCGAGCAGCAACCGACCCCGCAAGACATCGTCGAGGGCCTGCGCGACGAGCTCAACCAGGTGTTCAAGCCGGCGTTCCTCGGCCGCCTGAGCATCGTGCCGTATTACCCGGTGCAGGACGCGATCCTGGAACGCATCGTCGGCCTGAAACTGGAACGCATCCGCCAGCGCTTCGAGCGCAACCATCAAGCACAGCTGAGCTACGACGCGGCGCTGATCAAGGCAATTGCCGCGCGCTGCACCGAAGTCGACAGCGGCGCACGCAACATCGACAACATCCTCTCTCGCACGCTGATGCCGGAACTGGCCCAGCGCGTTCTGGAGCGCATGGCGCAGGACAAGCCGATCCAGAGCTTGAAGCTCGAATTGGGCAGCGACGGCGACTTCGCCTACAGCCTGTGCTGAACGAGTATTTGAAGGTGAGCATCATGGAACACACACATTCAGGGAAGCGACGTGCGCAGCCGGCATTGGCCAAATGCCTGACGGCCGCGGCAATGATCATGGTGCTGACCGCCTGCGGCGTCACCGACCGCGTGGGCAAGCGCGTGGATGACACCTGGGCCGGCGACATGCTGTTCGACGATAACGAAAAGGTGATCCTGACCTCCGACGGCGGCAATCAGCTCAACCCCGACGAGTCCGGCAAACCGCTGTCGGTGGTGCTGCGGGTGTACCAGCTCAGTTCGCTGGAGCGCTTTGCCTCGATCGACGCCGACTCGCTGTGGGACGACCCGCAGAAAGCCCTCGGCAATACCCTGATCGAGAACCGCGAGATCACCCTGCTGCCGGGCATGGGTCAGGTTGATCGCTGGCCGTTGAACAAGGCCGCGAGCTATGTCGGGGTCGCGGCGTTTTTTCGCTCCGACGAAGCCAGCCGCTGGAAGGTCGCGTTCGACGCCAACTCCCTGCGCAAGGACGGTATCTGGTTCTCCTCCGATGGCCTGCGGGTGCTGGTGGACAACAACACCGTCACCGCCGTCGGTGGCGCGGATGTGCTGAACAAACCCAAGAGCGCAGAACAGCTGGCACAAGCCGCCGCGCAACCGGCCGAGAACAGCCTGACTCAGCGCCTGCAGGACGCAGCCCTGCAGCAGGCAGAAGACACCGCCACCAGCTCGGCGAAAAAAGCCACCGAATCAAAATTAAACTCTCTATTGGAAGGCGTTCATGAGTAAGCAAAGCCGGGTGATGTGGTCGGAGGGCATGTTCCTTTTGCCGCAGCATTTCCAATACCAGGACGAGTTCCACCAGCACCAGCTGGCCGAGTCGACGCTGCGCAGCACGCCGTTCCATTGGGGCGTGCAGATGCTCCAGGTCGACGAAGAAGCCCTGGCGACCGGCTCGTTGCAGCTCAAGCGGCTGAAGCTGGTGTTCCCCGACGGCAGCCTGTTCGATGCGCCGCAGCATGACCCGCTGCCGGCCGCCCGCGACCTCAAGGACCTGCTCAAGAGCAACGACCTCAAGGTCTACGCCGCGCTGAAACTGCCCGAGCCGTTCGGCATGAATTACGTCGAGGACGGCCAGGAACAGAAAAGCGCGCGACGCTTTCGCAAGCAGTTCGACACCCTGCCCGACCTCAACGAAGGCGACCTGGAAAACGAAATCACCAGCCTGCGCCTGAACGTGGTGATGCTGATCGATGGCGACAACCTGGATGGCTACAGCTATTGCCCGATTGCCCGGCTGTCGCGCAACAACATCGGTGGCTTCAACCTCGACCCGCATTTCGTGCACCCGACGTTGCATGTGGGCACTCACGAAACCTTGATCGGCCTGGGCAAACGTTTGCTCGGTGCCTTGCAGTCCAAGAGCAAAGCGCTGTCCGGTCGGCGGCGCGAGCGTGCGGACCAGATCGCCGAGTTCGGCTCCAGCGACGTCACCCTGTTCTGGCTGTTGAACACGGTGAACCGCGCGCACCCGAGCCTCGCCCATCTGCTGGCCCACCCGCGCCTGCACCCCGAGCGCCTGTACCTGTTCCTCGCCGAACTCGCCGGTGGTTTGCTGACGTTCTCCCTCGACACCCAACTCAATGACATCCCCGAGTACGACCACCACGACCCTGCGGCGTCCCTGGTCAAGCTCGACGAAATGATCCGGGTGCTGCTCGACAACGTCGTGCCGAACCAGTGCGTGGTGATCAACCTGACCCAGACCAAGCCGTCGTACTGGCAAGGGCAGTTGCTCGACCCGCGTCTGGCCGAAGCCGATTTCTATATCTCGGTGCACGCCGACATGCCTGGTTCCAGCCTGCTGGAACTGGTGCCACGGGCATTCAAGGTGGGCTCGCCGGAAGACATCGAAGTGGTGGTCAACAGCGCCATGCCCGGGGTCACGCTCAATCACTCGACGCGCCTGCCGAATGCCATTCCGGTGCGCCTGGACAACCACTATTTCTCCATCGAGCCCCATGGCCGCGTGTACGAACGGATGATGAGCGCCCAGGCCATCTCCTTCTACGCACCCAGCGCCTTTACCAATCTCAAGCTTGAACTGATGGCGGTACTCAAATGACTGAAGCCGTAATGCAAGGCACCGTGGCGACCGCCACTGACAAACCGGTGCTCAAAGACCTGGTGCAAGACTTCATCAGCATGGCGCTGATCGTGCGCAAGGGCCGTCAGGTGACCTCGGTCACCGCCTTCGAGGCCAGTGTCGACAGTTTCTTCGCGACCCTGGAGCGCGAAGCACGCAGCGCCAACTACAGCGTTGAGCAGGTCAAGGACACCCAGTACGCACTGTGCGCGTTCCTCGACGAGAGCGTGCTGCGCGGCGAAGACAAAGACAACCCACTGCGCCGGCACTTCGAATTGCAGCCGTTGCAGTTCCGCTACTTCGGCGTGCACCTGGCCGGTGAAGGCTTCTTCGAGAAGATCGATGCGCTGCGCAGTGACGTCAAGCAGAACATTGACGTGCTCGAGGTGTATCACCTGTGCCTGGCCCTGGGTTTCGAGGGCAAATTCAGCCTCGGCCAGAAGGACCAGCTGCGCTACCTGGCCAACACCCTGGGCCAGGACATTGCGCGTTATCGCAAGTCGCCCAAGGCGCTGTCACCGGATTGGGCCCTGCCCGACCAGGTGTCGCAGATGCTGCGGCATGAAGTGCCGGTCTGGCTCTACCTGGCGCTGATCGCGCTGGTCTGCGTCGGGGTTTACCTGACGCTGGACTGGCTGTTGGCCAAGGACGTCGCCGCATTGTCCGAACAAATCAGCCAGCTGTTCAGTGCCTGAATCCAGGTCAGGTAATCGAGTCAGGAAGACATGAAGACATTATTGCGTTTGTTGAAAAGTTTTTGGTTTGTCGTCCCGGTCCTGTGGCTGGCGAGCCTGGCGGTCTGCTGGTTTGCGGCGCCGCATGTGAGCTGGCTGCGCGGTTATGCGCTGGAAGCGCTGGCGATCATCAGCGCCTGCTACCTGCTGCTCATCGTGCTGCGCCAGTACAAGCGCATCCGCGCCGAGCACAACCTTGAGAACCTGGTGCAGCTGGAAGTCGATCGCTCGGCCAAATCCACCGGCGAGTTCCGCGACCAGCAAGTGCTGCGCGAGCGCCTCAAGCACGCGATCGCCATGCTGCGCACCGACCGCTCGGCCGGTGGTGGCGGCGCGTCGGCGCTGTCCGATTTGCCGTGGTACCTGGTCATCGGCATGTCCGGCGCCGGCAAGACTTCGTTGCTGACCCGCTCCGGCCTGTCCGCGAGCATTGCCAGCAACGCCAATGACACCCAGAGCGGCACGCAGCATTGCGACTGGTACTTCAGCCCCGAAGCCGTGATGATCGATACCGCCGGGCGCTACCTGCGCGACGACCAGTCCGCCAGCGAATTCGCCGGCTTCCTGCGCATGCTGAAAAAACAGCGCAAAAAAGCCCCGGTCAACGGTCTGGTGCTGGTGGTGAGCCTGCCCGAGTTGCTGGCGGCCAGTGCCGAGGAGCGCAACGCGCTGGCGGCGCAGCTGGTGTCGCGCATCGAGGAATACACCGACTGCCTGGATGCCAACCCGCCGATCTACCTGATGTTGAGCAAGACCGATCAGCTGCCAGGCTTCAGCCAGGCCTTCGAAGGGCTGGACCTGAACGAGCGCCAGCAACCCCTGGGCATGACCTTCGGCCTCTCGGAGATCCGCAACCAGGGCCTGCGCCCGGTGCTGGATGCCAAGCTGGCCAACCTGCACAGCCACATCCGCCGCCACGTCGACGCGCAGATGATTGCCCTGGGCGCCGATGCCAACAGCGCACTGCTGAACTTCCCGAACTATTTCTCCGAGCTGTCGGTGGTGCTGGAGCAATTCCTCCAGCACTTCGCCGACAACCGCCACACCGGCGCGCCTCTGCTGCTGCGCGGGCTGTACTTCACCAGCGCGCTGCAAACCGATCAGCAACTGAGCCAGGTGTATGAAGACGACCTCGCCGAGTCGTTCGCCCTGCAACCGGAAGCCGGGCATGTCGCGGATAGCAGCGGCAGGAAAATCAGCGACCGCAGCTACTTCATCACCGACACGTTCCGCCGGGTGATTTTCCCCGACCGCGACCTGACGCTGTACCAGTCGCGCCTGGGCAACCAGAAATCCCTGAGCCCTGTGCTGCTCGGCGTCGCACTGCTGGCCGGGCTGGGTTTTATCGGCTGGCAGGCGCTGTCGTACCAGAACAACCGCCAGTGGCTGGCGGCACTGCGCGATCAGTTGAATCAACTGCAGCAGTCGCCAGACCGTGCGCAGCTGCTCGCCTCCGGCCAGGGCCTGGAGCTGCTGCGCAATCAACTGAGCGCCATCGAGAAGCACCGCGCCCAAGGCGTGCCGCTGCAACTGAGTGCGGGCCTCTATCGTGGTGATGACATCTACCGGGTGGCGCAGAACGCCTACCTGCAGCAACTGCGCACCCAGGCGCTGGAGCCGGTGACCCTGAAGCTGCAATTGCAGATGCGCGAGTTCAATGAATTCGCCAAGACCATGGACCCGCAGAACAGCTTCGCGGCAGCACCTGCCAAAGCCGGCAGCACCAAGGCCAAAACCCTGGGCTTGAAACTGCCCTCGCGCCTGAACGGCGTGCCACGCAGCGCCGGCGAAGTCGGCAATCGGTTGAGCGGCGCCGCCAAGGGTGCGGCGAACAAGGCCCGTGGCGATGCGATCAACAGTCTGCGCAACCCGGCCACCGCCAGCGATGCCGCCGATCTGTCGGCGACCACCGGCGGGCTGTCGTTGTCCGAGGAAATGCTCGGCCGCCTCGACGAGCGCCAGGTCGCGTCGATCATCGAGTCGTATAACGCACTGAAGCTGTACCTGATGCTGACCCAACCGGACTCGCATCCCGAGCCGGAGTTCGTCGGCGCGGCGTTGCCGGTGGCCTGGGCCAATACCGCCTCGGCCGACAATCCAGTCAGCGCCAAAGTCATCGAGGACAACGCACCGGTCTATGTGCAACTGCTGAAGAACGGTCAGGCGCCTGCCCTGTCGCGCAACGAACAACTGATCAGCGAAACCCGCAACAGCCTGAAGTCGTTCATGATTTCCAGCTCCCTGGTCGATCGCGAATACCTGCGCCTGCAACTGGAATCCAGCCGTCAGTTCCCGGCCGTTGGCCTGAGCGACCTGGTGCCATTGCCAGGTCGTCAGCTGCTGTACGGCAGCGAAGCGGTGCCGGCGATTTTCACTCGCCAGGGCTGGGAGCAGTTCGTCAAGCCGGAGCTGATCAAGCTGGTGTCGGGCAACCTGCGCAACGAATCGGACTGGGTGCTCGACGGCGAAGGCGGCGACAGCCTGGTGCAGAAAGCCAACTTCATCCGTGAGTTCATGACGCGCTACAAGCGCGACTACGCCCAGGCCTGGTACACGCTGATCGACAGCGTCGGCGTGCGCCACTTCACCGACATGGCCAACGCGACCCAACAACTGTCGCTGCTCAGCGACGTGCAGAATTCGCCAGTGAAGAACCTGCTGGCAGCGGTCAACGACAACACTCAATGGGATGTGCCGGCACCACGGGCCACCCAGCAGCCGGGGATCAAGCGTGATGATGGTTTCTGGGGCAAGGTCAGCGGGATTTTCGATGGCCAGGACACCTCGCCGAACGCGCTGATTTCGCCGTTGCCAGCGGTGGATGACGGCAGCCTGGCCAAGCGTTTCGAGCCGATCTCGCGAGTGTTTGCGGTGCAGAACGCCGAAGGCGCCGACAGCACCATCATGGATCGCTACCTGGCGGCGCTGCGCAAGCTCAAGGTGCGTATGAACAATATCCAGCGCTCCCAGGACGTGGGGAAAAGCAGCAAGCAGCTGATCAGCGAGACGCTTGAAGGTCAGCCAAGCGAAGTCACCAGCGTGCGCAACTATGTCGAGACCACGGTTGATACCAGCCAGGGCGGCCTGTCCGCTTCGCTGCAAGGGCTGTTCAGCTTGCCGATCCAGTTCGCCTGGGAAACCCTGCGCGATCCGGCCGGCGAGCAGATCGCCAAGGCCTGGGCGCAACAGATCGCCAAGCCCTGGGAACAGGTGATGGCGCACCGCTTCCCGATCGCCGCCGGCAGTCGCAACGAAGCGTCGGTGAAAGACCTGCAGCGTTTCGTCGACCCGGAGTCGGGCCTGCTGCCGAACTTCAAGCGTAACGAAATCGGCAACCTCTCCGGCGGCGAAGGCCTGGGCATGAGCAGCGCGAGCAAATCGACGCCGCTGGTCAACCCGAACATGGTCAACAGCATCGACAAGGCCAGCTCCCTGGGCCAGGTGATCGCCAGCCTGTCGGATCGCGAGAACGGCTTTGAAATCATGCTCGAGCCTTCGGCGTACTTCACCGACATCATCTTCACCCTCGATGGCCAGGTGCAGCATTATCGCAACGGCAAGACCAGCTGGAGCCGCTTCTCCTGGCCCGGCACCACCACCGCACCGGGGGCGCGCATGGACGTGGTGACCCTGACTGGCGAACGCATCACCGTGTTCGACTACCCGGGACGTTGGGGCCTGCTGCGCATGAACGACAGTGCGCGGGTCAGCGACCTGGATGGCATCCAGCAACGCTTCAGCTGGAACACCGCCAGCGGTCAGGTCAGCCTCGCCGTGCGCAACTACGGCGGCGTCAAGCTGACTGACCTGGCCAACGTCAAGGCCTTGAGTTCGCTCAATTCGGCCGGCGGGCGAGTCCAGTGAGCAGGCTGCTGGTGAATCAGGAATGCGGCCAATGATTGGCTGCTTCGGCAAGGTGCCCGCGAGCCCGGACTTCGTCAGCCTGCACGGAGCGGCGGACGACGTCTGCGAGTTCGATGGCTGGCTGCAAGGTGCTCTCGCGACCCTGCAGCATCGCGAGGACTGGCGCGGCTTGTTCGATGCCTTGCCGCTGTGCTTTTTCAGCTACCGCGCACGCAGTGGCAACTGGCTGCTGGGCGGGCTGATCAGCTCGATGGACGCCAGCCAACGGCGCTACCCGTTCTTCATTTTCCAGACGGTGAAAGCTGCGGACGCCGAGCCCTTCGTCAACCCGTTCACCCTGGGCGAACTGTTCAACGCGCAGATCAAGCCGTTGCTGCACATGGCTGCCCAGGGCGAGAGCACCTCGGTGCTGTTCGAACGCATCAAGGCCCTGCGCCCGCTCCAGGTGCAGGACTTCGATCTGTTCCGCCGGGTGCACGGCAAATTCCTGGTGAACTTCAACCTGCGCGACATCGCGACTGCGCTGGAAAGTTCGTACCCGGAGTTCGTCACCAACGCCATGCTGACCCGCCTGCAAGCCTTGCACAGCCCCCTGCGCCACGGCACGCCCATCGGTATCACCCTGCCCTTGCCGGCGGAACGTGGCCTGAAGAATCCGACTGCCGATCTGTGGCTCACCTGGCTGACGCGCATGACGCCCGGCAATGCCGTGCCGCAGGTCAGCCTGCTGGCCGACGACTTCATGCGCCCGCGCCTGATCTGCTTTGCCTCACGCACCACCAGCAATGCCTATCGCGTGCTCACCGGCAGTGGCGAGCGCGCGCAGAGCTATGACGTGCTGGCGTCCTTCGAGGCTTTTGACGAGCACCATGCTGCACACGCTTTTCCCGAAATCGATCGCCCCCTTGATGACGTCATCGACCGTTTTGTCGATGCCCTGGATTCGAAGTCTGTATGAACAAGATCAAGTATTACTTCCTGCGGTATCAGCCCTACATTCTGGGGGTGGTTTTCTTCCTCAGCATTTTCGCGGTGTGGGCCATCGGGCGGGCGTTCGGCTTCAGTTCGCTGAACAGCTTGCTGACTGGCATCGGCGTGTTCCTGCTGCTGTCATCGGGCTACGTGCTGCTGCTCTATCGCGGAGTCTCGCGGCACCACAACCTTGAAGGCCTGCTGCGTGAAGACGCCGACCAGGCCGTGCTGAACGCCAGCCCGGCGGATCGCGAGGAAGTCAGCCTGCTGCGTGAACGCCTGCTGCAAAGCATCGAGCGCCTGCACAACAACAAGCCTCGGGGCAGCAATCCCAAGGACGCGCTGTACGCCCTGCCCTGGTACCTGGTGATCGGTCAGCCGGCGGCCGGCAAAAGCACCATGCTCTATCAGTCGGGCCTCAACTTCCCGTATGCCGAGCGCGAAGGCGCCCGGGTCGCCGGGTTGGGCGGCACACGCAATTGCGACTGGTTTTTCAGCTCCGAAGCGATCCTGCTGGACACCGCCGGGCGCTACATGAACAACCAGGAAGAAGCCGGCAAGTGGCGGGCGTTCCTGCAGCTGCTGCGCCAGCATCGCCAGCGCCGGCCGCTCAATGGCTTGATCGTCACCGTGAGCATTCACGACATCCTCCAGGCGTCGCTGGAGGACCAGGAGCGCATCGCCAAGCGCCTGCGCGAACGCATCCAGGAAACCCACGCGCTGCTCGAAGTGCGGCTGCCGGTGTACCTGGTGTTCACCAAGTGCGACCTGGTGCCGGGTTTTGCCCCGTTCTATCGCCAGCTGGATGAACTGGCCCGCGGCGAGGTGATGGGCAAGACGTTTGCCCACAAAGGATATGAGCAGGCTGATTGGGGCCGCCAATTTGGCGTGGCGATGGACGAGTTGGTTGCCTACTGGCAGCAGGTGGCGAGCCGGCAGCTGGTGACCCAGGACATTCAGATCACCCGCCAGGATTCGGCGGTGTACCGCTTCCCGCTGGAACTGGCGGCGCTCAAACCGCGCCTGCAATTGTTCGTCGACGCACTGTTGCGCGCCAACCCCTACCAGAAAGCCGAATTGCTGCGCGGTTTCTATTTCACCAGCGCCCTGGACGCCGATCAGCCGGAGCTGGGGGGCCATGCTCGCCAGGTCAGCGAGCGCTTCTCCCTGGAAAGCGATCAGGCGATCAGCGGCGGCGACGCACTCCCGCGCCCGTTGTTCATCAACAGCCTGTTCCGCAAAGTGATCATTCCCGATCAGCATCTGGTGGCGCTGTACACCACCAACCACCGCGAACGTCGGCGCAAGGCGGCCTGGATCGGCGGCGCCGGGGCACTGGCGTTACTTGTATGCGGCCTGCTGGGTTGGTCGTATGTGAACAACCGCGACACCGTTCAGGCGATCTCCACGGAACTGGCCCAGGCCGCGGCCGCTGATGCTGGCGCTTCCGGTCAATACACCGAGTGGCAAACCCTGGACCGTATGCGCTTCTGGACTGCGCATTACTACGCCCGGCATCACCAGGACGGCGTGCCGCTGCGCATGCGCCTGGGACTGTACCAGGGCTACAAAGTCGAGCCCCTGCTGCGCAGCGAGTACTTCAGCCGCCTGGAAAGCGTGATGCTCAAGCCCACGGCAGACAACCTGACCCGCTCGCTGTACCTGCTGACCACCCTCAAGGTGTACCAGCGCAACACCAACCAGCTGTTGCCCGTGAGCGGCATCGACAGCGTCGAGCCCAAGGCCCTGCCCAACGACAACCGCGCGCAGTCGATTGCCGCCTTCGGCAAGACCACCCTGGACACCTACGTGATGCTCTCCCGGGCCCAGCGCGAGAAAGCTGACCCGGCATTCCTCAAGGCGAAAATCCCGGACTACTGGTACCCGGCAATTGCCCGCCAGACCGGCACGACCATCGGCGCGGCCAGTGGTCAGGCCGAGACTAACCAGGACTATGAATACGCCAGCCGGCAGATCAATTTCTACAGCGACCAGATTCACGAGGAAGACGTGCCACGCATCCTCGACAACGCGTTCCTCACGTCCAGTTCGCGCAACTACATCAACAGCCTGCTGACCCAGTCGCTGCGCTCGATCGAGACCATCACCCTGGAGTCGGACACCCTGTTCGCGTTCGGCCGTGCCGACTTTCAGAGCCTGAAAACCGCAGGCCAGAGCCAGCTCAGCGCGATCGCCGGCAAGCTGCTGAACACCCCGGACATCGGCAAGATCATCATCGCCGGGCATGCCGACCAACTGGGCGACCTGCAGGGCAACTTGCAGGTATCCAAACAGCGCGCGCAGACCATCAAGACTTATCTGGTGGGCAAAGGCGTCCCCGGTGAACTGGTCGAAGCCGTCGGCGAAGGCAGCACCAAGCCCCTGGTCAAATGCGACATGACGCAACCCAGGGCGCAGTTGATTCAGTGCCTGGAGCCCAATCGCCGGGTGGAAATCGAAGTGCGCGCGATCAACTGACCGCGCGCCGCCAGAGCAAGAAAATCGCTGCCCGGGTCGTTTCGATAGCAGACCCGGGCAACGCCAAGACACCTCTCTTGAACGTTTTCAAAGAGGTTAAAACGAAGGACTGTCGACTGCTTGCAGCGGCACCTTTTAAATGAAGGTAAGGAGAAATTAGAAATGGCATTTGACGCATACATCCAGATCGAAGGCATTCCAGGCGAAGTACTGGACGACAAGCACAAGGATTGGATCGAAGTGCTGGGCTACGAGTACGGCGCCACCCAGGCCACCTCCGCGACTGCAAGCTCTTCGGGCGGTGCTTCGTCGGAGCGTGTGGCGTTGAGCGACTTCAGCATCCGCAAGGCCGTGGACAAGGCTTCTGCCAAGCTGTTCGAAGCCTGCTGCAAGGGTACTCACATTGCCAAGATCCAGCTGAACGTCAACCGCGCGGGTGGTGACAAGGTCACCTACCTGACCATCAACCTGGAAGAGGTCGTGGTGTCGTCCGTCAAGGCAGTCGCCGGCGGCAGCCAGGGCGGCGAAGACAAGGCAGTCAGCGACCTGCCGATCGAGGAGATCAGCTTCAACTTCGCGCGCATCAAGACCACCTACACCCAGCAGAGCCGTGCCGATGGCCAGGGCGGCGGCAACGTCACCGGCGGTTGGGATCGTACGGCGAACAAGGTGTTCGCTTAAGTCTGAAGTGTTAGCGGGCCGTGCGAGCGGCCCGCATTAAGCACCGCGCCTGTCGTCCGGGCGCGGTGTTCTTTTATCCTGATCAGAGTTGCCTATGTCTGAATTTCTCAACGACCTTTCCCTGGCCGAACTGACAGCGCCCATCAATGAGGGCAGCGGTGAAGACCTGAGCTTTTCCACCTTGTTCGATCAGGTGAAAGAAGCACGTCGAGCAGACCCCGATTATCTCACCCAGGGTGATTGGCAGACCGACCTCAAATCTTCGGATTGGGACCTGACCATCGCTTTGGCCGCACAGGGCCTGGCTCGCCAGAGCAAGGACCTGATGCTCGTCGCCTGGCTCAGTGAAGGCCTGGCGCACAAACACCATTTTGTCGGCATCACCTTTGGCCTGACCCTGGCCGAGCGCATCCTCGACACGTTCTGGGCTGGCCTGTTTCCGTCACTCGAAGACGGTCTCGATGAACGCGCCGCCCGTCTGGCCTGGATGAAAGCCTCCCTGGCAGACGTGGTTGGCGGATTGCCGATTACCCAGGGCCAGCAGTTCGGCCTGCTGCGTTATGACGAATCGCGACACATCGAAAACCTCGCGCTGCAAAATCCCCAGGCGATGCGTGCCGCCATCGATGAAGGCAAGATCAACGCCGAGGTATTCCAGCGTTCGGTGGTGCTGACCGACTCCGAGCACCTGCGCCTCAAGGCCGGCGAAATCGCCGCCAGCCTGGTCGCCTGCCAGCGGCTGCAGAACACCGCCGACCGCTTGTTTGGCGCCGATGCGCCGAGTTTCGCCGCGCTCACGGACGTGCTCTCCCGTGCCGGGCAACTGGCGGAAAAACTCCTCAAGGACCGCGGCATCGAGCTGCACCCCGCCCCCGTTGCGCCCGTCCCGCCAAGTGTTGTCGACCAACCCGCAGGTGCCGCCATGACCCAGATCCAGCCAGACCCGTCGACCACCCCGCTGCGCACCACGCCCCTGACCCGCGACGAAGCCTTCACCCAGCTGGCCGGCATCGCCCAGTTCTTCAAGCAGACCGAACCGCAAAGCCCGGTGCCGTACCTGATCGAACGCGCCATCAAGTGGGGCAACATGCCGCTTGAGGGCTGGCTGAACGATGTGATCAAGGACAGCAACGTGGTGGACAGCATTCGTGATGTGTTGGGGACCAAGGAATCGAAAGGCTGACAGCCCCGATCATCTGTAGGAGCAAAGCTTGCTCGCGATGACATCCGCCCAGCCGATGAATTTCCAGCCTGGCACACCGCCATCGCGAGCAAGCTTTGCTCCTACAGTGCATGCCACTGCCTCCCCGGCAAATCCCTGCAAGACCAAAAAGAAAGGGAACTGGCGATGAGCCATTAGGGTCGTAGTGGCTTCGCCTGGAGAATCGGATGCGCCCCCTGCACTTTCAAATCACTTACCGCTTGAACGACGCTCGACAGGTCTTTGTCCAGCCCGATTCACACATGACCGATGCCGATGCCTGGTATTACGCCTGCCTGCACGCGGGCGTCGGCTTGGCCTATGGCGACGATCCGGACCAGCAGGGGCTTGCCGAACTGCGGGCGCAGGCGCAAAAGTGCGGGTTGACCGATGTCAGATGGGAGGCGCTGCCGTGAGTGATTTGCTCAATTCGCCGATCTTTTCCAGGCGCGCCCGAACGATGTTGCGGCTGATGTTCAGCAGCCGTCCGGTTTGCAATTGGTTGCCATGGCAATAGCGGTAGGCCGCGCGAAAAATCGTTTCCTCGATATGTTCGTAAAGGTCGGGAATGTTCTGTTCAAACAGGGCGTTCAGGGCAGTTTCCAGATCGACCGGGCCGACGGGCGCCTGGTGGGATGCAGCGGCCTGTTCCTGGCGAATGCCCGATGAACGCATGTCCACCAGGTGCAGATCCGCCGGCGCGACCCGCTGATTGCGGCACACCAGCAAGGCGTGGTGGATCGAGTTTTCCAGCTCGCGAATGTTGCCCGGCCAGCTGTGTTCCAGCAGCTTGCGCTCGGCTTCGATGCTGAGCGAGGCGCGGTTGTAGCCCAAGCGCTGGCAATGTTCTTCAAGGAAAAATTCCGCCAGGGGCAGGATGTCGCCCGGCCGCTCCCGCAAGGGTGGAAGGCGGATGGTCGCGACGTGCAGGCGGTAGAACAGATCCTCGCGGAAATGCCCGGCGACCACCGCGTCGGCCAGGTTGACGTTGGTGGCCGCGACCAGCCGCACGTTGATCGGAATCGGTGTGCGCGACCCCAGCCGCACCACCTCGCGCTCCTGCAGGACGCGTAGCAGCTTGACCTGCATGTTCAGCGGCAGATCACCAATCTCATCGAGAAACAGCGTGCCGCCATTGGCCGCTTCGAACCAGCCCGCCTTGCTTGAAGTGGCGCCGGTGAACGCGCCCTTCTCGTGGCCAAACAGCTCGCTTTCCACCAGGGTTTCGGCGAATGCGCCGCAGTTCACGGCAACGAATGGTTCGCGACCGCGGCGGCTGAGGTGGTGGATGTGCCGCGCCACCAATTCCTTGCCGGTGCCGGTCTCGCCGATGATCAGGGTGTTGGCTTCGCTGGGCGCCAGGCGTTCGATTCGGCTGAGCAACTCCTGGGAGCGCGGGTCCTTGAACACCAGAACGGTGGCTCGTACCGACTTGGTCAATTCACGAGCATTGGGATGAGTGATCAGCGACATGGTGCATTCCTGGCAGTAAAAGCGCGTGCTCAATAGTGCATGAAGTTGTTTAGACTAAAAAATTCTTAATTAGTATTTGTATATTCCTGTTTGACATATAGGTGAGTGTTGCTGCCGGCTTGCTGCTGGAGCAGCAATGGGTGTGCATCGGGGTGCTGGCACATCAACAGCTTTGTTGCCCAAGCGCATCCCTCAAATTGTCCAGAACCCCCGCCCCACTTGGCCTGCAGCGATGATTTCGGTCGCTGGCATGCAATCTGCTCTGTCACTCCCACACGACGCTGTGCGGCTGATGGCCTCATCGCCGGCAGGCCGGCTCCTACGAGTGCCGGGTTTGCAATGTTCATACAGGAGATCTCCATGAAACGTTTCTGGCGCAACAGCCTGGTCGCCTTGACCGGGTTACTGCTCACTGCCACGGCGCTGGCCGAACAGGCACCGACTTCGGTGAAGATCGCCATCGTCGCGTACACCCAAGGTGGTAAACCGGTATTTGGCGGCATTGCCGGGCGGGTGATCGAAGACGGCTGGCTTGAGCAGCAACTGGCAGAACGCGGCGTCAAGCTCGACTGGATCGCCCTGCCCCACGCCGGCGCCGGGCCGCAGATCAACGAAGGGTTCAGCAACAACAGCATCGACTTCGCGGTGCGCGGCGACTTGCCGTCGGTGATTGCCGGCGCCGGCGGCGTGCCGGGCAAGCTGATCGTGCCCGGCGGCAGCGGCAACAATATCTACCTGGTGGTCCCCGCTGGCTCCAGCGCCAACAGCATCGAGGACCTCAAGGGCAAACGCCTGGCCTTGCATCGCGGACGCCCCTGGGAGTTTGCGTTCAGCAACTTTCTCGCCAGTAAGGACCTGAAACTCGACGACTTCAAAATCGCCAACCTCAACCCGCAAGTCGGCGCCGCTGCGGTGTCTGCCGGCAAAGTCGATGCCGCGGTGCTGCTCAGCGAAGCCTACGCACTGGAAGACAAAGGCGTCGGCAAAATCATCTGGTCGACCAAGCAAGGCGCCAACGACTGGCGCCTGGTCTCGGACCTGTGGGGCACCGACAGTTTTGTCAGCCAACACCCGGACATCACGCAGTTGCTGGCAACTGCCTGGGTCAAGGCCGCCTGGTGGATTTCCCAGGAGCAGAACCAGGACGCTTACTACCAGCTCTCCTCTCGCGCCGGCACCGCAGAAAGCGTCCTGCGCCGCGACGACCAGAGCGACCCAGTCGCCTGGAAAGATCGCTGGGCGCCGAAAAGCGATCAGCAACTCAAAGCCCACTACCAGGCCTTGACCGCCTACGCACTGGCCAATCACCTGATTCGCGACACCTACGACATCACCCCTGCGCTGGCCACCGGTTTCACCAACCAGGCGCTGATCGATCTGCAACTCACCGACTACTGGCCAGCCCTGCGCGGCCAGGTCAGCAACAATCCATGAATAGGGAAATCCAGATGAAACTGCCACAACAATTGGTCTTCGGCCTGAGCGTCTTGGCGCTGTCCATGAGCGCCCTGGCCGCCAGCGCCCACGCGCCCAAACCCGACCCGCTGCAAGGTGACGGCCGAGTTTCGGCGTTCTACACCTGGCAGCAGGAGATTCCGACCACGCCGGGCAAACTGCTGCGCAGCGAGCCCCTGGAAAAAACCCTGAGCCTGCCCAACGCGGCCAGCGCGCAGCGGATTCTCTACAGTTCCACCGACGGCATCGATAACAAGACGCCGATCGTGGTGTCCGGCACCTTGTTCCTGCCCAAAGGCCAGGCGCCCGCCGGCGGTTGGCCGGTCGCCAGCTGGGGCCATGGCACGGTGGGTGTGGCCGACGTCTGCGCGCCGTCCTGGCAAGGGCGCTCCTATCGCGACGTGCAATACCTCAGCCGCTGGCTGGATGAAGGTTACGCCATCGTCGCCACCGACTATCAGGGCCTCGGCGTCCCCGGCGGCCACCCGCTGTTGAACAACCGCATGGCCGCCTACGGCATTCTCGATGCGGCAAAAGCAGTAGTCGCTGGAGTGCCGGGGCTGGCCAACAAAGTCCTGATCGTCGGTCAGTCCCAGGGCGGCGCCGGTGCCTTCGCCTCGGCGGCCTATGCCCCGACCTACGCCCCGGACCTCGGCGTCAAAGGCAGCATCGGCACCGGCGTGATCTACACCGTGGGGGCCAAAAATGTCGGTGAGCAAGACCTTAACAAAGTCGACGCATCCCTCGCCTACGGCTTCTACACCCTGCTCGCAGCCCAACAATACGACCCGAGCATCAACCCCAAGGACTTCTACACCGACAAGGCCCTGCCGTTGTTCGAACAGGCGCGCACCAGTTGCCTGGCAGCGCTGGTCAGCGACGTGGTCGGCGTCGGCCTGACCCCGGCCAATGCGAAAAAGGATTACCAGGGTGACCAGCTCGCCGGCTGGCAACAGCAGGTGTCCTACCCGACCCTGAAACTGGCCCAGCCGATTTTCATTGGCACCGGCGCCGAGGACAAGACCCCCGCCGCCTCGACCCAGGTCGCGCTGATGCAGGATGCCTGCAAGACCGGCTCGGTGGTCGAAGGCCATCTCTACAAAGGCCTGGGCCACAGCGAGACCGTCAACGCTTCGCTCAAGGACTCGGTGCCTTTCGCCCGCAAGGTCATCAACGATCAGCCGATCACCCCGATCTGCAACCCCAGCGTGCAGTGACAAGGAACCTCGACATGAGCATTGAATTTTTCACCCGACTGCCCCTGCATGGGGAAACCCAATTCCTCCCCGGCGACCCGCGCAACCGTGGCGACTGGCACGCCGGCGGCCCCAGCACCGGGGCTGTCTCGGGGTTCAGCGTCGGCGATCACTTCACCTACATCGACTACCTCGGACAGATCGCCAAGGCAGCAGAAATCAACGGTTTCGGTGGAGCGTTGATGGTCAACGCGCCCTCCGGCGAAGAGCCGTGGACCGTCTGCTCGCTGCTGGCCCGGGAAACCCGCACGCTGAAATTCGTCACCGCGTTCCAGCCCTACCACTACACACCCTGGGTGGCTGTGCAGCAGGCCGCCACCTATCAGCGGGCCACTGGCAATCGCCTGGTGTGGAACATCATCAACGGCGGCTCCGATGCTATTCAGCGTCAAGTGGGAGACTTCAGCGATCACGATGAGCGTTACGAACGGGCCATCGAGTTCATGGACGTGGTCAAGGGTTATTGGCACAACGAGAACTTTCATTACCAGGGCAAATTCTACCAAGCCGAAGGTGGTGGCCTGCGCGGGCCGCTGAAGAAAGCCGAATTGCCGCTGATCTGCACCGCCGGTTCGTCAATCCCGGCACGGGAGTTCGCCGCCAAACACGCCGACTTCTACCTGATGCGTGCCGAGCATCCGCAGGAAATTGCCGCGCTGATTGCCGACATCCGTGAGCGTGCGCTCAAGTATGGGCGCCACGACATTCGCTTCGGCCTGTCGATCGACGTCATCACCCGCGAGACCGAGGAACTGGCCCGCAACGAGGCCAAGCGCTTCTTTGATGAAGGCATCGCCCGCGGCGCAGTCAAAGCCGTGACCGCCCATGCCGGGCTGCGTACCGCACGCAAACTGAGCTACGAAAACGAGTTCGCGCACAAGGAGCACAGGCAAAGCTTCGATGACTTTTTCATCCACCCGAACGTGTGGACCGGCTTCGGCTACATCGGCATTCCGCCGGGCTGCGCGCTGGTGGGCAGCTATGAAAATGTGGTGGCACGGATTCGCGAGTACAACGCGATCGGCATCGACCTGTTCTTCCTCGCCGGCTACCCCCATCTGGAAGAGGCCTACCGCCTGGGCGAGCATATCCTGCCGCACTTTCGCAGCGAGCGAGTCGAGCTGAGCCGTAGCCCGGCGCCGGCGCTGCAGCTGCGCGCCGCCAACGGACCGACCGGAGCCTGATGCCATGAGCGACGATCACTCATTGTTCAGTCGCCGGGACTTCCTCGGCCACAGCGCGCTGCTCGGCGGTGGTTTGCTGCTCGGCGGTGGCCTGCTCGCAGGCTGCGGCCCGAGCGGCGACAAGCCCGCGACCGCAGTCGCGGTGGCCGATGATCAGCCCCGCTACGGCGGTCGTCTGCGCCTGGGCATTCTCGACGGCAACCAGAGCGGCAACCTCGACGCTCACAAACCCATCGGCAGCGGCATCGTGCGTGGCTTTGCGCTGTACAGCAAGTTGTGGGAGTGGGACGAACAGATGCAGCCGCGCCTGGCCCTTGCCGAGTTCGCCGAACCGAATGCCGACGCCAGCAGCTGGACCTTGCGCCTGCGCCCCGACCTTGAGTTCCACCATGGCAAGACCATCGATGCCGACGACCTGATTTTCTCCATTCGACGCCTGACCGATCCGCAACTGGCATCGCCCTATGCTGCGCTGCTGCACTGGGTGGACCGCGACAATCTGGTCAGGCTCGACTCGCGCACCGTGCGCCTGAATTTCCGCGAAGGCCGCAGTTATATGCCGTTGGCGGAAACCTGGGTCAACTTCGGCGGAATCGTTCCGGTGGACTACCACCCGGTCAGCAATCCGGTCGGCGCCGGGCCGTACAAACTGAAAAGCTTCACCCCTGGCCAGCGCTCACTGTTCACCCGGTTCGAGAACTACTACAAGGACGGCAAACCCTATGCCGATGAACTGGAGATCATCGACTTCAAGGATCAGGTGTCGCGCCTGGCAGCCCTGCGTTCCGGGCAGATCGACATGGCCAACGTGATGCCCACTGAACAGCTGCAAGTGCTCCAGGGCGACCCACGCCTCAAGTTGCTGAAGTCGGTGACCGGCAACTGGTTGTCGTTCGACATGAACCTGGACAAGCCGCCCTTCAATGACCCCAGGGTTCGGGAAGCGTTTCGCCTGCTCGCCGACCGCGACGAGCTGGTGCGCCGGGCGCTCAATGGCCAGGGCCGGGTGGCCAACGACCTGTATGCGCCGAGCGATCCGACCTTCAACCACACCCTCGGGCCGCGCCCCCACGACCCGCAACGCGCGGCGCAATTGCTCAAGGACGCAGGCTACGTAAATCTCGAACTGGAACTGGTGACCACACCTGGCCCGGGGCTGACTTCTGCGCTGGTGCTGGCGGAACAGGCCAAGCGCATCGGCGTCACGCTCAAGGTCAAACAGGTGGATTTGGCAACGTTCCAGGGACCGTTGCGCAACGACTGGACCTTGAGTACCGGCGGCAGCATCGGCGCACCGTTCCTGGCCAGTGCAATCCACACCGACGCGCCATTTGCCGTGGCCAACAAAACGCACTTCCAGGACACGCAGTTCAGCGAGCTGTTTCTCGCGGCCATGGCCCAGCCTGACCTGGAAAAACGCAAGGCACTGGTGCATCAGGTCCAGCAGATCCAATACGAACGCGGCGGCATGCTGATCTGGGGCTACGCCGACTTGCTTGACAGCGTGGCCAACCGCGTAGGCGGCGCGGCGGCGGAACAGTCGCTGTTCAGCACCTGGCGCTTTGAAAAACTGTGGTTGAAAGACACCGCCTGATCACCAAAGCCAGCTGAGACAGGTCGGGGTTGCATCAGTTGAAGCCCGACAAGCCAGACCATTGATTAATTTTTTGCGAGGCTCATTTGCCATGCCCTCTATCGCCTTTCGTTTGCCCGTAAAACGCTCTGCCCTGGCCGTGGCGGTGATGTCGACGCTGTCGATGCCGAGCTTCGCCGCCGATACCCAGCTGCAAACCGTCACCGTCCAGGCCAGCGCCAGCGACTCGGAAGATGATGCGCTGCCCACCCGCCCCTCGACTTCGGTCTACGGCGGCACCGAAACCAAGATCATCGACACTCCGCGATCCGTCACCCAGATCAACTCCGAACAACTGGCCAACGACCCGATACGCAGCGCCGACGACCTGGTCAAATACGCCCCCGGCATTACGCGCGGCGGTGGTCAGAACGCCGGTATCGCCCCGCAGTTCCGAGCCCAGGGCTCCGAAGTCTTCCAGGACGGGCAACGCGCCTATGGCGTGCGCCACCCGGCCAACTTCAACGCCTACGAAGGCGCCGACATCGTTGCCGGCCCTTCATCGGTGACTTACGGTTCCGTGTCGGGCAGTGGCGGCTACGTCAATTACCTGAGCAAAAAACCCAATTTCAGTGAGTTCAAGACCCGCCTCAGCGGTGAGCTCGGTGCCTGGGTCCCGGATGGCGAATCGCGCGACTCGAATAAATTCAGCGTCGACAATACCGGGCCGCTGAGCGACAACCTCGCTTATCGAATTAGCATCACCAAACAGCGTCAGGAAGATTTCTACGACAACGTCGACAACAATTTCGATGCGTTTTATGGCGCGCTCGCCTGGCGCAATGACAATGTCCGGGTCGACTGGAATGCCAGCTACGACGATTACTACGACTACAACATCACCCACGGCTGGAACCGCGCGAACCAGGAGTTGGTGGACCACGGCAAATACTACGCCGGGCGCGCGACGCCGATTATCCAGAACGGTAATACGCTGTGGTCACCGGTGCTGGCCTCTGGCGCGGCCGACGCCCAGACCGTCGGTTGGGTGCAGCGCCAGCGCAATGCCCAGGGCCAATATGCAGTCGTCGATGGCAGTTTCCAAAATGCCTCGCCCAACACCCAGGCCAACCCCGGCAGTTTGCGCGGTTGGGTCTATGACCCTTCGCTGGCCGGCAATGGCCTGACCCACCTGTCGTCACAGACCGGCCAGCGCGACGAAGACGAAAACAGTTCGCGGCGCTTCACTACTCAACTGAAGGTCGAAGCAGACCTCACGCCAAGCATCACCCTGGCCAACAGTACGTTCTACCAGCGCTCCCGGGATATGACCGACGCTGTCGGTTCTTTTCAAGTGCAATCCAAGGACAATCTGTTCGATAACCGCTTCGAGTTTCGCTCGCGCAACGATGTGCAACTCGGCGGCCTGACCCTGCGTGACGACAGCAACACCGGTTTGATATACCGGCGTGAATTCAACCAGTCCATTGCCGCCAACAACAACTTCGGCTCGACCATCAATGCCTACGACCTCACCCTCGACCCTTCGGGCAAAAACCCCGGCGACCTGCTGGGCCTGACCGGCTCCAATCCGGCCGGAGGCAACGGTGCCTGGATCGGCCAACCCGGGGTGGCGCAGTTTTCCAACTACTACGGCTGGCTGAACCTGCCCGCCATGTACCCGGCCGGCCATGGGCTGTATGCCGAATCGGTCGCGCCCTACACCGCCGAAAGCACTTGGACCACCAGCACCCTGTTCACCCAGCACAACCTGCGTTTCGGTGACCGTGCCGGCCTGAATATCGGGGCCAGCCGCAGCTGGATCGATGCCGAGATCGACAACCCGTTCGTGCTCGCCGGCGGCAACCGCCGCAAGGACAGCGACAACTATCGGCTGTTCGCGGTCCAGGTCAGCCCGTACGTCAAACCGACCGACAACAGCACGCTGTATTACACCTTCGATCGCTCGCTGGCCGTCAACACCGGGTTCTTCTCCAACGGCCTCGGCTGGGGAAGCGGCGCCGGGGCCAATCAGCTCAACCCGCTGGCCTTCCAGAGTCTGAGCGTGTTGCACGAAGTCGGATTGAAAGTCGAAGCGCTGCCCGATGAACTGTTCATGACCCTGGCCGCGTTCAAGCAGGCGCGGGATCAGTCGCCCGACAGCAACAACAACATTGCCCGACTGGTGATCAAGGGCATCGAGTCGACCATTCGTTATCAGCCGGACGACCACCTGCGCAGTGGCTTGAACCTGTCGAAACTCAGCGCCTACAACGAGTTCGCCTCTCAATCAGGGTTCGCCTCGGCCGGATTCGTCGCCGATAACGGCACGGTCTTCGGTGACAACAACAGCCTCAATCAACGGCCGTCCGGGCGCTTCGACGCGGTGCAGATCCCCGAGTACACCGCCAGCGGTTATGTCGACTACCGCTTCGATTCAGGCTTTGGCGCCGAGCTGTCCGGCTGGTGGACCAGCAGCTGGTACTTGAACCTGAGCAAGACCGTGAAGATCCCGGACGAATACAACCTCGACCTCGCCGTGTACTACCGCCAGCCGCAGTGGAGCACCACCTTGCGTGTGCTCAACCTGACCAATGAGCTGAACTTCGTCAGCGGCCTCGCAGGCTCGACCAATACCTTTTTGCAACCCATGCCTGGCCGCACGTTGCTGGCCCAGGTGGATTACCAGTTTTGATTCCGCGCCATCCAGTGCTATCAGGAGCGTCCCATGTCCATTGAATTTGTCGGCATGATTTTCCCCCGCCAGTGGTCCGAGACCCGTGGCATCCGCAGCCCGGACTTCGATCTGGATTTCATCCGCCACCACGCCCGTGCCCATGAGCACGCCGGCTTCGACCGAGTGCTGATCGCCAGCGGCCCGGGCAGCGCGGACAGTTTGCAGATCGCCGCTTATGCAGCGGCACACACCGAGCGCCTGGGCTTCATGATCGCCCATCGCCCGGGCCTCACCGCGCCCACGGTCGCCGCTCGCAGCTTCGCGACACTCGACCACACTACCGGTGGCGGGCGGATCCGCCTGCATGCCATTACCGGGATTACCGCCGAGCCCCAGGAGGGCGATTTCCTGCTGGACAAGACCGAGCGCTATAAACGCACCGACGAGTATCTGGAGATTGTCCGGCGTACTTGGACGGCCGAAGAACCTTTCGATTTTGAAGGGCAGTATTTCAACATCAAGGGCGCCTTTTCCCCGGTCAAGCCGCTGCAGCAGCCGCACATTCCGATTTCGTTCGGCGGGTCTTCGGATATCGCTTACCAGATCGCGGTGAAACACGCGGACCTGTATGCGTTGTGGGGTGAACCGTTGAGCGGCGTGGCCGAACAGATAGCCAAGCTGCGCGCGGCGGCCAGCGCGGCAGGTGTGGAGGCGCCACGGGTGAGCTTGTCCGTGCGCCTGATTCTGGGGCCTACCGAAGAGCTGGCGTGGCAGCGCGCGGAGCAGATTTTGCAGCAGATCAAGGCCAACCCGCAGTTCGCCGCCGGCAGTCCCTGGCAAAAACGCATCAAGGGCACCGGCTCCGAACGCCTGCTCGCGGCAGCGGCCCTGGGCGACCGCCACGACCGTGCCCTGTGGATGCCCACCGCCACCGCCGTCGGCGCCTACGGCGACACCACCGCCCTGGTCGGCACTCCGGAAACCGTGGCCCAGGCGTTACTCGACTATGTCGACCTGGGCGTAACCACCTTCCTCAATCGCGGTTACGACCCGTTGTACGACACCGTGGATTACGGACGCTGGATCATCCCGGCAGTGCGCGAAGAAGCGCAACGGCGCAAGACGCGGGTGGCGTAGGCGAATTCGCCAACGCCATCGCTGGCAAGCCTGGCTCCTACGGATTCACGTCGAACCCAACCCCGCGTACACCCGAATCACTGTAGGAGCCTGGCTTGCCAGCGATGACGTCCGCAAGATCGCCATCGCCGGCAAGCCGGGCTCCTACGGATTTGTGTCGAGCCATCACTCGGATATTGCTACTCCAGCCATTTGGCATCCCACAACGGGTAGTCGTGCACACGCCTGACAAGGCCTGCACGTAACGGATTGGCGATCACGTAACGCGCGACCGCCAGCAAATCCTCTTCGCTGCGAATAGCTCGGTCGTAGAAGCCTTTTTGCCACAGGCGTCCGGTACGCCCCAGGTGAGCATTGATCGTTCGAGCGCTGCGGGATCTCGTGATTCGCATTACCGCTGGCAACGTACTGTTTTTCAATTCGACCAGCCAATGAAAATGATCGGGCATTACCACGAAAGTCAGTGACTCGATCAGTTCATCCGCGTGTGCCCGTTGGAATTCTCGCACTAGCAAGCGTCCGGTTCGCCAGTCATTGAACAAGCGTTCGCGGTGTTGGACGACAGCGGTCAACAGGTAGATTTGGCCCGCTTGAGAGAAGCGGCCGGCGCGTAGGCGATTAGCATGGGGAAGATCAGGCATTCCATTGCCCTCCTGTGTTTTTGCAGACCACACAAGCCTAGAGCTGATTAATGGGGAGTGTCGCCAGGTTTGAGTTCTGGATGTGTCTGCAGGCGCGCGATGGTCCTGTAGGAGCCCGGCTTGCCGGCGATGGCGATTTGGTGGACGTCATCGCTGGCGAGCCAGGCTCCTACAGGTGATTGGCGGTGGGCGCGGGATTTGGGTTCGGCACACATCCGTAGGAGCTCGGCTTGCCGGCGATGGCGATTTCGGGGACGCCATCGCTGGCAAGCCAGGCTCCTACAGGTGATTGGCGGTGGATGCGGGATTTGGGATTGGCGCAAATCCGTAGGAGCCCGGCTTGCCGGCGATGGCGATTTCGGGGACGCCATCGCTGGCAAGCCAGGCTCCTACATGGGATGGGGTGTACGCGGGATTTTGGTTCGACGTGAATCCGTAGGAGCCCGGCTTGCCGGCGATGGCGATTTCGGGGACGCCATCGCTGGCAAGCTAGGCTCCTACAGGTGATTGGCGGTGGACGCGGGATTTGGGTTCGGCACAAACCCGTAGGAGCCCGGCTTGCCGGCGATGGCGATTTCGTGGACGTCATCGCTGGCAAGCCAGGCTCCTACAGGTGATTGGCGGTGGACGCGGGATTTGGGTTCGGCACAAACCCGTAGGAGCCCGGCTTGCCGGCGATGGCGATGTCGTGGACGCCATCGCTGGCAAGCCAGTCTCCTGGATCAATGACCGGCGAGGAAAGAAAAGCGCCAGTCCTCAAGGCATCCCGTTGACCGACATCAGCGCTTGAATAGAGGCGCGGCTGAAGGTTACAGGCAGTCGCGCACGGCTTGGCGCAATGCACCCGATTTGGCCCAGGGTGGCCCCTGATACAGCGATACGCGGCTGCCGTCCTTGTTCTTGACGATATCAACGATCTCGTCTGCCGTGATCATTCCCGGGGCGTTGATCCGGTAGCCATTGGAGATCGAGGTCTGGCGGGTGGCCGAGACTTCCTTCTGCCATAACGGCAAGACGCAGGCGGCGTACTCCTTGGGTGGCTTCTCGCTGTACTTGCTGACGTTCGGTTCACCCGGCACAACGGAAGCGGGTAACGAGCAACCCGCCAGTGACGCCAGCACGATTCCCGCGATGAGCATCCGCATGAGGCTTTCCTTCGCTTAAAAAGGAAAATGTAGCGCGTGGCGGCGCAGACATCCATCTGATCCACGAAAGCTCTTCATTGCGGGTTGTCATCACGGGTCTCATAGGTCCGCGTATTGAGGTAAGTCATCCAGCGTTCATAGGCCTCGTGTTGCCATTGAGTGACCCGCTCCCATTCCGGGCCGCTTAGCTGATGGGAGGAGATGAGCTTCATCATTTCGGTGGTGGCCGCATCCAGATCAACGATCAGCTCATGGGCGTGGAACCGGAAATCATCGGTGGTCGTCATGTGCAAGTGGCCTCGAACCGAGCGGAAAATCGCTACCCCCTACGACAGCGCTACGGCGGGTTCACCTCCACCTTCCCGACCAAAGGCAGCTCGTCGCAGCGCCCCCACACCTTCCCCAGAGCGGTCTAGTCTTTCGAAACGGAGAATTATTGCAGGAGGTTGGCATGTGGCTTAACGAATCGGAACAGCAACTTCGGCGGGACTTGCAGGGCGTTGCCTCGGACCTGCGCTGGTCGGCGGTGGAGCTTTTGCGCATCGCCGAGCAATTACAGCAGGCAGGCAATGAGGTCGACGCCAAGGCGGCCAAGCGCTTGTGTGAAGTACTGCAGGGGGATGAAGAACGCTTGGCGCTGTACGCCGGGGAAGTGAAGGCCCGGGCGATCACGCGCCATCAGGCTCACTGACGAAAAATGTGGCGAGGGAGCGGGCTCTCTCGCCACATTTAATCACTGCAAAAAAGTTACTGGTTCTTTGCAGGTTTAGGCGATCTGTCGCGGTAGCCGGGCAACGAGGCCGCAAAGGCCAATGCTTCTTCGCGGCTGGCAAATGCGCCCAGACGGTCGCCTTTGGTGCAGACTCGCCATGGACCATTGTTCACGCTGAGTACGTCGTAACCGTTCATATGCATTTTGTTCAGCATCGGTACACTCATGACAACCTCCTTCGCGGCTTCATATCCAGGATTGACCTGCCTACCTTACACCTGCCACCCGCAAAGGTGCTGACCAGACGTCGCGACGCCAGCGATTGCACTTTCTCCCTCCTCCCAGGCTCCAATCATCTGAAACCCGCAAGCTGCACGGTCTTAATATTGCAGTTTTATGACATTATTGTGACAGCCAATATTTGGATAGAGCATGAAAGTACGCGCAACCGTCATCTGCGAGCAGGATCGCCACATACTTCTGGTACGCAAGTATGGATGCCGCTGGACGCTGCCCGGAGGCAAGGTCGAGCCGGGCGAGACCATTGCCGACGCGGCCGAACGTGAGCTGCGGGAGGAAACCAGCCTGGGGGTCGACGGGCTTCTCTACCTGATGGCGCTGGAATCCGGCGATACCTGCCACCACGTGTACGAAGCATCAGTGGTGGATTACGAGCTCGCGCGGCCCACCAATGAAATAGTCGACTGCGTATGGCATCCGCTGAACTCGGTGCACAACCTCAGTACCAACGAAGCCACGCTGCGGATCGTCAAGGCTTTCCAGCGGCGCCTGTAGCTTGATCAGCCCTGGTCGCCCCCACCGACTGGCATGATCATGCCGGTTATGTAGGACGCCTCGTCGCTGGCCAAAAACAGAATGGCGCCAGCCTGCTCATCGAGCGTGCCATAACGCTTCATCAAGCTGCTGTCGAGCGTCTGGTCGACGATCTGCTGATACCACACCTTCTCTTCTGCACTCTGTTCGGCGCTGTTGCGCGGGATCACCCGTGGCGGCGCGTCGGTGCCGCCAGGTGCGGTGGCATTGACCCGCACGCCGCGCCCGGCGGTTTCAAATGCCAGGCACGCGGTCAGGGCGTTGACCCCACCCTTCGCCGCACCATAGGGCACGCGGTTGATGCTGCGGGTGGCGATCGAGGAGACATTGACGATCGCGCCGCTGCCCTGCTCCAGCATGAACGGCAGTGCGGCATGGCAGCACCACATTGTCGGGAACAGCGAGCGCCGGACTTCGGCCTCGATCTGGGATGCTTCGTAGTGCTCGAACGGCTTGGCCCAGATGGTGCCGCCGACGTTGTTGATCAGGATGTCGAGGCGACCGAAATGCCCGACGGCGGCCTGCATCACACGCTCGCATTCGCTGTATTGCTCGAGATCGGCGGTCAGCGCGAAGCTGTCCTGGCCCAGTTGCTGTTGCAGCTCGAACACCAGCTCGGAGCGGTCGACCAGGATCAAGCGCGCGCCTTCGGCCGCCATGCGTTCAGCGACACGCCGGCCGATGCCTTGGGCGGCGCCGGTGATCAGGGCGATTTTTTCGTGGAATCTGTTCATGTGTACCTCGACATATCAGGTGCGGCATTTCTTGTGGGGCAATGCTGTGGAGGCAAACAGTGGAGGCCATACCCACTGTGGGAGCAAAGCTTGCTCGCGATAGCAATCTCGCAGGCAACATCCCCGCTGAATGCTCCGCCCTCATCGCGAGCAAGCTTTGCTCCCACAATGGGTATGGCTCCTACCGCGGGTATGGCTGGAGAGCCATAGGGCTCACGCTGCGCTGGCGGCGAATTTTTCGTAGTAGAAATTCGCCGGGGCGATGCCTTGTTCGCGGATGTACTGGCTGACCGCCTCGACCATCGGCGGCGGACCGCACAGGTAGACGTCGACGTCGCCATCGTTCAAATGCCGTGGCTCGATGTGCTGGGTCACATAGCCCTTGAGCGGGTGCTGGCTGTCGGGGCTGGCCACGCAGGCGCTGAAGCTGAAGTTGGGGATGCGTGCGGCGAAAGCCTCAAGGCGATCGAGCTCCACCAGGTCAAAATCGTGGGTCACGCCATAAATCAGGTGCAGTGGATATTCGCTGCCCTGCTCGGCAATTTTCTCCAGCATCGCCGTGAATGGCGCCAGCCCCGTGCCGCCGGCCAGCAACAGCAATGGGCGACGGATGTCGCGCAGGTAAAAGCTGCCCAACGGCCCGGCCAGGCTCATGCTGTCGCCGGCCTTGGCCATGCCGGTGAGGAAACTGCTCATCAGTCCGCCAGGCACATTGCGAATCAGGAAACTCACTTCGCCGTCATGCTGCAACGAGCTGAAGGAGTAGGCACGGGTCTGCGTGCTGCCCGGCACGCCGAGGTTCACATACTGCCCCGGCAGGAACGCCAGTTTGCTCAAGGACTCGCCCTTGATCGACAGCGCAATGGTGCTGTCGGACAACTGGCGCACGGCGCTGATGGTTGCTTCAAAGCTGGCTTGCCGGGTGCGGCAGACATCCGATGAGGCCGGCACTCGCACCACGCAGTCACTCTGGGCGCGCATCTGGCAGGTGAGGACAAAACCCTGCTCGGCTTCGTCGGCCGTCAAGGCGTCGTCGATGTATTCCTCACCCAGGTCGTAACGCCCGGCTTCGGCGAAACACTTGCAGGTACCGCAGGCGCCATCGCGGCAGTCCAGCGGGATGTTGATGCCCTGGCGGTAAGCGGCGTCGGCCACGGTTTCACCAGGATTGGCGTCGATGAACCGGGTGACGCCGTCTTCGAAATTGAATGCGATGGAATGAGTCATGGCGCCGGCCTCACAAATGGTAGACATCGATGACCTGACGAACGTAGTCGTTCTTCAGGATCACTTTCTTGGCCTTGATCAGCGGGTTTTCACCGCGCATGTCCAGGGTGTAGAAACTGCTGCCGAAATAGCTGTCGACGGTCTTGTAACGAAAGCTCAGGGTGTGCCAGTTGAAGCGCACCTTGCAGACGCCGTCGGCCTGTTCCAGCAGTTCGATGTTGCTCAGGTTGTGCGAGGTGCGGGTGTCCGGCACGCTGGCGCTGGAGCGCTCGGTCTTGATGCGGAACACACGGTCTTCAAGGCCAGTGCGATTGCCGTACCAGATCAGCGAGATTTCCCGCTGCGGATCTTCTGTCAGTTCGTCGTTGTCGTCCCAGGAGGGCATCCAGAAGGTCGCGTCCGGCGCGTACAGTTCCAGCCATTCATCCCACTGGCGGTCGTCGAGGTAGCGCGCTTCGCGGTAGAGGAAATCGCGCACGGATTCGTAGGTAATGGTCATCACACAGTCTCCACGGCAATCAGCTTCGATTGCTCGGCGGCCAGCGCCTTGAGCATGGTCTGCTGCCAGTATTTGTGCTGCAGCACGAACAGGCCCTCGTCCTCGGTGCGCACGCCGCTGAGCAACGGATGCAGGTCGATTTCCCTGGCCGCTTCATCGGCACCTTCGATCCAGTGCTCGGCGCCCCGGGACATGTCGTTCCAGGCGGTCACGCTGCCCTGGTAGCCGGTCTGGCAGGATCGAAACTCTTCAAGATCGTCCGGTGTAGCCATGCCGCTGACGTTGAAGAAATCCTCGTACTGGCGAATCCGGCTGGAGCGCGCGTGATCGCTTTCGCCCTTGGGAGCGATGCAGTAAATGGTGATTTCCGTGCGGTTGACCGAGATCGGCCGGGCAATGCGGATCTGCGAGCTGAACTGGTCCATCAGGTACACGTTGGGGTACAGGCACAGGTTGCGCGAGTTCTCGATCATCCAGTCGGCGCGAGCCTTGCCGAAGTCCTGTGCAAGCTCGTCGCGGCGCTCGTACAGCGGACGGTCCTCAGGGTTGGCCCAGCGGGTCCAGAGCAGCATGTGGCCCTTTTCGAAGGAGTAAAAACCACCGCCCTGCTTGGCCCAGCTGCCGGCACTCATGGTCGGGTTGGTGTCGCCGGCCTCGCGTTGCTTGCGCTGGTTCTGGGTGGCCGCGTAGTTCCAGTGCACGGAGCTGACGTGGTAGCCGTCGGCGCCGTTTTCAGCGGTCAGTTTCCAGTTGCCTTCATAGATATAGCTGGAGGAACCGCGCAGCACTTCCAGGCCATCGGCGGACTGGTCGACGATCATGTCGATGATCTTGGCCGACTCACCCAGGTGTTCCACCAGCGGCACTACGTCGGCCTTGAGGCTGCCGAACAGGAAGCCGCGATAGGACTCGAAACGCGCGACTTTGGTCAGGTCGTGGGAGCCTTCGCAGTTGAAGCTCGCCGGATAACCGGCCGCAGCCGGGTCCTTGACCTTGAGCAGCTTGCCGGAGTTGTTGAAGGTCCAGCCGTGGAATGGGCAGGTATAGGAGCTCTTGTTGCCGGACTTGTGCCGGCACAGCATGGCGCCGCGGTGACTGCAGGCGTTGATAAAGGCGTTGAGTTCACCGTCCTTGTTGCGCGCGATGAAGATCGACTGGCGCCCCATGGTGGTGGTGTAGAAATCGTTCTTGTTGGGGATCTGGCTTTCGTGGGCGAGATACAGCCAGTTGCCTTCGAAGATGTGTTCCATCTCGAGGTCATACAGGCGCGGGTCGGTGAACATCTCGCGTTTGCAGCGATAGATACCCTGCTCTGGATCGTCTTCAAGCAGGGATTGCAGGTATTCGGGTCGCAGGGTCATGGCCGCCGCCTCCATTGTTTTTATTCAGGCAGGGCCATGCTAGGACGGGGGGATGACACGGACTATCCGCTGGGTGCAGACCTTTATCCGTTTAGTGCAGCGGTGTGACAACCGCTGTGGGAGCTAAGCTTTTTTGTGGGAGCAAAGCTTGCTCGCGATGGCGGTCGAGTAGCTACGTTGGTGTTGAATGTTCTGGCCCTATCGCGGGCAAGCCTTGCTCCCACACAAGCCCCGCCCCCACAGCGTGCGCGGTTAATGCCGGCGCTTGAGGGTGTCGGAGGGCAGCTCGCCGAACTGCTTGCGGTAGCTGTCGGAGAACCGTCCCAGGTGCAGGAAGCCGTAATCCATCGCCACCTCGGTGACGTTGCGCACGATGCAGGTCGGGTCGCTGAGGCAGGCGTTGACGCGTTCCAGGCGTTTCTGGCGGATGTAATTTTTCGGCGTGGTGCTCGCGTTGCGTTCGAACAGGCCGTACAACGAACGCAGGCTCATGCTGGCCTGGCGCGCAAGTTCCTCGCTGTCGATGTCGTGCTTGAGGTTCCTGGCGATGTAATCGGCAATCGCCTCGAACGTCGCCGTCTGTGAGCCGATTTCCAGGCGGCTGACGTTGGTCTTCATCAGGCTGAGCATCTTGCTGACGATGATCTGCGCGTAGTGCTCCTGCACCCGGGGAATTTGCTCGGTCGCCTCGGCCTCCTGGCAAATCATCGCCAGCAGGTTGACGAAACCTTCCAGTTCGTTGAGCTGGTAGCGGTTTTCCAGGAACCGCACGCCCTGCCCCGGATAGCGCCAGCGCTGCTCATTGCAGACGGACTCGAGCAACGACGCGGGTACTTTGAGGATGAATTTTTCGCAATCGTCGGAATAGGTCAGGTCCACCGGATCGTCGGGATTGATCAGCAGCAACTCGCCGGGGGCGAAGTAATGCTCCTGGGCGTGACCACGCCACAGGCAGTTGCCGCGCAACAACACTTGCAGGTGATAGATGGTTTCCAGCGCACCTGAGGTGACGCGCACGCTGCCGCCGTAACTGATGCGGCACAGGTCGAGGCTGGCGAATTTGCGATGATTGAGGCTGGCCAGGGGTTGGCCGGCCCTGGGCATCAGGATGCAATGGTTCCCGACATGCTGATTGACGTAGCCCGACACCGCGTAGGGGTCGGCATGGTCGAATACAGTGCTGCGCTGACTCAACAGTTGCGCGTGCATCATCGGGTCACTCTCGTTGTTGTTATGGGTGCTTCTGGGCATTCTAAGGCAATACAGGCAGCGGTGTATCCGTGAGCTGACACGTGGGGCTTCTTGCCTCTTCGCGAGCAAGCCCGCTCCCACATTGCACTGCATTTCACGCGGTCCAATGTGGGAGCGGGCTTGCTCGCGAAGACGGATTGACATTCAACATTAACGTTGAAGTCAGTCCCCCCACGAGCATTGCAAAGATCAATCTTCGAGTGCGCGAACCCGCTCCATGCGTTGCTGCTCCTGCGGCTGGGCCGACGACTGCAGGGTGAAGTCGAAGTCGATTTCGGCGAATCGGCCGCTGACACCGTAGGCCGCCGCGCGCGCCTGGTCGTCGCTGAAGGTGATCTTGGCGATCAGCTCATCACGGGTGGCGTAGGCGAAATCGTCGTGCAGGTATTCGTCGCCGTCCAGGTTGATCTGGGTGGTCAGGTGGCGATGATCGGCAGCCGAGATGAAGAAGTGGATATGCGCCGGGCGCTGGCCGTGGCGTCCCAGTTGATCCAGCAATTGCTGGGTCGGGCCATCCGGTGGGCAACCGTAGCCAGACGGCACGATGCTGCGGAAACGGTAACGGCCCTCGGCGTCGGTCACGATACGGCGGCGCAGGTTGAATTCCGATTGAGTGCTGTCGAAGTAGGAATAAGTGCCGCCCGTGTTGGCGTGCCAGACATCCACCACCGCACCGGCCAGTGGTTCGCCAGCGGTATTGAGCACCTGGCCTTGCATGAACAGGGTTACGCCCGGATCAACGCCGTCGTCCAGGCGCGCCTCGAAGTTGGACAAAGATGCGCCCGCCACGTACAGCGGGCCTTCGATGGTGCGCGGAGTGCCGCCAGCCTTGCCGGCCTGCTCGTCTTCGGCATCCATCAGCAAATCGAGATAGTGTTCCAGCCCCAGGCCAGCGACGACCAGCCCGGCTTCCTGGCGCGAGCCCAGCACGTTGAGGTAGTTGACGGCTTTCCAGAACTCTTCCGGCGTTACCGCCAGGTCCTCGATGATGTTCACCGAGTCACGCAGAATGCGGTAGATCAACGCCTTGACCCGCGGGCTGCCGGCATCGTTGTGCAGGCCGCTGGCTTCTTCGAGAAATTGCTGGGCAGCAGCAGTGTGGGAAATCTTGACGTTCATGGTGGTTCCTCATCTTGTAATTATTAGCGTAGCGAACTGAACAGGCTGGGTTCAGCGGTCATCCTCGCGAATCGACGAAGGATGCCGGCACATCGCGGTGACTTCGATCGCCATGTACGGGTACAGCGGCAGTTGCATCAGCAGGTCGTGCAGTTCCTGGACGCTCTCGACATCGAACACGCTGTAGTTGGCGTACAGCCCGGCGATGCGCCACAGGTGACGCCACTTGCCCTGGTCTTGCAGACGCTGGGAGAACGCCTTTTCGTCAGCCTTGAGCTTGGCGGCCAACTCGGTATTCATGTCGACCGGCAGGTTCACGGTCATCTTTACGTGGAACAGCATGATGCACTCCTCAGACTTGATGAAGAACAGTGGAAGACTTGTCGCGGCGGAAAAACGCCAGGCGTTCTTCGTCCAGCACCAGGCCCAGGCCCGGGGTGGTCGGTACGTGCAGCTCGAAATCGCGATACTCCAGCGGTTCGCGCAGGATGTCTTCGGTCAGCAGCAACGGGCCGAACAGCTCGGTGTCCCAGGCCAGCTTGTTCAGGGTGATGAACGCCTGGGCCGAAGCCATGGTGCCGATCCCGCCCTCGAGCATGGTGCCGCCGTACAGGCCGATACCGGCCGCTTCGGCAATGGCTGCGGTCTTGAGCACGGCGCGTGGGCCGCCATTCTTGGCGATCTTCAGGGCGAAGATCGAAGCGGCGCCCTCACGGGCCAGGTTGAACGCATCTTCCACGCATTCGATGGATTCGTCGGCCATGATCGGCGCCGGGCTCATGGCATTCAGGCGTGCCATGCCGGCGCGATTGTTGCGCGAAATCGGCTGTTCGATCAGGTCGATACCGTTAGTGCCGAGGATCCGGCAGGCACGGATGGCCACCGCTTCGTCCCAGGCCTGATTGACGTCCACCCGCACGCTTGCGCGATCGCCCAGGGCTTTCTTGATGGCGATCACATGCGCAAGGTCGCGATTGACTTCACCGGCGCCGATTTTCAGCTTGAAGATGCGGTGGCGGCGCAGGTCGAGCATTTGTTCCGCTTCGGCGATGTCCTTGGCGGTATCGCCACTGGCCAGGGTCCAGGCCACGGGCAGCGCATTGCGCACCCGGCCACCGAGCAATTCGCTGACCGCCAGGCCCAGGCGCTTGCCCTGGGCGTCGAGCAAGGCGGTTTCGATACCTGATTTGGCGAAGGTGTTGCCACGGATACTGCGCTCCAGGCGCAGCATCGCCGCATTCACGTTGGCGCTGTCCTGACCCAGCAGCAGCGGCGCGAAGTGGCGGTCGATGTTGGTCTTGATGCTGTCCGGGCTTTCGTTGCCATACGCCAGGCCACCGATGGTGGTGGCTTCGCCGATACCTTCGATGCCGTCGGCGCAACGCACGCGAATGATCACCAGCGTCTGGTTCTGCATGGTGTGCATGGCCAGCTTGTGCGGGCGAATGGTCGGCAGATCGACGATGATCGTCTCGATCGATTCAATGGCTGTTGCAAGCATTTCGATACCCGTCAGGTTCTTGGAGTTCTGCAACCGATTCTGGTACGGCTTTTTTCTGGAAGCCAATATAGAATTGGTCTGACTTGATACCTTACAGGTATGAAAACTTGAAAGTTCTGGAGGCTCCATGGAACTGCGTCACCTGCGCTACTTTCAGGTGTTGGCGAAAACCCTCAACTTCACCCGCGCTGCCGAGTTGCTGCACATCGCGCAACCGCCCCTGAGCCGGCAGATCCAGCAGCTGGAAGAGGAGTTGGGGGTGCTGTTGTTAGAACGTGGCCGACCATTGAAGTTGACCGACGCCGGCCGGTTTTTCCACGAGCACTCCAGTGCGCTTCTGGAGCAACTGAGCAAGGTGTGTGACAACACCCGGCGCATTGGCCTCGGGGAAAAAACCTGGCTGGGGATCGGCTTTGCGCCCTCGACGCTCTATGGCGTGCTGCCGGAACTGATCCGCCGCTTGCGCAGCGGCGAGCCCCTGGAGCTGGAACTGGGGCTGTCGGAGCTGACCACGCTGCAGCAGGTGCAGGCGCTCAAGGCCGGCAGGATCGATATCGGCTTTGGGCGAATCCGCATTGACGACCCGGCCATCATCCAGACCGTGCTGACCGAGGACCGCCTGGTCGCCGCCCTGCCCGCCGGGCACCCGCTGCTGGGCGCGCCGATCAGCCTGCGGGAACTGGCCAGGGAACCGTTCGTACTCTATCCGGGCAACCCGCGCCCCAGTTATGCCGACCATGTGATCGCGCTGTTCGAATCCTATGGTGTGAGCATCCAGGTGGCGCAATGGACCAACGAGCTGCAAACCGCGATCGGCCTGGTCGGGGCAGGCATCGGAGTGACCCTGGTGCCGGCGTCCGTGCAACTCCTGCACCGGGACGACATTGGCTTTACCGCGTTGCTGGAAGACAACGCAACTTCACCGATCATTCTCAGTCGGCGGGTGGGCGATGTATCGCCGGGCTTGAAACACTGCCTGCAGATGATTGATGAATTGCTGCCGGTCGAGCTGCAGGATTGATCCGCCGGTCATCCGGCAAACGCGCGGCGTCCGGCGTTGATTTCCCTGCGCAACTCGGCGATGAGATTGTTGATGGAACGGATGCTGGTCAGGTCTGCAGCGGATACATTGCGGATAAAAAGCACGATCTGGCGGGTACCAGGATCGAAAATCGTGTTCTCCAGTAATCCTAGGCTCTCCGTACATTCGCACGACAGCGGCTTGAACCCGGATTCTACAATGCTGGAAAGGACTGAAATGGGCATCATGGCTGACGACTCGGCGGCAGTTGATGGAAACGACCCGGTGAGAATAGATCCACTTTGCCGATTGCGCGCCCGTCGCAGTGTTATCCAGCTCTCACTTTGAGCAATTTTCTCAGCGTGAATCCCGGGACCAGATCCAGTTCCACAGCCCGGGCAATTGCACCGGCTGCGAACTGTCGCGCACGGTACGCGCCAGCGCAGCCCGTTGCAGGGCCGCAGTGTCATCGTAGAAAGGCTTTTGCGCGACCTTGACGCCTGTCTCCCGGGCGCTGTCCATGAGGATCTGCAGGTACTCGCGAGCATGCCTTGCGGTGTAGCGATTGAGGTCATGAAAGGTCACCACTACCGGAATCACCCCGTCGACTGCCGGCAATTGACCTTGGGCAATGCGTTCGCGCACCTCGGACATTGACCGCAGCATGTGCGAGCGCCGTCGCGGGCTGGCGTTGAAGCCCCAAATCTTGCCGTCGTTGGCACTGAGGTCGGTGAGCAGCACATGCAGGCCGTGTTGCTGGTAGGCGGCGAAGGTGCGTTGGTCGTAGTTCCAGAACGGCGGGCGCACCAGGGTCGGCGGCGCGCCGGTAATTGCGGCGATATCGGCCACACCATCCTTGAGCGATTGACTCAGCGCCAGGTCGTCCAGGGATCGATGGTTGCTGTGGCCGGGCGTGGCCGTGTGAAAGCCGATGACGTGGCCTTCAGCCTGCTCGCGGCGCATGACCTGCCGCCCGATCTCACTGCCCCCCGCCCGGGACGCGCGGGTTTGCACGAAAAACACCGCCTTGATGCCCGGTTGCAGCGGATTTTGCGCGAGGCTGTCGAGTATCGTCAGCGTCGGGTTCCAGAAGCTTGAGGCGCTGGGGCCGTCGTCGAAGGTCAGTAAAAAGCGGATGGGAGGTTGCGCGGTTAAACGTTGCTCGGTTTGCGCGGTCATTTCTATAGGCGCAGCAATGCACCCGGCCAAGCCGGCAGCGATCAGGAGTGGAGCGAGGAGCTTGCACAGCAGTTTCATGGTTTGCCTTGGCCAGACGATTGCGCCTCTGCGGCGCGGCGGGGGCGAATAGGAATTGAAGGGGGGTGGCGGTGGGTCAGTCTACATTGATGGTGAATGATACGCCGCCATCGCTGGCAAGCCAGGCTCCTACAGTGATTCGGGTGTACGCGGGATTTGGGTTCGACGTGGACCCGTAGGAGCCCGGCTTGCCGGCGATGGCGATCTTACGGACGCCATCGCTGGCAAGCCAGGCTCCTACAGTGATTCGGGTGTACGCGGGATTTGGGGTCGACGTGGACCCGTAGGAGCCCGGCTTGCCGGCGATGGCGATCTTACGGACGCCATCGCTGGCAAGCCAGGCTCCTACAGGGAAGGCAGCGCCAACGTCGAGGATGCGCACGAGCAACGAGCGCAGCGAGCCGGCTTGATGCCTTGGTCGGCCCGAAGGCCGCCACGGCCCTGTTGTTGATCACGGACGCCCCATTAACCACGCTGGCCGAACGCAGGTATTGCGCAGCGGGGAAACCGGCAAGGATGCCGGTTTAGCCGCGCTGGGCCAGGGACGGCCCATCGCGGCGACCCGCGGAGCAATGCCTGCGTTCGGGCACACCGAGCCTGGGCGAGGTGCCGAGTGGTGGGGCAAAAAGCGCTTTGGTTACTTTCGCGCTTTTCGAAAGTGACCCGCCGTAAGGGCGGAACCCTTAGAAGCCGTTACCGCAGCAACGGATATGTACGCCAAGCAAGATCAAAAGATCGCAGCCTCGTTTCACTCGACAGCTCCTACAGTCCTATAGGACATACAAACGCCGTAAGGGCGGAAAGAGGACCAATCTATGTGCGGACGCCTCACCCAATACCGCGGCATCCATGACTTCGTCGCGGCCCTGAGCATCCCCGACGCACTGATCAACCACGTCGGCAATGAACCCCTGGCTCGCTATAACGCCGCGCCAACCACCCGCCTCGCCCTGCTGCACCTGGAACCCGACGGTGTGCACGCCGACCTGGTGCGCTGGGGCTGGCGGCCGCACTGGGCCAAGGACCGTGCCCCGCCCATCAACGCCCGGGTGGAAAAGGTCGCCCATGGCCCCTACTTCCGCCCCATCTGGCCGCACCGGGCGATTGTGCCGGTGGACAATTGGTTCGAATGGGTCGACAGCGGCGAAGGCAAACAACCCTGGTTGATCCGCCGCAAGGACCGGGCGCCAGTCTACTGTGCGGCCATCGGCCAATTTCCTGCGGGCGACGCCGAACCCAACCCCGAGGACGGTTTTGTCATCCTGACCGCCGACAGCGCAGGCGGCATGCTCGACATCCACGATCGCCGCCCGATTGTGCTATCTGCCGAACTTGCCCAGGAATGGCTCGACCCCGCCACGCCCAAGGAACGCGCCGAGCAGATGGCCTTGTTTCAAGGCGAAGCCAGCGAAGTGTTCGAGTGGTTCCGAGTCAGCAAGGCAGTGGGTAATGTGCGTAACCAGGGACCAGAACTGATTGAACAACTTATGTAACTGCACAGCTAAATATGCAGGCATCTGCAACGTTACACAGAGTGTTTCAACAGCTTAACAAGCGAACGAAGCATGGCCATTTGCCGCGCCAACCGCCTGTCTGACATTTCGACTGTAATACATACATTCCGGGTCAGTGCCGCTAGCATGCGCGCCGCATTTCCATGGCCATTTCCTTGACTGACCGCAGAGTCAACAAGGACGGAAACCCAGTAACTCCAGCCTTGCAGAGAACCCAGTTGCGCGACGATTTTTACATCAGGCAAATCAGCAGCCTCGAGTGTGTCCACCTGTCGACCACCGAACGTTATCAACTCGATTGTTTCATCGGGCAATACATCAAGACCCGAAACCTGGCCTCGGTGCCCAATATCGACACCACCCTGCGCGCAACCTTGCAGCGCTACCCAGGCAAGCCTCCGGTGATGGTCAATGAGCTCAATGCCTGGATCGACAGGACCCTGGGCTATCGCGCGACGCACCCCGATTTCTCCCAGCTGGAAGATATCTGAGCGCACGGCTGCAGCGCGGCGGCTCTTGCAAACACAACTGCAGGCGCCGCCGCGAAGAAAACACGGTTCAAGGTTTCAGTGGACGTTCCTGATCACGCTCTGACAGCTCTCGGCTGTCGTCATGTTTCCAGTCCTGCTTCGAGCGCCTGTTCTGCTCTTGTATTTCTGCTTCGTCGGGTTCGTCCGGATCCGGACGCTTGGGTTCATTGGCCATGTTCACCTCTCATCCTGAAGGTCATCCACTCAAGCGTAGAACAGAATTACAGCCACCAGCGCAGCGCAAAGAAAAACGCCATGCTCAACAGCATGCTCAGCAAAGTGCTGCGGGACCACAGCACCAGCCCCACCGCCACCAGTGAGCTAAGCAGGTAGGGATTGTCCCACTGCAGGTTCAGTTGCTTTTCCGGCATGAACACGATGGGCCCGCAGATGGCGGTGAGCATGCCGGGTACGGCAAAACCGAGAAATTGCCGGGCGTTGCTGCTCAGGCGTACTGGCAAGCGCGGCTCCAGAAATACGTAGCGGTTGAGAAACACCAGCACGCCCATGCCGAAAATGACTGCCCAGACCATCATGCCGTTTGCCCCAGATAAAGTTTGTTGCACACAAATCCCGCCATCATTCCCGCCAGCCCCGCCAGTACCAGCGCCGAGCCCCATTGCCAGTAACTGAACAGCACCGAACAGAACAGCGCCACCGCGACGCACACCACGGTGGGCACGTTGCGCACCACGGGAGTGATCAGGGCGATGAAGGTCGCGGCGATCGAGAAGTCCAGGCCCAGGTGTTCCAGCCCAGGGATACTGCTGCCGAGCACGATGCCGGCCAGGGTGAAGAGATTCCAGGCGATATAGAACGTCAACCCGACCCCAAGGGCGTACCAGCGGTTGAACTGTTGCTTATCGTGCTGGCTAGTCAGGGCGAATAGCTCGTCGGTGAGCAAAAAGCCCAAGCCCACCCGCCAGCGCCCCGGCAGCGGCGAGATCACCGAGCGCAGGCTCATGCCGTAGAGCAAATGCTGGGAGGTCAGCAGCAGCGTGGTTAGCAGGATCGAGAAGATCCCCGCGCCGCCCTTAAGCATGCCAATGGCGACGAGTTGTGCGGCGCCGGCAAATACGATGCTCGACAAGCCCTGGCCTTGCAGGGGCGTAAGGTTGGCTTCGATGGCCATGGAGCCGGCCAGCAGGCCCCAGGGCGCGGTCGCCAGGGACAAGGGAAGGATCGCCACGGCGCCGCGCAAGAATGCGCTGCGGGGCATATGAGCGTTGGACATAGCGTTCTGCGACTGGAAAAAAGACCTGCAACTTTGCCAGTACTTACTCGCGAAGGCATGCACAATTTCCAGTTATTTGCCGCCCGTCGACCGAGTACCATGGCGCAGTCCATCCGGCACAACCAGGGAAGCCCCTATGCTCTACCGAATCGCCGCCGACGGGCTGGTGCTGTTTCATCTGCTGTTCATTCTGGTCGTGCTGTTTGGCGGGCTGCTGGTACTCAAATGGCGCCAGCTGGCGGTGCTGCACCTGCCTGCGGTCGCATGGGGCATCTCGGTGGAAGTCTTTCACCTGTTTTGCCCGCTCACCGAATGGGAGAACCGCATGCGCGACGCGGCCGGCCAGACCGGCTATGCCGGCGGTTTCGTCGAACATTACATCTGGCCGGCGATCTATCCGGCCGGCCTGACCCCGACTATCCAATTGGGGCTGGGCGCCGTGGTACTGGTGCTCAACCTCGGGATCTACCTGCGTCTGCTGCTGAAAATGCGCCCGGGGCCGCGCCGCTGAAGCTATTTGTCGATCACACTCATGTTGCGTCCACTGGCCTTGGCCACGTACAGCGCGCGGTCGGCGGATCGCACCAGGTCATCGGGCTGAGCGTGCGAAGCCGGATCCCAGGCGCAGACCCCAACGCTCACGGTGACCGTGCCTTCGACGCCCTCGCTGTGTTCGATCGCCGCCAATTGCACTGCCTGGCGGATTTTCTCCGCCACCAGGAACGCGCCGACATAGTCGGTACCCGGCAGCACCACCGTGAACTCCTCGCCGCCGTATCGCGCGGCCAGATCACCGGGGCGCTTGATGTGCGCGCTGATGATCGAGCTGATTTTGCGCAGGCACGCGTCGCCCGCCACGTGGCCGTACAGATCGTTGAAACGCTTGAAATGATCGACATCGATCATCAGTAGCGCGAGGTGGGTCTGGGTGCGTCGGGCGCGGCGCATCTCGGTGATGATGAACAAATCGAACTGGCGCCGGTTGGACAGTCCCGTCAGGGCATCTTCCAAGGCAATCAACTCCAGGCCGCGATTAACCTCCAGCAGCTTTTCCTGGGCGTCCAGCAGCACGCTCTGAATGTGGTTCTGCTGCTTCATCAAGCGGATCAGACGATACCCCAGCAGCCCCAACAGCCCGAGGAACAGGGCGACGATGCCGGCGCTGAGCCACGATTCCTCGCGCCAGCCGGTGAGTACTTCTTGCTGATTCAACGCGGTGAACACGATCAGCGGGTAACCCTCGACCCGACGAAAGCCGACCACCCGCTCCACCCCATCAACCACCGACCTGACCCTGGCCGTTCCGGAATCGCCCAGGGGCAGCAGTTGCTTGAACAGCGGACCATTGGCCACGCTGCTGCCGACTTCGGCTTCCTTGAACGGACGACGCACGACGATCGTCGCGTCATCGGCGATCAGGTTGATCACGCCGTTGCGGCCCATGTCGATGCTGTCGTAGAGCGCGAGAAAATGGCTCAGATGTATGGTCGCCAGGGCCACGCCAGCAAAGCTGCCGTCCGGATGACTGACCCGGCGCGACACGGTCATGATCCATTCGCCAGTGGATCGACTCTTGATCGACGGGCCGATGTGGGGCCCGCGATCAAGATGATCGCGGTGATAAATAAAGTACTCGCGGTCCGAATTATTGGCGTTCGGCAGGTCGGCGCCGTTGGAGTTGGCGATCCACTGCCCGCTCTGGTCGTAGACGAACAGGCCGTGCAGCTGGCTCAGCTCGCGACGCTGGACTGCCAGCAGGCGTTGCATCCTGGGCTGGCGAGCCGATTCGATGCCTTCGTTCTCCAGGCGCTCGACCAACGTCAGCAGCAGCGTGTCCGCCTGCTTGATCGACGCCTGCGCCTGCCAGGCCAGGGCCTGCGCAAGGTTGGACATCGCCACTTCCTTGTCCCGCAGGTGGTACTGGCGCGAACTCCAGACTTCCCAGCCGGCGATGGTGGTCATCGACAGGCACACGGCGATCAGGAAAAACACCAGTGAACGGATTTTCAGCCTGAACAACCCCTGGCCATCGTTCAATAGCACGGCCGGCTGGGTATTATCGAGATGCTCGTTGATGGACATTTGTCCCATGTCACTCCCTGACCTCTTATGGTTTCGACGTCTGCTTCACGGCGTCGATCCAGGCGGGATCCAGTCGTGTCTGCCCGATGTCGATGCCCAGCGCTTCCATTCGCGCCTTGTGCTGGTCGATCTCGCGGTTCAATTGCCCGTGGTCGCTGGAGTTGCCGTCCAGCTCGTGCATCTGGGTCAGGCCCAGATGATAGAAGCGTAGCAACTTCAGCGCGCGGGGGTCATCGCGTTCCACCGCAGCGGTGACCTGGTGCATGACATTGGTCACGCTCATCAGGCTGCGCTTGAGCTGCCAGCCATAGACGGCTGCGGCCATCCACGGCTGGTTCCAGAACACTGAACGCATCAACGCGACCATCAGCAACACCGCCACGAACACCCCGCCGACGTTGAAGCGCATGTTGTCGCCGCCGGGTTCGCCGAACACGGCCACCGCCACCGTCGACAGCAGCATCGCCAGCACCAGGAACACCAGGGCAATAATCACCGTGCTGCGCCGAGTCTGTTGTCGATAGGTCTGGGCGTTCATCGGCTGGATTTCGAACATTGCGACGGGGTTCCTTGCTCAGGTAATAGATTCAGGGGCAAAAGACTGCGGGGCATTATCGCCTTCCCGACAGATTTAGCTATGCTGGAGCTCCTTTTCATCTTTTCATCGTCAAAGGGCAACGTGGCGATACTGCGCAGTTCGTGCCATCTTCTTTCATGGATACACACTATTCGGATGCCATTGGCCGGTCCCCGTGCGAGTGACATCGTTTTAAGGATCACTGAATGACCCAACGACATGTAATCAACGCCTCTGTCAGCCCTAAAGGCAGCCTGGAAACCCTTTCTCAACGTGAAGTGCAGCAACTGAGCGAAGCCGGATCCGGCAGCACCTACACCCTCTTCCGCCAGTGCGCCCTGGCCATCCTCAACACCGGCGCGCATGTTGATAATGCCAAGACCATTCTCGAAGCCTACAAGGACTTCGAAATCCGCATTCACCAGCAGGACCGTGGCGTGCGTCTCGAACTGCTGAACGCCCCGGCCAATGCGTTCGTCGATGGCGAAATGATCGCCAGCACCCGGGAAATGCTCTTCAGCGCCTTGCGCGACATCGTCTACACCGAAAACGAACTGGACAGCCAGCGCATCGACCTGAGCAGTTCCCAGGGCATCAGCGACTACGTCTTCCACCTGCTGCGCAACGCCCGCACCCTGCGTCCCGGTATCGAGCCGAAGATCGTGGTGTGCTGGGGTGGCCATTCGATCAACACCGAAGAATACAAGTACACCAAGGAAGTCGGCCATGAACTGGGCCTGCGCAGCCTGGACATCTGCACCGGTTGCGGCCCCGGCGTAATGAAAGGCCCGATGAAGGGCGCCACCATCGCCCACGCCAAGCAGCGGATTCACGGTGGCCGCTACCTGGGCCTGACCGAGCCCGGGATCATCGCCGCCGAAGCGCCGAACCCGATCGTCAACGAACTGGTGATCCTGCCGGACATCGAAAAACGCCTGGAAGCCTTCGTGCGAGTCGGCCACGGCATCATTATCTTCCCGGGCGGCGCCGGCACCGCCGAAGAGTTCCTGTACCTGCTCGGGATCCTGATGCACCCGGACAACAAAGGCCTGCCATTCCCGGTGATCCTCACCGGGCCAAAACATGCGGCGCCTTACCTGGAGCAGCTTGACGCGTTCGTTGCCGCCACCCTTGGCGAGGCGGCGAAACAGCATTACGAAATCATCATCGACGACCCGGCCGAAGTGGCCCGGCAGATGACCCAGGGCCTCAAGGCGGTCAAGCAGTTCCGCCGCGAGCGTAACGATGCGTTCCACTTCAACTGGCTGTTGAAGATCGACGAAAGCCTGCAACGCCCGTTCGATCCGACCCACGAAAACATGGCCAACCTCAACCTGAGCCGCGACCTGCCGGCCCACGAACTGGCCGCCAACCTGCGCCGGGCGTTTTCCGGCATCGTTGCCGGCAACGTCAAGGACAAGGGCATCCGCCTGATCGAAGAACATGGGCCCTATCAGATCCGTGGCGATGCGGCGGTCATGCAGCCGCTGGATCAACTGCTCAAGGCCTTCGTGGCCCAGCACCGGATGAAACTGCCGGGCGGCGCGGCGTATGTGCCGTGTTATCGCGTGGTTGCATAGCCCGCAGGCCTGTCCTGTAATATCGCGAGCCGAAGCCATTGCTTCGGCTCGCTGCTTTTCAGGGAATGACAATGCGACAACGTAATGCTGCACGACTGCTGGTGATAAACCCGTCGAACGAGGTGCTGCTCTTTCGGTTCCAGCACCAGGGCGATGCACTCGACGGCCGTGACTACTGGGCGACACCGGGTGGCGGTGTTGAAGAGGGAGAGAGCTTCGAGGCTGCTGCGGTTCGTGAACTGCGCGAAGAAACCGGGCTGCAGGTAGACGACGTGGGCACCTGCGTGGCCGAGCGTAACTTTACGATGATGTTACCCAGCGGCGAGACCGTGTTGTCGGTGGAGCGCTATTACGTGGTGCGTTCCCGGTATGAGCAATTGACGCGTGATGGCTGGACGGCAGATGAGGCACGGGTGATGACCGAGCACAAGTGGTGGTCGGTCGATGAGTTACAGCAAACCCGCGAAACGGTATGGCCGGAACGCCTGATCGAAATGATCAAAAGTGCCTGAATTGCGCAAGCCGCCGGGGGAGTTATTCCTGTAGGAGTCTGGCTCTGTAGAAGCCTGGCTTGCCAGCGATAGCGCCCGCAAGATCGCCATCGCCGGCAAGCCGGGCTCCTACGGGTCTGTGGCGAGCCAAAATCAAGCGTACCCCCGGATCCACCGTAGGAGCCTGGCTTGCCAGCGATAGCGCCCGCGAGATCGCCATCGCCAGCAAGCCGGGCTCCTACGGGTCTGTGGCGAGCCAAAATCAAGCGTACCCCCGGATCAACCGTAGGAGTCTGGCTTGCCAGCGATGGCGCCTGCAAGATCGCCATCCCCGGCAAGCCGGGCTCGTACGAGTCTGTGGCGAGCCAAAATCAAGCGTACCCCCGGATCAACCGTAGGAGCCTGGCTTGCCAGCGATAGCGTCCGCGAGATCGCCATCGCCGGCAAGCCGGGCTCCTACGGGTCTGTGGCGAGCCAAAATCAAGCGTACCCCCGGATCAACTGTAGGAGTCTGGCTCGCCAGCGATAGCGCCCGCAAGATCGCCATCGCCGGCAAGCCGGGCTCCTACGGGTCTGTGGCGAGCCAAAATCAAGCGTACCCCCGGATCCACCGTAGGAGTCTGGCTTGCCAGCGATAGCGCCCGCGAGATCGCCATCGCCGGCAAGCCGGGCTCCTACGGGTCTGTGGCGAGCCAAAATCAAGCGTACCCCCGGATCAACCGTAGGAGCCTGGCTCGCCAGCGATAACGCCCGCAAGATCGCCATCGCGGGCAAGCCTTGCTCCCACGGGTCTGTGGCGAGCCAAATCAAGCGTACCCCCGGATCAACTGTAGGAGCCTGGCTTGCCAGCGATAGCGCCCGCGAGATCGCCATCGCCGGCAAGCCGGGCTCCTACGGGTCTGTGGCGAGCCAAAATCAAGCGTACCCCCGGATCCACCGTAGGAGCCTGGCTTGCCAGCGATAGCGCCCGCAAGATCGCCATCGCCGGCAAGCCGGGCTCCTACGGGTCTGTGGCGAGCCAAAATCAAGCGTACCCCCGGATCAACCGTAGGAGCCTGGCTTGCCAGCGATAGCGCCCGCAAGATCGCCATCGCCGGCAAGCCTTGCTCCCACAGACAGGTCTCCTCCCAGGCGATGGTCGCTCATCCGTCACAGGTTATCGGCATCAATCACCGCCTTGGCAAAGGCCTGCGGGTCTTCCTGTGGCAGGTTGTGGCCGATTCCGCCCTTGATCAGGCGGAACTCGTACTTGCCGGTAAAACGTTGCGCATAGTCTTCGGGAGCTGGATGCGGTGCGCCGTTGGCGTCGCCTTCGAGGGTGATGGTCGGGACGCTGATGGACGGCGCCTTGGCCAGTTTCTGCTCCAGGGCTTCGTACTGGCTTTCACCCTGGACCAACCCCAGGCGCCAGCGGTAATTGAAGACCGTGATCGCGACGTGGTCGGGGTTATCCAGGGCCGCCGCGCTGCGCTGGAACGTGGCGTCGTCGAAGGTCCACTTCGGTGAGGCCAGTTCCCAGATCAATTTGGCAAAGTCATGGCGATTTTTTTCATACCCGGCCTGGCCACGGTCTGTCGCGAAATAAAATTGGTACCACCACTGCAACTCGGCCTTGGGCGGTAATGGATTTTTGCCCGCGGCCTGGTTACCAATCAGATAGCCGCTGACCGCCACCAACGCCTCCGCCCGCTCCGGCCAGAGTGCCGCCACGATGTCCGCCGAACGCGCGCCCCAATCGTAGCCACCCAGCACTGCACGCTTGATTTTCAGCGCGTCCATGAAGTCGATCACATCACTGGCCAATGCGGCCGGCTGGCCGTTGCGCAGAGTCTTATCGGAGAGAAAATGCGTATCGCCGTAGCCCCGCGCATACGGCATGAGCACGCGATAACCCTGCGCCGCGAGCAGTGGCGCCACCTCGGAATAGCTGTGAATGTCATAAGGCCAGCCATGCAGCAGAATGACCACCGGGCCGTCAGCCGGCCCCACCTCGGCATAAGCGACATTGAGCAATCCGGCCTGCACGTGCTTCAACGGGCCAAACACGGGAGAGGGATCGACCTTGACGCTGACCGCAGCTGCGGGTGTGCTGGCCTGCACATTGGCCACACCGAGGGCACCCAACTGCAGCATGACCGCAGCAAGTAGCGAAGAACCGACCAGGCGCCGGCGTTGAGTGGATCTAATGTTCGACAAGGCGTTGTTCACGTCAGGGTGCTCCTGCAGGTGGCGGATGAGAGGGCTGCTCTCGCTGCAGCCGATTAAGCCGGGCTGAGGTATCTGCCTTGTGTCGCAAAACCCGCGTGATTGCGGCATAAGGTGTCCGACGGGGCGATGGATACAGTCCGATACAAAATGATCGGCGAACGGGTCGGCAATTACCTGAAGAAATGTTCTCGAAGCCTCGGCGCGACAGGACTGAACCCGCACTCGCGGATCAACGTCCTTGATAAAGACTATGCGCACGGGTGTTTTTTCATCAGGGGGCTCCAGCCCTACAGTGGCCACATCTTCTTCCCACGTTCTGGAGCTACCTCATGAAAACTATCATCGGTGTTGGATTTGCCCTGTCGGTCCTCGGTGCCACTTCGGCCATGGCCGCGCCCCATGCAACTTCGCAGGTCGTTGCTGCGGCGACGGTTACCCAACCGGCGACGTTGAACGTCAATACCGTGGGCATTGAGCGCAAGGATGTTCAGGCGAGCAAACTGTATGTGGCTGAGAACCGCCCTGAATTCGGCTCGAAGTATCAGCGTTATTGATTTGCGCGTCGCCACTGTAGGAGCGAGCCTGCTCGCGATGGCGGGCTCAGATTCAGCATTGATGTGAGCCGACTGACGCCATCGCGAGCAAGCTTTGCTCCTACAGTTATTGAGTGAGTCTGAGGGCCAGCGCTTTGGCCTGCAGCGCCACGTCCGTCACCGCTGTACTTTCCCACCACATGCCACGCAACGGCGGCCCCATGGCGAACAGCCGGCCGCAGACTCCTCCGTCAGCGCCGATCACCGCGCCGTCCACCGCCGCCGCGATTCCCAGCGCCAGCGGTCCAGGCTGGATCAAGCCGCGGGCCAGCAACTGCCTGGGCAGAGGTCGCGCCACCCGCCGCCAGTCATATTCGATGCCACTGGAATTGATCAACGCCGCCCCCCTGACCACACATTCCACCGACTCACCGCGGCGGCGAATGCGGATGCCCACCCCATGCCCCGACGAAGGCTCAAGCCCCTTGAACGACGCTGCCTGAATCCGCAGCCGCCCTTCCCCATGCAACCGCGCCACCAACTCGGCGCTCAAGGGCGGCGAGCGATGGTGATGGCTTTCCCACCAAGGGCGCACGTGCCGCACGAACTGCCGACGTTGCTCGTCCGTTGCCTGGCTCCACAGGCGTGGAATGTGCACCCGCACCGTATCCAACGGCGCTTGCCAGTCGATACCCTGGGCGATGGCGTGCCGACAATGCCGGCGCAGTTCGCGAACCAGTTGCCGCGGCGTACGAATGCCCTGGTCTTCGGCGAGAAAGTCGGGCCAGGCCGGTGGCTGACGGCGTACATGGGGCAGCAGGCCGTGCCGGGAAAACACTTCGATCGGTCCACGGTGTCCGGCCTGCTCCAACGAGACCACGGCATCCACCATGGTCAGCCCGGAGCCGATGATCAAGACCGTCGACTGCGGATCCAGCTGGCGCATCGCAGCCACGTCCCATGGATCGAGTGCCGCGGCGTTCAAACCGCTCGATTGGGTCTGGGGCGTGCGTGCGGCGGGAAACATTCCGGTGGCCAGCACCGCGAAAGCGCCCTGCAGGCGTTGCCCATCGCTCAAGATCAGTCGCACGCCATCGGCCAAGTGCTCCAGGTCTACCACCTGCGCCTGCACGTGTTCGACACTTGATCCGTTCACCGCGCCCAGCGCCCGGGCTTGCGCCAGACGTTGTTGCACATACTCGCCGAACAGCCCGCGTGGCGGGAACAACTGGCTGATCGGCACATGCTGCTGATCGGACTCAGGCCAGCCGCCCGCCGCGATATGCTCGGTCAGCCACTGCGTCAGGTCGTCGGCATTGTCCGGATCGACGCTCATCCGCGCCGCGTTACCGTTAAGCGTGTGGCCCAGTTCGACCGCGCTGTAGGCCTCGCCCCGACCCAGCTCGGGCCGGGGTTCGATCACCAGCACCGAGCGTTTGCCCGGCAGGCGCAGCAGCTGCACGGCCAACATCGCGCCACTGAGGCCGCCGCCGATGATCAGGATGTCAGCTTGGCGGATGGCGTCGTTGGCCTGCCCGCGCGGGATTTCACTCATGGCGTTCTCACAGATCAGTGTTTTCCTGAATGGAAGTCATGGGACGATAATAAGCGCCAAATCCGCGGGAGCGTCATCAAGCAGTACCAAAGTAGCGATGGCGGGCCTGCGCCTCGATCGCGGCGGGCGCTGTCAGGGCTTTGCGTAAACGCCAGGACATGGCCGCCGTGCAGCCACTGTTCGAGCAGCTCGCCGAGGCCGTCCGCCTCCTCGCAGCGGATCTGCGGGTACTGGCCCCAACGCAGGAAGTGATGAGCAGATTCACTCGGGCCCAGCAATTCGTCGAAGTCCAGCAGCGCCAAGCCGAACTGTCGCCGGTGGGGCGCACCCGGCAGGAAAGCGTGACTGGCCCGGCTGCGCAGGAGCGCTGGCTGCAGTGACTCGGCATTCCCGGCATCCGGCATGCTCAGCACCTGGCCGCCATTGCGCAACGCTGCCAAGGCCAGCAGTACCTGGTCCGGCGCGCGAGTACCACTCACGGCCAGCCGCGATGCCTGGCTGAAACCCTGCTGGCGCAAGCCATCGGCCAAACGTTCGACATCGCGCAACACGTCGATCCAGCGCCACACCTGCCATTGCCCGCGACGTTGCTGCCACAGCGCCGGCTGCAGCGGACTGACCTGGGCCCTGCGCTGTAACTGTCCCAGGGCACGGGGAGCGCTGATTAAATATTGGTTGAAGTGCGCATCGGCTTGAGATTTGAGTGGGTGCACGCTCATGGGAATAACCCTCTGTTCATGGGCAAAAGCGTGCAGTGGTCCGCTGGGCTGGTGGGGTGCTGCAGTTCTGAAAGTTACCCAGACAATGCAGATCCCGTGCCTCGTTTCAAACCGCTGGATTTCGGGGGATTGTCTGCAGATTCGGTTTAGAAGCTGCACTCGCAATCAGCCAAAGTGTTGATCTACTGTTGCCAAGCCAACAGTTCAGATCACCACGTTACGCACGAAACGCGCGGCGACCTCGCCGTCATTGCGATAGGAGTGCGGCTGGTTGCTGGCAAACATGTAGAACTCCCCGGCTGCGATGGTGTGCGGCACATCACCGAGCATCAGCGTCAGGCAACCTTCAAACACGTAGAGCTGTTCGCTCCAGCCATCGGCATCAGGTTCGGAGGGATAGTGCTCGCCCGGTTCCAGGCGCCACTCCCAGAGTTCCACCGCGCGGGTGGCACTGGCCTTGGACAGCAACACCGCCTTGCTGCCAGGAATGGTTCCGGCCCAGGCCAGTTCATTGATGCGACTCGGATCGCGGGCATCGGGGGCCTGGATCAGGTCGCTGAACGCGACGTCGAGGGCTTCGGCGACTCGATCGAGGGTAGTCAGGCTGACGTTCTTTTCACCCGCCTCGATCGCCACCAGCATCCGCCGGCTGACCCCGGATTTTTCCGCGAGCGCCGTCTGGCTCATATCGGCGGCATGCCGCAGGCGCCGGACATTGAGGCTGACGTGTTGCAGGACCGAGGCCCTTTGCGTGGAATCTTTGTGCACTATATTGCTCACTCGGTAGGGTTGGGCAGTATACTGCGCAACATTCGACGCATTGTGCGTCCCCCTCAGGTAGCGCGCAAGGACATGACGTCAGTGAACTCTCCCCACAATACTTCTCTGCGCTTCTCGCGATTCAGCAAGGCCGAGTGCGTGCTGGTGTTGATCACCATGGTCTGGGGCGGGACTTTCCTGCTGGTACAACATGCGATGACTGTCAGCGGACCGATGTTTTTCGTCGGCCTGCGATTCGCTGCCGCCGCCCTCATCGTCGCACTGTTTTCCTGGCGGCACCTGCGTGACCTGACGCTGTTCGAGCTCAAGGCCGGATCCTTCATCGGCGTGGCGATCATGCTCGGCTATGGCTTGCAGACGGTGGGGTTGCAGAGCATTCCGAGCAGCCAGTCGGCGTTCATAACCGCGCTGTATGTGCCCTTTGTACCGTTGTTGCAATGGCTGGTGCTGGGGCGGCGTCCGGGCCTGATGCCGAGCATCGGGATCATGCTGGCGTTCACCGGGTTGATGTTGCTGTCGGGGCCCGCTGGGGCTTCGTTGAATTTCAGCCCGGGGGAAATTGCCACCCTCATCAGCGCCGTGGCGATTGCTGCGGAAATCATTCTGATCAGTACCTTTGCCGGTCAGGTCGATGTGCGCCGGGTGACCGTGGTGCAATTGGCGGTGACCTCGGTGCTGTCGTTCCTGCTGGTGGTGCCGACCCAGGAACCTATTCCGGACTTTTCCTGGTTGCTGCTGTGCAGCGCCCTGGGCCTGGGGGCAGCCAGCGCGGCGATTCAGGTGGCGATGAACTGGGCCCAGAAAAGCGTCTCGCCGACCCGCGCCACGTTGATCTATGCCGGTGAGCCGGTATGGGCAGGAATTGTCGGGCGGATTGCCGGGGAGCGTTTGCCGGCGATTGCCCTGGTGGGCGCGGGTTTGATTGTGGCGGCGGTGATCGTCAGTGAGTTGAAGACCAAGGGTAAGGTGGTGGTGGCGGCTGAAGACCTGGAGAGGGAAACCCTGCGCTAACCGGCAATATTTGCGGCGGTTGACCGATAGTCTTCGCGGGCAAGCCCGCTCCCACAGTTGATCTGCGGCATACACAAATCCTGCATTCACCGAAGATCCTCTGTGGGAGCGGGCTTGCTCGCGAAGAGGCCAGACGTGCATGTCACAGAATGTCAAACCAGCAAATGCGGGACTTTTCCGCAACCCGTGTAGGATTCTGCCACAGGTTCGCGTTTGGTAATCTGCGGACTGGCACGTATGATGCTTCACAAACCTCCGCAGATTAGAAGCCTATGTCCCTGATAGTTCTACTGCTTCTGCCCTTTATCGGCAGCTGTGTGGCGGCCATGCTGCCGCACAACGCGCGTAACACCGAATCATTGCTCGCTGGCCTGGTCGCTCTCATAGGCACCATCCAGGTCGGCTTGCTGTACCCGCAAATCGCCGACGGCGGCGTGATTCGCGAGGAGTTTTTCTGGCTGCCCAGCCTTGGGCTGAACTTCGTCCTGCGCATGGACGGCTTCGCCTGGCTGTTCTCCATGCTGGTGCTGGGCATCGGCACCCTGGTCTCGCTGTACGCTCGTTACTACATGTCACCGGACGATCCGGTACCGCGCTTCTTCGCGTTTTTCCTGGCGTTCATGGGCGCCATGCTCGGGCTCGTGATCTCCGGCAACCTGATCCAGATCGTGTTCTTCTGGGAGCTGACCAGCCTCTTTTCATTCCTGCTGATCGGCTATTGGCACCACCGCGCCGATGCGCGACGCGGCGCCTACATGGCGCTGATGGTCACGGGCGCCGGCGGTTTGTGCCTGCTGGCGGGGGTTATCCTGCTTGGCCATGTGGTTGGCAGCTATGACCTGGACAAGGTCCTGGCCGCCGGCGAGCTGATTCGCGCACATGCCCTTTATCCTGTTCTGCTTCCCCTGATCCTGATCGGCGCCCTGAGCAAAAGCGCGCAATTCCCCTTTCACTTCTGGCTGCCCCATGCCATGGCGGCACCGACTCCGGTCTCGGCCTATCTGCACTCGGCGACCATGGTCAAGGCCGGGGTGTTCCTGCTGGCGCGACTCTGGCCGTCATTGTCCGGCAGTGAAGAATGGTTCTACATCGTCAGCGGCGCCGGAGCCTGCACCCTGTTGCTGGGCGCGTACTGCGCAATGTTCCAGAACGACCTCAAGGGTCTGTTGGCCTACTCGACCATCAGCCACCTGGGCCTGATCACCCTGCTGCTGGGCCTGAACAGCCCGCTGGCCGCTGTGGCTGCGGTGTTTCACATCCTCAACCACGCCACCTTCAAGGCGTCGCTGTTCATGGCCGCCGGGATCATCGACCACGAAAGTGGCACCCGCGACATTCGCAAGCTCAGTGGCCTGATCCGACTGATCCCCTACACCGCCACGCTGGCCATGGTTGCCAGCGCCTCCATGGCCGGCGTGCCGCTGCTTAACGGTTTCCTGTCAAAAGAGATGTTCTTCGCCGAAACCGTATTCATCAATGCCACGGCCTGGGTCGAAATGACCTTGCCGATCGTCGCGACCATTGCCGGGACTTTCAGCGTCGCCTACTCGCTGCGTTTTACCGCCGACGTGTTCTTCGGCCCGACTGCCACCGACCTGCCCCACACCCCGCACGAGCCGCCACGCTGGATGCGGGCGCCGGTTGAATTGCTGGTGTTCGCCTGCCTGGTCGTTGGGATTTTCCCGGCTCAGGTCGTGGGGCCACTGCTGGCCGCCGCTGCGCTGCCCGTGGTCGGCGGCGTTTTGCCGGAATACAGCCTGGCCATCTGGCACGGCTGGAATGCGCCGATGATCATGAGCCTGATTGCCATGACCGGCGGCATCGTTCTCTACCTGCTGCTGCGCAACCAGCTCAAGCGCGGACGCTTCAAGTACCCGCCGCTGATTGGTCGCTTCAACGGCAAGCGCCAGTTCGAACGCAGCCTGGTGGTGATGATGCGCCTGGCGCGACGCCTGGAGCGGCGGATCAGCACCAAGCGCCTGCAGACCCAGCTGTTCCTGGTGGTGCTCGCCGCCGTGCTGGTCGGCCTGATCCCGATGCTGCACGGCAGCCTGACCTGGGGCGACCGGCCGAAAATTCCTGGCTCGGCGGTATTCGTCACCCTCTGGCTTCTGGCGATCGCCTGTGCCCTGGGCGCCGCCTGGCAGGCCAAGTATCACCGGTTGGCAGCCCTGACCATGGTCAGCGTTTGTGGCCTGATGACCTGTATCACCTTCGTCTGGTTCTCCGCGCCGGACCTGGCCCTGACGCAACTGGTGGTCGAAGTGGTGACCACGGTCCTGATCCTGCTCGGCCTGCGCTGGCTGCCGCGGCGGATCGAAGAGGTCTCGCCCTTGCCAAGCACCTTGCGCAAGGCACGCATCCGGCGCCTGCGCGACTTGCTGTTGTCGACCGCCGTCGGTGGCGGCATGGCGCTGTTGTCCTACGCCATGCTGACGCGCCAGACGCCCAACGACATCTCCTCGTTCTACCTCAGCCGCGCCTTGCCCGAAGGCGGCGGCAGCAACGTGGTCAACGTGATGCTGGTGGATTTCCGCGGCTTCGACACCCTTGGAGAAATCACCGTGCTGGCCGCCGTGGCGCTGACCGTATTCGCCCTGTTGCGACGCTTCCGCCCACCGAAAGAAAGCCTGCAATTGCCGGCTCAGCAGCGCCTGCTGGCGCCCGACGTGGTGACCGACCTGGTCAACCCGCGCCAGGCCAGCGACACCGCCCTGGGCTTTATGATGGTGCCGGCGGTGCTGGTGCGCCTGCTGCTGCCGATCGCCTTCGTAGTGTCGATCTACCTGTTCATGCGCGGCCACAACCAGCCCGGTGGCGGGTTCGTGGCCGGGCTGGTGATGTCGGTCGCGTTCATCCTGCAATACATGGTCGCCGGGACCCAGTGGGTCGAGGCGCAAATGAGCCTGCGGCCACTGCGCTGGATGGGCACCGGGCTGTTGTTCGCCACGGTCACCGGGCTTGGGGCAATGGCCGTCGGGTATCCATTCCTGACCACCCATACCTGGCATTTCGACCTGCCGGTGTTCGGCGCCATCCACATCGCCAGCGCCCTGTTCTTCGACATTGGCGTGTACTCGGTGGTCGTGGGTTCGACCTTGCTGATCCTCACCGCCCTCGCCCACCAGTCGGTCCGTGGACACAAGACTGCGGCCCTGCCCAAATCCGTCGCCAGTAAAGGAGCCGTCTGATGGAAGAAGTCATCGCAATCGCCATCGGCGTCCTGGCTGCCTCCGGTGTGTGGCTGATCCTGCGACCGCGAACGTTCCAGGTGGTCATGGGCCTGTGCCTGCTGTCCTACGGCGTCAACCTGTTCATCTTCAGCATGGGCAGCCTGTTCATCGGCAAGGAACCGATCATCAAGGACGGCGTGCCCCAGGACCTGCTGCACTACACCGACCCATTGCCGCAAGCGCTGGTGCTGACCGCCATCGTCATCAGCTTCGCCATGACCGCACTGTTCCTGGTGGTGCTGCTGGCTTCCCGGGGCCTGACCGGAACCGACCATGTGGACGGCCGGGAGCCTAAGGAATGAACCTGATGCCGCACCTGATCGCCGCACCCATTTTGCTGCCGCTGCTGACCGCTGCGGTGATGCTGATGCTCGGGGAAAAACACCGCCCGCTGAAGGCCAGGATCAACCTGTTCTCCAGCCTGGTGGGCCTGGGCATTGCCGTCCTGTTGCTGCAATGGACCATGCAGACCGGCATTCCCGGTTCCATCGGCGTGTACCTGCCGGGTAACTGGCAGGCACCCTTCGGCATCGTACTGGTGGTCGATCGGCTCTCGGCAATGATGCTGGTACTGACCGGGATCATCGGCGTCAGCGCCCTGCTGTTTGCGATGGCCCGCTGGGATGGTGCCGGGTCGAGCTTCCACGCGCTGTTCCAGATCCAGATGATGGGGCTGTATGGCGCGTTCCTGACCGCCGACCTGTTCAACCTGTTCGTGTTCTTCGAAGTGCTGCTGGCCGCCTCCTACGGGCTGATGCTGCACGGCTCGGGACGCTCTCGAGTCTCGGCCGGCTTGCATTACATTTCGATCAACCTACTGGCCTCGTCGTTGTTCCTGATTGGCGCGGCGCTGATCTACGGGGTCACCGGCACCCTCAACATGGCCGACCTGGCGCTGAAAATCCCCCTGGTGCCAGAGGCCGATCGCGGCTTGTTGCACGCCGGCGCGGCGATTCTGGCGGTGGCGTTTCTGGCCAAGGCCGGCATGTGGCCGCTGAATTTCTGGCTGGTCCCGGCCTATTCCGCCGCCAGCGCCCCAGTGGCGGCGATGTTTGCGATCATGACCAAGGTCGGCGTCTACACCTTGCTGCGCCTGTGGACCCTGCTGTTTTCCGGGCAAGCCGGGGCGTCGGCGTATTTTGGCGGCGACTGGCTGATCTACGGCGGCATGGCGACCATTGTCTGCGCGGCGGTGGCGATCATTGCCGCCCAGCGCCTGGAACGCCTGGCCAGCCTGAGCATCCTGGTGTCGGCAGGGATTCTGCTGGCGTCCATTGGCTTCGCCCAGCCCAAGCTGATTGGCGCGGCGCTGTTCTACCTGGTCAGCTCGACCCTGGCGCTAAGCGCCCTGTTCCTGCTGGCGGAGTTGATCGAACGTTCGCGCTCGGCCAATGAAATACCGCTGTTCGATGACGGCGACTTGCTGCCACGGCCCATGGAATCCCTGCAGCCGGCCAAAGGCATCAACCTCGATGATGAACAGAAAGCCGTAGTCGGCCAGGTCATTCCCTGGACCATGGCCTTCCTGGGCCTGAGCTTTATCGCCTGCTCCCTGCTGATCATCGGCATGCCGCCGCTTTCGGGGTTTATCGGCAAGCTCGGCTTGCTGCACGCCCTGCTCAACCCCATGGGCCTGGGCAGTGGCAGCGACGAACCGGTGTCGAATGCCGCGTGGGGCCTGCTGGCACTGCTGATCATCTCGGGGCTGACATCGCTGATCGCCTTCTCGCGCCTGGGCATCCAACGTTTCTGGACGCCGGAGGAGCGCCCTTCACCGCTACTGCGGCGTTTTGAATGCGTGCCGATCTTCGCGTTGCTCGGTCTGAGCATAGCGCTGACCTTCAAGGCCGAGCCGCTGCTGCGCTACACCCAGGCCGCGGCAGACGCCCTGAACAATCCCCAGCAGTACGTGATGGCGGTGCTCGGCACTCGCGCCGTGCCCAGCCCCGAAGCAAAAGCGGCGATTGCGGAGGTGCGCCCATGAAACGCCTGTTTCCTGCACCCTGGCTGACGCTGGCCCTGTGGGTCTTGTGGCTGGCGCTGAACCTGTCGATCAGCCCGGGTAATGTGCTGCTGGGCGCGATTCTCGGCGTCTGCGCACCGCTGATGATGCGCAAGTTGCGGCCACTGCCGGTGCGCATTCGCCGGCCCGGGGTGATCCTGCGCCTGTTCCTGCTGGTGGGTCGTGACGTGGTGGTATCCAATCTGGCAGTCGCCTGGAGCGTGCTCAATGCCGGCCGCCGACCGCCGCGCTCGCGCTTCATCAAGGTGCCGCTGGACCTGCGCGACGCCAATGGCCTGGCGGCTTTGTCGATGATCACCACGGTGGTCCCCGGCACCGTCTGGTCGGAGTTGGCGCTGGACCGCAGCATTCTACTGCTGCATGTGTTCGACCTGGATGACGAAGCGCTGTTCATCGAGCACTTCAAGGCGACCTACGAACGCCCCCTGATGGAGATCTTCGAATGAGCCCGTTGCTATCGAATGCGATCCTGCTGAGCCTGTTCATCTTCTCGCTGGCCATGGTCCTGACCCTGATCCGGCTGTTCAAGGGCCCTTCGGCACAAGACCGGGTACTGGCGCTGGACTACCTGTACATCGTGGCGATGCTGATGATGCTCACCCTCGGGATCCGGTATGCCAGTGACACCTACTTCGAGGCAGCGCTGCTGATCGCGCTGTTCGGCTTCGTCGGCTCATTTGCCCTGGCGAAATTCCTCCTGCGCGGCGAGGTGATCGAATGAACGCGGAACTGTCTTTGTGGATTGAAGTGCCGGTGGCGATCCTGCTGGTGCTCAGCAGCCTGTTTGCGCTGGTCGGGGCCGTCGGGCTGCTGCGCATGAAGGATTATTTCCAGCGCATGCATCCGCCAGCACTGGCTTCGACACTAGGCGCCTGGAGCGTGGCGCTGGCCTCGATCATCTACTTCTCGGCGCTCAAGTCGGCGCCCGTGCTGCACGCCTGGCTGATCCCGATCCTGCTGGCGCTGACGGTGCCGGTCACCACCTTGCTGCTGGCTCGGGCAGCATTGTTTCGCAAGCGCATGGCCGGGGATGACGTGCCTGCCGAGGTCAGTAGCCGGAGCATGGAAAGCGGGAGTTGAGCCGCGGGCCACTGCTCAGATCCATGCCACTGCCAGCAACCCCGCCCCCAGCACCACACACAACGGCGAATACGCCCAGGTATCCAGGCGGGCAAATTGCGAATTCTTTACCTGCTTGAAAAACCCCACCAGGTTCGAATCGCCGATCGCCCGGGCGAACATCAGCATCGCAATGGCACTGATCACCCATTGCAGCGACCAGTGATGTACCGTCGGCAGGTACAGGCCGACCCGCAGGCACACCAGCATCGCTATCAGCAACAGGCCGACCGCCACCAGCAGCGTGGCGAACCCTGAAGGCTTGAAGGCCGGCCTGGAGCCTTGGGCGCCCTCCTCCGGCACTCGCGGCACTGCGGCCTCGCTGCCCAACTTGCCACCTGCCGCCCAGTACAGGTGGACCAGGCTGATCAGGAGGAAGATGGCAGCCATCCATTGCGCAATTACCAGGCTCATAGTCAAACTTCCAGCGTGAAATGTCGGCGCAGGATGAACCTCCCCGCACGATTATGTAAGGGCAGGCCCAAACTCACTTCAACTCGGCAGCCACTTTGGCGGCGACATCCTTGGGCACCCAGGCCTGCCACACCTGCGGATGCGCCTTCATGAACGCTTCGGCGGCCTGACGCGGCGCCGTGTGTTTTTCGCTCATATCAGCCAACGCCTTGTTTAACGGATCGATCGGGAAATCGACCTTGCTGAAAAACTCGGCAATCTGCGGGTATTGCTTCTGGAATGGGGTGGACACGCCGATCGACAGCTTCGAGGCCAGCGAACGGGTCGGCTGTGGGTTTGGATTGTCGGCGTCGGTGAGGGTCTTCCAGGCTTCGGCATTGAACGGCGGTTCTTCCAGTTGGATCAACTTGAAGCGTCCGAGCAACGGCGTAGGCGACCAGTAATAGAACAGGATCGGCTTGCCCCGACGAATAGAAGAACTGATCTCGGCATCCAGGGCCGCCCCGGAGCCGCTGCGAAAGTTCACGTAGCTGTCGTCCAGCCCATAGGCCTTGAGCTTCTGTTTGTTGACCACCTCGGAAGTCCAGCCGATCGGGCTGTTGAGAAAACGGCCCTTGCCGGGGGATTCCGGATCGCTGAACACGTCCTTGTACTTGGGCAGGTCGCTGACGCTGCGCAGGTCTGGCGCCACGGCCTTGATGCCCTTGGCCGGATCGCCCTTGATCACATACTCCGGCACCCACCAACCTTCAGTCGCACCTTTGACCGTATCGCCCAGGCTCACCACCTTGCCTTCGGCCTCAGCCTTGACCCAGACCGGACTGCGCCCGGCCCATTCCTCACCGATCACTTGGATATCGTTGTTGGCCAGCGCGGTTTCCAAGGTGATGGTGGTCCCTGGCAACGTATCGGTAGGCAGCCCGTAGCCCTTCTCGACAATGATCCGCAGGATATCGGTGATCAGGCTGCCACTTTCCCAGTTCAGGTCGGCGAAATGGATGGGCGCCTGGGCAGCAGCCACCGGACCGGATGAAACGAACAATGCGCCAGTGGCCAGGACAGCGGCCAGCAACCGTCGTAATCCTTTCATGCTTTGCACCTCGTGCTGTTCACAGCAATAGCAGGATGGCCGGGCAGAAGACCGCAAGCCTCAAAATACTCAGTCCACTGACTGTAGTAGAGGTTCCTGTTTTCGAGGGGCATGAATCAATATTAGGAAATTTCCTGCAGCAGCGACCGATTACTCGCTGGCCTTGAAGGTCACCAGTTCACCCTTGCGCCACTTGGCGGCCTTGGCGGTGACAGCCTTGAGCGTCTTGGTCAAACCTTCCTGCAACTGCTGGTTAGCGGCAAACACCATCACCACGCTATGGCCTTCCTTGAACACGATGCCGTGGCCATCAGCCGTGGTCACGAACGCGTAATCGCCCAAGCCGTAAACGGTCAGTTTGATTTCGCGAAACTTGATATCCAGTTTGCCGCCTTCGCGACTGGGCAGCACAGAGGCGCTGAAGTGATCGCCGACCTTGAGCTTGAGGCCTGGTTTGTCATCGACGACCAGCGACTCTTCGGTGTCGATTTCGGCAATGTAGATGCCTTCGGCGTTTTGTTCGGTGATGTAAACGAAACGTGATTGAAATTGTTTAACCAGCTTTGCGCGCAGATCACCCAGCACGAACAAAGCATGCATATCGAGATTACTTACTGCCAAGGAAACATCCCCACATCTGAAATGACGCCGCACGCGAAACTGGCGCACGGCAGAAAATAGCGGCAATGCCGAAATGACACATGAACCGAGTTGAATTCCCGGACGAGCAGAATAATGGAATACCACCCACGTCGTCCTGCCTGGCGTTCTTCAAGACTTGAAGGAAAACGCCTTTTTTTACGCCGGAGAAAACGGACTATCAACTTTAGGGAAAAATCCCTTTGAAAAAAGCACTTTTCCGACAGATCGCCAGGCAAAAATTGCTTTAGATAGGCGCGGACGCCCGGCACTGCGGGTGATTCTAGAGCAGCGAAGCTCTTGGAGACTACCCATAACGACGTACAGACGTCGGTTAACCCACGAAAAGGACTTCATATGTGCACACAAACACACTTCAGCCAACAGTTTCACCCCTCTTCCAATCACCTGCAGGCCCTCAATCGGCCAAGTTTTGCCGACTTTCACGAGCAGCCTTCCGGCCCTGAAGAGCCACGCTTCCAGGTGGTTCTGGCCGGAAGTGCCTTTTTCCATATCAAAGAAATTTCCACTGGTCATGTAAGAGGTTTCCGCGCCAACCATAATGAAGCCTGCGCCCTCGCCCGTTCACTTGAATCACGCCGCTGAGCGTTCCCTCCATTTTCTTCGACAGGCGTTTCGTCATGCCGGCGACTTATCTCAGCCGCCGGCAGGCAACTGCTGCCATACTGCCCGACCAATGAAAGTCGCCCCACCGGCGGGCGACGTTCTAAAACAACAGAATATTCTCAAGGGAAGGCTGCGACGTGACGGAATTTGATATCGGCGAATTTTTTATCCGGGGCGACGTCAGGGAAGTCGAAGGCGAATTCCAGGCAGTCATCATCATGCGTGCCAAACCGCCGCTGACCACTGTCACCTTTCACCAGGTCGAAAAAGACCGCTGGTTCAAGACTGCCGACGTTGCCGCCACCGCCGCCAAGGAAGCAGCCAAGGCACTCAAACTCGCGGTCGACGAAGGCGCGTTAAAAGCCTGAAAATCAGTTTGCAGTCTATGCTTGCCCTGCTTTCGAACATCGCTATCGAACTCCTGGAGCGCGGCCGCCTCAGATGCAATGAGCCGTACTTCAGCACTCGCACTCGACGCGACACTCAAGGAGATCAACATGGATGCACCTACACATGATTTGAAAGGCCTGTTTGACCAACTAGGCCTGGATTCCAGCGAGAAGGCTATCGACGACTTCATCGCCAGCCACTCCCCCCTCCCCGACGACAAGAAACTCATCGACGCCGATTTCTGGACTCCGCAGCAGGCCGGTTTCCTCAAAGAACAATTGCGTGAGGATGCTGACTGGGCGCGGGTGGTCGACGACCTCAACCTGCGCATGCACCAGGTTCACTAAGCAGCGCACTCAATGCAGGCTGCCAGGTTGGGCGGCGCTCAATTGCGCCAACCAGGCAGCCTTGCACTCCTGGGCTTCATTACGACTGGCAAATGCCGTCCCGCGCCGCTCTCCGTTGAGCAGGACCACCCAGCACACGCTTTGCCCCATCGCCCGCAGATTCGAAGGCACCGCGCTGCCAATCATCACCGCGACATCCACTTTGCTTTGCATATTGCCTCGCTCAATTCATTAGCCGCCTAACGATATCGTCAGGTTAATGAGTTTCCTTGCGAGGAAACAGCAACGCCGCTGCACAGCTTCGTTGCCGAACCGGTAACAATGGCCGCCCGGTCAGCGCGGGCTCTCTGGTTTATAGCCCAGGCGCAAACCACCCCAATGACGCCCTTTGAGCAGGATCGGCACCGAGAGATCGTGCATCAATTCGCCAGTGTCGCGGGTGTAGGTTTGCAGGAGCACCGGTTGCTGGTGGCTGCCACAGCGAATTCCCGTGCGATCGGCAAACTTGCGCTTGGTGCGATTGTGCAGCGCGTCCATCTGCGCATCGCCGGTTAAAGGCTGGCTGAATATTTTGTTGTGGGTCGGCACGTAACCTTGCTGGGTGCAGGCGATGGCGAACACCAGGCCTTCGTGACGCGCCAGCAGTGGCTCCTGAATGGTCGGCAATGTCTGGTCGGTATAACGATCGAAACGGGTATGGAATTTTGCCGGATCAGTGTTCGGGATTGCCTGGTAGCTGCGATCGAACAGGTCATCAAGGCTGATTTTCCCCTGGTCAATGTCAGCCTCGAAACGCGCCGTGATCTGGCTTGCGCCTTCAAGGGCAAGGTCGTAGATGCGTTGGTGGTAGTCGTCCAGGCCAACTTCGGCGAGGCGCTCACTGATGGTTTCGGCCTGCCCTTCCATTTGCACCGCCGCCAGGGCCAGGCGCCGGGTCTGCTGGTCGCTGACCGCCAGATCGCTGCGCATTTGCTCGATGGCGTGAAACAGGCTGTCCAGTTGCTCGCGATTGGTCGCCGCGCCCTGGGCGATCTCGCCTACCTGATTCTCGACTCCCGCCGCCAGCCGCGCAATGTTCTCCAGGTGCTGGCCGGTTTGCTCGACCTGCTCGACACCCTGGTCGAGGTCGCTGGACAACTGACGAATCTGCTCCACCACCTGCGCGGTGCGTTGCTGGATGTCGGCGACCATTTCACCGACTTCACCGGTGGCCGTCGCGGTGCGTGCAGCCAGGCCGCGCACTTCATCGGCGACCACCGCAAAACCACGGCCGTGTTCACCCGCACGGGCCGCTTCGATGGCCGCGTTCAAGGCCAGCAGATTGGTCTGGCTGGCGATGGACTGGATGACCAGCGTGACCCGCTGGATATCGTCACTGCGCAGGCTCAAGGCTTCGATCATTTCCCGGCTGCTGCTGGCGCGCTGGCTGAGCTGGTGCATGCGCGTGATCGATTCGACCAGCTGCGAACGCCCGGCCGCGCTGCTGTGATGCGCCTCGCTGGCGGCGCCCAGGGCTTGCTGGCTGAGCTGTGAGGTGACTTGTTCGGTGGCGATCAGCACCTCGGCGCTGCTGACGATTTGCGCGGCAGCACCCAATTGCGACTGCAGACGGTCGGCCAATTGCTTGACCGAGTACGCGACTCCCGCGGCTGACAGCGCATTGTGGCTGGTGGCGTAGGAAAGATCGCGGGTCAACTCGGCGATGCCGTCGCACTGGTCGCCAGGCAGCTCAACAGCGGTGCGCTGGCGCAGGCGCGGCAGCCAGACAATCAGCATGGCCAGCGGCAGGCCGACAGCCAGCGACCAGCCTCCCAGCGAGATGCCCCATAGCAGGAGCAGCAGCGCCACGCTTTGCAACGTCGGCGTAAGCCAGCGGTTGCGTGTCGCCGGTACTGCTGCCGGCACTGGCCCAACCAGAGATCCGTCTCTCGTCATCTTCGTCACCCCACGTATCTTCTAATTGTTGTATCCGCATTTAACGCCACTACATGGCCATTATCCATGGTCCATTAGTCGTGGGTCTTGCAGCAGATCAATAGAAGCGTGTGAGGTTTTCTGCAGACGTGCAAAAGCATCGCGGGCAAGCCTGGCTCCTGCATAGTCCGCATGGGACCTGTGGGAGCAAGGCTTGCCCGCGATGGGGGCGCTACGAAACTAAATCAGGCCTGACGCTGGTGCTTGTCGATCTGTTCGTGACGCTCTTGCGCTTCGATGCAGTACTTGGTGGTCGGGCTGATCAGCAGACGCTTGAGGCCGATGGCCTCGCCGCTGTCATCGCACCAGCCGAAGCTGTCTTCCTTGATGCGCTCCAGGGCTTGTTCCAACTGAGGCAGCATGCGCTGGTCGCGATCGATCGCGTTGACCAACCAGGTACGCTCTTCTTCAACGGAAGCAGCATCGGCCGGATCGGCTGGGGTGTCCAGGCTCTCGATGGCGATGCGGTTCTGTTCGATGCGCTCGTGGGTTTCGACTTTCATGTTCTGCAACAGCTCGGAGAAAAAAGCATGTTGCTCGGCATTCATGTAGTCATCCGCCGGCATGGCCAGCAACTTGTCCTTTGTCATTGATATCTCTATAAAAAAACGTGCATTAAGGCGAATTAGGGAGCGTTCCGCTGGGCCTCGGAAGGCCAACGCAAAGGCGCCATTTATTCCAAGCGCCACCCGGCACTCAATTTACGAGGGGCGGCAGTCTAAGGCCGACTTGAGGCCTCAGCAACTGAAAAGACAGTGAATTTGTCCGACAAGACCCCGAAAATGCTCTGCGGCAGTCGTTGCAGTGGTTATCGGAGTGCGTTTATAGCAAGAAATTCAATCCAGTGGCTGTATATAGAGGACAAACGGCGGCCCACCGCTTCATCTATTGCACCGCGCCGAACCTGAGCTAAGGTTGAGCGTCGGCAATGGCCATCCCCAAGGAGAATATCTATGAAGTTGATCGGAATGCTGGATTCGCCTTATGTGCGGCGCGTCGCCATTTCCGCCAAGTGCCTGGGCATCGCCCTGGAACATCAGTCGGTGTCGGTGTTTCGTCACTTCGAGCAGTTCCAGCAGATCAATCCCGTGGTGAAGGCACCGACCCTGGTGCTGGACAACGGCGATGTACTGATTGATTCGACGCTGATCATCGACTACCTGGAGGCGCTGGCCGGCCCGGGCAAGTCGCTGATGCCCAGTGAACTCGCGCAACGCTTGCGGGCGCTGCGCCTGACTGGCCTGGCACTGGCAGCCTGCGAAAAATCCGTTCAGCTTTATTACGAGCGCAACCTGCGGCCGGCCGAAATCCAGTTCGAGCCTTGGGTGGAACGGGTTGAAGGACAACTGGCGGCGGCTTATTCGGCGCTTGAGCGCGAGCTGGAGTTTGCGCCATTAAACACCGATGGTTCGATCGACCAAGCCGGCATCAGCGTGGCGGTGGCCTGGAGCTTCTCCAAGCTGGTAGTGCCAGAACAGATAAATGCCGGGCAATTCCCGCGGATCAGTCAGTTCACCGCGTACGCCGAGCAGTTGGAAGAATTCCTCGACACGCCGATTGAATGAGCTGCGCATAAACAAAAAAGCCGCTTCTACCAGAGGCAGAAGCGGCAGGAGCACCAGCTCCAGGTCTATCAGTGCATAAACAGGGCGATCAGGATGATGATCGGGATCGGTACACCGAGAAAGAACAACAGTAATGAGCGCATGAGGTTTCTCCTGGTTTAACGAATAGAGTTAGTAGTGGTGACGTAGGCGTCAGATTCGACATACACCACCGCATCCCGACGACGACCGCCGAAGGTTGCAGCGAAGCTGGCGAAGAAGGCACCGATCAGCAGCGCAACGAACATCCACAAGGTGGTAGTTGCAGCCACTTTGGCAGCGGTGTCGGCAGCTTCCTTGGCGGCCTGCTTGGCGTCAGCTACGGCTTTCTGGGTGCGGGCATACACTTCGTCAACGCGACGTTCGGCATCGGCCTGGGTCAGGTTGGTGCGCTGGGCAACCAGTTGCGCAAGGTAGGTACGGTCCTCGGCGGCAAGTTGGCCGTCGTTCAGGCTGCGTACGAAGATGCGGGTAACGGTGCCACGGGCGGCGTCATCGCTGACGGCGGCTGGACGGTCGTCACGAAACAGGCTGTCGATGAAATAGCCGTACTGATCACTGTCGGTATTACCAGCTGCAGAACCTGCGGCCTGAGTAGCAACGCTGGCGGCACCGCCAATAGCGCTGGCACCGGCTTGTACGCCGCCACTGATGATGCTGCTGACCGAGCCGACTACTAGAGTGGCTGCAACCAGTGTGGCGACACACCAGGAGAGGAAGCCGTGAGCGGTGTCACGGAAATACACTTCATCACCGTGCATGTTGGCCCATTTGACCCGCAGGCGACCGGCAATATAGCCACCCAGACCCGATGCGACGATTTGCGTAAACGCCAGCCAGACTATCGTGGAAATGCCCAGGCCCTTGGCGCTCACGCCTTCATTGGCCCAGGGGGAAACTGCCGAAAAACCGAGACCGAAGCCAAGCAATACCAGGATCAGCGACAACGCTGCCGCTGCAGCGGCACCGGCGAAAATCGCACCCCAGGAAACGCCCGACCGCGCGTTTGATTCTTCTGCGGCAGGATAGAAACCATCCGAGGATCTATTCATTATTGTGTCGCTCCAGGCAGGAAAGATGTTGTTACAAGTAGCTGCCTGAATAATTGCAGTCGGCGTGCCAAACCGATGATTTGAATAACTCTATATATTTCAAAGATTTATAAAAATTGAACTTGCGAAAACCATGCAAAATGCAACGAAACGCTGATATCAGCGGGTTTTATGCATTGCATCGCCGAATGAATTTTTATTTAGAAAGAACCAGCGGTTTTGTTGGCAAAATGTGTCCCACCGTTGTGAATCCCAATCAGGCCCGCCAATGACCCGAATCTTGACCATCGAAGACGACGCAGTGACCGCCCGGGAAATCGTCGCCGAACTCAGCAGCCACGGCCTCGACGTGGACTGGGTAGACAACGGCCGTGAAGGTCTGGCGCGGGCAGTCAGTGGCGACTACGACCTGATTACTCTCGATCGTATGTTGCCCGAGCTGGATGGCCTGGCGATCGTCACCACCTTGCGCACCATGGGAGTGGCCACGCCTATCCTGATGATCAGCGCCCTCTCCGACGTCGATGAGCGGGTTCGCGGGTTGCGCGCCGGCGGCGACGATTACCTGACCAAGCCCTTTGCCACCGATGAAATGGCGGCCCGGGTGGAAGTGCTGCTGCGCCGGCAGAACACGGTGACCGCCCAGGTGACCACGCTGCGGGTGGCGGACCTGGAGTTGAACCTGATCAGCCACGAAGCCAGCCGCGACGGCCAACTGCTGACATTGCTGCCCACCGAATACAAATTGCTCGAATTCCTGATGCGCAATACCGGGCAGATCCTTTCGCGCATGATGATCTTCGAGGAGGTTTGGGGTTATCACTTCGACCCGGGCACTAACCTTATCGACGTGCACATCGGCCGCCTGCGCAAAAAGATCGACCCACCCGGCAATGCCCCACTAATTCGGACCGTGCGAGGCTCGGGTTATGTCATTGCCGAACCCCTCTAACGGCTGGCGGTCCTCCAGCAGCCGGCTGCTGGCGCTCTACAGTTCGCTGTTCGTGATCTGGAGCGGGATTCTGATGGGGGTGATGTATTACGAGGTGTCCGCCTACCTCGACAACCTGGCCAAACATTCGCTGTTGCAACGCCAGCACCTGTTCTCACATTTCCAGGGCCAGCAATTGCTCGATGCCCTCGCCGTCAGCATGACTTTCGACATCCGCGGCATCGACGCCTATGGCCTGTTCGACGATCAGCACCGTTACCTCAGTGGCGCCCTGGACCACATCCCCAAAGGCCTGGCCCTGGACGGCAAGATTCACATGCTCGGCGACTGCGCCGATTCCGATGACCCGAGCCTGCCCGCCGACAGCTGTGACGCGGTGGCCACCCAGACCCTGGATGGTCGCTGGCTGATCCTGGTGCGCGACAACGGCTCGCTGTTCGCGGTGACCCGGATCATCCTGCACGCGCTGTTCTGGGGAGTGACCCTGACCATTGTTCCGGGCATCGCTGGCTGGCACCTGTTGCGCCGCCGCCCCCTGCGGCGGATTCGCGCAATCCAGGCGAGCGCCGAGGCGATCGTCGCCGGCGACCTGACCCGCCGCCTGCCGCTGTCCAACCGCCGCGACGAACTGGACATGCTAGCGGCCATCGTCAACGCCATGCTTGAACGCATCGAGCGCCTGATGAACGAGGTCAAGGGCGTCTGTGACAACATCGCCCATGACCTGCGCACGCCCCTGACCCGCCTGCGGGCGCAGCTTTACCGGATTCAGCAACAGGCGGGCGACGGCTCACCGCTGGCCGCCCAGCTTGATTCAGTGCTGGGTGAAGCGGATACCCTGATGGCCCGCTTTCGTGGTTTATTGCGCATTTCCGAGCTGGAAGACCGCCAGCGACGCTCCGGTTTTGTGCTGCTGGACCCGGTGCCAATGCTGCAGGAGCTACATGATTTTTACCTGCCGCTGGCGGAAGAAGGCGAATTGCGATTCACGCTGCAGCTGCCGGATGCGTTGCCACCGCTGAATGGCGATCGGGCGTTGTTGTTCGAGGCGGTGGCCAATCTGTTGAGCAACTCGATCAAGTTCACGCCGCCGGGTGGCCAGGTAATCTTGCGCGGGATCGATGCGGGTGGGCATACGCGAATCGAAGTGCTCGACTCTGGCCCTGGCATTGCGCTGGCGGAGCGAGAAGCGGTGTTCCGGCGCTTCTATCGCGCCGAAGGCGGCAATCAGCAAAGCGGATTTGGTCTGGGTCTATCGATCGTCGCCGCGATTGTCAGCCTGCATGGCTTCACGCTTGAGGTCGGTGAAAGCGAACTAGGTGGCGCGCGGTTGGTGCTGGAGTGCAGGCAAAACCTCATTGCCCAAAGCTGATGCTACCGCCCGCAAGATCGCCATCGCCGGCAAGCCGGGCTCCTACGGATGTGTGCCGAGCCCAATTCCTGCATACACCCCGATCAACCGTAGGAGCCTGGCTTGCCAGCGATGGCATCCGCAAGATCGCATCGCCGGCAAGCCGGGCTCCTACGGATGTGTGCCGAGCCCAAATCCCGCGTACACCCCGATCACCTGTAGGAGCCTGGCTTGCCAGCGATGGCGTCCGCAAGATCGCATCGCCGGCAAGCCGGGCTCCTACAGGTACGGCGTTTACGCGGGGTAATTGCTGCGCAAGGCCTCCACCCCGCCCTGATAAATCCCAGTAAACAGCTCCACCACTTCTGCCTCGGTCACGCCCACCGGCGTGAACTGCCCCGACCACGTCACCCTTGCCACCTCGCCCAGGGGTTCAACACGGATAGTCGCCAGATAATCCTTCGCCGGAAACGGCGCCTGCAGAATCGAATAGCTGTAAGTCTTCCCGGCGTTATCAAACGACTCAAGCCGCTCAACCACCACGGCGCCGTCCGAGGTTTGCAGGGTGCGCACGCGCCCGCCTTCGCTCAGCTCGCTTTTGGGAATGAACGGCAGCCACTCCGGCAGCGAATTGAAGCCGCCAATCAATTGCCAAACCTGGTCGGCCGAGGCCGGGATATCGATGAACGCTGATGCAGTTGCCATGTATGTTTTCTCTCTCAATCGATCCATTAAAAATTCAGATCGCCATGCTGTCGACGACACCGCCATCGACCCGCAAAGCGGCACCGGTGGTGGCCGACGACAATGGCGAAGCAATATACGCCACCAGATTCGCCACTTCCTCGACATCCGCCACTCGCTGGATGATCGAAGTCGGGCGCGCCTTGCGCACAAAGGCGTCAGCTTCATCCCGGGCACTGCGACCGGACTTGGCGGTGGCGTCCTTGAGCATCTGCTCCAGGCCATCGGTGAACGTCGGGCCGGGCAAAATAGCGTTCACCGTTACCCCTGTGCCCGCCAGCCGCTTGGCCAGGCCATGGGACACCGCGAGGTTGGCGCTTTTGGTCACGCCGTAGTTGATCATGTCCGCCGGCGTCGCCACCCCGGATTCCGAAGACAGGAAAATCACCCGCCCCCAACCTTGCTTGACCATGTCCGGCACATAATGCCGGGACAGGCGCACGCCGGAAATCACGTTGACCTCATAGAAGCGCGTCCATTCACTGTCCGGCGCGTCGAAGAAATCCACTTCGTTGAAGATCCCCAGATTGTTCACCAGGATGTCCGCCCGCGGCTCGGCGGCGAACAACTGCTCTGCGCCTTCTGCGGTGCCGAGGTCGGCCGTCAGGCCACGCAACCGCGCGCCCGGCACGCTCTGACGGATGCTTGCCAGGGCCTGCTCGACCTTGGCGGTATCCCGGCCGATTACCACCACCGTCGCCCCCGATTCGGCCAGCGCCTTGCTGATGCCCAGGCCAATTCCAGCAGTGCTGCCACTGACAATCGCCAGTTTCCCGCTCAGATCAATTTTCATGCTCATGCTCCCATCGTTGGCAACGGCGCCCGTTCGGACACCAGTTTCGCTTCACGCATCGCCTGCCAGAACGCCGCAGGAATAACCGCCGACAACGCCGCCACATCTTCGGCAATCCGCCCCGGGCGACTGGAGCCGGGAATCACTGCCGCCACGGCCGGGTTAGCCAGGGAGAACTGCAACGCTGCGGCTTTAATGTCGACCCCATGGGCCGCCGCAATGCGCTTGATCTGCGCGACTTTGTCGACGATCTGCGGGCTGGCCTTCTGGTACTCAAAATGCGCACCACCGGCCAGAATCCCCGAACTGTAAGGGCCACCGACCACAATTTCGACATTCTGCGCCAGGGCCGAGTCCATCAAACGCTGCAAGGCACGGTCGTGATCAAGCAAGGTATAACGCCCAGCCAGCAGAAACCCGTCCGGCTGCGCTTCAGTCAGATCCAGCGTCAGCTCACACGGCTCGACCTTGTTCACGCCCAGACCCCAGCCCTTGATCACGCCTTCTTCACGCAAGCGCGTCAGCACCTTGAACGCACCGGTACGAGCCTGGTTGAAGTATTCGAGCCATTGATCGCCATAAAAATCCTGGGCGATATCATGCACCCAGACGATGTCCAGGCGATCGGTTTGCAGGCGCTTGAGGCTGTCCTCGACCGAGCGCAGCGTCGCGTCGGCGCTGTAGTCATTAACAATTTTGTTCGGTCGGCCGTGCTCGAATACCCCGCTCTTCTCGCCCAGATCCCGGGCAGCGGCGTCTTCGACTTCATCGAGGATTACCCGACCCACTTTGCTGCTCAGCACGTAGTCGTCGCGCTTGTACTGGGCCAATGCAGCCCCTAGACGAATTTCCGCCAGGCCCGAGCCATAGAATGGTGCGGTGTCGAAATACCGCACGCCGGCATCCCAGGCTGCGTGAACGGTGGCCATTGCCTCTTCTTCAGGAATGGCGCGGAACATGTTGCCCAAAGGCGCGGTACCGAAACCCAGGGCGCCTGGCAGTTTGTCTTTCAAGCTCATGATGCAAACCTCGTCGTATTCAGAAATCGGTCAAGCGACCGTTGAGCAGATTCTGGATTGTGATGATCGGACCGTCCAAGACATAATACGCAGCACTTGAGTCCCCATAGGTCTGATATGATCGACATCCGCCAATTGCGTTACTTCGTTGCTGTCGCCGAAGAAGAGCATGTCGGCCGCGCCGCCGAGCGCCTGCACATCTCCCAGTCGCCCTTGAGCCGGCAGATCGCCCAACTCGAAGAACGCCTGGGTCTGACCCTGTTCGAGCGCAGCCAGCAACGCATCCGCCTGACCCGCGATGGCCAGACCTTCCTTGCCGAAACCCGCGCCCTGCTCACCCACGCCAACCGCCTGGAGTCCCTCGGCAAACGCCTGGGCCGCGGCGAAGAAGGCGGCCTGTGCATTGGCTATATCGAAAACGCCATGCATGCCGGAGTGCTGCCCAATGCCTTGCGCGTGCTGCGAGTCGAGCGTCCAAACGTCCACGTTGCGCTGTACAACCTGAGCTCCGTCGAACAACTCGAAGGCCTGCGTCAGCGTAGTCTGGATATCGCACTTGTCAGCGAACCGCCGACCGACGACGACCCCGACCTGCTGGGATTCCAGGTCCTCGACGACCCGATGCTCCTGGCCCTGCCCGAGCACCACCCGCTGGCTCAGCAAACCCTACTGACGCCTGCGGACCTGGCCACCCAGGAATGGATCGGAGTGCAACACCGGCAGAACTGCGCCAGCCGCGAAGACTTCGTCAGCGCCTGCATCCGCGCAGGCTTTACCCCCGACATCCGCATGGAAGCCACCGAACCTTTCACCGCCTTGGGCCTGGTGGCGTCAGGGCTGGGGATTGCGATGATTCAGAAGGGGTTGAGCCGCAATGCGCCGCCGGGGGTGGTGCTGCGGGAAGTGCCCTGGATTGTGTTCACCACGCCGTTGTGGGCGGCCTGGCACCGGATCAATTTGCGCCCATTGGTGGAGACGTTCAGGAAGGTGTTGACCGACTAAAGCCTGGAATGAGTCAACCAGACGACCCCTTCCCGGCTTTGCTGCTTTACTCAACTAACCCGAAAATCCTGCGAGCCACCACCATGAACCGCAACGACCTGCGCCGCGTGGACATGAACCTGCTGGTGATCTTCGAGACCCTGATGTTCGAGAGGAACCTCACCCGGGCCGGAGAAAAGCTGTTCCTCGGCCAGCCTGCGGTGAGTGCAGCGTTGGCGCGGTTGCGCGATTTGTTCGATGACCCGTTACTGGTGCGCAATGGCCGCAGCCTTGAACCGACCCAGCGCGCCCTGCAGATTCTCAAGGAGTTGCAGCCGGCGATGGACACCATTTCCGGGGCGGTCAGCCGGGCCAAGGATTTTGACCCGTCGACCAGTCGCGACGTGTTTCGTATCGGCCTGTCCGATGATGCCGAGTTTGGCCTGTTTCCACCCCTGCTCAAGCAGATCCGCGAAGAGGCACAGAACGTCGTGGTGGTGGTGCGGCGGGTGAATTTCCTGTTGATGTCATCGATGCTCGCCAGCGGCGAGATTTCCGTCGGCATCAGCTACACCACCGAGCTGCCGGCCAACGCCAAGCGCAAGAAATTGCGCGACCTGAGCGTGAAAATCCTGCGCGGCGACGACCGGCCGGGACCTCTCACCCTGGATGAATTCTGTGAGCGGCCGCATGCCCTGGTGTCGTTTTCCGGGGACCTGACCGGGGCGATCGATAACGACCTGGCGCGCATCGGCCGTTCGCGCCGGGTGGTGTTGGCGGTCCCGCAGTTCTCCGGCCTGCGCGCATTGCTGGCGGGTACCGAGATGCTGGCGACGGTGCCGGACTACGCTGCGTGCGCCTTGATCGAAGGCAGCGGCCAGTTGCGTGCCGACGATCCGCCCTTCGACATTGTGTTGTCGCAGCTGTCGATGGTGTGGAACGGGGTCAACGATAACGATCCGGCAGAACGTTGGTTGCGCTCGCGAATAGCCCAACACATGTCGGCGCCGCTGCCGGTGCCTTCTGCGTAGTGAACTGCGGATCATGCTCGCGCAAAAACACCGGCAAGTCCGTCACCGGTGGCATCGCCGGGATCTCGAAATACATCTGCACCACCCAGCCGCGGTGGTAGCTCGCATGGTTGATCACATGCATCAGCATCGCTCCGGCGGTCATGGTGCCGCTCTCGCCGGAGACGAAGGCAAACTCGACGGGTTTGAGCAGCGAAGCATCGGTCTGCCGCGTGCTCCAGTCGCAGTACCAGTGATCGATGTCCTTTTGCGCCTGGCGCAGTTCGGGAAGTTCGGCGTGGAGCAGATCGTGTGAAGTCTTGAAGCCGTGTCCCCGGCCTTCGAGGTGGGCTTGCCAGATGCAATCCACTACGTAGATGTGGTTCAAGGTGCCAATCATATTGCTGAACACCGACGCCCGCTGTTTATCGACTTCACCCGGTGGCAGTGCAGCGAGGCTGTCGAAAAGGCGCAGATCCGCCCAGCGTTTGTAATCGGCAAGCAGGCAGGCTGTGGCTGTGTTGATCATTGCAGTTCTCCCATTGCGATGGGCGCACTGGCAAGCATAGACCCGGTGAGCCGCAGCGGCCCGGGGCCTGATCATCGGTAGCGTGAAATGATTATCTGCCCCGCCAAGGAACTACTGAGCCCCGGCGAGCATCCTAAGCTATGAGATATTTCCCTTACGCTTCAAGCTGTCGGAGGACACCGTCATGCGCCGTCTAATCCTCGTTTCTTCCCTGGTACTCTGTTTGCCGTTCGGTTCTGCCATGGCCAAAGTCGATGCCGGCGATGTTGCCACTTCGGCCGGGGTTTCAGCTTCGCTGTATTCGACGTTCAAGGATCACAAACTGATGATTCCCGCCAAGGACGATGCCTCAAGCTTCGTTGCCAGCGGTGGGGCGATTCGGGGAGTGTATTTGGAGTCGGTAATGCAGCAGATTCGCCAGGACAATCCCGGTTTGAATGCCACCGATGAAGACCTGGCTCGGGCGATCCTGATCAATGATGGTGCTGCGTCGGGGCAATAAGCTCGACCCAAGTCCTGCGACACCTCTGTAGGAGCTGCCGAAGGCTGCGATCTTTTGATCTTTGGCGCGTCCACACCCGCTGTGGATCAAAAGATCGCAGCCTTCGGCAGCTCCTACGCGGTTAACCTGCGAAAACTTTTTGCAGGCCAATACTCCCATCTGCAGCCACTGCGACACTCACCCGCTCATAGTCTTTCAGCGTCGCATGAGGCGTCTCGATCGGGTGCGGATGAGTCGAAGTGATCACCAACAGATCAGCCCCTGACGCTTCAGCCGCCTGAATGCCAACCGTGGCATCTTCGAAAATCAGGCAGTCGTCAATCTTGACCCCCAAACGCTCAGCCGCCAGCCGGTAACCGGCAGGATCAGGCTTGCCCGCGCTGACATCCTCGGCGGTGATCATCACCGCGGGTGCAGCAATACCGGCCGCCGCCAAGCGGCGCAACGCCAGTGCTCGAGGTGCGGAAGTGACTATTGCCCACTGCCTGGCAGGTAATGACTGCAGAAATCGCGCAGCGCCTGAAACTTCGACAATCCCTTGCACATCCTCGATCTCAGCCTGGGTTACCCATGCTGCCTCCGCCTGTGCATCTATGCCTGTCAGCCCCTGACGGTTAACCGTGTCGATGGCGCGGGCGCCATGAATGGTCGGCAGGAACGCGGCGATATCCAGACCATGGCGCCGAGCCCAGGTGGTCCAGATACGCTCTGCGGCAGCAATGGAGTTGAGAACGGTGCCATCCATGTCGAACAGAAAAGCGCGGTAAGAGGTGGTGAAAACAGCGTCGTCAGCAGGCAAAAGCAGACTTCCTATCCAGGTAACGGGCGGGTTTTCACGCAATGTACATGATCAACGTTGCACCGGGGCAGTCTTCAATGCCCCTTCAACGCAATCGAGCAATTGCCCAAGCGCCCAAGGCTTTTTGATGAACGAGACATGGTGCCGTACTCCGGAAGTCTCCGGCGTTTCGAAACCCGACATGATCATGATCGGCTTGTTCGGCCAACGATCGCCGAACTGGTTCGCCAGGTCAGCGCCGTTAAGCTTGCCGGGCATGGTGATGTCGGTCAGCAACAAACTGACCTTGTTGGAGTGCTCCTCCAGATAGGCCGAGGCTGCGTCCGCGCTGATTTGTGGCTCGACGGTAAAACCTTCTTCCTGAAGAATTTCGCAGAGAAACTCCAGGATCAACGGATCATCCTCGACCACAAGAATCAACCCGTTGGGAAGGTGATCGCTTGCCGTTGTGACTGGACTCATGACGCTGCCACTCCCTGATTGCTCAAAAATTTCGCGGGCTCAAATCCGCTGCTTACAGGTATGAGCAGCGGACTCGGCGGAAATTCATTTTTGATACAGGCAGTCGACGAAATCAGGCGTCCAGCCTACGAGGCCAGGCGAGATTTACTGTGCCATATCGTCCTTCTTCATGGCGTCGTTCGACATTGCATCTTTCTTCATGCCGTCTTTCTTCATGCCGTCTTTGCTCATCGAGTCCTTGGACATTTCCTTGTTCGTTGAATCCTTACTCATACCATTGTTTTTCATCTGGTCTTTTTTCATCGCATCCTTGGACATCGAGTCCTTGCTCATGCCGTCGTTACTCATCGAGTCGGCGGCAAACACGCTGCCGGCACCGACAGCAAGGCACATGGACAGAACAACGCTGGTCAATTTTTTCATGGTGGATCTCCTGACGCTGGGATTGCGAATGGACGCAGCACGGGCTGCGCGGTTGAATTCGGGGGGTCAGCTGCCACCAAACCAGTTGTAGCCCTGGTCTTCCCAGTAGCCACCGGAGTAAGTGTTGCTGACGAAAATCGCCTGGATATGCTTGGGATTCTTGTAGCCCAGCTTGGTCGGCATGCGCAGCTTCATCGGGAAGCCGTACTCACGCGGCAGCACCGCGCCGTCGTAGGTCAGTGCCAGCAGCGTTTGCGCGTGCAGTGCGGTGGCCATGTCGATGCTGGTGTAGTAATCGTCCGCGCATTTGAAACCGACATACCTGGCGTCCGTATCGGCGCCGATGCGCCTGAGGAAATCGCTGAAGCGCACCCCGCCCCAGCGACCGATCGCGCTCCAGCCTTCGACACAAATGTGCCGGGTGATCTGCTCGGTCTGGGCCATGGCGCGCAGCTCCTCCAGACGCCAGCTGCGTTTGTCGGCGACCAGTCCGGTGACTTCCAGGCGATAACTGTCGGCTTCGACGCTCGGCGCTTCGTCGATGCCGTAAAAGGCGTTGAACGGAAATGGCCGGGTGATCATCGATGCCGGATAGGTTGGCGCCAGTGCGTTGGGGTTGAACAACCAACCCTGCACTCGATCGTTGAAACGCGACATGGAAGACAAGGCAGTCTCGACGCTGTCGTTGTCGGTCAGGTTGCAGCCGGACAACATCGCCACGCCGCCCAAGGTCAGGCCGCGCAGCAGGAACGAACGGCGCGAGCGATCTTCGATTTGCGGGGCGATGATTTTGCGGGCGTCGGCGAGAATGGATGTTTCATCCAGCCCCGGTCCCTGGATGGGCTTTTTCATAATGGCTCCTTGTGACCGAACAGCATCGCGACCAAGGTTTTCGGGACCAGCGCGACCATCACCAGATGCACCGCGACAAACCCCAGCAACAACGCCATGGCAATAAAGTGCACGTGCCGCGCCGTTTCGTAGCCACCCAGCAACTCGCGCAGCAAGGGAAATTGCACGGACTTCCACAGCACCAGTCCGGAGACCACCAGCAGCACGATGTCGAGCATTACGAACAGGTAGGCCAGCCGCTGCACCTGGTTGTACTGGCGCAGGTCCGCATGGCCCAGTTTTCCCCTGAACGCAGCCAGCAGGTCGTGCCCAACCCCCTTGGGCGACAGGGGAAAAAACCGTCGCGACAGGCGCCCACTGAACAAGTTGACCAGCAGATAAATGAGGCCGTTGAAAGCCAACAACCACATCACCGCAAAGTGCCATTGCAGTGCCCCGCCGAGCCAGCCACCCAAAGTGATCGAGGCGGGAAAACTGAAATCGTAGAGCGGCGAGGCGTTGTAGATGCGCCAGCCGCTGGTGACCATTACCAGCACGGCCAGGGCATTGAGCCAGTGGGTCAGCCTGAGCCAGCGCGGATGAGTGCTGACCGTGGGTTGCTGCGACATGGTGGCTCTCCCGGCGGCGGTTGTTGTTCGTTGAAGCCGAGTATGTGGGCGGCCAGATCGCCAAATCCTCACGAAAAGTTAAATTAAACGTGATAAGTCCCGACGCCTGGAAAGCAGGCTTCGGCCAAAGTTGTGGTTAAATGCCGCCCCCTCAAATGACCGAAGCAGGCCGATGAATCCAGACGCGCTCACCCTTCTCCACGCTCATCTGCTGACCGCCGTGGCAGACGCCCCCGCAGAAACCCGCCGGCTGTTCCACGGCCGCGGGCGTTGCTGGCCGGGCCTTGAGCAGGTGACGGTCGACTGGTTGCAAGGGGTGGTGCTGGTGTCCCTGTTCAAGGAACCCCCAGCGCCGCAACTGGCGGCGTTGAAGGCCGACCTGCTGCGTCTTGCCGCCTCACCCGCGTGGCTGGCGTGCGGCGCCCATACCCTGGCGCTGCAGCATCGCTACATGCTGCAAAGCACCACCGAGTGGCTGGTGGGGGATGCGCTCGATGACCTGACCATCACCGAGGGTGGCCTGCATTATCGGGTCGACCTGGGCCGCAAGCAGAACAATGGCCTGTTCCTCGATATGCGTTACGGACGTGACTGGGTTCGGGCCAATTCACAGGGCAAACGGGTACTCAATCTGTTCGCCTACACCTGCGGCTTCTCGGTAGCGGCGATCGAGGGTGGCGCCGAGCACGTGGTCAACCTGGACATGTCCAGCGCGGCCCTGAGTCGTGGTCGCGACAATCACCGATTGAACGGCCACGACCTCGGCAAGGTGACGTTCCTGGGGCACGACTTGTTCAAGTCCTGGGGCAAGGTGATCGGCAAGGGCCCCTATGACCTGGTGATCATCGACCCGCCGTCCTTCCAGAAAGGCAGCTTTCTGCTGACCAAGGACTACCAGCGGGTCCTGCGTCGACTGCCGGAGCTGCTCGCGCAAGGCGGCACTGTTCTGGCCTGCATGAATGACCCGGCGCTGGGTGCGGACTTCCTGATCGAGGGCGTGACCCGCGAAGCGCCGAGCCTGCGCTTTGAACAACGGCTGGAAAATCCGCCGGAGTTTCCGGACACGGATATCGAGTGTGGGTTGAAGGCTTTGGTGTTTCGGCTGTAGTCCAGCCTGGCCCGCAAGCTCAACGGCCTACCCCGCCCACCACGCCTTCGCCGTGCAGCTGCTGCAACAAGGCCAGGCCGCTTGCCATAAAAACAGGCACATCCGCAGCACCTGCCTCCCGCGCCAGGCCCTGCAGCTGGGCTCGCCCATCCAGTGCGGGAAACTCCTCGATCCGCTGCAACAGGCGCCAGGTCAACGGGCTCAGTTGCGAAAACTTCACGCTCCAGTCCTCGGCCCGCCGTACCAGCAGCAAGGTTGGCTGGGCCGGCGGCGTTTGTGGCTGGAAGTCCGGCCCGACCTGCTGAACCGGCCAGGCGTACGCCAATGGCCAGGCCAGTGGCGAAATCTGTAGCGGTCGCTCCAGCAGCAACCCGGCAGAGCTGGCCGGCAAGGGTTCGGCATCGGACTGCTGCAAAGCCATCTCGACCCATTCGTAGTGCGCCAGCTCGACCATGAATCCAGGCCAGTCACCCGACGGGATACGGGCGAGAAAGCCCACGAACTCCTCGGCGATCTCGGCAAATTTTGGCGTGCGCGCGCGGTGGTCTCGCAGGAAACTGCGTACCAGCACACGCCAGCGCGCATCGCCGAGGATCCTGATCAGCACTGGAAAAGTGCCACTGAGCAACTGCGACAGGTTGGCGAAGATCAGGTCGCGGTAGACCTCGGCCCGCGCCACGTCCATTTCGACTGGCGGCGCGCAGTGCTCGGGGTCACGCAGGTAACGGCCAAGGGTGCGCTGTTGCTGAAACAGACTGGGCTTATCCACGACTGCCCCCTGCGGCCTGCAGACGGCGGATGGTCTGCAGTTCGGCGACCAGTTCGGCAAAGGCCGGAAAATTGAAGTCCCGCTCGAGCAGCGTCGGTTGTGCGCCGAAGCGAGCATAGGCCTGCGCCAGCAATGACCAGACTGCCGGTTTCACCGAGGCACCATGGGTGTCGATTTTCAAAGTATCCGACTGATCAAAATGCCCCGCTACGTGCATGCCCACCACCCGCCCCGCCTCGATGCCTTGCAGGAAGGCCCGCGGATCAAAACCGTGATTGATCGAATTGACGTACACATTGTTGACGTCCAGCAGCAGGTCACAATCAGCTTCGCGCAGCACTGCATTGGTGAAGGTGACTTCGTCCATGTCCTGGCGCGGCGCCGCGTAATAGGACACGTTCTCCACCGCCAGGCGCCGGCCCAGGATGTCCTGGGCCTGGCGAATCCGCGCGGCAACGTGATGCACCGCTTCCTCGGTGAATGGCAGTGGAAGCAAGTCGTAGAGGTGGCCGTCATCGCTGCAGTAGCTCAGGTGTTCGCTGTACAGCGGCACTTTGTAGTGGTCGAGAAAAACCCTGACTTCGCGCAGAAATTCGACGTCCAGGGGCGTCGGCCCGCCGAGGGACAGCGACAAGCCGTGGCACGACAGCGCAAACCTTTCCGCCAGGGCTCGCAACGCCGCACCGTGCGCGCCTCCGATGCCAATCCAGTTTTCCGGGGCGACTTCGAGGAAGTCGAAATCACCTGCAGGAGCGGCCTGCAGGTCCTTCATCAGGCCGCGACGCAGGCCGAGGCCGACGCTGGCTGTGGGGATGGCTGTGGTCATGAGGTTGATCCCGGGGTGATGAATCGGATGGCCAGTTAAGCGCCGGGATGTATCAGGCCTGTGTTCGTTTGCACCCATGAGTTGTGGGCAACTGTATCGTCAGCCGTGTTGGATACACTCCAATACAAGCACCCCTGTAGGAGCCTGGCTTGCCAGCGATGGCGCCCTCAAGATCGCCATCGCCGGCAAGCCAGGCTCCTACAGAAAAGCTTGCTCCAGCTGACACTTTCGTCGCCGAAAAATGCACCTCATCGTCTGCGAACTAGACTTAATGCACACAGGACACCCCCCAACCGTCCTGTTCATTCCCACGACCACCGCCCAGTGGCGAACGCTTTGAATCCCCCCGCCCTGGACCGTGATCCTGCCAAAGGAGCACACGTGATGGACGAGGCCAGACTCAACGATTTCATGGGCAAATTGATCAACGACATGGGCGGCGCCGCGATGCTCGCCAACGTCATCCTCGGCGAAGAGCTGGGGCTGTACCGGGCGATGGCGGACAGTCAACCCATTACTCCCGAAGCACTGGCCGACAAGACCGGCTGCAATCCGCGGCTGCTGCGTGAATGGCTCAGCGCGCACGCCGCGTCGGGCTATATGGAACACACTGACGGCCAGTTCCGCCTGCCTGAAGAGCAGGCCCTGGCGCTGGCGGTCGAAGACTCTGCGGTGTACGTGGCCGGTGGAGTCGGCGTGGTCGCGTCGTTTTTCCACGACAAGGACAAACTGGTCAATGCCATGCGTGGCAACGGGGCCCTGGCCTGGGGCGATCACCATCCGTGCATGTTCAGCGGCACCGAGCGCTTCTTCCGACCTGGCTACAAGGCGCACCTGATCGCCGAATGGCTGCCGGCCCTGGATGGGGTGGTCGCCAAGCTGGAGGCCGGGGCGAAGGTCGCGGACATTGGCTGTGGCCATGGCGCGTCCACGGTGATCATGGCCCAGGCGTTTGCGAATTCGCGGTTCGTGGGGTTCGACTACCACGCGCCCTCCGTCAGCGTCGCCACCCAGCGCGCCGAAGAAGGTGGCGTGGCCGGGCGCGCGCGGTTCTTCCAGGGCACCGCCAAGAGTTATCCGGGCGATGATTACGACCTGGTCTGCTACTTCGACTGCCTGCATGACATGGGCGACCCGGTGGGCGCGGCGCGGCACGCCTATCAGTCGCTGAAACCGGACGGCACGGTATTGCTGGTGGAGCCTTTCGCCAACGATGCACTTGATGACAACATTACCCCGGTGGGACGCCTGTTCTATGCTGCATCGACGTTTATCTGCACGCCCAATTCGCTGTCCCAGGAAGTCGGCCTGGGCCTCGGCGCACAGGCCGGCGAGGCGCGGCTGCGCAAGGTGTTCATGGAGGCGGGCTTCAAGACGTTTCGACGGGCGACTCAAACGCCGTTCAACCTGATATTGGAGGCGCGCAAGTAGGAGCCGGCTTGCCGGCGATGGCGTCCGTGAGATCGCCATCGCCGGCAAGCCGGGCTCCTACAATATGGAAACCTTTTGGAGTGTTGAACATGCTCAATGGCCAAATCCGCGAACAACTCGATCAGCTCAATCAGCTGATGGCCGAACAACCCTTCGCGGTGCTGACCGGAGCCGGTATCAGCACGCCTTCAGGGATTCCGGACTACCGCGACAACCAGGGTGTGCGCCGTGGCCGGCAGCCGATGATGTACCAGGAGTTTCTCTCGGCTGCCGAGTCCCGGCGCCGCTACTGGGCGCGGGCGATGCTTGGCTGGCCGCGAGTGCGCCTGGCTCAGCCGAATGCAGCGCACGAGGCATTGGCCGGGCTGCAAAGCCGCCAGCGGATCAGCGCGCTGATCACGCAGAATGTCGACGCGTTGCACGACCAGGCCGGCAGCCATGACGTGATCGAGCTGCATGGCAGCCTGCAGCGGGTGCTGTGCCTGGATTGCGGAAAGCGCAGCGAGCGAGACTCGATCCAGCACCTGATGGAACAGCGCAACCCTTACCTGGCGGGCGTCGACGCAGTGCAGGCACCAGATGGTGACACCCTGCTCGACCCTGCTTTTGAGGCGCGCTTCCAAGTGCCGAGCTGCCCGCACTGCGCCGGGGAGCGAATGAAACCGGACGTGGTGTTTTTTGGCGAGAACGTCGCGCAAGTAACGGCAGCGAAGGCCATGGCGGCGGTTGAAAAGGCTGCGGGGTTGCTGGTGGTAGGGTCGTCCTTGATGGCGTACTCGGCGTTCCGCCTGTGCCGGGCAGTGGCGGATCAGGGCAAGCCATTGATCGCGATCAATCTGGGCAAGACGCGGGCGGATGAGCTGCTGGACCTGAAGATCGAGGCTTCATGCGAACAACTGCTGCCGTTGCTGGCTCAACACCTGTCCAGCTGAGCAACGCAATCCCTGTAGGAGCCTGGCTTGCCAGCGATGGGGCCGGCAAGATCGCTATCGCCGGCAAGCCGGGCTCCTACGGGTTTGTGGCGAACCCGGTCCGTAGGGGCCGGCACGTTTGGCCTCTTCTTCGCCTGACACTCCGCCATCGCGAGCAGGCTCGCTCCTACAAGGGTTGGTGCTTAGGCCCTGATATTCGCTGGGCCAGGTTTTCCTCGCGCAGCACATCAAACAACGCCTGCGCCGCCGCCGACAACTCCACCCCGGGCTTGGTCAGCACCCCGATTGCCCGCTCAATCACCGGGTCATGCAGGGTCAGGCAATGCGCGCCCAATTCTCGCATCTGCCCGGCGCACAACGCTGGCACCGCGCTCACCCCCAGCCCACTGGCAACCATACGCCCGACGGTCGCCAGCTGATGGCTTTCAAACTCCACCGGCAATTTCATGCCACGGGCCTGCAGATGCTCTTCGAGCATCACCCGCACCGTGGACGGGCGCTGCAAGGTAATGAACGGTTGCTGCAGCAATGTCTGCCAGGCGATATCGTCGAGCTGGGCCAGCGGTGAATCGAGGGGCACCACTGCGATGAATCGATCCATGTACAACGGCGTGAAGGCCAATGACGAACTGGTGGTCGGCTCGAACGCCACGCCCAACTCGACCTGGCGGTCGCGCACCATCTCCAGGACCTGCTCGTTGATCACGTCATTCACGGTGACGTTGACCTTGGGGTAACGCGCGCGGAACGTCTTGAGGATGGGCGGCAGCAGGTTACCGGCAAACGAGGGCATCGCCGCCAGCGTGACTCGCCCGCGCTGCAGGGTGAAACGCTGGCGCAACTCGTCCTCGGCGTTGTCCCAGTCGGCAATGAGGCGCCGCGCCAGGGGCACCAAGGCCTCCCCCTCTGCGGTCAGGGCGACGTTGCGGGTGTTGCGCGTGAACAGGCGCCCGCCCAGACCCTCTTCCAGCGCCTTGATGGTCAGGCTCAATGCCGACTGCGACAGGTGCAGGCGTTCGCAGGCCACGGCAAAACTCAGGCTCTGGGCGACGGCGAGAAAGGCGCGGATCTGTTTGACAGTCATGGTCGCAATGCTCCGGGTGGAAGCCACAGGCTTTGAGCTGCAAGCTTGTGGGAGCAAATCCTGGCGGCGATGGCGTGCCTGGGATTGCTATCGCGAGCAAGCTTTGCTCCCACAGTGCAGGGTGATATGAGAAAGGGTGATACCTCAATTAGTGAGATTTATCTATCAATGCGCCATAAAAATCAACTTAACAAATCAATCCTCCGGCGAGACACTTGAGTCATTCGGCTAGCCAGCCGCCCATTAAGAATAAAAGAGGTGCATATGGCAGGTTTCGACAAGCGCGTGAGTTCCTACGAGGAAGCTCTGGCAGGTCTGGAAGATGGCATGACCGTGATCGCCGGCGGCTTTGGACTGTGCGGGATCCCGGAAAACCTGATCGCCGAGATCAAGCGCAAAGGCACACGCGACCTCACCGTGGTTTCCAACAACTGCGGAGTTGATGGTTTTGGCCTCGGCGTCCTGCTGGAAGACCGGCAGATCAGCAAAGTGGTGGCCTCGTATGTCGGCGAGAACAAACTGTTCGAAGACCAGCTGCTCAAAGGCGAGATCGAAGTCGTCCTGACACCCCAAGGCACCCTCGCGGAGAAAATGCGCGCGGGCGGCGCCGGCATTCCAGCGTTCTTCACTGCAACCGGTGTCGGCACCCCGGTGGCCGAAGGCAAGGAAGTGCGCGAATTCCACGGTCGCCAGTACCTGATGGAAGAATCCATCACCGGTGACTTCGCCATCGTCAAAGGCTGGAAAGCCGACCATTTCGGTAACGTCATCTATCGCCACACCGCCCAGAACTTCAACCCGCTGGCGGCCACCGCCGGCAAGATCACCGTGGTTGAAGTCGAGGAAATCGTCGAGCCCGGCGAGCTGGACCCGGCGCAGATCCACACCCCTGGCATCTACGTCGACCGGGTCATTTGCGGCACGTTCGAGAAGCGCATCGAACAGCGCACCGTGCGTAAGTGATCACCTGCCCCCGGCCCGAATTGAAGGAATAACAACAATGGCACTTTCCCGCGAACAAATGGCTCAACGCGTCGCCCGCGAAATGCAGGACGGCTTCTACGTCAACCTCGGCATCGGTATTCCGACCCTGGTCGCCAACTACATTCCAGAAGGCATGGAAGTCATGCTGCAGTCGGAAAACGGCCTGCTCGGCATGGGCCCGTTCCCGACTGAAGACACCATCGATGCCGACATGATCAACGCCGGCAAACAAACCGTCACGGCACGCATCGGCGCATCGATTTTTTCCTCGGCCGAGTCCTTCGCGATGATTCGCGGCGGCCATGTCGACCTGACTGTGCTGGGCGCTTTCGAGGTGGACGTACAAGGCAACATCGCCTCGTGGATGATCCCCGGCAAGCTGGTCAAGGGCATGGGCGGCGCCATGGACCTGGTGGCCGGCGCGGACAACATCATCGTCATCATGACCCACGCCTCGAAGGACGGTGAGTCCAAGCTCCTGGCAAAATGCAGCCTGCCGCTGACCGGCGCCGGTTGCATCAAGCGCGTGCTGACCGACCTGGCTTATCTTGAAATCGACAACGGCGCGTTCATTCTCAAGGAGCGTGCACCAGGGGTCAGCGTCGAGGAAATCGTCGCCAAGACCGCGGGTAAATTGATCGTGCCTGATCACGTTCCGGAAATGCAGTTCGCTGCGCAGTGAGGAATAATTCCATGCAAGACGTCGTAATTGTTGCCGCCACCCGTACTGCCATTGGCAGTTTCCAGGGTGCGTTGGCCAGTGTGTCCGCCGTGGACCTGGGCGCCGCTGTGATCCGTCAGTTGCTGGCGCAAACCGGGCTGGACCCGGCACAGGTGGATGAAGTGATCATGGGCCAGGTGCTGACCGCCGGCGCCGGGCAGAACCCTGCGCGCCAGTCGGCGATCAAGGCCGGCCTGCCCTTCACAGTGCCGGCCATGACCCTGAACAAGGTCTGCGGCTCCGGCCTCAAGGCCCTGCACCTGGCGACCCAGGCGATTCGCTGCGGCGACGCCGAGGTGATCATCGCCGGCGGCCAGGAAAACATGAGCCTGTCCAACTATGTCATGCCCGGCGCCCGCACCGGCCTGCGCATGGGGCATGCGCAAATCGTCGACACCATGATCAGCGACGGCCTGTGGGATGCGTTCAACGATTACCACATGGGCATCACCGCCGAAAACCTGGCGGAGAAATACAACCTGAGCCGCGAACAGCAGGACGCCTTCGCCGCTGCTTCGCAACAGAAAGCCTCGGCCGCCATCGAAGGCGGACGGTTCGTCGATGAAATCACGCCGATCCTGATTCCCCAGCGCAAGGGTGAACCGCTGTCGTTCGTCACCGACGAACAGCCGCGGGCCGACACCAGTGCCGCAGCCCTGGGCAAACTGCGCCCGGCGTTTAAAAAAGACGGTTCGGTGACGGCGGGTAACGCTTCGTCGCTGAACGATGGCGCTGCTGCCGTGATCCTCATGAGCGCAGCAAAAGCCAAGGCCCTGGGGCTGCCGGTGCTGGCTAAAATTGCCGCCTATGCCAATGCGGGCGTGGACCCGGCGATCATGGGCATCGGCCCGGTCTCGGCCACTCGCCGCTGCCTGGACAAGGCCGGCTGGTCAATCGACCAGCTTGAGCTGATTGAAGCCAACGAAGCCTTCGCCGCTCAATCCCTGGCGGTGGCCAAGGAACTGCAATGGGACTTGAAAAAGGTCAACGTCAACGGCGGCGCCATTGCCCTCGGCCACCCGATCGGCGCATCGGGCTGCCGGGTGCTGGTGACCTTGTTGCATGAAATGATCAAGCGCGATGCCAAGAAAGGCCTCGCCACCCTGTGCATCGGTGGCGGCCAGGGCGTGGCGCTGGCGATCGAGCGGGCGTAAAGCGTTCAACAGGCGGCGCGGGGACCCACGAAGAACCGCGCAGCCTGGCAACACACCCGGCGTGACAACTGTCGCGCCGGGTTCCATATCGGTAAACCGCTCCCCGTCACGGGGATGTGGCCAACCCCATCAATTGCTCGCGCAACTGCGGATTACGCGTTCGCGGATCCAGCCAGATCGCAAAAAACGCTCGCGCAAACTCCGGGTCGTTCACCTCATGCTGCAACCGCTGCCCGACATAAAACCGTGCGCCCTGCCCCGGCAGATACAACCCGGTAATGCGCGTCCCGGCCTGCACATCGACGAATGCCTGCTGCATCTGCCCCTGCCACTGCGCCAACTGGCCGGCACTCACCGACTCGCCAGACAGACGCTTGATCTCATCGACGCTGGCCTGCACCAGGTCGTCCCGGGAAATGCTGCGCTGGTAAATCAGCTCAAGGGCAAAGGGCTGGTCGCTCACCAATGGCCGAGCCGCGCTCCACAAGCGGGCGTTGTACACATCAAAACCAAACCAGCGAAACTCACCGGCGCCAATGATTCGTGCGCCAGGCAACGATTCCTGCCAATTGGCCAGCGCCTGGCTGGCCAACAGGGCCAACACCCAGAGGCCATTGCGCAGGGTTGATCGGATTGGGGACATGAGGGCTCGGTCCACAGCAGAGGATGAAGAAAACTTATACACCGAAACCATGGCTGTACAAGCTTTGTATTTTGTATACAAAAAACGTGAAACTCTGCAGCAATCCATCCGGTGCATGCTAACGTGGCAATCTCACACAGGACGGAGACGCGTGCGTGCTACTGCTCAAACTGCTGGTCATTCCCGGATTTCTGCTACTCATCTCCCTGGCGGGTAAACGCTGGGGGCCCAGCGTAGCCGGGTGGCTGTCCGGGCTGCCAGTGGTGGTGGGGCCGATCCTGTTCTTCCTCGCCATCGAACAAGGCGAAGCATTCGCCGCCCGCTCGGCCACTGCGGCGCTGTCCGCCATGTTCGCGATGATTGCCTTTTGCGTCACCTATGCCCAGGTGGCGCAGCGCAGCAGCTGGCCGGTGGCACTGAGTATTTCGTTGGCGGTGTGGACCGTGTCGGCGGTGGTGTTGTCGTTGCTCCCCGCTTCCCTGTGGTTATCGGCAATCGCCGCAGCCAGTGCGCTGCTGGCGGCGCCCTATCTGTTCCCGTCGGTGCAACCGGTGGTGTCAGGCAACGCCCCCAAGTCTGACAAGCTGGTGTGGCGCATGATCGCCGGCGCCCTGCTGACCCTGGCGGTGACGTTGTTGGCCAGTACCGTCGGCGAGCGCTGGAGCGGCCTGCTCGCAGTATTCCCGGTGCTCGGCAGCGTAATGGCGGTGTTCTCCCAGCAAACCCGAGGGCCGGCGTTCACTGCGGCATTGCTGCGAGCCACGGCGACCGGGATGTATTCGTTCGCCGCCTTCTGCCTGGTACTGGCCCTGGCCTTGCCCGGGATGGGCATCAGCGCCTTTGCCCTTGGCGTGGCGGTATCGGTAGCGATGCTCGGAGTGACCCGCCGCCTGCTGGCGAAACCTGCGGTCAGCGTGCGCGCCCAGGCTTCCAGCGAGTGACTAACCGAGCGTCGGTACTGGAGTGACTCACACGCGGCATGGGATGATCGCGGCTTAAACGCGCCCATCCCTGGAGATCCCGAATGTCATTGTTGAGCAAGAAAGCCGTTGTCCTGTTGCTGGCCGTTGCTGCCAGCCTGGGGGCCCTGAATGCTCAGGCGGCCAAGGCCACCAGCAGTACCGCGTCGTCACAGAAAGTTTCGATGCTGGGCGGCAAGTTCATCTTCACCCTGCCCAAGGGCTTCGTTGCTACGCCGTTGCCGGCCAGCACTTCCGGCGCCAGCGGGACCATGTACGCCAACGAAACCACCAAAACCGTGGTGATCGCCGCCGAAAACAGCCTGCCCGAGGGTCTCAAGGTCAAAGACAATGACGGCGCCTTTCTCGACGGCACGGCGGCGGATTTTGACGCGGCGCAACGTAAGGCCCTCCCCGACTACAACAAACTCAGCGAGAAAAGCCTGACCCTCAAAAGCACCGGTCTGGGGGTTCGCCAGGTCGACAGCACGGCCACCCAGGGCGGCGGGCAAACCCTGAACACCACGCTAATGGCGGCCTCTGGCACCCACATGGCCGTGGTCCGGGTGATCTCCCGTCCCGGCGACATGGCAGCCCATGAGACCCTGATCAAGCGCATGCTCAGTGGCAAATAACGTCAAGGGTTGAGGCGTTGCAACCAGGCGCTCAAGTCCTGCATTTCAGCCGCGCTGATGCTGTGCCCAAGGCCTGGATAGGCATGAAATTGCGGCTTGAGTGACAGGCTCTGCAAAAAGCTGTCGGCTTGAGTGCCATCGACGTAAGGCAGGCGTTTGTCGGCGGTGCCATGGCCGATGAAGATCGCCAGCTGCTGGCGTTTTTCATCCGGCTTGAGCTCGGACCTGAGCACCGGCAGAATCCGTCCGCTCAGCGCGGCGATGCCCCCCAACGCCTGGGGCTGTCGCAGCGCGACCTCGTAGGACATGATCGCACCCTGGCTGAATCCGACCAGAAACACCTTGTTGGGTGCGGTGTGATATTTGCTGGCGGCCTGGTTGATGAAGTCCAGCAGCACCTGGCGGCTATTTTTCAGGTCGTCGGTCTCGCCGTCGTAGGCGCCCTGGCCTTTTTGACGGAACCACTGGTAACGGCCCTCTTGCATTACCATGGGTGCACGTACCGACAGATAGTTGTATTGCTCGGGCAACTCATCCTTGATGCCGAACAGGTCCTCTTCGTTACTGCCATAACCATGGAGGAAAATCACCAGGGGCAGATTGCGCGAATCAGCGTGGGTCTGCTCCAGGTATTTGAGCGGCAGATCGGTTTGCAGCGGGGTTTGCGCATGAACGGCGCTGGACGCCAGGAGCGTCAGCAGAGCGAAAAACTTCAACATAAACCTTCCTTCACACGTGCAGGATCGGGTTGAAGCCTAACACTCCCGCGAGCATGTGGGGCCTGCCGATTACGCCATCGCGAGCAGGCTCACTCCTACACTTGGAATGCATTCCCCTGCTCGCGAAGCGGACTTGCAGGCGCGAAAGAACTTGGCGATTAATCGTTGATCAACTTCCCCACCCGAATCGGCTCGCGCCCCGCCACCTTCGCCTGCCACGTCCCCGGCTGGGTATACCGCCCGCGATCGATGGCAAACAACACTCCGCTGGTCCCGGCGCACACCGTGGTTGCCCGATCATTCAACGGGTCCACGACTTCGAACAAGGCGTCGCCCTTTTCCACCCATTCCCCGGCTTCGCGCAGGAAACTGACCACGCCATGATGAGGCGCAAACAGGTACTCGGTGCCTTCGAACGGCATGCCTTCGCAGCATGCGTCCGGCGCCGCTGGCCAATCACCCTTGATCAGCCCCTGTTCGGCGAGAAAGCCCAGGATTGCCGCGCAATTGGCCTGTGCCTGATCAATCCGGGTGTCGCCCATGCTCCCCAGTTCCAGCGTGGTTGCCAGGTTGGCAGGTGGAATCGCCGCCTCGGGAAATGCCCGCGCCAGGCGTAACCAGGGCGAAGAGCAGGATTCGTCGAACGAGCTGCCACCGGAATCTTCGCAGAGCAGTGCGACACCGGCCTGCAATCGAGCCGCGAGGGATTGCCACTGCGGCCAATGTTGCGGCAAGGCGTAAATATGAATCGCCGCGTCGAAGTCGCAGTGCAGGTCGAGGGTGATGTCGGCATCACAGGCATGGCGCAGGAGCAGGCGATGCATGGCTTCGAGCTGTGACATCGGCGCGGGCAAGCCGTCGAGTACCTGAGCCATTGCCTGGCGAATCAGGGCGATGTTGGCGACTGCATCAGCCCCCAGCCGATCGCCGATCAACTGGCCGACCGGCGCGCTCAGTTCGACGAACGAGCGGTTGAAGTTCTTGCCGCTGCCGAGTTCGAAGCGACCCATATGACTGCCTTGCAGATGCTGGTCGAGGCCGATCGGGTTGGCGACCGGCACCAGTTCGATCACGCCTTGCAGCTGTCCAAGGGCTTCGAGTTCGCCCAGGCGTTTCTTCAGTTCCCAGGCGGTACGCATCCCCGGTAATTCATCGGCATGCAGGCTGGCCTGGATATACACCTTGCGCGTGCCCTCGCCGTAACGAAAAACACTCAGGGTACGTTCGGTGCCCAGGTGGCTCCAGGGCAGTGAATGGTCGATGCGTTGCATGCAGAACTCCTGATAATCCCTGTAGGAGTGAGCCTGCTCGCGATGGCGTAGTGTCAGTCACATTGATATTGAATGGAACAACGCCATCGCGAGCAGGCTCACTCCTACAGTTAGCTGTGTCAGCAAAAAAAATGGCAACCGCGTCAACGGTTGCCACTTTTTTTTAACGGTTTGATTAATGACCGTAAACGTCAAAATCGAAGTACTTGTCCTGCACTTGTTTGTACTTGCCGTTGGCGCGGATCTCGGTAATGGCCGTGTTGAATTTCTCCGCCAGAGCGGTATCGCCCTTGCGCACGGCAATACCTGCGCCGCCGCCGAAGTACTTGGCGTCTTCGTAGGTCGGGCCAACAAACGCGAAGCCCTTGCCGGCGTCGGTTTTCAGGAAGCCGTCGTCGAGGTTGACCGAGTCGGCCAGCATCGCGTCGAGGCGACCGGAAACCATGTCCAGGTTGGCTTCCTGCTGGGAAGCGTAACGCACCAGGATGATGCCCGCAGGCTGCAGGACTTCAGTCGCGAAGCGGTCATGGGTACTGGCGCGCAGCACGCCGACTTTCTTGCCCTTGAGCTCGGTCAGCGGATCCTTGACCTCGCTGCCCTGCTTCATCACGAAGCGTGCCGGGGTGTGGTAGTACTTGATGGTGAAGTCGACGTTCTTCTTGCGGTCGTCGGTAATGGTCATGGACGACAGGATGGCGTCGATTTTCTTGACCTTCAATGCCGGGATCAGCCCGTCAAATTCCTGCTCGACCCAGGTGCACTTGACCTTCATCTGTTCGCACAGTGCGTCGCCGATATCCACGTCGAAACCGGTGAGTTTACCGTCAGCGGTTTTCATCGAGAATGGCGGGTAACCGGCTTCAATACCGATGCGGATTGGCTTGGCGTCATCCGCCACGGCGGACAGGGACAGCATCGACAGTGCCAGGGCACCGAACATCACTAGCTTCTTCATTCATAACTCCTGTGTGCGGAGGTTTTTATTGGCAGCGTTCTATTGGTCGCTTTCGGTCGGTGAAAACCGAAGTGGCCGGCAGTCTAGAGCGGCTACAGGCCGGCAAATTACGTCCAGGCGACAAATACTTACAAGAACGCTACGAGAATGATCAGCGTTGTGGATGATTCACGCCACCTGGCCAAATGGCCGGGCGGCGCGTTGCGTTTACCAGAATTGCGGCGGGCTCAACACTCGCAGCCGACGGCGCGCTGCACCCCGGCACTGAGGGCAAACCCCTCATCCAGCCACCCGGTCACCCCGCCGATCATCTCCTTGACCGGGTAACCCAAGGCCGCCAGTTTCACTGCAGCCTTGTTCGCGCCATTGCAGTGCGGACCGGCGCAATACACCACAAACAGGCTGGTTTTGGGGTAATGCGCCAGGGCCTGGGCAGTCAGCAATCGCCCCGGCAAATTGATCGCCCCCGGCACGTGGCCGCGCTCGAACGCCAGCGGTCCGCGGACATCGACCAGGACAAAATCCACTTCACCAGCCTGTTGGCTGCCGTAGACGTCGGAACAATCGGTTTCGAAGGTCAGTCGGTTGCTGAAATGCATGAGGGCGATGGCCGAGGGGGCTGCGGGAATTTCACGGACCAGGCTGGTCATGGGCGGTACTCCTGAGTGTGGATGGCTGTGGGATGACTTTATCGGCCGCACGCTTCGGGCTACAGTGGCGCACAAGACACTCACCGGGAATTTTCCGCCAAATGCATTCCGCCCCTGGATTGGTTGCGATCCTGGCCTACGACGGCCTGTGCACTTTTGAATTCGGCATCGCCGTGGAGATCTTCGGCCTGGCCCGCCCGGAGTTCGATTTCACCTGGTACAGCCACTGCATTGTCGCGGTGGACCCGGGACCGATGCGGGCCGCCGGCGGTATCCGGGTGCTGGCCGACGGCGGCATGGAACTGCTGGAACAAGCCCGCACCATCATCATTCCTGGCTGGCGCGACCGCAGCGCCCCGGTGCCTGAACCACTGCTGGCCGCCCTGCGCCAGGCCCATGCACGCGGCGCGCGGTTGTTGTCGATCTGCTCGGGGGTGTTCGTGCTGGCGGCCAGCGGTTTGCTCAACGGCCATGGCGCCACCACTCACTGGCGCTACAGCAGCGAACTGGCGGAGCGCTATCCGGAAATCCTGGTGGACCCGCAGGTGCTGTATGTCGACGCAGGCCAGCTGATTACCTCGGCAGGCAGTGCCGCCGGTATCGATGCCTGCCTGCACCTGGTGGCGCGGGATTTTGGTACCCAGGTCGCGAACTCGGTGGCGCGCCGCCTGGTGATGTCACCGCAACGCACCGGCGGCCAGGCGCAGTTCATTCCGGCGCCGGTCAGTGCAGCGCCGCGCAGCGATCTGTCGCGGGTGATGCAATGGGCCCGCGAACGCATGCACCAGCCACTGGAGGTACGCGACCTGGCGAGCGAAGCGGCCATGAGCGAGCGCACCTTCCTGCGCCGCTTCACCGAAGCCACCGGCATGTCGCCCAAGGCCTGGCTGCAACATGAACGGATGGGCCGGGCCCGGGAACTGCTGGAAGGCAGCCGCGAGAATACCGAGCGGATTGCCGAGCGCTGTGGTTATCGTTCGGTGGAAAGTTTCCGGGTGGCGTTTCGCAGCGTGGTGGGGGTGCCGCCATCGGTGTATCGGGAGCGGTTTGGGCGTGGGGTTATCGCGGATTTTTGAGGTAATAGCGTCGGCCCTATCGCGAGCAGGCTCACTCCTACAGATCCCCTGTAGGAGTGAGCCTGCTCGCGATAGGGCCGACGCCTGACTTAAGGCTTACGCAACAGATAAGTATCCATGATCCACCCATTGGCCTCCCGAGCGGCTTTTCGCACCCGCTCGATCTCTGGCGCCACATCCCCGAGCTTGCCGCTGATCAGCAGTTCATCCGGCGTCCCCAGATAAGCCCCCCAATAAATCTCGGTCTGCGGATCCGCCACCTGATGGTAGGCATCCTGGGCATCGAGCATCACCACCAGGCTGTCGGCCTCGCTCACCTGCCCCGCTGCCAGGCGCCGCCCGGTGGTAATTTCAATGGACTGGCCGATGCGATTGAGTGGCACCTTGTGCTGCGCGCACAGGGCTTGCACGCTGGTGATCCCGGGGATAACGGTGAACTCGAACTCACAGCGGCCTGACGCGAGGATCGCCTGCAGGATCCTGATGGTGCTGTCGTACAGCGCAGGGTCGCCCCACACCAGGAAACCTGCGCACTCGCCGTCGGCCATGTGCTCATTGATCAGCCGCTCAAAGGTCAGCTGCTTGGCCAGGTTCAGTGCTTCGACGCTGGCGCGGTAGTCCACCTCACCACGCTCGCGCGCCGGACTGGGTGCCTCGACGAAGCGGTAAGTCTGTTCGGTGATGTAGCGCTCGCAGATTTCGTGACGCAGGTCGATGAGCTGATGTTTGCTCTCGCCCTTGTCCATCAAGAAAAACACGTCGACCCGGTTCAGCGCCTTGACCGCTTGCAGGGTGATGTAGTCGGGGTTGCCGGCGCCGATGCCGATCACCAGGAGTTGTTTCATGACTGAGGTTCCTCGTGAAAGTCGCTGGTTAAACGAAAACGCCAGCGCCCGTTGAACCGCAACTCGATCACCGACAACGGTTCAACGTCAATCTGGTTGAACGCCGTACTCTGAAGCACCGATGTCAGCGCCGCACGGATAACGAACGGATGGGTGATGGCCACAATGTGTCCCGGTGTTGCCTCGAGCGAGGCCAGCCAGGCGGCTACCCGGTGACTAAGTGCAGCTACCGATTCGCCGCCATGGGGTGCCGATTCGGGGTCCTCCAGCCAAGCCTGCAAGGCTTCAGGTTCGGCCTTTTGCAAATCGTCGATCGGCACCCCGCTCCACCGCCCGAAGTCGCAGTCGCGCAGTGCCTCCACCGTCTGGACCTCGCGACCGAACAGACTGGCAGTTTGCCGGGCACGTTGTTCCGGAGCAGACACGATTCGTGACGATTTGTTGAACTGGCCGCTGCGTGAACCCTGTGCAGACTGCCAATCCATTTCCAACGGCTCATTTGTAGGAAACCGCGCCAATTTTTGTGCGACGGTTCTCGCATGGCAGATCAAGGTCAAACGGGTCGCCCGCACTTGGGAATGCTCGCTGCAAAAAGTCAGGAAACGGTAACACGCCACTGGGCGTCGGCAGGTGATTTCTTGCGCGAAAAACGGCAGTGTCTGACACGCTTGCAGGCGAGTCGCCTACACCAGCTTAAGCCTTGCCTGTAAGCCTTTACTGACGGGCTTAATCCGCCGTCCAAGGCGAACAACCAGCCCCGAAAAAATCACTAGACAGCCAAGGCGCGTTGCATAAATACTGGATCCAACAACCCTCGAATTAAACGCAACACATCCAGCAGGAGCCCGGATGCCCCCTCTGAATACTCAGAACAACCACCTCCTTCACCCCGTAGCCTTGTTGTTATAGCTGTGCCGTTGTCACCCCGTTAAACGACTCGCCGTGACGCTGCAGCGTCCTGAAATGCTGAAAGACCTAAAAGAGTGGCGCCTGAAGCCGATCAGGTCAGCCGCCCCTGCAATGCGTGGAAACCGACAGTGATAGTCAGGTCGGGTGCTTGGCACCAGACCCTTTGATACAGGAGTGCATCCATGCTGGTCTTGCGTCCAGTCGAATTGAGCGATCTGCCCCAATTGCAGCGACTCGCCCAGGAAAGCCTACTGGGTGTAACCTCCTTGCCGGACGATACCGATCGCTTGCGCGAGCGGATAATCGGCTCCTGCGACTCCTTTGACAAAGACGCGGCCGTGCAAGGGTCGGAGAACTACTTCTTTGTCCTCGAAGACCTGGACACGCAACGCCTGGTGGGCTGCTCGGAAATTCTCGCCACGGCCGGTTTTGATGCGCCCTTCTACAGCTTGCGCAACCGCGACTACACCGCCGCCTCGCGAGAACTCAACGTCGAGCACGCGATACCTGCATTGTCGCTGTGTCATGACCTGAGCGGCCATACCTTGTTGCGCGGCTTTCATGTCGACGCGGCCCTGGTCGGCAGCCACTTCAGCGAATTGTTGTCCCGGGCGCGCCTGATGTTCATCGGCGCCCACCCCCAGCGGTTCGCCGACTCGGTGATCACCGAAATCGTCGGGTTCAGCGACGCCGAGGGCCATTCACCGTTCTGGGACGCGGTGGGCAAGCATTTCTTCGACCTTCCCTACGCCGAAGCCGAGCGCCTGTGTGGCCTGGAGAGCCGAACTTTCCTGGCCGAGCTGATGCCGCATTATCCGATCTATGTACCGATGTTGCCGCTGGCTGCTCAAGCGTGCATCGGCCGCATCCATCCCGATGGCCAGGAAGCCTTCGATATTCTTGAGCGCGAGGGCTTCAAGACCAACCATTATGTCGACCTGTTCGATGGCGGTCCGACCCTGCACGCGCGACTGTCCAGCATCCGCTCCGTAGTCCAGGCAATCACTGCCAGTGTCAGGCCCGGCAGCGCCATCGATGCGCGTGGCCGGTATCTGGTGAGCAATCACTCGCTGCGCAATTTCCGGGCGATCGTTGCCGACCTGGACGTTCGGGCCGGGCAGCCGGTGGAGTTAGCCCCGGCAATGTGCGCAGCGTTAAATCTGCACGAAGGCAGCCTGATCCGTCTGGTGGCACTGTGATCAGTCTTCGCCAGCTAGCGCACGCACCGGGCACTGCGCAATGATCGTGCGCCCGGTCAGTGCCACCGACCTGCCTGCCCTGCTGGCGCTGACCCGGCAGGCCGGCCCAGGGTTTACCAGTCTTCCCGCCAACGCAGATCGACTGGCGCACCGGGTGCGCTGGGCCCGGCGCACCTTCGCCGAGCAGGTCGAGCGCGCCGATGCCGATTACCTGTTCGTGCTAGAGGACGACGAGCAGCAAGTCATCGGGGTTAGCGCCTTGAGGGGCGCCGTAGGGCTGCGCGAACCCTGGTACAACTATCGGGTCGGGCTCACCCGCAGTTCGTCTGCAGACCTGGGCATTCAGCGCGAGATCCCGACACTGTTCATGAGCAACGAGATGACCGGGCAATCGGAGGTCTGCTCGCTGTTCCTGCGGCCCGACCAGCGAAGCGGCAGCAACGGCCGGCTGCTGTCCCTGGCACGCCTGCTGTTCGTGGCAGAGTTCACGCACCTGTTCGGCGACCGGCTGATTGCCGAACTGCGCGGGCATGCCGACCTCGGTGGCGGCTCACCTTTCTGGGACAGCCTGGGCCGGCACTTTTTCAGAAAGGACTTCCATCATGCCGACCAACTGTCCGGCCTGGGCAGCAAGTCGTTCATCGCCGAACTGATGCCACGCCAGCCCCTCTATACCTGCCTGCTGACCGAGCAGGCCCAGGCGGTGATCGGCAAGGCACACCCGAACACCGAACCGGCATTGCGGATCCTCACCGCCGAAGGATTTTCCCATCAGGGTTACATTGACATCTTTGATGCCGGGCCGGTGATCGAGGCCCCGGTCTGCGAGATACGTACTGTGCGCGACAGCCAGCTGCTGACGCTGGCGATTGGCCCCGCGGATGATCAGGCGCCGCTCTGGCTGATCCATAATCGGCGCCTGGAAAACTGCCGGATCACGGCGGCCCATGGGTGGCAGGTGGGCAGCAGCCTGGTGATCGATCGACTCACCGCCAAGCGCCTGAAGCTGCAACCTGGGGACTCGGTCCGCGCTGTGCCATTGGTCGCCCCTGTGCGAGATGCAGCCGCCGCTTGATTATCCGTCCCAGTTCTTTTGGCAGGCAACCCAGGAAATTCGTCATCATTCTCCCTGCGCTCGCGTGATAGCCTTTTGTTTCTTCGGCGTTGACACTTTTGCTCAAGCCCGTCCATTTCATTGGTGGAACTCATATGTCCAGGCTTTCTCATCAAGACTTACGCCGTAACTTCCGCGAGCTGTTCGCTTCCAATGCCTGCTACCACACCGCCTCGGTGTTCGACCCGATGTCGGCGCGTATTGCCGCAGACCTGGGTTTCGAAGTGGGCATTCTCGGTGGCTCAGTCGCGTCGCTGCAGGTGCTGGGCGCCCCCGACTTTGCCTTGATCACCCTCAGCGAATTCGCGGAGCAGGCCACCCGCATTGGTCGCGTCGCCCAATTGCCGGTCATCGCCGACGCAGACCATGGCTACGGCAACGCGCTGAACGTGATGCGCACCATCGTCGAACTCGAACGCGCAGGGATATCCGCGCTGACCATCGAGGATACTTTGCTGCCGGCGCAATTTGGCCGCAAATCCACCGACCTGATCTCGGTCGCCGAGGGTGTCGGCAAGATCCGCGCAGCCCTTGAAGCCCGGGTTGATTCGGAGATGGCGATCATTGCCCGAACCAACGCTGGCATCCTGCCCGTACAGGAAATCATCAGCCGCACCCAGCAATATCAGCGCGCCGGCGCGGACGGGATCTGCATGGTGGGCGTGCGTGACTTCGAGCACCTGGAGCAGTTGGCCGAACACCTGACCGTGCCGTTGATGCTGGTGACTTACGGCAATCCGCTGTTACGCGATGACAAGCGCCTGGCCGAACTGGGCGTGCGGGTCACCATCGACGGGCATGGGGCATATTTTGCCGCGATCAAGGCGACCTATGACAGCCTGCGCGAACAGCGGCAGATCTTTACCCAGGCAGCGGATTTGAGTGCTACTGAATTGACGCATACCTACACGCAGCCTGAGGACTACATTCGTTGGGCTGAGGAGTTCATGAGCGTCAAGGAGTAACCCCTGTAGGAGCCTGGCTTGCCAGCGATGGCGTCCGCGAGATCGCCATCGCCGGCAAGCCGGGCTCCTACGGATTTGCGTCAAGCTAAAATCCCGCATACACCCGCAGCAACCGTAGGAGCCTGGCTTGCCAGCGATGGCGTCCGCGAGATCGCCATCGCTCCAACATGGAAAGCAGGCACACGTCGAATACTTGGCTATACATGAAGGGAGTGCGCCATCAACAAAGGATGCCCATGCAAACCTTTCAAGTGCTGATCATCGGCAGCGGGTTCGGCGGCCAGTGCGCGGCGATCAATTTGCTCAAGGCGGGTATCGATGATTTCCGCCTGCTGGAACGGCGGGATTTTTTCGGCGGGACCTGGTGCCAGAATACCTACCCGGGTGCTGCGGTTGACGTGCCCTCGCCGCTCTATTCTTTGTCATTCGCGCCGTTCCCCTGGACGCAGATGTTTGCCGAGCAGGCCGAGCTGCAGCGCTATACCGAGTACGTGATCGAGCATTTCGGGTTGCGTGACAAGGTCGAGCTGCAAACCAATGTTGAGCGTATTGAATGGGACGACGCTAACCGGCGCTGGGTGGTGCACACCGCCCGGGGGCCGTTCCAGGCGCAGTTCCTGATCAATGCGACCGGGCCACTAAGCCAGCCGGTGGTCCCACATTTCGAAGGTCAGGATCGCTTCCAGGGCAAGACTTTTCATACCAACCAATGGGACCACGCCTACGACTACCGGAACAAACGGGTGGCCATCGTCGGCAGCGGTGCCAGCGCCGCCCAGGTGATTCCGGCGATTGCGCCGCATGTCGCGCACCTGCACGTGTTCCAGCGCACTGCGCACTGGGTACTGCCCCGGGCGGATCGCCAGTTTGGCCGTTTCCAGCGCTGGCTGCTGGGGCTCAAGCCCGCCTACAAGCTGCTGCGCTGGCTGATCTACTGGCAGTTTGAAACCCGGGTGATTGCCTTCAAGTACTGCAGGCCGGCGATTCGCCTGGTCCAGCAACACGCCCTGGGCTTCCTCAAGCGTCAGGTGGCTGACCCCGAACTGCGGCGCAAGCTGACCCCGGATTACGCCATCGGCTGCAAGCGGGTGATTGTCTCCAGCACCCTCTACCCGGCGCTCGGGCGCAGCAATGTGACGCTGCACGACCGCGAACAGGCAATCGCCAGTCTTGATGAAAGCGGCATTGTGACCCGCGATGGCCAGCACATCGAAGTCGACCTGATCGTCTGGTCCACCGGTTACGACGCCACCGACGGGGTGATTTCCTACCCGGTCTACGGGAAAAACGCGCTACGCCTGCAAGATGTCTGGGCGCATTACCCGCGGGCCTACCTGGGCACCAGCCTGCCGGGGTTTCCCAACCTGTTCATCGTCACCGGGCCCAATACAGGCATCGGCCACACCTCGGCGTTGTTCATCATCGAATCGCAGATGAACTACATTCTCGATTGTATCGGCACATTAAAAAAACAGGGTTTACGCAGCATCGAGGTGCGCCCCGAGGCGGAACGTACCTACACTGAAATGATCCACAGAGAAATGGAACGCACGGTATGGAAGTCCGGGGGCTGTCACAGTTGGTATCACAGCAAGAGCGGTCATGTGATCGCCATGTTTCCCGGGTTCAGTTTCAGCTATCACCGGCTGACCCGGGCGCTGAAACCCGCCGATCACCTGCTGTCCTGATTCGTTAGATAGAAGGAAGACGCTGATGCTTTTATTGGTTGTCGCTATCGCAGTTTTCGTCGCCTGGAGCTGGTTGAGCTATCCCGCAATCGGTTACCTGCTGTACGACTTGAGCACCGCCATCGAAGCCAAGCTGTACCGGCTGCACAAGATCGTCGTGCCGATCCCCGAGATGACCGTCTCAACCTGGCAAGGCGGGCCGTACGAAGCCACCAGCAGCGTGCTGATGCTGCATGGCTACAGTGCCGACAAAAACCTGTGGCTGCGCTTCGCCCGGCATTTTGTCGGTCTCCATCGGGTGATCATTCCGGACATTGCCGGCCATGGCGAAACCGGGTTCAAGGCCGGCGGCGGCTACGACATTGCGCTGCAGGCCAAGCGCATGATCCAGCTGCTCGACGTCTGCGGAGTGGAAAAAGTCCATGTGATCGGCCACTCCATGGGCGGCTACATTGCGGCCTGGCTCGCCGCCAACTACCCGGACCGCATCGTGTCCGTGGCACTGATCGACCCGGCCGGCGTCACCGCACCGGAGATCAGCGATCTGGAGCGGCAGCTGGGCAAGGGACACAATCCGTTCCTGATTCATTCCCGCGAGGAATTCCGCCAGTTCTATGCCATGACCATGGCCGATCCACCCTGGGTTCCGGGAGTGGTGCTGGATGCCTTCGCCCAACGCTATCAACAGTCTCGTGATGAGCTGGAAGAAATCTTCCGCGACTTTCGTGCCAGCCCGCCGATGGAGCCACGGCTTGCCGACATCAAGTGCCCGGCTTTGCTGGTGTGGGGGCGCAAGGACCGGCTGATCGATGTCAGCAGTGTCGCGGTCTGGAGCAAGGGCATTGCCGACCTGCGCGTGGAGATCGGCGAAGGCGTCGGGCACATGCCGATGGTCGAACATCCGGAGCACACGGCCCGGCTGTATCGCGAATTCCTGGAATCGCACCGCTCACACCTGCCGGTGTGATCCCCGTTTGCAGTCCCTGGCAGAATGAAGTTCGGAAGATTCTTCGTTTGTCGGGGACGCTGAAGGCTGCGATCTTTTGCCCATCCTTCACGTCCCGCGCCAGGAAAACCTTTCATGAGCCACCCGAGCTTCGTCAGCCCCGACTTGATCCGCCAGCGCTTCTCCAAAGCGATGTCCGACATGTACCGCGAAGAGGTCCCGCTATACGGCGCGCTGATGCAGTTGGTGGAGCAAACCAACCGTCACGTGCTGCACAGCGATCCGCAGGTGGCGCGGCAACTGGAGAGTACCGGCGAGATCCAGCGCCTGGACCTGGAGCGCCACGGCGCGATCCGCGTGGGCACCGCCGATGAACTGGCCACCCTGGCCCGCCTGTTTGCGGTGATGGGCATGCAGCCAGTGGGCTATTACGATCTGACGCCTGCGGGTGTGCCGGTGCATTCCACCGCGTTTCGCGCGGTGCACGAAGCCGCGTTGCAAGTCAGCCCGTTTCGGGTATTCACCTCATTGTTGCGCCTGGAGCTGATCGAGGACCCATCGCTGCGTACATTCGCCCAGACGGTGCTGGATAAGCGCAGTATTTTCACCCCCGCGGCGCTACAGCTCATCGAACTCGCCGAACGCGAGGGCGGCCTCGGTGAAGACCAGGCGCAGCAATTTGTCGAACAGGCGCTGGAAACCTTTCGCTGGCACCACAGCGCCACCGTGACCGCCGAGCAGTACCAGAAACTCAGTGCCCAGCATCGCCTGATCGCCGATGTGGTGGCTTTCAAGGGCCCGCACATCAACCACCTGACGCCGCGCACCCTGGACATCGATATCGTGCAGGCGCAAATGCCCGCCCATGGCATCACGCCCAAGGCGGTGGTCGAAGGCCCACCACGTCGGCAGTGTCCGATTTTGCTGCGCCAGACCAGTTTCAAGGCACTGGACGAACCGATTGCCTTCACCGATCAGCTCGACAGTCGCGGCAGCCATAGCGCCCGGTTCGGCGAGATTGAACAACGGGGCGCCGCGCTGACACCGAAAGGTCGCGCCTTGTATGACCGCCTGCTCAACGCAGCGCGGGATGAACTCGGCGAGTTTCCCAATGAGGGTAACGCTGCGCGCTACAACGGCTTGATGGAGCGGCATTTCAGCGAGTTTCCTGACACGCTCGAGGGCATGCGCCAGCAAGAGTTGGCGTATTTCCGCTACTTCGTCACGGACAAGGGTCGGGCGGCCGGAGAGCTGCAAACCATGGCGCTTGAGGATCTGGTGCGCGATGGCTATCTGCGGGTGGAACCACTGGTTTACGAGGACTTCCTGCCGGTCAGTGCGGCGGGGATTTTTCAGTCCAATCTTGGCGATGCAGCACAAAGTCACTACGGCGAGCACTCCAACCGCCAGGCTTTCGAGCAGGCCTTGGGGCGCTCGACCATTGATGAACTGACGCTGTATGCCGAAACGCAGCGGCGTTCGATCGAGCAGTGTTTTGCCTGACATTGGGGGCCGCTGCGCGACCCAACGCAGGCTTCGCCAGCTGCTACGAGGGTTGTGGCGGATGGGCCTTTTGTAGCAGCTGCCGAAGGCTGCGTCCGGCTCGGGCCGCGATCGGACGCAGCAGGCGCTATGCCAGACGATTAAATTTCCGCCTTGAAACCCCAGGGCCCGCTGCGCGACACAACGCAGGCTGCGCCAGCGGCTACCGAGTCAGCGCAACTCGGCCAACAGGGCTTCCGCCACCGCCTCGGAAGACGCCGGATTTTGCCCCGTGAGCAACAACCCATCGGTCACCACATAACTGGCCCAATCATCGCCCTTGGAGTAGATCCCGCCTTTGGCCTTGAGCTCGTCTTCAACCAGAAACGGCACGACATGGGTCAATTGCACCGCCTCTTCCTCGGAATTGGTAAACCCGGTTACCCGCTTGCCCTTCACCAGCGGCTGGCCGTCGGCGGCCTTGACGTGACGCAACACACCCGGCGCATGGCAGACCGCCGCGACGGGTTTCCCGGCCTGATGGAACGCTTCGATCAATGCGATCGACACCTTATCCTCGGCCAGGTCCCACAGCGGACCATGGCCTCCTGGGTAAAAGACCGCATCGTAGTCTTCGGCCCTGGCGCTGCTCAGTAACGCAGTGGATGCCAATGCGGACTGGGCCGCAGAGTCCTTGCGAAAGCGCTCGGTGGCGGCGGTTTGGGCATCCGGCTCGTCGCTTTTCGGATCCAGCGGCGGCTGACCGCCCTTGGGCGACACCAGCGTCAGCTGGGCGCCGGCGTCCTTGAAGGCAAAATACGGTGCAGCGAATTCTTCCAGCCAGAAGCCGGTTTTCTTGCCGGTGTCGCCCAGCTGGTCGTGGGAGGTCAGAACCATCAGAATTTTCATGTCGCAGTCGCTCCAGGTCGATGTGCCTGTTTCATTGACCATCAGCTGCGCCAGTTCGTTTCAGCGCGACTCTGGCAAATTTCGGCGCCGACAAAAGCGCTGCAACTTGAAGATGTCATTCGCAATTTAAACGCAAAAAAAAAGAGCAATCAAATGACCGCTCTTTGTTAAACAGCGCAAACACTTTGCAGTGCTTGCTGACAGGGTTCGCCCAGTGCAGTGGCCTTGGCAATCCATGCACTGGTAAAGAGCCATGACACTGGGCGAACGGTGTTTATTTTAATATAGGTTTGCGGATAAGTCCTCGAACTGAAAGATGAAATTTATCGACACGATATTTAAAAACATGTCACTTTAAATATAATCCAGACATAACTTTTAAACTCACCGGTTCGACCATCAGAACTGACTGGGTTAATCCTGACCGTTCAACGCCACCCACCTGCGCAATAATCCGTAGGCTCAATGCTGGCTGGTCACTTTCAAGATATCTGTGTAAGTCACGACCACACTCTGGCCGACTTTCAAATCCTTCAGTTTTGCCTGCACTTCTGGTTTCACTACGTCGATGGTCTTGGACACCCCGGCTGGGTCTTTAAAAGTAACCTGGTTTTTCTTCACGTCGATGTCGGTAATTTGCAGTTGCACTTGCACCTGACGATAAGCTTCGCCACCCGGATTTGGATTGTGCTCCGTGGCGCGGATTTCACCGGTGCGCTCGGAGGAACCTGGCAGGCCCTTGTCGACGTCGGTGTCCAGATAAGCAGCCACCGAATGCAGCACTTCAATGGTGACCTTGTCGCCCTGTTTCAATTTACCCAGGTTTTTTGCCTTGTCGGTCAATTGCACAGGCACTTGACGACCTTCCGGGCCCTTGAGCACAACCTGGTGTTGCGCAGGGTCGACCGACACCACTTCAGTGACCACTTCACCGGTAATCACATCGGCCGACAATGGAATATCCGCAGCCATGGCGCTGACGCTGGCAGCGGACAATACGGTGGTAAGAGCGATGGCCTGGGCCAGTACGTGAAGTTTCATAAGTCTTCCATTCCCTGTTGTTTGAAGGCAGCAAACGGCGCGCTCAGCACCGTTTGTGCCCATCAGCATAGACGCTGATCAGGGAGTGTCGGCAGTTTCTTGCGCGGTGGATTCTCCACTCTCAGTGCCTTTGCCATTCTCCTTGCGGCGATTGGGGTCCGTGGGTCGCAAGGCATCGTTATCGCGCTCGACTTCCCCGGGTGGCCGGGGCTCGTCGGGGTGTTCCGCTTCGGTGATGGGTTTCATTGCTGGCCTCCAGAGGCTTCAGGATGTGCAATCCTGGCAGGGTTCGTACGGTAGAGAGCTGGCGGTTGGCTGGAGTTCCAAGCCGTCCGAGCCGCTAATACCCGGTCATCTCCAGGTAACCCTGACCGCCGTGACTGCCACTCAGGCGCACCGGCCCTTCCCAGTAGGGAATGCGCAAATCCATCCAGGCATTCGGGTTCAGCGCGTCCAGGCGAATGTCGAGTTGCTTGCTGGGGATATTGATCGACCAACTGACCGGCATGGCGCGGCCGGCTACCTTCGCGGTGCCTTCGGGAACCAGGCTGATGTCACTGGCGAGTAACGCCTGGCTGCGGCCCAAGGCATCGATCCAGGTGCCGGTGAGGTAAGGCTGACCGTCTTTTTGCCGCATGCGATAGAGCATCACGTGCTCGCCGCTGTCCAGGTGCAGGGAGAACCAGTCCCAGCCCGTCTGGTTGGCGGTCAGCGGCTGACTGCTCCATTCCCGATCGAGCCATGCCGGGCCGCTGACCTGATAGCGGCTGCCATCGATTTGCAGCTCGCCGCTGGCCTGGAAAAACGGCTGGCTGTAATAGTAGGAAGCCTGGCCCTGTTCGGATTTCTGGCTGAAACCCTGATCCCCCTGCAGCACCAAAGGCCGCGAGGACGTCAATCGCAGGTCGTAGCTGAAGTGCTTGTCCCGCGCGCTGAGTTGCATCTCGGCCAGCGCATCAGGGCCCTGGCTGCTGAACTGCCAGTCATCGATCCATGCATTGAACGGTGCCAGGCCAACGCCCGCTTGCTCCACGCCACCGCGGGCATAACGTTCGGCGGCGTGGTGCGCGGTGGCCGAGGTCACTGCCGCATGCCCCAGCCAGATCACCTGATTGGCCCAGCCGGCCGGCGTCGGACCGGCCTTGAGGGCGCTGCGGAACAAGGTCCACTGCACACCAAATTCGCGACCTTGAGCGTCCTTGAGGTTGGCGGTCACGTACCACCATTCGATGCGAAAACCGTCATGGGGCCCGTGATCCGCCGGAAAGCTGAACACCCGCCCCGGGACGACGGGAGTAAAGGTAGAACCTCCACTGCCGAGGCCGGCAAAGCCTTTTTCCTGCGGTGCCGGCTGATCGCAGCCACTGAGCAGGATCATCAGGAGCAGCGCGAACTTAATCCTCATGGGCAAAAGTCCTCAGCAGATCCGCCGGTTGCGTGCGATACAACGAGTACAGCGGCCAGGCCGAAGCCAGCAGTGTCGCCAGCAGGGCCAGCCCCATCAGTTGCAACAGCTGCCACGGGAACACCCGCAACGGCAGGCGCCAGCCGAACGCCTGGACATTGATCACGGCGTCCAGGCACCAGGCCAGGGCGATGCCCAACGGCAGCGCCAGGACCAGGGTCAGCACCGCCAGCAGCCAGGTTTGCCCCAGGTTGAGCAGCATCAACTGGCGCCGCGTCACGCCCAGTGCCCACAGCGGCGCCAGTTGACCCAGGCGACTCTGGCTCCGGGTCAGCAGGCTGATGAACAAGGCCACCCCCGCCACCGCCAGGGTCAGGCTGTTGAGGGCGGCGGTCGCGGCGAAGGTGCGTTCGAACACCTGCGAGGACCAGTCCTTGAGCCGCGCCTGATCGACGATACGATTGTCATCCAGGGCAAACCGCGCCTGCAGCGTGGCGAGCAAAGCCGGAATCGCCGTTGGGTCAATTCGCAGGTTGAATCGATTGGGCGTGAGCTGGGGCCAGTGGCGCAACAAGTGTCGGTCATTGACCAGCACGTGCCCCTTGGGATTGCCGTAGTCGGCATACACGCCGATGATCTGCGGCGACCAGATGCCGCCGGGGGTAGTGATTGCCAGGGAGTCCCCCACGTGCAGTTTCAAACGGCGGGCCAACTGTTCGCTGAGCATCACGGTGTCGTCGCTCGCCAGACGCTGCCAAGGGTCATCACCCCGGGCCTCCAGTAGTGGCCAGTGCTGGCGATAATACGGGTGGTCGATCACGCCAAAGACGTCCGTCGGCCAGCCCCGCAGCTGCGTCGACACTTGCCAACTGGGCAACACCGCAGCGACTTGCGGCTGCTGCTTGAGCCAGCCGTACAATTCGACGGACTGCGCCGGATCCTGCGGGTTGAGATAGAGCTCGGCGCTCAGGCGTTGCTCCAGCCAGTGGCTGAAGGTTTCGCGAAAACCGCCGGTCATGCTGCCGGCACCGATGTTCGCCGCGAGTGCCAGCAGCAGCGCCATCAGCGCCAGGCTCAGGGCCGGCAACTGCTGGCGGCAATCGGCGACGAACCACTGGCCCAGCACCGAGCGGCTGCGTTGCAGGACGCCGTTCAACACCAGGTTGAGCACCACCGGCAACGCCAGCGCGGCGCCGAGCAACAGCGCGGCCAGCAGCACGAACCCGCTGGCCAGGCTATCGCCCAGGAACAACGCGAGCAGCGCGATTACCGCCGCCAGCGCGGCGACCCAGCCCTGGCGGCGCAACCAGCGGGCGTGGGCCTGGTGCCAGGCCTGGGGATCGGCCAGTGCCAGCAACGGCAGGCGCGCCGCCCGCAACAGACTGTTGGCCCCGGCCAGCAACGCACCGAGCAGGCTCAAGCCAATGCCGCTTAACCACCACCATGGGCTCAGATTCAATTGCCCGGCGACCTCGGCGCCATACAGGCCCCGCAGGCTGGCGGCGACATCCGGCAGCAGCACACTCGCCAATAGATAACCGCTGGCGACCCCGGCCACTCCGCCAATCAGTGCCAACACGCCCAGCTCCACCGCCAGGCAACCGATCAGCATCCGCGCGCTCACTCCGCAGGCACGCAGGGTGCGCAGCAGGGAACGCCGTTGTTCCAGGGCCAGGCCGATGGCCGCATGAACAATAAACAGGCCGACCACGAAGGAGAGAAAACCCAGGGCATCGAGGTTCAGGTGAAAGCTCTCGGTCAGGCGCGAGAGATTGTTTTCTTCACCGCTGCGAGTGAGTTGCAGCACGGCGCTGAACCGCTCCGGCAGCGGCGCGTCGAAATCCTTGGGCAACAGCAGGCGCGACACCTGCCCCGGCTGTTCGAGGATCCGCTGGGCAAAACCGATGTCCACCAGCAGAATTCCAGGTGCCATATCGGCCTGTGCACGCAGCGGCGGCAATGCCTGGCCGTTGGCACTCAGCGGCCGCTCGCCCTCACTCAGGCCCATGGCCTGCAGAGTCTGCGGCGCTACCCAGGTGCTGCCCGGAGGCGTGAAAAATTCGACAATCTGCTCGATCGCCAGCGCCTGCCCGGCCACTGCGGAACCTGCCGGCAGCGACACCGGCTCAATGCCCATCAGTTGCAGGCGCTGTTGTTCCAGGCCCTTGAGCGAAACCCGCCCCTGCAGCACCGGGGACACTGGCCAACCGGCGCGCCGCAGGTCGACAAACAATTGCTGGGGAAACGTCCCGCCACCCGGGGCACTGAGGCTCGCTTGCGGCTCACCGCCAATCAGCTGGCTGGCCCGGGCATAACTGTCCCGCGCCTGGCTATTTAATGCCTGCACCCCAGTGAGCAGGCTGGTGGCCAGCCACAGCCCGGTCAGCACGCTGAAAAACTGCACCGGGTGCTGCCGCCAGTGGCTGAGCAGCGCGCGCAATGCCTGGTGGAAGACCCGCACCTCAGCGCTCGTCCGCGCCAGCCAGGCGACCACGGTGCAGCACAACTTTGTCGGCCAGTCGCGCCGCAACCCGCGGACTGTGGGTGACCATCAATAAAGTGGTCGGGCTGTCGTCGAGCAGCTCCAGCAGCAACTGCAACACCTCATCGCTGGTGGCTTCATCGAGACTGCCTGTGGGCTCATCGGCCAGCAGCAATTGGGGTTTCGACGCCAGCGCGCGTCCCAGAGCCACCCGCTGCTGTTGCCCACCGGACAGTTGCTCCGGATAGCGGCGCAGCAGATCCGCCAACCCCAGGCGCTGCACCAGATGTGCCTGCCAACGCGCATCATGGCGCCCGGCCAGGCGCGCCTGGAACGCCAGATTGTCTTCCACGCGCAGGCTGCCGATCAGGTTGAACTGCTGGAACACCAGGCCGATTTCCGTGCGCCGCCAGTTCGCCAGCTGCCGCTCGTCCATCTGTTCCAGGCGATATTTGCCGTTGATAATGGCGCCGCGATCAACCTTGTCCAGCCCGGCGATCAGGTGCAGCAAGGTGCTCTTGCCACTGCCCGACTCCCCCATCAACGCCAGGCTGCTGCCCGGCTGCAACTTCAGGTCGACGCCTTGCAGCACCGGCAAAGGGCCTTGCGGGGTGGCATAGCTTTTGTACACACCGTGGACTTCAAGCATGGGTCGACCTGTCAGCTGGGCATCCGCCTAGGATAGCGGTCGGGTACGGCCTTTGTCCGATCACGATGGGGATGGCCGCCAGCAGCTGCGGCGACTGATGGCCATTTGCGTACGGCGAATTCCCAGCTACAAATGACATGTGGTTCAAGTGTCCACAATCTTGACTGTGGTTGTCATGGGTCGGACGTCGGTGGATGGCGCAAGCTTTAGGGATGGTCAGACGCATGGCTCAAGGCAAATACCGCTCGGATATCGATGGTCTGCGAGCAGTAGCAGTGATCGCAGTATTGTTGCACCACCTCAATACCAGCCTGCTGCCGGGCGGTTTTGTGGGCGTGGATATTTTTTTCGTGATCTCCGGGTTCCTGATCACCTCCCAGGTGTATGCCGAGGTCAAGCGCAACGCGTTCTCGCTGAAGGGCTTCTATCAGCGGCGCATCAATCGCATCGTTCCCGCACTGGCGACGGTGCTGCTGGCAACGGTGATCGTCGGCGCGTTCATCCTGTCGCCGGTCGACCTGATCCGCCTCAACGTCAGCGCCCTGCTCTCCCTGCTGGGCGTTTCCAACATCTATATCTGGGTCAAGTACGGTAACTACTTCGCCGCCGATGCCAGTGAAGCACCGCTTTTGCATACGTGGTCGCTGGGGATCGAAGAACAGTTCTACGTCATCTGGCCGCTGTTCATCGTCCTGCTGTACCGCCTGGCACCCCGTTACGTACTGCCGATCCTGGCCGTCGGCGTGGTCGTCGCGGTGGCCGTTTCCGAATACGCGACAGGGGTGTTTGCCACGGCGGCCTATTACCTTTTGCCGACGCGGTTTTTTGAACTGATGCTGGGCGGGCTGCTGGGGATTTATCTGCAGCAGCCACGCGTCATCGGCAAGTTGGCAGCCCATGCCCTGGCCATGACAGGCTACCTGTTGATCGGCTTCTCGCTGTTTGAGTTAAACGCGCACTCGACCTTTCCCGGGCTCAATGCGTTGATTCCCTGCCTGGGGGCGGCGCTGTTGATCCTGGCGGGCAGCGGCGACCGGCACTCGTGGTTGCTCACCAGCCGGCCGATGGTGTTCATCGGGCTGATTTCCTATTCGCTGTATCTGTGGCACTGGCCGCTGATTGCTTACCTCAATTATCTGGAGATCCCTGTCGACCTGCCGGTCGGCGCACTGCTGATCACGCTGGCAATTGGGCTGTCCTGGCTGTCCTGGCGGTATGTCGAGGTGCCGTTCCGACGGGGCGGCGCCAGCTGGGGTTTTGCCCGGGTGTTCGTCCGCCGGTTTGCGGTGCCAGCCCTGGGGCTGGCGGCCATAGCGGCGCTCAGCGTGGTGTTCAGCGGTTTTCCGCAGCGCTTCGGTCCCGGGGTCTCGGCGCTGGAAGCCATGACCCAGAACCGCCCCAATGAAATTCGTCGCGGCTGTCATGTCACCAATGCGCTGTTCAGCACGGGGCCTGATGATTCGTGCCGCCTGGGGGTCAAGAAAGAGCAGTTGGACGGCCTGATGATTGGCGACTCGTTTGCCAATCACTTCACCGGAATGGTCGATATCCTGGCCAAACCCGACAACCTGTCGATCATGGATTACACCATGGACTCGTGCCCGCCGATCCCGGGCTACGATTCCGACATGTCCCCGGTGTACGCCGCCCACTGCGCCAAACGCAACGAGCGGGTGTTCAGCCTGATCGAGCAGAACCATTACCCCTACGTAGTGCTGGCCGCGATCTGGCCGAAGGAGGCGTCTGCCAGGGAAGTCGTCGAGGCGAGCATCCGGCGGGTCGTGGAGAACAGCGGCCAGGTCATTGTGATCTTGAGCAACCAGCACATCGAGAAGGCCGCCAGCTGCCCGATCAGGCGCTTGATGTTCGGCACCGGGCGCAATTGCTCGGTGGCCCAGAGCGCGCTGGCACCGTATTGGGCAGATGTGCAGGCAAAGTTTCCGCAAGTGCGCTTTATCGATCCTAACCAAGTGATCTGCCCGGCGGGAATTTGCAGTCCGATCATTCAGGGGCAGTTGTTGTACCTGGACGATTCACATTTGAACGAAGGGGGTTCGCGGTTCATCGGCCGCACTTTGCTGGAGCGCGGATATTCCCTGTTGCATGACCCGATCCAGACTTCCAGCACCGCTTCCAAGGCATCTTCTCCAGATACTCTGGATCCAACTATCTAATGCATTTTGCCAATAGATTGTCGGCTGTTTACTGGCGCTAGCACATAGCCATCTTTGCGCAAGAAATGTCCGACATTTTTACAAAGCGTCAAAAAAACGTTGACTCAAATCTGACACACCTGAGCCGCTCCAAGCCTCGCAAAAAAACCCTCACGACCGTCTATCGATTTCTTTGAACCGCCCTCAAACCCCTCAAAACCGGGGCAAACGCAGCTACGACAAGCATTTGATGGCATATCGCCCCCAGAACTGGGGTGTGTGTTGCTAATGCAACACGTCATTTTGCTGACACGGTTTTCCACGGCTGGTCTATACCCATTTTGACAGTCTAAATCTGATCCTCTCCACCGTCTTACGAGGCACGCCAAAATGGACGTGAGCGTATTTGGTACGGGCTACGTTGGCCTGATACAAGCAGCGGCACTGGCCGATGTCGGACATCGCGTCTTGTGCGTCGACATTGATCCAAACAAGATCAAGCAACTGCAACAAGCAGTACCGCCGATCAGCGAGCCGGGTCTTTCCAGCACGCTGGAAGAGAACATCAAGGCCGGTCGTTTGTTGTTTACCACCCAGGCCAGTGATGCGGTGGAACATGCCGAGTTGATTTTCATTGCAGTGGGCACACCCGCCGATGAGGACGGTTCCGCCGACCTCAGTCACGTGCTGAACGTGGCCCGGCAGATCGCCAACTTCATGGAGGCCGATCGCACTCTGATTATCAAGTCCACCGTGCCGGTCGGCACTGCCGACCAGGTGGTCGCCGCCGCCCGCGAAGAACTGCAACGCCGGGGCAAGGCCGCGCTGAAAGTGCGAGTGGTGTCCAACCCGGAGTTCCTCAAGGAAGGCAGCGCGCTGGCCGACTGCATGCGTCCGGACCGCATCATCGTCGGCACCGACGACGATCAGGCCCGCGAGCAGTTGAGCGAGCTCTACGCGCCCTTCTGCCGCAACCATGAAAAGATCATGTTCATGGACAACCGCAGTGCCGAGCTGACCAAGTACGCGGCCAATGCGATGCTCGCTACCCGCATCAGCTTCATGAACGAACTGGCCAACCTCACCGAACTGCTGGGCGCCGACATCGAAGCAGTGCGCAAGGGCATCGGCTCGGATCCGCGCATCGGTTATCACTTTATCTATCCGGGCTGCGGCTTCGGTGGCTCATGCTTTCCCAAGGACCTGCGCGCCCTGCTGCACACCGCCGAACACAACGGCATGCCATTGCGCCTGCTGCGCAGCGTGACCGACGTCAACGACAGCCAGCGGCACATCCTCTTCGGCAAACTCAAGGCGCGCTTTCCCGACGGCCTTGCCGGCAAGTCCATTGCGATCTGGGGCCTGGCGTTCAAACCCAACACCGATGACATGCGCGAAGCCCCCAGCCGCTACCTGATGGAAGCCTTGTGGGCCGAAGGCGCCAGCGTGCAGGCCTACGATCCGGAAGCCATGTCCGAGTGCCGCCGCCTCTACGGTTATCGCAACGACCTGCACCTGTGCGCCACCCGCGACGACACCCTGGAAGATGCCGATGCCCTGGTGATCTGCACCGAGTGGAAAAACTTTCGCGTGGTCGACTTCGATTTGCTGGCCAGCAAGCTGCGCTCGCGAGTGATCGTCGACGGGCGCAACCTCTACAACCCCGAGCACGTCGCGGCTGCCGGCCTGCACTACAGCGGCATCGGCTTGCGGCACATCGTGCCCGAGGCGCCGCGCCCATGAAGATACTCGTGACCGGAGCCGCCGGCTTCATTGGTGCCCACTGTGTGTTGCGGCTGCTGCGCGACGGGCATCAAGTGTGCGGGCTGGATAACTTCAATGATTATTACGACCCGCAACTCAAGCACGATCGAGTGTCCTGGGTGCAGGAGCAGGTCGGCCGTTTCCAGCTCGCCAAGGTTGACCTGGCCGATGCGGCGGCCATCGAGGCGCTGTTTGCCCGGGAACAACCGCAGGTAGTCATTCATCTCGCCGCCCAGGCCGGGGTGCGCTACTCGCTGGAAAACCCGCGGGCCTACCTGGACAGCAACCTGAGTGGCTTCCTGAATATTCTCGAAAGCTGCCGGCGGCATCCGGTCGAGCACCTGATCTACGCCTCGTCCAGTTCAGTGTATGGCGCCAACCAGCACACGCCCTACTCGGTGCGGGACGGCGTCAATCACCCGCTGTCGCTGTATGCCGCCACCAAGAAAGCCAACGAGCTGATGGCCCACAGTTATAGCCACCTGTTCGGCATCCCGTGCACCGGGTTGCGCTTCTTTACCGTGTACGGACCCTGGGGTCGGCCCGACATGTCGCCGATCCAGTTCGCCCGGGCGATCAGCGAGGGCCAGCCGTTGAAGCTGTTCAACCATGGCGAGCACCAGCGCGATTTCACCTACATCGACGACATCATCGAGAGCATCGCCCGCCTGATCAAGCTGCCGCCCCAGGCCAACGCTGAATGGGACCGGGCAATGCCCGACCCGGCCAGCAGCATGGCCCCATGGCGCCTGTTCAACATTGGCGGGCAACACCCGGTCGAGCTCAAGGCTTACCTGGCGCTGCTGGAAAAACACCTTGGACAAAAAGCCGTGGTCGAGTTGCTGCCGTTGCAACCCGGCGATGTGCTCAATACCTGTGCCGATGCCAGCGACCTGGCCCAGGCCACCGGTTTCCAGCCACGTATCGAGCTGGATGAGGGACTTGGGCGCTTCATTGCCTGGTTTCGCGATTACTACCCACTGCCTATCGCCCACGCGCCGTTCGCGGCTGAACTTCAGCGGAGGATTCCATGACTGGACATGAAAAAGGTGTACCCCTCAAGCAATTGAGAAGGGACAAGCGCCTGGACCCCGAACACCGCATCCGCATGGATGCCGCCATCCACATGCAAGGTCGAGGCTGGATCACCGGCCGCGATGGTGGTCGACCCTGGACGTTATCGCGCACCAACCGGGTGGTGGCATGCCTCGGCGCGCTGACCATCCTGGTGCTGATCTCGCCACTGCTGCTGGGCCTGGCGCTGATGATCAAGCTCAGCAGTTCGGGACCGGTGATGTTCGTGCAGAAACGCACCGGCTACCGCGGTCGCACGTTCGGCATGTACAAATTCCGCACCATGGTGGCCAACGCCGAGGAGCTCAAGGAGTCCCTGCGCCACCTCAACAAACACGGGGCTGATGCGATCGACTTCAAGATCGACAAGGACCCGCGCATCACCGGCATTGGCGGCTTCCTGCGACGCAGCAGCCTCGACGAATTGCCCAACCTGTTCAACGTGGTGGCCGGCGACATGCGCCTGGTAGGCCCAAGACCTACTTCGTTCAATGCCTACCGCTACAAAGACAATCATCTTGCACGCCTGAGCATCTACCCCGGCATGACCGGCCTTTGGCAGATCTCCGGGCGCAGCAATATCGACTTCGACCAGCGCGTTGAGTTGGACCTCAGCTACATCGCCGAGCAGAGCCTGATGCTTGATCTGAAGATCCTGTTGAAAACCCCCTTCAAAGTATTCAGCGGCCACGGAGCGAGTTAAATGGACGGTTCAACTGCAAAAAGCCTGACAATCGCGAACCCGAGCGAGTCCAACCTGACTTCGACTGTGCTCGATCAAGATCTGCGGATCCTCTTCCTGACCGCCGCCAACCCCGGCGCGGGCACTACCACCAGCGCCCTGGTGCTGGCCAGCCAACTGGCGCAAATGAGCAGCGGCCTGGTGCTGCTGGTCGACGCCAGCCAGTCGACCACCAACCTCACGCAGCAGCTTGGGTTGACCAAGGAGCGCGGCTTTCGCGACCTGCTGTTCAACACCCAGAGCCCGCCGTTGTTGCAGGACTGCGTGGTGGACGTCTCCAGCCTGCCCTTCCACGTGCTGCCAAACGGACGCTATGCCCGGGGCAACGAACACCTGACTGCGGAAACCCTGAGCCCGTTGCTCGACCAGTTGGGCAGCCGCTACCGCTTCGTGGTGATCGACGGCGACGCGGTGTACTCGGCCGCCGACACCCTGGTCATCAGCACCCAGGTGGACGGCGTGATCATGGTCGTACGCGCCGAAGACACGCGCTGGGAAGTGGCCCAGGCCGCCGTCCAGCGCCTGACCCAGGCCGGGGCGAAACTGGTCGGCAGCGTGTTTAACCGACGCAAGTACTACATGCCCAAATGGCTCTACAAAAACCTGTAAGCGAACGCAAGAAAGGATGACGACATGAACGCCAGAATGCTTGTCCTGCTGTTGCTGCCGCTTGCAGGTTGCTCCAGCACTTCCCAAGAGACCCAGTCCATGCCGGTGCAGATTCTCACCGCCGGCCCGGCCAATGCCCAGGCCACCGACGTGCCCAAGGTCGAACAGACCCTGCGCCCGCAAGATGTCCTGGACGTGATCTTCCACGTCAGCACCAGTGGCTCGGACGCCTACCGGGTGCAATCGGGTGACATGGTCGCGCTGAACTTCACTGCGGCCAGCCAGCTCAACGGCAACCAGTTGGTACTGCCCGACGGCACCATCGAGCTACCGGGGGCCAATACTTCGGTGAAAGTCGAAGGCCTGACCCGCGAAGAGGCCCGCCTGGAAATCCAGCGAGCGTATGAGCGCAAGCAGCTGTTCCAACCCAATCGCAATACGCTGTCGCTCAATGTGGTCAGCCCGCTGACCAACGAGCAAAACCTCAAATCGACCCTCAACCACCCGAATACCGGTATGAGCCGCGAGATCATCGTAGGGACCGACGGCTACGCCAGCTTTCCGGAAATCGGCGCCGTACCGCTGCAGGGCATGACGGTCAACCAGCTGGAAACGTTCCTTAATAAACGCTACGCCACTTTGCCCGGACGCATGACCGTGGACGTGCTGCTCAAGTCCACCGCCGGCAACGAGATCTACGTACTGGGCGAAGTCGGCCAGCCGGGTTCCTACCCGATTCGCCGTCCGGTATCGGTGCTGGAAGCCCTGACCATGGCCCGCGGTTCCAACATCAAGGCGCGCCTGGACTCGGTGATGATCATGCGGCGCAACGGCAACCAGGTCACGGCCCATCGGTATGACGTGGAGAAAGCCCTGTCCGGCGATGCCACGCAGATCGCTTACCTGCAGCCTGACGACATGCTGTACGTGCCCAAGACCAAACTGGCCAGCGCCGGCGAACTCGCCCGGCAATTGGCAGACGTGGTGCTGTTCCAGGGCGTGGGTATGAGCTTCAGCTACCGCGTCGACAACAAAGGCAGCGAAAACTAACTCTCAGGTGACCGTCATGAATCCAAAAGAAAACTACCTGCACGAGTTCTTCAGGATCTTCTTCGCCAACAAGCAGTTGGTGAAGCGAGTGTTCCTGGTCTTTGCAGTGATCGCACTGATCTTGCCGCTGATGCTTAAGCAGAGCTTCGATATCACCGCCCAAGTGATCGTGCAGTCGAAAAAACTCTCCCAGGGAGATGCCACCACCTCCCTCAACCAGGAGAACGCCTCGTTCATCCCGCCATCGCTGGCGGACATGGAAACCGAGAGCAATATCCTGCGTTCGCCGGGGTTGATTCGCGAAACGCTCAGCCAAATGCGCGAGAACAGCACGTACACCCCGCCGGTGAGCACGTTCAACAAACTGGTGGCGCAGCCATTCAAGGACTACGTCACCACGCCCATTCGCGAACACCTGATCAATCCGGTGCGCAATGCACTGGGCCTGGAAACCGACCCGGTACGGGACACCGAACTGGATGCACTGACCCAGCAAGCCATGAGCGACCTGAAGGTCGAGACCCTGCCCGGTTCCAACGTGATCTCGATCGTCTACAGCTTCCCCGACCCGGCCCAGGGCACCAAGTTCGTTGCCGCCCTGCTGCAGAACTACCTGGTCAGCCGTCAGGCCCTGCAATCGATCGATCTGCCGCAGAGCTTTTACGAGACCAAGAAAATGCAGTACCAGGTGCGTCTCGATGGCCTGGAAGGCAATCGACTGGCCCTGCTTGAAGGCGTCGGCTCGGCCGATCCTCGGGAGGAAATCACTTTCCGCCTGAACGCCATCAACACCGAGGAGCAGGCGCTGAACCTCTATCAGGATCGCCTGCTGCAAAGCAAACGCTGGCTCGACTACCTGAAAACCAGCCTGGCTGCGGCCAAGGACACCCGGCAGCTCAACGACTACTCGTTCCCCTACACCTTTACTACCACCACCGACAACGTGGCGTTCGAGGATCGTGAGGTCAAGCAACTCGGCGAACTGCTGATCGGCCAGGTTAGCCGGTACATGAATGACCTGTCGGTGTTCCAGCCTGGCAGCGAACCCATGTTGCTGCAGCGCGAACAGATCACCCGGACTCGCGGGCAGTTCCTCAAGGTGGTGAACAACCGCATCCAGGAACGCACCGCTGACCTCGCAGTGATCGGCTCGGTGATCGAACAGAAAACCGCGCGCATTGCCCAGTTCAAGAACCGCATCCACCAGTTGCAGGAAACCCAGAGCAAGTTGCGCCAGATGGACACCGAGATCGAGGCACTGCATGCCGCGTTCTCCACCTACGCCCAGCGCTTTGCCGAAAGCAGCACCGCCCGCTCGCTGGACAACGACCTGTCCAACGCACGGATTCTCAGCCCACCGTTCGAGCCAACCGAAGCCGCATTTCCTAAACCGATGGTGATCATTCCATTCGGCCTGCTCACCGGTTTGCTGCTGGCGATTGCCTTCGTCTACGTGCGTGAGTTCTTCGATCACCGCTTCAAGCATCCAGCGCAAATCAGCCACGAACTGGGCTTGCCAGTGCTGCTGGTGATCAACGATCAGAACGTCGAGCCGATCAATCCGCACAAGAACTGGACCGTGCCGCGCTTCGCGCATTGGGTGCGCAATTGAACGCGCCGCTCAGCCAAAATGCACCTGCAAGCACCCTGCCGATCATTCATTTGCTCAGCAGCGGTGGCTTCTACGGGGCTGAGCGGATGTTGCTGGATCACTGCCTGGCAACGCCCGGGCAGCACCAGGTGCTGTTTCTGGATGCGCCGCCGGAACTGATCGCACGGTTTCGCGACGGCTCGGTCGACTGCCGCAGCTGTGCCGGGCTTGGCGCCTTGCTGCGGCATCTGCACCAGCGCCGGGCCGAGCGGCCGCTGATCAACACGCATAACTTCAAGGGCCTGTTGTTTGGCTGGGTCGGTGCAACGTTGTTGCGCCTGCCGCTGGTGATCACTCAACACGGGTTCACCCCGCGCAGTCGCAAGCAGAAGTTCTACACCTGGCTCAGCCTGCAACTGTGCCGCACGGCTTCGGTGGATCGCGTGGTTTGCGTCGCCGAAAGCATTGCCGTGCTGCACCGCCAGGCCAGCGTCGGGGCGCAGAAGCTGCAGGTGATTCCCAACGGTTTGCCGGCAGCCACCGGCCTGCTGCCGCCCAGCACCGACCGGCAGCGTTTTCTCGCCGGTTATGTCGGGCGGCTGAGCAGCGAAAAAGGCCCGGACCTGTTTCTCGACGCGCTGATTCCCCTGTGTCAGCAATACCCGCAACTGGACGCCGTGATGCTGGGCGACGGTCCGGAACGCGAGGCGCTGCAGGCACGTATCGATGCTGCAGGTCTGCAGGAGCGGATCCGCTTGCCGGGCTATCAGACCGACATGGGCCAGTGGTGGCGACAACTCGATGCGCTGGTGATCAGCTCGCGCACCGAGGGCACGCCGATGATCCTGCTGGAGGCGATGCAAGCCGGGGTGCCGGTGGTGGCGTTTGCCGTCGGCGGCATTCCGGATGTGCTGCAGGACCGGCACAACGGCTTGCTGGCGCCAGCCACCGACAGCAGCGCCCTCGCCCGGCAGATCGGCACCCTGATGTGCGAGCCGGCGCTGACGGGCGAGCTGATCGACAACGCAAGACGTACGCAACTGGATCGCTATGACCTCAAGGCCCTGGCCGAACGGTGGTCGCAGCTTTATATCCGTACTGCACGGGAGGCACGCGCGTGATTTTTCCGCTCTCGATCGTCAGTTTGCTCGCCCTGGTCTGCCTTGGTTTGCTGGCCAGCCCTTTTCCTTTCCTGGCACCGGGCGTGGTGCTTGGCCTGGCCGGTGTCGCGATCCTGTACCGCAAGCCGACCTGGGGCCTGTTGGGCATCGCCGCCATCCTGCCCTTCGAGGGCTTGCTCAAGGACAACGCGTTTCCCGGCTCGAAAATCCTCGGCGCCTCGCTGGTGCTGATCCTGATGTTGCAACTGGCGATCCACCAGCTGCCGGCCGAACGTCTGCGCAGTAATATCTGGCGCTTCCTGGTGAGCTTCATGGCGTTGTACCTGCTCAGCCTGCTGAACAGCGACAACATGAGCGTGTCGCTTGGCCATCTGCGAGACCTGAGTGTGGGCCTGGTGTTGTTCGTGATTACCTTGCTGGTGGGTCGCGAAGTGAATCTGAATACGTTCGCCAAACTGGTCACCCTTAGCGTTTCGGTGACGTGCGCCATGGCGGCGTTTTCGGTCAAATACCAGGATGCTGGCCGAGCTGCCGGGCTGCTCAAAGACCCGAACAACTTTGCCCTGATGATCGCTTTTGCGGTGCCCCTTGCACTGTTTCTGGTGATGCGCAGCCCCAACCTGCTGCATCGGCTGTTCTGGGGTGGCTGCACCCTGCTGCTGCTGGTGGGCATTACCAAAACCGAATCCCGTTCGGGCCTGGTGGTGCTGTTTCTCAGCCTGCTGATCGGCGCCTGGCACTACCGGGCATTGCTGCCGCGCATCCGTCCGCGGCACCTGGGGTTTGCCATGCTCGGCCTGGCGATCGTGATTCCGCTGGCATTGTATGCAATGCCGGCCAGCTACATCAAACGCATCGAGTCCTTGAGCATCCTCAGTTCCGGCTTCAAGAGCCAGGACGCTTCCCTGGGCCGCCGCGCTTCCTACATCGTGGTCGGCAGCGGGATGATTGCCGATAATCCGCTGATCGGCACCGGGCCCGGGACCTTCCCGCTGCACTACGCAGCCACCGGCTATTCCAAGGCCTTCGCCTTCAACAGCAACCCTGAAGAACTTTACCGTCACGCGCATAACACCTACCTGGAAATTTTCAGCGAACTGGGGATTCCTGCGGGCCTGCTGTTTGTCGGCATGCTCGGCCTGGGCCTATACAACCTGAGCCGGGCGGGTCGTGCCTGGAAGCTGCGTGGCAATGCCGAGCAGGGCGACATGATGACCCACCTGAGCATGAGTTTTCTGTCGTTGACGCTGTTCCTGATGTTCCTCAGTGCGCCGAATCACAAGTACCTGTGGATCATGCTCGCGCTGACCAGCGTGCTGCGCTGCAAAGCCGAAGAAGGCGTTGTGCTGGAGGCCCGTAAATGAACAGCATCAGCATCGTCATCCCGATGTTCAACGAGGCGCGGCACATTGCCCGCACGCTGCTCGCCGCGCAGAAAGCCGCGCATGCCGCCGACCTGCAGTGCGAACTGATCGTGGTCGACAACGGCTCGACCGACCACGGCCCGCAGATCGCCCGGCAGTTCGGCGCCCAGGTGCTGGTGTTGCCGGGCCTGGTGATCGGCGCCCTGCGCAATCGCGGCGCCGCCATCGCCCGCGGTGATTGGCTGGCCTTTCTCGATGCCGATATCGAAACGCCCGAGGACTGGCTGACCCGCCTGATCGAGCTTGAAGCCGACGGCCAGGCCGATGTGTTTGGCCTGGACCTGCACACTCCCGCCGAAGCCCCCTGGTACGCGACCGCCTGGCAGCGCCGGACCTTGCGGCCCAGCGCCCATACCGTGCAGCGAGTGGACTGGCTGCCCAGCGCCAACCTGCTGATGCGCCGCAGCTGGTTCGACAAGGTCGGCGGCTTCGACGAAAGCCTGCGTACCGGTGAAGACAAGGAATTCACCCTGCGCCTGGGCAAACACGGCGCGCGCCTGCTCACCGCCAACGAAAGCGTGGCCTTGCACTGGGGTTACGAAGGCAGCTGGCGTGAGTGGATGGGCAAGGAAATGTGGCGCCAAGGCAGTCACCTGCAATTGCTGCGCACCCATGGCATGAGCCTGCGCCTGCTACGCTTTCCGTTGTTGTCGCTGCTGGTCTGGGTCGTGGATTTCCTGGCCATCTCTGCGCTGTTCAACGGCTTCCCTCACCACGCGCTGCTGATGGTGTTTTTGACGCTGCTGCCGGCCCTGGTCTTGAGCGTGCGCCAGAGTGCTAAACACCGCAACGTCGGCCTGACCGTGCAACTCTGGGGCCTGCACTGGGTGCGCCTGCATCTTGCCGGCGCCGCGTTCATTCTCAGCCTTTGTCAATGGAATGCCAGGAGGCCCGCCCGTGGCTGAATTCATTTTCTGGATGTGCTTGTTGTTGCCGGTGTACGCCTATATCGGATACCCCGTGCTGCTGACGTTGCTCGCGCCCCTGTATCCGGCGCGTCGGCCAACGCCGGCACCACCGATGAACGTGAGTATCGTGATTGCCGCACACAACGAGGCGCGGCACATCGAGGAAAAATTGCGCACCTTGCTGGCCCAGGATTACCAGGCACTTTCGCTGCAAATCATCCTGGCCAGCGACGGCTCGACCGACGACACAGTGGCCTGTGCGCACAAGGTCGTCGACCCGCGCATCAGCGTGCTCGACCTGCCCCGCGGTGGTAAGGCCGCGACCCTGAATGCCGGCGTGGCCCTGAGCCGCGGCGACATCCTGGTGTTCACCGACGCCGACAACCAATGGGCCACCGACACCCTCGGCCACCTGCTCGCGCCCCTGACGGACCCTGCGGTCGGCGCTTGTGCCGGGCACATGCTGATCCCGGTCACCGGCAAGGGCCTGAGCATCGGCGACAGTCTTTATCGGCATTACGAAGGCTGGCTGCGCCGGGTGGAAAATCGCACCGGCTGCATGGTCTCCGCCGACGGCGCTCTGCTGGCATTGCGGCGTGAGTTGTTCCAGACCGTGCCGGCGGAGGTCAACGATGATTTTTTCATCAGCACCTGCGCGCCCGTAGCGTTCAAGCGCATCGTCTATGTGCCCCAGGCGCAGGTCATCGACCAGGGCGTCGATGAGGCGGACAAACAGTTTCGCCGGCGCCAGCGCGTCACCGTTGGCGGGCTGCAGAGCCTGGCCCAGCGCCGCGAATTGCTCAACCCGTTCAAGCACGGGTTGTACGCCATCGCACTGATCAGCCACAAATTGATCCGGCGCCTGGCGCCTATCCTGTTGCTGCCGTTGCTGCTGAGCAATTTCTGGTTGTGGCAGGAGCATGGTTTCTACCGGGCGTGCCTGATCGCGCAACTGCTCGGTTATGCCATCGCCATCGCCGGCCTGCTGGACTCGCAACACCGGCTGCCGAAACCTTTTCGCCTGGCCGCTTTCCTGCTGGTCACCCTGGCCGGGATGAGTATCGGCCTGTGGCAGTTCCTGCGCGGCCAACGTTATGCACGATGGAACCCCGAACAAAATCGCTAAGAGGATGGAACCATGGGGATTATGCAATTGTTCAAACAGACCAGCGGATGGCTCTATCTGAACTCGCCAGTGGGGCGCAATCAGCTGCACGGCGCGGGGGTGATCCTGATGCTGCATCGGGTGCTGGCCAACGACCGCGCCGCCGACCTGCCCCACCGCAATGAACTGTGCATTGGCACCAAGGCGTTCGACCACTTCCTGGAATGGCTCAACCGCCACTTCGACTGCGTGCCGCTGATGGACATCCTGCAACCGACACAACAGCCCTCGCCGCGCCCCAAAGTGGCCCTGACCTTCGACGACGGCTGGCGCGACAACGCCTTGCACGCCTTCCCGGTACTGCTAAAGCACCAGGTGCCGGCGAGCATTTTTCTCTCCAGTGATTTCATCGGCAGCCGCCAGCGATTCTGGTGGGAAAGCATTGGCGAAACCCTCTGGGGCAGCCATGGCGAGGCACCACGGATGCACCTGATCGACTGCCTGCAACAGCTTGGCCGGCCGTTGCCGGTGCTGCTCGATGACGTTGACGTGCAGCGCCGCAGCCTGGCGCTGCTGCGTTTTCTGCAAAGCCTGAAGACCCTGCCTCCCCCTGAGCTCAGCCGCCTCGCCGATGAGTGTCCGGCAGAATCCATGCCCCAGGCGCTGGACTGGCAGCAGGTGCGCGAACTGGAAAATTCCGGGCTGGTGCGTTTCGGTCCGCACGGCGCCAGTCATGCCATCCTCACCGGGCTCGACGACTGCACCCTGGGGCAAGAAATCCGCCGCAGTCGCGATGCGCTGCTCAACGGCTGCAAGCGGCCCTTACCTGTCTACTGCTACCCCAATGGCGACAACGATGCGCGCGTCCGTCAACAGGTCGCCGACCATGACTTCCCGTTTGCCCTGGGCACCGCTGCCGGGATTTATCGCGGCAACGCCGACCCGCTGGCAGTGCCAAGGTTCGGTGTCAGCCAACGGGTGGCGCGCAATCCGCAGTTGCTGTCCTGGCGCATCTATCGCGGAGCTCGTGCATGAGTCGCAGTGTTTACCTGAAAAACCTGGCCCTGAGTATGGGGACCAAGTTGGCGATGATCGCCTTGCGCCTGCTACGCAATGTCTTGCTGGCGCGGATTCTCGGGCCCAGCGAGCGCGGTCTGTTTGCGCTGCTCAGCACCCTGCCCGACCTGATCAGCGCCGCCACCAGTGGCGGGCTGAATTCTGCCGTGGGCTTTCAGGCGGCGCAGCATCGGTCCATGGGCCTGTTGCTCACCCAGGTGCTGGTGTACGGCTGCCTGCTCGCCGGTTTGCTGACCCTGGTGGTGGTGGCGCTGACCCGGGAATTTGGCAGTGAGCTGGACATCACCCAGCAACTGGGGATGTTTGCCTGGTTGCTGTTGCTGGCGGTGCCGCTGTCCGTGCTCAAGAGTGGCCTGCTGACCCTGCACAATGCCTCGGGCGGCGTGGTGGCGTTCAATGTCCTGCGCCTGATCGAATCCCTGGCGCCGCTGCTGCTGTTTCTTGCCCTGTTCTGGATGTGGAAAAGTGCGCCACTGGAAGCTGCGCTGATCAGTTGGCTGGCCGGCCTGAGCCTGGTGGTGCTGGCTGGCTGGATCTGGCTCAAGCGCGCCCAGCCGGTGATCTTGCAATGGGACCGCGCCAGCCAGGGCGAACTGCTGCGCTACAGTGCCCGCAGCCATCCCGACCTTCTGTTCCAGCAGGTGATCCTGCGCTCCGACTACCTGTTCATCGGCGCCCTGCTCGGCACCACCGCCCTGGGGCATTACGCGATGGCCAGTGCCGCCGCCGAGTTGCTGTTGATCGTGCCTGAAGCCGTGACCACTCCGCTGATGAAAAATCTGCTGCAACAGGAAAAGGGCATTGAGAAGCTGACGCCCCTGGCGTTGCGCCTCACCGCCACGGTCATGATGGGTGCGTGCCTGAGCATGGCGCTGATCGGTGAATGGCTGATCATCACGCTGTTCGGCATGGCTTATCAACCGGCCTACCCGGCCCTGCTGGCACTGCTGCCGGGGCTGTTGGGCCTGTGCTACATGAGCATCCTGCGCCTCGACCTGCTGGGCAAGAATCGCCCCGGCGCTGTGTCCCTGCTGATGGGTTTCGCTGCCTTGCTCAGCCTGCCGCTGAACCTGGTGTTGATCCCCGCCTACGGCATTGTCGGCGCGGCGGCGGCCTCCTCCATTGCCTACTTGGCGGTGACGCTGGCGCTGCTGCTGCTGTACTGCCACTTGAGCCGGGTACCTATCTGGCAAACCCTGATCATCTTGCCCAGCGACTTCGCCCCCATGTTGCAAATGCTGCAACGGAAGTCCGCATGAAGCGGCTGTGGGTGCTGGTCAGCTTGAGCCTGGGTCTGGTGTTGGATGCGACCGCCGCCCCCATGCGCTGGGCACAAATTCGCGACGGCAGCTTATATCTGCAACCCGATAGTCCCGACACGCTGACCGTGCGCTGGACGCCGGCCTGGCAGGCGCAGGCCAACGAAGAACAGCTGTACCTGATCGACGGCCAGGGCAAACTGCAGGCCGAACGCAAGATTGCCGCGACTGAAACCAGCGGCAGCCAGCGCTGGCCCCTGGCACCCAGCTCGGCCAGTTATCGCCTGGAAATTCCCGGCTACAGCTTCCGCCGCTACACGATTGAACACGACGAGCGCACGGTGGCGCTGTTTGCCCCGGCCAAGGTGCATTTCAGTGCCGAACCTGGGGCGGACGCCGAGCTGTACTTCAAGGTCGCAGCGGGTGAACACGCGGTACTGGCCGGCAAGTTTCACGGCGGTGTCGACGCCCTGCAGGCGCAACGGCTGGATGACGGCAAACAGCTGTCGCTCGCCCTCAAGCCCTACCCGGAATATTGGCGGTTCGACCAGATCGAGTTGCCGGTCGCCGCCACTGACCAGGTCTGGCGCCTGCACTTGCGCGGCAGCGGCAAAGTGGCGTTCTGGCTTGATGGCAGCGCTAACCTGTTTGCCCAGAACCCGCAGCAACTCAAACCCTTGCGCGAAGATTTCGGCCAGACCCGCCTGACCCTGCACCAGCAAGTGCTCGGCAAGACCCCGAACCTGGCCGTCGCCATGCCCTACAATTTGCCACCGCCGTCGACGTTTGCCCTGGTCGATACGCTCGGTTTTAAAGCCGGTACCAATTACAGCCTGGTCGACATCATGGCGACCCGGCCGCATTACGAAGACAAGTTCCGCCGCCTGTTCCAGGACCGCTTCGGCATGACCCAGGACCTCACCCTGCTGGCCGCGCGGCATCGAGTGGCCGACCTGCGGGTCGACGCCAACAGCACCGCCGGGCTCGACGCCTGGCTGGCGGCCACGCGCGCCCTCGGCGGCAAGGGCACGCACTACATCGGATTCGCCGACGAGCCGAACCTCAACTACCGCAACTACGAAAGCTATCAGGCGATCTTCAACAGCATGGCCCGCCAGGTGCGCAGCGACCCAGGCAACGCCAAGGCCGGCGTGCGCATTGTGATGCCGGCGAGCTCGCGGTTCGTCAACGGCCCGTTCATCGATAACGCCGCCGACCGGCGCGGCATCGACTGGGCCCGGCGCCTGCTCGCCGAATCAGGGGACAGCATCGATGCGCTAGCCTGGCACGAATGGATGATCCGCGACCTGCTGGCCACCCGGGTCTACCGCGACAGCGTGCGCCGCGCCGCCGAACTGGTCGGGCTGGATGCCCAGGGTCGCCCGCGCAAAGCCTTGTTGCTGGACCAGACCAACATGTCCAGCGGCGGCGCCCTCAGCCCCTACGACCAGGAGACCCATTACGCTTCGCTGTGGTGGGCCTCGGTGGCGATCAATGCGTCCCAGGACGGCTTGCTGGAAATGCTCGGCTGGTTCCAGGCCGCCGACGAACCTGACCACCCCAAGGGCATGCTGCGCATGCTCGACGAAGAGCACTACGAGCTCAAGCCGGTGGGCTATGCCCAGCAGTTCATCCAGCAGCATTGGCTGCGTGACGTGCTGCGCCTGGACAACGATGCCTTCGAAGTCGATGCGCTGGCCATGGCCAGCGACCAGCAGCGCAGCCTGTTCGGCGTCAACAAGGGCGCGCGCATTCAACAGGTGAGCCTGGCGGGCACGGCCTGCCCGCTCAATAACGGCGCATTGCTCTACTTCGGCGCGGACAATCGCAGCCGAGCAGCACCCTTCAAATGCCAGGACGGCCGCATCAGCTTCGAGCTGCCTGGGGAAACTTTGTTCGCCCTGAGCTGGAGCGCCTCATGATCGCAATGGACCGAGCTGAACCTATGACCGCACGATTTGAATGGCGCACTTCAGTGTGCGCCGCCGACTTCCCGGCAGCGGCTTATGAAGCCCTGCGCCTGCGGGTAGCGCAGCACACTCCGTTCAACACACTGGCCTGGATGTGCGCCTCGGAACAGGCGCTGGCTGCCGGATGCCAGGTGCATATCCTGCTGGCCTGGCGAGGCGATGAGTTGCAGTTGTGCCTGCCCTTGGTGGCCTCCATCGAGCGTTTCGCCGGCCTGCCATGTCGAGTCCTGCACCACCTGGGTTATCCCCTGGCCGACCGCCTGGCGCTGCTCGCCCAGCTGGATGCTGCCGATGTGCGCCGGGCATTGGCGCAGATTCGCCGCAAGCTGCCGCACGCCCTGCTGCAATTGAACGAGTTGTGCGAAGCGCCCGGTGAAGACGGTGTATTGAGCCAGTGGCTGGCCCACAGCTCGACCGGTGAGCGGCGCCTGAGTTGTCGGGCGCCGGTGCACCTGATCAGCGAGGCCGACCACCAGGAAATCTCCGGCGACCCGCGCTACAAACTGCGCCGCGCGCGCAAACGCATCGCGGCCTGTGGCGCACAAGTACGGCGTATCACCCCGGATGCCTCGAACATGGGCGCGTTGCTGCAGGTGATCAGCGAAGTCGAGGCGGTGAGCTGGAAAGGTGATGAAGGGGTGGGGATCTTTGCCGATGAGCGCCACCGCCAATGGATGAATCAAGCCTTCACGGCCCTCGCCGCCCGTGGGTTGGTGCGGGTGGTGGTGCTCGAACTGGAGGGGCGTTGCATCAGCTATCGCCTGGGGTTGCTCGAGCAGGGTCGGTTGTACGATTACAACCTGGCCTTCCTGCCGCAATACGCCGACCTGGGCAGCGGCCGGGTATTGCTCGAAGAGTGGATTCGCTGGGGTCTGGATGACAATTGGCGCTGGATCGATGCGTCGCGAGTCAGCCTGGAAAACTCCAGCCATCAACTGCACGAGCGCATGACCGGGCACGTGGAGCACTGGCGCTGGAGTTTCTATTCCTGGCGTCCCAGCGGCATCGCCTTGGGCCTGGCGCTGCGAGTCTGGCAGGCGCTCAAGCCAAGGTTGCAGCAGTGGAAAGCCCGACGCGCCGCCCAGGCCGCCAAACCAGCAGCGCCGCAACCTGTGGCGGCCGCCGTGGCCACGCCCGTGCCTGCGGCCAAGCCGGCCAAGGTCAAGAACACAGCCAAACCGGAGGGCGAACATGCCACGCCAAGTCATAGTCAACGCTGATGATTTCGGGCTCAGCCCCAACGAAAATGCGGTGATCCTCGGTGCATTCCAGGCGGGTGTGATCAGCTCCGCCACGGCCATGGCCAACATGCCGGCCTTCGAAGCCGCCTGCGTCATGGCCCAGCATCCGCTGCTGAGCGGGCGCATCGGCCTGCACTTCAACCTCACCTACGGCCAGCCGTTGAGCCTGGGCATCCTTGCGCGCCCAAACTTCTGCGACAACGCCGGGGTGTTCGACCTCAACCTGCCCCGCCACCGCCTGTGGCTCGGCCGCAAGGATCGCGAGGCGGTACTGGAGGAACTGGAAGCGCAATGGCAACGCTGCCTCGATAACGGAGTGCGCCCCAGCCACCTGGACTCCCACCAGCACGTGCACAACATCTGGCCCATCGGCGAAATCGTCGCGCGCTTCGCTGCCCGCCAGGGAGTGCCGGTGCGCCTGGCACGCAACCTGGGGCAAAACCTCAGCCTGCCCAAGCGCCTGTTCAAAGGGCTGCTCAACGCTCGCCTGCAGCACTTGGCCGGCGCCACCGCCGATTACGTGTGCACGCCGGTGGACCTGCGCAACGAACCAATGCCGCCCGACGGCGTGCTGGAAATCGTCGCCCACCCCAACCAGATCGGCGCAGATTTCGGCGACGCCTACCTGAATCCCGGCGAGTCCCTGACGCAGCTGCTGGAGCAGCGCATGCGCGGTGTGCCGCGGGTTTCCTATGGGGTGGTGAACAGCGGCGGGCTAGCGGATGCGGCGGTGGTGGTGAAGCCGTAAGCGCTTTTTGTCGAGCCTGGCTTGCCGGGGGTGGCGATCTTGCGGGCGCCATCGCTGGCAAGCCAGACTCCTACAATGACCGAGGGTGTACACGGGATTGGATTCGACGCAAATCCGTAGGAGCCCGGCTTGCCGGCGATGGCGATCTTGCGGGCCTCGTCGCTGGCAAGCCAGGCTCCTACGGTTGATTCGGGTGTACGCGGGATTTGGGTGCGGCGCCAATCCGTAGGAGTCCGGCTTGCCGGCGATGGCGATTTTGCGGGCGTCATCGCTGGCAAGCCAGGCTCCTACAGGTGCCGGGGTGTATGCGGGATTTGGGTGCGGCACAAATCCGTAGGAGCCTGGCTTGCCGGCGATGGCGATTTTGCGGGCGCCATCGCTGGCAAGCCAGGCTCCTGCGGGTTAGGTATTTCCTATAGGCTTGGCAGATTCCCAGAACAACAAGAGGAACCTCCCATGCTCGACATTTCCCTGCAGGACAGCGCCGCGCCAGAAGGCGTTTGTTATGGCTGTGGCGGGAAAAACCCCCATGGTCTGCATATCAAGAGCTTCTGGCATGAGGACGGCATGCATGTCATGGCCGAGCACCTGCCCGATGCCCGGTACTGCGGCTGGCCCGATCTGGTTTACGGTGGGTTGATCGCCATGCTGGTGGACTGCCATTCGAACTGGACGGCCATGGCCTATCACTACCGCGCGGAAAATCGCGCAGCCGACAGCCTGCCGCGCATCGACTGCGTCACTGGCAACCTGGGCATCAAGTTCATCAAGCCGACGCCCATGGGTGTGCCGCTGACCCTGCGCGCCAAGGTCGAAGGCGACGTTGGCCGCAAGACTCGGGTGATTTGTGAGGTGTTTGCCGATGGAGTCCTGACCGCCGTGGGCGATTCGGTGTTCGTGCGGGTCGATACCGGGCAACTGGCTGCTGCGGCGCACGGTCGCGAGGGTTGAAGGCTCGGCACTTTTTTTACCAGCGGCGCGCCCGCTCTGGTGCAAAATGGCCGCTCGGCCGATAAGCTCTGGCCCTGTCGCGAACGCAGTGCAACGAGAGTCATATGAATATCCAAGTTGAGAAGTGTGATGCCCCGATCCAGCGTGATGGTTCAATCCAGCAAAGGACGGGGGTAGTCGCATGATCGAGGTCACCGAGGTTTCCATTGCCCAATTGCGGGCGGCGCTCGAGTCGGGCCAGACCACCGCAGTCGAACTGGTTCAGGCTTACCTTGCCAGGGTCGATGCCTATGACGGGAGTGACACACCTACTGCGTTGAACGCTGTGGTGGTGCGTAATCCTCAAGCCCTCGCCGAAGCGCAAGCCTGCGATGAGCGCCGCGCCAAGGGCCAGACCCTCGGCCCGCTCGATGGCATTCCCTATACCGCCAAGGACAGTTACCTGGTCAAAGGGCTGACGGCCGCTTCCGGCAGCCCGGCCTTTGTTGATCTGGTGGCATACCGTGATGCGTTCACCATCGAGCGCCTGCGCGCGGCCGGCGCGATCTGCCTGGGCAAGACCAACATGCCGCCCATGGCTAATGGCGGCATGCAACGCGGGGTTTATGGCCGTGCGGAGAGCCCGTACAACGCCGACTATCTGACTGCGCCCTTTGCGTCGGGGTCGTCCAACGGCGCCGGTACTGCGACGGCGGCCAGTTTCGCCGCATTCGGTTTGGCCGAAGAAACCTGGTCGAGTGGCCGGGGGCCGGCATCGAACAACGGCTTGTGTGCCTATACGCCTTCGCGCGGGGTGATTTCGGTGCGCGGCAACTGGCCGCTGACGCCGACCATGGACGTGGTGGTGCCTTTCGCCCGGACCATGGCGGATCTGCTCGAAGTGCTCGACGTGGTAGTTGCGCAAGACCCAGACACCCGCGGCGATCTGTGGCGCATGCAGCCCTGGGTACCGATTCCGAGCGTGGCCTCGGTGCGTCCCGCGAGCTATCCAGCACTGGCGGCCAAGGCTGATGCCCTGGCCGGAAAACGCCTCGGCGTGCCGCGCATGTACATCAATGCCGACCCGGAGGCTGGCACCGCTGAAGCGCCGGGCATCGGTGGGCCTACCGGCCAGCGCATCATCACCCGCGACTCGGTGATCGGGCTTTGGCAACAGGCGCGCCAGGCCCTGGAAGCGGCGGGTGCCGAAGTGGTCGAGGTGGATTTCCCGCTGGTGTCCAATTGCGAGGGTGATCGTCCCGGAGCTCCCACGGTGTTCAACCGGGGCTTGGTGTCGAAAGAGTTTCTGCACCACGAACTGTGGGATCTGACGGCCTGGGCGTTCGATGATTTCCTGCAGGCCAACGGCGATCCAAAGCTCAACCGCCTGGTCGATGTCGACGGCCCGCTGATTTTCCCCCACGACCCGGGCACCCTGCCCAACCGCGAAGGCGACCTGGTGGCGGGGATGGACGAGTACGTGCGCATGGCCGAACGCGGTATCACGCCGTGGGATCAGATCAGCACGGTGCCCGACGGCCTGCGCGGCCTGGAGCAGACGCGGCGTATCGATCTGGAAGACTGGATGGATCGCCTGGGCCTGGACGCGGTGCTGTTTCCGACAGTCGCTGACGTGGCCCCGGCCAACGCCGACGTCGATCCGCACTCTGCGGACATCGCCTGGAGTAACGGAGTATGGGTCGCCAACGGCAACCTCGCGATCCGCCACCTGGGCGTTCCAACGGTGACGGTACCGATGGGGGTGATGCCGGACATCGGTATGCCGGTTGGCTTGACCTTTGCCGGGCGCGCCTATGACGACTCAGCGCTGCTGCGCCTGGCCAGTGCGTTCGAGTCTACCGGTTCGAAGCGCATGATCCCGCCGCGCACGCCTGCGCTGTAGCGATCAAAAGATCGCAGCCTCGTTTCACTCGACAGCTCCTACAGGGGCTTGGCGGTGACAGCTGTTGGTCGCCGCGCCTCCAGCAGATTGACCATCAGGCATGCGTACAGCGTCACGCCGATGAACAGTCCCATGCGGATCGCAAATGCCGTGTAGACGTCTTTGCCTGCGGCGCTGTCCTGCACCGACTGGCCCAACAGAATGATCATGGTGATCAGGCTGTTGAGCCAGAAGCCCGGGCTCAGGCGGGTAGGACTTAGGCGGTAGAGTTTGCGCGCCAGCAGCAGGCCGGACAGGAGCATCCACAGGAAAAACATCCAAAGGTGCACAAACAGGCTCAACGCGCACCAGAACAGGATCGCCAGCAATCCGCCGAGCAAAGTCGAGCCGACCAGTTCCCGGCCGGCACTGTGGGTGCTGGCGGTGGAGCTCTGCTGGCCGAGGCCGACGGCCTTGAGAATCAGCGGCAGGTAACTGGCCGGATCGATCAGCGCCAGCAGGAAAGTCGGCAGCACGATCAGCGTCGCTCGTAGCGCGACACGTCCGGTTTCTTCGGCTGGCAAGCCTGGGGGCGTCGGCGCTGGGGGCGCATCTGGCGGTTCGGGAAACAGCCAGTGACTGCAGCCCACGGCGAGCACCGCGAGGAGCAGCCCCTTGACCAGCGCCCCGATGACCGCCGCCGCCAGGCCGAAATCGGCAATTCCGGCTGACGGAATCATCGTCAGCCCGATCACCAAAAACGTGACGATAAGCGCGTTGCCACCGCGCAAACCGAAGCGAAACACCAAAAACAGACTGAGGCCAACCAACAGCACGCCGCTGATGGGGTAGTAGCGCAGCACCGGAATCAGCAGCAGGCCGCTGCCGGTGGTCAGCAGCGCCGCCAGCGCCAGGACCAGCGCCGCCTTGAACGGCAGCGGCCGATTCAGCGACGCCAGCAGCAATACCGCCAGCACTGGCGCCAGGAAGGGAATCGGCAGGCCCAGGCCGAAACTCGCAGCAAGGCACAGCGCCGTGCCCGTGGCCAGGCGCAACGCGCGCCGTGCTCGGATGGTGGATTCAGTAGACATACGACAGCCAGCTCATGAACCCCAAAAACATCCGGCCGAGCGGGTTTAGCGGATTGCCCTCGCGGGGAAAGGCCATGACTTCAGCCTGCCCGCCGGCGCGGATCCCGCGACTGTCGCGCAAGTGTTCCTTGGCTTCGGCTGAGAACTCGACAATCACCGGAAAGCGCTGTGCCGGGCGCAACCAGTCGCGGCTGTTCTGCACACTGGGCAAAGTCCCGGGCGCGGGCGGCTGACCGACGCTGACCCCGTAGCCCACGCTGCGCACACGCCCCTCGAACACCTCGCCCGGCAGCGCATCGAGGACGATCGCCACCGGCGTATCGACCTGGACCAGGCCGAGGTTGTTCTCGGTCATGTCGGCGCTGACCCACACATCGTGGATCGCGATCAGGGTCATCACCGCGCCTCCGGCAGCGGCAAACTGGCCGGCATCGGTGCGCAGGTCGGTGATCAACCCGGACGACCGGGCGCGCACCTGGGTGTTGGCCAGATCCAGTTCGGCTTTGGATAACGCCGTGGCCGCACTGCGCAATGTCGCGTTCTCCTCCTCGCTGCCGCCCTCCTGTTCCCGGGCGCGCTGGACTTCTGCGCGGGCTGCGGCCACCTGGCTCACCGCCTGTTCGCGATTGGCCCGGGAGACTTCCAGCAGGCGCACCGAGATAGTGCCCGGATCGTCCCGGTACAAGCCTTCAAGGCGTTGATTGTCCTGGCGCGCCTTGAGTTCGTTGGCCTGGGCCGCGCGCAGATTGGCCTGCGCCGCGGCAATGCCGGCAGTGCCGGCACCGATCTGGCGCCGGGTCGATTCAAGATCGGCTCGCGCTCGATCCACCGCAATCTGATAAGGCTGGGGATCGACCTCGAACAGCACGTCGCCGGCCTTTACATCCTGATTGTTGCGCACGTTGACTCGAACGACCCGCCCCGCCACTTCCGCCGCCACCGGAATCACAAAGGCGCCGACTCGCGCCTGCTGCGTATACGGCGTGAAGCGATCCGCCAGCAGGTACCAGGCCAGGCTCAGGACAATCAACAGCAACACCCATTTCAGCCCTTTGCGACTTGGATCAGCAGCCGGGGCCGGTGTCGGTATCGGCGCTGGAGGTGCTTCTGACGGGGCTGGGACGCTGTCACTCATGGGTCTTTACCTCGTCAGGCTGGGGAAAGGCAGGTTGGGCAGCAGCAGGTTCATCCAGCAGGTCGCCCCAGTCGGTACGCTTGGCCATTTGCTGGCGAGTGGCCGGATCCAGCATCGGCTGGGCGCTGTACCAACCGCCGCCCAAGGATTTGTACAGGGCAATGAGATTGCTCACGGCGTTGCTGCGGGCGACCAGGTAGTTGTCCTGTTGCTCCAACAGCGCCCGCTGCGCATCCAGCACCCGCTGGAAATCCGAATAACCCTCGCGGTATTGCGCGCTGGCCAGCACCAGCGAGCGCTTGGCGGCGACCTCGGCCTCGCCCAGGATTCGTTCGCGCTCAAGGGCTTTGATCAGGCCGCCCGCGGCGTCATCGGCCTCCCTCGCCGCCTGGCGAACCTTGTCCCGATAGACCTCGATCAACTGCTGCAACCGCGCATCCTGGACCCGCACGTTGTTGCTGATCTGGCCATGATCGAACACATTCCAGCGCAGGCTCGGACCACCGATCAGGTCCAGGCTGCGCGGGGTGCCATCCAACGAGTCGGCGGACCAGACGATACTGCCGAGCAACGTCAGCGAGGGGTAGAAATCGCTCTCGGCCACGCCGATCAGCGCCGACTGCGCCGCAACGTTGAGCTCGGCGGCGCGCACATCGGGGCGCCGCAATAGCAGGCTGGCGGGCACATCCTGCAGCACTGCACGGTCCACCAGCGGGATCAGTCCGTCATACGCCGCCAGCTGCGGCATGCCGCCAGGAGGCTGGCCGACCAGCACCGCCAGCGCGTTGCGGGTGCGTTGCAACTGGTCCTCCAGGCTGGGGATGGTGCTCAGGGTGCCCAGGTATTGCGTGCGGGCCTGTTGCAGGTCGAGCTCGGCGCTCTGTCCGCTGTTGAACAGCTTCTCGGTGATTTCAAAATTGCGCTGCTGCTGGCGCGCATTTTCTTTTGCCACCCGTAATCGCGCCTCGGTGGTGCGCAATGCAAAGTAGGTGTCCGCCACCTGTGCACGCAACAGCACCAGCACGTCTTCATAGTTGGCACGCGCGGCAAAATAGCTGGCGTCGGCCGATTCGATGGCACGGCTGAAGCGCCCCCAGAAGTCCAGCTCCCAGCCCACATCGAAGCCCACGCTGTGCTGCCAGAAGTGGCTGTCCTGAGGGTTGCTGCCGCCCGATTGCCGTCGGTTGAAGTACAGGCTGTCGGCGCTGGCCTGCTGCAGTTGCGGGTAACGCCCGCTTTCGGCAATCCCCAGCCGCGCCCGGGCTTCCATGACCCGCAGGCCGGCGATTTTGAGATCGGCGTTGCTCGCGTCTGCATCGGCGATCAGGCAGTCCAACACCGGGTCGTTGAAGACCTGCCACCACTCGCGCAAGTCAGGGCTCCGCCCGCGCTGGCTGGCCTGTTCGAGCGCCGGGCTGCTCCATAGCCGGCTCCATGCCTCCCCCGGCGCCTGGAAATCCGGCCCCAGGCGCACGCAGCCGCTTAGGCCAAGGATGCCAAGGATCAGCAGTTGGCGTGGGCCTATGAGCAGGGTTGCGCTTGAGAGCATGAATGTCTTCCGCTGCGACAGTCAGTCAAGCATAGCCACAGAAACCCCATACCAACGGCCACTTTCGTGTGACAGGTGCTACGCTTTTTCAACGTGAAGACGCACGTGAATCCAATCGGCCAGATGAGGTGAAAACATGAGCTCCGCACCGGACACTGCGGCCCCGCATTCGGCCGGCTGGCGCTTCAAACTGGGCATCGCGATCATCTGCGTGATGGCGGGCTCCTGGTTGCTGGTACCCATCCTCGCCGTAGCCGACGTCCCCGGCTCGCGGATCGCCGCCCTGACCGGCGTGTTGTTCATCAGCAACAAGGTGCTGTTGATCCTGGTCATTGCGATCATGGGAAAATCCGGATTCCAGCAACTCAAGCGCAGCCTGTTCGGCTACGTGACTTCAATTACGCCCAGCATGGACGCCGAAGTGGGCCCCTGGCGCCACCGCATCGGCATTGTCATGTTCTGCGTACCGCTGATATCGGCTTTTCTGGAGCCCTACGTCGATAGCATCTGGCCGGGCCTGCGCCCCAACCTCTGGCAGCTGCAGGCGCTGGGCGATGCCATGCTGGTCGCCAGCTTCTTCGTGCTGGGGGGCAATTTCTGGGAGAAGTTGCGCTCGCTGTTCATCCGGACTGCGCGGGTGACCACTGGGCCCTAGACGCAGGGTTACTTGACCAGGCGTTTTTCCTTGGATGGCCGGTAGCCGAAGTAGGCGCTGTAGCACTTGCTGAAATGACTCGGCGAGACAAATCCGCAGGCCACCAGGACCTCGACCTGGGACAACTCGGTGTGCTGCAGCAGGCGTCGCGCCTCGGTAATGCGCAGCTCCAGGTAGTAGCGTTGTGGCGTGGTGCCCAGTTGTTCCTTGAACAGGCGTTCCAGTTGGCGCCGGGAACGGCCGGCGTACACGGCCAGTTGCTCCAGCTCCAGCGGCTCTTCAAGATTGGCGTCCATCAGTTTCACTACTTCGCGCAACGGGGCGCTGACACAGATGTTCTCCGCCGGCTTGATCCGCCGGTAACGCGATTCCTCGAAGGCCAGGATGTCCTCGACGCCCTCGACCAGGGCCTTGTCGTACAGACTTTTGATCCAGTCCAGGGCCATGTGGAAGGCGCCCGACGGACTGGATGCGGTCAGCCGGTCGCGATCGATCACATAGGGTTCGCTGCTGACCTGGGTCGCCCGGGAAATCTCCGCCAGCGCCGGGCGGTGCTCCGGGTGGATAGCGCAACGATAGCCATCGAGCAGGCCCGCCTTGCCAAGGAACCAGGCACCATTCCACAGGCCAGCCAGCATCACGCCCTGCTCCGCTGCGGTCTTGAGCAGCGTGGTCAACCCTTCGTGGGCCTTGAGTTCGGTTCGGTAACCGCCACACACCACCAGCAGGTCCAGGCCCTTGATGGCGGAGCAGTCGAGACGCGCATCCGGGCGAATGACCAGGCCCAGATCGCTGACCACCTCGCCGTCGCTCACGCCCAAGGTGCGCGTGGTAAATACGCCGGGGCGCAACAGGTTGGCGGTGATCAGGGTATCGAGTACTTGCGTAAAGGCCGGCAGCGAGAAATTCTCGAGCAACAGAAAACCGCACCGCACCACTTGGGGTGTCGCACTGGCGTTGTCATTCAGGTAACGAAGATTCTTGCCCTTCAACCCGGCGCTGAACTGACGTCTCTCGATCAAGGGTCGACCTGCTGCGTGATGAAAACCAATACGTTATGGGGCGCGCAGACAAAGCGCAATGGCGTTGCCTGCAAAGATACTTCAACCGCTGATCCTCGTTTCCCGGTGCTACGCTGAGAATGCTTCGCAGAAAGAAATCGCGACCCATTGGAAAACGTTCGAGAGCTTACACATGAAGCCGATCCTGATAAGCGGTCTTACCCTGGTGATGGTCGGCACGCTGACGTATTCACTGCTGCAGTGGCGCGATGTGCAGAACCACACCCAGGAATTACGCTGCGGCGAAGCCAGGGAGGCATTAAAAGGAGTTGAAGTGCGGGCCCGGGCGCTGGCGGCGGGTTTGTCGGTGGATGCCTATGCCAAGGCCGAGGAAGATGACGTGGCGAAACTGGTCGGCGCGCTGGATGCGGCCAGGAGCGATGTTGAAGTCGACTCGGTGATGGAGTCTCATGCCTCGGCGATTGGTGCAGAAGACGCCGCCATTGATGCGGAGGTCGACAGTCGGGGTAACCAGGCATTCCTTGAGCAAAACCTGCGCAAACAGCGCATACCGGTCGACGTCAAACAGGAGCTCGAACGCGCCGCCAAGGCCGTCAAGCTGACCTGTAGCTGAGCAGGTTAAAACGCGATCATCCAGGCACCTGAAAAGTGCAATTTTTTTCCTGAAAATAAGAGCTTAACGCCGCTGGGAAATTGCTTTGAATTTTTTCTGACACCACCACTCCTTTGTCTATGAGCATAAGGAGGGTCCTCATGAACAGCACCGGTCTCTACATCATTGAATACCTGCTCCACGGGGAGAAGAGGTCGTTCATCATCCGGGCAAAAGTGATGAGCAATCGCGATGCCTGGCATTGGGCAAGTTGTGATGCGGGCATCGCGCCTATCCCCAAACCGGGAAGGCCGCCGCTCAAGGTGGTCTCGAGGCCCCAGGCAGAGAAATACGGAGTCGCCGAGGTGCGCTGGCGCGAGTCGGCAAAGCTCGACTGGACCGAAACGACACCGTCATGACCGGCCTGCGGTCCCTTGGTCAGCCGCAATGAAAAATCTCGAACTCGAACTGCACCGTTGCATCCAATATGAAAGCCAATGGAGGTATGCGACATGAACAATGATGACCGGGTACACGATGGCAAAGCAGCAGTGACATCCAACGCACCGCCCACGGATTCGTCCGGCAAGCCGGTGAATGTGGTCCAGAGGGATCTGGCGGACAGGGACGACGATACCAGGGCAGTCGATGAAGTCATCACGCCCTCTTCCACGCGTACCAAGGAGCAGGATGCCGAAGAGCTGCAAAAGAAGGTCGACGAGATAGAACGCAAAGTGGCTGATGGAAATTGACCGACTGCGTGATACAAACAAACGGGAGGCCTTGAGGCCTCCCTTTTTACGCCTGGTTTCAGGAAGTACCCAACCCTCCAGATAAATCCGCTGGAGAGCTGGATGCCGTGCGCTGTTGCCCGTTCGGGGCGCTGCTCATATCGCTGTTGCTATCCGGCTTGGCATCCGCATGATCGGTGGTTTTGGTCACGGTATCGCGCACCGCTTCAAAGCCCTCGCGCGCCTGCTGCTTGACCTTGTCGGTGAGCCCGGCGCTGGTCTTGCCCAGGTAGCGTTGCTCGGTAGCCGTCGAGGGGATCGCGGCGCCCAGTAGCGCGCCTAACGCGATGCCGGCTGCGGCGACCATCAATGGCTGCTCCTTGAGCAGATGACTGAACTGGTCACCCATCGCCTGCGTGCTGCGCACCAGCCGATCGCTGGCGTCATGCATGGCGTGGCTGACATTGTCCGTGGCGGCGCCCAGGCTGTCGCTCAAATGGGCGGCCTTGCCCTTGACGGATTGATAGCCCTCCTTCACGGAGTCAGCGGTGTGGTGCAGGTGATCCCGCGCACTGTCTATACCATCCGACACGCCATCGGCCCATTCACCGACCTTGCTGTGCTCAGGCCCACTGCGATAACCGACACTCGGGCTTGGCGGGCGATTCTGGCTCATCATCAGCCACAGCAGCCCCACCGAAGTCAGCACGGCGGGCACCGGATTATTGCGCACGCTGGTGCCCAGGTTGGACAGGAACGCGGTGCCGTTGCCCTGCATCACCCCCCATGCCTGATCGAACATTTGCCCTGGGGTGAATTTGCTTTCCAACGCATCGACGATGTTGCCAATACTGGCGCGCTGGGCGTCGATTTCACGCTCGATAGCTTCCGGGCTTTTTCCCGATTCCAGTTCGAATTCGCTTTTCATGAGACTTTCCTCCGCAGCGCTTCCTGATCCTTGTTCAAAGCGTCCAGGGTGCGATCAGGCTTGAAGTGGGATGGCTCGAATTGTTTTTTGCCGGACTGCAGCATCGCGAACCCGACGATCATCACCACCACGCCCACAATCAGTGCAGCCAGCCAGGGTGCCATCACCATCGACAGGCCATAGACCACTGAAAACAGCAGGACGATGAAACCTGCCAGCAGCACAATCGCGCCGCCTGCCACTGCGGCAATGCCGGCCTTGAGGGTGGTGAGGCTGGCCTGCAGCTCGGCCTTGGCCAGCGCCAGTTCCTTGGTAAACAGGGCTGGTACCTCGCGTGACAGCTGGCGCAGCAGGCCGACCACTGACGCATCGGTTTCCACCACGGGCACGGGGCGTGCGCCCGGCAGATCTGGGTCTTCTCTGTTCATCACAGTGCTCCCTTGAAGTCGTTCGAACCTGGGGTTGTTGGCGTGGCAAAGTCAGTGGGGTGGTCCTGCTCGCTGGGCGCCGACGGAGTGATACCGGTGTCCAGCCCGGTGCGCGGGGCCACCGACGTTTCATAAGGGCGTTGAGCACCAAAGCCACCGGACGGCGGCGTGGAGCTGCTGCTCTCGGCGGGTTGTTCCGGGCTGGCGGTATAGGCTGGCGCCGTACCGGCCTTGAGGAATCGCGACAGGCCAAAGCCCAGCGCGACGCTGCCGGCCAGGAACAGCGCCGGATTGTTGCGGGCCAGGTCGGCCGCATCGTGCAGCAACTGCTCGGCGCTTTTGCCGCGCAGGTTCCCCGCCAGGCCGGTCATGGATTGCGCCATGTCGGCCAGGTAGTCGGACATGCCCAGGCTGTCCTTGTCTTCAAGTTCCGCGACGAAGGATTTTGCCCCTTTGGCCAACGCCTCGATCTGGTCGGCGGCGGTATCACGGTACTGCCCGAACTGCGCATCCGCTTGCTGCCGGGCATCGCCGAGAGCCTCGGTGACACCTTCCTTCAAATGTTGAAAATCGGCCTCCGGTCTTGCGGAGCCCTGATGATCGTTCTGACCTTCAGTCCTGCTGTCTGGAATATTCATGACGTCCCTCGCCTTTCGAAAAGTGCGTTTTTCGGGTGCGCCACGACACATTCGCAGCCCCCCTCAGTGCAGATGACGAAGGTGCAATAACAGGAGTTCCAACAGAATGATGAGCGACTCAACGGGCCGACGCGCGAGCCAACAGGTGGTCTGAAAGGCGCTTAAATAAAAAGAATTTCGTAGAAGTGCTGCGGTCTACGACTGACTTTCCCAAAGGCCAGACTTCATGAAATTCTCGAAATTCTGCCAGGCACTGTCCAACGGCGCCGGCAACTCCAAAACCTTCCTCGCCGCGATTGTCCTGATCATCGTATGGGCGACGACCGGACCGTATTTCCATTACAACGACACCTGGCAACTGATCATCAATACATCGACCACGATCGTAACTTTCCTGATGGTGTTCCTGATTCAAAACACCCAGAACCGCGACAACGATATTTTGCACCTGAAGATTGACGAGCTGATCCGCGCCACCAAGGAAGCGCAGAACGCTACGTTATCGCTGGACAAGATGGGCACCCGGGAACTGCGCAAGCTGCGCAAGCACTACAGCTCGCTGGGGGATGTGGAGGCGATTAATCTGGACGATTGATCAGGGCCGCGCAGGCTCACTCCAACCCATCGGCATGCACGAAGCACAATTTGTTGCCCTCCGGATCCCGGCAATACGCGCCAAAGTAATCCGGCGAGTAGTGCGCCCGTATGCCGGGAGCCCCCTCATCCGCCCCTCCCCCTGCAATAGCTGCTGACCAGGCCGCCTGCACCTGTTCCCGCGAACGACAGGCGAAGCTGACCTGGGTGCCATTGCCCCAGTTGGCCGGCAACCCATTGAAGGGCAGCTGGATGTAAAACTGGGGCCACGGCTTGCCCGGGTATTGCCACCCCGCACCGGGCGGGCCGCCATCGTTTTCGTCAGGCATGCGTTCCAGGCCCAGGGGGCGCAGCACCGCGTCGTAGAAGGTGGTCATGGCCGTGAGATCACGGGCCCCGATGATGATGTGGCTGAACATGAGAGGGTTCCTGGGGTGGGCCGCTTTTGGGGGATAGGGAGCAGTTGAGAGTAGCTCGGGAGCAAGATCAAGAGATCGCAGCCTCGTTGCACTCGGCAGCTCCTACGGTTGACCGGCGTTGCGCACGGGTTTTGTGTGCGCTGAAGCTCCTTGTAGGAGTGAGCCTGCTCGCGATGGTCTTTGAGCTGGAGAATTTGTTGGCTGACACTCCGCCATCGCGAGCAGGCTCGCTCCTACAGTGGGACTTCGTCGTACGCAAATATTGAATCAAATGCAGATCCCTGTAGGAGTGAGCCTGCTCGCGATGGTCTTGCAGCTGGAGAATTTGTTGGCTGACACTCCGCCATCGCGAGCAGGCTCGCTCCTACAGTGGGACTTCGTCGTACGCAAATATTGAATCCAAAGCAGATCCCTGTAGGAGTG
>NZ_JAPJIV010000011.1 GCF_026241895.1 Pseudomonas sp. RIT-562 | reverse complement strand
CCTACAACACATGGCAGTAAATGCGCGAATAGGCGTTTCGTGGTACGCAACTTCAGATCATATGGTTCTGAGGCTTGCGCCTAAACGGCGCGATTAGCTGCGCACGATAGCCTGTTGGAAAGTCTCGCTCTTTTAGCCCTACCTGCGCATCACCGAGCTTGTTTGCTGCGTCATAGAAGGTTCCAAATAGGTGATCCCAAATAAGTAAAAACTCTCCGAAGTTGACCTGGGCATCTTCGAACTCTCGCTTATGGTGCCAGCGATGTGTCTCGGCGACTCCAATCACGTTGCGTAACCAGCCCAACGAGTAGTCCAGGTTCGAATGCTGGAAGGCTAAATGAACGGTCAAGATGCTGAACCAAGTCGCGATAACGGCCGACGGCGCACCTGAGGCGAGCAGAACCACCAGCCCCGGTCCGGCCATTAGCGCCGCATGCAGCGGATGTCTGCGCTCCCCATTCATCCAATAAAGGCGATCAGCGCTGTGATGAATCATGTGCATACGCCACAGCCAATGCACCCGATGGCTGATGCGATGCATGACATACAGGCTTAAATCGAGGACGGTTGCGACCAGAACCAGCTGTAACCAGAGGGGACTCTCGCTGGGAAAAAGGCGAACTGATGCCGGCACCGCATCGCCAAGCTTGGCGAGGACTTCAGCAGTGAACTGAATGACAGAAAGGTTGACCAGCATATGCAATAAATCGGTCGAGGTGTCTTGATGATCTTCGAGCCAGGATTGACGAAAGGGTTGGAATTGCTCCAGCGCGGCGATCGTGAACAAGCTCACAATAGCGATCAGGAGTGTTGTGGGCCATGGCGGAATCCCGGTGTAAAGCGCCCAAACCATGAACGCAGCGGTGCCACCAAATATGAGCGGATAGCTCATCCAACGTATGACGTATCGGAAAATAATGATCATCGCTCACCTCCTTTTAGGAAGCGAAGACGATAAGTCACAGGCTGGCGTTTGGATTGAACGAAAGAGCTACAATCGAATGATGAATATCCTCGCTTGACCTTATAGCGGCTAGAAGGTTTGTAATCGACAGGATCAAGTGTATTTAGAGGAGCGGCCCCATGAGTTCGTGTGACAAATCCTGTGGCTGTGGCCCGGCTTCAGCAGGCCCAGAAGCAGCAGCTAAGCCATTAAATGAAGGGACATGGATCAGCAAATTTTCAGTACCAAAAATGGACTGTCCTTCCGAAGAACGGATGATCAGACTCGCGCTGAATGGCTTGCAGGAAATAGCTTCACTTTCTTTTGACCTATCCGGTAGACAGGTGAGTGTTTTTCACGAAGGGGCCGTAGAGCAGATCGCTACCAAGTTGGAGTCACTTGGCTTGGGGGCAAGGCTATTAGATACGCAGCCCATCAGCCCAGAGTCCGTATCAGCCAACAGTGCCAATGAAGAGCAAAACGCTTCAAAGGAAGCCAGCACATTAAAAATATTGCTCGGCATCAATGGTGCAATGTTTCTCGCCGAAATGAGTGCTGGCCTGATTGCCCAATCGACGGGGCTGATTGCCGACTCGCTGGACATGTTTGCTGATGCGGCCGTTTACGGGCTGGCCCTCTTTGCGGTCGGCCGCAGCGCGGGAATGCAAGTACGTGCAGCACACCTGGCAGGTATGTTTCAGATCATTCTAGCTTTGGGTGTGCTTTTGGAAGTTGCTCGACGCTTTCTCTATGGCAGTGAACCTGAATCGATGCTGATGATGGGGATAGGCGCCGTCGCGCTGGTGGCAAACGTCACTTGCCTGTGGCTGATCTACAGCCACCGCGAAGGAGGAGCACACATGAAAGCGAGTTGGATTTTCTCAGCCAACGATGTGATTGCGAACGTTGGCGTAATCGCTGCAGGAGCATTGGTCGCTTGGACAGGGTCTCCGTACCCAGACTTGGTGATTGGTACGGTCGTTGGCCTGATCGTTTTGAACGGCGCACGTCGAATCCTGGCTCTAAAAGCTTAACTATTCCAATCGGCGAGCGGCCTGTAGCTAAGGCCGCAAGCCTCTAACCTAGTCGCTTAATGCAAGCTCACTTCGGCGAGCGCCGATGAGGGATCTATACCCAACAGCGAGCGAAAGGTTCTGGAAAAGTGGGCTGAGTCGGAGAAGCCTGACGCGTGCGCAGCGGTGGTTATAGGTTCTCCGGATGCCAGATGTCGAACAGCTTGGGTCAGTCGTAGCCATTTAGCATAGCTACGCAGCGGCAAACCGGTTTGTTCCACGAACCAATGCGAGAATCGAGTTGGGGACAGGTGTACCAGTGCTGCCAACTCTTCACGTCGTACCATGCCCTGGTAAATGGCCGTGCTGACTATTGCCAGGCGAGGATCGGCGACTGGAGGTGCATCGGTTATCTGTAGGGCTTTTCGCACTGCGGACCGAGTGTCTCCCGCGCCTGCCTTCAAGGAGTCAGCAATTAGTGCGGCGTCAGCCGGGGCGATATTGATCGGAATCGGCGTCATGGTCTTCGGCAAAACCTGGCCCTCTTCTGCCAAGACGTCCAAGTAGATTGAAACGATGAGGGCTCCGCTGATTCGATGCCGAACACCGGCTGGAATAAACACTGCAAACTCGGTGTGCTGACGCGGCAGGCATTCCACTGTTACAGGCACGTCGATACCTATAGCTATTTGGTGAGCCTGATGCTGATGCCAATCTTGATGACCAGCATGCCCAGCAAAAACCGCTAACCCAGGCGTTAGCCATGCGCGACCAGACCACCTTAGGACACGTACTGGAAGGTGGCGCTCCATCGTCAACGTTTGCTTGGCGACGCGGGGCTAATCACGCTTATGACCAATAAAAACGATGCGCCGCTGACAATACATATATCTGCGAGATTAAACGCGGGCCAGTGCCAGCCTTGATAGTGAAAATCCAGATAGTCCACGACAAAGCCTCGCAAAGAACGGTCGATAAGATTGCCAACAGCCCCACCCAAAACGAGACAATAGCCCAAGGCTTCGCTCCAGTGACGTTCCCGTTGAAGGATCGCGACGAGCGTCAATGCTACGGCTAGCGCAACAACAACGAAAAGGTAACGCTGCCAGCCTCCAGCGTCAGCCAAGAAGCTGAACGCGGCGCCGGTATTGCGTGCATGCACTATGTTGAAAAATGAGCCTACGGCGACCGATGAGCCCAGCTCATAAAGGTGCTCGACGCCAAGCTTTAGACTTTGATCGATCAACGCCAGGACCGCTGCAATTCCCCACCACAAAGTAGGCGGCTGTACACGAGCTGTCATTGGGAAACCGTTCATTGGCTATTCCGTAGTAACCGTTCCAGTACATCTGAAACTGGTATTTTTTGAAAAGCACTGACTCTTGCTCGTGCGGTATCACCCACTGGGATCCAGGTCTTGGAACAGCAAAGCAGGCATCGTGTCCGTATCATTTGCGCAGCAAGCGCAGGCCATTCAGTACTACCAACAGGCTTACCCCCATATCCGCGAATACCGCCATCCACATCGTAGCGTGACCAGTGAGCGTAACGGCTAGGAAGATGGCTTTAACGCCCAGCGCGAGCGCAATGTTTTGCGTAAGTACTGCTCCGGTCTGGCGGGAGAGACGAATGAAGGCAGGAATCTTGCGCAAATCATCATCCATGATTGCTACGTCAGCAGTCTCGATCGCCGTATCGGTGCCAGCTGCCCCCATCGCGAAGCCCACATCAGCCCGAGCAAGCGCAGGGGCATCGTTTATTCCGTCACCGACCATGCCGACGGTGCCTTTATGATCGATCAAGGCTTCGATGGCTTTGAGCTTATCGATCGGTAGGAGATTGCCCTTGGCCTCGTCAATGTTTACCTGCGCGGCAATTGCCAGCGCGGTATGTGGGTTGTCCCCTGTCAACATCACAGTCTTCACACCTAACGCGTGAAGCTCCTCGATTGCGGCTCGGCTGGTGGCTTTTACCGTATCGGCGACTGCAAACAACGCCAGCGCCCGTTTGTCATCGGACAGAATGACTACAGTTTTCCCTTGCCGCTCAAGGTGGCCCAGGGCGGCTTCGGTATTAGGTGAGCAGAACCCCAACTCCTCCAACAAACGATGGTTACCCAACTGGTAGCGCTTACCCTCGATCTCGCCGCGGACCCCTCGGCCCAGCAGCGCTTCGAAGTTATCCACTTCCAGCAACCGCAGCGATTGCTGGGCCGTTTGTTTGGCAATAGCCCGCGAAACCGGATGATCCGAACGTTGGGCAAGGCTCGCGGCGGCAATGCGATAATCTCTAGATAATCCATCAGCTAGAGGCAGGAAATCGGTCTGTACGGGCTTGCCATGGGTAATGGTCCCAGTTTTATCCAAGGCCAGATGGGTGATCTTGCGACCGCTTTCCAGGTACGCCCCGCCCTTGATTAAAATGCCTTTTCGCGCCGCTGCCGCGAGGCCGCTTACAATGGTCACCGGGGTCGAAATCACCAGTGCGCAAGGGCAAGCGACTACCAGAAGCACCAGCGCCCGATAAATCCAGTCAGCCCATAATCCGGCCATAAACAGGGGCGGGAATATCGCAACGGCAAGGGCGAAGAAAAACACCGATGGCGTATAAACCTTGGCGAACTTATCGACGACCCGCTGGATCGGGGCGCGTGAACCTTGGGCTTCCTCCACAGCATGAATAATCCGGGCCAGTGTCGTATTGCTGGCCTCAGCCGTCACGCGGTACTCGAAGGAACCGGACTCATTGATCGAGCCGGCATAAACAGGGTCACCGACAGCTTTCTCGATGGGCAAGCTTTCCCCGGTGATAGGGGCTTGGTTTACGGTAGAGTTGCCGGAGATCACGTTGCCATCCAGACCAATGCGCTCGCCGGGGCGAACTCGAACCAAGGAGCTGATCTGGACGGTTTTGACATCTACGTCCAGCCAACTGCCGTCTGCCTGGCGCACCGTTGCATGATTTGGGGTCAAGTCCATCAGTCCTTTGATCGCATTGCGTGCACGATCCAACGACTTGGCCTCAACCAATTCGGCAACAGTAAATAAAAACATGACCATCGCCGCTTCTGGCCACTGCCCAATCAGGACCGCTCCCGTCACCGCAATGCTCATCAACGCGTTTATGTTGAGATTGAAATTTTTGAGAGAGATCCAACCTTTCTTGTAAGTCGCGGGCCCGCAGAGTGCTACCGAGATTAAAGCTACAGCAGCAATCACCCATTCGGGGGCTGCCTGGGTGAAATGCAAAATTTCCGCGCCTACCGCAGCAATACCAGACAGCGCTAACGGCCACCAGGTGCTTTTGCGCAGTGATTCAGCTTCAAACTGGCTTTGCTGCTTATCCGCGCCTGGTACGTCGACCGCGCCATTCAACGGTTCCGCCTGCATACCAAGCGATGACACGGCCGCTTCGATTCCCAGGGTATGTGGCAATTCGTGCCAGACACCTAGAGTACGGTTCATCATGTTGAATTCCAATTTCTGAATTCCAGGCATCTTTGCAAGCTTGCCCTCAATCATCGCCTGCTCGGTAGGACAGCACATTTGCCCAATCCGGAAACGACTCAAGCGAGCCGTGTCGTTGACAACGGCTGATGACACTTTGGATGCGCACGCGCTTGGGCCATCCGTTCCAGATGCAGAGCAACATGCATCGGTAACAACCGAGGTGGTGGGCTCGTTCGGTTCGGTAGGTGGATATTGAGAAGATGTCGGAGATGAAGTGGAGCAGCTTGTCTTTCCGCCGTTGCCTCCAGCAGAGCAGCCATCCGCACTTTTGGTTGTTGAAAGCGCAGGATTCACGTCCGAGGTCTTAGAAGAACAGCAACTGGTAGTTCGATCTCGATCGGTTTCGTCTTCACCCGATGTTGCGGAAGTCGCACAGCAGCTCCCGGATGCGACAGGGTCAAAAACGTCCACGCCCGCTGGCTTTTTTGGTGCTTGCTCGTCACCGCAACAGTTTTTCATGAGAACGCTCTCCGCTTTTCATGGCGAGAGTGAACACCTTATAGCCCCTATAAGGTCAAGAGATTCTTCGATGCCTTAAGGCATCCACCAGCGACCATTCATGTTCAACGTGATCACAGTGAGTAAGTGGCCGGTAGTAGATAGGAAATGCTGCTTCCCCTCGCGCCTACGGTGTTGGCATCAACGGCGTCCTATTTCGTGACGCTAATATCAGGCGGCATCCCGTCCTCACAGCAAAGCACACAGGGCACTTGCCCTATGCGGCGGCCGACGAGCAGCACAGAAGCTCTGCTACGAAGGTAAGCAGCCATGTGCAGAGCAAAGCGTCCAAACTCGAGTTGAAGAGATCGGCGGGGAGGGTTTTCATCGATCAGAGGCCTGGCGATCGGTAGAACGGTGAGCAAGGATTTGCTTGTTGCCTGACGCGAGTAGAATGAGGATTCCAGCAACTATAGGGTCAAGAGAAATGAATGCGCCCACGTACACGATCGGTGCCTTGGCGAAGCTGACCGATACCAAAGCCGTAACCATCCGCTATTACGAGCAGTCAGGGCTGCTGCCTTCTGCTGGAAGATCACCGTCGGGTTATCGCTTTTACACAGATGAAGAGCGCAACCGGCTGCTGTTTATCCGTCGCAGCCGCGCGCTTGGGTTCAGCGTCGATGACATTCGCGATCTACTCGGCCTGGCTGACCGACGCGACGCTTCCTGCGCCGCTGTGGATGCGAAAGTGCAAGGGCAACTCCAACAAGTTCGAATCCGTATTCAGGACTTACGAGGTTTAGAAGCCGAACTGACACGACTGAGTGTTTGCTGCCACGGTGGTGTTATAGAGCAATGTCGCATCATTGAATCATTGTCGAATCGTAGTTAACGCGGCAAAAGACTCCATGTGCGTAGAGATTGTACGAGGTGAGAATCGTCATTGTGCAATAAAGTCCGCTATCTTGGTTTATTTCAGGATGCGTGCCTTAGGATTGTCCTGTGGTTCGCAATTTTGCCATCCCATTAAAACCGCATGCGGCGACATGTGGGAAAATCGATGGTAATAGCTCTAAGTTAACCGTGCTCAGTTATCATTATTGAACCACCGACACCTCCGTGCTTATTAAATTTCTGACGCAAAGTGCTTAACCGTGCGACAGGGTAAATTCATTGCCGCTTTGAAATGTGCAGCTTACCGCCTGTTTTGCACCCTTGCTCGGCTTACGGGGTTCACCGAGTTCGGGGGACTTCATGTCACGGCGGCAGCGTTGGCCCATGTTGTCATCCGCCATCCAAGGGTTTCATTGGACATGGCTCTCCGGCGCTTGAACACCCGCCATCCCGCTGAGGGGAAGCGCCAGGCTAATCAGGAAAATCAGGCAAAGCCGTAGACAGCGTGTCATGGGCTGAAGTGTAGCCAGTAGAAATGGTGCTAACAATCACGCTCCAGGCTTCTGGGTTAGCTGCCAGAAACCTCTATTGCGCGCTCATTTCCATTTCAGGACTTAGCGTGCCTAACCATGCGACAAGACAGATGATGAGGATTGCCATCAGGAATTCGAATTTCATGCTGCGGCGCAAGGCATTGACCGCTACAGAGTATTGACCATTGCGAACCGAGCGCTCCAATAGCGGGCTTAAGTGAAAGCGGTTCAGCGTCGCTAAAACGATCATCCCGGCAAAGAGCAGGATCTTCAAAAACAGCAACTGGCCATAGGTACTGAGCATGACCTCATCAAGGTTGGGACCGACGATGAAAAGGTAATTTACTACTCCCGTAACGCTTATGATCGCAACAATCACACCGCCGGCCGACTCAAAGCCAGTCAGCACGCGGGCAAGAATACGTGCTTCCTCCTCACCCTTCAGCGATTTCAACCGTAGCAGTAGAGCGAAGGCCGCTAGAGCACCCAACCAGCCACCTGCCGCTAATAAATGGAAAATGTCGCTGAGAAAATGCCAGTAGCGGCGGCTGCCTTCGTCCATGGCACCATGCCCCGTCCAGGCTAGCGTGGCCAACGCGATTGCTCCACAGACGGTGACGATCCAGAGGCTGGGTGTCGGATATCGTTTATTCAACGCGACGCCCAGAATTGCCCCCACCAAGGCGGCTATCCGAACCATCCAGGTCAGCCCAACGTCGGTGCCCATGATGACCATTTCAAAAATGTGGTGATGTAGCTCCATAAGCTCCGATACACCGCTCATTGCTTTTGCAAGCAACAACATCGCAGCAAGGGACAGAACTACACCTGCAACAGAAGTACCGTAGAGAAGCGACTCAAAGTTCAAGACCGTGCCCGATACCCTTTCCTTTCCCCTGAGGCTGTACAAGCCAAATATGGCCAGTCCAAATAACAACATCAGGTCAAAATAGAGAGCAAAGCGAACCACGATATTTAATGAGTCGCTCATGGATTATTTCACTTTGAATGAAAAGTTGCCGGTGATCGGGTGGGTGTCCGAAGACACTGCACGCCATTCAACTTTGTAGGTGCCGGTGGTCAGCGGTGCAGCCGGCGTAATCACCATGGTTTTCGGATCACCACCAGCAGCGACGGCGGCCTTTACACCCATGGGTGAGTTAGGCATGCCTGGCATGTCGGTCATGATCAGCTTTGCACCGGAGAACTGAGTGGTGAGATTCTCAGAAAAATGCAGTTCGATTTTCGACGGAGCCGCCGCATCCGAGCCTTCTGCCGGAGTGGAAGAAAGTAGTTTTGGATGTGCCTGGGCCACTGCACTCAGAAGCAAACCAGCAGTGATTGCAACAGCCACGGACGTAGTTTTAAGGAATGACATGCAAGACTCCTCACAGCAAGCGCTGTTGATTCGAGGTTTTTTGGGAGGAACTAGTTTTTAATTTCTTTAAAAACCACTGTTGATTAACTTGGAGCCCCCGTCCTCTTCGCCAGGTTGAACAGGAGAAACTCGCTAGCCCTAACGTCACAGTGCGAGAACACGATGCCACACGATCACAAACTGTTCGATTACATTTCAGTCAGCTTGATCCGATGTTTGGCATCTAATCGTTGAGCGTAGCAAGACCTGGAAAAGACACGGCGTACCGCAGGACAGGGGAGCTTAATCACTTTGAAAAATCCGCAGAGGCGTAGCAAACGCAGAACGCCAAGACGTCGTTGGTCCCAATGTTTTGTCGCTCAGCTAACCGTGGAATCGACGGCCGGAAACTCAAGATGAAAAGCCGTTTTCCCGTCGCCTGACGTACACCAGATCTTGCCATTGTGCGCTTCGACAATTGATCGGGTAATTGACAGACCTAGCCCTGCGTTGCTCGGACTTCCTTCTCGCCGCGCTGGGTCCACGCGATAAAAACGATCAAACAGCTTTTCAAGGTGTTCGGGGGCAATGGGCTCACCATAGTTTTCCACGACAACCGTTACCGACGCATCCTTGTGCTGAATATCGACACTGATTGACGTCCCTTCATAGGTGTAGCGCAGCGCATTTGAGAGCAGATTGGAAATCGCTCGGTGGAGCATAAGAACATCACCTCGCACGCTCCCCCGTCCTGAAACCTTGAGCTCGATCCCTCGTTCATCAGCCAACAGGCGGTAGTACTCAAGCAATTTTTCCACGACAGCCACCAGGTCTATTGGCTTGCTCTCGTGCGTAATTAGACCATTGTCAGATTTCGCCAGAAAAAGCATGTCATCAATCATCCGGCTCATGCGCTTCAAGTCATCAAGATTGGAGTACAAATTGTCTTCGTAGTCCTCGATGTTTCTTTTTCTCGAAAGCACCACTTCAGTGTGGGTCATCAAGTTGCTCACGGGGGTCCGTAGTTCGTGGGCAATGTCTGCCGAAAAGTTGGATAACCGGACAAATGCATCGTCGAGCCTGGATAACATGGCGTTGAACGACAACACCATCTGTTGAAGCTCTTTCGGAACGGGTGCCAGGGGAATACGCTCCTTGAGTGATTTTGCTGACATGGAGGCAGCAACCCATGTGACCTGGCGGATAGGCCGCATGCCACTGCTAGCTACCATCCAGCCGAGTGCAGCACTGACCAATGCGCTGATCACCAACCCTATCCAAAACCATCGTTCGAGCGTCTCGAAAAAGGACATATGCTGCGTAACGTCAAAAATCAACATGACAGTTAATGGCCTTTCTTGTCCCGTCACTACGGATTGCGCAGTCACACCACGGAACATCTGCTCTTGCTCCCGCCATTCCCAGACGGTTGTGTTTGTGGTTGTTCGAAACGCCTTCGGAACGTCGACCGGGCCGGGATCCGCAAACAGCACCTTGCCGTCGCCATCGATGATAAGCGCAGTCAAATCACGGTGTGCGCCCAGCAGCGCTTCTAACTCCGGTTTAGCCTCGCTGAATTGATCGATGTTGCTCAGCCCGGACAAGATCCGCTGGGTCGAGTGGAGTTTTTCGTACAATGCCTGCTGATCCAGCATCTTGAAATGATGCCGGCTGAGGTTATTGAAACTGAGTCCGGCGACCGTGAGCACGGCCGTTACCGCGAGCATAAACATCAGACTCATACGAGTCGTCAGGGACATCCGGTTCATCACGACTCCGAATCTGGTGCATCGAGCATGTAACCCATTCCCCTTGAGGTATGAATCAACTTGACCTCAAAATCGTCGTCTATCTTGGCCCTGAGCCGTCTCACTGCAACCTCGATAACGTTGGTATCGCTGTCGAAGTTCATATCCCAAACCTGGGAGGCGATAAGAGACTTTGGCAGCACCTCCCCTCGACGACGCAGCAGAAGCTCAAGCAACGCGAACTCTTTGGCCGTAAGGTCTATGCGTTTGCCTCCTCGGATGGCTCGACGCTTGAGCAGGTCCACTTCAAGGTCAGCCAGTTTCATAAAGGTTTGCGAAGGTGCGCTGCTACCGCGACGCAGCAGCGTTCTGACTCGAGCAAGCAATTCAGAAAACGCGAAGGGTTTGATCAGATAGTCATCCGCACCGAGTTCAAGTCCCTTCACTCGGTCTTCAACGCGGTCTCTGGCGGTGAGAAAAAGCACCGGGACGTCTTTCCCGGAAGCGCGCACCTTCTGCAGGACTTCCCAGCCATCCAAACCCGGCATCATGACGTCGAGAATCAGCAGATCATAGGCTTCGCTCAAAGCGTGCTGAAGCGCCTCTTTTCCATTCGTGAAACGGTCGACATTGAACCCGGCCTCGTTGAGCCCTTGCTGCAAATAGATACCTATTTTTGGTTCGTCTTCAGCGACAAGAAGTCTCATGAGGTCGTTCTCAGATAAAGGTTAAGCGGAGTCTGCAACGAAAACTGGCAGCCAACCAGCAACTGACAGAAAAGTAATCTTGGCTTCAGGTAGATGTCAGCGAGTGCTGGCTAGGGTTCAGACATGAGCACTTCATTGGTGCTCGACCGACCTCTGAGCGATGAATCGTATGGAAGTCGGATTCCCTCATGAGGAGCTACCCCGATGAACCACCTGAAAATGCTGTTTTTTGTAAGCTCGATACTGGTCTCGGCTTCTGTGTGGGCTGAAAGCGGCGGAGATCGTGTGATTGAGCGTATGGAAGGTTTGCGCGACAAGGCCGAGGCCACGTTGATGAAAGCTGAACAAGCCCCTGAAGGAGAGCGTCACGTCCACATGGCAGAACACATGAAGATGCTTGGCGACATCATGAGCCAGCTCCACAACGATCACCCAGATGCCTCAATGTCACCCCAACAGCATCTAGCCTGGATGGAGAAGCACGACAAAATTGTTGACGACGTTTTGCGCCAGATGCAGCGCGAGCACAAATTGATGCTTTCAGAAAACCATCAATAAACGCCCCCAGGATAAGTACTTGTCAGCATCTTGTTGCGGCGTCAATTGGACGCCGTATCTATTTAGAAAACTGACAAAGAAGTAATGCCCAAGTCAGTTAGCTGGCAGCTGAGCATCATTAGCATAGCCAATGTTCCCACGTATTCCTGAGGTCACCATGAAAACTACGCTCGCTACCCCGTTCATCGCAGCAATGACCCTTTTTTTCGCTGCTACGGCTATGGCTAATGCTGGGCATGGACAAGACGACATAGGCCAGCCTGGTGTGGCCTCTGACGTTACCCGCACTGTAGAGGTCGAGATGGGCGACATTTTTTTCAAGCCTAAAAGCATCGACGTAAAACCTGGTGAAACAATCCGCTTTGTCCTTCGCAACGAGGGTTCGCTGCTGCATGAGTTCAACATCGGCAAAGCCGCTGCTCATGCAGCACACCAGAAAGAAATGGCAAGCATGTTCAAGAACGGAACATTAAGCCCTACCGGTACCGGGAAGATGAGCGGCATGAGCCACGGCATGGGCGGAATGAAGATGGTCGCAATGGAGCATGACGACCCTAACAGTGTCCTGATTGAGCCTGGCTCAACCCAAGAGCTGATCTGGACCTTCAACGACAGTGCAGGGCTTCAGTTTGCCTGCAACGTGCCGGGGCATTACCAATCGGGAATGGTCGGCGAATTTGATCTGAAATAAACCGGAGTCGGCTGTTTCTGCCGGCCCGACGCAAGAGTTGGCTACGCTAAGTCGCAAGTAACATAGCAACGCTTCTCAGCCGGGGTCCGTGCGGAAACATCACCGCACCACTGTGGAGCCGCAAATCAGCGTTGTACTGAATATGCTCATTTCTAGTAGCACCTTACAAGGGGAATAGACATGCCTACCACCTCTGGCCATCACGACCATAATCACACCCATGCTGCTTCCCGGGATGATGCTGATCTACATGACCCGGTGTGTGGAATGGCAGTCACTTCGTCGAGTAAATTTGCTGAGACTTACCAAGGACAGACGTATCGGTTCTGTAGCCTGAAATGTCAGGAGAAGTTTCGAGCGGACCCTGAGCGCTACAGTGGCCACGTGGTGCGCAACGAGTCAGGCAGCACAACGCCGGAGTCTGCGGTACAAACGGGCACTGAATTTACGTGCCCGATGCATCCTGAAATACGGCAGACCGGCCCCGGTAACTGTCCTAAATGTGGCATGGCACTAGAGCCTGTCATGCCGGCGCTTGATGAAGAAGAAAATCCTGAACTCCGGGATTTCAATCGCCGCTTCTGGTGGTCGCTGCCCTTAACCGTGGTCGTAACCGTGCTCGCGATGGCGGGTCACTCGTTACAACTTCTTCATGGTTCGGCTCAAAACTGGATCGAGTTCGCTCTGGCGACACCCGTGACCTTATGGGCAGGATGGCCTTTTTTTGTAAGGGGACTGGCCTCGGTTAAAAATCGCAGTCCCAACATGTGGACTCTGATTGGGTTGGGCACCGCCGCAGCTTATCTGTACAGCGTCATAGCAACGCTCTTCCCCCAAAGTTTTCCCTCCAATTTCATGCAAGATGGACGTATCGGCGTTTACTTCGAAGCGGCAGCGGTCATCATCTCGCTCACGTTGCTTGGCCAGATCCTTGAGCTCAAAGCCCGATCACAAACTTCCGCCGCCATTAAGTCTCTTCTCGGCCTTTCGCCCAAAACTGCACGCCGGATCAATGCCGATGGCCAGGAGGAAGACATTCCTCTCACACATGTGCACCTGGGAGACCACTTACGGGTCAGACCGGGTGAAAAGGTGCCAGTTGATGGTTCGGTACTTGAGGGTGAAAGTGCGGTGGATGAGTCGATGCTCACTGGCGAGCCAGTCCCGGTAATGAAGAAAGCTGGAGATAGCCTGATCGGCGCCACGCTGAATACGCATGGGAGCCTGGTGATGGAGGCCCAGAAGGTCGGTGCCGAAACCATGCTGTCCCAGATCGTACAGATGGTCGCGAGAGCTCAGCGTTCCAAGGCGCCGATGCAACGAATGGCCGACTCGATTGCCGGCTACTTCGTGATGGGTGTTATCGCGATTGCGATAATGACATTTATCGGTTGGGGGCTTTTCGGCCCTGAGCCCAGTTGGGTGTTTGGTCTAATCAACGCTGTCGCCGTGCTGATCATCGCTTGTCCCTGTGCGTTGGGACTTGCTACGCCTATGTCGATCATGGTGTCGACAGGTAAAGCAGCCAGCATGGGTGTTTTGTTCAGAGATGCCAGTGCAATTGAAAGCCTTTGCAGAATCGACACGCTGATTGTCGACAAGACAGGCACCCTGACAGAGGGACGGCCCGTGTTTCACAGCGTGGAGGCCACTCCCACCTTCAATCCCGACGACGTCCTTCACCTGGCTGCCAGCCTTGATCAGGGCAGTGAGCATCCTTTAGCACATGCGATCGTCGATCACGCCCGAGCCGAGAACATAAAGCTCACCAAGCCCGAATCCTTTGAGTCGGATTCGGGTATCGGCGTCAGTGGCGTTGTCGATGGCAAGAAGCTCCAGCTGGGGAACACAGCGTTGATGGAAGCCGCAGGCGTGAGCACCAACTCCCTACAAGAGCGCGCTGAGGTGTTGCGACTTGACGGCATCAGTATTATCTACCTCGCCGTCGACGGCGCATTGGCAGGTTTGTTGGCCGTATCAGATCCGATCAAGCCAACCTCAAAAGAGGCCGTCACCAAGCTTAAGGCTCACAACGTGAAAATCATCATGGCTACTGGGGACGGGCTTACTACCGCTCGGGCTGTCGCCAGGGAGATGGGGATTGAAGAGGTCCACGGTGAAGTCAAACCCCAAGACAAGGAACGTCTGGTGGCAGACCTACAGCAACACGGGCGAAAAGTGGCCATGGCAGGTGACGGTATCAACGATGCTCCGGCCCTGGCGCGAGCAGATGTGGGGATAGCCATGGGAACGGGGACTGACGTGGCGATGAATAGCGCGCAACTCACGCTGGTCAAAGGTGACCTGATGGGGATCTTACGAGCACGAGCTCTTTCGGTCGCCACAGTTAAAAACATGCGCCAGAATTTGGGCTTTGCTTTTCTCTACAACTCAATGGGTATACCTCTTGCCGCTGGTTTGCTCTATCCATTGACGGGGCACCTCCTGTCGCCAATGATCGCTGCCATAGCCATGAGCGTCAGTTCCGCGTCGGTAGTTTTCAATGCATTGAGGCTGAGGAATACCCGAGTTGACTGACCTTCAAAATTGCAGCGGTTTTAACTCGGGGGGAATGGCGATCCATGTGCTTTCTTCAATCCCTTTAAGCGCGCATTCGCCCTTTGCACAGCGGCCATTTTTTCGGGCCGCTTCATGCGCTTCCACTTTCTGATGTCTTCCTTATTCCGCCCGCAGCTCACACACAGATCACCACTGAGTTGGCAAACCGAGATACAAGGATTCTCGATTTCTTTTGCCATGGTCAGTCCCCCTTAGCTTTATGTAGTTGAGCCACGCGACGTTTCCAGTCGCCTATGTGCGTGCGTTGGCACTCTTGCTCCGAGTCAAAGCGGACATTGCGGTCTGAAACAGGCAGGTCAAGATTGGCCTCTTTCAAGGCGATCGCCGTCAACTCAAAGATGCGGGCCTTCGCGTCAATCTCGGCCCGCTTCCTGTCAGCCAGGGTTTCGAACACCCAGATGACCTTCAGGGTTTCAGCCAACGCACTTAGGTCAGCGGTGTGAGTGAGCCAAATAAACCCCTTTATCTCGTCCTTTGCTGTTTCGCACGCGTCGGTGAGCGTGACGATCAACTGGCGCTCGATCCGAGCCAGTTCACGTTTACCGGGCGGCATCGGTGTGTCCTATAGAGGTTGTGCTGGACAGGCGCTGAGTCATGTCTGCCGGAACTCGACGGTCAGGTGGCTGACTTCGTGAACTGTTTTGAGACGCTCACGAATGCTCTCGGCGTTCACAGTGGCTTCACCTAGAACGCTGACGATCGCCGCGCACGCTTGAGGTCCCACCCTCCAAACGTGCAAGTCTGTAATGGTAGCGCCACCAGGTTTCTCAACGAGTTCGCGGATTTCCTCGGCAACGTGCGCGTCGGTCTGATCGAGCAACACGCCCGCAGTTACCCCCATCAAGGTCCAGGCCCAACGCGCGATAACGATAGCGCCGACGATACCCATGACCGGGTCGAGCCACACCCAACCCAGATATCGACCGGCAAGCAAGGCAGCGATGGCCAGAATCGACGTCAGCGCGTCTGCAACGACGTGGACATAGGCGGACCTCAAGTTGTTGTCGTTTCCGTTGTGGGCATGAGGGTGATCGTGGTCGTGCCCATGTCCATGTCCATGCCCATGCCCATGCCCATGACCCAGCAGCAGGGCACTGACAATGTTGACGAGCAAACCGACAACGGCGATGAGGGTCGCGGTGCCAAACTGAACCGGTGTTGGCTGCAACAAACGCATGAACGATTCAACGCCAATGCCCAACGAAATCATGCCAAGAATCAGCGCCGAGGCGAACCCGCCCAAGTCTCCAACCTTTCCTGTACCGAAACTGTAGCGCTGGCTGGTAGCGTGGCGTTTTGCGTATCCGTAAGCGGCCGCCGCGATGCCCAATGCGCCGGCATGGGTTGCCATGTGGAAGCCATCGGCCAGTAACGCCATCGAACCCGTGATATAGCCGGCGGTGATCTCCCCGATCATCATTACCACCGTGAGTGCTACAACCCAAAGCGTACGCTTGGCATTCTCATCGTGCGCTGAGCCTAGAAACACGTGGTCGTGTGTGTAATCGATGTCGGTCCTGCTCATACGTGTTTACCTGGATGCATTCACTTGGAGTACCGGCGGATAGCTTCAAGAAGCTCTTCGACGCCCTTGTTACGCTCTTCTTCGCTGAGCGCGGGGTTCGCGACATGTGCTCGTGCGTGATCCTCGATGATCTCCTCCATCAGCCCGTTGATGGCACCCCGAGTGGCCGCAACAAGATGTAGTGTCTTGGCGCAGTCGAAGTCCGATTCCAATGCTCGTTCAACAGCTTGAATTTGCCCGGCAATACGTTTTACACGTTTAAGAAGATCGTCTTTGTGTGATGCGATATGACCCACGCTATACCCCCCCTACCTATATAGGGTCGCATGATAGGCCTCCCCCCTATACCTATGCAAGGTTCGCGGGAGGACAGATCAAAGCCGTTGACGAAACGAGAGGCATACAAAATCGTTGGATCAAGCGAGAGAGCCGCAATGTTGCCGTTAGCCGACCTTTACCGACGAGAACAATAGGGCGCACTCCTGGAAACCGTTCAAATGGTAGCGAGCTAATTAGCAGCCGAGTGGTCAAGTCCCGTAAAACTTCTCGAAATCTGCGCTCACGGCTTTGATTAGATAATCGTTGACCTTGCCATGGTGTCAACGTCGATGCTGTCGCTGCGGGGAAAAGACACCGCTCAGCACGAGGGTAATTCACATGGTCGTCTTAGATGTATCAGGCATTGGTTGCGGCAGCTGCGTCGGCAAAATCACCAGAGCGATCCAGGCACTGGACGACAACGCTACGGTCTCCGTCGATCGATCAACCGGTAAGGTGAGTGTTGAAAGTAGCGAAAACGCTGAACAGCTCCGTAAAGCTGTGGAGGCTGTTGGTTTTCCTTCCAAGATCAGCCATTGAATGGAGACGCCTGCTCCTGAGTAGAGCGTCGTCTGATGGTGAATACCTTTGAATCCGAAAGTACCTGAGCCGCTGTATCGGCCAAAGTTGGCTCGCATGCGCCTATGCTGCTAGTCACCGCGCAGAGCTTTGAGCAAACCCTTGAATGCTCCATTTAGCCGAGTAAAAGCGGCATCGAAACGTATCGCGTTTTCCGTGTATTTCGCGACCTCGACCTGCTGATCGACAGTATTTTGGTCCAAGGCAGGCTGAGCCGGCGTGCTGTAAAGCAAGTCGCGCCCGTATATAGCCACCGCCGATTCTTTCTTAAGAAAATGCTTTGCGTTTGTTGTTTTCAAAGAAAACGCAGTGGTAGCAGGTTCTTTGGTTTGGCTGGCGAGCACAGTAGAAAAATCCAAGTCTTGGGCTTTGAAGTTCGGAGTGTCAGCGTTCGCGATATTGTTACTTAAGATCTCAGCTCTTTGGCCACGATAAACTAACGCTCTTTCTGCGGAGCCTAATGCTTTCTCAAAATTAATACTCACAATTAATCACCCTCGGTGGCATTACTATCTTCTTTGATCATTGAACACCCAGCTGTTGCAGCAGAGCATTCAAGTCTCCTATTAATTTTAATGCAGAGACCTAGAACATCGCCTCCGTGAGAATTAATGGAACCCAAAGCAATGATTACACTTCAATCTTATATTCAATAAAAGTCGCGCAATGCGAAAAGATGGAGACCATACGTATTAAATAGCGTGTACTTCAAGAAAAATATTCCAAACTGACACAACTGTAATATTGGCCTAAGCTTCCTGACAGGGGGTGTCTCTTATAGTCCAACTGAGTCTTTTGCTCACCCCCAAAGAGTCCAATCCATGATGTGATTCAGAGGGGATATTTTCACACATCTGAGGTAGCCCATATGAACACCATCAAAACCTTGTTCGTCGTCGCAGCGCTGACTGTTTCCACTCTGGCCATGGCTGAAGGCGGTGGTGACCGGACTTTCGCACGTATGGAAGTGGCCAGGACGAATTCGATGGAATCGTACCAGGTAGCTCAAACGCAGAGCGCTCAACCGCCTGTCGCTGAAAGCAAAGCCAAAGCGATGGACCATAAAAACTGCTGAACGATCAGGCACGCGGCCAAGCTGACAGAAATGTAATCACGAAGGTGGTTTAGATGTGGCAATTTCTGAGCTCGCTTGCAATGAAAAATTCGTCTTTTTTTCGGTACGCGAAGCTCATCTTGCCAACTCACGGGTTGATTTGAACGGCTCCCTTTTGACTGATTGGAAATAAACGGCATGCATTCCAAAACCTCTAGACGGACATTCGTTAAAGGCCTGGCCGCCGGCGGCATCCTTGGTGGCCTTGGTCTGTGGCGCACTCCTGTATGGGCAGTGACCAGTCCCGGCCTGCCGAGCGTCCTCACCGGCAACGAATTTGATCTGTTTATTGGTGAAACGCCGGTAAACATCACTGGCTCGCCGCGCACAGCCATGACCATCAATGGCTCGTTGCCGGGGCCTTTGCTGCGTTGGCGCGAAGGGGAGACGGTCACTCTGCGCGTGAAGAACCGTCTGGATCAAGACACCTCCATCCACTGGCACGGCATTATTTTGCCTGCCAACATGGATGGCGTACCGGGTTTGAGCTTCCACGGCATCGCGCCCGACGGCATGTACGAATACAAGTTCAAGGTGCATCAAAACGGCACGTACTGGTACCACAGCCATTCTGGGTTGCAAGAGCAGGCAGGTGTTTACGGGCCAATAGTCATCGATTCGAAAGAGCCTGAGCCGTTTCAATACAATCGCGACTATGTGGTGATGCTGACTGACTGGACCGATGAGGATCCTGGGCGCGTCATGGCCAAACTCAAGAAACAATCGGACTACTACAACCACCACAAACGTACCGTGGGCGACTTCATCGACGACGTCAGCAAGCAAGGTTGGTCTGCTGCCGTCGCCGACCGGAAAATGTGGGCCGAAATGAAAATGAACCCAACTGATCTGGCAGACGTCAGCGAGGATACTTACACCTACCTCATGAATGGCCAAGCGCCGAACGGCAACTGGACCGGTATTTTTAAGCCTGGCGAGAAGCTACGCCTGCGCTTTATCAATGGCTCAGCGATGAGCTATTTCGATGTTCGCATTCCTGGTTTGAAAATGACCGTGGTGGCGGCCGACGGCCAATATGTCCAACCAGTCAGTGTCGATGAATTCCGAATCGCCGTGGCAGAAACCTATGATGTGATTGTTGAGCCTGCCACCGAGGAGGCTTACACAATCTTTGCCCAGTCCATGGATAGAACCGGCTATGCGCGGGGGACCTTGGCAGTTCGTGAAGGACTGAAAGCACCGGTACCGGCGATCGATCCGCGTCCGCTGTTGACCATGGATGACATGGGCATGGGCGGTATGGCTGGCATGGACCATGGCAGCATGGCTGGCATGGGCGGCGGCGATATGAAACAGGGTGACATGTCAGGTATGGCTGGCATGGATCACAGCAAGATGCAGGGAATGGACCAAGGTGACATGACCGGGATGACCGGCATGGGCAGTGGTGACATGACCAACATGGCCGGCATGGACCATAGCAAGATGGCAGGTATGGACAAAGGTGACATGTCCAACATGGCCGGCATGGACCACAGCAAGATGGCGGGGATGGACAAAGGCGACATGTCCGACATGGCCGGCATGGACCACAGCCAGATGGCAGGGATGGGCGGTATGGGAGGCGAGATGCAATCTCACCCAGCGTCCGAAACCAACAACCCGTTGGTTGACATGCAGGCCATGAACCCAACGCCAAAACTGAACGATCCAGGTATCGGTTTGCGGAACAACGGTCGACGGGTGCTCACTTACTCAGATCTGAAGAGCACTTTCCAGGACCCTGATGGCCGAGAGCCCAATCGCACCATTGAGCTGCATCTGACCGGTCACATGGAAAAGTTTTCCTGGTCCTTCAACGGCATCAAATTTTCTGATGCTGAGCCCCTTCGTCTCAAGTACGGGGAGCGTCTTCGCATCACCTTGGTAAACGACACCATGATGACGCACCCCATCCACCTTCATGGAATGTGGAGCGACCTTGAAGATGAAAACGGCAAGTTCATGGTACGTAAGCACACAATCGACATGCCACCGGGTACCAAGCGCAGCTATCGAGTAACCGCCGATGCTTTAGGTCGCTGGGCCTATCACTGCCACCTGCTTTTCCATATGGAAATGGGCATGTTCCGTGAAGTACGGGTTGATGAGTAAAGGAGACGATCTGTGAGCACACACCTAAATCGTAAATCGCTGATCGGTTGCCTCTTTGCTTTTGGCCTGATGGGTGGATTCTCCTGCGTAGCATTGGCAGTCGAAGAACGTGGTGATCCTTCACCTGCTACTTCTGCGGATGCGCCGAACAAGACTGCGACCACGTCAAACGAGGCAACGCCGAATCACGCGACGATACCTCATACCAAGATGCGCCATGAGTCGATGGATCATGACCATGAAAACAAGAAGGCGGATTGAGATCATGACCAAGAATTTTTTACGCCCAACGTTGATGGTATTGGCAGTTTCTACGAGTCCTGTCTTCTTTGCCGTGGCTCACGCCGCTGAAGAGATGGATCACTCGAAGATGAACCATGGCTCCATGGGAGCGATGGACCATAGCAACATGGGGGCTATGGACCACAGCAAGATGAAAATGGACGACGGTCAAATGACCGGCATGGAAAGTATGGATGAAGGGACGACGACAACCAGTCGAACCCCTGTCCCCGTACTTACCGATGCTGACCGTGCAGCCGCCTTTCCAGATGTCGCTGGTCATGGTGTCCACGACAAAACAATCAACTCTTTCATGCTGCTGGATAAGTTTGAATACCAGGATGCTGACAACGGTAGTGCGTTGGCTTGGGATGCGAAAGGATGGATCGGCGGTGACATTGATCGACTGTGGTTGCGCTCGGAAGGCGAACGTACCAATGGCGTGACGGAAAGTGCTGAATTATCCGCGCTCTGGGGGCACTCCATCGGACCGTGGTGGGACGTCGTCACCGGTGTACGACAGGATTTCAAACCAGGGTCTCCTCAAACCTGGGCCGCACTCGGCATTCAGGGCATGGCCCTCTACAACTTCGAGGCCGAAGCGACTGCCTACATCGGTGAGAACGGTCAATCGGCTGCTCGACTGGAAGGCGATTACGACATTCTGCTGACGAATCGATTGATCTTGCAGCCGACGGCCGAGGTCAATTTTTATGGGAAGAATGACCCTCAGCGCGGCATCGGGTCCGGATTAGCCAACACCGAAGTGGGGCTCCGATTGCGTTATGAGATTGTCCGCCAATTTGCCCCTTATATCGGGGTGAGTTGGAGCCGTTCCTATGGCAATACGGCAGACTTTGCACGTGAGGAAGGTGAAGATGCCAGCGAGGCACGCTTTGTCGCCGGTATCCGGATGTGGTTCTGAGAACCGGGCATGAAGATTACACTGAAGGCACTGATAGCTGCTGGTCTGGCCACCGTAGCAGCGGCTGCCGGCGTGGTATATTTCGGCGTGATCAATGTCGGGGCGGATGATCCCCACTCTGCCCCTGTCTACGCGCTACTTTCTATTGCTCGGGATCGCTCGATCGAAGTGCGCTCGCGCGACATTCAGGTCCCCGACCTGAGCCAAGAAGCCCTCATCCGTGAAGGTGCTGGCAACTACAACTCGATGTGTGTCGGTTGCCATTTGGCTCCGGGCCTTACAGGCACCGAACTGAGTAACAGCCTTTACCCCGCACCTCCGAACCTTTCAAAACTGGGCGTCGATGGGCACCCAGCCGCAGCTTTTTGGATCATCAAGCACGGCATCAAATCCACCGGCATGCCCGCGTGGGGCAAAAGCATGGCCGATCCGTACATATAGGGGATGGTCGCATTTCTCCAGCAGCTTCCGTCACTTGATACAGAGCAATACAAAGCCCTGATCACGAGTAGCGGTGGCCATCAACACGGTGGTGGCGAAAGCGTGATGCACAACCATGAGGGTCAACATGGAACGACCCAGGGGCAAAGTGGCGCAGGTGCTGCCAACCAAAGGGCGGAAGTCCGCGCTAATGATGACGAGAAAAACACGGCACATGCCCATGGCCCCTCCGCAGCGCCGTCTGCAAAGGAGCCTGCGGACCACGCCGATCATAAGGGTAGGGAAGCTTCAGATGACGCGGCCCCGACTCCAACCGTACAGCCCAAATCACATACACATACTGATGGGAAGGAACATACCCATGCGAAATAATTCTCTTCGTCGCAGACGGGCACTTCGTCTCGCTGCTCTCGTGGCTCTGTTCATCAGTTCAGCCAGTCACGCAGCAGAGCCATTGACGATCGATGTACATCGCGACGCTAATTGCGGATGCTGCAAGAAATGGGTCCAGCACCTTGAAGCCAGCGGCTTTACCGTCGTTGATCACGTGGAAACCAACATGAGCGCGATCAAGCGCGGTCTCGGGATTTCTCCTGAGCTCTCGTCCTGTCACACAGCAACCATCAACGGAAAGTTTGTTGAAGGTCACGTGCCCGCCGAGCAAATCATTGCGATGAGCAAACGTGATGACCTGCTCGGGATTGCCGTTCCAGGCATGCCGGCCGGCTCCCCAGGAATGGAAGTGGACGGGAAACATGACGCGTATAACGTAATCGGCTTGTCAAAGGCAGGCACAGACCACGTCGTTGCTGAATACCCCGAAAACTGATCTTCTAATCTCACTCCTGCATGGTGAAGGTCATGGCCGTGCAGAGGACATAGCTCATTTCGAACGTAAAAAAGGCGCCACTAGGGCGCCTAAACCACCTCCCAAACCAAAGGAAAAACAAGGAGGCGGGATGTATCAGGTGGTCGAGCAATTGTTTACTGCACGTTAGAAACCCTTCGACTGACGGAATGATTTCATAAAATGGATAACTTCAGGCTTTCCTGAAAATTACTTCTACGTCAGCGAGCAGTAAGCTAGTTTCGGACAAAGGAGAATTATGCAGTTCTTAAATAATTTCATTGTCTAGCTTCCATGGGGGCAGTTGTCGGCCATGACCTTATATTCCACGGTGTTAAGCTTGCCCGTAGAGTCTTCATAGGTCATGCGCGAAGGGGCAACCCCACAGGTTTTATTGGCTTGCGTGACACTGACGACCTTGTGGATATCGAGGTTCATACCATATTCATAATGAACAACTTCAGGAGGAGTCTTGCCGTTCCTTGAGGCATATTGCTCCATTGCTTGTTGGTTCTCTTGCATCATTCGACCATACACGCGGTCACCGCCACCTTCAGCCATGGCTAATGAAGATAAGGTCAAAATCGAAGCGGCGCAAAACGCTTTCACTGCTGTCATTGCTTTCATGATTTTCTCCTAAAGCTCAATTTACTGAGTTAAAGAGTAACAAGTGAAAGCTTTCAGAAAGCTGCCGCGAAGGTTACTAATGTGAAAGGTGGACGCTACCCCGCATTTACGCTTTCAAGCCAGATGGGATTTTTGTTAACACCAAAGGTTGGCAGACGCTGACGGAACAAAGATGCCCTCAAAAGCTTATTTGAACCGGTGGTCCCTCCCAATTCCTCGATACGCCGGTAGACCTGAGCAGGGCCTCCGCGTCGACCCCGGTTCTTGCCAGGCTTTCCAGATCCCACTCGAAGAAACTGCAAAAAACCAGGAAAACCTTGCTTGATACCGCTGAGGTCAATCTTACCGTCGAGTAATTCACGGGGAGCTTCATCCTGATGAGTTCAGAGACAGTCCACACCAAAGTTCTTAGACGAAAATGCCATACTGACTCCTGATGAATCTTGATCTGTTGATAAGTAAGAGGGAACCTCTGCTTGCGTAGATCCAGCTCATGAGGTAACGAACCTGGGAGCAGCGATTGCAAATTCCGAATGTTCACTCTCTTCGGATCTTTCGTAACTTTATACAGCTCATCTACGCCCGCTTCGATAAGGGCTGCATAGGCGTCGTCTCTTGAGTCGACGGACTTTTCGACCTTAACTGTAGCTTTTTTAGGGGCATGGAGTTTTGCCATTAACCATGCGTTATCATTTTCTAGAATCCATTGCGTAGGTTTGTACGCCTTCTTCCAGAGGTACTCGATATTGGCATCGGTACGTAGCGCTAAAAGCAACTCGATTTTTTGGCGATATCTAGTTTTTTGACTAAGACGCGATTCTTCGACTTTGGGCGCTCGCGGAGAAACAGCGGCACTCAGCAGAATAGACTCATTCTTCAGAGCCTCTTCAAAGCCATCTGCACTGGAAAACAAATGAAGAGCAATGATCAAATGCCGCGCGAGCGGCATATTTAGCTGACCTTTATCTGATTTGAGCCGGATCCATTGCTCATGCTTTCCGGTGTTGTAGGCTGGATCAATCTGCGCCAAAAGCTCATCGCCGTAAGCGCTTTGGATGCTGTCGAATAGTTTTGCGATACCCGCATTTTTTCCGAAAATGAATCCGCGTTTCTTGCATTGGCGGACGTAGCACGAACTTAATACCGTACTGCCTATCGGAGGGATATTGCGTTGCAGGATATCGTGTGCGAACAGAGCGACTTTCTGTTCCATCTTTGACCCCTTGTGTATTGCTGCGCTGTTTAACGGGCTCCAGCCGCATGCGCATGGCTCAGTCAGATTGGGAAGCAGCTTCAATTTACGGTAGAACGGGCGAGAGCACTCGGGGCAGGCATGGATCAATGCGTCGCCATGACGCCAACAGACGGCAACACCGGGTATCTGGTGAGATCGATGCCAGTAGGCAGAACCCCGCTCAATCAAATCTTCCTGAACGCAGGTAGGACAAAGCTTAGCCTTGCCATGGGTGGACTCTTCTCTGCGGGGCACCCGTACCACCCCGTCATAACCCAGTGGCCCTACGTCGTTCTCTGGCCCCTGCTTAACCCCAAGAAACGGTCGGTAAGCAGGAAAAGTAGTATTGCTTCTGATCAACTCTGCGAGATTGCTCTCCGATTGCCCCGGCAGCCTGTGCGCGAGCCTCTCGATCTGCTTGGGTACGATGCCACCGATGCAAAAGGGTTTCGATGCGAACAAATCGCGATAGGTTTCCGTCGCGGTTCTGTTACCTGACAGATAGTGATATCGGGTGACACGAGAGTAAAGCATTTCATCCGGCATCGAAACGGGGAAAAATAATAGATCAGACATCATTTACCGATTAAAGGTAGGGCTCGAAGAGAATGTGCATCCGGGGGCAGTATATATGCAACCCCTAAAATTCTGCATCCGGTCTGGATTTGAAATGACAAGCCGCTCAACTTTGAATCGTAGTGAATTCATCTAAATCCTGCCGCGCCCGTATTCCTCGAATACAAAACACGTATCGATAAACCCGCGTAGGTCAGCCCATGCCGGTTGCAAAACTATTTCCGTTGATCGCGGGTTAGTACGTTTACATGCTGATCGTGATGATCCAGCGTATGCCGGACCTATTCTGGAGGGGAATTTTTTCATTAACAGAAAAATAATGGGTTTATGGTGAATTGATTTAGAACTTTTTAGATGGAGGGGGAATGCCCAGCTGGATTACAGCATGGGTCGAATGCTCGCGACCCTGTAGAGCGAAGAACGTGATACAGCCTTGCCCTCTGAGAGCAATTGGCGTCTAGCCCATCGCAGACGCCTATCGTGAAAGCCTTCGATTGGTTCACATACTTTTTCGAGCATTGCTGCACACAGAGGAAGCTTGCAAAGCTGCTTTTCGAAGCGAGAAAGAACATGAAGCTCCCGACCTATCCTGGTACGCGAAATGCGGACAGGCTTACCCGCAAGAGCATAAAGCGCGTCGGCACACTGACGGACTTCGCCGGCCAGTCTCGCATCGAGGGCAGCGAACATTTCGGTGCTATTTAGACGAGGCGTACGATGGGGGCTTGGGTTTGCAGTTGACTCCGAAAGCCACTGCTTATCGTGGCGATACAGCCACGCATACCCCCTGCATGCATGTGCTTTGTAAAATCGATAATCAGCCTCGAAAGCCGCGCGTCTTGCGCATAGCTCAGTGTGAAATCGTGCCTCCCTCCAAGCATCTTGCCCGCCGGGTACATTTCTGATGTGACGATAGACATACGCTGATGAAACGCCTAGAACGGCAGCGATCTTTTTGGCATCAGCTCCTTCAAGAGCATGTTGCCACACAGCGGCTGACGAACAGTCCAGGCCTTCACCAGGCATCACCGGAGAAAGGCGCGCGTGAAGCCGAATGTGAGCTTTCGGATCACATGCCACCGCCTCTTTCACTGGGCATTGACCATGAAGCAAGCTCACCATTTCAACGCCCAGAGCACCGGCCAATAAAATGTATTTGAGCGGATGGTGAGAGGTTATAGGCGTACGAAGCAGCTTCGTGACCCATGAGGCGGGTGTACCTGCACGAACATCTCCGAGTATAGAAAACTCCCATTCTCGCGGGAGTGCAGCAAAAAAATCGGCCATGTGCTGCGCCAGCATGTGCAGGTGCAAGCGATGGTTATCAGAAGCAAGGTTGAGCTGCGTTGCCCTGTGTAAAAGCGTGAAGCGCACCGCCTCCGCCGACAAAGCAGTGACGTCAGACTCGAGGACCTGAAGTGAGCGCAACGCTATTTCGTGAAGCGGTGGCATGCACCGCAACGGGGTGTCGAGAAGTACTGTGTGTGCTTGCACATTCTCATCATTGGGCAGATTGAGTTGTCGAGAGCTGCGGCTGGACCAGCGAGGATCAAGGATCCTGAGTGACGTACCGTGATGCGGACATACCAGCACGCCTGGAAGCATGTGGACCCTGTGCCAGTAAGCGACTCCCCGTTGAGCCTGATCTTGTGCGATACATTCTGGGCATAACCGCACTCGGGAGGCGAATCCAATACGGCTCGCGTTGACGCCCAGCTTCAACATCAAGCCTTTCCCATCAGCGGTCATCAGCGGTCATCAGCGTCCGAGCGTGTTCGACCTGGCTCATCCTCAAAAACGGCGCATAGTAGGGTAATAATGTGTGGCGCATGAGGACCTCGGCTACCGATAGCTCAGTACCGCTGGGTAGCGCATCGACAAAATCCCCTAAATGACTCGGGAATGCCACATTTTGCGAAAAAGCTGCCGCCGATTTCAGTCCGGCAAATGCTGCTTGGCAATTACGAACACCGCAAAGACGGGCATAACGAGAAATCACGCTGTGCAGCGTCTCGTCGGGAAACGCGGCGGGGAAGAAATGGAGTTTAAGTTGCACTTCACCCCCCCTCCGACTCACGCTTTGTGATACATCGGTGAGAACTCAAACAGGTCCTCGTTGAGCCAGCCCGCAGCGCGCAGAGCGTCGAGGGGAGCGTCATGTTCGCTAAGCGCTTTAGCCTCTGAGTTTTCCACAGCAGTAGCAATCGGCGATGGGTGATCTTCGCAAAAATGGTCGGAGATGGGTCTACCGGCTTCTCACGGGATACAACGCTTCGAAGCAAGGTGAGGCGATCCTCTCGTGCCAATCCATCGAAAACCATCATTTCGCTCAGCTGATCCTCAATCGGCAGCAAATCGTCAAACTGTCGCATCCGCTTCGGATCACGGCTACGCAGAGCTGAAAGGGCTGGCTTTAGAATCTGCATTTTTGAGTTGCTTACCTTCACCAGGATCTCGGCAGTCAAACACTCCGAGCCACTCTGGACCGCATAACGCTGACTCAATACCAGCAGCTTGACCAGGAAATCCGTGACGCCTTGAGTGTGCTCATACAGCGTGTCAAAAATCTCGTCGGTCAGCTCAGCCGTCTGTTTGCACCACTGATAGCTCCAGAGATTTTCGACCAACAACCGCCACTCCTCATCATCCTTTTCGAATCGTTTGAATTCGAGCGTACCAGCACCACAAACTCGGCGGGCAGTCCGCATGGCTTCTGAGAACAGGCTAATCGTCGAGTTCGTGCCACTGAAAACCACCGGGATACCGATGTTGTTTACCAAGTGCAGGAAAAAATTCAGCATGCTCTCCTTACCACCGGTTTTCGCCAGGTGGAGGTTTTGCAGCTCGTCGATCAACAAGGCGCCGATGAAAAACGTGCTGGCCACCTGCTCCATCTGTTGCAGCGCATCATTGATGTTTCGATGCCGGTAGCGCTTGTGGTAGTCCTTGTCTCCTAGAGCGTCTCCAACCGCATAAAAAAACTGCTGGCAAAATCCAGCCAGCGATCCATCCCGAGGGCAGTCAAGCTTCAGCCATGTGATTTGGGTATGAACAAACTGCTTTCCCTCATAGCGCTCATGACGGATTGTCTGTGGATAAAGGCTCAAGATGGCGTGGAGTGCCGTTGACTTGCCAATGCCGCTCAGGCCGACGACCGTAAACGTTTCTGCAGTGGACTTGAACGCATCGTGGTAACGCTGAGCTCCCGATAAAGAATGCAAATGCCGGACGGTAGCGGGCGACATCGGGTTACGCCCGACATACCCTCGACGGATGAGCAGTGAGAACAGGGCCTCCAGTTCCAGATGTAGCAAGAACGGCTGTACGACGGTTCTCAGCCTGTCGATACAGTGAATTCGAGTGGCTCCTTCGAGCGTCAGCTCTTTCGGATCCACCGGCTGAGGAAAGTTCGAAATCAGTTCAACAGCCGCCGCCTCCGACAATATCGGAGGCAAAGCTTCGATAAGCGGGTTACCCGCATACTCACTAATGTCCTGTCTGACGTAATTGGCAAACGTCTGTGCACCTTTCATTTTGCCTGTCCTGGCCGAATTCTTTTGAGCAAATCGATAACCTGAGCGGTGCGCTCACCGGCATATGAATCATGCGCTTTCTGTGTCGTTTCAGATTGAAGTGAAGCTGGCTCCACCCTGACGCCTTCAGGAACAACCGCATTTTCACGCTCGCGGAGACGTTCTTCTGCGCGGTTCTCGCGGATGTTTCCAGTGGCCTCTGCCTTAGTAGGCGGAGCAGGTTCCTGTTTTCGTTCTGCGAGCGCGTGACTGATGATCTGGTGGACCTGATCGCTAAGCTGCACACGGCTTTCCAGCTCAGCTCGACGGCGAGTAGGCGGTTTTTGGCGATAGGCTTCGAGCAGATCAAAAATCTCGTCCGAGCGATAATTCGCGTAACCGGCATCCGATCGTCGAAGATCACAACGGATAAACTGCTTGGCCTCTCCTTGAATCCAAATGTGTGCCGCAGAGTTCGGATCGAACCAACACTCTATTGACCAAACGCCCCCTTTGCGAGCCTTGGCAAACCAATCTTTCTCTATGGCCATATCACACACGTAGTGCATGCCGCGAAACATCACTCCGCCCTTTTGAACGGTCGCGCGCTCACGCGGTAAAAGGTGGAGATAAACCAGCTCGTCGGGACGTTTGTTGGATTCGATCAGGTCGTTGTCGCAGGCCCAATTCCATATACCGTTAGGCGTAGGTTCTACGCCGTCATTCATCATCGCTTGAGTCAGTCGGTCAGGCTGTCGATGGTGACGGTTATAGTGGAGCACGCAATTGATGAGGATTTGGGTGAACTCTTTGAGGTTCAGCGTGGCATCGAGCCGGTAATCTCGCTCGCCGCGCTCTTTGTCCCGCGCAGCTACCCCGCCAGGTAGCCACCTGATACCCGTCAAATCATTCAAAATGCCAAACCGACTTTCTACCATAGGCTTCCAATCAGGCCGATAAGGTGGGGCAGTGCCCATCTCAATTCCCAACCCTGAGGATAACCCCTCTGCTGCGAGTGACAGCATCTCTCCCCGGTCGGCGTAAATCTGGTGGGGCAGGTGGTGACAATTCCAATCATCTGCATTGATGTCAACGCCGTTCTGAGCGCAGAACTCGACTTTGGAGGTAAACGCGTTGAACAGCGCTTGTCTCGCCCCATTCCAACTAGGGCCCTCCAATCCTACATAGAGACCAGCAATTATTCCGGAGAAACTATCCACTACGATATAAACAACGGGCCGACCAATGAGCATCCGTCTAGAGTAGCTGTTGACCAAATAAATATCGGCAATCGTTGCGTCGATTTCGAACTGATGACAGGGTCCACGCAGCCAATCTCGAACGGTACCTGAAAGCGGACGGCAATCCTTTAACCACCTCCTCAACCCTTTACGGCCACGCTCGGTTTCAATCTCGTCGAAAAAAATCTGTCCCCAATATTGGAACTGCCTCAAGCTGGGGAGTTCTGAACCAGGCAACAAACGAAGCTCTTCTTCACTGTTTTTAGAGATGTCTCGAACAGAGTAGAATCGTCTCAACATTTCGTCATATGCGCTCGAAATAGATGATTTCTTATCTCTTACATAAAGAGCATATCCAACACGGATGCATCGTTTATCAACTGCACTGAGCATCTTGGAAGGCGAAGTAAGAACGCCTTGAAATTTAGGCTTTCGCCCTGGTGGCCTGCTCGGATCATATTTTCTATCGGCAACACCTACCGCCGTATAATTATTAAGCAATGAGTTGCGAACTTGACCATAAAACCAATATCGGTAAAGAAGCCGATAGATCGTTTTCCGCTGGATTCCGAGCTCTGACGCCCGTCTGCTAACAAGCCGGCCTAACTCACCTCGTACAAATATTTGTCCCGGGTATTCAGGATCTAATAGAGGGGCGATGACGGCCCACTTTTCGTCCCGGCCTTGCTTGGCTCTCTCATCCAACTGTTCCTCAAGCACAAGCATAAACTCGGGCGTGGTGATGGCTGCTGGTTTGGTGTGACCAGACGCTATCGAGCGACGCAGCTCATCCAGACCAACCGCGTACGGCTGCCGGGGTGGGTCAGCTAGATCCATCAAAACTGCTAAGTCATGCGTTTCATCCTGGTAAAGGAGCCTGGCTATCGTAGCAATGACCGACAGATCGGTTACAGGCTCGAAAACGTCATTAACGAGAACAGTCATGATAATTTCTCCTTCAACGATACTTGGACAGGGCCCGGTGAAACTTCGAAGCCAGGAACTAGACCAGTAAGGTGGAGAGGAGTGTTAACCAAATCGATTTTCAGTATCTTGTTCCAAACCAGATGAAAGAAAATTGCTTGAGCGTCTATATAGGAAATGGACAGAAGTGATGCTATTTTTCTTAGACAGGTGGCCAAGGTCCACGAATATTCCCGGCTGTTTACAAGGCACTCGATAAAACTCGAATGCAACGGCGCTTTCATTAAATCACGAGAGAGCTTCGAGTACCTCCTGATTAGTCCAAGATTTTTAATCAAATCTCGTGTAAAAAACTCGTCTGTTACGATTTTCCAATCAACACCTTGGCTTTCCCAAAAACGCTTTTCAATTTCAAGTTTTTCAAGCGTTCTTTTACTTCCATTGCCAATTAAATCGGAACGATACTTCACCGTCCTAGCTACCGATTTGAAGTTTCCGCTCGGGTCCTTAACAGTTAACAGGAAGTCTGTTGTCATCACATAAGGCAGTGTTGTTCTAGGGTATCTTGGATAGCGTACATCGATCGCCGACGCTATCGCTTGCGCACGCTCTGTGGGTAGTAAAGGGTATTGCTCCCGTATATCCACGACGTCTTCAGAAAATTCACACACAAGGAAGTACGAACGCTCGAGATCTGACAGGAGGTGATGAATCCTCTCGATCTTCACGCCTTGAATCTTGTGCGAACGACCTATCGACGGGACATCTTGTACCCGCAGCCAAGGCACGTAGCTTGCCCCGGCGCCTTCGCCAAATCCATTTGCAATGTGCCGTTCAATGTCCTGCTGTGATGCAAACTTACGACCTCGCAACCCACGCCTCCTCAGTCGATGCGGACCGCTTCACCTCGCGCCGAGAAAAAGTCGTAGAAGGACACGACCGGCAAAGCGGCCGTATACAAAACGTTTTCTAGACTACACCCGCTGAAAGTTGAAGCGATGATTCCAGACCAAAGGGAAAGCCTGGAAAGGAAAACCCCCGTAGATACGGGGGTTTGAGCCTTGTGTCAATCTATGTTCGCCAGTGTCAAACTTTATTGTTTTGTGTCAATCTTTATTGTTAAAAACCATCAACCAGACAGGTTGTGGATAACTTATTCCACAGTCACCGATTTCGCCAGGTTGCGCGGCTGGTCGACGTCGGTGCCTTTGAGCACGGCGACGTAGTACGACAACAGCTGCAGCGGAATGGTGTAGAGGATCGGCGACAGGATGTCGTGGATGTGCGGCATGTGCACGACGTGGGTGCCTTCACCGTTGGTCATGCCAGCTTTTTCGTCAGCGAAGACGATCAGCTCGCCGCCACGGGCACGCACTTCCTGGAGGTTGGATTTGAGTTTTTCCAATAGCTCGTTGTTCGGCGCCACGGTAACTACCGGCATGTCGTTATCCACAAGCGCCAACGGGCCGTGTTTCAGCTCACCGGCCGGATAGGCTTCGGCGTGGATGTAGGAGATTTCCTTGAGCTTGAGCGCTCCTTCCATGGCTACCGGGAACTGCGCACCGCGACCCAGGAACAGGGTATGGTTCTTCTCGGCGAACAGCTCGGCGATTTTCTCGACGGTGCTGTCCATCGCCAGTGCTTCACCCAGGCGGGCCGGCAGACGACGCAGCTCTTCCACCAGAGTGGCTTCGACGCCATCCGCCAATGTGCCGCGAACCTGACCGAGGGACAGGGTCAGCAGCAGCAGGCCGACCAGTTGCGTGGTGAAGGCCTTGGTGGACGCCACGCCGATTTCGCGACCGGCTTGGGTCAGCAGGGTCAGGTCGGATTCACGTACCAGGGAGCTGATGCCCACGTTGCAGATTGCCAGGCTGGCCAGGAAACCCAGCTCCTTGGCATTACGCAGCGCGGCCAGGGTGTCGGCAGTTTCGCCGGACTGGGAGATAGTCACAAACAGCGTGTCTGGCTGCACCACCACCTTGCGATAGCGGAACTCACTGGCGACTTCGACCTGGCACGGGATGCCGGCCAGTTCTTCCAGCCAGTAACGAGCAACCATCCCCGCGTGGTAGCTGGTGCCGCAGGCGACTATCTGCACGTTGCGCACCTTGGCGAACAACTCGGCAGCCTGAGGACCGAACGCCTGTACCAGTACCTGATTCTGGCTCAAACGGCCTTCGAGGGTGCGTTGAACGACCGCTGGTTGCTCATGGATTTCCTTGAGCATGAAGTGGCGGAACTCACCTTTGTCGGCAGCTTCGGCTCCATCGCGGTACTGCACCGATTCACGCTCGACGCTTTGACCGTTAACGTCCCAGATCTGCACGCTATCGCGGCGAATCTCGGCGATATCGCCTTCTTCCAGGTACATGAAACGGTCAGTGACCTGACGCAGGGCCAATTGGTCCGAAGCCAGGAAGTTTTCACCCATGCCGAGGCCGATCACCAGCGGGCTGCCACTGCGCGCGGCAACCAGGCGATCCGGTTGATTCGCGCTGATAACGGCCAGGCCATAAGCACCGTGCAACTCTTTAACAGTAGCTTTGAGTGCCACGGTCAGGTCAGTCAGGTCCTTGAGCTTGTGGTTCAGCAGGTGAGCGATTACCTCGGTGTCAGTGTCCGAAGTGAACACATAACCCAGGGCTTTCAGTTGATCGCGCAGGGCTTCGTGGTTTTCGATGATGCCGTTGTGCACGACAGCCAGGTCACCGGAGAAATGTGGGTGGGCATTGCGTTCGCACGGCGCGCCATGGGTAGCCCAGCGGGTGTGGGCAATGCCCAGACGACCCAACAGCGGCTCTTCGGTCAGGGCCAGTTCCAGCTCGCTGACTTTGCCTGGACGACGCATGCGCTCAAGCTTGTCGTCGTTGGTATAGACCGCCACACCGGCACTGTCGTAACCACGGTATTCAAGACGCTTGAGGCCTTCGAGCAGGATCGGGGTGATGTTACGTTCTGCGACTGCGCCGACAATTCCACACATGCTATTTCTCCTGACTGACAGCTGCGCAGATCAGGGTGATCCCGCGCGCCTGAATCTGATCCCGTGCCTCGAGCGGCAGGCGATCATCGGTAATAAGGGTATGGACGCTGCTCCAGGGCAGCTCCAGGTTGGGAATCTTGCGACCTATCTTGTCCGACTCGACCATCACCACGACTTCCCGCGCGACCTCAGCCATGACGCGGCTAAGCCCCAGCAATTCATTGAAGGTGGTGGTACCCCGAACCAGGTCGATGCCATCGGCACCGATGAACAGCTGGTCGAAGTCGTAGGAGCGTAGTACCTGCTCGGCGACCTGGCCCTGGAAGGACTCGGAATGCGGGTCCCAGGTTCCACCGGTCATCAGCAACACCGGTTCATGCTCCAGTTCGCTCAAAGCGTTGGCCACGTTCAGGGAGTTGGTCATGACCACCAGGCCCGGCTGTTGCCCGAGTTCAGGAATCATCGATGCCGTGGTACTTCCGCTGTCGATGATGATGCGCGCGTGTTCGCGGATGCGTGACACGGCAGCCCGAGCAATTGCCTGCTTGTACTTGGACACCGGCTGACCGATATCGGCCACCAGTTCTTGGGGCATGGTGATTGCTCCACCGTAACGGCGCAGTAGCAAGCCATGGCTTTCAAGTGCGGCAAGATCCTTGCGGATCGTAACTTCCGAGGTTTCAAAACGCTTGGCCAACTCGTCCACACTGACTTCGCCCTGCTCATTGAGCAAGGCGAGGATGTTGTGGCGACGTTGGGGTGTGTTGCGTTTCGACATGGGCTGGTAAGTTTCGATTCGAAAGATAACGGAAGCAATCAAAACCTATTAGCGAAACTTCGTCAAGCGGGCGGTTGAAAAATATCCTGTGGATCAAAAGCATCGCGGGCAAGCCTTGCTTCCACAACAATGTGGGAGCAAGGCTTGCCCGCGATAACGATCTACAGCACGGCAAGCGAGTTGTGGATAACTTACGGCTTTTTGATCTTCACCGGCCGCTTCCAGCCCTCAATATTTTTCTGCCGCGCACGCCCCACAGCCAACTGCGCTTTATCCACATTCTGCGTAATGGTCGAACCCGCCGCAGTGGTAGCACCGCTGGAGATATCCACAGGCGCCACCAACGAATTGTTGGAGCCGATGAACACATCCTCACCCAACACGGTTTTCCACTTGTTGGCGCCATCGTAGTTGCAGGTGATGGTGCCAGCGCCAATGTTGGTGCGTGCACCGATTTCAGCGTCACCCAGATAACTCAAATGGCCTGCCTTGGCACCTTCGCCCAAGTGCGCGTTTTTCAGTTCGACGAAGTTACCCACATGCGCACCTGCATCAAGCACGCTGCCTGGACGCAACCGAGCAAACGGACCGGCATCGCTGCCCTCGCCCATGATCGCGCCATCGATATGGCTATTGGCTTTGATCACTACGCCCTTGCGCAAGGTGCTGTCCTTGATCACGCAGTTCGGGCCAATGACCACGTCGTCTTCAATAACGACCTTGCCTTCAAGAATCACGTTGATATCGATCAGTACATCGCGGCCGACCGTGACTTCGCCACGCACATCAAAGCGTGCTGGGTCGCGCAGTGTGACGCCTTGGGCCATCAAGCGCAGGCCGGCGCGCAACTGATAGTGACGCTCCAGTTCCGACAGTTGCTTGCGATCGTTGGCGCCCTGCACTTCCATGGCGTCATGCGCCTGCTCGGTAGCCACCACCAGACCATCGCTCACTGCCATGGCGATCACATCGGTGAGGTAATACTCGCCCTGGGCATTGTTGTTGGAGAGCCGGCTCATCCAGCCGCTCAACTGGGCAAACGGCATGGCCAGAATACCGGTGTTGCCTTCGGTGATCGCACGTTGAGCTTCGTTGGCATCCTTTTGCTCGACGATGGCGGTGACCTGCCCATCGGCAGCGCGCACGATACGGCCATAACCGGTCGGGTCGTCCAGTTCGACAGTCAGCAACCCCAACTGCTGCGGGGCGACTTTCTTCAGTAGGCGCTGCAGGGTTTCCACTTCGATCAAAGGCACGTCGCCGTACAGGATCAGTACGGTGTCGGACTCAATGAACGGCACTGCCTGGGCAACGGCGTGACCAGTGCCCAGCTGTTTGTCCTGCAACACAAAATTCAGGTCATCCGCCGCCAGTCGCTCACGCACCGCATCGGCGCCATGGCCAATGACCACGTGAATGCGTTGTGGATCAAGTTGGCGCGCGGTGTGGATAACATGGCCAAGCATGGAATTGCCGGCGATCGGGTGCAGCACTTTCGGCAACGCCGAGCGCATGCGCGTGCCTTGGCCTGCGGCGAGGATAACGATTTCTAGAGACATGACTGGCTACCAATCCTGGGTGGTCAGCGGCTGCGACCAGGTGATGAATATCGGAAAAGAAAAAAGGGTAGCCGAGGCTACCCTTTTTAATCAATCGCACAACAAGTTGCTGACCTGTTAGTGGCCAAACTTCTTGCGGATCTGCTGGACGGTGCGCAGCTGAGCTGCAGCCTCGGCCAGACGTGCAGCGGCAGAACCGTAATCGAATTCAGCGCCACGTTCATGCAGGGCCTTCTCGGCAGCCTTAACGGCTTCCTGAGCGGAGGCTTCGTCCAGGTCGGCAGCACGCTGCACAGTGTCGGCAAGAACCTTGACCATGTTCGGCTGAACCTCGAGGAAACCACCGGAGATGTAATACACCTCCTCTTCCCCGCCTTGCTTGACCAGGCGGATCGGGCCCGGCTTGAGATTAGTGATCAGCGGCGCGTGACCCAAGGCGATACCAAGATCACCGAGTGCACCGTGCGCAATTACCATCTCGACCAGGCCGGAAAAGATTTCCCCTTCCGCGCTGACGATATCGCAATGGACTGTCATAGCCATCTGATTGCCTCAACCTAAATTAGCGCCCGTTGCCGGGCGCCGGGATTACAGTTTCTTGGCTTTCTCGATCGCTTCTTCGATGCCGCCGACCATGTAGAACGCTTGTTCTGGCAGGTGGTCGTAGTCACCGTTGAGGATGCCTTTGAAGCCAGCAATGGTGTCTTTCAGGGAAACGTATTTACCCGAAGCACCGGTGAAGACTTCAGCCACGAAGAACGGCTGCGACAAGAAACGCTGGATCTTACGAGCACGGTTTACCAACTGCTTGTCGGTTTCCGACAGCTCGTCCATACCCAGGATCGCAATGATGTCCTTCAGTTCTTTGTAACGCTGCAGAACATACTGAACGCCGCGAGCGGTGTCGTAGTGGTCCTGGCCGATCACGTTCGGATCCAGCTGGCGCGAAGTCGAGTCGAGTGGATCGACCGCTGGGTAGATACCCAGGGAAGCGATGTCACGGGACAGAACGACGGTGGCGTCCAAGTGGGCGAAAGTGGTCGCTGGCGACGGGTCAGTCAAGTCATCCGCAGGTACGTATACCGCTTGGATCGAGGTGATCGAACCGTTTTTGGTCGAAGTGATACGCTCTTGCAGAGTACCCATCTCTTCGGCCAGGGTCGGCTGGTAACCTACTGCGGAAGGCATACGGCCCAGCAGTGCGGATACTTCAGTACCGGCCAAGGTGTAACGATAGATGTTGTCGACGAACAGCAGAACGTCGTTACCTTCGTCACGGAACTTCTCGGCCATGGTCAGGCCGGTCAGTGCTACGCGCAGACGGTTACCCGGCGGCTCGTTCATCTGACCGTAAACCAGTGCCACTTTGTCCAGAACGTTGGAATCCTTCATCTCGTGGTAGAAGTCGTTACCCTCACGAGTACGCTCACCCACACCGGCGAACACGGAATAACCGCTGTGCTCGATGGCGATGTTACGGATCAGTTCCATCATGTTTACGGTTTTGCCTACACCGGCACCACCGAACAGACCAACTTTACCACCCTTGGCGAACGGGCAAACCAGGTCGATAACCTTGATGCCGGTTTCCAGCAGGTCGTTGCCGCCAGCTTGTTCAGCGAAGGTTGGCGCAGGACGGTGAATGCCCCAGCGCTCTTCGGTGTCGATCGGGCCAGCTTCGTCGATCGGGTTGCCCAGAACGTCCATGATCCGGCCCAGGGTCGCTTTACCGACTGGTACGGAGATGGCAGCGCCAGAGTCGGTGACTTCCAGACCGCGCTTCAAGCCCTCGGTGGAACCCATCGCAATGGTACGTACCACGCCGTCGCCCAGCTGTTGCTGAACTTCCAGGGTGGTGCCGGCTTCGCTTTTTACACTCAAAGCGTTGTAGATGCTCGGTACGCTGTCGCGTGGAAATTCCACGTCGATAACGGCGCCGATGATTTGAACGATACGTCCGCTACTCATAGCTGGATCCTCTGAATATTTGAACCGTTAAACCGCGGCAGCGCCGCCGACGATTTCCGAGATCTCTTGGGTGATCGCAGCCTGACGCGCCTTGTTGTAGACCAGCTGCAAATCGCTGATCAAATCACCGGCGTTGTCGGTAGCGTTCTTCATCGCGATCATCCGCGCAGCTTGTTCAGCCGCGTTGTTCTCGACCACCGCCTGGTAGACCTGCGACTCCACGTAACGGACCATCAAGCCATCAAGCAGCTCTTTGGCGTCCGGTTCGTACAGATAATCCCAGTGGTGCTTGAGTTCCTGTTCCGGCGTTGCCACCAGAGGAATCAACTGCTCCACGGTAGGCTGTTGCGTCATGGTGTTGATGAACTTGTTGGACACCACGGACAGGCGGTCAATACGGCCGTCCAGGTAGGCATCCAGCATCACCTTGACGCTGCCGATCAGGTCATTGATCGACGGCTCTTCACCCAGGTGGCTGATAGCGGCTACGACGTTACCGCCGAAGTTGCGGAAGAAAGCCGCACCCTTGCTACCAACTACACACAGATCGATCTCGACGCCGTTTTCGCGGTTTACCGCCATGTCCTTGACCAGGGCCTTGAACAGGTTGGTGTTCAAGCCACCACACAGACCACGGTCACTGCTCACCACGACGTAACCGACGCGCTTAACTTCACGGTCGATCATGAATGGGTGGCGATATTCCGGGTTGGCGTTGGCCAGATGGCCAATAACCTGGCGGATGCGCTCCGCGTAAGGACGGCTAGCAGCCATGCGCATTTGTGCCTTGCGCATTTTACTGACCGCCACTTTTTCCATGGCGCTGGTAATCTTTTGCGTGCTTTTGATGCTCGCAATCTTACTGCGAATCTCTTTTGCGCCTGCCATGTAACACCTATCAGGTTAGCAAGCGGGAGCCTCGCGGCTCCCGCTGCGGCTTACCAGGTTTGGGTGGCCTTGAACTTCTCGATACCGGCTTTCATGCCAGCGTCGATTTCGTCATTGAAGTCACCCTTCACGTTGATCTTCGCCATCAAATCGGCGTGATCGCGGTTGAAGAAAGCAATCAGCGCTTGTTCGAAGCTGCCGATCTTGGCGATTTCAACGTCAGTCAGGAACCCACGCTCAGCGGCATACAGCGACAGCGCCATGTCAGCGATCGACATTGGTGCGTATTGCTTCTGCTTCATCAGCTCGGTAACGCGCTGACCATGCTCAAGTTGCTTACGGGTCGCTTCGTCCAAGTCAGAAGCGAACTGGGCGAATGCCGCCAGTTCACGGTACTGAGCTAGAGCGGTACGGATACCACCGGAGAGCTTCTTGATGATCTTGGTCTGAGCGGCACCACCCACACGGGATACCGAAACACCGGCGTTCACTGCAGGACGGATCCCGGAGTTGAACATGGCCGATTCCAGGAAGATCTGACCGTCGGTGATGGAAATCACGTTGGTCGGAACGAACGCGGAAACGTCGCCAGCCTGGGTTTCGATGATCGGCAGTGCGGTCAGGGAACCGGTTTTGCCGGTCACTGCGCCGTTGGTGAACTTCTCTACGTATTCTTCCGAAACGCGGGATGCGCGCTCCAGCAGACGGGAGTGGAGATAGAACACGTCGCCTGGGTAAGCTTCACGGCCTGGTGGACGGCGCAGCAGCAGGGAAATCTGGCGGTAAGCCACTGCTTGCTTGGACAGATCGTCATAAACGATCAGCGCGTCTTCACCGCGGTCGCGGAAGAATTCACCCATGGTGCAACCGGAGTACGGAGCCAGGAACTGCAGTGCTGCAGATTCCGAAGCGCTCGCGGCAACGACGATGGTGTTAGCCAGCGCGCCGTTTTCTTCCAGCTTGCGAACCACGTTGGCGATGGTCGATTGTTTCTGACCGATCGCTACGTAGACGCAGAAAATACCGCTGTTTTTCTGGTTGATGATCGCGTCGATCGCCAGAGCGGTTTTACCGATCTGACGGTCACCGATGATCAGCTCACGCTGGCCACGGCCGACAGGAATCATGGCATCGACAGCCTTGTAGCCAGTCTGTACAGGCTGGTCTACCGACTTACGCCAGATCACGCCTGGAGCAACTTTCTCGACCGCATCGGTCTCGGTGTTGCCCAGTGGACCTTTGCCGTCAACTGGGTTACCCAGTGCGTCGACTACGCGACCCAGCAGTTCCTTACCAACCGGAACTTCGAGGATGCGGCCAGTGCACTTGGCGCTCATGCCTTCAGCCAGAGACTGGTAGGAGCCCAAAACTACGGCACCTACGGAGTCTTGCTCCAGGTTGAGAGCCATACCGAAGACGCCGCCCGGAAACTCGATCATCTCGCCGTACATTACGTCGGCCAGACCGTGAATCCGCACGATACCGTCAGATACGCTGACGACAGTGCCTTCGTTACGGGCTTGGGAGGTCACATCGAGCTTGTCGATGCGGCCCTTGATAATTTCACTTATTTCGGAAGGATTGAGTTGCTGCATTGCTCTGCTGCCCCTTCAAACTCAAGATTTCAATGCTTCGGCAAGGCTCGCGAGTTTGCCGCGAACCGAGCCATCGATAACCAGGTCGCCGGCGCGGATGACAATGCCCCCAATAAGGGATTTGTCTTCCTCGACTTGCAGGCGCACTTCCCGGTTGAGTCGTGCACTGAGAACCTTGGCGAGTTTGTCTTGCTGTTCTTGGTTCAATGCAAAAGCACTGGTCACTTCAACGTCTACCGACTTCTCTTGTTCTGCCTTGTACAGGTCGAACAGAGCGGAAATCTCCGGCAAAAGCGGGAGACGGTCGTTTTCGGCAACGACGTTGATGAAGTTTTGTGCCTTGGCATCAAACTTGTCGCCGCACACGTCAATAAACGTGGCGGCCTTGTCTGCGCTCGTCAGTCGCGGGGCCTTGAGCACGCGCTGCATGGTGTCGTCTTGCGACACTGCTGCAGCCAGGCCGAGCATGGCTGACCAAGAGGCCAGTTGCTGGTGGGCCTGGGCGTGCTCGAAGGCTGCCTTAGCGTAAGGTCGGGCCAACGTGGTCAATTCTGCCATGATCGCCCTCGCTTAAATTTCAGCAGCCAGTTTGTTTACCAGCTCCGCGTGCGCGTTTTGATCGATTGTGGCACCCAGGATCTTCTCGGCGCCGCCGACAGCCAGAGCACCCAGTTGGGCACGCAAAGCGTCTTTGACACTGTTCAGTTCCTGCTCGATCTCGGCCTGAGCCTGAACCTTCACACGGTCAGCGTCGATACGGGCCTTTTCAACAGCCTCTTCAACAATCTGGTTACCGCGTTTCTTGGCTTGCTCAATGATTTCGGCTGCCTGAGCTTTCGCTTCGCGCAGTTGCTGACCCGCTTTATCTTGGGCCAGCTCCAGGTCGCGAGCTGCTCGGGCGGCAGCGTCCAGTCCATCCGCGATCTTCTTCTGACGTTCGTGCAAAGCCGCGATGACCGGAGGCCACACGAACTTCATGCAAAACAGTACAAAAATGAAGAACGCAACGGACTGGCCAATCAGGGTTGCATTAATGTTCACGCCAACACCTCGCTCGTTCGTTGCACATCACACCAATTACTCGAAGGCGAGTAATTAGCCAGCGAGTTGACCAACGAATGGGTTCGCGAAAGTGAAGAACAGAGCGATACCAACACCGATCATGGTTACGGCGTCGAGCAGACCGGCAACGATGAACATTTTAACTTGCAGCATTGGAACCATCTCTGGCTGACGCGCTGCGCCTTCCAGGAACTTGCCACCCAACAGGCCGAAACCAATTGCGGTACCCAGTGCGCCCAGGCCGATCAACAGTGCAACAGCGATAGCGGTTAGACCAACTACAGTTTCCATCTTTCCTCCCGACTTTTACGTCGTATGGTTTAGGTTTTTTAGATTTTAAAGCGGTAAAACAAATCGTTTCATAGCCCTGTTAGGGCACCCACCCGTTTCACCGGGTGGGACATCAGACCAGTCGAGACTGGTCTTAATGGTTCTCTTCGTGCGCCATCGACAGGTAGACGATGGTCAGCATCATGAAGATAAACGCCTGCAGGGTGATGATCAGGATGTGGAACACAGCCCACGCCCACTGCAGAACTACGCCCAGGCCGCTAAGCCAGAGCAGACCGCTGCCGAACATCACAGCAATCAGAATGAAGACCAGCTCGCCGGCGTACATGTTGCCGAACAGACGCAGTGCCAGGGAGATAGGCTTGGCGATCAGCGTCACGAACTCCAGCAGGAAGTTCACCGGAATCAGCAGGGCTTGAACGAAAATGTTCTTGCTGCCGAAAGGGTGCAGGGTCAGTTCGCCGATGAAGCCGCCGATGCCCTTGACCTTGATGCTGTAGAAAATGATCAACGCGAACACCGACAGGGCCATGCCCAGGGTAGCGTTCGGGTCAGTGGTAGATACGGCACGGAACGGAATGTGCGCATCGCCAGTGATCAGGATGGCCAGCTGAGGAATCCAGTCGACCGGGATCAGGTCGACGGCGTTCATCAGGAAGACCCAGACGAAGATGGTCAGTGCCAGCGGTGCAATCACCGGGCTACGGCCATGGAAGCTGTCTTTCACGCTGCCATCGACGAATTCGACCAATACTTCAACGAAGTTCTGCAAAGCACCAGGTTGTCCGGACGTCGCTTTCTTTGCCGCCATGCGGAAAAGAAGAACGAAGATCAGACCCAATGCGACCGACCAGCCGAGAGTATCGACGTGGAAAGCCCAGAAGCCCATTTCCTTGGCCTCTGCTGCGGTGTGGGCAAAACCCCACCCGCCGGTTGGGTGCTGACCAAAGGTCAGGTTTTGCAAGTGGTGCTGGATATAGCCCGAAGCGGTTGTTTCTGCCATGGTTGCCTCAAACGCCCTAAGGTCTCGAAAGTCTTGTTCTCATCAGCAGGGGCGCGAACCAGCTGACCAGTTGGGTCAACACGAAGACGCCGAATACAGCTAGCGGCGCCAATGGCTTCACACCTGCGAACGTCAATGCAAACAGCACTGCCGTCAAAATCAGTTTGCCCGCCTCACCGGCATAAAAAGACCGGACGATGGCTTGGGCTGCTCGGGCGCCGGAAAACCGAAATGCCCTGTGAGCGAAATACACATTGGGCAGCAAGGCTATCAGGCCTCCGCAAAGTCCCGAGTACCCGGCAACGACTCCGTGCCATTGCCAGAGCGCCAAAGCGGCGATCAGCAAAACGACAAATTGAGCCATTAACACCGGAAAAACTGCCAGGCGATGGAACGGCAAGCGGTTTGGCGTGCGGCTTTCCATCACTTTTGCTCTCCAATGGTCGGCTGCCAGAATTCAATAACTTGGCATAATTTGTGCCGACAAAATGCGCGCAGAGTATAGGGGCGGTTCAGCCCCTATTCAACTGTCAGGTAGTGATTTCCGACTGCACGCTACATGAGGAAATGTTTCAGCGGATGTGTGCAAGGACACCCTGGAGCTCATCAAGGGAGTTGTAGCCAATCACCAGTTGGCCCTTGCCCTTCTTTCCGTGCCGAATCTGCACCGCAGAGCCCAGGCGCTCGGCCAGGCGCTGCTCGAGCCTGGCGATATCCGGGTCTGGTTTAGCCGGTTCAACAGGCTCCGGTTTGCCATTCAACCACTGGCGAACCAGTGCCTCGGTTTGGCGCACCGTCAGTCCTCGTGCGACAACATGTCGCGCCCCTTCGACCTGCTGATTCTCTGGTAAACCGAGCAACGCACGAGCGTGGCCCATTTCCAGATCCCCGTGGGACAGCATGGTCTTGATTACTTCGGGCAACGCGATCAAGCGTAGCAGGTTGGCCACAGTCACGCGGGATTTACCCACGGCTTCTGCCACCTGCTGCTGGGTCAGCTGGAATTCCTGCTGCAAACGCTGCAGGGCCACAGCTTCCTCGACCGGATTGAGGTCTTCGCGCTGGATGTTCTCGATCAGCGCCATGGCGATCGCCGTTTCATCCGGAACGTCGCGGACCATCGCCGGGATGGTTTCCTGGCCGGCCTGCTGGCTCGCACGCCAGCGGCGCTCACCGGCAATGATTTCGAAGCGACCGCCACCGATCGGACGTACCACGATCGGCTGCATCACGCCCTGGGCCTTGATCGACTGCGCCAGCTCTTCCAGCGCCTGGGGATCCATGTCCCGCCGCGGCTGATACTTGCCGCGCTGGATCAGGTCCAGGGGCAGGTGCTGTAGCTCACGCTGATCTGCCTGGACCGCCTGCTCTTCCAGCGAACTGACGGTAGGACCGCTCAGCAGTGCATCCAGTCCACGTCCGAGACCTCGTTTCTTGACGGCCATGGGGATTCCTTAAGTTGCCTGAGCAGCGGCTGTGCGTGAATTTTTGCGTTGGCGACGAACCATCTCGCCTGCCAATGCCAGGTAGGCAATGGCGCCCCGGGATGATTTGTCGTACGCCAGCGCTGGCATGCCGTAGCTAGGCGCTTCAGCCAGGCGGATGTTGCGCGGGATGACCGTGTCGTAAAGCTGATCGCCGAAGTGCTCTTTGAGCTGCGCCGATACATCGTTCATCAGGCTGAGGCGCGGGTCATACATGGTCCGCAACAGGCCTTCGACCTTCAGGTTCGGATTGAGCAGCTCGGCGATGCGCTTGATGTTATCCACAAGGTCGCTAAGGCCTTCGAGTGCAAAGTACTCGCACTGCATGGGGATAATTACCCCATCGGCGGCAACCAGCGCGTTGAGCGTGAGCATCGACAGCGAAGGTGGGCAGTCGATCAAAATGTAATCGTAGTTCTCGCGGATCGGCGCCAGCGCGCTGCGCAGGCGACTTTCCTTCATCTGCATTTCCAGCAGAACCACTTCGGCTGCCGTCAGGTCACGGTTGGCCGGCAGCAGCTGGTAACCACCGTGTTCGGAGTAGTGCATGGCCTCGGCCAGGTCACACTCACCGATCAACAGGTCGTAGACCGAATTTTCCAGGCCGTGCTTATCCACACCACTACCCATGGTGGCGTTGCCCTGTGGATCGAGATCGATCAACAACACCCGGCGCTTGGTAGCCACGAGGGATGCTGCGAGGTTGATGCAGGTGGTGGTTTTACCCACACCACCTTTCTGGTTCGCAATCGCGAATACCTTAGCCATTCTTGCTTTTGTTCCCAATCATGCCGTGCGGCGCAGTATCAGCAGATGGCGTTGGCCTTGGCAACCAGGTACGGCCAGGGCGTGTTCGCTATCGAGGTGGAAGTCTGCCGGCAATGCTACCAGCTCATCGGCCGGATGAACGCCCTTCATTGCCAGCCAACGCGTGTTGCTATCGCCGAGATGGCGAGTCCAGTTGCTGAAGTTTTCCATGCTGCTGAATGCCCGGGAGATGATCCCGTTGAACGGCTCGGCAGGCTGAAAGGCTTCGACGCGACTGTGGATAACTTGCAGATTTTCGAGTTTCAGCTCGAGTTTGACCTGGGTCAGGAACCGGGTTTTCTTGCCGTTGCTGTCCAGGCAGGTCACTTGCGACTGCGGAAACAGGATGGCCAGAGGTATACCGGGCATGCCCCCGCCACTGCCGACGTCGAGCCAGCGACCGTCTTCCACGAAAGACATCACGCTCAAACTGTCGAGCAGATGACGCGAGACCATCTCATCCGGATCGCGTACGGCGGTCAGGTTGTAGGCCTTGTTCCATTTGATCAACAGGGCCAGATAGCCCAACAGCTGCGCGTGCTGGGTTTCGGTCAGTGTGACACCGAGCTGGCGAGCACCTGTGGATAACTCTTCGGCGTGTTGCGAGGTGACCAACGAACTCAAGCGCTTTGCTCCAACTGACGGCCCGCGCCGCGTTTTTTCAAATGAATCATCAACAGCGAAATGGCTGCCGGCGTAACACCCGGGATGCGGGATGCTTGGCCCAATGTTTCAGGACGAGTCGCACCGAGCTTGCTCTGGATCTCCTTGGAGAGACCGGAAATATTCGTGTAATCGATATCCACAGGCAGTTTGGTGTCTTCGCTGGCCCGCAGGCGAGCGATTTCATCCTGTTGGCGATCGATGTAGCCAGCGTACTTGGTCTTGATTTCGACCTGCTCGGCAACCTGTGGATCTTCTGCGCCCCCACCCGTCACGGCGATCAGACCAGCGTAGTCGATTTCCGGACGGCTCAGCAGGTTGAGCAGATTGTATTCGTGTGTCAGCGGGGTACCGAATTTTTCGGAAATTGCATCGCCCTGCTGAGTGCCCGGGCGTACCCAGGTGCTTTTCAACCGTTGCTCTTCCAGCGCGATGCTTTCGCGCTTGGTGCAGAACGCCGCCCAACGGGCGTCATCGACCAGGCCCAGCTCGCGACCTTTTTCGGTCAGGCGCAGGTCTGCATTGTCTTCGCGCAGGATCAGGCGGTACTCCGCACGGGAGGTAAACATCCGGTACGGTTCCTGGGTACCCAGGGTAATCAGGTCGTCCACCAGTACTCCGATGTACGCCTCATCGCGGCGCGGGCACCAGGCATCTTTGCCTTGTGCACGCAGTGCGGCATTCGCGCCGGCCAGCAAACCCTGGGCGCCGGCTTCTTCGTAACCGGTAGTGCCATTGATTTGCCCGGCGAAAAACAGGCCGGCGATCACTTTGGTTTCCAGGCTGTACTTCAGGTCGCGGGGATCGAAATAGTCGTATTCGATCGCATAACCCGGGCGAACAATGTGCGCGTTTTCCATGCCGCGGATCGATTGCACGATCTGCAACTGCACGTCGAACGGCAACGAGGTGGAAATCCCGTTGGGATACAGCTCATTGGTGGTCAAGCCTTCGGGCTCGATGAAGACCTGATGGCTTTCCTTGTCGGCAAAGCGATGGATCTTGTCTTCGATCGACGGGCAATAACGCGGACCAATGCCCTCGATCATCCCGGCAGCCGAATACATCGGCGAACGATCGAGGTTAGCGGCAATGATTTCGTGGGTGCGGGCGTTGGTATGGGTAATCCAGCAGCTCACCTGCCGCGGATGTTGCTCCTTGGACCCCATGAACGACATCACCGGAATCGGCGTGTCGCCGGCTTGCTCGGTCATCAGCGAAAAATCGACCGAACGACTGTCGATCCGCGGTGGCGTACCGGTTTTCAGACGCCCAACCCGCAGCGGCAACTCACGAAGGCGTTGAGCCAGGGCGATCGACGGTGGATCACCGGCGCGACCGCCAGAAAAATTCTGCATCCCGATGTGGATAAGTCCACCCAGGAAGGTGCCAGTGGTCAACACCACCGAGTCTGCGAGGAAGCGCAGCCCCATTTGGGTGACAACACCACGCACCTGATCCTGCTCGACAATCACGTCATCGGCAGCTTGTTGAAATATCCACAGGTTCGGCTGGTTTTCCAGGATTTCGCGCACAGCTGCCTTGTACAGAACTCGGTCAGCTTGAGCGCGAGTAGCCCGCACAGCTGGGCCTTTGCGGCTGTTCAACACGCGAAACTGGATACCACCCTTGTCAGTAGCAATGGCCATCGCACCGCCGAGGGCGTCGATTTCCTTGACCAGGTGGCTTTTGCCAATGCCGCCAATAGCGGGATTGCAACTCATGGCCCCGAGGGTTTCCACGTTATGCGTCAGCAACAGGGTTTTTGCCCCCATACGTGCTGAGGCCAGTGCTGCCTCGGTACCGGCATGACCGCCGCCGATGACGATCACTTCAAAACGGGAAGGGAAATCCACCACGCACCTCGTGCCTGCTTTCAGTTGGGTAATCAGGAATGGTTTGAGCTCAGGTTTCTGGACCTGGTCGACAAGTATAGGGACTTCGCCCTTCCTAAAGAACCCTTTGCACAAAATTTAACCAGCTGTGGAGAAGTCGGGGTTATAGAAATTAAAAAGAGAGAAATTTATTAAATCTTTGTTTTTATGTTTATTTCTACTGAGGCAGTTTTCTGTGGATAGATTGCTGTAGGCTTCTAAACACGTGATGTACAGAGATTCAAAACCCTGTGTTCATGTGCCAATGAGGCCCTTGGATAACCGGTTTAAGCCTGTGGATGAAAGGGCTGGTTATCCACAGGGGTGGTTATATTCAGTTTTCGGACCCTGTTATCAACTGGCCTTAGTGGCAGTTACTCACAGGGCTTAATCCACAGTTTTTGCGGATTTCGTGGAAGTGCAGGCGCGAGAATTCTTCCAATGAACCCTTTGGACGGGTTCAGGAATCAGGAAAACTAAATCCGGGGGAGGAATTTTGCTTCGCGAGCTCTATTGTGGGACGGCGCGGTGGAAGTTAATAATAGGCATTATCATTAACCTGCCTGATCCCATCATGTCCCTACCCACCCACACTGCAGCCGTTCAGCAAATCTACGAGCAGCACCATTCCTGGCTGTATGGATGGCTCAGGGGCAAGTTGCATGATGCGTGCGATGCTGCAGATGTCGCGCATGACACCTTCGTGCGCATTCTCGGCTCACGCAACGCCATGCAGATCCGCGAGCCCCGTGACTATCTGGCGACCATCGCTCGGGGTTTGGTGATTGACCGCTATCGCCGCAGCGCAATCGAGGCGGCTTATCTGGAAACCCTGGCAGCCAGACCGCAAGTCTCGGCCATCAGCGAAGAAGACAAGGCACTCATCATCGAAACGCTACTGGCTGTGGATAAGGCTCTAGCCTGCCTGGGGATGCGTACGCAGCGAGTATTCATGCTGTCGCAGATTGAGGGGCTGACTTATCAACAGATAGCAGCACAGCTGAAGGTTTCGCTGACCACGGTGAAAAAGCACATGATCCGCGCGCTCACCGAATGTTCCCTGATCATGGCGGGCGTGTAATGGCCATAGCACCGGACCGGCAAGTGTTTGAAGCAGCGGCGAGTTGGTACGTGCAATTTCAGGCCGAACCTCCCACGCCAACACAACAACTGGCGTGGCAGCATTGGGTAGACAGTAATCCAGCACACCTTGCCGCGTGGAATCAGATGGAGCAAATGCAGAGGCACTTGGGCGCGATGCCCAGGGACGTGGCTCGACGCGCACTGATTCCAGGAAAAAATCGGCGCCAGATGCTCAAATTTTTGCTGGTTATCGGCGCAACGGGCTATGTCGGCTGGAACGCCCCGAAATACACAGCGCTGGGAAACGTCTGGGCCGATTATTCAACCAAGGTCGGTCAACGGCGCAAAATCGACCTGGCTGACGGCACACAACTGCACCTCAATACTCATTCCGCAGTGGATGTGCTGTTCGATGGCCAGCAACGATTGATTCGATTGCTTCGCGGGGAAATTCTCATACGCACTGGCAAACTCGGCGATCAACGGCCTTTTTTTGTCGAAACCCACGAGGGACGAGTGCAGGCTTTGGGCACGCGTTTTTCGGTGCAGCAGCTTTCAGGGGTGACGCGGGTTGGCGTCCTGGAGGACCAGGTGAACGTTCTACCAGGCGGTCACTCCGCCGGTTCCCGTGTGCTGAAAGCAGGAGAAGGTGCCGATTTCAGCAGTGAGAGCCTGAGTGCCGTTCACCCCTATGGTTCATCGCAAGCGGCTTGGATCAATGGTCAGCTTATCGTCCTGGACACTCCCCTGGGAGAGGTGTTGCAGGAACTAGGTCGATATCGTTCCGGTATTCTTCACTGTGCTGAGGGGGCCTCGCAGCTGCGGGTTTCCGGCACTTTTCGACTCGACTCCACGGATGCGGTGCTGGCCAATCTGCAGGCCTCTCTGCCAATCAGCGTGCGTTATTTCAGCCGTTATTGGGTGTCGGTCACTCAGGTCGGCTGAACTCGAAAAAAAATGTGGTTTCAGGGTTATCTTTTTTTAGCCTGACACGGCCCTACAGGTAATCGCGACTCACGCGTCTGTTCGTCACCTTCAGGGCTCATCTACTCATGCGTCTTCCTAAGTTCCGAAAGCGTTTTTCCCACCACTGCCTCGCCTACGGTTTGTTGATGACCAGTGCTACAGGTTGTCTGCTGGCAACCAACGCAATGGCAGCCAGTGCTTCGCAACGCTTTGCCATCGCCGCTGGCCCGCTGGATGGCGCTCTGAGTCAGTTCGCGGCGGCGGCCAATGTGATCCTGTCATTCTCACCGCAGCAAACCGCTCAGTTGAGAACCGATGGTTTGTCCGGCACCTACTCGATCGACCAGGGCTTCCAGTTGTTGCTTCGTGGCTCTGGGCTGCAAGCTGTGCCTCAGGCTCCCGGCAGTTACATACTTCAACCAGTACCCGAGAACGGGTCCCTGGTGTTGGGTGCCACCAACATCAATGCCGTGCAACCGAGTGAAATGTCCCTGGATTACTCGGCAGACGTTGGCTACAACGCGAAAAGCAGTCGAGTCGGGACCAAGACCAGCACTCCGTTATCCGAAACTCCGCGCTCGGTGTCCGTAGTCACCAGCCAGCGAATCAAGGATCAAAAATCCCAGACCCTCACCGACGTGTTGGGTTACGTGCCGGGCATTTTTGCACCGCCCTTTGCCGCAGGCGATAGCCTTGCCGGCGACCTGTTTTTCATTCGCGGTTTTAATGCCACAGACTATGGATATGGCCTGTTACGTGATGGCTTGCGGGTACAGGGCAATCGTTACGACACCAGCACCGAACCCTATGGACTGGAGCGGGTCGAGATATTTCGCGGGCCGTCTTCATTGCTCTATGGTGAAAACGCCCCAGGTGGTCTGGTCAATATCGTGAGTAAACGTCCCACAGCCGCCCCCCAGGGCGAGGTGCAGTTGAGCTATGGTTCGAACAATCGTCGGCAGTTGGGCGTCGACGTATCCGGCCCGCTCACTGACAGCGGCAATATTCTTGGTCGGATGGTCATGCTTGGTCGCAATGCCGACACCCAAACCGATCACGTTCCGGATGATCGGATCTACATCGCCCCATCCCTGACCCTTAATTTCGATGACTACAACACCCTGACCCTGCTGGCCAACTACCAGAAGGATCACACCAACATGGAGCTCGGACTCCCCGCAGCCGGTACCTTGCTGAAGAATCCCAATGGCAAGTTATCCAAGGACACCATGCTCGGTGACCCGGACTGGAACACCTTCGAGCGGGAAACCTGGAGCACTGGCTATGAATTTACCCACAGCTTCAATGACGACTGGCAGTTCCGGCAGAACTCGCGCTACATGCAGTCAAGGATCACCCGGCACGAGACCTGGCCCGGCAACCTGAACAATGCAGGCTTTGGTACTCGCCTGAACGTGACTGCCTATGACCGCTTCAACAAGTCGATGGTGTATTCGCTGGATAACCAGCTGGAAGGCAAGTTCGATCTGGGTGGCTTGGAGAACACTGTGCTGTTTGGCGGCAGTTTCGACCGGACTTCCTTCAATCAGGACTGGAACGCCGGGATTGTCGGGCCGATCGACATCTATAACCCGGTCTACCTGCGTGATCCGTTGACGCCTATCGCAGTGCAGAACACCTTGCTGGAACAGCAAATGAAAGGTGCCTATGCGCAGATCCAGAGCAAGTACGATCACTGGCTGTTCCTTCTGGGCGGTCGTCAGGATTGGGTCGACAGCGATTTCCGCGACAAAGTGGCGTCGGCCAGCAACATCAGCTCCGAGGACAGGAAATTCACCTACCAAGGCGGCGTGATGTACCAGTTCGACAACGGCCTGACGCCTTACGTCAGCTACTCAACGGCTTTTGTACCGGTGCAGCAGATCTCCAACTCGGGTGCGCCATTGGACCCGATCACCAGCAGCCAGTACGAAGTCGGTCTGAAATACGAACCCATCGGCTGGGACACGGCTTTCACCGCGTCGGTGTATGACCTGCGCAAGAAAGACGACACCTACTTCGATGCCACCACGTCCACCTATCGCCAGGTGGGTGAAAGCCGTGCCAAGGGGGTGGAACTGGAACTCAACAGCAACCTGACACCCAATCTGAATGTGACAGCGGCCTACACCTACACCGACGCGCGCATCACCAAGGACTCCGCCACTTCGCTGGTCAAGGATCATCAGATGACGGGGGTTCCGCGTAACCAGGCGTCCGTCTGGGCCAAGTATCGCTTCCTCGAAAACAGCCTGAAGGGACTGTACGTAGGTGGCGGGGTGCGGTACTTCGACAGCGCGTTCGCTTATACGGCGCCGACCTTGTACGGAAAACTGGATGCGGGTGATGTCACGTTGGTGGATGCGGCGATCGGCTACCAGATCGACCGCAACTGGACGGTCGACGTTAACGCGAAGAACGTTTTCGACAAGGAATATGTGTCTGGCTGTAATGATGCGGGCCGCTGCTATTGGGGCGAGAGCCGCACTTTGCTGGGCTCGGTATCCTACAACTGGTAAGTAAAAGTAAAAAAGAGGGCTGTGGATAAGTTATCCGCAGCCCTTTTTTTATTTGCCGATACAGAAACTGGAAAATATCCGCCCGAGCAAATCATCAGAGCTGAACGCTCCGGTGATTTCACCCAGGGAGTGCTGTGCCTGGCGCAAATCCTCGGCCAGCAACTCTCCGGCACCTGCCAGGGTCAGTTGCGCCCGGCCGTGTTCGAGGGATGCGCTGGCATGGCGCAACGCCTCAAGGTGCCGACGGCGGGCACTGAAGCTGCTTTCAGAGGTTTGTTCGTAACCCATGCAAGCTTTCAGGTGATCGCGCAGCAGTTCCAGGCCATCGCCGGCAGATTTTGCGCTCAAGCTGATGGTGACGTGGCCATCCGCGCTGACTTCGAGCGCAATGGCTTCGCCTGTCAGGTCGGCCTTGTTGCGGATCAATGTGACTTTCGCCGGGTCCGGGCGTACTTCGAGGAATTCCGGCCACAGCGCAAACGGATCCAGCGCTTCCGGTGCAGTGGCATCGACTACCAGCAGTACCCGATCCGCCTCGCCGATGGCTTTCAACGCCCTTTCCACCCCAATCTTTTCCACATGATCATCGGTATCCCGCAGACCGGCGGTATCGACTACGTGCAGTGGCATGCCATCAATGTGGATATGTTCGCGGAGAATGTCTCGGGTCGTGCCGGCAATCTCGGTAACGATCGCTGCTTCGCGACCCGCCAGGGCATTCAACAGGCTGGATTTGCCGGCGTTAGGTCGGCCGGCGATCACTACCGTCATGCCATCGCGCAGCAGCGCACCCTGCCCGGCTTCGCGCATGACTGTGGATAATTCGTCGCGCACTTTATCGAGCATGCTTAGGACGTGGCCATCGGCGAGGAAGTCGATTTCTTCCTCCGGGAAGTCGATGGCAGCTTCGACGTAGATCCGCAGGCCAATCAACTGCTCGGTCAAGTTATGCACACGCTGGGAAAATGCTCCCTGCAGGGAACGCAGGGCATTTCGCGCAGCCTGTGCAGAACTCGCCTCGATCAGGTCAGCGATGGCTTCAGCCTGGGCCAGGTCAAGTTTGTCATTGAGAAATGCCCGCTCGCTGAACTCGCCCGGGCGCGCCAGGCGGCAACCCAATTCCAGGCAGCGCTTGAGCAACATGTCCAGGACCACCGGCCCGCCGTGGCCCTGGAGTTCCAGCACATCCTCACCGGTGAATGAGTTCGGGCCCGGGAAATACAGTGCCAGCCCTTGGTCCAGCACCTCTTCGTTGCCGTCGAGGAAAGGCCCGTAGTGGGCATATCGAGGTTTCAGTTCGCGACCACTGAAGGCTTTGGCTGCAACACTGGCAAGCGGCCCCGAAATGCGGACGATGCCTACACCACCGCGACCTTGGGCAGTCGCGACGGCGGCGATGGTTTCACGAGGAACGCTCATAAACCGATATCCAGACAAAAGTGACAGATAGCAAAACGCCCCACTAGGGGGCGTTCTGAGTGGTTATCCACAGTGTAAATCAGGCAGCTGCTTTGGTAGCCGCTTCGACTTTACGAGTGATGTACCACTGTTGGGCAATGGACAGGCAGTTGTTGACTACCCAATACAGCACCAGACCAGCCGGGAACCACAGGAAGAAGAAGGTGAAGATGATTGGCATCAGCTTCATCACCTTGGCCTGCATCGGATCCGGTGGAGTCGGGTTCAACTGCTGCTGGATGAACATGGTGGCGCCCATGATGATCGGCAGAATGAAGAACGGATCCTTGATCGACAGGTCAGTAATCCACAGCATGAACGGCGCTTGGCGCATTTCCACGCTTTCCAGCAGAACCCAGTACAGGGAGAGGAAAACCGGCATCTGCACGAGGATTGGCAAGCAACCACCCAGCGGATTGATCTTCTCTTTCTTGTACAGCTCCATCATGGCTTGCGACATTTTCTGCCGGTCGTCGCCATGTTGCTCTTTCAGCGCGGCCAGTTTCGGTGCCACTGCACGCATGCGAGCCATGGATTTGTAGCTGGCGGCCGACAGCGGGAAGAAGATCCCCTTGATCAGCATGGTCAGGAAAATAATCGACCAGCCCCAGTTACCGACCAGCGCGTGGATATGTTGCAGCAACCAGAAAATCGGCTGGGCAATGAACCACAAGATGCCGTAGTCGACGGTCAATTCCAGACCTGGGGACAACTCTTTCAGCACAGCCTGGCTTTTTGGGCCGGCATAAAGAACAGCGCTGGTTTCAGCCTTGGCACCTGGCGCGACAGTGATTGCCGGGCCGGTGTAGCCAATGATGTAGTTGCCTTTGCTGTCTTTACGGGTCTGGACGATGTTGTTTTCGCCCTTCGCCGGAATCCAGGCCGTTACGAAGTAGTGTTGCAACCAAGCAACCCAACCACCGCTGACAGTTTCCTTCAGCTGGGCCTTGTCCATGTCCTTCATGGACACTTTCTTGTACGGCTCGTTACTTGTCCACAGGGCAGCGCCCAGATAGGTGGCAGTACCGGTAGCCGTAGTCGAAGATGGATCACCACTAGCGTCGCGCTTGAGTTGCGCGAACATCGCGCCAGACCAAGGTTGAGTGCTTTCGTTGTCGATCAGATAGGAAACGGTAACGTCATACAGGCCGCGTTTCACCGTGAAACGCTTGATGTAGTTGATGCCGTCCTTGCTGAACTTCAGGTCTACGACCATTTGGTCCTGGCCATCAGCCAGCTGATAAACCTTCTTCTCCGAGGAGTAAACCGGACGACCGGCCGGGCTTGCGTCCGGACCGTTGGTGCCGATCAAACCGCTTTGAGCCAGGTAAGTGCGCTCATTGCCGTTATCGAACAACTGGAACGGGATTTCCGGATGGTCCTGGCGACGTGGATACAGCGGCAGTGTCAGCTGGGCAACGTCACCACCCTGTGGATCGACTGCCAGGTCGAGCACATCCGTTTTGATGCGGATGAGATCTTTGCTTGCTGCAACCGGAGTTTCAGCAGGAGCAGTTGCACTGGTATCGCTTGCGGCGCGCGGAATGTCGTCACTGACAGAAGCATTATTGCCAGTCGCCGTATCCGGTAAGCCCGGTGCGGTAGTACTGGAAGCAACATTCTGAGTCGGCAGGGCAGTTTGACCGTAGTCCTGGTTCCATTTAAGGACCATAACGTAGGCCACGATTGCCAGGGCGACGATCAGGATCGTGCGTTTGATATCCATGATTACTCGGCCATCGAAGAAGAACGGGAGGTAGGGATAGATGGAACCGGGTCATAACCACCGGGATTCCACGGATGACAGCGACCTAAACGACGAAAGGTCAGCCAGCCACCGCGCAGAAGGCCATGATTTTCTATGGCTTCATACGCGTAGCAGGAACAACTGGGGTAGAAGCGACAGTGACTGGCCATCAGAGGACTAATGGCATAGCGATAAAACTGGATCGGAACGAGTGCCAGTTTACGCATCGGGACTGTCTACCCCTACAGTTTCGGCTTTGACTGCTGGTACTGGCGTGCTGCGTGCCAGACGCTTCCAGAGTTTGCCGAAATGCTGAATCAATTCGGGGTTCTCTACGTCACCCAAACCTTTGCGCGCGACGATAACAATATCCCAACCGACCAGTGATTCCTGGTGCAGACGGAACGATTCGCGCATCAGACGTTTGAGGCGATTGCGCTCGACGGAGAGCTTTACGCTCTTTTTCCCGATAACCAGCCCGAGACGGGGGTGATCAAGATCGTTGTTGCGCGCAAGGAGCAGGAGATTTTTCCCCGGAACCTTGCCGGTAGGGGAGTCAAAGACTGCCTTGAAATGCCGGGGGGTAAGCAGACGCTTTTCCCGACTGAAGTCCTGACTCACCTCCAGTGCCGGATTATCAAACTGCCAGACGCGCACGACCTTTGGCGCGACGACGCGACAGGACGGCACGACCGTTCTTGGTAGCCATGCGAGCACGGAAACCGTGGGTACGAGCGCGTTTGATAGTGCTTGGTTGGAAAGTACGTTTCATTGTCGTGTTACCTGGTTCGTCCACAACGGGCCGGAATGGCCCCCGTTTTAAGAGACCGGGGATTCTAGAGAAAGCAAGCCTCTAGGTCAATTTCCAACCAGCGTTTCCTTATAAATAGATCTGGAGGCGATTTCCCACACCTGACCAACCTGTAGATATAGAAATAAAGAAGGAAAGTATTTAAAGCTTTTTTGTAAAGCTTATAAAAGCTAGGCAGGCACTTATCTGTGGATAACTGCCTTGAGGCCATACGGTACGCGATGTACAGAGAATGACAACTACCGTGGAAAACGGTGGTCAGCCTGTGCTGCGCTGTCGGATAAGCTGTGGGTGAAAGGCCTGTTTATCCACAGGCAGGTTATCCACCGAGTTTCCCCCCCACTTGTGCAACGACCTTAACCCCGGTTATCCACAGAGCTTATGCACAGACCATTGGTCGACTTTTTTCCTCATAAAGCGTTGATTCTTCTTGGGGGATGAACAACCTTCGTGTGGATAAGTCGGCGGCTGATCGTTACAATGGCCGCTTGTTTTTGCCTCACCGGCTTTCAACTTAGGGGATATCCGTGTCAGTGGAACTTTGGCAGCAGTGCGTGGAGCTTTTGCGCGATGAGCTGCCTGCCCAACAATTCAACACTTGGATCCGTCCACTACAGGTCGAAGCCGAAGGCGACGAGCTGCGTGTCTACGCACCGAATCGTTTTGTTCTCGACTGGGTCAACGAAAAGTATCTGAGTCGCGTACTTGAGCTGCTGGATGAGCACGGCAATGGCTCGATGCCGGCGCTGTCCTTATTAATAGGCAGCAAACGCAGTTCGGCTCCGCGGGCGGCACCCAACGCTCCGCTCGCCGCCGCCGCTTCCCAGGCTCAGGCTGCACAGGCTCCGGCCACTGCATCCGCACCTGCGCCAGCTGCACCGCAGCAGACGAAGCGTTCGACGCAAAAAGTTGCCGACGTCAGCGAAGAACCGTCCCGGGACAGTTTTGACCCGATGGCCGGTGCCAGCTCGCAACAGGCGCCGATTCGCGCCGAACAGCGCACGGTGCAGGTAGAAGGGGCGCTCAAGCACACCAGCTACCTGAACCGGACCTTCACTTTCGAGAACTTCGTCGAAGGCAAGTCCAACCAACTGGCCCGGGCTGCGGCCTGGCAGGTTGCGGATAACCCCAAGCACGGCTACAACCCGCTGTTCCTTTATGGCGGTGTTGGTTTGGGTAAGACCCACTTGATGCACGCTGTGGGTAACCATCTATTAAAGAAGAATCCGAATGCCAAGGTCGTGTACCTGCATTCCGAGCGTTTCGTGGCCGACATGGTCAAGGCGTTGCAACTGAACGCGATCAACGAGTTCAAGCGCTTCTACCGTTCGGTGGATGCACTGCTGATCGATGACATTCAGTTTTTCGCCCGCAAAGAGCGTTCCCAGGAAGAGTTTTTCCACACCTTCAACGCTTTGCTCGAAGGTGGCCAGCAGGTCATCCTCACCAGTGACCGCTACCCGAAAGAAATCGAAGGTCTTGAAGAACGCCTCAAGTCCCGCTTCGGCTGGGGCCTGACGGTTGCAGTTGAACCGCCAGAGCTGGAAACCCGTGTCGCGATCCTGATGAAGAAGGCCGACCAGGCCAAAGTGGATCTGCCACACGACGCGGCGTTCTTCATTGCCCAACGCATTCGCTCCAACGTGCGAGAGCTGGAAGGCGCGCTTAAACGCGTGATCGCCCACTCCCACTTCATGGGCCGCGATATCACTATCGAGTTGATCCGCGAATCCCTGAAGGACCTGTTGGCGCTACAAGATAAACTGGTCTCTGTGGATAACATTCAGCGCACTGTCGCCGAGTACTACAAGATCAAGATCTCCGACCTGCTGTCCAAGCGTCGTTCGCGCTCGGTGGCACGTCCGCGCCAGGTGGCTATGGCATTGTCCAAGGAGCTGACTAACCACAGCCTGCCGGAAATCGGCGATGTGTTTGGCGGCCGTGACCATACGACTGTGTTGCACGCCTGCCGGAAGATCAACGAACTTAAGGAATCCGACGCGGACATCCGCGAGGACTACAAGAACCTGCTGCGAACACTGACCACTTGATGACACCAGCGCAGCTTATTAAGGCAAGGGACTAGACCATGCATTTCACCATTCAACGCGAAGCCCTGTTGAAACCCCTGCAACTGGTCGCAGGCGTCGTTGAGCGCCGACAGACCTTGCCGGTGCTTTCCAACGTGCTGCTGGTTGTCGAAGGCCAGCAACTGTCGCTGACCGGTACCGACCTGGAAGTCGAGCTGGTCGGTCGTGTTCAGCTCGAAGAACCGGCAGACCCGGGCTCCATCACTGTGCCTGCGCGCAAGTTGATGGACATCTGCAAGAGCTTGCCCAACGACGCGCTGATCGATATCAAGGTCGACGAGCAGAAGCTCGTGGTGAAGGCCGGTCGTAGCCGCTTTACCCTGTCGACACTGCCAGCCAATGATTTCCCGACTGTAGAGGAAGGCCCAGGTTCGCTGACTTGCAGCCTGGAGCAAAGCAAACTGCGTCGACTGATCGAACGCACCAGCTTCGCCATGGCCCAGCAGGACGTGCGTTACTACCTGAACGGTATGCTGCTGGAAGTTTCTGAAGGCATCATCCGCGCCGTGGCCACCGACGGTCACCGTCTGGCCATGTGCTCGATGAAGGCCGATATCGGTCAGCCGGATCGTCACCAGGTCATCGTGCCACGCAAGGGCATCCTTGAACTGGCGCGTCTGCTGACTGAGCCGGACGGTATCGTCAGCATCGTGCTGGGCCAGCATCACATCCGCGCCACTACCGGTGAGTTCACCTTCACTTCGAAACTGGTCGACGGCAAGTTCCCGGACTACGAGCGCGTCCTGCCTAAAGGTGGTGACAAGCTGGTGCTCGGCGATCGTCAGGCCCTGCGTGAAGCCTTTAGCCGCACCGCGATCCTGTCGAACGAAAAGTATCGCGGTATCCGTCTGCAGCTGGCCAATGGTCAACTGAAAATCCAGGCCAACAACCCTGAACAGGAAGAGGCGGAAGAAGAGGTAGGCGTTGAGTACAACGGCGGCTCCCTGGAAATCGGCTTCAACGTCAGCTACTTGCTCGACGTGCTGGGCGTCATGACCACTGAGCAGGTTCGCCTGATCCTGTCCGACTCCAACAGCAGCGCGCTGGTCCAAGAGTCCGACAACGACGATTCGGCTTACGTTGTCATGCCGATGCGTCTGTAATCATGCTCAGCAGAAGCTAGATGTCATTAAGTCGCGTCTCGGTCACCGCGGTGCGCAATCTGCACCCGGTGACCCTCTCCCCCTCTCCCCGAATCAACATTCTTTACGGCGCAAACGGCAGCGGTAAAACCAGCGTGCTGGAAGCCATCCATTTGCTGGGGCTCGCTCGTTCGTTCCGTAGCACCCGTCTGCTGCCCGTTATTCAATACGAGCAACTGGCTTGTACAGTGTTCGGCCAGGTCGAGCTCGCCCAAGGTGGTCATAGTGCCCTGGGTGTGTCTCGCGACCGTCAGGGTGAGTTCCAGATCCGCATAGATGGGCAGAACGCTCGCAGCGCTGCACAGCTGGCAGAGATCCTGCCGCTGCAATTGATCAACCCTGACAGCTTCCGCCTGCTTGAAGGTGCGCCGAAAATTCGGCGGCAGTTTCTGGATTGGGGTGTGTTCCACGTGGAACCACGATTCATGTCCACCTGGCAGCGGTTGCAGAAGGCCCTGCGCCAGAGAAACTCTTGGCTGCGGCATGGTACACTTGACGCCGTTTCGCAAGCGGTTTGGGACAGGGAACTGTGCCAGGCCAGCGCTGAAATCGATGAATACCGTCGCGCCTATATCAAAGCCTTGAAACCAGTCTTTGAACAAACCTTGAGCGAACTGGTTGAGCTTGAAGGTTTGACGCTCAGCTATTACCGAGGTTGGGACAAAGACCGCGAATTGAGTGCGGTGCTGGCTGGTTCCGTGCAGCGGGATCAGCAAATGGGTCATACCCAGGCCGGACCACAACGGGCTGATTTGCGCCTCAGATTGGGCGCACATAATGCTGCGGATATCTTGTCCCGCGGACAGCAGAAGTTGGTGGTGTGTGCCCTGCGGATTGCCCAAGGGCATCTGGTCAGTCAGGCCCGCCGCGGCCAGTGTATTTATCTGGTGGATGACCTGCCGTCCGAATTGGATGAGCACCACCGTCGCGCGCTTTGCCGCTTGTTGGAAGACTTACGCTGCCAGGTATTTATCACCTGTGTAGATCACGAATTATTGAGGGAAGGCTGGCAGACGGAAACGCCAGTCGCTTTGTTCCACGTGGAACAGGGCCGTATCACCCAGACCCACGACCATCGGGAGTGAAGGCATTGAGCGAAGAAAATACGTACGACTCAACGAGCATTAAAGTGCTGAAAGGCCTGGATGCCGTACGCAAACGTCCCGGTATGTACATTGGTGACACCGACGATGGCAGCGGTCTGCACCACATGGTGTTCGAGGTGGTCGATAACTCGATCGACGAAGCTTTGGCCGGCCACTGCGACGACATCAGCATCATCATCCACCCGGATGAATCCATCACCGTTCGCGATAACGGCCGTGGCATCCCGGTAGACGTGCACAAGGAAGAAGGCGTTTCTGCGGCCGAGGTCATCATGACCGTCCTGCACGCCGGCGGTAAGTTCGACGATAACTCCTACAAGGTATCCGGCGGTCTGCACGGTGTAGGTGTATCGGTTGTAAACGCCCTGTCTGAAGAGTTGATCCTCACGGTACGCCGCAGTGGCAAGATCTGGGAACAGACCTATGTCCACGGCGTTCCGCAAGAGCCGATGAAAATCGTCGGCGAGAGTGAAACCACGGGCACCCAGATTCACTTCAAGCCTTCTGATCAGACCTTCAAGAACATCCACTTCAGCTGGGACATCCTGGCCAAGCGGATCCGTGAGCTGTCCTTCCTGAACTCCGGTGTTGGCATCGTCCTCAAGGATGAGCGCAGCGGCAAGGAAGAGCTGTTCAAATACGAAGGCGGCCTGCGTGCATTCGTTGAGTACCTGAACACCAACAAGACCGCGGTCAACCAGGTGTTCCACTTCAACATTCAGCGTGAAGACGGCATCGGCGTGGAAATCGCCCTGCAGTGGAACGACAGCTTCAACGAGAACCTGTTGTGCTTCACCAACAACATTCCACAGCGCGACGGCGGTACTCACCTGGTGGGTTTCCGTTCCGCACTGACGCGTAACCTGAACACCTACATCGAAGCTGAAGGTCTGGCGAAGAAGCACAAAGTCGCGACCACCGGTGACGATGCCCGTGAAGGCCTGACCGCGATCATCTCGGTAAAAGTGCCGGATCCGAAGTTCAGCTCCCAGACCAAGGACAAGCTGGTTTCTTCCGAAGTGAAGACCGCGGTCGAACAGGAAATGGGCAAGTACTTCTCCGACTTCCTGCTGGAAAACCCGAACGAAGCCAAGCTGGTCGTCGGCAAGATGATCGACGCTGCGCGTGCTCGTGAAGCGGCGCGTAAGGCTCGTGAAATGACTCGTCGCAAGGGCGCGCTGGATATCGCCGGCCTGCCGGGCAAACTGGCGGACTGCCAGGAAAAAGACCCTGCCCTCTCCGAACTTTATCTCGTGGAAGGTGACTCTGCTGGCGGCTCCGCCAAGCAGGGACGTAACCGCCGCACCCAGGCGATCCTGCCGTTGAAGGGTAAAATCCTCAACGTAGAGAAAGCCCGCTTCGACAAGATGATCTCTTCGCAGGAAGTCGGCACCTTGATCACCGCGCTCGGCTGTGGCATCGGTCGTGACGAGTACAACATCGAGAAGCTGCGCTACCACAACATCATCATCATGACCGATGCTGACGTCGACGGTTCGCACATCCGTACCCTGCTGCTGACCTTCTTCTTCCGTCAGTTGCCGGAGCTGATCGAGCGTGGCTACATCTACATCGCCCAGCCACCGCTGTACAAGGTCAAGAAAGGCAAGCAAGAGCAGTACATCAAAGACGATGACGCCATGGAAGAATACATGACGCAATCGGCCCTGGAAGACGCCAGCCTGCACTTGAACGAAGACGCACCGGGTATCTCGGGCGAAGCCCTCGAACGCCTGGTGAATGACTTCCGCCTGGTGATGAAGACGCTCAAGCGCCTGTCGCGCCTGTACCCTCAGGAACTGACCGAGCACTTCATCTACCTGCCTGCCGTGAGCATGGAGCAACTGTCCGATCACGCCGCCATGCAGGAATGGTTGAGCAAGTACGAAGTCCGTCTGCGCACCGTCGAGAAGTCGGGTCTGGTTTATAAGGCCAGCCTGCGTGAAGACCGTGAACGTAACGTCTGGCTGCCGGAGGTCGAACTGATCTCCCATGGCCTGTCGAACTACGTAACGTTCAACCGCGACTTCTTCGGCAGCAACGATTACAAGACCGTTGTCTCCCTTGGCGCTCAGTTGAGCACCTTGCTGGACGAAGGCGCGTACATCCAGCGCGGCGAACGCAAGAAGCCAGTCACCGAGTTCAAGGAAGCACTTGAATGGCTGATGACTGAAAGCACCAAGCGTCACACCATTCAGCGATACAAAGGTCTGGGCGAAATGAACCCGGATCAGCTGTGGGAAACTACTATGGACCCAGCGCAGCGCCGCATGTTGAAAGTGACCATCGAAGACGCCATTGGCGCGGACCAGATCTTCAACACCCTGATGGGTGATGCGGTCGAGCCTCGTCGTGACTTCATCGAGAGCAATGCACTGGCGGTTTCCAACCTGGACTTCTGATCCACGGTAGGTCAACCAGCCAAACAAAAAAAGGCCAACGCTAGCGTTGGCCTTTTTTTGTTTGGAATAGCTATGAAGTCGACACACTCTCCAACCGATACCCATACCCATAGATCGTCAACAACTGCCAACCCCGGTCGGCGGTCAAACCGAGCTTGTTGCGAAGGCGGTAGATGTGGGTGTCGAGCGGTCGTGAAGACACCATCTCTTCATGACTCCAAAACCGCTCATACAGGTACTCTCGTGACAGCGGACGGCCCAGATTGGTAAACAGGCAGCGAGCCAGACCGTACTCCCGTTCGGTCATGCCGATGGGGACGCCGGCGCGGGTCACTGTCAGTTCGGCATCGTCGAACAGCAGGTCATTGATGCTCAGCACTTCACCAGACTGGCGTTGCTGACTGTGCCTGCGCAAGACTGCGGCGACCCGAGCTTTCAGTTCATTGGGGCGAAATGGCTTGCTGACGTAGTCATCCGCACCGGCGTTCAGGGCCTGGACGATATCGCTTTCGGCGTCGCGGCTGGTGAGCATGATGGCGGCCGGGGGCGCATCCATATGTTCGCGGGTCCAGCGCAACAGTGACAGGCCACTGAGCCCAGGCAACTGCCAATCAAGTAACAACAGATCGAAGGTTTCCCTGCGCAACTGGCGTAGCAAGTCCTCGCCATTGTCGAAGCTGTGTAATGACCAGGCAGGTTCTCCCGGCTCGGCCATTTGACGCAGGGTCTGTTCCACCCGGCGCAGTTCTGCCGGTTCATCGTCCAGTATCGCGACACGCATGTGGAGTGATTCCTTGGTCTCAGCCCGTGGTTTCAAGTGAATTACAAAAATGAGCCGCTTAACCTGGTAAGTAACCTGCGCTCCGTTGGTCGACGTCCGCTATGATTCCCCTCGTCCGCCTGCCGATGAGACCCGCGACCATGCCTGAAATTCCCCGCCCTCCCCGCTCCGGCTTTATCCATGGCTAATGAGCGCAGACGCGAAAGTCGTGAGCCGAGCCAGGTGCAGGGATTGTTTCGTCGGCTGATCAGGGAATGGTTGTGGATAACATTGACCTTGTTGCCCCTCACCGCGCTGTTGTCATATGGCGCCCAGACCGGGCAGGCCAGTCTTTCGAGTGCGGTCGGCGCTTCTGTATCGGTGGTGCTGGTGGCCTGGGCACTGGGTCTGATGCTGCTGCGTCCACGATGGGCCCTGTGGTTCACGTTGGCTGGGATGGGCGCCACACTGTTGATCAGCTATGTGGTATCGCGCTCCGGGGGATGGTGGTCACCCGTCGCAAGTCAGCTCGGCATGCTGTTTGGTTACCTGATCTGGAATTGGCGTCGGTTGAGCGTGGTGCTGACCTACTTTGGCTGGGAGCTGGCTCGGCTGGATAACGAGCCAAAAGTTTTTCCTGAGCGGCGCCGCGTGCAATTTCCCACGGATGATCGCTTGCAAGGGCAGATCATGGCGCTGGAACAAGCCATGAGTCGGACTCGGGACACCCGCAGATTTATTGCCGACGGCTTGGAATACTTGCCGGTCGCGACTTTGATCAGCGACCCGAAAGGGCAGATATTGCTGGGTAATCGCAAAGGCCGTGACCTGTTCGGCTGCGACTTGGTCGGTAATGACATCATCGAGCAGTTGGCAAAGCTGGGTTACCCCGAGTTGTCCACAGGCCTGCGCCCGCCGTTATCTGCCCTTCCCTTGCTCGAATTCCGTGACATTAAGGATCGCAGCTTGCGCCTTGAACGTGCAGCGTTGCTGCCGGTGGACGGTGAAACACCCATAGGCTGGCTGCTGAGCCTGACTGACCTGAGCGTTGAGCGTGAGGCGCAAGAGCAGCGCAGTGTATTGCTGCGGTTCCTTTCCCATGATTTGCGCGCTCCGCACTCTGCCATCCTTGCGCTGCTGGACGTGCATCGGCATCAGGTTGGTGGCGACACCCAGTTGTTTGATCAGATCGAGCTCCAGGTGCGTCGGGCGCTGGATCTTACCGATGGCTTTGTTCAACTGGCCAAGGCTGAATCCGAGGCCTATCAATTTCAGCCGACGTTGTTTGGGATGCTGGTCATGGATGTATTTGACCAGGCCCTGACCATTGCGCGGTTGAAGCAGATCGAGCTGATCCACGATCTGCCGGAGCAGGTACAAGAACGTTTGATCCTGGCGGACCAGGCCCTGCTCACCAGAGCGCTATTTAATCTGCTGGAAAATGCCGTCAAGTACAGCGCCGCAGGGACGGTGATCAGCTTGCGGGTACGCTGCGTCGATGGCTGGTTGATCTGCGACTTGCAGGACCAGGGCAAAGGCATCGCAGCAGAGGAACTGCCGGAGTTGTTCAGTCAGTACCGGCGGTTTTCTTCCGCCCAGGGGATCGATGGAGTGGGCTTGGGGCTGTCGATGGTAAAGGCGGTAATGGACCATCATAACGGTCGCATCGAGTGCCGCAGCGTCGTGGGCGAAGGTACGTGCTTCAGTCTGCATTTCCCTCTGATGGACGAGTGAAACGGCCGAATTTTACCGATAAAAAAACCGGCTATATCAGCCGGTTTTTTTACATCCAAAAAAAACTTATGCACCTTTTTCGGATAAATAAGTCATTAAGAAATATATATATAAATCATAAGCTTAGAGGAGGATATCGGAAGGTTTCGGGAAAACCGTACACAGCTTATCCACAGAATCTCAGACAACCAGTTGATCGCTGGCCGCAGGTGCTTGCGGCGCTGGTGGCAGTGATCCCATTTCCCGCTGCATGCGCTCGTTCCAGCTCTGTACCCGATCATTCAATTCGGCAATGGCACGAGGCCCGGTACCTTCGGCGTACATCGGCTCGCCGATGATCACGGTGATCACGCCCTGCTTCTTGGCCCAGCCAGATTTCGGCCAGAATTTTCCAGCATTGTGTGCAATCGGCAGTACCGGCAGTGCGGCATTTACGGCCAAGGCGGTACCACCTCGGGAAAACTTGCCGATGGTGCCGTAGGGAACGCGAGTGCCTTCAGGGAAGATCAGCACCCAGACCCCGTCCTTGAGCAATTCGTCGCCTTTCTTGGCCACGTGCTTGAGAGCTGCTTTCGGATTGTCACGATCAATCGCAATAGGCCGGAGCATGGCCATCGCCCAGCCAAAAAACGGTACGAACAGCAGTGAGCGCTTGAGCACCTGGCTCAAAGGCTCGAAATAAGCCGAGAGAAAAAACGTTTCCCAGGTGCTCTGGTGGTTCGACTGAATCACGCACGGCTGGTCCGGTACGTTCTGCGCGCCTTTCACTTCGTAGCTGATACCGAGGAACACCTTGCTCAGCCACAGCGCGCAGCGACACCAGTACACGTTGATGAAACGATAACGCGCCTTGAACGGCAGGAAAGGCGCGATGAAAAAGCTCAGGCTGCACCAGAGCAAGGAGCTGGTGCCCAGCAACAGATAGAAAAGAAAGGTTCTGATGGCCTGCAGTATCGACATGGCGACGTTTACCGTGCGGGCTGTGCCCGTCTATATAAAGCGCACTCCCGATCACTCCTTGTTCAGGAACATCGAGAACGCTCTAATTGTGGATAAGTTCTGCGGCAATCGCCGCCAGATCGTCAAAAATCAAGGTGCCCACCGGCAGGGTCTTGCCCAGCGTTTTTTCGCCCTTCCCGGTCTTTACCAACACGGGCTGAGAATCGACGGCTTTGGCGGCTTCCAGGTCACCAAGACTATCGCCGACGAACCATAGATTTGTCAGCGACACGTTGTAATGAGCGGCGATGTTTTTCAACATCCCGGGTTTTGGCTTGCGGCAATCGCAGCCTTCGTCGGGCCCGTGGGGGCAATAGACGATCAGCCCGACCTCGCCACCCTGTTGCGCCACGAGCGAGCGCAAGCGCTCGTGCATGGCGTCCAGGGTAGCGATGTCGTAGTAGCCGCGTGCAATGCCCGACTGGTTGGTAGCCACTGCTACCGTCCAGCCGGCCTTGCTCAACTGCGCGATGGCCTCGATCGAACCGGGGAGTGGAATCCACTCCTCCACCGACTTGATGTAAGCGTCGGAGTCGTAGTTGATCACCCCGTCCCGATCAAGAATCAGCAGTTTCAACAGCAGTCCCTCAGCCCAGCAACGAAATATCGGCAACGCCGAGGAACAATCCGCGCAGACGCGCCAGCAACGCATAACGGTTGGCACGCACTTTGGCGTCATCCGCGTTGACCATCACGGCTTCGAAGAAAGCATCCACCGGCTCGCGCAAGGCGGCCAGACGAGCCAGGGATTCGCTGTACTGACGCGCAGCTGCCATCGGCTGGACAGCCTGGTCAGCCTGCTGGATCGCCGAATACAGGGAAAACTCGTTGGCGTTATCGAAGTACTTGGCTTCAACGACAGTTGGGACCGAGCCTTCGACCTTGCTCAGCAGGTTCGAGACGCGCTTGTTCACTGCGGCCAGTGCGGCGGCTTCCGGCAACTGACGGAAGGCCTGCACGGCTTGCACTCGCTGATCGAAGTCCAGTGCGGAGCCTGGTTTCAGTGCGCGAACCGACAGATAGGTCGCGACATCCACGCCTTCATCTTCGTAACGGGCACGCAGGCGATCGAAGATGAACTCCAGCACCGAGTCATTCAGGCCCGCGACCTTGACCTTGGTGCCGAACGCATTCACGGCAAAAGCCACGGCGTCGTTCAGGTCGAGGTCGAGCTTCTTGTCGATCAGGATGCGCAGTACACCCAGTGCTGCGCGACGCAGCGCGTACGGGTCTTTGCTGCCCGTTGGCAGCATGCCGATACCGAAGATGCCGACCAGGGTGTCGAGCTTGTCGGCGATGGCCACGGCCGCACCGGTCAGGGTCGTCGGCAATTCAGCACCGGCACCGCGCGGCATGTACTGCTCGTTCAGCGCGAGGGCGACTTCTTCTGGCTCGCCGTCGTTGAGGGCGTAGTAGTAACCGGCAACACCTTGCATCTCCGGGAACTCACCGACCATCTCGGTCGACAGGTCGCACTTGGACAGCAGGCCCGCACGGGCGGCCCATGCGGCGTTGCCGCCGATGCGCTGAGCGATGAAAGCAGCCAGCTTGGAAACGCGCTCGGCCTTGTCGTAGACGCTGCCCAGCTTTTCCTGGAAGACCACGTTCTGCAGGCGCAGGTTGAAATCTTCGAGCTTTTGCTTCTTGTCCTGCTTGAAGAAGAACTCGGCGTCGGTCAGGCGTGGACGAACCACTTTCTCGTTGCCGGCGATGATCTGCTGCGGGTCCTTGCTTTCGATGTTGGCCACGGTAATGAAACGGGGCAGCAACTTGCCGTCGGCATCCAGCAGGCAGAAATACTTCTGGTTGTCCTGCATGGTGGTGATCAGGGCTTCCTGCGGCACTTCGAGGAAACGTTCCTCGAACGAGCACACCAGCGGCACCGGCCATTCAACCAGGGCGGTCACTTCGTCGAGCAGGGCTGGCGGAACGATCGCCGTGCCTTCCTGCAGGGTCGCCAGTTCTTCGGTGCGCTTGCTGATCAGGGCGCGACGCTCATTGGCATCGGCCAGCACATAGGCCGCACGCAGGTCCGACAGGTAGTTGGCCGGCGAGGTGATACGCACACTTTCCGGGTGATGGAAGCGGTGACCACGGGAGTCACGACCGGACTTCTGGGCGAGGATGGTGCAGTCGATGACTTGGTCACCGAGCAGCATCACCAGCCATTGGGTCGGACGCACGAATTCTTCCTTGCGAGCACCCCAGCGCATGCGCTTGGGAATCGGCAGGTCGTTCAGGGAGTCTTCGACGATGGTCGGCAGCAGGCTCGCGGTCGATTTGCCGGCGATGCTCTGGCTGTAGCGCAGTTTCGGGCCACTCTGATCGATTTCGCTCAGGTCGACGCCGCACTTCTTGGCAAAACCCAGTGCCGCTTGAGTCGGGTTGCCTTCAGCGTCGAACGCGGCCTGGCGTGGCGGGCCGTCGAGGTTGATGCTGCGATCCGGCTGCTGAGTAGCCAGCGATGTGATCAGTACGGCCAGGCGACGTGGCGCGGCATAGACGGTTTTGGTCTCGTAGTTCAGGCCGGCAGCTTGCAGGCCCTTGTCGATACCGGCGAGGAAGGCGTCAGCCAAAGCGTTCAGGGCTTTGGGTGGCAGTTCTTCGGTGCCCAGTTCAACCAGGAAATCCAGAGCACTCATTGTGCAGCCTCCAGCTTGGCCAGTACTTCGTCACGCAGGTCCGGGGTCGCCATCGGGAAGCCCAGCTTGGCGCGGGCCAGCAGGTAGGCTTGCGCAACGGAACGCGCCAGGGTGCGCACGCGCAGGATGTATTGCTGACGTGCAGTGACCGAGATTGCCCGGCGCGCATCCAGCAGATTGAAAGTGTGGGACGCCTTCAACACCATTTCGTAGCTAGGCAATGGCAGCGGCTGGTCGAGTTCGATCAGGCGCTTGGCTTCGCTTTCGTAGAAGTCGAACAATTCGAACAGTTTCTCGACGTTCGCGTGCTCGAAGTTGTAGGTGGACTGCTCCACTTCGTTCTGGTGGAACACGTCGCCGTAGGTGACCTTGCCCATCGGGCCGTCGGCCCAGACCAGGTCGTAGACCGAGTCCACACCCTGCAGGTACATGGCCAGGCGCTCGAGACCGTAAGTGATCTCGCCGGTTACCGGGTAGCACTCGATGCCGCCCGCTTGCTGGAAGTAAGTGAACTGCGTCACTTCCATGCCGTTGAGCCAGACTTCCCAGCCCAGACCCCAGGCGCCCAGTGTTGGCGACTCCCAGTTGTCTTCGACGAAGCGAATGTCGTGGACCAATGGGTCCAGGCCGACGTGCTTGAGGGAGCCCAGGTACAGTTCCTGGAAGTTGTCCGGGTTCGGCTTCAGGACTACCTGGAACTGGTAGTAGTGCTGCAGACGGTTCGGGTTTTCGCCGTAGCGGCCGTCAGTCGGGCGACGACTGGGCTGCACATAAGCGGCGTTCCAGGTTTCCGGGCCAATGGCGCGCAGGAAAGTGGCAGTGTGGAAAGTGCCGGCGCCTACTTCCATATCGTAGGGCTGAAGTACCACACAACCTTGCTCGGCCCAGTATTGCTGGAGGGCGAGGATCAAGTCTTGGAAGGTACGCACGGCTGGCGTAGGCTGGCTCACGAAATTCACCTGTTTCTTGGGCTGCGATTTAAAGAGCGGGAGTATACCCGATTCGGTCCTGCGCACGCCCCCTGGAGCCTTATGCCACGCTGCTTTTGGTGTTCCGAAGATCCGCTGTACATGGCTTATCACGATCAGGAGTGGGGCACGCCGCTTCGCGATGCGCAGGGACTGTTCGAGTTGCTTTTGCTCGAAGGGTTCCAGGCCGGCCTTTCCTGGATCACCGTGCTGCGTAAACGCGAGCGTTATCGTGAGGTGCTGTTCGGCTTCGATGTGCAGCGAGTGGCTCAGATGAGCGACGCGGAAATCGATGAGTTGATGCTCGATCCCGGCATCATCCGCAATCGCCTGAAACTCAACGCGGCCCGGCGCAACGCCCAGGCCTGGCTGGCACTGGAGGATCCGGTGGAGTTTCTCTGGTCGTTCGTCGGCGGTACCCCGGTGATCAATCATTTCAAGGATCGCAGCGAAGTGCCGGCGGTGACGCCGGTGGCAGTGGAGATGAGCAAAGGCCTGAAAAAGGCCGGGTTCACCTTCGTCGGGCCGACTATTTGTTACGCACTGATGCAGGCCTCGGGAATGGTCATGGACCACACCCGCGATTGCGATCGTTACGCGACCTTGGCGAACGCCGGTTAGAATGGCCGCCTCGCACACAGCACAAGATCAGGAGTGACCTGTGGATAAGTTGAAAGGCGCCTTGCTGGTAGGCGCTCTGCGGTTGTTTGCCCTGCTGCCTTGGCGCGCAGTGCAGGCAGTCGGCTCGGCCATCGGCTGGGTGATGTGGAAAACGCCCAACCGTTCCCGCGACGTGGTGCGGATCAACCTGGCCAAGTGTTTCCCCGAGATGCCTGCCGCTGAGCGCGAACAGCTGGTGGGCCGCAGCTTGCGGGACATCGGCAAGTCGCTGACCGAAAGTGCCTGCGCCTGGATCTGGCCGGCCCAGCGTTCGATCGACCTGGTGCGTGAAGTCGAAGGCCTCGATGTGCTCAAGGATGCCCTGGCTTCGGGCAAGGGCGTGGTCGGCATCACCAGTCACCTGGGCAACTGGGAAGTGCTGAATCATTTCTATTGCAGCCAGTGCAAGCCGATCATTTTCTACCGCCCGCCAAAGTTGAAGGCAGTGGACGACTTGCTGCGCAAACAGCGAGTGCAACTGGGCAACCGGGTCGCGGCGTCGACAAAGGAAGGCATTCTCAGTGTGATCAAGGAAGTGCGCAAAGGCGGTCAGGTGGGGATTCCTGCAGACCCCGAGCCTGCCGAGTCCGCGGGAATTTTCGTGCCGTTTTTTGCCACCCAGGCCCTCACCAGCAAATTTGTGCCGAACATGCTGGCCGGCGGCAAGGCGGTTGGGGTGTTCCTGCATGCGCTGCGGCTGCCGGACGGCTCGGGTTACAAAGTGATCCTCGAAGCGGCGCCTGATGCGATGTACAGCACCGATACCGAGACTTCCTGTGCGGCCATGAGCAAGGTGGTGGAGCGCTACGTTGCGGCGTATCCGAGCCAGTACATGTGGAGCATGAAGCGCTTCAAGAAGCGCCCGCCGGGCGAGGAACGTTGGTACTGATGCACTGTGGATAACTCTGTAGGAGCTGGCGCAGCCTGCGTTTTTTTGATCTTTTACACAAAATCAAATGATCGCAGGCTGCGCCAGCGCCTACACAAGTTCTACAGGCGGTCGAGTTTCTTCAGGAATACGCTCATCTCTTTTTCCGCCTGCTTGTCGCCATGCGCGCGGGCGGCTTCCAGGCCCAACTCCCAGGCCTGTCGGGCTGCTGCAGTGTCAGCCTGCGCCAACTGCGCCTTGCCCAATAGCTTCCAGGCCGCCGAATACTTCGGATCGAACTCTACACAGCGCTGAAAATGCTCGGCAGCCTTGGCGTTTTCTCCAAGATCCAGATAACCCTTGCCCAGACCGAAGCGCAGCAGAGCATTATCCACGCCTTTGGCGAGCATTTTTTCCAGTGACTCAATCATCGTCGCGCCTCACATTCGGATATCAGAAGAAGCTCAGTCCCACATGAAACAGCTTCTCTACATCCCGGATATGTTTTTTATCCACAAGGAACAGGATCACATGGTCCCCTGCCGCGATCACCGTGTCGTCATGGGCAATGATCACTTCTTCATCGCGGATGATCGCGCCAATGGTAGTGCCCGGAGGCAGGCCGATGTTCTCGATGGCCTTGCCGATTACTTTGCTCGACTTCGCATCGCCATGGGCAATCGCCTCGATGGCCTCCGCCGCACCGCGACGCAATGAGTGCACGCTGACGATATCGCCACGGCGTACGTGGGCGAGCAAGGTGCCGATGGTCGCGAGTTGCGGGCTGATGGCGATGTCGATGTCGCCGCCCTGGATCAAATCGACGTAGGCCGGATTGTTGATGATCGTCATCACTTTTTTCGCGCCCAGGCGTTTGGCCAGCAGCGACGACATGATGTTGGCCTCATCATCGTTGGTCAGTGCCAGGAACAGGTCGGCGTCGGCGATGTTTTCTTCCAGCAACAGATCGCGGTCCGAAGCGCTGCCCTGCAACACCACGGTACTGTCCAGGGTATCTGACAGGTGCCGGCAGCGTGTCGGATTCATCTCGATGATCTTCACCTGATAGCGGCTTTCGATCGCCTCTGCCAGGCGCTCGCCGATCTGCCCGCCCCCGGCGATGACGATGCGTTTGTAGGTTTCATCCAGGCGGCGCATTTCGCTCATTACCGCGCGAATATTCGCTTTGGCGGCGATGAAGAATACTTCGTCGTCGGCCTCGATCACCGTGTCGCCCTGGGGCAGGATCGGCCGGTCGCGGCGGAAAATTGCCGCGACGCGGGTTTCGACGTTTGGCATGTGCTCGCGCAGTTGGCGCAGTTGCTGGCCGACCAGCGGGCCGCCGTAATAAGCCTTCACTGCCACCAGTTGCGCTTTGCCTTCGGCGAAGTCGATGACCTGCAGCGCGCCCGGATGCTGAATCAGGCGCTTGATGTAGTTGGTTACCACTTGTTCCGGGCTGATCAGCACGTCGACCGGAATCGCTTCGTTGTCGAACAGTTCGGAACGGGTAAGGTACGCCGCCTCCCGTACCCGGGCGATCTTGGTCGGCGTGTGGAACAGGGTGTGGGCCACCTGGCACGCGACCATGTTGGTCTCGTCGCTGTTGGTCACCGCCACCAGCATGTCGGCGTCGTCGGCGCCAGCTTGGCGCAGCACCGTGGGCAATGAGCCGCGACCTTGCACGGTGCGGATGTCGAGACGGTCGCCGAGGTCACGCAGGCGTTCGCTGTCGGTGTCGACCACGGTGATGTCGTTGGCTTCGCTGGCCAGATGTTCCGCCAGCGAACCGCCTACCTGCCCTGCGCCGAGGATGATGATTTTCATCCAGTCACTCCCTTGAAGTCCGGTTAACCGCGCGCGGCGGCGATCTTGATCAACTTGGCGTAGTAGAACCCGTCATGTCCGCCTTCCTGGGCCAGCAACTGGCGACCGTGGGGCTGCTTGATCCCGGCCGCCGTGGCGAGATCAAGCTCACGGGCGCCCGGTGTGCGGGCGAGGAAGGCTGCAATGACTTCAGTGTTCTCGGTCGGCAAGGTGGAGCAGGTGGCGTAAAGCAGAATGCCGCCCACTTCCAGGGTGATCCACATGGCGTCCAGCAATTCGCCCTGAAGGACTGCCAGTGCGGCGATGTCGTCGGGTTGGCGGGTCAGCTTGATGTCCGGGTGGCGCCGGATCACACCGGTCGCCGAGCAGGGTGCATCGAGCAGGATGCGCTGGAACGGTTTACCGTCCCACCAGGTGGCCGTGTCGCGGCCATCGGCAGCGATCAGTTCGGCGCTCAAGCCCAGGCGTGCGAGGTTTTCCCGCACGCGCACCAGGCGCTTGGCTTCCAGGTCGACAGCCACGACGCCTGCCAGCTTGGGCTCGGCTTCGAGGATATGGCAGGTCTTGCCGCCTGGCGCGCAGCAGGCGTCCAGAACCCGTTGGCCCGGTGCCAGGTCGAGCAGATCGGCGGCTAATTGCGCGGCCTCATCCTGAACGCTGATCCAGCCCTCGGCGAACCCCGGAAGGCTGCGCACGTCGGCAGCTGCCTCAAGGATGATGCCATCGGGGCTGTACACGCACGGGCTGGCGGCGATGCCCGCTTCACTCAGCAGTCCGAGGTAGGCATCGCGGCTGTGATGACGGCGGTTGACCCGCAGAATCATTGGCGGGTGTGCGTTGTTTGCTGCGCAGATGGCTTCCCACTGCTCGGGCCAGAAAGCCTTGAGCGACTTTTGCAGCCAGCGTGGATGGGCTGTGCGCACCACCGGGTCGTGCTCCAGCTCTGCCAGCAGCGCTTCGCTTTCACGCTGGGCGCGGCGCAGCACAGCGTTGAGCAGTGCCTTGGCCCAGGGCTTTTTCAGCTTGTCCGCGCAACCGACGGTTTCACCGATGGCGGCATGGGCGGGAACTCGGGTGTAGAGCAATTGGTACAGGCCGACCAATAACAACGCCTCCACATCGGCGTCCGCCGCCTTGAACGGCTTCTGCAGCAGTTTTGCCGCGAGCGCCGACAAGCGTGGCTGCCAGCGCGCAGTGCCAAACGCCAGGTCCTGGGTGAAGCCGCGGTCGCGGTCCTCGACCTTGTCCATTTGGGTTGGCAGTGAACTGTTCAGCGAGGCTTTGCCGTTTAGTACCGCTGCGAGCGCCTTGGCGGCGGCGAGACGCGGGTTCATTGAGCATCCACCGCTTGGCCAAGGACAGTGCCGATGGCGAATTTCTCGCGACGGCTGTTGAACAGGTCGCTGAAATTCAGCGCCTTGCCGCCGGGCAGTTGCAGGCGCGTCAGGCACAACGCCTGCTCGCCGCACGCCACGACCAGGCCTTCTTTGCTGGCGCTGAGGATTTCACCGGGGGCGCCCTGCCCTTCAGCGAGGTTCGCGGCCAGGACTTTCAGCGCTTCGCCATTGAGCGTGCTGTGGGTGATGGGCCACGGGTTGAAGGCGCGGACCAGGCGTTCCAGCTCAACCGCCGGGCGACTCCAGTCGATGCGCGCTTCGTCTTTGTTCAATTTGTGTGCGTAGGTGGCGAGACTATCGTCCTGCACCTCGCCTTCCAGCGTCCCGGCGGCAAGCCCGGCAATCGCCTGGACCACGGCCGGCGGCCCCATTTCAGCCAGTCGGTCGTGAAGGCTGCCTCCGGTATCGGTACCGGTAATTGGCGTGGTGACTTTGAGCAGCATCGGCCCGGTATCGAGACCCAGCTCCATGCGCATCACGGTGACGCCACTTTCGCTGTCTCCGGCTTCGACTGCTCGCTGGATTGGCGCCGCTCCGCGCCAGCGCGGAAGCAGCGAGGCGTGACTGTTGATGCAGCCCAGGGGTGGAATATCCAGCACCGCTTGCGGCAGGATCAGGCCGTAGGCGACCACCACCAGCAGGTCCGGGTTTAGCGCGGCCAGTTCGGCCTGGGCCTCTTCGTTGCGCAGGGTTGGCGGCTGCAACACCGGGATATGGTTTTCCAGAGCGAGTTGCTTGACCGGGCTCGGCATCAGCTTTTGCCCACGGCCCGCCGGACGGTCCGGCTGGGTGTAGACCGCGACGATCTCGTACGGGCTGTCGAGCAGCGCCTTGAGGTGTTCGGCGGCGAATTCCGGGGTGCCGGCAAAGACGATGCGCAGTGGCTCAGTCATGGGAGCGATCTCTGAAAAAGAAAAAGGCTTGCCGCAGCAAGCCTTTGAAAGGAGGGCATCAAGCGTTCTGGCGATGGAGCTTTTCCAGTTTTTTCTTGATTCGGTCACGTTTCAGGTTGGACAGGTAGTCGACGAACAATTTACCGTTAAGGTGGTCGCATTCGTGCTGGATGCACACAGCGAGCAGACCTTCGGCGATCAGTTCGTAAGGCTGGCCGTCACGGTCCAGAGCCTTGACCTTGACCTTCTGCGGGCGATCGACGTTTTCGTAGAAGCCCGGCACCGAGAGGCAGCCTTCCTGATACTGCTCCATCTCGTCGGTCAGTGATTCGAACTCGGGGTTGATGAACACCCGCGGTTCGCTGCGGTCTTCGGAGAGGTCCATCACGACGATACGTTTGTGCACGTTGACCTGGGTCGCGGCGAGGCCGATGCCTGGCGCTTCATACATTGTTTCAAACATGTCGTCGACCAACTGGCGCACTTCGTCGTCCACTACAGCCACAGGTTTGGCGATAGTGCGCAGGCGCGAGTCGGGAAATTCGAGGATGTCTAAAATGGCCATAAGCTTATTTGCTGCACGTGTGAGGTAAAGTCGGGTCGATGGCCTGGCGGGTCCGAAGATGCAGGCTACCGTTGTGAAGCGTAGCTACCTTTTCTCTGTCAAGAGTCAGGAGCGAGCCACGAGGGCTCTGGCGTTTCACGCGAACGCACATAATAAAGGGATTCACCGCATGAGGAAATCACTACTCGCCCTGCTCCTTCTGGCTTCAGCCGGTTTAGCGCATGGGCAAGTGCAACTCAGGGAAGGTTTTCCACAGCAATACACGGTGGTTGCCGGAGACACACTCTGGGACATATCAGGAAAATTCTTGCGCGAGCCATGGAAATGGCCGGAGTTGTGGCAAGCCAACCCACAGATCGAAAACCCCAATCTCATCTATCCCGGCGACTCGCTGTCGCTGGTCTATATCAATGGCCAGCCGCGCCTGACCCTCAATCGCGGGGCTTCCCGTGGCACCATCAAGCTCTCGCCGCGGATTCGCAGTTCTCCGGTGGCGGATGCCATTCCAAGCATTCCGCTGCAATCGATCAACAGCTTCCTGCTGAGCAACCGTATCGTCGATAAGGTCGAAGACTTCGACCAGGCGCCCTACATCGTTGCCGGAGATGCCGAGCGAGTACTCAGCGGTACAGGGGACAGAATCTTCGCTCGCGGGCAGTTCGATCCGAACCAGCCGGTGTATGGAATCTTCCGTCAGGGCAAGGTCTACACCGACCCCGAGACCAAGGAATTCCTCGGGATCAACGCGGATGACATCGGCGGTGGTGAAATTGTGGCCTCTGAGGCCGACGTTGCCACCCTGGCGCTGCAACGCACTACGCAAGAGGTACGCCTGGGGGATCGCCTGTTCAGTAGCGAGGAGCGTTCGATCAATTCTACCTTCATGCCCAGCGCGCCAAAGACTGACATCAAGGGGCTGATCATCGACGTGCCACGTGGGGTAACGCAGATCGGCGCCATGGATGTCGTCACGTTGAACAAGGGGCAGCGTGATGGATTGGCCGAGGGTAATGTCCTGGTGGTGATGAAAACCGGTGAAACGGTGAGAGACCGGATCACCGGTCAGCCGCTGAAGATTCCCGATGAGCGCGCTGGACTGCTGATGGTTTTCCGCACCTACGACAAGCTCAGTTACGGCCTGGTCCTCAATGCTTCGCGCTCGTTGGCGGTGATGGACAAGGTACGAAATCCGTAAGCCTGCTTCACAAGTTACCAACAGACTTATCCACAGCTTATGCCCGATTGAACGGGCCTCATAACGATCAAGGATGATCCATGACATTGTCTGCTACTGCAGCGGTATCGCCTGCCGAACTGGAGGCGCGTCTGCGTCTGCATCGCTTGCCTGAATTGGGCCCGGCACGCTTCAGAAAACTGCTGGACGCCTTCGGCTCGGCCTCAAAAGCCTTGAGCGCGCCGGCCAACGCCTGGAAGTCTCTGGGCCTGCCCTTCGCTTGCGCCGAGGCGCGTCGCGAGCCGGATGTGCGCGATGGCGCCTGCCACGCATTGGCCTGGCTTGAGCGTCCGGGCCAGCATTTACTGATGTGGGACCAACCTGACTACCCGGCGCTGCTGGCGGAAATCAGCGACCCTCCACCCTTGTTATTTGTCGCGGGAGACCCCGGTATCCTGGAAAAACCGCAGTTGGCGATGGTTGGCAGTCGTCGCGCGTCGCGGCCAGGGATGGACACGGCCGCCGCGTTCTCGCGCAGCCTGGCCGGTGCTGGTTTTGTCATCACCAGTGGTCTTGCCCTCGGCATTGACGCCGCAGCTCACCAGGCGGCTCTGGATGTGGGGGGGCGAACGGTCGGGGTACTTGGCACGGGACTTGAAAAGTTTTATCCACAGCGCAATCGCCGTCTGGCAGACGCCATGATTGCCTCCGGTAGCGCAGTGGTTTCCGAGTTCCCGCTGGACGCCCCGCCGACCCCCAGCAACTTTCCGCGGCGCAACCGGATCATCAGCGGGTTGTCCCTTGGCGTATTGGTAGTCGAGGCGAGTGTGGCCAGTGGTTCGTTGATTACTGCCCGGCTGGCGGCGGAGCAAGGGCGTGAGGTGTATGCAATTCCTGGATCGATTCATCATCCCGGGGCCAAGGGTTGCCACCAACTGATTCGTGATGGCGCCATGCTGGTGGAAACCATCGAGCACATCCTCGAAGCACTGCGTGGTTGGCAACAGTTGTCGTTTTCCACAACTGAGCCGGTGGTGACCCACCCCTTGCTCGTATTGCTGCACGCGGCGCCACATACCAGTGAATCGTTGGCCATCAATAGCGGTTGGACACTGCCCAAAGTGCTGGCGGCGCTGACAGAGCTGGAAATGGACGGTCGCGCGGTTTGTGAAAGTGGACGCTGGTTTGCGCGGGTGAGCTAGGTTTTATAAGGAAGATCGGTAAACTGCGCAGAGCCTTATTCCGGAGAGTTTTTCATGGTCAACAGTTGGCGTGTGCAACAAGCCGCGCAAGCCGTTCGCTCAGGCGCGGTGATTGCCTATCCAACCGAAGCGGTCTGGGGCCTGGGTTGCGACCCATGGGACCAGAACGCAGTGGAGCGTTTGCTGATGATCAAGGGGCGGTCCATGGAGAAGGGCCTGATCTTGGTCGCCGATAACATTCGCCAGTTCGACTTCCTGTTCGAGGATTTCCCCGAGTTGTGGATGGACCGCATGGCCAGCACTTGGCCAGGGCCCAATACCTGGCTGGTGCCGCACCAGAATCAATTGCCGCTGTGGATTACTGGCAAGCATGAGACGGTGGCGTTGCGGGTCAGCGATCATCCTCAGGTGCGGGAATTGTGTGCGCTGACAGGGCCGCTGGTGTCGACCTCGGCCAACCCGCAAGGTCGGCCGGCAGCGCGCACGCGGATTCGAGTGGAACAGTATTTCCGTGGGCAGGTGGATTACATTCTGGGCGGGAATTTGGGTGGGCGCAGGAATCCGAGTGTTATTCGAGACCTGGCGACGGGCAATGTGATTCGTCCGGATTGAGACTGCGGCGTTGCTATTCGCGGGCAAGCCCGCTCCCACAGGATTTGTGTCGCACACCATCTGTAGGAGTGAGCCTGCTCGCGATCAGGCCTTCAAGGCAGCAAAATAGTCGAGCCAGTTGTGCGCCGCGCCGACAATTCGATCTGCGCCTTCGCCGCCTCAGCCAACGGATACTTCTGGCTGATATCCACTTTCAACTTCCCACTGCTGATCATCTCGAACAATTCATCCGCCATGCGCTGCAGGTTCTCTGCGTTGTTGGCGTAGGTCGCCAGCGTTGGCCGGGTCACGTACAGCGAACCCTTCGCCGATAAAATCCCCAGGTTTACCCCGTCCACCGCGCCCGACGCATTGCCGAAGCTCACTACCAGGCCGCGCGGAGCCGCGCTGTCGAGGGACGTCAGCCAGGTGTCCTTGCCGACTCCGTCGTAAACCACTGGCACTTTCTTGCCGTCGGTCAATTCCAGGACTCGCTGCGCCACGTCTTCATGGCTGTAATCGATCGTCGCCCAGGCGCCGTTGGCTTTGGCCAGCGCGGCTTTTTCCGCAGAGCTGACCGTGCCGATCAACTTCACACCCAGGGCCTTGGCCCATTGGCACGCGAGCGAACCGACCCCACCCGCAGCGGCGTGGAACAAAATGGTTTCGCCACCCTTGAGTTCGTAGGTCTGGCGCAGCAGATACTGCACGGTCAGGCCCTTGAGCATCACGCCGGCGGCCTGCTCGAAGCTGATCGCATCCGGTAGCTGTACCAGATTGGCTTCGGGCAACACGTGCGTGTCGCTGTAGGCGCCCAGTGGGCCGCTGCCATAGGCCACCCGATCGCCCACTTTAAATCGAGTGACGGCGCTGCCCACTGCTTCGACCACGCCGGCGCCTTCCGAGCCCAGGCCCGATGGCAAGGCCGGAGGTGCATACAGTCCGCTACGGTAATAAGTGTCGATGAAGTTCAGGCCGATGGCCTTGTTGGCCACGCGCACCTGCTGCGGGCCAGGCTCCGCAGGTTGGTAATCGACATATTCGAGCACTTCGGGGCCGCCATGGGCACTGAACTGGATACGTTTTGCCATCAGAACTCTCCTAGTGATCGGTTTGATAAGCCCCCTATCGGACTCCTAAGCTTGATCTTCGTCAACTGCGGCGCAACAGGGTGCGGTGTTATCCTGTGCAGCAATTTGCCGACGGCCATTCTTGCGCCGCCCAGCTTGTCCCGATTCAAGGTGATGCCATGACGACCCGTACCGAGGCCGTAAAAGCCTATCTGCTCGACCTGCAAGACCGTATTTGTGCTGCCCTTGAAGCCGAAGACGGCGGTACCCGCTTTGTCGAGGATGCCTGGGCCAGACCCGCTGGCGGCGGCGGTCGCACTCGTGTGATCGAGAACGGTACTGTCATCGAGAAGGGAGGCGTGAACTTTTCCCACGTGTTTGGCAGTGGCCTCCCACCCTCCGCCAGTGCCCACAGACCGGAACTGGCCGGGCGCGGCTTTGAAGCCCTCGGCGTGTCCCTGGTGATTCACCCGCACAACCCAAAGGTGCCCACTTCACACGCCAATGTGCGGTTTTTCATCGCCGAGAAAGAGGGCGAGGAACCGGTCTGGTGGTTTGGCGGAGGCTTCGACCTGACCCCCTACTACGGCAATGAAGAAGACTGCGTGCATTGGCACCGGGTGGCCGAGCAGGCTTGCGCGCCGTTTGGCCCGGATGTCTATTCGCGCTACAAGGCGTGGTGCGACAGCTACTTCCATATCAAGCATCGCCACGAGCCTCGTGGGATCGGCGGCCTGTTCTTCGATGACCTGAATGAATGGGATTTCGACACCAGCTTCGCTTTCATGCGGGCCATCGGCGACGCGTTCATCGAAGCCTACCTGCCGATCGTCCAGCGCCGCAAAAACGATGAGTTCACCGCCCAACAACGGGAATTCCAGGAATTCCGTCGTGGCCGCTATGTCGAGTTCAACCTGGTCTACGACCGTGGCACGCTGTTCGGCTTGCAGTCGGGCGGGCGTACCGAATCGATCCTCATGTCGCTGCCGCCGCAAGTGCGCTGGGGCTACGACTGGAAGGCCGAGCCCGGAAGCGAAGAAGCTCGGCTGACTGAATATTTCCTGCAAGACCGCGATTGGTTGGCCAAGGCCTGAACGAGGAAGACTGATGGATCGTTACGTCGTATTCGGCAACCCGATTGGCCACAGCAAGTCGCCGCTGATTCATCGACTGTTTGCCGAGCAGACGGGCCAGCAACTGGACTACAGCACTTCGCTGGCACCGCTCGATGACTTTTCCCACTTCGCCCGGGCGTTTTTCCTTGAAGGTCGCGGCGCAAATGTCACGGTGCCTTTCAAGGAAGAGGCCTATCGCCTGGCCGACAACCTGACCGAGCGCGCACAGCGGGCTGGTGCAGTGAATACCTTGAGCAAGCTGGCTGACGGCTCGCTGTTAGGTGATAACACCGACGGCGCCGGACTGGTGCGAGACCTGACGGTCAATGCCGCTTTCGGCCTCAAGGGCAAACGCATCCTGTTGCTGGGCGCCGGCGGCGCCGTACGTGGCGCACTGGAACCATTGTTGGCGGAGCAGCCGGCGTCGGTGATCATCGCCAACCGCACGGTGGAAAAAGCCGAATTGCTGGCCGAGTTGTTTGCCGACCTGGGCCCGGTGTCGGCCAGTGGCTTCGACTGGCTGGAGGAGTCCGTGGACCTGATTATCAACGCCACTTCCGCGAGCCTGACCGGCGACGTGCCACCCATTGCCAGCAGTCTGATCGAGCCGGGCAAGACGGTGTGCTACGACATGATGTACGGCAAGGAGCCGACTTCGTTCTGCCGCTGGGCCAGCGAGCATGGTGCGGCTGTGGCGATGGACGGCCTGGGGATGCTCGCCGAGCAAGCGGCGGAAGCGTTTTACCTGTGGCGCGGTGTGCGACCGGATACGGTGCCAGTGCTGGCCGAATTGCGCCGGCAACTTGCCGCATAACCCGCAGGAGCTGGGTTGCTGGCGAGTCCTGTGGGCGGGCTTTGGCCCCAGGAACGCTGCCGGTTTCCCGCCTGACATGACTCAATCCTCAAAACGGATCGGGCATTTCTCCGCCCCTTCCAGCTTCCGCAACTCCTCTACAACCTGCGGCCGCGCCTGCCGCAAGGTCAGGCTGCGATCCTGCTTAAGCAGCCGTCGCGCCTCCTGATGCAGCATCTCCACGCCTGAATAATCGATGAAATTGATCTGCTGCGCCTCGATCACCACACGGGCACCGTGCATGCGCTGCAAGCGCACCTGGAGGTAATGGCTGGCGCCGAAAAAGATCGAGCCGCCAACCCGCAACACATCCTCATCGCCCTCGCGCCAGTGCTGCACACGCGGTTGCGAAGTGCGCTTGAGGTAGAAGAACAGTGAAGCCAGGACCCCGGCGTAGATGGCGGTTTGTAACTCCAGCAGCAGCGTGGCGACACAGGTCAGCGCCATGACCAAGAACTCGGCGCGACTGACCCTCAGCAATGCGCGAATGCCGCGATGATCCACCAGTCCCCAGGCGATCAGCAGAATGCTGCCAGCCATCGCCGGAATCGGAATATGGGCAATCAGCGCCGCGCCAAATACGGCAAACAGTGCGACCCACAGTGCCGAGAATACGCCGGCCAAAGGCGAACAGGCCCCTGCTTCGTAACTCAGACCTGAACGAGTGAAGGAGCCAGCGGACAACGATCCGGAAAAAAACGCCCCGACCATGTTCGATAAGCCTTGAGCGCGTACTTCCTGGTTGGCATCGAGCAGCTGCTGTGAGCGTGCGGATATGGAGCGAGCAATCGACAGGCTGGTCACCAGCCCCAACATGCCGACCGCGACCGCACTGGGCAACAGGCGCAGGATCAGATCCAGGTCCAGCGGTACGGCGCTGAAAGGTGGCAGCCGACCGACAAAAGCGCTGACCAGCCGTACGTGACCAAACATCGCAGGCCAAAGCCACGCCAACAGCCCAGCGGCCACCAACGTGATCAACAAAGTTGGCCAGCGCGGCAACAGCCATTTCAAGGTGACACCCATGACGACGGTCGCCAGCCCCAGGATCAGCGAGGGTTTATCCACTTGGTTGAGGTGCTGGAACAGCATGAGGAAACTGTCGAGTGCCGTGGCCTGGCTGGGCAGGTCCAACCCCAACAGATTGGGGAGCTGGCCGAGGGCAATCACTACTGCCGCGCCAAGGGTGAAGCCCAGCACAACTGAGTGCGAGACAAAATTCACCAGAGCGCCAAATCGCAGCAAGCCCAACAGCCACTGGAAGATCCCGGCCAGCAACGTCAGTAACAGGATCAGCGCCACATAGTCTTGGGACGCAGGAACCGCCAGGGGGCTGACGCTGGCGTACAGGACAATCGAAATCGCCGCGGTAGGACCACAGATCAAGTGCCAGGATGAACCCCACAGGCACGCGATCAACACGGGAATGATCGCCGCATACAAACCGTACTCCGGTGGGAGCCCGGCGATCAGGGCGTAGGCAATCGACTGTGGCAACGCGAGAATCGCACCGCTCAGGCCGACGATCAGGTCACGCCCGACGGTGGCGCGGGTTTGCCGAGGCAACCAGCTCAAGAAAGGGAAGAGCGAATGGCGGCTGGGGAAGGCCATGGGTCCTCTCGGTCAGGGTTTTGCGCAAGGGTATCAGGAGAAGATAATTGCAGGAGGAGCATGCTCGGGAAAAACTCGACGCCGCCGAGGGATATCAGCTATCCGGCATCATCGTTTACGCCGATCGCGAGCAGGCTCGCTCCTACACGGTGAGGGAGGTTTACAACTTGGCTTTGATTGCCGCTAAAGCATCTTTGCCATCGGCGGTTTTCACGCCGTCGAGCCATTTATCCAGGACTGCCGGGTTGGCCTTGATCCATGCCTTGGCCGCTTCAGCATTACTGACCTTCTTGTTCACTACCTCAGCCATGATGCTGTTCTCCATCTCCTGGGTGAAACTCAGGTTGGTCAGCAGCTTGCCGACATTCGGGCAGGCCTGTGCATAACCTTTGCGGGTCAATGTATAAACCGCGCCGGTGTCGCCAAAGTACTTCTCGCCACCCTTGAGGTAATGCATCTTCAGCTGCACGTTCATCGGGTGCGGAGTCCAGCCGAGGAAGGTCACGAACTTCTGTTTCTTAACCGCGCGGGACACCTCAGCCAGCATCGCCTGTTCGCTGGACTCCACCAGTTTCCACTGGCCCAGGTCAAAATCATTCTTCTTGATGATGTCCTGCAGTGAGATGTTCGCCGGAGCTCCCGAGCCGATGCCGTAGATTTTTTTCTCGAACTTGTCGGCGAACTTGTTCAGGTCGGCAAAGTTATGCACACCCGCGTCCCAGACATAATCCGGCACGGCCAGGGTGAATTCGGTGCCATCCAGGTTTTTCGCCAGCTGGGTGACATCCCCGTTGGCCACGAACTTGTCGTAGAAGCCCTGTTGTGCTGGCATCCAGTTACCCAGGAAGACGTCGACCTGGCCGTCCTTCAGGCCACCGAAGGTAATCGGCACTGCCAGGGTGTCGACCTTGGCCTTGTAGCCCATGCCGTCCAGCAAAAACCCGGTGATGGCGTTGGTCGCCGCAATGTCGCTCCAACCCGGATCGGCCATTTTCACCGTGTCGCAGCCCTGTTCGGCATACGCCGATGCGCTGCCCAGAGCCAGAAGCCCGACCGTCAGTACTGTGGATAACCTTTGCATGGACTTCCCCTTAACATTATTGGTTTTGGCAGGGTTGTGGATAACGTGCTTTGCGCTCCAGATCATCCAGGTCGATGTGGTTGCGCATGTACTGCTGACTGGCGTCTACCAGTGGCTGGTGATCCCAGCTCTTCAGCTTGCCGATGGTCAGGGCCTCGGCGACAAATCGCCGACGGCGCTGACTGGCGAGCACCTGTTGGTGGATCGCCGGAATGTTCCATTTGGCCCGCGCTTCGGCGAGGAATTCTGCAAACAGTGCGCTGTGTAGTGGCGACTGACTGAGCTCTTCCTGTTCTCGCGGGTCGTTGTGCACATCGAAGAGTAGGCAAGGGTCGTCTTCGCTGTAGATGAATTTGTACGCACCGCGGCGAATCATCATCAGCGGGCTGATGGTGCCCTCGGCCATGTATTCGCCAAAAACTTCATCATGCCCACCCTGCCCCTTCAGGTGCGACACCAGCGAGCGCCCATCCAGCGGCAATCCTGGCTCCAGCGAGCCGCCGGCCAATTCGACAAACGTTGGCAGGAGGTCGGCAGTCGAGACTGCAGCGCTTACTCGCCCTGCAGTAAATTGTCCCGGTGCGCTGATCAGCAAGGGGACCCGGGCGGCCATCTCGAACCAATGCATTTTGTACCAGAGACCTCGCTCGCCGAGCATGTCGCCATGATCGCCCGAGAAGACGATGATGGTGTCGTCGATAAGCCCGGTATCCTCGAGTGTTTGCAGGAGTTTGCCGACGTTGTCGTCAATATAGCTGCAGGCGCCAAAATAGGCACGGCGTGCGTCACGAATCTTATCCACAGGCAGCGGCTTGTCCCACAGGTCGTAAACCTTGAGCAATCGCTGTGAATGCGGGTCCAGCTCGGCTTGCTCTGGTGTCTGCGGAAGCGGGATATCACTGTCTTGGTACATGTCCCAGTATTTTTTCGGGATGGTGTACGGATCGTGGGGATGAGTCATGGAAACGGTCAGGCAAAACGGCTGGTCGCCGTCTTCGCGAATGTGGTCAAACAGGTATTGCTGCGCCTTGAAGACCACTTCTTCGTCAAAATCCAGCTGGTTGGTGCGCACGCAAGGCCCGGCCTGCAACACCGACGACATGTTGTGGAACCAGGTAGGCCGTACATCAGGCTCGTCCCAGTTCACAGACCAGCCGTAATCGGCCGGGTAAATGTCGCTGGTCAGGCGCTCTTCATATCCATGCAGTTGATCGGGGCCACAAAAGTGCATCTTGCCGGACAAGGCTGTGCGGTAACCCAGTCGGCGCAGGTAATGGGCGTAAGTCGGCACGTCGGCGGGGAAATCAGCCGCATTATCGTAGGCGCCAATCTTGCTCGGCAGCTGGCCACTGACCAGGGTAAATCGCGAAGGTGCACACAGCGGGCTGTTGCAATAAGCGGAGTCGAACACCACGCCTTCGGCGGCGAGTCGGCTGAGATTGGGTAATTTGATTGGCGAAAGACCGTAGAACGGCAACATTGGCGCGGCCATCTGATCGGCCATGATGAAAAGAATATTCTTGCGCTTCATGTGATCGCGGCATTCCATAGTGAATATTTATGCGAGAGTGCTGCGATCGAGCATGGAGTCCGGGTACCTTGTGGTAAAGCCCACGTCAGGCAATGACTAGGATAAGCACTGCTTATGTATGAAGCCCTTGGTGGTTTGTCGCTGGATCTGCTGCGAGCCTTCGAAGCTGCAGCCCGTCATCGCAGTTTCACTGCTGCTGCAGTAGAGCTGGGCACTACCCAGCCCGCGGTCAGCCAGCAGATCAAACGGCTGGAAGAGCAGCTGGCAACTCGTTTGTTTGATCGCATTTATCGCGGAATCGAACTGACTGAGGCCGGGATAACTCTGTTCGAACAAGTTCAGCTCGGTTTGCAGAATATCGACGCAGGATTAACCGCAATCAGCGCACAGAACCAGCATGAAGTTTTGCAGGTGGCTACAGATTTTGCCTTTGCCGCGTACTGGCTGATGCCCAGGTTGCATCGCTTCCACGCCGCCAACCCCAGCGTTGATGTCAGCCTGGTGACCAGTGAGCGCAGCCACAACATGCTGCGTAGCGATATCGACGTGGCTGTGTTGTTTGGAGAGGGTCGTTTCAAGCAGGGTGAAAGCCATTGGCTGTTCAGCGAGGAAGTGTTTCCAGTCTGCAGTCCGCTGTTGTTGCAGGATCGCGCCCTGCCCTTGCCCGCCCAGGCCTTGCTGGAGTTTCCGTTGTTACACCTGCGAGGCGAAAACGGCAGTAACTGGTTCGATTGGAGTGGAGTATTTCGCGAGCTGGGGATCAATTCGGTCCCTGCGCCGGGGCAACTGCGCTTTGATAACTACACCCTGCTGATACAGGCGGCGATTGGTGGCCAGGGCGTGGCGATCGGCTGGCGCCACCTTGTGGATAACTTGCTGGCGCAGGGGTTGTTGTGTCGGCCGATTAGCGAAACGGTGATTTCCCGCCTCGGTTATTACGTGGTTTTACCCCAGCGCAAGCGGCGTGGAATCTTGATCCAGCAATTCGTGGACTGGCTGATGGCGGAGCAGGCGGGTAGTGCCCAGTCATTGAATGGACTGCCGATGCCGTCAATCGCAGTGTGACCAGGTTTAGGGTGCCGAAACCGCAACAAAATTCACATGCTCTCCGACATGCAGATTTAACTGCAGCTCATCGGCGATCCCCACCGCTACCCGTTGCAGTCGCTCAAGCGGCTCTGCCAGGCCCGGTTCGAGGCTGCTGCTGACCTGACTGAAATGTTCGATGGTCAGCCCGGGCACACCTCGCGGCGCATTGACCATGGTCCATTGCAAAGTGCTGCTTTGCAGGGCCTCACGAATTTCTTCCGCCGCGTGGCGTTGCAGGCGATCTTCTATTTCCGGATCGTGCAACACGGCAAAATCGCCCACCAGAAACAGCCGGGCAATACTCGAAGCCTGCATACCCTCGATCAGCGCATCCACTGCCAACACCTGTTCCACGGGACCGGGGATGATGGTCTTTTCCACATATTCGCTGTTGAACGGCAACCCTGGCGCGTCTAACAGACACACCACCGCCGAACTGCCGGCCACGCTTTGCTTCACTCGCTGCGCGTCGAACAGATCGCCGGTCTTGGCGCGCAGTCCCGGACGGGGCGGGAGCGCAGTCAGGTCATCGAGAATGGTGATCACTTCGTGCTGGCGCCGCAGCATTTCAGCCATCAGCGCACTGCCCAGGCTACTCATGGCACCATAAAGCACCACTTTCACAACGGGGGTTTCGGCATTTTTCATGGCTGGTATCCCTTGATTACAGCGTATATGGCGTGTGACCCGCGGCAATCGTTCAGGGTTCGACCGGGTTTGGAGGGTTTCAGATGCAAGGGATAAAGGGCTATCACGCCCACGTGTACTTCGACGCAAGCAATATTGATCAAGCGCGGGCGTTATGCGAGCAGGCAGCGCAACTGTTTCCATTAAAGATGGGCCGGGTGCACGAACGTCCGGTAGGACCGCACCCGGATTGGAGCTGCCAGTTGGCCTTCGAGCCGCAATACCTGGGCGAGGTGTTGCCGTGGCTGGTGCTCAACCGCAAGGGTTTGGTGATATTCCTGCACCCCGATACCGGCAACGATCTGCTGGATCACACCGAGTATGCGATCTGGATGGGTGCTGTTCGGCCGTTGAATCTGAGTGTTTTTTGATCAACGCAACTTCGTCCTGTGGACTTCGCTGCTGTCCGACGACCGGTTAAACATCCGGTCATTGCTTTCATTGGCGAAAGCTGGCTGAAAGCTTCCCCGATTAGGATCGCCTCACTCCCGGCAACAGACCGGTTGGCCCAAGCGAGTGTTTTGCTGCTTGCACGGCCCATTTAACAACAACAATGGTGATCCTGATGTCTTTCTCAATCCGCCCCGCCGCTATCACTCCGCCCGCCCGACTCGCGCTTCCCGTTCTGCGCTGACCTCACCCGGTTCGCCCATTTCCCCTAGCCGCGCCACGCCTGGAGTATTCCCATGCTGACTTTCCTTGGCTTCGCCATGGTCATCACGTTCATGTTCCTGATCATGACCAAGCGCCTGTCCGCGCTGATTGCCTTGATCATCATCCCGATCGTTTTCGCCTTGTTCGGTGGTTTCGGGCCGAAGATCGGTCCGATGATGCTCGAAGGCATCACCAAGCTCGCGCCGACCGGTGTGATGCTGATGTTCGCAATTTTGTACTTCGCCCTGATGATCGACTCTGGCCTGTTCGACCCGGCCGTGCGCAAGATCCTCAAGCTGGTCAAGGGCGACCCGTTGAAGGTTTCGGTCGGCACCGCCGTACTGGCGCTCGTCGTCTCCCTTGATGGTGACGGCGCGACCACTTACATGATCTGCGTAGCGGCCATGCTGCCGCTCTACAGCCGCATCGGCATGAGCCCGCGAATCATGGCGGGGCTGATCATTCTTGCCGGCGGCGTGATGAACATGACGCCCTGGGGTGGCCCGACCGCGCGTGCGGCCAGTGCGCTGCATGTAGACCCTTCGGCGATCTTCGTGCCGATGATTCCGGCGATGCTGGCGGGTGTCGTGGCGATCCTGGCGATTGCCTACTTCTACGGCAAACGCGAGCGTGCCCGGCTGGGTGAGCTGCACCTGGCTGGCGATGAGATCGACCACAGCGAGATCAGCGTTTCGCAATTTCCGGATGCCCGTCGTCCGAAGTTGATCTGGTTCAACGGCGCGTTGACGCTGGTGCTGATGTGCACCCTGATTGGTGGTCTGTTGCCCCTGCCTGTGTTGTTCATGGTGGCGTTCAGTATCGCGATGATCGTCAACTACCCATGCCTGCAGATGCAAAAAGATCGCGTCGCGGCCCATGCGGGCAGCGTGCTGGCAGTGGTCGGTTTGATCTTCGCGGCCGGTATTTTCACCGGTATCCTGTCGGGCACCGGCATGGTCGATGCGATGTCGAAAAGCCTGCTGGCGGTGATTCCGGATTTCCTTGGCCCGTACCTGGCAGTGATTACCGCGCTGGTCAGCATGCCGTTCACATTTTTCATGTCGAACGATGCATTTTATTACGGCGTGTTACCAGTTCTTGCCGAAGCTGCGAGTCATTACGGTATAACCGCAGTTGAAATGGCACGTGCCTCGATCGTCGGTCAGCCCGTCCACTTGCTGAGCCCGCTGGTACCATCGACCTATTTGTTGGTGGCCCTGGCCGGTATCGACTTCGGTGACCACCAGCGTTTCACCCTGAAGTGGGCAGTGCTGGTGTGCATGTGCATACTTGTTGCAGCATTGCTGATGGGGATTTTTCCGCTGTTCAGCACTCTATAAGCCCAAGACTCACCATGACGGGTCCAGGCTTTGTTGATTGAAGCCCGGGCCCTTCGTGGTTTAAACACTCGCTCAAAGGAATACACATGGAATGGCTGACCAACCCTGAAATCTGGGTTGCCTTCTTTACCCTGACCGCCCTGGAAATCGTCCTGGGTATCGATAACATCATCATGATTTCGATCCTGGTCAGCCGCATGCCCAAGCACATGCAGGCGCGCACCCGGATCTTCGGCCTGGCGCTGGCCATGGTCACCCGAATCCTGTTGTTGCTGTCGATCACCTGGGTCATGCAGCTCACTGCCGATCTGTTCGAGGTCTTCGGCCAGGGCATTTCCGGACGTGACCTGATCCTGTTCTTCGGTGGCCTGTTCCTGCTGTGGAAAAGCTCGCAAGAGATGTACCACGCGCTGGAAGGCGAAGATGAGACCGGTGAAGAGCCTACCGGCAAGGGCGGCAACTTCCTGTACACCATCATCCAGATCGCGATCATCGACATCGTGTTCTCCCTGGATTCGGTGATCACGGCAGTCGGCATGGTTTCCCATGTGCCGGTCATGGTCGCGGCCATTGTGGTGGCGGTACTGGTGATGATGTTGGCGGCCGGCACCATCAGCTCGTTCATCGACAAGCATCCGTCGTTGAAAATGCTGGCGCTGTCCTTCCTGCTAGTGGTCGGCACCGTGTTGATCGCCGAGTCGTTCGAAGTTCACGTACCAAAAGGCTACGTCTACTTCGCCATGGCGTTCTCGCTGGCGGTCGAAGCGTTCAACATCAAGATGCGCACCGCGATGGCAAGAAAACGCAAGCAGCAGGACCCGGTGAAACTGCGCAAGGACATTCCTGGCCAGTAATATCGGCAGTCGGCTGGAAATGAATGGGGACCTCAGGGTCCCCATTTTATTTTCCATCCAGCTGTTTTTATGACACTTTTGTTTCAATCACCTCTTTAGCTATGCGATGCTGGCGCGCAGACCGTTAGCCAACTACAGCTTAAGTACAGAACGTAGAAAAACGCGCGGCACCGTCAACTTGCTCCTTTGGGGCGCTACCACCACAGGGGGCCCTTATGCTCACCCTGCTCAATTTGTTATCTGCCGTGGCCTTGCTGATCTGGGGCACGCACATCGTCCGAACCGGCATCCTGCGGGTCTACGGTTCCAATCTGCGCCATGTGATTGGCCAGAACATGTCCAGGCGCTGGCTGGCGTTTATCTCCGGCATCGTTGTGACCGCCATGGTCCAGAGCAGTAACGCTACGGCCATGCTCGTCACTTCGTTTGTCGGTCAGGGCCTGATGGCGCTGACACCGGCGCTGGCGACCATGCTCGGCGCGGACGTTGGCACAGCGCTGATGGCTCGGGTGCTGACGTTCGACCTGTCCTGGTTGTCGCCGTTGTTGATTTTCCTCGGGGTGATCTTCTTCCTGTCCCGCAAGCAGACGCGCCTTGGGCAGATGGGGCGGGTCAGCATCGGCCTGGGCTTGATCATTCTGGCGCTGCAATTGATCGTCGAATCGGCCGCGCCGATCACCCAGGCCCAGGGCGTGAAGGTGATTTTCGCCTCGCTGACCGGCGATATCCTGCTCGATGCCCTGGTCGGCGCGCTGTTCGCGATGATCTCCTATTCCAGCCTCGCCGCGGTCTTGCTGACCGCTACCCTCGCCGGTGCGGGAGTGATCAGTCTGCCAGTGGCCATCGGCCTGGTGATTGGCGCGAACATCGGCAGCGGTGTGTTGGCCTTCCTCAGCACCAGCATGCAAAACGCCGCAGGTCGGCAGGTGGCGCTCGGGAGCCTGTTGTACAAATTGATCGGGCTGTTGCTGATCATTCCGGTACTTGACCCGTTGGTGCACTGGATCGACAGCCTCGACTTCAGCCCACAGGAAATGGTCATCGGTTTCCATTTGCTCTACAACACCGTGCGTTGCCTGATCCTGCTGCCTAGCGTAGGGCCGATGGCCCGGCTGTGTGCCTGGTTGCTGCCGGAACGCCCGGAGATCAATGGCATGGCCAAGCCGCGCCACCTCGATCCTACCGCGTTGGTCACCCCCAGCCTGGCGCTGGCCAATGCGGCGCGGGAAACCCTGCGCATTGGCGACCTGATCGATAACATGCTCGAAGCCATGCTGGATGTGCTGCACGGCAAGCAGACTGCCGTGACTCAGGAGATGCGCCGCCTGACCGATGATGTTGAAGCGCTTTACAGCGCCATCAAGCTGTACCTGGCGCAAATGCCCCGTGAGGACTTGAGCGAACAGGACAGTCGACGCTGGGCGGAGACCATTGAGTTGGCGATCAACCTCAAACTCGCCAGCGACCTGATCGAGCGCATGCTGCGCAAGGTTCAGCAGCAAAAGACTTCGCAGCGCCGGTCGTTTTCCGAAGTCGGCCTTGAAGAATTGGCGGGGCTGCACAGCCAGCTGATTTCCAACTTGCGTCTCGGATTATCGGTATTTCTCAGTTCCGACAAGGAAAGCGCGCGGCAGTTATTGCGTGAGAAACGTCGCTTTCGCGCGCAGGAACGGCGCCTGGCGCATGCACATGTGAGCCGGTTGCAGCGCAAGATCGTCCAAAGCATCGAAACCAGTTCCTTGCATCTGGAGCTGATTGCCGACATGAAGCGCCTGAACTCACTGTTTTGCAGCAGCGCCTACGCGGTGCTCGAAACCGCCGACACGGGTGCGCTGGCGGTGGACGATTTGGCAGACATCACACATTCGCCTTGAACGTCTGACACAGTGGTGAGTCAGTAACATTGGTTCGGCCTGATGGTTAATCGCGAGCAGGCTCACTCCTACAGTTGATTTGTGGAGTTCACAGGATCCCTGTGGGAGGGAGCCTGCTCGCGACTGGCTACCTGGACAGCGACATGGATCTCCGATTGGTTGCCTGGAAGCTCGTTATGCGTTGCCTGTTGTTTGCCTGTCTACTGCTTGGCGCGTTGCCTTCGTTTGCCCTGGATCGCTTCCAGGTCGAGGGATATACGCTGCCCAATGGCCTGCAATTGCTGCTCAAGCCCGGCATGGACCGCGGGCATGTGGCGATTCGCCTGGTAGTGGGCGTCGGGCTGGATGATTTCAGTTGCGCCGACAAAGAGCTGCCGCATCTGCTCGAGCATCTTTTGTTCAGTGGCATCGACGCCACCGGCGAAGGCGGCCTGGAAGAGCGTATGCAGGCCTTGGGCGGGGAATGGAATGCCTACACCAGCAATGCCGACACCACCTTCGTCATCGAAGCTCCGGCGAAAAACCAGCGCAAAGTGCTCGACCTGCTGCTGGCCCTGTTGACCCAAACCCGCTTCGACGACAACGCGATCAATGCGGCCAAACAGGTAGTCGAGCGTGAGGACGGCGGACACTACTCGCACCTGCAGCGCTGGCTCGATCGCCAGGACCTCGGCCACACGGCGAGTAATCAGCTGGCGGTTGAGCTGGGCCTGAAGTGCCCTGAGCGCGCCCAGGTTGATTACCTCACCCGCGAACAGCTCGAGGATGTGCGCAACGCCTGGTATGCCCCCAACAACATGACGCTGATCGTGGTGGGTGACCTTGATCGGCTGCTGCCAGCTTACCTGGAGCGGGCCTATGGCGAGCTCGAAGCGGTCGACCCGACCGACCACCCGCCCCTACCGGAAATCAAGGCCACGGCGGCTCACGAGCGCACCTTGAGCCATGGCCTGGTTGGTAACGGCGCGAAGCTGCACTGGCTGGTGCCGGAACCGGTATTGGAGGACCAGCACGACGAGACTTTCGATTTGCTCAAGGACTACCTGGACTGGGCGCTCTACCGCAAGATGCGTCTGGCTCACAGTTTGTCCTACGGGCCCTCGGCCGAGCGCGAGGTGTTCGGTGGGGTTGGTTTCATGAGCCTGAACGCCGATCTGGAGCGTGATGACCTGCCCCAAGCCAAGCAGGTCCTGGAAGAACTCAAGGCCGGCCTGCTCAAGGACGGTCTCAATGTCGAAACTTTCAACCGCCTCAAACAGGCGGCCATTGCCCGCCAGGCCTGGGCCGTGCAGGGCAATAGTGCGTTGGCCGATTATTACTGGGGCGCGCTGGGAAATTTCCAGAACGGTCGTTTTGCCGACCCGGCAAGGGACCTGCAGGGTGTCTCCCTGGAGGAAGCCAACCAGGCCATGCGCGCCTTGCTGTTGCAGCCGGGGTATCTGCGGATAGAAAAACCGTTGATCAGTGATGATGAGTTGATCTGGTTGATTGCCGGGGTGTTGGCTTTGCTGGTGCTTGGTTTATTGGCGTGGCGCATATACCGCAAGGCGTAGCAGCTGCCGAAGGCTGCGTTCGGCTGCGCAGCAGTCGTAAATCGGTATCGTCACTTTTCCTCGTGTACCGAGGTGAAAGGTTTACGACTGCTTCGCAGCCGAACGCAGCCTTCGGCAGCTGCTACAAAGGTGGTGTGTTTGCAGTCTTCGGCGAGTTCGTGAAGGGTGTTGTATTGCAGCCGCCGGCAGGTTCGAAAAGGTTTTTTGTTTAAAAGGCAGCCCCTCGCCACACCGCCCCCCCGGGCGGTAATCTGTCGAGGATTTTTCCTACGACTAGTGCGAACCGCCGAATGCCAAATCTGACCCTATACGTGCAGCGCATACTGGAATTGATGAAGCGCTATCCCGGGGTCATCGCGCTCGGTGGATTCATCTCCGGGGTCGGCAGCTTCATACTGGTCGATCGCCAGCAAGGCCTGGCGACCTGGATCACCATCATCATGGTGCTCAGCTGGATCTGGTTGATGCTGGAAAACAGCCTGACCAAGCTGTTCGCCAGGATCTTCAAGCGCGAGATTCCCCAGCCGTTGCTGCGCTACGCCACGCAGATGATCCACCAGGAAAGCCTGTTCTTCGTCCTGCCATTCTTTTTCATCACCACGACCTGGAACAGCGGGCAGTTGTTTTTCACCGGCCTGCTGTGTGTCGCGGCGCTGATATCAATTATCGACCCGCTCTACTACAAGTGGCTGGCACCGCGCCGCTGGGCGTTCCTGGCCCTGCATACGCTGACATTGTTTGCCGCGCTGCTGACCGCCCTGCCCGTCATCCTGCACTTGACCACGGCCCAGAGTTTCAAGCTGGCGCTGGGCATCTCCGTGGTGCTGTCGTTCCCCAGCCTGGCATCGATTTTCCCCATTCGCACCGTGCGCAACGCGTTAGCGATCCTGAGCATTACCGTGGGCATCGGCGGCGTCGGTTGGGTGCTGCGTTCCTGGGTACCGCCGGCGACGCTGTGGATGACCGAAGTGGCCATCAGCACGCAAATGCAGGACCGCACGCCAGGTGACAGCCTGGACGAAGTGACGGCCCAGCAGATTAGCGGTGGTGGGCTGTATGCCTACACCGCAATCAACGCGCCGCGCGGGCTGGACGAGCGGATCTACCACGTGTGGCAGTTCAACGGCAAAGAAGTGGATCGAATTCCCCTGGATATCCACGGCGGGCGCAAGGAAGGCTATCGCGCGTGGACCCACAAGCAGAACTTCCCGGGCAACCCGGCCGGCAACTGGCAGGTGCGTGTGCTCACCGAGGATGGCCAGTTGATTGGTGTGCTGCGCTTCAAGATCACAGACAGCACACCGATCAAAGAAAAGTAATACGCTTCGTGATATTACGTACCACAGTTTTTCAGCCGATCAAGCATGGAGCTTATGACCAGCAGTACAACGGCCGGCAATGCCCAACTGGACACCTCTCACTCTCCCGCACAGTTGCGGGTTACGGGTGACTGGACGCTTGCCCATTACGCCGACCTCAAGGGCCTGAGTGAAACCATTCGTGGCCAGTACGACGACAACACCCACATCGACCTCAACGGCCTGGGCGCCCTCGATACCGCCGGCGCCTCGTTGCTGGTGGAGTTGCTGGGCTCCGAGCGTCTTGGCCGGTCCGCTGAACATCCGGATTGCACTTTGTCCGGCGCTGATCGCGCACTGCTGCAAACCGTCTACTGCTCGATGACCGATTTCTGCGTGCCGATCAAGGAGGCGGAAGTCGGCGTCGGCATCCTGCTGCTGACCCGCATCGGGCGCGCGGTGGATGCGGTCTGGCAAGACACGTTGCAGCTGCTCGGCTTTGTCGGCCTGATCCTGGAAACCATCGCCCGCAACCTGTTTCGCCCCAAGCGCTGGCGCCTCACGCCAATGGTCGCGCACATCGAACAGACCGGGCTGGATGCTGCGCCGATCGTTGCCCTGCTGACGTTCCTGGTGGGCGCCGTGGTGGCCTTCCTCGGGGCAACGGTGCTGGCGAGTTTTGGTGCAAGTATCTTCACCGTGGACCTGGTGGCGTTCTCTTTCCTGCGCGAATTCGGTGTATTGCTCACCGCGATCCTGATGGCTGGCCGCACCGCCAGCGCTTTCACCGCCCAGATAGGCTCGATGAAGGCCAACGAAGAAATCGACGCCATCCGCACCCTGGGCCTGGACCCCATGGAGTTGCTGGTAGTGCCGCGAGTACTGGCGCTGCTGGTGGCACTGCCGATGCTGACGTTCCTGGCGATGCTCTCCGGGATCATTGGCGGCGGCGTGGTGTGTGCGGTGTCGCTGGATATCTCGCCGGCGATGTTCCTTTCGCTGTTGCAATCAGACATTGGCGTCCAGCATTTCCTGGTGGGGATCGTCAAAGCGCCGATTTTCGCCTTCCTGATTGCCGCCATCGGGTGTCTCGAGGGCTTCAAGGTCAGCGGCAGCGCCGAATCAGTTGGCGCCCACACCACGTCGAGCGTAGTCCAGTCGATTTTTGTGGTGATCGTGCTCGACGCCGTGGCCGCGCTGTTTTTCATGGAGATGGGCTGGTGAGTCGACAACCCCGAGCGCCCTCCGAGGCGGTGATCGAAGTCCGTGGGCTGTGCAATCGCTTCGGCAGCCAGAGCGTGCACGAGAATCTTGACCTGGACTTGTACAAAGGAGAAATCCTCGCCGTGGTCGGCGGTTCAGGCAGCGGCAAATCGGTGTTGTTGCGTAGCATCGTCGGCCTGCGCCAGCCCAGCGAAGGCATGGTGAAGGTTTTCGGGAAGAACCTTCCGGCCCTGCCCGAGCACGAGCGCTCACTGGTCGAGCGTCGTTTTGGCGTGCTGTTCCAGAAAGGCGCCCTGTTCTCTTCGTTGACCGTGACCGAGAACGTCGCCCTGCCCCTCATAGAGCACGCGGGATTGAGTCGCAATGATGCCGAGCACCTGGCTGCGGTAAAGCTGGCGTTGGCGGGTTTGCCGCTGTCTGCCGCAGACAAGTACCCCGCCTCGCTCTCCGGCGGCATGATCAAGCGCGCCGCACTGGCTCGGGCGTTGGCACTGGATCCGGACATCCTGTTTCTCGACGAGCCCACTGCCGGTCTCGATCCGATTGGCGCCGCCGCTTTCGACCAGCTGATCCTGACCCTGCGTGACGCGCTGGGCCTGAGTGTTTTCCTGGTCACCCACGACCTGGACACGCTCTATACCATCACCGATCGAGTGGCGGTGCTGGCGCAGAAAAAAGTCCTGGTGGCGGATGCCATCGACAAGGTTTCGGAAACCGACGATGCGTGGATTCACGAATATTTCCACGGCCCGCGCGGCCGTGCGGCACTGACTGCCGCCCAACAGCTTAACGAGGTCTGACATGGAAACCCGAGCCCATCACGTATTGATCGGCCTGTTCACGGTAATTGTGGTGGCAGCCGCCCTGCTCTTCGGACTCTGGCTGGCCAAGTCCAGCGTTGACACCGAGTTCAAGGACTACGAAATAGTCTTCAACGAGGCGGTCAGTGGCCTATCCAAGGGTAGCGCCGTGCAGTACAGCGGGATCAAGGTTGGCGACGTGGTAACCCTGCGCCTGGACCCGAACGACCCGCGGCGGGTGCTGGCGCGAATTCGCCTGGGCGGTGATACGCCGATCAAGGAAGACACCCAGGCCAAGCTGGCGCTGACCGGGATCACCGGCACTTCGATCATCCAACTGAGCGGCGGCACCCCACAGAGCCCGACGTTGAAGGGCAAGGACGGCAAATTGCCGGTGATCGTCGCGTCGCCCTCGCCCATCGCCCGCTTGCTCAACGACAGCAATGACTTGATGGCCGGCGTGAACACCCTGATGCACAACGCCAACCTGATGTTCTCCACGGAGAACGTCGAACGCATCAGCAAGACGCTGGAGCATCTGGAGCAGACCACTGGCACCATCGCCGACCAGCGTGGCGATATTCGCCAGGCCATGCAGCAACTGGCATCGGTCGGCAAACAGGCCGGCGCCATGCTCGAACAGACCTCTGCGCTGATGCGCAACGCCAACGGCTTGCTTAACGATCAAGGCAAGCAGATGTTCGGCAGCGCCGAGCAGGCCATGAAGTCCCTGGAGCAGAGCAGCGCCACCATCAACACATTGCTCTCGAGCAATCAGGACTCACTCAACAATGGCATGCAGGGCCTCAACGGACTGGCCCCCGCCGTTCGTGAGCTGCGCGATACGCTGACCTCCTTGCGCGCCATATCCCAGCGCCTGGAAGCTAACCCCAGCGGTTATCTGCTGGGCAACGACAAGAACAAGGAATTCACCCCATGAAGCTGACCCGCGCCCTGCTCCTCTCCAGTTTTGCGCTGATCAGTGCCTGCTCGATCCTACCCAAGCCCGAACCATTCGATGTCTATCGGTTGCCGTCCGCTCAGGTCGGCGTCGCGGCCAGTCCTGGCGCCATGCAGCGTTGGTCGTTGCGCCTGGCCAAGCCTCAGGCCAGCCAGGCGTTGAACAGCCCGAACATCGCCGTTATCCCTCAGGGAGACCTGATCAGCAGTTACAAAGCCTCGCGCTGGAGCGATCCGGCGCCGGTGCTATTGCGCAATCGCCTACTGGATGGCTTCCAGCGTGACGGCCGGGTGCCGCTGCTGAGTACTGACGACAGCAATTTCCAGGCGGACCTGGAGCTTGGCGGCAATTTGCAGGCGTTTCAGACCGAATACCAAGGTACGACCGCCAGTGTGGTGGTGCGGCTGGATGCGCTGCTTGTGCGTGGCTATGACCAGCGAATCCTCGCCAGTCGCCGCTTTGAAGTACGTCAGCCATTGACCGACGTGCAGGTGCCGGCGGTGGTAGCCGGGTTTGGCCAGGCGACAGATCAGCTGACGGCGCAGGTGGTGAATTGGGCGGTGGCGCAAGGCCAGAAACTCGCGCCCGTTGCCCATTAGTAGCTGGCGAAATGCGGCCTTGTGGGAGCCTGGCTTGCCAGCGATGACGACTTCAAGATCGCCATCGCCGGCAAGCCGGCTCCTACAGAATTACGTTATGGCAGTGACTGCGCTATTAGCCGAAGAACCAGTAGCAAACGGCGATTGCGCCGACTACTCCGGCGAACTCCGCCAATAATGCGCAGCCAACAGCATGCCGCGCTCGCTGAATCCCCACCGCGCCGAAGTACACCGCCAACACATAGAACGTGGTCTCGGTACTGCCCTGGATCGTCGCCGCCACCAACGCCGGGAAGCTGTCGACCCCCGATGTTTTCATGGTTTCGATCAGCATGGCCCGCGCTGCGCTGCCGGAAAACGGCTTGACCATCGCCGTCGGCAAGGCATCGACAAAGCGCGTATCCCAACCGGCCCACTCGACCAAATGGCGAATGCCATCCAGGCCAAAATCCAGCGCCCCGGATGCGCGCAACACCCCGACCGCGCAGAGCATTGCCACCAGATACGGCAGCAGATTTTTCGCTACATCGAAGCCTTCTTTTGCGCCTTCGACGAACGCTTCGTAAACCTTTACTTTGCGCAGCGCGCCGATCACCAGGAACAGCATGATCAGGCCAAACAGCGTCAAGTTGCCGAGAATCGAAGACAGGCCGGCCAGGGCGGTGGCTGACAGCGTCGCCAGCAGCGCCATGAAGCCACCGAGTGCCAGGGCACCGGGGATCATGTAGGCAAGCACTACCGGGTCCCACAGGCGCAGGCGTTGCATGAACGCCACGGACAGCAGCCCGACCAGGGTCGAACAGCTGGTGGCCAGCAGGATTGGCAGGAATACCAGGGTTGGATCGGGTGCGCCTTGCTGCGCCCGGTACATGAAGATCGTCACCGGCAGTAGCGTCAACGAAGAGGCATTCAGCACCAGGAAGAGAATTTGCGCGTTGCTGGCAATGGTCGGGCTGGGATTGAGTTCCTGCAGCGCCTTCATGGCTTTCAAGCCGATTGGCGTGGCAGCGTTGTCCAGGCCCAGGCCATTGGCGGCGAAGTTGAGGGTGATCAGGCCGATCGCCGGGTGACCGGCCGGGACTTCCGGCATCAGTCGCAGGAACAGTGGCCCCAATGCTTTCGCCAGCCAATCAACGATGCCGGCTTTCTCGGCGATGCGCAGAAAGCCCAGCCAGAGGGTGAGGGTGCCGAACAGCAGGACCATGACCTCGACTGACAACTTGGCCATGGCGAAAATGCTTTCCACCATCGCCGCAAAGATCCCGGCATTGCCGCCGATCAACCACTGCGCCAGCGCCGATACGGCGGCCACGATGAAGAAGCCAAGCCACAGGCCATTTAGCATCAGTCAAATCCCCCAAAGAATGCGGCGAATGATAACGGGGTAGCCAGAAACGACAAACCCCGGATTTCTCCGGGGTTTGTCTGTTACTGCTAGCAGAGGCCCAATGTGGGAGCGGGCTTGCTCGCGAAGGCGGTGGGTCGGCCAACAGAGATGTTGAATGTACCGGCCTCTTCGCGAGCAAGCCCGCTCCCACAAGGGGTTATGCGTCAGCTTTTGGAAATTTCCCCAGCCGGCAGTTTTTCCTTGCTGCGCCAGTGCGGCAGGGAGTTCCAGTAGCGCTGGCCCTTCTCGTCGTCGTACATGCCTTCCCAGCGGGAGATAACCAGTACCGCCAGCGCATTGCCGATCACGTTCAATGCGGTGCGCGCCATGTCCATGATGCGGTCGACGCCGGCGATGAACGCCAGGCCTTCCAGTGGAATACCTACGCTGCCCAAGGTGGCCAGCAGCACCACGAAGGATACGCCTGGTACACCGGCGATGCCTTTGGAGGTGACCATCAGGGTCAGCACCAGCAGCAATTGCTGGCTGATGGATAGATCGATGCCGTACAGCTGGGCAATGAAGATTGCCGCGATGCTTTGATACAGCGTCGAACCGTCGAGATTGAACGAGTAGCCGGTGGGTACCACGAAGCTGCAAATGGCTTTCGGCGCGCCGTAGGCTTCCATCTTCTCGATAACCCGCGGCAGCACGGTTTCAGAGCTGGCGGTGGAGTAGGCCAGTACCAGCTCATCCTTGAAGATGCGCATCAGCTTGATGACCGAAAAGCCGAACAGGCGGGCAATCAGGCCCAGCACCATGAAGGCGAAGAAGGCGATGGCGAAGTAAACCAGCAGCACCAGTTTGGCCAGTGGCAACAGGGAGGCGAAGCCGAAGTTGGCGACGGTCACCGCGATCAGGGCAAATACGCCGATTGGGGCGTAGTTCATGATCATGTGGGTGACTTTGAACATGCTCTCCGACACGCCCTGGAACATGGTGACCAGCGGGTCGCGCAATTCAGGCTTCAAGCTCGACAGACCGAGGCCGAACAACACCGAGAAGAAAATGATCGGCAGCATCTCGCCGCGGGCAATAGCCGCAAAGATGTTCGACGGGATCAGGTTGAGGATGGTCTCGATGAACGCGTGTTCATGCTGCACCTCCGCGGCTGTTGCCTGGTACTTGGAGATATCCACAGTGCCCAGGGTGCTCATGTCGATACCGGTGCCCGGGTGGAACACGTTGGCCAGCACCAGACCCACGACGATAGCGATCGTGGTGACGATCTCGAAGTAGATGATGGTCTTGAGGCCGATGCTACCCAGTTTTTTCGCGTCACCGACGCCTGCAATGCCGACGATCAGCGAAGAGATCACGATCGGGATCACAATCATCTTGATCAGACGGATAAAGATATCGCCTGCCGGTTGCAGAACATTACTGATCCACCAGGCTTTTTCGGCGCCGAAATGGTTGAGCAGCGCACCGATTGCAATCCCCAATACCAGACCGATTAGGATCTGCCAGGCGAGGCTAAGCTTTGCCTTCTTCATATCTTTACCCTTACTTGCGTTTGACTCAGGCAGATGCGCGGAACAGGAACGCTCGTGGCGAAAAAGTCTTGTGCATCGGCCTCCGTATAAGGTGCCCCGGAGCGCTTGTTGATAGCTCTCTGGCAGGCGAAAAAAGGCGCAACTATTCCGATGCAAGGAAGCGGCGTCTAATGCCGTAAACGCCTACCCTATGCCGAATCGGCATGAGCTTTTTTAATTGAAACTGGCGTCCCAACCGGTTCGAATACGACATTTCGGCAGGCATAAGTGCCGTGAACCGGCCATCACAGCGGATGTTGAGCGTTTTTTGATCAGGCACAAGAAGGTTTTTTTGGCGCAAATTAGGGAGGTCTGAGAAGAAAATACCGTTGAAAAATCAGGTTATTTTTCTCGATGTACGGTCGCCAAGAAACACTGGGAAATGTATTTTCCGGCGTAATTGATTCGAATTGTAGAGCGGAGGGTGCAAGCGAGGATTAAGTACGAACCGAATGCCTCGATTGCATAAGCTCTTCGCAGGTTCTTCGAAATTGAATGTCGAGAACCTGCGTCGCAGCTTTTTCCTGACCCGGCCCTTGCGCAGGTACTCCCTGTACCCGTAGGTCACTCCGCCCCTGAAACAGGCAGAACGTCCCGACCCCCTGGTCATGCATCTGCCTTCATCGGGCAGTGCATTGGAAAGACGCCTTGCGGCCTCTTTCTATTTCAAACTCAGTACCACTTCGGATCTTTCTTCAGTTGTTCCATCAACAAAGTCTGCATGCCCTCATCAGGCTTGCCGAGGAACCGGTAGGTCGCATGTCGCGTCGGCGACTTATCTGCCGGCAGCCCCGCTGGTACTTCAACCAGCATTCCGTAGGCGTCATCCTTGTCGAAGCTGACGGCAACGATCAAACGCTTGCTGAGACAGGTCGCCTGCGATTCGCAGAGCGGTCCTACAAGGTATTTGTCGCCATCTTCTTCTACTGCATTCATTTGCTCGGCGTCGCCGGACAGGTTCATCACCCATTCCGGCAGGCGTTCTTCCTTCTTCACCACGCCTTGCCACGTTTCGCGATACTGCGGGTCAGAGTTCAACAACTCGTTGACTCGCGTCTGGCCATCATTGGCCGCCATCGCCATGGCACTACCGCCCAGTAACAGGGCGGCTGCCAGTGTCTTCAACGAGACGTTCATGTTCAGCCTCGACCGCGACGGCCAAAGAAGAACGACGCAATGAACATCACCAGGAACACGACAAAGAGAATCTTGGCGATACCCGTGGCGGTGCCCGCGATACCACCGAAGCCCAGTACGGCGGCGATGATGGCAATGATCAAGAATGTGATTGCCCAGCTCAACATGGTGATTCTCCTTACGCTTCTATTTAGAGGTGATGCTTTGTGGTGCTTTTCCCGGCGCAACTAGCACGCCAAGTCGGTAATTCAGAAGACCCAGCGTTCCTGACGAGGCATCTCATCCGCAGGCTGTGCCTGGTCGACGTCCATCATCCGCAGGGATGTGCTTTCCGCCGCTTGACTGTTGGCGGCACTGAAGTGGGTTTGAGTCGGATATTTGAACGACAACTGCGGCGCTTCCTGCTGCTGGCTCTGCTCCCAGCGCTGAAATTGCTGACCGCCGATCAAGGTGATCAACAGCGCAAGTACAGCGAACAGACCTTGCTGGATGTGCAGGGGCGAGATGCGCAATTGGGCGGCACGTTGGCGATTCATCCGGAAACTCCTCCCACTTCGGTGGTGATCTTGTTGTGGGCGATCTTTTGCCCTGATTACCCAGACTATTGCAGCCTGCATGCCAGCTTTTTGAGAAGAAAAAGTCCTTTAAAAACAACAACTTACAATATTGTTGAAAATCACATTGAACGCATCCTGCACGATGAGCTCTCTACGGTCGTGCGTAATGCACGATAATGCCGTAGGAACTTTCATTCTTTTTGAATTGAGAGGAGGGCGCGGATGTCAGAAATGGACGTGGGCAATTGCCCAAAGCCCGTTATTTTGAAAAAAAACCTGCCAAATCAAGCCTTTGTCTGACAATTCGGTAGATAGCTACCCGACCAGGCATGAAAAGGCACAGAATTGACCATGCAACTTGCCCGATTTTTCCGGGACTAACCTAAGATCATTCTTAAAGGAGCGTAGGAAAATGGAGTCAGCCACTGAGCATCAAGGCCGCATTCTGCTGGTGGACGACGAATCCGCCATCCTGCGAACTTTCCGGTATTGCCTCGAAGACGAAGGCTACAGCGTCGCCACTGCCAACAGCGCCGCCCAGGCAGACGCATTGCTGCAACGCCAGGTCTTCGACCTGTGCTTTCTTGATTTGCGCCTGGGCGAAGACAACGGCCTCGATGTTCTCGCGCAGATGCGCATCCAGGCGCCATGGATGCGGGTCGTCATAGTCACTGCTCACTCAGCGGTTGATACCGCCGTAGACGCTATTCAGGCCGGTGCTGCCGACTATCTGGTCAAGCCCTGCAGTCCGGATCAGTTGCGCCTGGCTACCGCCAAGCAATTGGAAGTGCGGCAATTATCGGCACGTCTTGAAGCGCTGGAAGGTGAAGTGCGCAAGCCCAAGGATGGCCTGGATTCCCATAGCCCGGCCATGAAAGTCGTGCTGGAAACCGCCCGCCAGGTAGCAGGCACCGACGCCAACATTCTTATTCTGGGTGAGTCCGGGACCGGTAAAGGCGAGCTGTCCCAGGCCATTCACGGCTGGAGCAAGCGGTCGAAAAAATCCTGCGTCACTATTAACTGTCCGTCCTTGACTGCCGAGTTGATGGAGAGCGAATTGTTCGGCCACAGCCGCGGTGCGTTTACCGGCGCTAGCGAAAGTACCCTGGGTCGAGTCAATCAGGCGGATGGCGGGACGCTGTTTCTTGACGAGATCGGCGATTTTCCCCTGACTTTGCAGCCAAAGTTGCTACGTTTCATTCAGGACAAGGAATACGAACGAGTCGGCGATCCAGTGACCCGGCGCGCTGATGTGCGAATCCTGGCTGCAACCAACCTCAATCTTGAGGACATGGTGCGCGACGGCCGCTTCCGTGAAGACCTGCTCTATCGGTTGAACGTCATCACGTTGCATCTGCCGCCGCTGCGCGAGCGCCGCGAGGACATTCTCAATCTCGCAGACCGCTTCCTGGCGCGTTTCGTCAAGGAATATGCACGTCCGGCGCGGGGTTTCAGCGAAGAGGCTCGCGAGGCACTGCTAGGCTATCGCTGGCCGGGCAACATTCGCGAACTGCGTAACGTTGTGGAGCGTGCGAGCATTATCTGTCCTCAGGAGCGAGTCGAGATCAGCCACCTGGGCATGGCCGAAACCCCCGTCAACAATGCGCCGCGCATTGGCGCTGCACTGAGTCTGGACGAGCTGGAGAAGGCCCACATCGGCGCGGTCCTGGCCACTGCCGACACCCTGGACCAGGCGGCGAGGACCTTGGGTATCGATGCCTCGACGCTGTATCGCAAACGCAAGCAGTACAACTTGTGAGCCATCCCCGATGAAACTGGCGATGAAGTTGCGCACCCGACTGTTCCTGAGCATCTCGGCGCTGATCACCGTCGCGCTGCTCGGGCTGCTGCTGGGGCTGGTCAGCGTGATGCAGATGGCCAGCTCCCAGCAATCGCTGGTCCGCAACAACTTCGCTGCCCTCGATCTGGGGCTGAAGCTGCGCCAGACCCTGGGCGATCAGCTGATTGTCATGCTGAGCGAAAATCCGGACCGCGCGGCTTTCGATAAATCCCGCGACCACTACTTCCAGTTGCTCGACGAAGGCATCGCCCACGAACAGGTAGGCGAGGGGTTCAAGTACGGGTTCAAGCAGGCCAAGGCGGACTACCAGGAGTTTTTGCAGGCTTACGCTGAAACACGTAGCCAGACCCATTTGCTGAGCGGAAACGAACAGCTCACGGAAAAATTCAACAAGCTACGCAATGGTCTGCTGACCGAACACAAGCGTGCGCTGGATACAATTTACGAGACCGAACGCGCAGCGCGCGACCGTGCACTATTGGTGGCGGGATTGATCGGGTTGGTCGGCCTGGCGGTGCTGATTATCGGATTTGTCACTGCCCATGCTATCGCCAGGCGTTTCGGCGCCCCGATCGAGGCACTGGCCCAGGCGGCCGACAACATTGGCCAGGGTAATTTCGAAGTCACTCTGCCGATATCGTCAGCCGCAGAGATGAATCTACTGACCAAGCGGTTCGGCATCATGGCTGAAGCCCTGCGCGAGCATCAGGCGACCAACGTTGACGAACTGCTTGCCGGCCAACAGCGCCTGCAGGCGGTGCTCGACAGCATTGACGACGGCTTGTTGATGATCGACCGCGAAGGACACCTTGAGCATTTGAACCCGGTGGCTCAGCGGCAGCTGGGTTGGGACTCTGATCGTCTGGGGCAGGGCTTGGGTTCAGCCCTTGAGCGTCCGGAGCTTGATGGGCAACTGCAGCTGGTATTGCGCGGTGGTACCCTCGAGCGCGCCCCGGAAGACCTGAGCATCGAAGTCGACGGCGAGTCGAGGTTGCTCACCTACAGCCTGACGCCTGTCAGCCATACCCAGGGGCATATCCTCGGCGCGGTGATGGTGTTGCACGACGTAACCGAACAGCGCGCTTTTGAACGGGTGCGCAGCGAATTCGTCCTGCGGGCCTCCCATGAGTTGCGGACACCGGTCACTGGCATGCACATGGCGTTCGGCTTGTTCAGGGAAAGAGCCAAGTTCCCCGAGGATTCTCGCGAAGCCGATCTGCTGGATACCGTAAACGAAGAAATGCAGCGACTGATGCAGTTGATCAACGACCTGCTGAATTTCTCCCGTTACCAGAACGGCCTGCAGAAACTCACGTTGGCGCCATGCTCTATCGAAGAATTGCTGGAACAAGCCCGGGTTCGTTTCTCCGGGGCCGCACTGGCCAGCGACATCGATCTGGTGGTGGAAGTGCAGGACCCGCTGCCCCGGCTGCAAGCCGACCAGGCGCAGCTGGACCGCGTCCTGGACAACCTCATCGACAACGCGCTGCGCCATACCTCCCCGGGCGGGCAGATTCGCCTGCAGGCCAGACGCCATGGGGAGCGGGTGATCATCAGCGTCGAGGACAATGGCGAGGGAATTGCCTACGGCCAGCAAGGGCGGATTTTCGAACCTTTCGTGCAGGTGGGTCGCAAGAAAGGCGGTGCGGGCCTGGGCCTGGCGCTGTGCAAGGAAATCGTGCAACTGCATGGTGGGCGAATGGGGGTTTACTCGCGACCGGGGCAGGGCACGCAGTTCTACATGGCCCTGGCAGTCTGAGGCGGTCTCAGGCTTCGTCGTCCAGGCGTCGGCCTGCCAGCCTGCGCCCGCGAGTGATCAGTTCGATGAATTGCACCGCGCTCAATGCATGAGCGAACAGCCAACCCTGGCCGAACTTCACGCCTTCGCTGCTGAGGAACGCGGCCTGGGCTTCATGCTCGATGCCTTCAGCGATTACCTTCAGTTGCAGGGCCTGCGCCATGTGAATGATGTGCGGTGCCACACCGCTGCTGGCAGCGTCATGTCCCAGGGCATCGATAAACGCCTTGTCGATCTTCAGGCAGTCCACCGGCAGCGTTTGCAGGTAGGCGAGGCTGCAATAGCCAGTGCCGAAATCGTCAATCAGTACCTGATGCCCGACGTCGCGCAACGCTTGCAGGTTCTCCCGGGCGACGACCACATCGATCAATCCGCGCTCGGTCACCTCAAACGCAATTTGTTTCGCTGCAACCCGATGCAGGGTCAGCAAGCGGGCCATCACCTGGCCGACTCGCGGCACCATGACATCGCACGCGGCGAGATTGACTGAGATGTAAAGCTGGGGGTTGGCTCGCAGCAGTTGCCCCAGTTGCTCCAGCAGTCGCTGGAGGACAAAGTCGGTCATCTGGCGGATCTGGCCGGTATTCTCGGCCATGGGGATGAACAGATCCGGGCTGGTCAGCGTGCCATCCGGTCGACGCCATCGCAGCAACGCTTCGGCGCCGACACAGTTGCGGCTGTCGAGGTCGAAGATGGGTTGATACAAGACCTGCAGCTCGCCCCGACGGATGGCACCGCTGAGCTCGGCGTCCATTGACTGGCGCTGACGCACCAGCAGGAACACCAGGAATCCGACAAACCCACCCAGCACCAGGCTGGCCGGCACCAGCCACCACCATACCGGCGGCACGTGAATGCCGGTGCGCGGCGATATCAGCACCAATTGATAGGCCGGATTGTTGGTGGGCATGCGGTAGATCAGGTGAGTCTGAGTGATCTGCAACGCATCGCGGCTTTTAGGCGACCAGACTTCCAGTGGCGGCCATGCCTGCTCCGCCCCAAGGACCGGAATCGCCCGTTTGCCATGGTCGAGGACAACGAGCAGGCTGCTGCCTGGCGACAGGTCGACCATATCGGTCAGATGGCCACGCGATGTCGCCACCCGAAAATTGCCGCGCCCCAACATCAGCGCCGCGCGGTTCTCGTCCGGTTCGGTGGTGGTGTTCAGCCAATAACTGTAGGTGGGGCCCTTGATATCAGGTGGGCGGCTCATTGACAGGCCTTCCTGGCGAGGGCGGTTGGAGCAGATCCGCGAGGAGTCCATGTAGGCGGCTTCATACACGAAGCGATAGTTGAAAGTGACCTGCTGCAAGGTGGCGATCATTTCATCGTCACAGGTGCGCAAGGGCTGGGCTTCAAGGTCGTCGAGGCTTTCTCGCAATTGCCCGAACAGCTGCTCCAGGCGCGCAAGGAAGCGCTCGCCCTGGGCATTCATTTCTGCGCTTTCGCTTTTATCAATATGGTGGACCGCAACGAACAAACTGCCTGTGAGCAACAACGAGGCACTGAAGACAGCCGCCAGCATCGCCAGAAACCATGGGCGATAGAACCAGCTACGTAGTGTCTCTCGAGCAGCAGTCATCCGGTAACATCCTAAGAATTACCAATGAGTTATAGCTGCTGGTTGAAGTAAACGCCCGACCGTCGGGCGGGCGTCATTATTTTGTCTGATTCAAGACTTGTAACAGCGCCGCAGTTTGCGCATCCGGCGTCCCGTCGAAACGGGTGGGCCGGAAATGCATCTGGAAAGCCGATAGCACGTGACGAGTCGACACGTCGAGTTCACCGGTCTGTGGCGTGGCGTAACCCGCGCGCGCGAGTTGCCCCTGGAACCAGCTGATGCTCGGCAGCTGCACATTGAACTGCGCTTGCTGGCGCGCGACGGCTTGCTCGTTTGGCCATACGCCCAAGCCTTGTTCCGCCAGGCGCTTCCACGGAAACAGCGGGCCGGGATCCAGTTTGCGTCCCGGGGCAATGTCACTGTGGCCGATGATGTTGTGGGGGCTGATGCCGTAGCGTTTGCTGATGTCCTTGAGCAGGAACACCAGGGACTCGATTTGCGCGTCGCTGTAGGGGTACCAGAGGCGGCCGGTCGGAGTGTCCTTGAAGCCCGGATTGACGATTTCAATGCCGATGGAGCTGGAGTTCAGCCAGGTGCGGGTTTGCCATTCGCTCTCGCCGGCGTGCCAGGCGCGCAGGCTCTCATCCATCAACTTGAAGATGGTCGCCTTGTTGTCGTCGCCGATCAGGTAATGACTGCTCACTTCGCCGTGGGTCAGCAGTTGCAGGGAGCGTTCCAGCGATGCCGAGGTGTAGTGCACGACCACGAACTGGATACGGCTATCGTGGTTGGCTGATGGATGACTGGTGTCGATGCGCGGACCACTGGCGCAACCTGCCAACACAATGAGCGACACGATGAGGGCGAAAAATTTCATGGCGGGTGGCAGTACACGTAAGATGATAATGCAACAGTGTAACGTAATGCCGAGAGGGTCGAGGGCCAAAGCGGCAATTTAAACAAAATGGAACAATTGCCCTCAGCCCAATTCGATGCGATTTCGTCCTGCGTGTTTCGCCCGATAGAGCGCCTGATCGGCTCTTTTCAGCACGGAGTCACTGTGTTCGCCTGGTCTGAAGGCGCTGAGACCCACGGAAAGTGTCACTGTCACCGGTTCGCCCTTGAAGTGAAAAGGGCAGGCTTCAATGGCTGCGCGCAATTTTTCCAGAAGGCTCGCACCCGTCGCCGGTGAGGTCGCGGGCATCAGCAGGACAAATTCCTCGCCACCAAACCGGGCAATGAAGTCCGCGCTGCGCAAGCGCTTGCGCAGCACGGTTGCAATGATTTTCAAGACTTTGTCGCCAGCCAGGTGGCCGTAGTTGTCATTGATCCGTTTGAAGTGGTCGAGGTCTAGCATGGCCAGTAACAGGCTGTCGCCCTGTTGCTGCCATTGGCTGACTTCATGATCCAGGCGCTCGTTCCACGCGGCGCGGTTGGGCAGGCCAGTCAGCGGGTCGATCAGGGCCTTCTGGCGCTGTTCTTCAAGGTGTTCGCGAAAGCCCAGAGCTTCGTGCTCCATATGAGCCACCCGGTCGGCCAAGCCTTGCAGGCGAGCCGCCACCTCCTGTTCACGCTCGTCGCGCTGCTTCTGGAAATGGTCCAGGGTACCCAGCAAGCCTTCCAGATGGTTTTCCAGGGCATGCTTGAGACCACCCAGGTCCGCGGCGTCCTGCATGCTGCTCTGCAGGCCATCGACCTGTTCACGGATTTGCGAGTCCATCTCGCGCGCGGCAGATCGATTGTCGGCATGGCCATCGCTGGCAGCCCGCAAGTTGCTCTGGAATGCCTCCAGGCGCTCGTTGAGCTGCTGTAGATAGGTTTCGAATTCATGCTGGCCGCTACCGGTGATTGCCAGCATCAAGGTGGCCAGGTCATCCAGGATCGGGATCAGCTCGTACCAGTTCAGGCCATTTTGCAGGCGCAGGCGCATGGCTTCAGCTTGCGGGCGATGGCGCTCGGGCAGTGTCAGGTCGTCAAGCAGGCCCAGTAGCGTGTCTTCGATATGCCTGGCGACCGAGCTGTAGGTGGGCTCCGGGGAGTCTGGAAGCGCGTAGAGGATGTCCTGCTCGGGGTGTTCCGCCTCGGCGACGGGGGCCTCGAGTGTAACGGGAGCAGTCGGCAGTTCTTCGACGGCGGGCGGTTCGGCACTGGCTTGCGGGGTAGCTTCGATGGGCTGCTCAGGTTGCCTGGGTTCTTCTGGTAATTCCGCTGGTGCAACAGCCGCCGGGGCTTGCTGCTCTGTGGCAGCAGGTGGTTCAGGGATTTGCGCGCAAGCAGGTGCCTGCACCTCCGGTGCGGGAGGTTGCGCAACCGGCACCGCAGTGGGCGCAGTTTCATCGGCTTCACGGTTGCCAAACAGGCGCTGCAGCAAGCCTGGTCGGCCCGGTTCTTCGGGGTTCTCCAGGCGGCTCAGCGCTTTGCCCTGCAGCCCGCTCAATTCACTGAGCAACAGCGGCATCTCGCGTGCCTGGCCAACCCGGGCATCCAGTTGCTTGGCAAATTGCTTGAGCGGGCGGCTCACTTCTTTCGGCAGTGGCAGCGTCTGCAACTGGGCGACCAGGGCCGTCAGCGCGGCGCTGGTCTGGTTGACCCGGGTTTCACGACGCTGCTCGGAATCAAGTACTGCTTTTTCCAGGCGCGGCAACAGCGCGGCCAGGCCTGCGTCCATATCATCGGTTCGCACCACATCGCGCATTTCCTTCATGCATTCGTCGACAGTGCGATCGGTGCCCTCGGCAGCCAGCGTGCTGCGTACCAGCCCACGGCGCAGCAGGTCGAGCCTGGCGTCCCAGCGACGTTCGAGTTTTTCCTGATGTTCGATGCTTTGCAGGTATTTCTCTTTCCAGCGCTGTGCTTCGTCGCTCATTCAGGGGATCCGCTAGAGGGCAGGACTCAACGCGGGGAATGCATCTGCCGTGAGCGAACCCGGCAGACGAATTTCTACCGCGACCGGCAGGTGATCGGAAATGGGTTGCGCCAGCACCTCGACCTTTTCGAGGGTCAGGGTCGGGCTCAGCAGAATGTGGTCCAGGCAGCGTTGTGGACGCCAGCTGGGGAAGGTTGCTTCCAGCTGTGGTGCCAGCAGGCCGAGATCACGCAGCGGCGAGTTCTGCAGCAAGTCACTGGCGTGGGTGTTCATGTCGCCCATCAACACCTGGTGCTTGTAACCGCCGATCAGTTCGCGGATGTAGGCCAATTGCAGGCTGCGCACACGTGCCCCGAGCGCCAGGTGCATCATTACTACGACGAGGGCTTCCGGACCTTCGCCGAAACGCACCAGGATAGCTCCGCGACCCTTGGGCCCCGGCAGCGGATGATCTTCAATCGCCCAGGGGCGCAGGCGGCTGAGCACACCATTACTGTGCTGGCCGAGGCGCCCGAGATTACGATTGAGTTGTTGGTACCAGTAGGGGAAGGCCCCGAGCTGCGCCAGGTGTTCGACCTGGTTGACGTAGCCCGAGCGGATGCTGCCACCATCGGCTTCCTGCAGGGCGACCAGATCGAAGTCGCCCAGCAGGTCACCGATCTTCTGCAGATTGGTGGCGCGACCGGTATGGGGCAGCAGATGTTGCCAGCCCCGGGTCAGGTAATGCCGATAGCGCTCGGTACTGATGCCCACCTGGATATTAAAACTGAGTAGCCGCAGACGGCTGTCAGCGGGCAAGCCGGTCGATTCCAGATGATGTTCGTTGACCCGCGGATCATGCAGGCCAACAACCCTTTCAGTTCCCCAGCGGCGCATGGCAGGCCCCGCGCTTAGTTGGCAGCAGCCTTGTTAGCCGCTCGCTCTTGATCGACCAGTTTATCGGCCAGTTGCAGGGCTTGCTCGGCGCCGCCAGCAGAACCGATGTCAAAGCGGTACTTGCCATTGACGATCATGGTTGGAACGCCGGTGATTTCATACTTCTTGGCCAGCTCTTTAGCCTGGACGACTCTGCCCTTGATGGCGAAGGAGTTGAAAGTGGCCAGGAACTTGTCCTTGTCGACGCCTTGGGTGGCGAGGGATTCTGCCATTTCTTCAGGCGTGAGCAGTTTTTTGTGTTGTTTCTGGATGGCTTCGAAAACGGCCGCATGAACTTTGTGCTCTACACCCATGGCTTCCAGGGTCAGGAACATCTGGCCGTGGGCATCCCATGGGCCGCCGAACATGGCCGGGATGCGCACGAAATTCACGTCGGAAGGCAGCTTCTCAACCCATGGATTGATCACCGGCTCGAACGAGTAGCAATGCGGGCAGCCATACCAGAACAGCTCCACCACTTCGATCTTGCCAGGTACAGCCACCGGAACAGCGCTGGTCAGTTCGACGTAGGGTGCGGCAGGTGCTTCGGCTGCCTGGGCAGTCATGCCGAACAGGCTGGCAGCGGCGAAGGCGGCGCTGATGATCAGATTACGCATGCTTTACTCCTGGACAATTTTGGTCGCCTCGCGCGACCTGTATTAAGACAGGTCCTGGCGGGCTTGAGTTCTGTAGTGTAACGGCAGCGGCCACAAAAAAGGGCGGCCAGAGCCACCCTTTTTATACTCGCTGCGACGGATTAATAGAGCGTTAACATTGCAGGCGATGTCCGTCCCGCTTGACGCTCTATCGGTCGACTTAGTGCAGGCCCTGAATGTAGCTGGACACCGCGGCGATATCTTCGTCGCTCAGGCGCTTGGCAATGGTCTGCATGGTCTTGGTGTCGCCGTCATTGCTGCGTCCGCCTTCTTCCTTGCGGAAGTCAGTCAGTTGCTTGGCGATGTATTGAGCGTGCTGGCCACCCAGGTGCGGGAAGCCGGCGGCTGCGTTGCCCGCGCCGTTGGGTGCGTGGCAGCCGGTGCAGGCTGGCAGGCCCTTGGCCAGGTCCCCACCACGGAACAAGGCTTCACCGCGAGACACGACTTTCGGGTCGGCGGCGCCAACGCTGCCTTTCTGGCTGGCGAAGTAGGCGGAGATATCAGCCAGGTCCTGATCACTCAGGTTGGTCAGCAGGCCGGTCATTTCCAGTACGACACGCTTGCCGGACTTGATGTCGTGCAACTGCTTGTTCAGATAACGTTCGCCCTGGCCTGCCAGTTTCGGAAAGTTAGGCGCCATGCTGTTGCCATCCGGGCCATGACAGGCGCCACATACTGCGGCTTTCGCCTGACCAGCAGTCGCATCACCTGCAGCATGGGCAATGCCGGAGATCCCCACGGTCAACAGCAGACTCACGATCAATTTGTTCATCAGCTAATCCAACTACGGCTAAGGGTTAAAGAGTTATGGGCCGGGATCACTCGCTCATCCAGTGGATGATGGCTTGGTAATCCTCGGCACTGCAGTCCATGCACAAACCACGCGGCGGCATCGCCTTGAAACCCTGGGTCACGTGTTGCACCAGCGTCTCCATACCTTTCGCCAACCTCGGCGTCCAAGCTTCCTGATCGCCCTTTCTGGGCGCCATGGGTAGTTGGCCGGAATGACAGGCACCACAAACACGGTTGTACACAGCTTCCGGATCCTGTGTAGCCTGAGCGCTGTAAAGCGGCATCAAGACACCGGCAGCTAGCAGCCATTTCGTCATAAAACGACCTTTTCAGGGTTGAGAGCGTGCTGCGTTCTAATGCGCAATCAAGGTCTATCGCTCTCGTGTACTTCATCCTACGCTGGGACAAAGCGCACACAAAATCTGCGGCATTATATACTGGCGTCACTGAAACGGAAACGACACTGCTCGCCGCGTCCATTCCCGGCGCCGCCCACATCGGAAATCCCATGCAACTCAAGAACCCCATCCTCGGCCTGTGCCAACAGTCCACCTTCATGCTCAGCGCTGCCAAAGTCGATCAATGTCCCGACGACGAAGGCTTTGAAGTGGCGTTTGCCGGCCGTTCCAACGCCGGTAAATCCAGCGCGTTGAACACCCTGACGCATGCCAGCCTGGCGCGGACCTCGAAAACTCCGGGTCGCACGCAACTCTTGAACTTCTTCAAGCTAGACGATGATCGCCGTCTGGTCGACCTGCCGGGTTACGGTTACGCAAAAGTACCCATCCCGTTGAAGCTGCACTGGCAGCGTCACCTGGAAGCTTATCTGGGCGGTCGCGAGAGTTTGAAAGGTCTGATCCTGATGATGGATATCCGTCATCCAATGACCGATTTCGATCTGTTGATGCTCGACTGGGCTGTCGCCAGCGGCATGCCGATGCACATTCTGCTGACCAAGGCAGACAAACTGACCTACGGCGCGGCGAAAAACGTGCTGCTCAAAGTGCAGTCGGACATCCGCAAGGGCTGGGGTGATGCGATCTCCATCCAGCTGTTCTCGGCGCCAAAGCGCATGGGCCTGGAAGACGCCTACACTGTACTGGCGGGCTGGATGGAACTGGCAGACAAGGGCGCGGAGCCTGCCGCGCAATAAAATGCAGGCAAAAAAAACCCCGGACTTCTTATGGGGAGGGGGAAGTTCCGGGGTTCAAGTTCCGGACCGCTAGGGCGGGGTCCAGATATCTGCCAACACTTAACACAACATAGGAGCATCGAAGGGCTTCACCAGCCATTCAGTAACTCTGAGTGGTGATTTGGCAGATTAGTTCAGATTTTTTTCCAATGCGTTTGGAATAACCCCAAGAACGATGCGGTCTAACCCGGCCCGCTGCGGCTAAATGCCGCGGCGTCTGACCGGTGAGTCGGGTCGCCTGGATCGCCGGCAATCCGGCTCCTACAGGTCCAGGTTGAAGCGCTTAGTGCGCCTCATCCCAATTATTGCCCACTCCAACTTCGACCAGCAGCGGCACGTCCAGTTTCGCTGCATTGCTCATGTGCGAGCGAATTTCCTCGCGAACCTGATCTACCAGGTCCTCGCGCACTTCCAGCACCAATTCATCGTGCACTTGCAGGATGACTTTGGCGTCCAGTCCGGACGCGGTCAGCCAGGAGTCCACCGCGACCATGGCTTTCTTGATGATGTCCGCCGCCGTGCCTTGCATCGGCGCGTTGATCGCCGTGCGCTCGGCACCTTTGCGCAAGGCCGGGTTTTTCGCATTGATGTCCGGCAGGTACAGGCGGCGGCCGAAAATAGTCTCGACGAAACCTTGCTCGGCGGCCTGGGCGCGGGTGCGCTCCATGTACTCAAGTACCCCGGGATAGCGGGCAAAATACCGATCGATGTAGGCCTGGGACTGCTTGCGATCGACCCCGATCTGTTTGGCCAGGCCAAACGCGCTCATTCCGTAGATCAGGCCGAAGTTGATCGCCTTGGCGCTGCGGCGTTGGTCGGTGGTCACTTCAGGCAACTCGACCCCGAACACTTCGGCGGCAGTCGCTCTGTGCACATCCAGGTCGTTGCGGAAGGCGTGCAGCAAACCCTCATCCTTGGCCAGATGCGCCATGATTCGCAGTTCGATTTGCGAGTAGTCCGCCGCCAGCAGCTTGTAGCCTTTAGGGGCAACGAACGCTTGGCGAATACGCCGGCCTTCAGCGGTGCGGATCGGGATATTCTGCAGGTTCGGGTCGATCGACGACAGGCGTCCGGTGGCGGCGACGGCCTGCTGGTAAGACGTGTGGATGCGGCCGGTGCGTGAGTTGATCTGCTCTGGCAGCCGGTCGGTGTAGGTGCTTTTCAGTTTGCTCAGCGAGCGGTACTGCATCAGCACCTTGGGCAGCGGGTAGTCCTGTTCGGCAAGCTCAGCCAGCACCGCTTCGGCGGTGGAAGCCTGGCCCTTGGCGGTTTTGCTGAGGACTGGCAGGCCGAGTTTTTCGTAAAGAATCACCCCCAATTGTTTGGGTGAGCCCAGGTTGAACTCTTCACCGGCGATGGCAAACGCCTCACGCTCCAGGGCCACGAGTTTATCGCCCAGCTCGACGCTCTGGATGCCCAGCAGATTGGCATCGACCAACGCGCCCTGGCGCTCGATGCGCGCCAGCACCGGCATCAGCGGCATTTCGATTTCATCCAGGACCTTGCCCAGGCTCGGCGTCGCTGCGAGTTTTTCCTGCAGGGCCAGGTGCAGGCGGAAGACCACGTCTGCGTCCTCTGCAGCAAACGGCCCTGCGAGTTCGAGGGAGATCTGGTCAAACGTAAGCTGTTTAACGCCTTTGCCGGCAATCTGCTGGATGTCGGTCTTGCTCTGGCCCAGGTACTTCAGCGCCAGGCTGTCCATGTCATGGCGGGTGGCCGTCGAGTCGAGTACATAGGACTCCAGCATGGTGTCATAGGCAATGCCCTGGACCATGATCCCGTTGCTCTGATCGCCACCGATAGCGCAGTTGGCCAGAATGTTGGTCTCGAACTTGGCGTGCTGGCCGACCTTGAGCTTGTTCGGGTTTTCCAGCAGCGGTTTCAACGCCAGCAAAACGCTGTCGCGATCCAGCTGTTCTGGCACACCCATGTAGGAATGGGTCAGCGGAATGTAGGCTGCTTCGTTCGCGGCCACGGAAAACGACAGGCCTACCAGTTGCGAGTGCTGGGCATCGCCGCCGTTGGTTTCGGTAACGAAGGCGATCAGTGGCGCCTTGTCGAGTTTGTCCAGCCAGACATCAAAGCGTTGTTGGTCAAGGATCGTCTCGTACTGGGCTTCAATAGCGCCCGGCACTTCCTGTTCTACCTCGACAATCTCCTGGCCGGAGCGCTTGGCCTCACGCTGGTTGTCTTCGAACCAGCTCTTGAACTCCAGCAGGGTGTACAGCTCAGCGAGTTTGTCGTGATCCGGCTGGCCCATTTGCAGGTCGTCGAGTTCGATGTCCAGAGGCACGTCGATCTTGATCGTGGCCAGGCGGTAGGAGAGGAACGCCATCTCCTTGTGCTCTTCGAGCTTGGCCGGCAGGGTCTTGGCCCCGCGAATCGGCAAGGTCGGAACGATGTCGAGCTGCGCATACAGTTCGGTCAGACCGCCGTTGACGCCGACCAACAGCCCGGAAGCGGTTTTCGGGCCAATGCCCGGAACACCCGGAATGTTGTCGGAAGAGTCGCCCATTAGCGCCAGGTAATCGATTATCTGCTCGGGAGCGACGCCGAATTTCTCCTTCACGCCCTCTACGTCCAGCGCGCTACCGGTCATGGTGTTGACCAGGGTAATGTGGCCGTCGACCAGCTGCGCCATGTCCTTGTCGCCGGTAGAGATCACCACCGGGCGGTCGGCTGCTGCACTGCTGCGGGCCAGGGTGCCGATCACATCATCGGCCTCGACACCGTCCACGCACAGCAATGGGAAGCCAAGCGCCTTGACGCTCTGGTGCAGAGGTTCGATCTGCACGCGCATGTCGTCGGGCATACTCGGGCGGTTGGCCTTGTATTCGGCGAACATCTCATCGCGGAATGTCCCGCCTTTGGCGTCGAACACCACGGCGAACGGGCTGCCCGGATACTGCTTGCGCAGACTCTTGAGCATGTTCAACACGCCCTTGACCGCACCGGTGGGCAGGCCTTTGGAGGTAGTCAGCGGTGGCAGCGCGTGAAAGGCGCGGTACAGATAAGAAGAACCGTCCACCAGGACGAGGGGGGCTTGGCTCATGAGCAGGATCAACCTTTTCGGCGGGTCCGGCGCTAGAATAGCGGGACCGTTGACGACAAAGGGACAAGGTTATCATGCGCACACTAAATCGCCTGTTGCTGGCTGGCATGTTTGCAATTACACCGTTGGCCGTCATGGCAGCGGACGATGCGCCATCCTCTGACCCGGATGTCACCATTCGCACGGAAGGGGACAAGGTCATTCAGGAGTACCGCCAAAACGGCTTCCTGTATGCGATCAAGGTCACGCCAAAAGGAGCGCCGCCATATTTCCTGGTGCGCGCGGACGGGACCGATGCAAACTTCATTCGCTCGGATCAGCCGGATATGCTGATTCCATCGTGGAAGATCTTCGAGTGGAAGTAGTTTCTTAATTTCAATCGGCGCCGGCTTACCCGGCGGCGCCCGTACTGGCAGTTAAAACATGTCTGTGTTCACTCCCCTGGCTCGGCCCGAGCTGGAAACCTTTCTCGCCCCATACGGGCTTGGCCGCCTGCTTGATTTCCAGGGGATCGCCGCCGGTAGCGAAAACACCAATTTTTTCATCAGCCTGGAGCAGGGCGAGTTTGTCCTGACCCTGGTTGAGCGTGGTCCGGTCCAGGAAATGCCGTTCTTCATCGAACTGCTGGACGTGCTGCACGGTGCCGACTTGCCCGTGCCCTATGCCTTGCGGACCACCGATGGCGTAGCGTTGCGCGAACTGGCCGGCAAGCCTGCACTGTTGCAGCCGCGCCTGGCGGGCAAGCACATCAAGGAAGCCAACGCGCAGCATTGTGCGCAAGTCGGTGAGCTGCTCGGTCACCTGCACCTGGCCACGCAGGCGAACATGATCAAGCGCAAGACCGATCGCGGCCTGGACTGGATGCTGGAGGAGGGCACGCAGTTCCTGTCGCACCTGGATGCCGAGCAGAACGAACTGCTAAAGCACGCGCTGGACGAAATCACCCGGCAGAAAACGAAAATCCTGGCGCTGCCCAGGGCCAATATCCACGCCGACCTGTTTCGCGATAACGCGATGTTCGAAGGCACCCACCTGACCGGGTTGATCGACTTCTACAACGCCTGTTCCGGGCCGATGCTGTACGACGTTGCGATTGCCTTGAATGACTGGTGTTCGGACGAGGAAGGGGCCATCGACGGGCCACGGGCGCGCGCGTTGCTGGGGGCTTATGCAGGGTTGCGCCCTTTCACCGCAGCGGAGGCTGAGCTCTGGCCGACCATGCTGCGGGTGGCGTGCGTGCGGTTTTGGCTTTCGCGATTTATCGCTGCCGAGTCGTTTGCCGGGCAGGATGTGTTGATTCACGATCCGATGGAGTTCCAGCGTCGGTTGGCGCAGCGGCAGAAGGTTAGTACACCGCTGCCGTTTGCTTTGTAAAAAACCAGCCACGTCGGTAGCCCATGTGGGAGCGGGCTTGCTCGCGAAGGCGGAGTGTCATTCACATTGTTGTGTCTGATACTCCGCCTTCGCGAGCAAGCCCGCTCCCACAAGGGTTAGTGCCGCTTAAAGTGACTCCAGACACCCCGCCAGATCATTCCCCAATTTCTCCAACACCTGCTCATAACCCTGGGCAGTCGCTGGCGTGTACCCGCCCAGCGCATCCAGTTCCGCCAGTTTCACCGGCAGGCCAGCCACCAGCGTTTCTGCCAGGCGCGGGCGCAACGGCGGTTCGCTGAATACGCAGGTCTTGCCAACTTCCTGTAATCGCGTGCGCATGGCCGCCACGTGCTGGGCGCCCGGTTGCACCTCGGCAGCAACGCTGAACACGCCCGCGTGCTTGAGGCCGTAGGCGTCTTCGAAGTAGTCGAACGCCTCGTGGAACACAAAGTACGGCTTGTCGGCGATGCGCGCCAGACGCTCTTTCAAGCGCAGGTCCAGCGCGTCCAGGCGTTCATCGAAGGCCTTGAGGTTGCTGTCGTAACGCCCGGCATTGGCAGGATCCGCAGCGCTGAGGTCGGCGGCCATCTTCGAGGCTATCACCCGGGCGTTGACCGGGGACAACCACAGATGCGCATCCAGGCTGCCCGGACGATGGTCGTGATCATGCTCGTCCGCTTCTTCGGTGTGGGAATGACTGTCCTCGGCAAAGTGGCGCAATTTCAGGCCCGGCAGGTCCTGCACGGCGACGCTAGGCAGCGTGCGACCTTTCAGCACCCGAGGCAGGAAGCCTTCCATGTCGGGACCGATCCAGTAAACCAGATCGACTGCCTGCACCTTCCGTACGTCGGATGGGCGCAGGGCATAGTTATGCGGCGAAGCGCCAGGCGGCAGCAGTACTTCCGGAATCGCCACGCCGTCCTGGACCGCCGCCGCAATCAGCTGCAGGGGCTTGATGCTGGTCAGCACCCGAACTTCGGCATGGGCGCTGCCCATCAACATGCAAGTGGCGAGAAAGGGAACAAAGAAAGAAAAAAGTCGGGACACAATGACCACTCGAAGAGGCGAGAACGGGTAACATAATAACGTCTCTCACAAAACTCGTCGCCGCTCATGCCAAAAACACCGATAGCCAGCCGTCCCCACGACCACTCTCATTGCGTTCACAGCGCATTGTCTGAGGCCGACGCCCTGTGCGCGCGTCAAGGCCTGCGCCTGACAGCCCTGCGGCGGCGGGTGCTGGAGCTGGTGTGGCAGAGCCACAAGCCACTGGGTGCGTACGACATTCTGGCAGTGCTCAGCGAGCAGGACGGCCGTCGCGCCGCGCCGCCTACGGTTTACCGGGCGCTGGATTTCCTTCTGGAAAACGGCCTGGTGCATCGCATCTCGTCCCTCAATGCGTTTATCGGCTGCAATCACCCCGAGCATGCGCATCAGGGCCAGTTCCTGATCTGCCGGGAGTGCCACGCAGCCATTGAGCTTGAACAGAAGTCCATCAGCGACGCGATCATCGACAGCGCCAGGGACGTCGGGTTTGTGGTCGAAGGCCAGACCGTTGAAGTGGTCGGCCTATGTTCGGGTTGCCAGGGGGCTTGATGAGCAACGCGCTGATCCGTCTTGAGCAGGTGACCGTGACGTTCGCCGGGCAAAACGTTCTCGATAATATCGAACTGAGCGTCGAACCGGGGCAGATCGTCACCCTGATCGGTCCCAACGGCGCGGGTAAAACGACCCTGGTTCGCGCCGTGCTCGGCCTGCTGAAGCCAGACAGTGGCAGCGTATGGCGCAAACCGAAGCTGCGGGTTGGCTACATGCCGCAAAAACTTCACGTCGACCCGACGCTGCCGCTCTCGGTCCTGCGATTCCTGCGCCTGGTGCCCGGTGTCGACCGTGCCCGGGCATTGGCCGCCTTGAAGGAGGTCGGCGCCGAGCAGGTGATCGACAGCCCGGTGCAGAGTGTTTCCGGCGGGGAGATGCAGCGGGTGTTGTTGGCCCGGGCGTTGTTGCGCGAGCCTGAATTGCTGGTGCTGGATGAGCCGGTGCAAGGCGTCGACGTCGCTGGCCAGGCCGAGCTCTACAGCCTGATCACCCGCTTGCGCGACCGCCACGGCTGCGGAGTGCTGATGGTGTCCCACGACTTGCATCTGGTAATGAGCACCACCGACCAGGTCGTCTGCCTGAATCGTCACGTCTGCTGTTCCGGGCATCCCGAGCAGGTCAGCGGCGATCCGGCGTTTGTCGAGTTGTTCGGCAAGAACGCGCAAAGCCTGGCGATCTACCACCATCATCACGACCATGCGCATGACCTGCATGGTTCGGTGGTCACTACGGCCTCGCCGGCCTCCACCCATGTTCACGGAGATAGCTGCAAGCATGGCTGATTTTCTGCTCTACGCCCTGCTTGCAGGCCTGGCCCTGGCGCTGGTGGCGGGCCCGCTGGGTTCTTTTGTGGTCTGGCGACGCATGGCCTACTTCGGCGATACCTTGTCCCACGCCGCTCTGCTCGGGGTGGCCTTGGGATTCCTGCTGGATGTCAGTCCTGCCGTCGCGGTGACCGTGGGCTGCCTGCTGCTGGCGGTGCTGCTGGTAACACTGCAGCAGCGCCAACCGCTGGCGTCTGACACGCTGCTGGGAATTCTCGCACCGAGCACGCTCTCGCTGGGCCTGGTGGTACTAAGCTTCATGCATGAAGTACGGATCGACCTGATGGCCTATCTGTTTGGCGACCTGCTCGCCATCAGTCCAGGCGATCTGGCGTGGATCCTCGGCGGCAGTGCGGCGGTTCTGGCTGTGCTGGTGGCCATGTGGCGACCTTTGCTGGCCATCACGGTGCACGAGGAGTTGGCCAAGGTTGAAGGGTTGCCAGTGGCATCGCTGCGCCTGACCTTGATGCTGCTGATTGCTGTGGTCATTGCGGTGGCGATGAAGATTGTCGGGGTTTTGCTGATCACTTCACTGTTGATCATTCCGGCAGCCGCGGCGCAGCGTCACGCTCGCTCGCCGGAGCAGATGGCACTGGGCGCGAGCCTGCTGGGCATGCTCGCGGTATGTGGCGGCCTGGCGTTGTCCTGGTTCAAGGACACTCCGGCGGGCCCGTCGATTGTGGTGACGGCGGCCGCGCTGTTTCTGCTGAGTTTTGTCCTGCCCCGTCGAGGGGTGTAGACTTGCTCGTTTTTTGCGCAAATAGAGAGTCGCAGGAATGAAGCTGTTCACCTCCCGTTATCTGCTCCTTGTCGCATTTTCTTTGCTACTGGGCGCTTGCCAGAGTACGCCGCCGGCGACCCCCGAGGTCACTGATGCGCGGGCTACGGCTATCGCGCAGCTGGAACAAAGCCTCGCCAGCAGCGAGTTGGCGACTGCCGAAGGGCAACTGGCTGCTTTGCAGGCCGAAGCGCCGAATGATCAGTCGCTGGAGCAGTATCAGCGTCAGCTGGCCGAGGCCTATCTGCTGCGTAGCCGCATCGTGTTGCAAAAAGGCGATGTGAATGCTGCCGCAACTGCGCTGAGCCGCGCTCGGGCGTTGATGCCCAAGGCGCCTGCGCTGACGGGCGGGGTCAACAACGCCATCGTCAATGCGCGCAAGGCTGAACTGGATAAAGCGGAAGCGGCGTTGATGGCGGCGGAAGCCAAGCCGCCGGCCAAAGTCATCGACCCGACGGCCGAAAGCACCACAGTTGCACTGAACCTGACGGACATGGCAAAGCTGCGCCGCCAATTGGACGCCATTGCTGCCGATGTGGTGAATTACGAATGCGATGTCAGTATTCAAGCGCCGCGTACCCAGGATTATCCGTGGTTGGCGACTTTGCTGACCAAGCGGGTGAAGAAGCTGGATTCGGGGTTTGATTTGAAGCTGAAGAAGCAGATTTTGCGCAATATTCCGGCGCAAGTTGTTTTGAGTCCGCGTAAGCCTTAAAAAGCATCGCGAGCAGGCTCGCTCCTACAGGGGTACGGGATGATCACAAATTCTGTGTTCCACCTTTTACCCTGTAGGAGCGAGCCTGCTCGCGATAGCGTCCTTGCTATCGCTAATAAATCTTAAGCCGGAACCGCCTTGGCTTTCGGCTCACGATCCCAAACCCGATGCTGCCCAATCGCGGCAATGAACGGTTTGAACAGCTTCGTATCCGCCCCCACGATCAGCCCTGCATCAGCCTCCAGCTTCAGCACATCCAGCAATTGCTTGGCTTCGCCGTGCAGCGCGATTGCTTTCAGGTGCTTGTAGGCTTCGAGCACGTAATGCAACGCAACGCCGTCAGCACTCAACGCCTTGATCGACGCTGCGCCACCCGGTACGAACACCGCATCGAATGCTACGGAAGGCATGCCTTCCATTGACGCATCCACGGGCAGCGCCTTGCCGTCAGCAGTGGTCACAGGTGCTGAAGTCGGGCCCAGCAGCTTGGCGTGCGCCCCTTCGGCGGCCAGTGCTTTTTTCAGCGCATCAATCGCCGCGCCGTCTACGCCATTAGCGGCCAGGATTGCTACCTTGCGCGATTTGATGTTGCCCGGCAGCAGGTTGGCCTGGCTCAGGGCAGGTGAGCGGTCCAGCGAGGTTTTAGGCACATCGACCGTACCGGCCTTGGGTGCTGGCAAACCGAGGTTTGCAGCAACACGTGCGGCCAGTTCGAGATCGATGTTGGCCAGGATCTCGTTGACCTGCCGGGCACGAATGAACTCGCGCTCGACCTTGCCCAGCTCGAAGCTGTACGCGGCGATGATGTGTTCCTGCTCGTGCTTGCTCATGCTGTTGAAGAACAGGCGCGCCTGGGAGAAGTGGTCGCTGAACGATTCGCTGCGCTGGCGGATCTTGTTTGCATCGATTCGCTCTGGATAAGACTCGAAGCCACCGTCCTGGGCCGCAGGCGGTGTCTCTTTCGGCCAGCCGCCGTCGATGGAATTCGGCTCGTACGCCGCGCGTCCCTTGTCGATGGTGGTGCGGTGCAGTGCATCGCGCTGGCCGTTGTGGAACGGCGCTACCGGACGGTTGATCGGGATTTCGTGGAAGTTCGGGCCGCCAAGACGGCTGATCTGTGTGTCGGTGTAGGAAAACAGCCGACCCTGCAGCAGCGGATCGTTGGAGAAGTCGATCCCTGGCACGATGTGCCCCGGGCAGAACGCGACCTGTTCGGTTTCAGCGAAGAAATTGTCCGGGTTGCGGTTCAGCACCATCTTGCCCAGCGGCGTGATGGGTACGATTTCCTCAGGGATGATCTTGGTCGGGTCGAGAATATCGAAGTCGAAGGAATGTTCGTTTTCCTCTTCGACAATCTGCACGCCCAATTCCCATTCCGGGTAGTCGCCCATCTCGATCGCTTCCCACAGGTCGCGACGGTGGAAGTCAGTGTCCTTGCCGGCAAGCTTCTGCGCCTCATCCCAGACCAGGGAGCAGGTGCCGTTGGAAGGTCGCCAGTGGAATTTGACGAAGCGCGATTTGCCTTCAGCGTTGATCAACCGGAAGGTGTGTACACCGAAGCCCTGCATGCTGCGCAGGCTCTTCGGAATCGCACGGTCGGACATCGCCCAGATGACCATGTGCGCCGACTCCGGCACCAGGGAAACGAAGTCCCAGAAGGTATCGTGAGCCGAGCCGCCGGTAGGAATTTCGTTGTGTGGTTCAGGCTTAACGGCGTGGACGAAGTCGGGAAACTTGATCGCATCCTGGATGAAAAACACCGGCATGTTATTGCCCACCAGATCGAAGTTGCCTTCGTCGGTGAAGAACTTCACGGCAAATCCGCGCACGTCACGCACGGTATCGCCGGAACCGCGAGGGCCCTGCACCGTGGAGAAGCGGGTGAATACCGGAGTCTTCTTGCCCGGGTCCTGGAGGAAGCCGGCCTTGGTCAACGCAGCGTGGTTTTCGTAGGCCTGGAAGTAACCATGAGCACCAGTGCCACGAGCATGGACGATGCGCTCGGGGATGCGTTCATGGTCAAAGTGCGTGATTTTTTCACGCATGATGAAGTCTTCAAGCAGCGACGGCCCGCGCGCGCCGACCTTCAGCGTGTTCTGATTGTCCGAAACCTTCACGCCCTGGTTGGTGCGCAGGGCCTGGCCTGTGGCATCGGAGCGGAATGTTTCCAGGCTGTCGAGCTTGGTATTGGTGTTGCCTCGGTCCAGGGTATCGGTCCCGGCCAGTTCGCTTTTAGGTGGGGCAGGTTTTTTCGTACTCATCAGTCGTAAACTCCTCGTTGCGATCTCGTCCTAGCCGGACTTGTGAGCAATGTTCCAGGCACGGCACCTGGTGATTCTCGAGCTGCTTAAGTAGTGACTGGCGAGTGTTTCAGCCGTTCCTTTTTTCTGACCTTTGATCGCGTTATTGCCAAATCGCTGGTCGAATGCGAAATAAATGCTAAGAACCTCCATACGGACAGGCTAAAATGCGCGCCCGGCTAACCGCTGACCCTTTTCCAACGCGCCCCACAAGGTTCGCTACGTGATCGAGTTTCAAAACGTCCACAAAACCTACCGCGTCGCCGGTAAGGAAATTCCCGCCCTGCACCCGACCAGTCTGACGATTGAGAACGGCCAGGTGTTTGGCCTGATCGGGCATTCCGGCGCGGGCAAAAGTACCCTGCTGCGCCTGATCAATCGGCTGGAGAATTCCACTGGCGGCAAGATCTTCGTCGACGGTGAAGAAGTCACTGCGCTCGACGCCAACAGCCTGCGCCGCTTCCGCCAACAGGTCGGGATGATCTTCCAGCACTTCAACCTGCTGGCGTCCAAGACCGTGGCCGACAACGTTGCGCTGCCCCTGACGCTGGCCGGCGAACTGTCGCGCAGCCAGATTGACCAGCGCGTCGCTGAATTGCTGGCGCGGGTCGGGCTGTCTGACCACGCGAAAAAATACCCGGCGCAATTGTCCGGTGGGCAGAAGCAGCGAGTCGGTATCGCGCGCGCCCTGGCCACCAAACCAAAAATCCTGCTGTGCGACGAAGCCACCAGCGCCCTCGACCCGCAAACCACTGCGTCGGTCCTGCAGCTGCTGGCAGAGATCAACCGCGAGCTGAAACTGACCATCGTTCTGATCACTCACGAGATGGACGTGATTCGCCGTGTCTGCGACCAGGTGGCGGTAATGGATGCTGGCGTGATCGTCGAGCAGGGCTCGGTGGCCGAGGTGTTCCTGCATCCCAAGCACCCGACCACCAAGCGCTTTGTCCAGGAAGATGAGCAGATCGATGAGAGTGAACAGCGCGACGACTTCGCCCATGTCCCGGGCCGCATCGTGCGTCTGACATTCCAGGGCGATGCGACCTACGCACCTTTACTGGGTACCGTCGCCCGCGAAACGGGTGTGGACTACAGCATCCTCGCCGGTCGCATCGACCGCATCAAAGACGTCCCTTATGGGCAACTCACTCTGGCCGTCACCGGTGGCGACATGGAGGCGGCGTTTGCCCGCTTCACCGCAGCTGACGTTCACATGGAGGTGCTGCGCTGATGGAAGCCCTGACAAGTTTCTTCTCCAACATCGACTGGTTCGAAATCTGGTTGGCCACCGGCGATACCCTGCTGATGCTCGGTGGTTCGCTGTTGTTCACCGTGCTGTTGGGCCTGCCCCTGGGCGTGCTGTTGTTCCTGTGCAGCCCGCGCCAGCTGCTCGAAGCCAAAGGCCTGTACGCCATGCTGTCGCTGGTGGTGAACATCCTGCGTTCACTGCCCTTCATCATTCTGTTGATCGTGATGATTCCGTTCACTGTGCTGATCACCGGCACCTCCCTGGGAGTCGCCGGTGCGATTCCACCGCTGGTAGTGGGCGCCACGCCGTTCTTCGCCCGACTGGTGGAAACCGCCTTGCGGGAAGTGGATCGCGGCATCATCGAGGCGACCCAGGCCATGGGCGCGACCACTCGGCAGATCATCACCAATGCCCTGCTGCCGGAAGCCCGTCCGGGCATCTTCGCGGCGATTACGGTGACTGCGATTACACTGGTGTCCTACACGGCGATGGCCGGTGTCGTCGGCGCCGGTGGCTTGGGTGACCTGGCGATCCGTTTCGGCTACCAACGTTTCCAGACCGATGTGATGGTGGTGACAGTGGTGTTGCTGCTGGTGCTGGTCCAGGTGCTGCAAACCGTCGGCGACAAATTGGTTGTGCATTTTTCCCGCAAATAAACACTTTTCGTCTTTTACCAATGAGCCGGCCATTCGCTGGCAGGCGCCGCAAAACTGGCGCCTCACATGGAGTTAGCTGAATGAAAAAACTACTCGTCGCGTTCGCCGCCGTTGCTGCGTTCTCTGCCCAGGCCGACACCCTGACCGTCGCTGCCACCCCGGTCCCGCACGCTGAGATTCTCGAATTCATCAAGCCAGCCTTGGCCAAGGACGGCGTGGACCTGAAGGTCAAGGTCTTCACCGACTACGTCCAACCCAACGTGCAAGTGGCCGAAAAACGCCTGGACGCCAACTTCTTCCAGCACCAGCCGTACCTGGACGAGTTCAACAAGGCCAAGGGCACCAACCTGGTTGCCGTTGCCGGCGTGCATTTGGAGCCTCTGGGCGCCTACTCCAGCAAATACAAAACCTTGGCCGATCTGCCAGGCGGCGCCAATGTGGTGATTCCCAACGACGCCACCAACGGTGGCCGCGCCCTGTTGCTGCTGCAAAAGGCTGGCCTGATCAAGTTGAAAGACTCGAACAACATCCTGTCGACCGTGAAGGACATTACCGAAAACTCCAAGGACCTGAAGTTCCGCGAACTGGAAGCCGCGACCATTCCGCGCGTGCTGACCCAGGTCGACCTGGCGCTGATCAACACCAACTACGCACTGGAAGCCAAGCTCGATCCGTCCAAGGACGCGCTGGTCATCGAAGGTAACGACTCGCCTTACGTGAACATTCTGGTAGCTCGTGCGGATGACAAGGACAGCGAAGACATGAAAAAACTGGTCGCAGCCCTGCACAGCCCGGAAGTGAAAGCCTTCATCCTCGAGAAGTACAAAGGCGCGGTATTGCCAGCGTTCTAATCGGCCGAAGCAACGAAAAAGGGGCGCAAACTGCGCCCCTTTTTTCTGCCTGGAATACGGCCATTGTAGGAGTCCGGCTTGCCGGCGATGGCGACTTCAAGGCCGCCATCGCCGGCAAGCCGGGCTCCTACAGGTGCGTCATTAATCGCGTTTAAGCATCACCGGCAACTGCGCCACCAGCTTCACGTTGTTCAACGGCGCCCGAATAAACCCGCGCTGCGTGCCGTCCGGGCCGATCACCGCCAAGTTGCCGCTGTGATCAACCGTGTAGTTCGGCTTGCTGGTATCTGCCGGGATAAACGGAATGCTCACCGCGTTGGCGAATTTTTGCAGGTCTTCGATCGAGGTCGGCGTCAGGCCGATGAACTGCGGGTCGAAGTAGCCCAGGTACTGTTTGAGCTGTTTGGGTGTGTCGCGATGGGGGTCGACGCTGACCAGGATGATCTGCAGCTTGTCCCGCACATCTGCAGGCAACTCACTTTTGATCTGACGCAGCTGGGCGAGGGTGGTCGGGCAGATGTCCGGGCAGAAGGTGTAGCCGAAGAACAGCAGCGACCACTTGTCTTTCAACTCGTCGACCGCCACTGGCTTGCCATCCTGGTCGGTCATGGTCAGATCCGGCATGTTGCGGCTTTGCGGCAGCAGGATGATTCCGGCGTCGATCAGCGCAGTCGGGTCGCCCTGGCCTTTGCCGGACAGCACTTTGTTGATGGTCAGGCCCAGCACCAGTGCGATCAGGGCGACGAGGATGAAGACGGTTTTCTGAGTTCGAGTCATAGGTTCAACAGTAAGTAGTGGTCTACGAGCAGCGCGATAAACAGCAGGAACAAGTAGTAGATAGAGTACTTGAAGGTGTTGATCGCCGCGTGCGGCCGAGTGCCACGGTACAGCACCACGGCCCATTGCAGGAATCTCGCACCAAGTCCAAGGGCGCAGACCAGGTAGAGCAGGCCGCTCATGTGGATCACGTAGGGCATCAGGCTGACGGCCAGCAACGCGAAGGTGTAAAGCAGGATGTGCACCTTGGTGTAGTGCTCGCCGTGGGTGACGGGCAGCATCGGGATATCGGCCTTGGCGTATTCCTCCTTGCGGTGAATCGCCAGCGCCCAGAAATGCGGAGGGGTCCAGGCGAAGATGATCAGTACCAGCAGCAACGGTTCGGCGCTGACGTGGCCAGTCGCAGCGGTCCAGCCGAGCAGCGGAGGCGCGGCGCCAGCCAGCCCGCCGATGACGATATTTTGTGGCGTCGCGCGTTTCAGGAAGCCGGTGTAGACCACCGCGTAACCCAGCAACGAGGCCAAGGTCAGCCAGGCGGTCAATGGGTTGGTGAACGTCAGCAGCAGGGCCTGGCCGAGCACTGCCAGCGCCAGGGCGAAGGTTAGCGCGGCGGCCGGTGAAACCCGTCCTTCGGCCAGGGGCCGTTTGTGCGTGCGTGCCATGACTGCATCGATGCGCCGGTCCACCACATGGTTGACCGCCGCCGCGCCGCCGGCACACAGCGCGATCCCCAGGTTACCGAAGATCAACACCGTCCACGGCACCCCGGCGCGGGTCGCGAGGAACATGCCGACCAGCGAGGTGATCAGCATCAGCACCACCACTTTCGGCTTGGTCAGCTCCAGATAGTCACGCCAGATCGCCTGGCTGGGACGTTCGCCGATCAGAGTCGCCATGGCATCTCTCCTTTTATTGTTATGGGCCCGGCTGAGTGTTTACGCGGGGTGAACCGCCAGCGTGCAGGGAATTGCTGCTTGACCCGAACCAGGCTGGTTCGCGCGTGATAATTGACCAGTACCAACGTCAGCAACAGTGCCGCGCCGCCAGCGTTGTGTGCGACGGCCACCGGCAATGGCAAGTGGAACAGCACGTTGCTGATGCCGAGAGTGATCTGCGCAGCGAGCGCCACCAGCACCAGCCCCGCCAATCGGCTCATGCCGACCACCTTGAGCTGCCAGGCCAGACCGAGCAGGACAAGGGTCACCAGCAGCGCGCCGATACGGTGAGTGAGGTGGATCGCGGTGCGGGCATCGCTGTCCAGCTGCCCGCCCAAGTAGTTCGGGCCGATGTGCTGGGTCAGGTGAAAACCGTTGGCGAAATCAGCAGGTGGTAGCCATTGTCCATGGCAGGTTGGGAAGTCGATACAGGCCACGGCAGCATAGTTCGAGCTGACCCAGCCCCCGAGAGCGATCTGCCCGATCACCAGCAGCAAGCCGGCGGTGGCCCAGTGTTGCAGGCGTCGTGGCACGGTCAGTGCCGGCAATACTCCGGACAGGCGCAAGGTCAGCAGAAACAACAGACTCAACGTGGCAAAGCCCCCGAGCAGATGCCCGGTGACCACTTGCGGCCAGAGCTTGAGCGTCACGGTCCACATGCCGAACGCGGCCTGCGCGATGACCACCGCCAACAAAAACAGCGGCAACTTCACCGGTTGCCCGGGATGCCGACGATGCACCCAGGCACGCCCGGCCAATACCGCAATCAGCAGCCCGAGGGTGCCAGCGAAATAACGATGGATCATCTCGTTCCAGCCTTTATGGGCTTCGACGGGGGTATCCGGGAAATGCAATTCGGCATGGGCCAGCTGGGCTTCGCTTTTTGGCACGCTGATAAAACCGTAGCAGCCCGGCCAGTCCGGACAGCCGAGGCCGGCGTGGGTCAGGCGAGTGTAGGCGCCGAGCAGCACCACTATCAGTGCCAGCAGGGTCGCAAACAGCGCGAGGCGAAATCCAGGTTTGGCCATGACGATGCCCTTATCCGATGTTCGACAGTTTCAACAAATGGCGCAGGTCGTTGAGCAGGTCCTTGCCCTTGACGGTTGGGTCGTAGCGCAGCACCAGGTTGCCGTGGGGGTCGATGATCCATAGCTGCGGCACGGCCTGGTCACCGGTGGTCTTGCTGAACGTGGTCAAGTCCATGGGATAACGTTGCAGCTGTGGGTATTCGCGGGCGAGCTTGGCTTCGTACTCGCTGTTCAGCGGCTGCGCGGCGGCCAAGGCGTGAGTGGCCCGAGACGCATCGCGAGAGAGGCCGATCTGCACCTGGCGCGCCAGGTACACCAGTTGCTGGCAGTCAACCGAGCAGTCTTTGGGCGCAGTTACCAGCATTTGCCAGCGTTGCTCCTGCGCCTGCACGCCAAGGTCGGCACGGGTCTGGCCATTGCCGATGAGCTCGCCGTGATAACTGCGTCCCTCTGGCACCCAGAACTGCAGTTTGTACATGCCGGTGGCAAGGATCATCGGGCCGATTACCCCGAGCAAAATCAGCAGCAGCTGCAAACGACCCTTGCGCCGGCTCACCGGCGACTTCGCTTCAGACATGCTGGGTGGATTCATGGCCGCTCCCATGGTGTTTCTCCTTTGCGTTGTGCCAGCCGAGGTAGAGATACAGGCCGAGCAGGGCGATCGACATGGCGAACCACTGCACGGCATAAGCGATGTGTTTTTCCGGACCCATGGCAACCACCGGCCAATCAGCCTGATAGATGCCGGGGCCGGGTTCTGCACGTAATTCGTAAGGGAAGCCATCGCGCTCGAGTGCTGCCCAGAGCTTCGCCGGTTCAACCGCTGTTACCAGTTGCGGCCAGGCGGCGGTCGCGGGGTCGGCGTGGAGCTGGAAGGTCGCGCCCGGAGATACGTAGACCCAGGCGATAAGGGTCAGCGCTTCGCCAGGCGTGGCGAATTGCGCAGGGATGCGCCGGTCCGGCCATGGCAGCCAGCCGCGATTGACCAGCAGCCACTGGCCGCTGGCTCGGTCCTGAAACGGTTGCAGCAATTCGACCCCAACCTTGCCGCCGCGTTGGCGGTTATCCAGCAGCAGGCTGTGCGCCGCGTCGAACTGGCCATGCAGCACGACTCGGCGGAAGGCCGGGTCCGCTGTGTGTGGCAGTTCGGTGCTGGACATCGGTTCCGCCACCCGTCGCTCGGCATAACTGTCCAGCAGCGCGCTTTTCTCGGCGCCGCGGCTCAGTTGCCAGAAGCCGAGCGAGACCAGTAGTGGCAGCAACAGGGCTACCACCAAAGTCGGCACGAAACCCGGCCGGAAGCGCTTCATGACGTCGCCAGAAAGTCGGTAGTCGCGATAGCTATACTCAAGTGCATCGCATTTCCCCTGGAGTCTCACCATGCTCAAAGCAGCTATCGTCCTGATGCTGATTGCCACGGTTGTCAGCCTGTTCAGCGGCCTGTTTTTTCTGGTCAAGGACGACAGCAACTCGAATCGCCTCGTCATTGCCTTGAGTGTTCGTGTAGCCCTGGCCGCCATCACTGTCGGCTTGATCGCCTGGGGTTTCTTCAGCGGCCAGTTGGTTTCTCACGCACCTTGGTGAAGCGTCAAAGCACGTAAACGAAGACGAACAAACCGATCCACACCACGTCCACGAAGTGCCAATACCAGCTCGCCGCCTCGAAGCCGAACTGATGCTCGTTGTCGAAGTGCCCGCGCATCACCCGCATCAGCATCACGAAAAGGATGATCGTGCCCATGGTGACGTGGGCGCCGTGGAACCCGGTGAGCATGAAGAACGTCGCGCCGTAGATGCCCGAACCCAGGGTCAGGCCCAGTTCCTTGTAAGCGTGGATGTACTCTTCAGCCTGGAAGCCAAGAAACGCACAGCCCAGTAGCACGGTGATCGCCAACCAGATTTTCAGCGCGCCGCGATGGCCCTTTTTCAGGGCGTGGTGGGCGATGGTCACGGTCACGCTGGAGCTCACCAACAACACCGTGTTGAGCAACGGCAGGCCCCATGGGCTGATGACGTCCTTGGGTGGTGGAAAGAGTTTTGAGTCAGGGTTGTTCAGCAACGGCCAGACAAATTCGAAGTTGGGCCAGAGCATGTGAGCTATGCCTTTGGCGCCTTCTCCGCCGAGCGCGGGCCCGGAGACTTGCCGCACATAGAACAGCGCTCCGAAGAAGGCGATGAAGAACATCACTTCGGAAAAGATGAACCAGCTCATGCCCCAGCGAAACGACCGGTCCATCTGCGCGCTGTACAAGCCGCTGCGACTTTCCTTGATTACCGTACCGAACCAGCCGAACAGCATGTACGCCACCAGCAGGCCGCCGACGAAAAAGATCAGCGGGCCGTGGGATTCCGGTCGCGCTGCTTTCAGGTCGTTGAACCAGGTCGCCAGGCCGAACACGGTGACAAACATGCCGACCGTGGCAATGATCGGCCACTTGCTCTGGGCCGGTACGTAATAGTGTTCATGAGTTGCCATTTATTGTTCTCCTTATCGGGCACGCTCAGCCGCCAGTGTTTACAGCTACCGGTGGATGTCGGGCGGTGATATCGAACAGCGTGTAGGACAGCGTCAGGTGCTTCACATCCTTGGGCATGTCACGGTCAACGATGAAACGTACCGGCATCTCGATCCGTTGACCGGGCTGCAGCACTTGCTGGGTGAAGCAGAAACATTCGGTCTTGTGGAAGTACGCAGCTGCAGCGCTGGGCGCGATGCTCGGCACGGCCTGGGCGCTCATTGGGCGATCAGTCGGATTGTGCGCGATGAAAATCATCTCGTTCACCGCGCCTGGGTTGGCAGTCAATTCATCGTGCTTCGGATAAAAGTCCCAGGACATGTCGGCGGAGTTGGTGGACAGGAACTGCACCCGCACCTGGCGCGACAGGTCGACCGTCTGTTCACCTTCATACTGTCCGGACGTTTTGCCATTGATACCGAACGCCTTGCACATCACGTCGTAGATCGGCACCAGGGCAAACCCGAAGACGAACATTGCCACCACCACCAGTAACAGGCGGGTGACCAGTTTTTTCATCGAAATCGAGTCAGCCATGATCCCTGCCCTCGGCGCCGATCACTGTGGGAGCGGGCTTGCTCGCGAAGCAGGCGCTGCGGTTTAACAGGAACACCGCGTCATCGTTCTTCGCGAGCAAGCCCGCTCCCACAAAAGCTAAAGCGTTCATTTCACTTCCGGCGGCGTGGTGAAGGTGTGATACGGCGCCGGTGATGGAATGCTCCACTCCAGGCCCTCCGCGCCATCCCACGGTTTGGCCGGTGCGGGCGGGCCGCCACGAATGGTTTTGATCACGATGAACAGGAAGAACAGCTGCGTGGTGCCAAACATGAATGCGCCAATAGACGACACCATGTTGAAGTCGGCGAACTGCAGGTTGTAGTCCGGAATCCGCCGCGGCATGCCCGCCAGCCCCACGAAGTGCATCGGGAAGAAGGCCATGTTCATGCCGATGAACGAGAGCCAGAAGTGCAGCTTGCCGAGGGTTTCGTCGTACATGTGGCCGGTCCATTTCGGCAGCCAGTAGTAGGCCGAAGCGAAGATCCCGAAGATCGCCCCTGGCACCAGCACGTAGTGGAAATGCGCGACCACGAAGTAGGTGTCCTGGTACTGGAAGTCCGCCGGAGCGATGGCCAGCATCAAGCCGGAGAAGCCGCCGATAGAGAACAGGATCACGAACGCTACGGCGAACAGCATCGGCGTCTCGAAGGTCAGCGAGCCTTGCCACATGGTGCTGGCCCAGTTGAACACCTTCACCCCCGTCGGCACCGCGATCAGCAGCGTGGCGTACATGAAGAACAACTCGCCTACCAGCGGAATGCCGACCACGAACATGTGGTGCGCCCAGACGATGAACGACAGGAACGCGATGCTCGCCGTGGCGTAGACCATCGAGGTGTAGCCGAACAGCGGCTTGCGCGAGAAGGTCGGGATGATCGAGCTGACGGCGCCGAAGGCCGGCAGGATCATGATGTATACCTCAGGGTGTCCGAAGAACCAGAACACATGCTGGAACAAAACCGGGTCACCGCCGCCGGCAGCACTGAAGAAGCTGGTGCCGAAGTGGATGTCCATCAGCATCATCGTCACGCACCCGGCCAGTACCGGCATCACCGCAATCAGCAGGAAAGCGGTGATCAGCCAGGTCCAGACGAACAGCGGCATTTTCATCAACGTCATGCCAGGGGCGCGCAGGTTGAGGATGGTGGCGATCACGTTGATCGCGCCCATGATCGAACTGATCCCCATCAGGTGGATGGCGAAAATGAAGAACGTCACGCTTTCCGGTGCATAGGTTGTCGACAGCGGGGCGTAGAACGTCCAGCCGAAGTTGGGCCCGCCACCGGGGGTGAACAGGGTCGATACCAGCAGAATGAATGCGGCCGGCAACAGCCAGAAGCTGAAGTTGTTCATCCGCGGCAGAGCCATGTCCGGCGCGCCGATCATCAGCGGGATCATCCAGTTGGCGAGGCCGACGAACGCCGGCATCACCGCCCCGAAGACCATCACCAAGCCGTGCATGGTGGTCATCTGGTTGAAGAACTCCGGCTGGACGATCTGCAGGCCCGGTTGGAACAGTTCGGCGCGAATCACCATCGCGAACGAACCACCGAGCAGGAACATGGAAAACGCGAACCACAGGTACAGCGTGCCGATGTCCTTGTGGTTGGTGGTCAGCACCCAGCGCATCAGGCCTTTGGCGGGGCCGTGGGCATGGTCAGCGGCATGACCGTGGTCATCGATTACAGCGCTCATGGCCGTACTCCCGAGAACGAATGGGCTAGGCAGGCCGAGGCACGTTGCCCCGACCGGTTCCTTGGGTACGCAATAGACCGGGTCATTTGCTTTCCGCCTGTTTCAGCTCCAGCACTTCTTTAGGAGTGACCATGTCGCCTTTGTTGTTGCCCCAGGCGTTACGTTCGTAAGTCACCACCGCTGCAATGTCGACTTCCGACAGCTGTTTGCCGAACGCCGCCATGGCAGTGCCGGGTTTGCCGTGGAAGACAATGCCCAAGTGTGCGTCTTTCGGCCCGGTTGCGATTTTCGAGCCCTTGAGAGCCGGGAACATCGGCGGCAGACCCTGGCCTTCAGCCTGGTGACAGGCCACGCAAGTGGTGTGGTAGACCTTGTCACCGCGCTCTACGAGTTCTTCGAGGGTCCATTCCTTGCTCGTCAGCTCTTTGAGTTGCGCCGCTTCAGCCTTGCGTTCGCCCAACCATTTTTCGTAATCGGCCTTTTCCTTGACCTCGACTACGATCGGCATGAAGCCATGGTCTTTGCCGCACAGCTCGGCGCACTGACCGCGGTAGATGCCGGGTTTGTCGATGCGGGTCCAGGCTTCATTGACGAACCCCGGAATCGCATCGCGCTTGACCGCAAAGGCGGGTACCCACCAGGAGTGGATCACGTCGGCGGAGGTCACCAGGAAACGCACCTTGGCACCAATCGGCAGCACCAGAGGCTTGTCGACTTCGAGCAAGTAGTGCTCGCCCTTGGCTTCCTTGTTGTGGATCTGCTCGGCGGGGGTGGCCAGGTTGCTGAAGAACTCGACGTCCTGACCCAGGTATTTGTAGTGCCACTTCCACTGATAGCCCGTGACCTGGATATCGATATCCGGCTCACTGGCGTCGTACATCTTGATCAGGGTTGCAGTCGCGGGAACCGCCATGGCCACCAGGATAAGGAAGGGCACGATGGTCCAAAGGATTTCTACGGTCGTACTTTCATGAAATTTCGCGGCCACCTGCCCGGTCGAGCGGCGGTGGAGAATCATCGACCAGAACATGGCGCCGAAGACGATGATGCCGATCACTACACAGATCCAGAATATGGTCATGTGCAGGTCAAATACTGCGTGACTGATTTCAGTCGCTCCAGGCGCCATATTCACAGTCCAGGCCGCTTGCGCCTGACTGAAAATCGACCACAACAGGAGGCCCATCCAGACGTGTGGATGTCGCATCATTGCGGGTTCCCCTTATCGTTCTTGTTATCCCGCCGGCTTTCACCAGTGGCAAGGGAGCGGCTTTTCAGACTACGAACTTGATTGCCGGGCCTTGCTGCGTGTGCAGTCGGGCGTCATCAGCTAACTCCATTCCAACCCGAGTATAGACACCGACTGGGACCTCGCAATGCGATGGCGTAAAACAACCGAGACAGAGCGCACTTGCGCTCAAGGGCACGAATGGAGAAGGATGCAGACGAGTGGTGGCAAATGGATATAACTTTGATGTCTTAAGAGTGAAATAATTATGACAAATGCGTCTGAGGATTTTTCCTACGCCAGCTAAGTTATGTCTTCCCTATTTCTTTGCCTTGTTCCCTGGAGTTTTCATGAACACCGCCGCATTGCGCGAGCAGATCCAAAAAGCCCAACAGCACGAAGCCGAAACTGGCCTGCTGACTCGTCAGCTGGAAAGCAAACTGCCACATCTACACCCCTCCATCCAGCTGCCGGAGACGGATGCCAAAGGTGTGCTGACACGTTTTGTCTGCGCCTACATCGACGAGGTGCCTGACCTGCTGGACGCAGCCAACGCAGTGGCGCAGGAAGCGGGTATCGAGTCGCAGATCAAACCGGTGTTGAAAATTGCCGAGCAGTATTTCCTCCAGCCGCCCGCCATCATGGCCGGCCACATCGGGCTCGACAGCCTGCTGGATGAAGCCTATCTGGCACATCGCTTTGTCGAAGAGGTCAACGACCTGTATATCAAGCATCTCGGCCAGCCCTTGATCCCATTGGACATGACTGTTGCCAACCTGATTGCCCATCAGTTGATCGGTGAAGAGTTTGCCAACCAGCTGGATGAGGCGGTGCATCACGCGCTCGACGAACTGCTCGACGACCAGAGTTTTGCGCTGGAGTCGGTTGATGCCTATCGTGAGAAACTCAGCAGCCCGGATACTGGGGACTTCTGGAAGCGCTGGCCTTGCATGTCGCGCCGGCTGGGGTTGGGCCTGGACCTGGATCAACCAGCGGCTTGATGGCTTGACCTGCCGCCCGTGGGAGCAAGGGTTGCCCGCGATTGCGATGTGTCATTCAACAGTATCGTTGACTGATGCGCCGCCTTCGCGAGCAATCGGGCTCCTACAGGGCTATGCGCTGGATCCGACACCGCTAGTGGTACGTAAACGTCCTTCCAGTCTGCGCTTGAGCCCACGCGCTTCGATCAGCAGCTTCGAACCCTTCGCCGCATTGGCCCGTCCCCATTCTTCAAGCAGCTCCAGGCACGAGTGATCGATGTAGCTCAGGTTGTTGAGCGGCACGTGCACGGTCGCGCCTGGGGGAATGGTGCCCAGCACCTGCGTCAGCGCCGGTACCTTGAGAAAGGTCGCAGCGCCGCTCAAGCGCAACTCCATCTCGCCATCGGCAGGCAGATCGATCAGGCTGATCTTCAGGCGCGAAGCCTTCCATGCCAGCTTCGCCAGTGTCAGGCCGAAGCCGATCAACACACCCGTCAGCAAATCGGTGAAGACGATCGCCAGTGCGGTCGCCGCATAGGTGAACATCGGCATCCTGCCGTAACGCCCCAGACCGCGAAACGCCTTGATGTCCACTAGCTTGAACCCGGTGTAGACCAGAACACCCGCCAGGCTCGCTATCGGAATACTCTGCAATACACTTGAAAGCAACAACACGAACGCCAGCAACCACAGCCCGTGAAACACCGTCGACAGTCGAGTGGTCGCGCCCGCTTGCACGTTGGCAGAGCTGCGCACGATCACACCGGTCATTGGCAGCGCGCCCAGCAGGCCGCACAGCATGTTGCCGACACCTTGGGCCGACAGCTCCCGATCAAAGTCGGAACGCGGCCCGCTGTGCATGCGGTCGACTGCTGCAGCGGAGAGCAAGGTTTCGGCGCTGGCGATGAATGCCACGGCAAAGGCGGCGATCAGCACCGTCGGGTCGGCCAGGTTCAGCAAGTCCGCAGGCTTCAGCCAGTCGATCGCTTCTGCAAGGTTGGCGGGAACCTCCACTCGTTTCACCTGCAGGGCCATCAGCAGACTCGCGCCGGTCGCCAGACCTACACCCAAAAGGGCGCCGGGAATGAAGCGCAACGAATGTGGACGAAACTTTTCCCACAACCACATCACTGCAATTGTTCCCAGTCCCAGCAAGCCAGCCTGCCAGCCAACCGAGGGCAAGGCTTGTGCAACTGCAGCAGGGAAGGCGGCGAGGTTATCCAGGCCGGAGGGTTTAGGCACCGCGTCGAGCATCACGTGGACCTGTGATAACACGATCAGCACGCCAATACCGGCGAGCATGCCGTAGACCACTGCTGGTGCCGTCACCCGAAACCAGCAGCCCAGTTTCAGCCGACCGGCCACCAGTTGCAGGAATCCCGCCAGCAGCAGGATCGGCCCGAGCATGGCGATGCCGTGCTGGCGCACCAGTTCGAACACGAGTACCGCGAGCCCGGCCGCAGGACCACTGACTTGCAAGGGCGACCCGGCGAGCCAGCCTACTACCAGCCCGCCGATGATCCCGGTGATCAGGCCCTTCGCCGGTGGCAGGCCGGAAGCGATGGCGATGCCCATGCACAAGGGCAGGGCCACCAGAAATACGACCACAGAAGCGAGCAGCTCCCGTGGCAGTGCAGCTTTGAGTTGCGCAGCACGCATGTTGATTCTCCCGACATTTCTTCAGGCGTGGCAAAGCCAGGCTGCTTTTTCAGCAGCCTTGGTCTTGTCACACAGGGGTTTAGGAGGAGTTAGAAGCGCGCTTTGGGCGTCGCCACCGGGATCGGATGGCTGCCATCCAATGGCAGGAAACAACCTTTGTCCGCGTCGTAAGCTTTTATTTCGCTGGTTTCGATGTTGTAGACCCAGCCATGGATGAAGAGATGACCGTTGGCCATGCGCGAAGCCACCGAAGGATGCGTGCGCAGGTGCTGGAGCTGCGCGATCACGTTCTCTTCGGTGAGGACGTGCATGCTTTCGTTTTCATCGGCGCAGTTGCAGTTTTCATGAACCATGGTCTTGGCCACTTCTGCGTGGCGCAGCCAGGCTTTGACCGTTGGCATTTTTTCCAGGCTATCGGGGTTCAGCACTGCGCGCATGGCGCCGCAATCGGAGTGTCCGCAAATGATGATGTGCTGCACGCCGAGCGCCAACACCGCGTACTCGATTGCGGTGGATACACCGCCGTTCATTTGCCCATAAGGCGGCACCACGTTGCCGACGTTACGGGTGACGAACAGGTCGCCTGGTGCGCTCTGGGTGATCAATTCAGGAACGATGCGAGAATCGGCGCAGGCGATGAACATCGCCCGGGGACTTTGTGCCGTCGCGAGTTTCTTGAACAGTTCTTCCTGCTGGGGGAAGACGTCGTGATGAAAATGCAAGAAGCCGTCAACGATATGCTGCAGCGCTGCATCGGCCGACTCCGCCTCTGGTTGGGCGGAAGCCGACGCAGCCAGCGGCTGTTTATCCTTGTCACTCATGAATTCATCCTCTTGGGCGGAGTCAGGGAATTTTCCCGCTGTATCCGATATGAAGCCAGTGGCTGTTGAAAACATCCAGGCCAAAAAATCTCGACCCGTCAGTCACTCGATGAACAAGGTAGCCCGCGAAACTTAACTCAAACTGAATCAACCGCTCTAGAACCTGTGTTCCAGGTCACAAAAAACGTGACTGGGCTAGTGGCCAAGTGCTGTTCCAACATCTCAACCATAGGCCTATTGTCTTCAAATCAGCGACATTTGGCGACCCGGTGGACAGAAGGCATTGCAGTCCAGATCAAACCCCTCCCGACGATTCAGCCCCAGGCGCTTGATGGTTTTGGCGAAGCGCTGGGCAAGCAAGTCGGCGAAGGGCCCCTCACCGCGCATTCGTGCGCCGAATCGGCTGTCGTACAGCTCGCCACCGCGGCTTTGGCGGATCAGGCTCAGCACATGCGCAGCTCGTTGAGGATAGTGAGCGGCCAGCCATTCTTCGAACAGCGGTGCCACTTCCAGAGGCAGGCGCAACATCATGTATGCGGCACTCTGGGCGCCAGCTGCCTGCGCCTCGGTGAGCAGGCTCTCAAGTTCGCTGTCGTTGATCATCGGAATCATTGGCGAACACAGCACTCCCACCGGAATTCCGGCCTCACGCATCACCCGGATCGCTCGCAGCCGGGCTTTTGGCGCTGCGGCCCGGGGCTCGAGGATGCGCTTGAGCTCATCGTCCAGGGTGGTCAGGCTGATCATGACCGCCACCAGTCTTTGTTCGGCGAGCTCGGTCAGCAGATCAAGATCGCGAAGAATCAGCGAGCCCTTGGTGATGATGGTGACCGGATGTCGGTAGCGCAGCAGCACTTCCAGGGTTTTACGGGTGATCCTGTGTTCGCGTTCGATCGGCTGGTAAGGGTCCGTGTTGGAGCCCAGGTTGATTGGCGCGCATTGGTAGCCGCGTTTGGATAGCTGTTCTTCCAGCACGTCGGCGGCATTGGTCTTGGCGATCAGCCGGGTTTCGAAATCGAGCCCGGGCGACATGTCCCAATAGGCATGGCTGGGCCGGGCATAACAGTAGATGCAACCGTGCTCACAGCCGCGATAAGGGTTGATCGAACGGTCGAATGGAAGGTCTGGCGAGTTGTTGCGAGTGATGATGGTCTTCGCAGTTTCGAAGCGTACTTCCGTGCCTTGGGTGAGCGGCACTTCCTGATACCAACCGTCGTCCTCGGCTACCGATCGATTCGGCGCGAATCGATTGTGCGGGTTGGTGGCAGTGCCGCGGCCACGGGGTGGGAGTGGGGTAGCCATCGGAAAGGCCTCTTTAGCTGTATGTGCATACAGTATACGGCTTCGGTGTAATCGAACAGTGCCGTTCGGCGGAGTATCTCGTTCAGGTCATGTTGAGAAATACTTGGCGACTGGCGTATTTATCCCTTCTGTCAGTATTCTTTCGTGCACTGAAGTGCACACTTCTAACTTATTAAAAGGATTTAATAATGTCTTGCTACAACCAGCGCGGTATATTTCTCCAGCTGCTAAGGCCATCTGCCATAAATCCCAACGAAGTGCGAGTTTCGATGCAATTTGCATTGAAAGAAGAGGGTTATGATCCGGTCAGGCGTGAGGCAGTCTGTTCATTGCTGGACTCCACCTGCCGCGAGGCGGTGTCGAATGATGGCGGTTTAACTTTCTCGATGGACCCGGTTCTCAACGACTATGACGGTAACGGTACTATCGACCCGCAGGACAAGGCGGTTTTACTGGCATTGGCTAAAGCGTACTCAAAAATCGTTAATCCCTGATATAAGAATTATGATCTTGTTACTGTCCTCCAATAGTATCTAGCGATTCCCTGACTTTGGCGCGGTAGTTTAGCGCCTTTTTTTATTTGAAAGTTTTTAATGGTTTTTTTATAAGTGAATACCACCCTCCCACATTCAGGGGGAAGGTGGTGCAGATGTTTGCCAGGGAGCATCCGTTTAGTTGGGAGGCGTCACTGGCGTGTTGAAAAAACTGTCCGGGAGCGGCTGTCCGAGGAACTCTTCCAAGGCGACCAGCAGCGAGCGCGAATCACCCGGTGAAAAAAACGCTTCGCGAAATTCCCTTCCTGTTTGCGGGTTGAACACCCAATCTTTCTGAAACCGTTCAAATACCTCCGTCGCCAGTACGCCCGACCATTTATAGGCGTAAACCGAAGCCGCGTACCCCGTCACCATGTAGTCGAAGCTGTTGGCGAACCGACAGTAGGACGGCAGTTGCATTTGGGGAATCTCGCCCTGCACGGCGTCGAAGATTTGCTCGACACTGCGCCCATCACCTTGGCTCCTGTGCAATTCGAAGTCGAACAGTGCTGCCATTAACAGCTCAGCAGTTTGCCGACTGGTTTGGGTGTGAATGGCTGCCAGAGCTGCGTCGACGCGCTCTTCGGTCAGGCGCTCACCTGTGTGATGGTGAGCGGCCAACCACAGTAGAAAATCTCTTGATAAGCACCAAAGCTCGAACAATTGTCCGGTGAACTCCGCCGTATCGCGTCCCAGTTGGGTAATACCGGACAGGTGATGGTGAGGCGAGCGGGTCAATACGTGCTGCAGGCAATGGCCGAACTCGTGGAATAAAACGCGCAAGTCCTTCTGGGCCAGAAGGCAAGGAGTACCGGCATTCCCAGGTGTGAAGTTGCCATAAAGCACAGCGATCGGCAGTGTCAATCGACCTTCAGCGTCTAACCGCCGATTGCTTGGCGTAGCCGTCCAGGCATAGTCCGGCGCTTCATCCCGATGAAAAGGGTCGAGGTAAATATACCCAATCACCGAGCCATGTTCGCAGACTTGAAACAGTCGCACGCTGTGATGCCAGCGACTGAAGACCTTCTGTTCGACGATCTGGATGCCAAACATGTGCTCGCTGAACAGGCAGAGTCGCTGCAATGTCCCATCCAGCGGAAAATACGCCCGAAGGTTCTTCAGCGCCCCACCGATTTTTCGCTGGCGTAATTGTTCGCAGAGAAACTCAAGATCCCACGGTTGGACCTCTGTCAGGCCGCGCTCGAGAGCAAACGCGTTCAACTCATCGGCATCCTTTTCAATGGCCGGCGTCGTCAGCATGATTTGCTGCCGCAGGAAGCCTGTGACTTGCGCAGTGGATTCGGCCATCTCCGTTGCGAGGCTGAGTTGCGCGAAGTTCTCAAATCCCAGCAACCTGGCTTTCTGGTGACGCAGAGACAACAACAACTCCAGCACCGGACCATTATCGAACTGACCGGCATGAGGACCTTGATCAGAGGCTCGCGTGAAGTAAGCGATAAAGTATTCTTCGCGTAGCGATCGATCTTCGGCATACGCCATCACTCGGCTCCAGGTGTCCTGATCCAGACGCATCAGCCAACCTTCGTGCCCCGCCTGTCGCGCGTTGAGCGCCAGGCGCTCCAGTGTCGCCGCAGACAAACCACGCAGTTGGGTGACATCGTCGACGCGTTTGCTCCAGGCTGCACTGGCACTGTCCAGATTGCTCAGAAACAGGTTCCGCAGCACATCGATATTCCGGTTCAGGCGGGCGAGTAACTGTCGTTGTTCGTTGGGCAAACCTATGCCGGCCAAGCGAAACCTGCGCAAAATCTTGTTCAAAACTGCTTTGCGCGGCTCATCATAATTCAGCGCAGGCGGACTCTCTGCCAGTCGTTGATAAGCGCTGAACAGGGCGTGATTAGCCAATGTTTCAGGCATGTACTGCGCAACGGCATCGCTGCATTTTTCGCTCTCCTCCTCCCAAGCCTCATCCTCTTGCTTCACCAATGAGAGAATCTGGATGATGCTCATGGCCTCGTCCAGGCGCGCATTTATTTCGTCCACGGCGGGTACGAGATCGTCCCAGTTCGGGGTCGCTGATTGACTGGCGATAATTTCGGCTATGGCTTGGCGGTTATCGGCAATCAGGGAGTCGATGGCGGGAGCCAGGTGCTCGGCACGGATGTCCGTCCACGGCGGCAGGTTCCCGCGTTGCAGTAGTGGATTGGTATCAAACATGGCTTCTTCCTTGAGTTGGGCTGAAGGGTTCAGCCTAAGGACGAAGCGCAGGAGAAGGGTGGTAAATAGATACCACCTTCCACCCGGTCGAGCAGCGGAAGGTGGTACTTACTCAGTGTTATTCGTCAGCTTTTTTCTTTAGTTTCGGGTTGGGGAAAAACTGCACAGCCTGAACTTTCGCGTCCGCGACCTTCAGTGCTGAAGTATTCACCCGAGTGCCCAATTCCTTGGGCACCGACAAGCCTTGTTCATTGAGTGTGTCGGCATAACCGCAGGCCACACATTCCCGATGCGGAACGTCGTTTTCGCTCCACATCATCAACTTATCCGGCTCGCTGCATGCCGGACAAACTGCTCCGGCAATAAAGCGTCTTTTGGTAATCACAGGCCCCTCGCTCATGCTGCCGCGTCCTCACTCAGGCCGCTGTGGCGCAAGAGTGCGTCAATCGATGGCGCACGGCCACGGAAGTCGACGAACAGCACCATCGGCTCCTGAGAGCCGCCGCGAGCCAGGATCGCTTCGCGAAAGGCGCGACCGGTTTGTTCATTGAGGACGCCGTCTTCTTCAAACTTCGAGAACGCGTCTGCGGACAACACTTCTGCCCATTTGTAGCTGTAGTAACCCGCCGCATACCCGCCGGCAAAGATGTGCGCGAAGCTGTTGGGGAAACGGTTGTAGGCCGGTGGGCGCATTACCGAAACCTCGTCACGCACGCCTTCGAGCACTTGCAGCACGCTGCGGCCATCGCCGTGGGTGGCGTGGAGTTCGAAGTCGAACAGCGAGAATTCGAGTTGGCGGACCATCATCAGCCCGGACTGGAAGTTTTTCGCTGCGAGCATTTTTTCCAGCAGGTCCTGAGGCAGCGGTTCGCCGGTTTCGTAGTGACCGGAAATCAGCGCCAGACCTTCTGGTTCCCAGCACCAGTTTTCCATGAACTGGCTAGGCAGTTCGACCGCATCCCAGGCTACGCCGTTGATGCCGGATACGCCTGCGTGTTCCACACGGGTGAGCAGGTGGTGCAGGCCGTGACCGAATTCGTGGAACAGCGTGGTCACTTCATCGTGGGTCAACAGCGCCGGCTTGCCGCTGTCGGCTGGGGTGAAGTTGCACACCAGGTTGGCCACCGGGTTCTGCAGCAAACCTTCAGCAGTGCGGCGACGATCGCGAGCGCCGTCCATCCAGGCGCCGCCGCGCTTGTTGGCGCGGGCGTACAGGTCGAAGAAGAATCGGCCCACGTGCTGACCATTTTCCTTGATCTCGAACAGACGGACATCCGGGTGCCAGGTGTCGAAGCCTTTCTGCTCGGCGATCTCGATGCCGTACAGACGCTGAACAATGGCGAACAGGCCGCTGAGTACCTTGTCGATCGGGAAATAGGCACGCAGTGTTTCCTGGGCAACGCTGTAACGCTGTTCGCGCAGTTTTTCCCCGTAGAAACCACTGTCCCAGCTTTGCAGGTCCGGGCAGCCTTGCTCGGCGGCGTAGGCCTTGAGCTGTTCGAGGTCTTGGGCTGCGAACGGCTTGCTGCGTTTGGCAAGGTCGCGCAGGAAGCTGATGACCTGGTCGCTGGACTCGGCCATCTTGGTGGCCAGGCTCAACTCCGAAAAGCTGGCGAAGCCCAGCAGTTTGGCGAGCTCCTGGCGCAGGTCGAGAATTTCTTCCATCACCGGGCCGTTATCGTTCTGCCCGGCATTTGGCCCCTGGTCCGACGCACGGGTGCAGTAGGCGGCGTAGACTTCTTCGCGCAGGGCGCGGTCATGGGCATACGTCATTACCGCGTAGTAACTCGGGAATTCCAGGGAGATCAGCCACCCATCCAGCCCTTTGGCCTGGGCAGCAGCAGCCATTTGCGCCTTGGCGGAATCGGTCAGGCCAGCAAGGTTGGCCTCATCGGTAACGTGCTTGGTCCACGCCTGCGTGGCATCGAGCAATTGATTGGAGAAGCGGCTACCCAGCTCCGATAACTTGCTCTGCACATCGGCGTAACGCTTCTGCTCGGCTTCCGGCAGATCGATACCCGACAGGCGGAAGTCGCGCAGGGAGTGTTCCAGGATAGTTTTCTGTGCAACGTCGAATCCGGCAGCTTCCGGGCTGTTGGCCAAGGCTTCGAAGGCCTGGAACAGCTCGCGATTCTGGCCCATCTCGGTGGAATAGGCGCTAAGGGCTGGCAGGCAGGATTCGTAAGCTTCGCGCAATTCAGCGCTGTTGCACACGGCATTCAAATGGCTGACCGGGCTCCAGGCGGCGCCCAGGCGGTCGTTCAGTTCGTCCATCGCCAATACCAGGCCGGCCCAGGTCGGTTGTTTGCCCTGGGTCTTGAGGATCTCGATAATGGCTGCGCGGTTATCCGCGAGTATCTGTTCGATGGCCGGTTGCACGTGCTCGGCACGGATCGCGGAGAACGGCGGCAGGTCATAGGACTGCAAAAGAGGGTTGTTCACGCTCACGGTTGGCACCTTGGCTGGAAGAAACATTGCCCCATCTTAATTACAATCGACGCCGACCGCAGCTATCAGCTACAGAGAGAGAGCCTATCGTGACGCTTCGCAAATATCAGAACCACGCGCCATTGCTGGGCAAGGGCGCTTTTGTCGACAGTTCGGCGGTGGTCATCGGCGACGTCGAAATCGGCGAAGACAGTTCCGTCTGGCCGCTGACGGTGATTCGGGGCGATATGCACCGCATCCGCATTGGTGCACGTACGAGTGTCCAGGATGGCTGCGTGCTGCACATTACCCATGCCGGTCCGTTCAATCCTGATGGCTTTCCGTTGCTGATCGGCGACGACGTGACCATCGCGCACAAAGTCATGCTGCACGGTTGCAGCGTGGGCAGCCGGGTGTTGATTGGCATGGGCAGTATCGTAATGGACGGTGCAGTGGTGGCCGACGATGTGATCATCGGTGCCGGCAGCCTGGTGCCGCCGGGAAAACGCCTGGAGAGCGGCTTTCTCTATGTGGGCAGCCCGGTGAAACAGGTCCGTGAGCTGACGGACAAGGAGCGCGCTTTTTTTACCTACAGCGCGGCGAACTACGTGAAGCTCAAGGATCTGCACTTGGCTGAAGGCTACGACCAGCTCTGATCGGACACCCTCAATTCAGGATTTGATATGCATTACCAGAACGTCTTGTTTGACCTTGATGGCACTTTGACCGACCCGCGCGAGGGTATCACCCGTTCGATTCAGTTTGCGTTGGGCAAGTTGGGGATCGACGAGCCCGACCTGAGCAAGCTTGAACACTTCATCGGTCCGCCGCTGTTACAGGCGTTCATGCAGTTCTACGACTTCGATGAGCCTAAAGCCTGGGAAGCGGTCAACTTTTACCGCGAACGTTTCAAGGTCACCGGGCTATATGAGAACCGGGTCTTCGACGGTGTCGCGCCCATGCTGGAAACCCTGGGCGGGCAGGGCCGCCAGCTATATATCGCGACCTCCAAGCCCTGGGTTTTCGCCCGGGAAATCGCCCGCCACTTCGATTTCGCCAAGCATTTCAAGGTGATTTACGGCAGCGAACTGGACGGCACCCGCACCAATAAGGTTGAGCTGATTGCTCACCTGTTGGCCGAAGAAGGGCTGGACCCGACGACCACGCTGATGATCGGCGATCGCAAGCACGACCTCATCGGCGCGCGCAGTAACGGGCTGGATGCGGCTGCGGTGGGGTATGGTTTTGGCAGTCGGGAAGAGTTGAGCGCAGAAACCCCGGCCTATCATTTTGAAACGCTGGATGAGCTGCATAAGGCGTTTTTGAGGCGTTAGTGACTAAGTCATCGCGGGCAAGCCTTGCTCCCACAGCTGCCAAGGCAAGCCAAGCCAAGCCAAGCCTTGGCCTGCAGAATGTCGCAACAATTGCGTTGATCCTGTGGGAGCAAGGCTTGCCCGCGATGGCGTCCTTGAGGACACATCCCGACCAACTGTCCGACGCCAATGCTTCCTCCGTTGATCTAGCCTCAACAAGACCAGATCAAGGAGGATCGCCATGCCCAGCCAGCATCTCTCTCATCAATTACGAGCCGGAAGATATTCGGAATCAGGACAAATTTACCTGCTGACCGTCGTCCTATTGCATCGCCAGCCGATTTTTTCCGAGTTCCGACATGGTCGAATAGTCGTCGATGCATTTAAAAAGGCTCAGCAGGAACAATTTGCCAACACATTGGCATTCGTGTCATGCCAGATCATTTTCATTGGCTGATCGAGCTACAGAACATTGAGTTATCCAAACTAATCGGCCGCACGAAGTCGCGGTCGACGGTTGCCCTCAATCGGGCTCTGGGCAGAGTCGGCCCACTGTGGCAGGAGGGTTTTCATGATCGGGCGATTCGTCGGGAAGAGGATTTGCAGGCAGTTGCGCGATACATAGTCGCCAATCCGCTGCGCGCCGGTCTGGTCAAGAAAGCCGGTGAGTATCCGTTGTGGGACGCAATCTGGGTTTAGTCGAGAATTAGGGAGTATATGTCGGCCTCATCGCGGGCAAGCCTTGCTCCCACAGAATTTGTGGGAGCAAGGCTTGCCCGCGATGGCGTCCGCCCCGACAGCAAAGCATCAAGACTCTGCCAGCGCCTTCAGCGCCGCCTTGCGCTGCTCCGCCGGTAACGCACCAAGCTTCTCTGCCGCTGCGTAAAACGCTGGCCAGTTCCCGCCTGTCTGCTGAAACAACACCTCGAATGCCGGCACCCACTGGTCATACAGTCCAAACGGTAGCAGCCGGGCGTTGTTCATTGGGGCGTTGATCCAGGCGTCGTACCGTTTGTCCCCAGACCACTGGCTGTCGCGGATTTTGCGGTATTGCGTGCGTAACCGTTCAAATTCCGCCGCCTTGCGCTGACGCATCTGTTCGGGTGGGAGCGGCAGGGTGTAGAGGAGTTCGAGGCGCGCGCGGGTGGCCAGGACCAGTTCAATGAATTCATCGCGTTGTCGCGCTTGCGAGCCATTGTCTGCGGGCAGGTGGCGGAAGGCGCGCCATTGCCGTGTGCCTTCCTGCTCCACGAATGTCGCAAAGGACTCGTTGAACTCGGTGTCGTCCTTCACGTAAAGACGCTGATGGGCAAGCTCGTGGAAGATCAGCGTCGCCAGCCGCTCGTCGCCCCAGCTCATCATGGAACTGATAATCGGATCGTTGAACCAGCCGAGCGTCGAATAGGCCTCGACTCCGCCAATTGTTACGTCCATACCTTGCAGTCGCTGCACAGCGGCCTCGCCGCGAGCGGCACCCTGGCTGTAATAACCGCGATAAGCCACGCAGCCGGCGATCGGAAAGCAGTGATTTTGCGCAGTCAGGGAAAACTCCGGGGTGGCGAAAACGTTCCACACCACAAACGGTCGGCCAATGTCGGCATACAGGCGGTAACTCTGGTTGTCTGGCAAGTGCAGTTGATCGCTGGCGAACGACCGGGCTTGCTGCGACTGAGCCAAATGCGCACGCAATTGCGGGTCTCGCGCGGGATCGGCGACTACCTCGGACACTGGCTCGCGAGCACGTAACAGCTGCAACTGTCCGCTGGCCAACTGGCTGTAATAGCTGATGCTGGTGCAGCCATTGAGCAACAAAAGCATCACACCCGGAAACAAAATGCGGAAAACGCGATCAAGTAACCCATGGCTTGGAAAAGGCCTGATCAAAATAAAATCATCCCTGGAAAGTCTGCTCGCAAGACTATCCCGCCGCACTGGAGCTCCGCTATGCGCAAATTGATGCTGACGGGTGGCCTGTTGATGCTGACAGGCTGTGCTGGATTCGGATTGCCCCATCACGACCCATCGCAGGCCTGGATCGACCTCGACTCGAAGCAGGAAGACAGCGCCCTGCAAGCACTGCAAGTCGATGCCAAAGCTGCTACCGACAAGCGTTATTTTGAGGTTCAGCCCGGTAGCCATGAGTTGACTGTGCGTTATCAATTCCCGGTGGCCGCGACCAACATCGGTCCTGATGCCGAACCACTGTGGCGAGATTGCCAACTGAATTTGAAATTCAAGGATTTCAACGCAGGGGAACGTTATCAGCTACAAGCGGGCAACATCGGCTTCCGGCCCTGGGCAAAGCTTTATGATCAACAGCGCAAGGTGATCGGCCAAGCCACACCGGCAGGCTGCCAGCGCACTTGATCGGCGCTATGCTGAATGTCCAGAACCCAGGACATCTATCATGCGCAGGTTGCTGCTGTTGCTCGCCGCCAGTTTCGTCGCCGGATGCCAAAGCCCGATGCCAGCCATCAACCCGCAGATGGCGTGGGTCGACTTCGCGACACCGAGTCCCGGTGGCAAGTTGCTGATGGCCGAGCGCCTGGATAACCAGAGATTACGGGATGGCCGCTTTTATCAGGTCACGCCAGGCAGCCATGAGCTGCTGGTGCGTTTTGACTTCGAAGTGTTTGGCGGCGGCGGGAGCCTGATGACTGGACCGGTAGAGCGGTTGTGCTACCTGACCATCAACTACGACCATTTCGAGGCTGGCCAGCGATACTTGCTGGAAGCCCGAAATCTGGCGTTTACCCCAAGTGCCCGGCTGTACAACGCCAAGCGTGAGATCGTGGCGGAAGACCGCCAGGTCAACTGCCTGATGTGAGTCGGATCAGGTGTCGTTTTTCTGGTAGATGATGGCTTTGGTGCCGTTTTCGCAGGAACCGACGACCATTGCCACGTCATGCTTGTCCGCTTCTTCCTTGGACACGATTTCCAGTGTGTAGGAAGGCACGGCATTCGCCTGGATCTTGATCTCGATCTCTTTCCTGAGTTCTTCGCAATCCTTGGGCGCCGCCATGGCCGAAGTCGCCAGTGCACCGCAGATAATCGCCAAGGCAAAACGTTTCATGGTGAAGCTCCTTTTCCGGCAGCGCGCACGGTCGTGCGCTAAAGCTGCTGTCATTTATTCGACCACAGATTGACCTTCGGGGTTTTGTTTCAGGACAAAAAAGATCGCCGTCCATGACAGTTTCTACCTGGGTAGAAGCTGCCGCAGACCGCGATCTTTGTCCCGCCCAGGCAGATTTAGCTGACCAGGGTGGCGTCCAGAGTGATTTTCGCATTCAACACTTTGGAAACCGGGCAGCCTTCTTTGGCTTTGTTACTTAATTCTTCAAACTGCTGCTGGGACGCGCCCGGGATCTTCGCCTTGAGGATCAGCTTGACCGCAGTGATCGCGAAACCCCCTTCAACCTGATCCAGGGTCACTTCGGCGTTGGTATCGATGCTGTCAGCCTTGAGCCCGGCATCGCCGAGGATCATCGAGAACGCCATGGAGAAACAGCCCGCATGTGCGGCGCCGATCAATTCTTCCGGGTTGGTACCTTTACCGCCTTCAAACCGAGCCTTGAAGCCATATGGGGCCTCGCGCAGTACGCCGGTTTCGGTGGAAATCGAGCCGATACCGGTTTTCAGGTCACCTTCCCAGTGAGCCGATGCTTTCTTAGTGATAGCCATGTCTGCCTCCTCAAGTTCGGGCGCGAATTGCCGCGCCTTCGTGGTTTTCGGTTGCTAGGGTTCTGAGGATAGACGTAGGTGCAAAGTTCACCCGAACTGAAAAGTCCTACCATTTTCGTAGGTTTTTTTGCCTTGCCTATTGAAACTCGGGTATATGCCCTCATTGCATGAAACACGCTTATGGATTCGGCAGGTTTTCGTTCGCAAGAAAAAACCTGCGCCCCCCCGATTGGAGAAGCAGGTTTATGAAACGATTGACCGACGTAAAATTTTCCACCCTGGACCTGGTGCCTGTGCGCGAAAACGGCAGTGCGGCCCAGTCTCTGCGCAATTCCCTGGACTTGGCGCAGCATGTCGAAAAATTCGGCTACAACCGCTTCTGGGTTGCTGAACACCACAACATGGACGGCATCGCCAGTTCGGCAACCTCGGTTTTGCTGGGTTACCTGGCAGGTGGTACCTCGACCATTCGTGTTGGTTCCGGTGGGGTGATGCTGCCCAACCACGCGCCTTTGGTGATCGCCGAACAGTTCGGCACCTTGGAAAGCCTTTACCCAGGCCGCATTGACCTTGGCCTGGGGCGCGCCCCCGGCTCTGACCAGATGACCGCCCGCGCACTGCGGCGTGAACGCTCCGGCAGTGCCGACGACTTCCCGGCGGATGTCGCGGAGCTGGTGCGTTACCTTGGCCCGCGCACGCCGGACCAGCGCATCATCGCCATGCCTGGCACAGGCACAAACGTGCCGGTGTGGTTGCTGGGTTCGAGCTTGTTCAGTGCGCAACTGGCCGGTGAGCGCGGTTTGCCCTACGCCTTCGCTTCCCATTTCGCACCGCGCTTCATGCATGAGGCGATTCGCGTCTATCGCAATCATTTCAAGCCTTCAGCGGTTCTGGACAAGCCTTACGTGATGCTGGGCGTGCCGTTGGTGGCTGCCGATACCGATGAACAAGCTGATTACCTGGCCACATCGGTGTACCAGCGAATCCTCGCGCTGATGCGTGGGCAGAGTCTGGTGCAGCGTCCTCCGGTGAAAACCATGGACGGCCTGTGGCTGCCTCATGAGAAGGAAGCGGTGGGGGATTTCCTCGGCTTGGCGATGGTCGGCAGTCCGCAGAAAATTCGCGCGAAGCTGGAGGTGCTGATTGAGCAGACCCAGGCAGACGAGTTGATCTTCACCAGCGACCTCTACGAGCATGCCGACCGAGTGCATTCCTACGAACTGTTGGCGCAGGTGATGAAGGGCTGATTCTTGAACCCCGCGCATAAAAAAGCCGACGCCACCGCGTCGGCTTTGAGTGTTACCGCAGAATCAACCTATCGTTTGTAGACGATTTCTTTGGCACCGCCTTCACAGGTGCCTACCACCTTGCCATCTGCCGCAGTGCCTTTGTCCACGATTTCCAGCGAGTAACCGGAAACGCCCTTGGCATCAAGCTTCGCGGCGATTTCGGCTTTGAGTTCTTCGCACGGCTTGCCCGCGGCGAATGCTGTGCCGGCAAGGCTCAACAGACCTACCGCCAAAATAAACTTGTTCATCTGATGCATTCTCTGGTCGGAGTAATAGGGGCGCCCAAATTTAACCGGGCGCACTCATGTAGCGCTTTGCCATTCCCTATGGCATTCGGCCAGCGCGCAAGTTCAGAAGACTAGCTCAATCTCAGCTGCTGGCAATCCGGAAGCCGACCTTAAGTGTTACCTGAAAATGCGCAGCCCGGCCGTTCTCAATATGGCCGCGAGTCTCGGTCACTTCAAACCATTCAAGGTGCTTGATGGTTTTGCTGGCTTCGGCCAGCGCGTTGTTGATTGCGTCTTCGATGCTGCTGGCAGATGAGCCAACCAGCTCGACTTTCTTGTACGTGTGGTGATCAGTCATAGCGTTCTCCTTGGGTTATGAAATACAGACTAGCAGTGAATTTTCGTATTACTTCTGTCGCTCAACTCGATGCAGAAGTTCAGATTTACTGCACTTTCTCAAACCGCTGTAGTCCCAACCAACACACGCCACTCATCACCAATGCAGGAGAGCCACCATGGCCAACACCTCTTTACGTAAAGCCTCATTGCAAAGCATGGAAGCCGAGATCGAGAGTCTTCTGAAGTCTTTGGAAAGCCTGAAGGACGACGCCTCGGACGAGTCGCGCAAAACCCTGAAAGTCTTGAAAGCCAACGCCGAGAGCGCGCTGAAACATTCGCGCCACCTGCTCAGCGATGCCTACGAAGAAGTCAAAGTGAAAACCCGCGAAACCGGGATTGCCACTCGTGACTACGCTCAGGAACACCCTTGGACCACAGCCGGCGTCGCTGTAGGCGCACTGGGTTTGCTGGCAGCCTACCTGCTGTGCAAACGTGGTGACTAATCTGTTTGGCGCAGCTCGTTTTTAAGCCACTGCGCCAGCTGCCTTGCGCGCCCATCCGCGGCGCGCTTGGGTAACCACAACGCCAGTTGCGCCGGGGTCTCTTTGAAACCCCACGGCGCAACCAGGCGACCCGCCTTCAAGTCTTCGATTACCAGTGGTTCGGGGGCAATCGCCACACCCAACCCGGCTACCGCCGCCTCCAGTAAATAATACAAATGCTCAAACCCCTGACCATACTTCAGCGCCTTGGCGTCGAGGTCGCTTTGCTGTGCCCAGCTCGGCCATGCCTGTGGCCGCGAAGTGGTGTGCAGCAACGGCTCGCCCAGCAATGCGCTGGCCGGGGCGTCCTGCAGTTTGGCAAAGCCGGTGAAACGCGGGCTCAGCACCGGGCCGATCCTTTCGCTGGCCAGGACATACACCTGCATGTCCGCCGGCCAGGGTGGCTCGGCGAAGACGAGCAGGGCATCCAGCCCGGGGCGCCGTGGATCAAGGTCGCCTTCGCCTGCTGACAGGTGCAGGCGCAGGTCCGGCAGGTCTGCATTGAGCCGGCCCAGACGCGGAATGAACCAGCGCGCCAGGAGGCTTCCCGAGCAGCCCAGCACAAAAGGCGCATCTGCGGTGCTTTGCGTCAGTTCCGCGCAAACGGTGCGCAGGCGCTCGAAGGCTTCACTGCTGGCATCGCGCAGTCGAACGCCCGCATCTGTGAGTTTCAGGCCGCGACCATCCTTAATGAACAGGCTGACTCCCAGATGCTCCTCAAGAACCTTGAGTTGCCGACTTACTGCGCCATGGGTGACGTGCAACTGTTCGGCAGCCTGGCTCACGCTGTTCAGACGGGCGGTGGATTCGAAGGCGCGCAGGGCATTTAGCGGGGGAAGGTCATGGCTCATGGGATGTGTGAGTTTTCCTGACAGGTTGTAGCGATCTTATCGGTTTTCAGTATGGGACGTCAGGGGTAAAGTGAGCCTCATTGTCATCACACGAATTCAACTGGAGCAACTCATGACCCAGACCAATCTGCGCAATGGCCCCGATGCCAGCGGCCTGTTCGGCGGCTTCGGCGGCCGTTACGTCGCTGAAACCTTGATGCCGTTGATCCTCGATCTGGCCCGCGAATATGAACTGGCCAAGGAAGATCCGGCATTCAAGGAAGAGCTGGCCTACTTCCAGCGCGATTACGTCGGACGTCCGAGCCCGCTCTACTACGCCGAACGCCTCACTGAATTCTGTGGTGGTGCGAAGATCTATCTCAAGCGCGAAGAGCTGAATCACACCGGCGCGCACAAAATCAACAACTGCATCGGCCAGATCCTGCTGGCGCGGCGCATGGGCAAGAAGCGCATCATTGCCGAGACCGGAGCCGGCATGCACGGAGTGGCGACTGCCACCGTTGCCGCGCGTTTTGGTCTGGATTGCGTGATCTACATGGGCACCACTGACATCGAGCGTCAGCAGGCCAACGTGTTTCGCATGAAGCTGCTGGGCGCCGAAGTGATTCCGGTCGTCGCTGGCACCGGCACGTTGAAAGACGCGATGAACGAGGCACTGCGCGACTGGGTCACCAACGTCGATAGTACGTTCTACCTCATCGGTACGGTGGCGGGCCCGCACCCTTACCCTGCCATGGTGCGTGATTTCCAGGCCGTCATCGGCAAGGAAACCCGCGACCAGCTGCAAGCCCAGGAAGGCCGCCTGCCAGACAGCCTGGTGGCATGCATCGGCGGCGGTTCCAACGCCATGGGCCTGTTCCACCCGTTCCTCGACGACCAGAGCGTCGAAATCATCGGTGTCGAAGCGGCCGGCCACGGTATCGAAACCGGCAAGCACGCTGCCAGCCTGAATGGCGGGGTGCCTGGTGTGCTGCACGGCAACCGTACCTTCCTGCTGCAGGACGATGACGGCCAGATCATCGACGCTCACTCGATTTCCGCCGGCCTCGACTATCCCGGTATCGGTCCGGAACACGCCTGGTTGCATGACATCGGCCGCGTGCAGTACACGTCCGTGACCGACGACGAAGCCCTCGACGCATTCCACAAATGCTGCCGCCTGGAAGGGATCATTCCTGCACTGGAAAGCGCCCATGCCCTGGCCGAAGTCTTCAAGCGTGCGCCAACGCTGCCTAAGGATCACTTGATGGTGGTCAACCTGTCCGGCCGTGGCGACAAGGACATGCAGACCGTGATGCATCACATGGAGCAGTCCCAACAACAGCAATCCCAGCAGGAGAAACACTGATGAGCCGCCTGCAAACGCGTTTTGCCGAACTCAAGGAACAGAATCGCGCAGCCCTGGTAACTTTCGTCACCGCCGGCGACCCGAGCTATGACACTTCGCTGGCAATCCTCAAAGGACTGCCGGGTGCCGGTGCCGACGTGATCGAACTGGGCATGCCGTTCACCGACCCTATGGCGGACGGCCCGGCGATCCAGCTGGCCAACATCCGTGCTTTGGGTGCCAAGCAGAATCTGGCAAAAACCCTGCAGATGGTTCGCGAATTCCGTGAAGGCAATACCGATACGCCGCTGGTGTTGATGGGGTATTTCAACCCGATCCACATGTATGGCGTGCCGCGCTTCATTGAAGATGCCAAGGCTGCGGGTGTGGATGGCCTGATCGTGGTCGATCTGCCGCCTGAGCATAACGGTGAGTTGTGCGACCCGGCCCAGGCCGCTGGCCTCGACTTCATCCGCCTGACCACGCCGACTACCGATGATGTGCGTCTGCCAACGGTACTGAACGGCAGCTCCGGTTTCGTGTACTACGTGTCGGTGGCCGGTGTGACCGGCGCTGGCGCAGCCACTCTGGAGCACGTGGAAGAGGCCGTTGCCCGCCTGCGTCGACATACCGACTTGCCGATCAGCATTGGTTTTGGGATCCGCACGCCAGAGCAGGCCGCAGCGATCGCGCGTCTTGCTGACGGGGTAGTGGTGGGATCGGCACTGATCGATCATATCGCCAATGCGACCACCCCTGACCAGGCCATCGACGGCGTATTGAGCCTTTGCGCAGCCTTGTCGGAAGGTGTGCGCAAGGCTCGAGTCTAAGCGCGGTTTTTGCTCAAGGCAGCTCGAGTCCTCCGGCTGCCTTGTGCAATTTGCGCAAATGTTCGCCAACTTGCTTCAGGTTGGCTTCATTCTCCGCCATCTCTGCTGCTCGGGCCGGGTCCAGCAGCGCTCTGACCTCCTTGTCCAGATCCCCCGTCAGCACCTGAAGCTGTTTCTGCCGCAGGCTGCTTTCCGATTCCAGGCGCTGCCACTCGCTTGGCTGCGGTAATCCATAGCCGCCAGTGCCGAGCAGTTCTGCCGGCCGGCTGAGGAAGCCGCTGTTAGCGAGGATCTGCTGCAGGGTGGCGTTGGCCTTGTCCATGCCGCCGTTCTTCAATTCCCGCGCGCCCAGATACCGTTGCTTGACCTCATCCTGCGCCAGTACCAATTGCTGCCGAAACGCTGCCTGCTCCAGCAGAAGCAGGGCGGCGCTGGTGCGCAGGTCTGCCTGGTCGATCCACTGGCGTCGCTCTAGAGCCTTGATCGCCAGCCACTCCTCGACCGTCTCCTGCTTGATCGGCAGATGTTTTTTCAGCACCTCAAACATCGCTTGGTAGCGGTCGCGGAATGAGTCGAAGCGATAGCCCAGGCGCAAGGCTTCGCGCGGATCATCGAGAACGCTGGTATCTGCCAGCCCGCGACCCTTCAGTACTTCCAGCAAACCATTGGGCATGATGCTGTCGAGACCGACCAGTTGCTTGTTGTTGGTGCCACTGCGCAACAGTTTCAGGCCTTCCACTGCGCAGTTGTTGGACAGAAAAAAGTAGTTGCCGTCATAGCTCCAATGCATCTCGGCCGCGTGCTCGACCACCTCCTCGATCTCGTTGCGCGACAGGGTCAGCGGAATCGAGGCGAGGCTGCGCAGCTCGGTCTTGGTGTATTCATCGATGACCTGGGCCAGGGGCAGCACGAACAGGCGCGACGGGTACTTCCCGACCAGACCGTCCCAGCTCGACAGCTGCACATCGCCGACAAAGGCGCGGTATGACAGCACCAGGTGTTGATCAAGATCCAGGCGGCAATCCGGCCCCCGTGGCCGACCCGGCGCACAAATTACCAAGCGCAACATGCTGTGGCCCCAGCGGCTGACCCAGTTCTGGTTGGCCTCGGCCAGCAAATAGTCGACTGCGTAAACACGCTCCGGGTCGACCTGCCCAAGGGGTTGTTTGGCGAAATCGTTGCCTGCATTGAGGAAGGCGAAAGATTTGGCGCAGGTGTCCTTGGCGGCAGGTGCCCAGCCAAAGTGCTCCTTGTAGTAGCGATAGAGCGCGGGGCGACGGCAGGCGTAGCTCGGGTCGAGGAGGAAATACTCCATGTTGACCGCCACGAACTCTTTGGGGCTACTGGTTTCGTAGATGTCAGGGCTGCGCGCGATCTGCCGATTGTGCTGTTCTCGCTCACCACGCCTGCCGACATATTGTTGCCAGCCTGCAAGATCGAGCAGACGTGGGTCGTCGCTGATGGTGAAACGCCGGTCGTTCTGGCCCCGACACTCGTCGGGCAGGCCGATCAACCCGGCACTGCTGTTACGCCGGGTGCAGCGCTGGATCAGGGTGCGCTCAGAGCCTGACCACAGGCGTGAGCGGTCATAGATGTGAGTGAGCTCGTGCAACACCGTGGCGAGCATCTCCCGGCGCACTGTGCCGTGGGGACGGTAAGTTTTTTTGCTCGCGGCGCTGCCGTCGGTGAGGCTGTCGAGCAGGTTACGGTTCAGGTCGAGTTCGGAAACCAGTGACGCCTGGCCGTAGGCGTTGGCCGGCATGTCGTCGGTCCAGCCAACGTCGATACGGCGGTCAAGCTGCTGGATGAACCGCGGCGGTAATGCCTGCATGGCTTCATCAATGAGCGCCTGGCTGGCCTGTTGTTGCGCGGGGCTCAGGCCTGTGGTCTTGAGCCGTAATTGCAGGTCAGCCTGGGCCGTATTGCCGAGCAGCAATACAACCCCGGCCAGCAGCCAGGCGCCTACCGACCTCACAGTGCGAGGATGGCTTCAGCGAGAACCTGGTCACTGGCGTCGCGCGCTTCCGGGACGCGGGTGCGCAAGGTGTCGAAAGCCGCTTCGAGGTGTGCACCACGGATTTCTCCGTCACTGGCTACAAAACTGGCGGCATCGTCATGGGCTTCACGGACGATTTTCGAGTCGCGGATCGATGTGGTGGTGTCCGAGGTGAAATCCAGCGTGCGCTGGCTGGCACGAATCACGATGTTACTGGTGGCTACCAGGGTTTGCGCCTGGGCCATGTCGGCCAAGAAAAACAAGCCAAGGGCGGCGGCAATCAGCGGGTTACGCATGGAACGACTCCGGAAATACAAAGATAACTATTGGACGAGAATTGCCTGCGCCAGTTCAAGGTCGCTTGCATGAAGTTTTGGCCGGGTATGGCGCAGATAAACCAGTGCGGACTCCAGGCGCGCGCCTCGCAGTTGCCCATCGGTGGCGATGAAGGTGGCGGCGTCGTCCTGTGCAGCGAGCAGTAGCTTACGGTCGAAGGGGGCCGAGGTCACCATGCTTGTGGCATAGCCGCTGGCGACGATGCCCTGGGTGGACAGGTTGAAGGCGTCGTAAGCCTGGGCTGATCCAGACCAGCCGATGGTGATTAATAGCGGAGTGAACAACAGTTTTGAAAGAAAACGCATGAGACTCGATAGTTGAAAAAGCGAGTCCAAAGGCTAGCGGAATGCCTGTTCTAGAGCCAGCGCTGAAACAATGGGACACGACTTGCGTGCCCCATATCAGGCATCCACTTTAGATGGTCAGGATGGCCTGGGCCAGCTGTGCGTCGGTTGCATTGAGCTGAGGCGCCTGGTGGCGGATGTGATCCAGTGCGCTTTCCAGCTTCACGCCACGGATCGAGCCTTCACTGGCAACGAAGCTGGCAGCGTCATCACGAGCGGCGCGGACGATTTTGTCGTCGCGGAAGGAGGAGGTGACGTCGGAAGTCGCATCGGAAGTAGCTTTCAGTGCGCCAACAACGGCATCTGTGGTCACGATGAAGCTGGTGGCGTGGGAATTGGCAGCCACGGCGAGCAGGGCTGCAGCGCTGAGCAGACGAAGACGGGACATGGTGTAACTCCTTAAATGAACCGGATGGGAGGTGGCTTATTGAACAAGACGTCTGTTTTGCAGCATTCGCCACGTACTAGTTGGATATTAGGCCCGGGTGGGCGCGTTCGAACAGCCAATATTGGTGATATAGCAATTGTACTGATATTAACGTGAAGTCTTGAAACTGTACTGGTTTGCCTTTTTAAAGCCCTCAAACGACAAAACCCGTCGCGGTTTCCCACGACGGGTCTTGTTTGTTCAATTCGGTTGCTGGCGGTGGACCTGCAGGTCAGAGCCAGCGACGCTACTTAGCGCCAGAACGGCTTGCTGAGCTCTTCGTAGCGTTGTGCTTCGCTAATCCCGGCGTCAGCCAGCAGACGTGAATCCAGGCGAGCCAATTGGTGGCGGCTGGAGATGCGGCGCTGCCACAACATCAGGTTGGCGATAACGCGAAGAGGCATCGAAGCCTGGGTTTTTGCAGCGGTATCTTCGAAGAACAGTTCGGAACTGAGTGTACGTTCCATGGTTGACATCCTTCCGCTTGTGGCGGGATTAGGTAGTGGTTTAACTGATGCCAATGATCCTCTTGTTTGGCTAGTCCCTGTAGATACAGTTCACCTGTATTGTGAGGTACCAGTTAACTGTTAATGGGGGGTGTACTGGTCTAAATTGAGGCAACTGTACCTATCGGCACTGAATTGGTGCACTTATATAGGATTCGCCGGTAAGGGTAGGACTTTTCTGTAGGAAAACACCGGTACAGTAGTACAGTTTTATGCAGATGGGATCTGCGCAATAGCTCGCTGGCGAAACTGTGTTTGCGCCAGCGGCCATCTGTACTATTTACACGGCAAGCATGCGCCCGGTTTCTTCCAGGTTCATGTGCCAGCTCAGTGCCTCTCGGAGGATGTGCGGCGTGTGGCCGCCGATGGCGCAGGCGGCTGTGAAATAGTCATCCAGCGCCTGGCGATAGTCCGGGTGCACGCAATTGTCGATGATGACCCGCGCGCGTTCTCTCGGCGCCAGGCCGCGCAGGTCCGCGAGGCCAACTTCGGTGACGAGGATGTCGACATCATGCTCGGTATGGTCAACGTGGCTGACCATGGGCACTACGCTGGAGATCGCGCCGCCCTTGGCAATCGACTTGGTCACGAAAATGGCCAGGTGGGCATTTCGCGCAAAGTCACCGGAACCGCCGATGCCGTTCATCATCCGGGTGCCGCAGACGTGAGTGGAGTTGACGTTGCCGTACAGATCGAACTCAAGCGCCGTATTGATTCCGATAATGCCCAGCCGACGCACCACTTCCGGATGGTTGGAAATTTCCTGAGGGCGCAGCACCAGCTTGTCCTTGTAACGCTCCAGATTGCCGAACACGTCGCTGTTGCGCCGGGCCGACAAGGTGATGGAGCTGCCCGATGCGAAGCTCAGCTTGCCGGCGTCGATCAGGTCGAAGGTCGAATCCTGCAAGACTTCGGAGTACATCGTCAGGTCTTCGAACGGCGAATCGATCAGGCCGCACATCACCGAGTTGGCAATGGTGCCGATGCCTGCCTGCAGCGGGCCGAGCTTGTTGGTCATGCGCCCGGCAGCAACTTCCTGCTTGAAGAAGTCGATCAGGTGATCAGCAATGGCCTGGGTGTCCACGTCGGGTGGCAAGACGGTGGAGGGTGAGTCGGACTGATTGGTGATGACGATCGCCACGATCTTTTCCGGCGGGATCGGGATGGCAGTGCTGCCGATGCGGTCGTCGACCTTGACCAGCGGAATGGGCGTGCGGGTCGGCCGGTAGGTCGGGATATAGATGTCGTGCAAACCTTCCAGGTTTGGATTGTGTGCCAGGTTGATCTCGACGATCACCTGTTTGGCAAAAATCGCGAAGCTGGCCGAGTTGCCTACCGAAGTGGTGGGAACGATATGACCTTGTTCGGTTATCGCCACAGCTTCGATGACGGCGATATCCGGCAGCTTGAGCTGTTGATTACGCAGTTGCTCGACGGTTTCCGAAAGATGCTGGTCGATGAACATCACCTCGCCAGCGTTGATCGCCTTGCGCAGTGTGCTGTCGACCTGGAATGGCATGCGCCGCGACAGTACGCCGGCTTCGGTAAGCTGCTTATCGAGGTCGTTGCCCAGGCTGGCGCCGGTCATCAAGGTGATTTTCAACGGAGTGATTTTGGCGCGCTCGGCGAGTGCGTGGGGCACGGCCTTGGCTTCGCCGGCGCGGGTGAAGCCGCTCATGCCGACGGTCATGCCGTCCTCAATCAAAGCGGCAGCGTCAGCGGCGCTCATCACCTTATCCAACAACGAAGGCAAGCGAATACGATCACGGTACATGGATTGTTATCTCGGGCAACGGAAGCAAGGTGTGCAGTTTAGTGATTTCGAAAAAAATCCTCCCGCTACCATGGTCGAATGCAGACCGCTGATTTAGAGCCTTTGGTCGGGTTGGCAGGGGTTTTCACCGGCAATAAAAAACCCCAGCCTACTAAAGGCTGAGGTTTGGGGTATTGCGCTGGAGCAGGTTTTACTCGACTGCTTTGACCATGTCTTCAATGACTTTCTTGGCGTCGCCGAACACCATCATGGTTTTGTCGAGGTAGAACAGTTCGTTGTCCAAGCCGGCATAACCGCTGGCCATCGAGCGTTTGTTAACGATGATGGTCTTGGCCTTGAACGCTTCGAGGATCGGCATGCCGGCGATTGGCGACTTCGGATCGTTCTTGGCTGCCGGGTTGACCACGTCGTTCGCCCCAAGCACCAGCACCACGTCGGCCTGGCCGAACTCGGAGTTGATGTCTTCCATCTCGAACACCTGGTCGTATGGCACTTCGGCCTCAGCCAGCAATACGTTCATGTGTCCGGGCATCCGACCGGCCACCGGGTGGATCGCATACTTCACGGTCACGCCACGATGGGTGAGCTTCTCGGTCAGCTCTTTCAGCGCATGCTGCGCGCGAGCCACCGCCAGGCCGTAGCCAGGCACGATGATCACGGTGTCGGCGTTGGTCAGCAGGAAGGTCGCGTCGTCAGCCGAGCCGGATTTCACCGGACGGGCTTCCTTGGCGCCTGCAGGGCCTGCATCTGCCGTGTTGCCAAAACCACCGAGCAATACGTTGAAGAACGAACGGTTCATCGCCTTGCACATGATGTACGAGAGAATTGCACCGGAAGAGCCCACCAGCGAACCGGCGATGATCAGCATCGAGTTGTTCAGCGAGAACCCGATACCTGCAGCAGCCCAGCCCGAGTAACTGTTGAGCATCGACACCACCACAGGCATGTCCGCGCCGCCGATCGGGATGATGATCAACACGCCCAGGACGAAGGCCAGTACCAGCATCAGCGCGAAGGCGCCAAGGTTGCCGGTAAGCATGAAGGTGATGCCCAAGGCCAGCGTGGCCAGGCCCAGCAGCAGGTTCAGCTTGTGCTGACCACCGAACTGTACAGGTGCACCCTGAAACAGGCGGAACTTGTACTTGCCGGAAAGTTTGCCGAAGGCGATTACCGAACCGGAGAAGGTGATTGCACCAATAGCAGCGCCAAGGAACAGTTCAAGACGGTTGCCTGCAGGAATCGAATCACCCAGCTGCTTGACGATGCCCAAAGACTGCGGCTCGACCACTGCTGCGATGGCGATGAACACCGCTGCCAGGCCGATCATGCTGTGCATGAAGGCGACCAGTTCCGGCATCTTGGTCATTTCAACGCGCTTGGCCATGATCGAACCGGCAGTGCCGCCGACCAACAGACCGACGATGACGTAGCCGATGCCGGCGGTGGCAAGTTCAGCGCCCAGCTTATAAATCAAGCCGACCGTGGTGAGGATTGCCAGGCCCATGCCGAGCATGCCGAACAGGTTGCCGCGACGGGACGTGGTCGGGTGCGACAAGCCTTTGAGGGCCTGGATGAAGCAGATCGACGCGATCAGGTAGAGCGTCGTTACAAGGTTCATGCTCATTACTTCGGCGCCTCTTCTTTTACGACTTTCGGGGCTTTTTTCTTGAACATCTCAAGCATCCTGCGGGTGACCAGGAAGCCACCAAACACATTCACCGCCGCCAGGGCCACGGCCAGGGTGCCCATGGTCTTGCCCAGTGGGGTCACGGTGAGCGCCGCAGCCAGCATGGCGCCGACAATCACGATCGCCGAGATGGCGTTAGTCACCGCCATCAGTGGGGTGTGCAGTGCGGGAGTAACGTTCCAGACCACGTGGTAACCGACATAAATCGCCAGCACGAAGATGATCAGGTTGTAGATACCGGGGGAGATAAGCTCTTCCATCGTCTGAATCCCTGCTTAGGCGTTTTTGCGGATGACTTGGCCGTCGCGGCACATCAGGCACGCAGCGACAATGTCGTCTTCGAGGTTGATCTCGAACTGGCCTTCCTTGTTGAAGACCAGCTTCAGGAAGTCCAGCAGGTTGCGTGCGTACAGTGCCGAAGCATCCGCCGCGACTGCCCCGGCCAGATTGGTCGGGCCGCAAATGGTCACGCCATTCTCGACAACCACCTGGTCCGCCACGGTCAGCGGGCAGTTGCCGCCCTGGGCAGCAGCAAGGTCAATGACCACCGAGCCTGGTTTCATCTGTGCCACGGTTTCCGCGCTCAACAGCGTCGGCGCTTTGCGCCCCGGGATCAGGGCGGTGGTGATGACGATGTCAGCTTGCTTGGCGCGTTCGTGAACGGCCAGGGCCTGACGCTGCATCCAGCTGGCAGGCATTGGCCGCGCGTAGCCGCCGACGCCGACAGCGCATTCGCGCTCTTCATCGGTTTCGTAGGGAACGTCGACGAACTTGGCGCCGAGGGATTCGATCTGCTCTTTAACGGCAGGACGTACATCAGACGCTTCGATCACTGCACCCAGGCGTTTCGCTGTGGCAATGGCCTGCAAGCCCGCGACGCCGGCTCCGAGAATCAGCACCCGGGCCGCTTTCACGGTGCCCGCTGCTGTCATCAGCATTGGCATGAAGCGCGGATAGTGGTGAGCGGCCAGCAGCACGGCTTTATAGCCGGCAATGTTTGCCTGGGAGGACAACACGTCCAGGCTCTGGGCCCGAGAGGTACGCGGGGCCGCTTCCAGCGCAAACGCGGTAATGCCGCACTCGGCCAGCTTGGCGATGGTTTCATTGCTGAACGGGTTGAGCATGCCCACCACAACGGTTCCGCTCTTGATCAAAGCGAGTTCGCTGTCGCTGGGAGCGACCACCTTGAGAATCAGCTCGGCACCAAACGCATCGTTGGCACTGCCAATAATCGCGCCTGCCGCTTCATAGGCACTGTCGACAACACTGGCATTGATGCCGGCGCCGCTTTGCACAGTGACCTTATGACCCTGGCCGATCAGCTTCTTGATGGTTTCCGGGGTTGCAGCAACCCGTGTTTCACCCGTCTGGGTTTCGAGAGGAACACCAATGTGCACGTCAAATCTCCTGCGTGATCTTATTGAGTAAACCCAGGCACTGCGGATGGTGCGAGCTGGGGCGGCCGATCAGCACGATCCCGCTAAATCAGGGCGGGGCGCGGCATTTTGCAGGCGAACTTTGCACCCTTCAAGGGAATATGATGCGTGACGGAAAATTAACTACAAGTCACCCCGTGACCGAATGTCGCAAGCATTCGAGATAAACCCTTACGAACCGTGGCCTGCAGAGAATTTTTTGGAAAATAAGAAATTTGCGCATGAGTCAGGTGAATGGGCAGTTATTGCCTGGGAATACCGGCGCAAAGCCACGACTTCAGGAGCTTGTGGGACGATTGTGCACCCTTTCAGTACAGTCTGCATAAATGCGACAATTACTTATATCTGTAGGGCTTTTATTTTGCTGACTACGGGGTCAGCTAATCGCTGTAAGCCTCTAGGACTCTAGGCTATAGCTCTGCGCTTGATTGACCAGCCAATCACGAAAAGCCCTTAAAGAGGCTGATTCGACCTTTCGCTCCGGAATCATCAGGTAATAGGCCTTGATGCTCGACAGTGCATTCGGGTTCGCAATCACCAGGCGTTTCTCCGCCAGCTCCCGCTGAATCAGGAAGGGCGGGATCAGCGCAATCCCCATCTCATGCATCGCCGCCTGGGCGAGCATGGAGAATAGCTCGTAACGCGGGCCTGTCATGTCCCGCGGGATATTCAGGTGCTGCGAGTTGAACCACTGGCGCCAGGCATAAGGGCGGGTGGTCTGTTGCAGGAGTGGTAGCTCGGCGATTTCCGCAGGTGTCAGCGAATCGTTATCTGCAAGTAGGCTTGGGCTGCACACGGGCATAGGATTTTCTCCCATCAACCTGTGGGATTCAGTACCCGACCAATCGGCGTCGCCAAAGTAGATGGCCGCATCGAAATCGGTATCGGCAAACAGGAAAGGGCGGGTCCGGTTAGTCAGGTTGACTGTCACCTCCGGGTGTTTGTGCTGGAAGTCCTTCAAGCGCGGCAACAGCCACTGCGTGCCAAATGTCGGTACCACGGCGAGCTCGATGACGTTTGTGCCCTGCTGGCCCATCACTGACAGGGTGTCACGCTCTACGGCGTCCAGTTGAGTGGCCACTCGCCGGCTGTAGGAAAGTCCGGCTTCAGTGAGTTTCACTCCACGGCGAGAGCGCCGGAACAGTTCGACGCTCAGGAAATCCTCGAGGCTGGCGATCTGTCGGCAAATGGCGCCTTGGGTCAGCGAAAGCTCCTGGGCAGCCTTGGTAAAGCTTTCATGGCGCGCAGCCGCTTCAAAACTGATCAGGGCGGTAGTGCTGGGGATTTTTCTGCGCATGTACCTCAACCTCACTAATCTATCGCACGATTCGACTTCGGCGATGTTACGGAGTGAGAATTTAGCACAACAGTATGCAAAATCCTCGATTGCCGTGAGGCTTTGGCAGGCCTAGGATCAGTCCACGTTATTTGACTCCTTTCGAGAGGACTTGCTCATGGCCGGTAAAGCTAGCTTCAACTGGATCGATCCGCTGCTGCTGGATCAACAGCTCACTGAAGAAGAACGCATGATTCGCGACACCGCCGAGCAATTTGCTCAGCAGAAGCTTGCGCCGCGTGTTCTGGAAGCTTTCCGCCATGAAAAAACCGACCCGGCAATCTTCCGCGAAATGGGCGAAGTCGGCCTGTTGGGTGCAACAATCCCTGAACAATACGGCGGCAGTGGCCTGAACTACGTCAGCTACGGCTTGATCGCTCGTGAAGTGGAGCGCGTCGACTCCGGTTACCGTTCGATGATGAGCGTGCAGTCTTCGCTGGTCATGGTGCCGATCAACGAATTCGGAACCGAAGCGCAGAAGCAGAAGTACCTGCCGAAACTGGCGTCGGGTGAGTGGATCGGTTGCTTTGGCCTGACCGAGCCTAACCACGGCTCTGACCCGGGAGCGATGATTACTCGTGCCCGCAAGGTCGAGGGTGGCTACAGCCTGACCGGCAGCAAGATGTGGATCACTAACAGCCCGATCGCTGACGTGTTCGTGGTCTGGGGCAAGGATGATGCCGGCGACATCCGCGGTTTCGTGCTGGAGAAGGGCTGGAAAGGCCTGAGCGCTCCAGCGATCCACGGCAAGGTCGGCCTGCGGGCATCGATCACTGGCGAAATTGTCATGGACAACGTATTCGTTCCTGAAGAGAACATCTTCCCCGACGTACGCGGCTTGAAAGGCCCGTTCACCTGCCTTAACTCCGCCCGTTATGGCATTTCCTGGGGGGCGCTGGGTGCAGCCGAGTTCTGCTGGCACACCGCTCGTCAATACACCCTGGACCGTCAGCAGTTCGGGCGTCCATTGGCGGCCACCCAGTTGATCCAGAAAAAACTGGCCGACATGCAGACCGAGATCACCCTGGCATTGCAAGGCTGCCTGCGTCTGGGTCGCATGAAGGATGAAGGCACTGCAGCGGTCGAGATCACCTCGATGATGAAGCGTAACTCCTGCGGCAAGTCCCTGGATATCGCGCGCATGGCCCGCGACATGCTGGGCGGCAACGGCATATCCGACGAGTTCGGCGTTGCCCGGCACCTGGTGAACCTGGAAGTGGTGAATACCTATGAGGGTACGCATGACGTCCACGCGCTGATCCTCGGTCGCGCGCAGACCGGCATCCAGGCGTTCTATTAATAGGAGAACGGCCATGGGCGCGCTTTCGCATTTGCGGGTATTGGATTTATCACGAGTGCTGGCCGGGCCCTGGTCCGGGCAGATCCTGGCCGACCTTGGCGCTGAAGTGATCAAGGTCGAGCGTCCGGGCAATGGTGATGATACGCGCGCCTGGGGGCCTCCGTTTCTTAAAGACGCCTATGGCGAGAACACCAGCGAGGCGGCCTATTACCTGTCTGCCAATCGCAACAAGCAATCAGTGACTATCGACTTCACCCGTCCTGAAGGGCAGAAGCTGGTGCGCGACCTGGCGGCGAAGTCGGACATCCTGATCGAGAATTTCAAGGTCGGCGGTCTCGCGGCTTATGGCCTGGACTATGAATCGCTCAAGGCAATCAATCCCGACCTGATCTATTGCTCGATCACCGGGTTTGGTCAAACCGGTCCATACGCCAAGCGCGCTGGTTATGATTTTATGATCCAGGGGCTTGGCGGCTTGATGAGCCTGACCGGGCGGCCCGAGGGCGATGAGGGTGCGGGGCCGGTGAAGGTGGGCGTCGCGCTGACCGACATATTGACCGGGCTCTACTCGACTGTAGCGATTCTGGCCGCGCTGGCCCATCGCGATCACAGTGGTGGTGGTCAACACATTGATATGGCGTTGCTGGACGTCCAGGTCGCTTGCCTGGCTAACCAGGCGATGAACTACCTGACTACCGGGAACGCACCCAAGCGTTTGGGCAATGCCCATCCGAACATCGTGCCTTACCAGGACTTTCCTACGGCGGATGGTGATTTCATCCTTACCGTGGGGAACGACGGGCAGTTCCGCAAGTTTGCCGAGGTGGCTGGACAGCCGCAGTGGGCAGACGATCCGCGCTTCGCTACCAACAAGTTACGTGTGGCGAACCGTGCGGTCCTGATCCCTCTGATCCGCCAGGCGACGGTATTCAAGACCACCTCCGAGTGGGTGCTGCAGCTGGAGCAGGCCGGCGTGCCGTGCGGGCCGATCAATGACTTGGCGCAGATGTTTGCCGATCCCCAGGTAAAGGCTCGCGGGCTGGCAATCGAGATGCCTCATGTGCTCGCTGGCATGGTGCCGCAGGTCGCGAGTCCTATTCGTCTGTCCGAGACCCCGGTGGAATACCGTAGTGCCCCGCCTTTGTTGGGTGAGCACACGTTGGAGGTGTTGCAGCGGGTGCTGGGTCTAGACGCCGATGCGGTGGCTGCTTTTAAGGAGGCAGAGGTGCTTTGAGCCATTGCTTCTATATAGAGGCGCCTTTTATAGAGCTAAAAGGCGCTTTTCGAGGCTTTGCGTAAGTATTTGATGGGAAAGCGGAATCAGTG
>NZ_JAPJIV010000102.1 GCF_026241895.1 Pseudomonas sp. RIT-562 | reverse complement strand
AGCTTGAAGGTCAGCTCAGGGTGATTGTTGATCGGCAGACCGGTGCTGGTGGTCAGGGTCACGGTGTAGGTGACTTGGCCGCCTTCCGCCACGGTAGTTTTGTCTGCGGTCAGGGTCGCAAACACTTCACTGGTGGTGTCGCCGATGGTGACCGAAGCTGGGCCACTGATGGTTGGGTTTTCCAGCGGCGCGCCATTCGAGGTG
>NZ_JAPJIV010000101.1 GCF_026241895.1 Pseudomonas sp. RIT-562 | reverse complement strand
AGTCGAGGTTGTCACGAATGTGCACAGTCGGCATCAGGAAGCCCAGGTCCTGGGACAGCTTCTTGCGCACGCCCTTGATCCGCGCCAGCAGCTGACCACCCTGGTTACGGTCCACCAGGGGAATCAAGCGGTAGCCGACTTCGAGGCCAATCATGTCGATCGGGGTCACGTCATCCCAGCCCAGCTCCTTGGTTTCCTGGGCACGGGCT
>NZ_JAPJIV010000100.1 GCF_026241895.1 Pseudomonas sp. RIT-562 | reverse complement strand
GGCCCGTGCCCAGGAAACCAAGGAGCTGGGCTGGGATGACGTGACCCCGATCGACATGATTGGCCTCGAAGTTGGCTACCGCTTGATCCCCCTAGTGGACCGTAACCAGGGTGGTCAGCTGCTGGCGCGGATCAAGGGCGTGCGCAAGAAGCTGTCCCAGGACCTGGGCTTCCTGATGCCGACTGTGCACATTCGTGACAACCTCGACC
>NZ_JAPJIV010000010.1 GCF_026241895.1 Pseudomonas sp. RIT-562 | reverse complement strand
ATGGGTGTCTACACCGTCGACGGCCAAGGTGTAGAGGGTGTGATCGAAGGTGAACAGGTTCATGGTCAGGCCTTCCTGGTCTGAATGGGACGATCAGGAAGGGCTTCGCTTTCGCCCTTTTCCTAGGGTTTGGAAGCTTTGGCGAAGGCACATCTTCGAGGGAATAGGACGTTTCTCATGATTTCGTAGGAAACTTCTTCATTTAATCAACGGGACTTTTCCTACGCGTCATATCTCCTCTTCCTACTTCTTTTCGATTCGATATACAGCACAGTCTCCCGCGCCGTTTTTGCAGGGCGGAGAGGGTCAGTTTGCGAATTTAGTCCTACAAATGGGCGAGTTTCGAGACGCTGTCTTCGGAGATTTCCTTCAAGTTTTGGCGGCTTGCATGAACTGGTGCGCGATGGGTTGCATGGGTAGTCTTTCGATGTCGCTGCGAAGGCAGTGGCTGGGAGTAGGAACCCTTGATTGCTCATCGCGTAACAACACTGTGAACTGATTACGGCACTTACCATGTGTCCGTTACATCGTTTGCGGTAGCTGTGCGCGGGACACGCTTCGGCGTGGCTGAGGTTCATGAGCACTCGGTTTCCTACTCCCGCGCACGGCTGCCACCCTAGCCTGTAGGAAGGCTGTTGGTAGTCCACATTTACGCTTATGGACTTTAATCAAATGCCAGCACTCACTCCCGATCCACCCTACTCAAAACCAACCCCCTACCCCGAAAGCCGCTTCAAGGCACTCACCAGTAACTGCAATGACATGCCCACCCTTTTCATCGATGCCCAGGCTCCGCTCGACGTCCTGGTTGATGCAGCAAACTACCGGATCCACGCAGTTACCCAGGTGCTGGAGAACCTATCCATGCGCGGGGCGATTGAGTGTCAGTCTTTTATCCTTAGTGATTTTGCATTGCTGTGTGCCATTCCGTTGCGGGATGGGTGTGATGTGTTGGATGTGGTTCGGCGGCGGTTGCGGCCGGGTTCGGCGATGGGGGGTTAGGCGCGGGGTGTAATGGGTTTCGCGTCTTGCCAGGTGGATCGCGTGCTCAGGTTTGCGACTGCTGCGCAGTCGGACGCAGGCTTCGCCAGCTGCTACATGGGTTCTGTGTTGGCTGGGGTGAAATAAAGCTCAATGTTTTTCCTCCGCCGCCGAAACCCTGTGAAAGCCTCACGGATTGAATAAGCCATGCGTAACAACCAGCCCATCACTCAACGCGAACGGACCTTCCCGGCCCAGCAGCGCTTGATTTCCACGACCGATGCCAAGGGCGTGATTACTTACTGTAACGACGCCTTCGTCGAGATCAGCGGGTTTTCTCGCGAGGAGCTGATTCGTGCGCCGCACAATCTGGTGCGTCATCCGGATGTTCCATCGGCGGTGTTTGGGCATATGTGGGGCACGCTCAAGCAGGGCCAGCCTTGGATGGGCATCGTCAAGAATCGCTGCAAGAGCGGTGATCACTATTGGGTTAACGCCTATGTGACGCCGGTGTTCGAAGGCAATCAGGTGGTCGGTTTTGAGTCGGTACGGGTCAAGCCGACTGCCGAGCAGATCCGTCGGGCCGAGGCGCTGTATCAGCGGATCAATCAGGGCAAGTCGGCGATTCCGGCCAGCGATAAGTGGTTGCCGGTGGTGCAGGATTGGGTGCCGTTTATTCTGGTGAGCCAGTTGAGCTTCATGATCGGCGCTACGCTGAATTCCCATTGGGGGTTTGCCCTGGCTGCCGGGCTTTCGGTGCCGCTGGGCTTGATGGGGTTGAGCTGGCAGCAGCGTGGGTTGAAGCGTTTGCTGCGTCTGGCTGAGCAGACTACGTCCGATCCGCTGATTGCGCAGATGTACACCGACAGCCGTGGCGCTCAGGCGCGGTTGGAGATGTCGATTTTGAGTCAGGAAGCGCGTCTGAAGACGTGCTTGACCCGCCTGCAGGACACTGCCGAGCATCTGACCGATCAGGCCAGGCAGTCCGACACCCTGGCGCACAACAGTTCCACTGGGCTTGAGCGTCAGCGGGTTGAGACCGAGCAGGTTGCGACGGCGGTGAATCAGATGGCGGCGACTACCCAGGAGGTGGCGAGCCACGTGCAGCGCACGGCGGATGCCACCCAGGAAGCCAATCGCCTGACAGGTCGTGGTCGCACGATTGCCGGGGAGACCCGTGATGCGATTCAGCGGCTGTCGGTGGTGGTTGGGGAAACCGGGATGACGGTGACTCAGCTGGCCAAGGACAGTGATGAGATTGGTGGTGTGGTGGATGTGATCAAGGGCATCGCTGACCAGACCAACTTGCTGGCATTGAACGCTGCGATCGAAGCGGCGCGTGCCGGTGAGATGGGTCGCGGGTTTGCGGTGGTGGCGGATGAAGTGCGGCAGCTGGCGCAGCGTACCAGCGAGTCTACCGGGCAGATTCATGCGCTGATTGCGAAGTTGCAGCAGACGGCCAGTACTGCGGTGCAGACCATGGAGGCCGGGCATCGTCAGGCTGAGGAAGGTGTGGCGCGGGTGCTGGAGGCGGATCAGGCGCTGGTGGGGATCAGCGAGGCGGTGGCGAATATTACCGACATGACCACGCAGATTGCCGCGGCGACTGAGGAGCAGAGTGCTGTGGCTGAGGAGATCAGCCGCAATATCAGTAATATTTCGCAGCTGGCGGATCAGACTTCGGAGCAGGCGCAGCATTCGGCGTTGTTGAGTGAAGAGCTGACCAAGACGGCGAGTACGCAGTATTCGTTGGTTGAGCGGTTTAATCGGTAGGGTTCACGGCAGCGGGCTTGTGGGAGCAAGGCTTGCCCGCGATGCCGTCATCGTAATTGCTATCGCGAGCAAGCTTTGCTCCCACAGTGCTCATCGCTGAGAGTGCACTGTGCACTTTGGCAGTTAGGGTGTCTGGTAGACCGCTATCGCGAGCAGGCTCACTCCTACCGTGGATTGTGGTGATGCACAAAGCCCGGACAGGCACTGTGAAGCTCACTGAAGAAATGCCGCCACCCTGCCCGCCGCAGCTTGCAAATGCTGATCATGGTTAAACCCGGAGGCCTTCAACGGCTTCAAATCATGATCCCCTGCCACTAGCCAGAACACCTCGATGTTCGGCGCCAACTTATACCCTTCAACTGCCGCGCGATTCCCCAGTGCATCCCGCTCGCCCTGGATGATTAACGCCCGCGTCTTCAACCCAGCCAGATGCTCAACTCGCGGCTTCTCCGGCTTACCCACCGCATAAAACGGATACCCCAGGCACACCAACGCATCCGCGCCCAATTCATCCGCCAGCAAACTCGCCATGCGCCCGCCCATGGACTTGCCGCCGATGGCCAGCGGGCCAGTGACATGGCGTCGCACCAGGGCATACACCTCGCGCCAGCATTCCAGCAGTTTGGGGGCCGGATTGGGTGGGCGTTTGCCCCCGTCAACTCGCCTCTGCGCCATGTAGGGAAACTCGAAGCGCAACACGTTGACCCCAGCGGCAGCAAGGCGTGCAGCCATGTCGGTCATCCACGCGCTGTCCATCGGCGCGCCAGCACCATGGGCGAGGATCAGCGTTGCCGAGGCCGGCGCCACCGCCGCATTCCACAACCATCCATGATCCCGCACACACCGCGCCCATTGATCCCCGTCAATACTGGCCTTGTGCTCTTTGTCCATGCTTGCCTCGCTTTTAGTCTGCCTATAACTCCAGGCGAAGGTGCGCCGCTGGCGCTCACTTCGGCTGAACCGTGGATGGGGAACCATGAACACTTCTATCAGTACCGCCTACAACTACAAGGTGGTCCGCCAATTCGCCATTATGACGGTGGTGTGGGGCATCGTCGGCATGGGGCTCGGGGTTTTTCTCGCGGCCCAATTGGTCTGGCCCGAGCTTAACTTCGATTTGCCGTGGACCAGCTTCGGGCGCCTGCGCCCCTTGCACACCAACGCGGTGATCTTCGCCTTCGGCGGTTGCGCCCTGTTCGCCAGTTCGTTTTATTCGGTGCAACGCACCTGCCAAACGCAATTGTTTGCGCCAAAAATTGCCGCGTTCTGTTTCTGGGGCTGGCAGGTGGTGATCCTGCTGGCGGCGATCAGCCTGCCACTGGGCTACACCAGTTCCAAGGAATACGCCGAGCTGGAATGGCCGATCGACATCTTGATCACCATTGTCTGGGTCGCCTACGCGGTGGTGTTCTTTGGCACGATCATGCAGCGCAAGACCAAGCACATCTACGTCGGCAACTGGTTCTTCGGTGCGTTCATCATCACCGTGGCGATTCTGCATATCGTCAATAACCTTGAGCTGCCGGTGAGCTTCACCAAGTCCTACTCGGTGTACGCCGGTGCGACCGATGCGATGGTGCAGTGGTGGTACGGCCACAACGCCGTGGGCTTTTTCCTCACCGCCGGCTTCCTCGGGATGATGTATTACTTCGTGCCCAAGCAGGCCGAGCGGCCGGTGTATTCGTATCGCCTGTCGATCGTGCACTTCTGGGCGCTGATCACCCTGTACATCTGGGCCGGTCCGCACCACTTGCACTACACCGCGCTGCCGGACTGGGCGCAGTCGCTGGGCATGGTGATGTCGCTGATCCTGCTGGCACCTAGCTGGGGCGGGATGATCAACGGGATGATGACGCTCTCGGGTGCCTGGCATAAGTTGCGCAGCGATCCGATCCTGCGCTTCCTGGTGGTCTCGCTGGCCTTCTACGGCATGTCGACCTTCGAAGGGCCGATGATGGCGATCAAAACTGTCAACGCCCTCTCCCACTACACCGACTGGACCATTGGCCACGTACACGCCGGTGCACTCGGCTGGGTCGCGATGATTTCCATCGGCGCGCTGTACCACATGATCCCGAAAATCTTCGGCCGGGCGCAGATGCACAGCATCGGCCTGATCAACGCGCACTTCTGGCTCGCGACCATAGGCACCGTGCTGTACATCGCCTCGATGTGGGTCAACGGCATCGCCCAGGGCCTGATGTGGCGTGCGATCAACGAAGACGGCACGCTGACCTACTCCTTCGTCGAAACCCTGGTGGCCAGCCATCCCGGCTTCGTCGTGCGCCTGGTGGGCGGTGCGATTTTCCTGAGCGGCATGTTCCTGATGGCTTACAACACGTGGCGCACCGTACGGGCCTCGCAGCCTGCCGACGTCGCCACTGCCGCGCAGATCGCCTGAGGAGTCCGCGATGAAACACGAAACAATCGAGAAAAACGTCGGCCTGCTGATGCTGTTGATGGTGCTGGCCGTGAGTATCGGTGGCCTGACCCAGATCGTCCCGCTGTTCTTCCAGGACGTGACGAACAAGCCGGTGGAAGGCATGAAGCCCTATACCGCGCTGCAGCTGGAAGGGCGTGACATTTATATTCGTGAAGGCTGCGTGGGCTGCCATTCGCAGATGATCCGCCCGTTTCGCGCGGAAACCGAACGTTACGGCCACTACTCGGTGGCTGGCGAAAGCGTCTGGGATCATCCCTTCCTGTGGGGTTCCAAGCGCACCGGTCCGGACCTGGCCCGGGTCGGCGCCCGCTACTCGGACGACTGGCACCGCGCGCACCTGTACAACCCGCGCAACGTGGTGCCGGAGTCGAAGATGCCGGCCTACCCCTGGCTGGTCACGCAGGCGGTCGACAGCAGCCATACCGAAACCAAGATCCGCACCATGCGCACCCTCGGCGTGCCGTACACCGACGACGACATCAGCGGCGCGGTCGCCAGCCTCAAGGGCAAGACCGAAATGGACGCCCTGGTTTCTTACCTGCAAGTGCTCGGCACTGCCATCAAGAGCAAGAGGTGAGTGATGTTTGAGATGAGCACAGGAATGATCCGCGGCCTGGGCACGGTCGTGGTGTTCGTGGCCTTCGTCGGCCTGACGCTGTGGGTGTTCAACAACAAGCGCAATTCGGAATTCGCCGAGGCGCGCCTGCTGCCGTTCGCCGATGAGCCGCAACCTGACAGCACCCCAGAACCTGCAACAACAAGGAGTACCCGGTCATGACCACTTTCTGGAGTACGTGGATCTGCGTACTGACCATCGGCAGCCTGATCGGCCTGACCTGGCTGCTGATCGGCACCCGCAAGGGCGAGACCAAGGGCAGCGTCGACCAGACCATGGGCCACAGCTTCGACGGCATCGAGGAGTACGACAACCCGTTGCCGCAGTGGTGGTTCATGCTGTTCGCCGGGACGCTGGTGTTTGCCGTCGGTTATCTGGTGCTGTACCCGGGCCTGGGCAACTGGAAAGGCATCCTGCCCGGCTATGAAGATGGCTGGACCGGGGTGCACGAGTGGGAAAAGGAGATGAACAAGGCGGACGCGAAGTTTGGGCCGATCTACGCCAAATTTGCATCGATGCCCGTGGAAGAAGTGGCCAAGGATCCACAAGCACTGAAGATGGGCGGCCGCCTGTTTGCTTCCAATTGCTCGGTGTGCCACGGCTCGGATGCCAAGGGCGCGTTCGGTTTCCCTAACCTGGCCGACAGCGACTGGCGCTGGGGCGGCGATGCCGAGATGATCAAGACCACCATCATGGGCGGTCGCATGGCGGCGATGCCGGCGTGGGGCGAAATGCTCGGGGAAGCCGGGGTGAAAAACGTTGCCGCCTATGTGCGCCACGACCTGGCCGGGCTGCCGTTGCCTGCCGATACCAAGGCCGACCTGCAAGCCGGCCAGCACGCATTCAGCACCACCTGCGTGGCCTGTCACGGGGCGAATGGCCAGGGCACCGAGGCCATGGGCGCGCCGAACCTGACGCACCCGGCCGGCTTTATCTACGGCACCAGCCTGACGCAACTCGAGCAGACGATTCGCCATGGCCGCTCCGGGCATATGCCGGCGCAGAACGAGCTGCTGGGCAACGATAAGGTGCAACTGCTGGCGGCTTATGTGTACAGCCTGTCCCAGGGATTGAATACCGAACGTTTGCAGGCTGAAGGCAAACGCGAATAACTCTCGACCGCTCTACTGCCGCATTCGCTCGGATGCGGCAGTTCCCTGCTTCTTTGCGACCAAGTGTCGCACCCCTCTAAAGTACGCCTTTCGGTTCCCCGAATTCGGGTCTAAGCTTCCCCGATGCGGACTGGCATGAGCCGGTTCCAGGTCGACCCCCGACGCGATGCGTTCGACGAATTTGCTCGATGACAGGCCGCAAAGGCTGGTAGATACCGGCTATCGCGCAAATCGCCTCCTGTCACCTGATCGTTGTGTTTGAACACACCCCGTTACATCTGACCTGACCCCCTCGCCTTTTTCGTCTGCTGCGACATTTTGTCCGTGGGCAATTTTGTCCTTACGCGGTGCATGGAAAGGCCGCAGAATCAGCTTTTGAAAGCATTGACCCAGGTCATGGCGCGTTGCAATGACCCCCCGCTTTCTACATACTTGCGGCCGATTTTTACTCCTAATAAAACACCCAAACCGTGGAACCTTAGAATGAGCACAGCAATCAGTCCGACTGCTTATAACTATAAGGTAGTCCGCCAGTTCGCCATCATGACGGTGGTCTGGGGGATCCTTGGCATGGGGCTTGGTGTCTTCATCGCCTCGCAACTGGTATGGCCGGAATTGAACTTCGGTCTGCCATGGACGAGCTTTGGACGCCTGCGCCCGTTGCACACAAACCTGGTGATTTTCGCCTTCGGTGGATGTGCACTGTTTGCCACTTCTTATTACGTCGTGCAGCGAACCTGCCAAACGCGACTGATTTCCGACAGTCTCGCGGCCTTCACCTTCTGGGGTTGGCAAGCGGTGATCGTCGGCGCCATCGTTACCTTGCCGCTGGGTTACACCACCACCAAGGAATACGCTGAGCTGGAATGGCCCCTGGCTATTCTGCTGGCCATCGTCTGGGTCACCTACGGTCTGGTGTTCTTCGGCACCATCACCAAGCGCAAGACCAAGCACATCTATGTGGGCAACTGGTTCTACGGTGCCTTCATCGTCGTGACGGCGATGCTGCACATCGTCAACCACGCTTCCCTGCCGGTCAGTTTCTTCAAGTCCTACTCGGCCTACTCGGGCGCGACGGATGCGATGATCCAGTGGTGGTACGGGCACAACGCGGTGGGCTTCTTCCTGACCACCGGCTTCCTGGGGATGATGTACTACTTCGTGCCGAAACAGGCCGAACGTCCGATCTACTCCTATCGCCTGTCGATCGTGCACTTCTGGGCGCTGATCACCCTGTACATCTGGGCCGGTCCGCACCACCTGCACTACACCGCACTGCCGGACTGGGCTCAGTCCCTGGGCATGGCGATGTCGATCATCCTGCTGGCTCCGAGCTGGGGCGGCATGATCAACGGCATGATGACCCTGTCGGGCGCCTGGCATAAGCTGCGCACCGACCCGATCCTGCGCTTCCTGGTTGTGTCGCTGGCGTTCTACGGCATGTCGACCTTTGAAGGCCCGATGATGGCCATCAAGACTGTGAACTCGCTGTCGCACTACACCGACTGGACCATCGGCCACGTACACGCCGGTGCCTTGGGCTGGGTGGCGATGATCTCGATCGGCGCGATCTACCACATGATCCCGAAATTGTTCGGTCGTGCGCAGATGCACAGCATCGGCCTGATCAACGCACACTTCTGGCTCGCGACTATCGGTACCGTTCTGTACATCGCTTCGATGTGGGTCAACGGCATCACCCAGGGCCTGATGTGGCGTGCAATCAACGACGACGGCACCCTCACCTATTCGTTCGTCGAAGCGCTGCAAGCCAGCCACCCAGGCTTCATCGTTCGCGCCCTGGGCGGTGCGTTCTTCGCCAGCGGCATGCTGTTCATGGCCTACAACGTATGGCGTACCGTACGTGCCTCGAACCCGGCTGAAGCCGAAGCTGCTGAACAGATTGCTGTAGTTGGAGCTCACTGATGAAGCATGAAGCAGTCGAGAAGAATATTGGCCTGCTGGCCTTCTTCATGGTTATCGCCGTCAGCATCGGCGGCCTGACGCAAATCGTTCCGCTGTTTTTCCAGGACGTCACCAACAAGCCGGTCGAAGGCATGAAGCCGCGCACCGCTCTTGAACTGGAAGGACGCGACGTGTACATCGCCAACGGTTGTGTCGGCTGCCACTCGCAGATGATCCGCCCGTTCCGTGCTGAAACCGAACGCTACGGCCACTATTCGGTCGCCGGTGAAAGCGTCTGGGACCACCCGTTCCTGTGGGGTTCCAAGCGTACCGGTCCGGACCTGGCCCGTGTCGGCGGTCGTTACTCCGATGACTGGCAGCGTGCGCATTTGTACAACCCGCGCAACGTAGTGCCTGAGTCGAAAATGCCGGCCTACCCGTTCCTCGTGGAAAACAAGCTCGACGGCAAAGACACCGCCAAGAAAATGGAAGTCTTGCGCACGCTCGGCGTCCCTTACACCGACGAAGACATCGCCGGTGCCAAGGATGCTGTGAAGGGCAAAACCGAAATGGACGCGCTGGTGGCCTATCTGCAAGGCCTGGGCACCATCATCAAAAGCAAACGGTGATTTAGATGGATATCGGGATGATTCGTGGCCTGGGCACCGTTGTCGTGATGGTGGCCTTCATCGGTCTGGCGTTGTGGGTGTTCAGCCCCAAGCGCAAGTCGGAGTTTGAAGACGCTACCTTGCTGCCTTTCGCGGATGATCCCGAAGCCATCAAGCACGTCGAGCAAGCTTCTAGGAGTAACAAAGAATGACTATGTTCTGGAGTGTGTACGTCACAGTCCTCAGTCTGGGCACCATCTTCGCCCTGACCTGGCTGCTGCTGTCCACCCGCAAGGGCCAGCGCGCCGAGCAGACGGAAGAAACGGTTGGGCACTCCTTCGACGGGATCGAGGAGTACGACAACCCGCTGCCGAAATGGTGGTTCATGCTGTTCGTGGGCACCATCATCTTCGCCCTCGGTTACCTGGTGCTCTACCCGGGCCTGGGCAACTGGAAAGGCCTGCTGCCGGGCTACAACTACCTGGATAACGAGAAGCAGACCGAGTTCGCCAACGGCCAGACCGGCTGGACCGGCGTGCACGAGTGGGAAAAGGAAATGGCCAAGTCGGACGCGCGGTTCGGCCCGATCTTCGCCAAGTTCGCTTCCATGCCAATCGAAGAAGTCGCCAAGGATCCGCAAGCACTGAAAATGGGTGGCCGCCTGTTCGCCTCCAACTGCTCGGTGTGCCACGGTTCCGACGCCAAGGGCGCCTACGGCTTCCCTAACCTGACCGACGCCGACTGGCGCTGGGGCGGCGAGGCCGAAACCATCAAGACCACCATCATGGGCGGTCGCCACGCGGTGATGCCGGCGTGGGCTGAAGTGATCGGCGAGCAAGGCGTGGCGGACGTGGCTGCATTTGTCCTGACCAACCTCGATGGCCGCAAGCTGCCGGAAGGCACCAAGGCTGACCCGGCTGCCGGTGGCAAGCTGTTCGCCGCCAACTGCGTGGCGTGCCACGGGCCGGCCGGTAAAGGTACCCCGGCAATGGGTGCACCTGACCTGACCCACCCGGGCGCGTTCATCTACGGCTCGAGCTTCGCGCAACTGCAGCAGACCATCCGTTACGGCCGTCAGGGCCAGATGCCTGCCCAGGAACAGCTGCAAGGCAACGACAAGGTCCACCTGCTGGCCGCTTACGTCTACAGCTTGTCTCACGGCGAGAAAGCGCCGGCGGAAGATGCCCAGTAACGTTTGATGCAATAAAAACGGCCCCGCCAATGTGAATTGGCGGGGCCGTTTTGTTTATGGAATTGTTATTTCCATGGTCCACACACACCCTGTAGGAGCCTGCTTGCTGGCGATGGCGATCTCTGAGCCGCCATCGCCAGCAAGCAGGCTCCTACAGGTTTGAGGCCCAACCCGAAATCTGGTCCATAATTCACAAGTCAATTGATTCAAGTCATTACACCATCAGTTAAATTCTCCCAACGTGACCAAAGGTCGCACCCTCGGACTAGAGCGACAGGCGTATCATTGCGCCACTGCAACAGCCTTTTTGACCGCGGTCGGCATGTACTGACCGGGGCATTTTTCCACTGCCGTGGGATGCAATGATGAGCAACCAGATACCGGTACACGACGTCACGCCACCCACCAAGAACGCGAATAACAGCGTCGACCTCTACGCCTCTCGAGAAAAGATCTACACCCGCGCTTTCACCGGCCTGTTCCGCAACCTGCGGATGATGGGCGGTGCGCTGCTGTTCCTGCTGTATTTCGGCACGGTATGGCTTAACTGGGGCGGGCACCAGGCAGTCTGGTGGAATCTGCCGGAGCGCAAATTCTTTATCTTCGGCGCCACCTTCTGGCCCCAGGATTTCATCCTGCTGTCCGGGATCCTGATTGTCAGCGCCTTCGGCCTGTTCTTCATCACCGTGTACGCCGGGCGAGTCTGGTGCGGTTATACCTGCCCGCAGAGCGTGTGGACCTGGATTTTCATGTGGTGCGAGAAGGTCACCGAAGGCGACCGTAACCAGCGCATCAAGCTGGACAAGGCGCCGATGAGCGCCAACAAGTTCCTGCGCAAATTCAGCAAGCACTCGATGTGGCTGTTGATCGGCTTCATCACCGGCATGACCTTTGTCGGGTACTTCTCACCGATCCGCGAGCTGACCATCGACTTCTTCACCGGCCAGGCCGATGGCTGGTCGTATTTCTGGGTTGGTTTTTTCACCCTGGCTACCTACGGCAATGCTGGCTGGTTGCGCGAGCAGGTGTGCATCTACATGTGCCCCTATGCGCGCTTCCAGAGCGTGATGTTCGACAAGGACACCTTGATCGTCTCCTACGACCCGCGCCGGGGTGAGAGCCGTGGCCCGCGCAAGAAAGGCATCGACTACAAGGCCCAGGGCCTGGGCGATTGCATTGACTGCACCATGTGCGTCCAGGTGTGCCCTACCGGTATCGACATCCGCGACGGCCTGCAGATCGAATGCATCGGCTGCGCGGCCTGCATCGATGCCTGCGACAGCATCATGGACAAGATGGACTACCCGCGCGGCCTGATCAGCTACACCACCGAGCACAACCTGTCCGGCCAGAAAACCCACAAGCTGCGCCCGCGCCTGATCGGCTATGCCGTGGTGCTGCTGGCGATGATCGGCCTGCTGATGACGGCCTTTTTCATGCGCTCGCTGGTGGGTTTCGACGTCAGCAAGGACCGCGTGCTGTACCGCGAAAACGCCGAAGGCCGGATCGAGAACGTCTACAGCCTGAAGATCATGAACAAGGACCAGCGCGACCACACCTACGTGCTCGAAGCCACCGGCCTGCCGGACCTCAGGCTGCAAGGCAAGCGCGAGATCAAGGTCGCCGCCGGGGAAATATTCAGCCAGCCGGTGGAGCTGTCCAGCGCGCCGGAGCAACTGCCATCGAGCACCAACGAGGTGAAATTCATCCTCAAGGATGCCGATGACGACAGCGTCCACGTTGAAGCCAAGAGCCGATTCATCGGCCCACAAATTCGTTGAGAGAAGTGAATATGCCTGCAGCAAACACGACGAGCCCCTGGTACAAGCACCTCTGGCCGTGGATCATCATCGCCATCCTGGCCTGCTCGGTCACCCTGACCCTGTCGATGGTGACCATTGCGGTCAACAACCCGGACAACCTGGTCAACGACAACTATTACGAGGCCGGCAAGGGCATCAACCGTTCGCTCGACCGTGAACTGCTGGCGCAGACCCTGAAATTGCGCGCCAGTGTGCACCTGGACGGCATGACCGGCGAAGTCGACTTGCACCTGACCGGGGACAGCCAGCCGAAAACCCTGGAACTGAACCTGATCTCGCCGACCCAGCCGGAAAAGGATCGCAAGATTGTCCTGACCCATAGCGACACCGAAGCCGGCCGCTACATTGGCCAGGTCAACGACAAGGTTGAAGGGCGCCGGTTTGTCGAGCTGTTGGGCGTGGAGAACGACAAGACCTGGCGCATGTTCGAAGAAGAACAGGTGAGCCATGACAAGGACCTGCTGCTGGGCGATGAGCCGTTGCAGGGCGCGGAAGACCTGAAGAAGTAAAACCCTGCGCAGGCGCCTTGTAGGAGCTGCCGAGTGAAACGAGGCTGCGATCTTTTGATGTTGTTTTTTCGAGCAAGATCAAAGGATCGCAGCCTCGTTTCACTCGGCAGCTCCTACAGGCTCAGCAGGTTCAGCAAATTCAACAGCTTCACCGCATTTTCACCGGCATCTGTTCGGCCCAGACGATTTAGACTTTCCTCATGACCACACCAACCCCCTGCTACCACTGCGCCCTGCCCGTCCCGGCCGGCAGCCGCTTCACCGCCGCCGTGCTCGGGCAACCCCGCGAGTTCTGCTGCCCGGGGTGTCAGGCTGTGGCCGAAGCCATTGTGGCTGGGGGTCTGGAAAGCTATTACCAGCATCGCAGCGAAGCATCGGCCAACCCTGAAGCCTTGCCGGTGCAACTGGTGGACGAACTGGCGCTCTACGACCGCGCCGACGTGCAGGCCCCGTTCGTTCGTCACGAGGGCGAGCTGGCCGAAACTACCCTGCTGATGGAAGGCATCAGTTGCGCCGCCTGTGGCTGGCTGATCGAAAAACACCTGCGCACCCTGCCGGGTGTCGCCGAGGCCCGCCTCAATCTGTCAAACCACCGCCTGCATGTGCGCTGGGCCGACGCGCAGTTGCCGCTGAGCCAGGTACTGAGCGAACTGCGCCATATCGGTTACGCCGCCCACCCCTATCAGGCCGACCGCGCCAGCGAACAACTGGCCAGCGAGAATCGCCTGGCACTGCGCCAGCTCGGCGTCGCGGGCCTGCTGTGGTTCCAGGCCATGATGGCGACCATGGCCACCTGGCCGGAATTCAACATCGACCTCAGCCCCGAATTGCACACCATCCTGCGCTGGGTCGCGCTGTTTCTCACCACGCCGATCGTGTTCTACAGCTGTGCGCCGTTCTTCAAGGGCGCCATGCGCGACCTGCGCACTCGCCACCTGACCATGGACGTATCGGTCTCGCTGGCCATCGGCAGCGCCTACATCGCCGGGATCTGGACTTCGATCACCGGGGTCGGCGAACTGTATTTCGATGCGGTGGGCATGTTTGCCCTGTTCCTGCTGGCCGGACGCTACCTGGAGCGTCGCGCCCGGGAACGCACGGCCGCTGCCACCGCGCAACTGGTCAACCTGTTGCCCGCCTCGTGCCTGCGCCTGGGGGCCGACGGCCAGAGCGAGCGCATCCTGCTCAGTGAGTTGCGGGTCGGCGATCAGGTGCTGGTGCATCCCGGCGCGATCCTGCCGGCCGATGGCAGGATTCTCGATGGCCAGTCCAGCGTCGACGAGTCCCTGCTCACCGGTGAATATCTGCCGCAACCGCGCACGCTGGGGGATGCGGTGACGGCGGGGACGCTGAACGTCGAGGGCGCGCTGACTGTTGAAGTGCTGGCGCTGGGCCAGGACACGCGCCTGTCGGCGATCGTCCGTCTGCTGGATCGTGCCCAGGCGGAAAAACCGCGCCTGGCGGAAATCGCCGATCGCGCCGCCCAATGGTTTTTACTGCTGTCGCTGATCGCCGCCGCCGTTATCGGCCTGGTGTGGTGGCAGCTGGACTCGTCGCGGGCGTTCTGGATCGTGCTGGCGATGCTGGTGGCGACTTGCCCGTGCGCCTTGTCCCTGGCAACGCCGACCGCACTCACTGCGGCGACCGGCACCTTGCACAAGCTCGGCCTGCTGCTGACTCGCGGCCATGTGCTGGAAGGCCTGAACCAGATCGACACGGTGATTTTCGACAAAACCGGCACGCTTACCGAGGGGCGCCTGGCCTTGCGGTCGATTCGCCCCTTGGGCTTGCTCGACAGTGACCAGTGCCTGGGCCTGGCTGCCGCACTGGAAAACCGCTCCGAACATCCGATTGCCCGGGCATTTGGCCGGGCACCACTGGCCGCCGAAGAAGTGCACAGTACGCCGGGCCTGGGGCTGGAAGGCCGGGTGGGCGAGCAGCGGCTGCGCATTGGCCAGCCGGGTTTTGTCTGTGAGTTGAGTGGCGCCGCCGTGCCGCTCATGCCCGATGAAGCCGGCCAATGGCTGCTACTTGGCGACAGTCACGGCCCGCTGGCGTGGTTTGTCCTCGACGATCGCTTGCGTGCCGATGCGCCAGCGCTGCTGGCGGCCTGCAAAGCCCGTGGCTGGCGCACGTTGCTGCTGTCCGGCGACAGTTCGCCGATGGTTGCCAGCGTTGCCGCCGAGTTGGGCATCGACGAAGCCCGGGGCGGCCTGCGCCCGGATGACAAACTGCAGGTGCTTCAACAGCTGCACCGGGAAGGTCGCAAGGTGTTGATGCTCGGCGACGGGGTCAACGATGTGCCCGTGCTGGCCGCCGCCGACATCAGCGTCGCCATGGGCTCGGCCACTGACCTGGCGAAGACCAGTGCCGATGCCGTGCTGCTGTCGAACCGCCTGGACGCGTTGGTACAGGCTTTCAGCCTGGCACGCCGAACCCGTCGGGTGATCATTGAGAATCTATTGTGGGCCGGGCTGTACAATGGCCTCATGTTGCCGTTCGCTGCCCTCGGCTGGATAACCCCGGTGTGGGCGGCGGTTGGCATGTCCATCAGTTCGTTGACCGTGGTGCTGAACGCCCTGCGCCTGACTCGCCTGCCGAGCACGCCCGCCATCAGCGCCACGCCAGAAACCCGCCCGCTGCCGGCCTGAGCCGCGCGGGCATGGAGTTAACCCCATGCCAGCCTTATACGTGATGATCCCGGCCGCGCTGCTGATCGTCGGCATCGCGATCTACATTTTCTTCTGGGCGGTCGACAGCGGCCAGTACGACGACCTCGACGGCCCGGCCCATAGCATCCTGTTCGACGACCAGGACCCCAAGCATACGGCGGCAGTGGACGAAGCCAGCGGTCACCCGGACAAACCCGACGACAAGGCCCCGCCCCATGCTTGAATTGGCACCCCTGCTGGTGTCTGCGGTGATCCTCGGCCTGCTCGGCGGTGGCCATTGCCTGGGCATGTGCGGCGGCCTGATGGGCGCCCTGACCCTGGCGATCCCCAAGGAGCAACGCAGCCGGCGTTTTCGGTTGCTGCTGGCGTACAACCTGGGGCGAATTCTCAGCTATGCAACCGCAGGCCTGTTGATCGGCCTGGCGGGCTGGGCGGTGGCCAGCAGTCCGGCGGCGATGTTCCTGCGGGTGCTGGCCGGGTTGTTGCTGATTGCCATGGGCCTGTACCTGGCCGGCTGGTGGAGCGGCCTGACCCGCATCGAAAGCCTCGGTCGCGGCCTGTGGCGGCATATCCAGCCGGTTGCCAACAAACTCCTGCCCGTATCAAGCCTGCCCCGCGCCTTGCTGCTGGGCGCGCTGTGGGGCTGGTTGCCCTGTGGCCTGGTTTACAGCACGTTGCTGTGGGCGGCGAGCCAGGGCAATGCGCTGGACAGTGCCTTGTTGATGCTCGCGTTCGGCCTGGGTACCTGGCCAGTGCTGCTCGCCACCGGGCTGGCGGCGGAGCGTGTGACGGCGTTGCTGCGCAAGCGCAGCGTGCGCATGGCTGGAGGGTTGCTGGTGATGCTGTTCGGCCTGTGGACCCTGCCGGGGCCGCATCAGCATTGGTTGATGGGCCATTAAATGAATCCCTGTAGCAGCTGCCGAAGGCTGCGTCCGAGGACGAAGTCCTCGCCATCGCGGTGAATACGGTGTGCGCGCTGAATGGTTTACGACGGCTGCTCCCTTGAACTTTGATGCAAATCAAGATACCCCATTGCCCCACCCCCTAGACTCGCCAACACTGCCAGCCTATCCGGGGGAATGCCCGCATGATGCTCGACGACATTCGTTGGGACACCGATCTGATCCGCCGTTATGACCTGGCGGGACCGCGCTACACCTCCTATCCGACCGCTGTGCAATTTGACGGACATGTCGGCAGCTTCGACCTGTTCCACGCCCTGCGCGAAAGTCGCAAGGCGCTGCGACCGTTGTCGCTGTATGTGCATGTGCCGTTCTGCGCGAACATTTGTTACTACTGCGCCTGCAACAAGGTCATCACCAAGGATCGCGGGCGCGCTCAGCCTTATCTGCAACGCCTGGAGCAGGAGATCCAGTTGATCGCCTGCCATCTCGACCCGGCACAAAAGGTCGAGCAGCTGCACTTTGGAGGCGGCACCCCGACTTTTCTCAGCCACGACGAACTGCGCCAACTCATGGCGCAATTGCGCAAGCACTTCAATTTGCTCGACGATGACTCCGGCGACTACGGCATCGAGATCGACCCTCGCGAAGCCGACTGGTCGACCATGGGCCTATTGCGTGAACTGGGATTCAATCGGGTCAGCATCGGCCTGCAGGACCTGGACCCCGCGGTGCAGCGAGCAGTCAATCGCCTGCAGAGCCTGGAAGAAACCCGCGCCGTGATCGACGCCGCACGCACCCTGCAATTTCGCTCGATCAATATCGACCTGATCTACGGCCTGCCCAAACAGACACCGGACAACTTTGCCCGCACTGTCGAGGAAGTCATCGCGCTGCAACCGGATCGGCTGTCGGTATTCAACTATGCGCACTTGCCAGAACGCTTCATGCCGCAGCGGCGGATCAACAGCAACGAGCTGCCGACTCCGGCGCAGAAGCTCGAAATGCTGCAGCGCACCATCGAACAACTGACCGCCGCCGGTTACCGCTACATCGGCATGGATCACTTTGCCCTTCCCGATGATGAGCTGGCGATTGCCCAGGAAGAGTCGACCCTGCAGCGTAATTTCCAGGGCTACACCACTCACGGTCACTGCGATCTGATCGGCCTGGGCGTGTCTGCCATCAGCCAGATCGGCGACCTGTACTGCCAGAACAGCAGCGACCTGAATCTGTACCAGAACGCCCTCGCCACCTCGCAACTGGCGACCAATCGCGGTTTGTTGTGCAACGCCGATGACCGGGTGCGCCGCGCAGTAATTCAGCAGCTCATCTGCAGCTTCAACCTGGAGTTCGAACAGATAGAACAGGCATTCAACATCGATTTTCGCGGCTATTTCGCCGAACTTTGGCCGCAATTGCAAACCATGGCCAAGGACGGCCTGATCGAGCTCGATAGCGAGCGCATCACCGTACTGCCCGCCGGGCGCTTGCTGGTGCGCTCGGTGTGTATGGTGTTCGACCGCTACCTCGAACAACAAAATCGCGAGCGGTATTCCAAGGTGATCTAGCGCTTGGGACAAATCGCCGCGTGCTGGCCGGATAGTCCTCTGGTAGGTTACCCTTACGTCTTATGTGTGTTTTTTCCCACAAGGATTGAAGAAATGTCCGAGCCAGTAAAACTGCGCGCTCATAACCAGGCCCATTGCAAGGATTGCAGCCTGGCCCCGCTGTGCCTTCCACTTTCGCTGAATTTGGAAGACATGGATGCGCTGGACGAGATCGTCAAACGTGGCCGCCCGCTGAAAAAAGGCGAGTTCCTGTTCCGCCAGGGCGACACCTTTGATTCCGTTTATGCAGTACGCTCCGGCGCCCTGAAGACTTTCAGCCTCAGCGATGGTGGCGAAGAGCAGCTCACCGGCTTCCACCTGCCGAGCGAACTGGTCGGCCTGTCGGGCATGGACACGGAAAAACACCCGGTTTCCGCGCAAGCCATGGAAACCACCTCGGTGTGCGAGATTCCCTTCGAGCGCCTCGACGAACTGGCGCTGCAATTGCCGCAACTGCGCCGCCAGCTGATGCGCGTGATGAGCCGCGAGATTCGCGACGACCAGCAGATGATGTTGCTGTTGTCGAAGAAAACCGCCGACGAGCGCATCGCCACGTTCCTCGTCAACCTCTCGGCCCGCTTCCGCGCCCGCGGGTTCTCGGCCAACCAGTTCCGCCTGAGCATGTCGCGCAACGAAATCGGCAACTACCTGGGCCTGGCGGTGGAAACCGTGTCCCGGGTGTTCACGCGTTTCCAGCAGAACGAACTGATTGCCGCTGAAGGCAAGGAAATCCATATCCTTGACCCGATTCAGCTGTGCGCCCTGGCCGGCGGCTCGCTCGACGGCTGATCGCTGACAGGCGACGGCGGTTGAGCGAAACGGTTCAGCCGCCGTTATACTGTGACGTTTGCAGCCTGCCAGGACACCTCGACGATGGTCTTCGACTCCTTCGACATCAAATCCCTGATCCGCCCCGTGATCGACTTTCCAAAGCCGGGCGTGATCTTTCGCGACATCACGCCTCTGTTCCAGTCGCCGACGGCCCTGCGCCTGGTGATGGACAGCTTTGCCCACCGTTATGTCGAGGCCGACTTCACGCACATTGGTGCGATGGACGCTCGTGGCTTCCTGATTGGTTCGGTGTTGGCCTATCAATTGAACAAGCCGTTGGTGCTGTTCCGCAAGCAGGGCAAATTGCCGGCGGATGTGCTGGCCGAGGGTTATGCGACCGAGTACGGCGAAGCGTTCCTCGAAGTGCACGCCGACAGCCTGTGTGAGGGTGACTCGGTGGTGATGTTTGATGATTTGATTGCGACTGGCGGGACCTTGATTGCGGCGGCGAACCTGATCCGGCGCATGGCCGCGCGGGTGCATGAGGCGGCGGCGATTATTGATTTGCCGGAGCTGGGTGGGTCGCAGAAGTTGGAAGATATGGGCATACCGACTTTCTGCCTTACGCAGTTTGCCCTTACCGATAAGTAATTTATTGCCTGTTCCGACGCCATCGCGAGCAGGCTCACTCCTACAGGGTTCTATAGTGGACAGGCGTTTTATGTCCGACGCCGAGTTACTGTAGGAGTGAGCCTGCTCGCGATGGCGTCAGCCCTTACACCCAAAATCTCAAAGCCCCATCTGCTTGCTGATAATCTCATTCATCACCTCCCGAGTCCCCCCGCCGATCGAGAGGATTCGGTTATCCCGGTACAACCGCTCCACCAGGCTCTCACGCATATACCCCAGCCCACCGAGAATCTGCACCGCATCGCTGGTAATGCGATCCGCCGTGTCAGTGGCGAAATTCTTCGCCATGGAAATCTCCTTGATCACGCTCTGCCCCGCCGCCATTTTCGCCGCTTGGCGGTAGGTGAATTCCCTAGACACTTCCAGCGCAGTGGCCATCTCGGCCAGACGGTGCTTGAGTACCTGGAACTTGCCGATGGGCTTGCCGAATGCCTCACGCTGACGTGCCCACTTCAAGGCTTCTTCCAATGCCAGCTGGGCGGTCATGTTGGCCATCAGCGCCAGCGCCAGGCGCTCGCTCTGGAAATTACCCATGATGCAGGCGAAGCCCATGTTCTCGGCGCCGATCAGATTTCCTACGGGTACACGGCAATCGTCGAAGAACAATTCGGCGGTGTCTGACGCCCACCAGCCCATTTTCTTCAATTGGCGGCCGACAGTGAAACCGGGAGTGCCCTTCTCGATCAGCAACAGGCTGATGCCACCGAAGCCGGGCTCACCGGTGCGCACTGCGACAGTGTAGAAGTCTGCCCGAACGCCGCTGGTGATGAAGGTTTTGCTGCCGTTGACCCGATAAACATCGCCCTCGCGTATGGCGCGGGTTTGCAGGTTGGCCACATCGGAACCGCCGCTCGGTTCGGTGATGGCTAGGGCGCTGATTTTTTCCCCGCTGAGGACCTGGGGTACGACGCGCTCGCGTACTTCGGGTGTGGCCCATTTGAGAATCGGCGGCAGGCCGATGTCCAGGGAGCCGAGACCGGCGACCAGGCCACCGGAGCCGCAGCGCATCAGCTCTTCGCTGGCGGCGACTTTGGCGAACAGATCACCTTCGTGAGAACCACCGAACGCCTCGGGGTAACCGATGCCGAGGATGCCGGCCTGGCCCGCCTTCCGATAGAGCTCGCGGGGGAAGCTCTCGGCTTCTTCCCACAGGTCGATGTCCGGAAGGATCTCGCGTTCGACGAAACGCCTGACGCTGTCTCGGACCAATTGGTGGCTGGGATCGAAGTATTCCTGAAAGGCAGGCATCGGCGAACTCCACTGAAGGTTCAGCGAAGTTAACCGAGCGCTTGCTTGGTTTTCAACAGAAATGTGCTGGATCGGGTAGACCGAGGTGCCTGCATCGCGGGCAAGCCTTGCTCCCACAGGAGTCTAGACCTGTGGGAGCAAAGCTTGCTCGCGATCGGCTCTGCAGGATCGATGCAAATTACAAAGCGATCGGCTTACGTCCCGCGAACGAATGCGCCAGCGTCCCGCCATCCACCAACTCCAGCTCGCCACCCAGCGGCACGCCATGGGCAATGCGCGAGGCGATCAGGCCTTTGTTGTTCAGGAGCTGGGCAATGTAATGCGCCGTCGCCTCGCCTTCCACCGTCGGGTTGGTGGCCAGGATCACTTCGGTAAAGGTGCCGGCCTCTTCGATCCGCGCCAGCAGTTGCGGGATGCCGATGGCCTCGGGGCCAAGGCCGTCCAGGGGCGACAGGTGGCCCTTGAGTACGAAGTAGCGCCCGCGGAACCCGGTCTGCTCCACCGCGTAGACATCCATCGGCCCCTCCACCACGCACAGCAAGGTGTCATCGCGGCGGGTGTCGGCGCATTGTGGGCACAGGTCGTCTTCGGTCAGCGTGCGGCACAACCGGCAGTGACCGACGCCTTCCATGGCTTGGCTCAGCGCCGATGCCAGGCGCGAACCGCCGCTGCGATCACGTTCGAGCAACTGCAACGCCATGCGCTGGGCGGTTTTCTGGCCAACACCCGGCAGGGTTCGCAGGGCATCGATCAGTTGGCGAATCAAAGGGCTGAAGCTCATGGGGAAACGTCCGACAAATCAACGAGACGCGGTTTATACCCGCGCCTCTCTTTAGCGTCAATTGCTCAGTCCTGAGCGACCCGCACCACCAGTTTGCCGAAGTTGCGCCCTTCCAGCAGACCGATGAACGCCTCGGGGGCATTCTCCAGGCCATCGACCACGTCTTCGCGAAACTTCACCTTGCCATCGCGCACCCACGGCGCCATGGCGCTGATAAATTCCGGCTGGCGATCACCGTAGTCATCGAACACGATAAAGCCCTGGATACGCACACGCTTGGTCAGTAGGGTGCGCTGCAGTTGCGGCAGGCGGTCCGGACCGGTTGGCGCTTCATGGGCGTTGTAGCCGGCGATCAGGCCGCACAGGGGGATGCGTGCCTTAGCGTTGAGCAGCGGCAGCACTGCATCGAAGACTTTGCCGCCGACGTTTTCATAATAGATGTCCACGCCTTTGGGGCAAGCCAGGGCCAGGTCCTCGGCGAAGCTCGGGCTCTTGTGGTCGATGCAGGCGTCAAACCCCAATTCCTCGACTACATAGCGGCACTTGTCTGCGCCGCCCGCCACACCAACCACCCGCAGCCCCTTGATCTTGGCCACTTGGCCGACCACCGAGCCTACCGCGCCAGAAGCTGCGGCGACCACCAGAGTTTCGCCGGACTGCGGCTGGCCGATGTCCATCAAGCCCATGTACGCGGTCATGCCCGGCATACCGAGCACCCCCAGGGCCATCGACGGGCTTGCCAGACCGGAGGGCACCGGGATGACGTTGCGGCCGTCGCTGATGCTGTGGCTCTGCCAGCCTGTAGCGCCAACCACCAGGTCGCCTTCCTGGAATTTTGGATTACGCGAACGCTCGACTCGACTGACAGCGCCACCGGTCATGACCTCGTCGATTTCTACCGGAGCGGCGTAGGAAGGAGCGTCACTCATGCGCCCGCGCATGTAGGGGTCCAACGACAGGTAGAGGGTCTGCAGCAGGATCTGACCGTCGGCGAGATCAGGCAATGCCTCCCGCTCCAGACGAAAATTCTCCGGGGTCGGCGCGCCTACAGGGCGCGAGGCCAGGACGATACGTTGGTTGAGGGTCAATGCATCTGGCATTTGAGCTTCTCCTTGATCGTTAAATGGGGGGTATAGGGAGCAGACCTTTTTGGCGGTGGGGCGTTCGATGTTTCTGTTTGGGACCGAGTCGTCTGCATCGCGGGCAAGCCTTGCTCCCACAGGCCTTAGGCAGAAACAAAAATGCCAGGCGCGATGCCTGGCATTTTTTGTAGCTCATCCAACACGCTTTGGCGAATCAGAATGGCAGTTTCATACCCGGCGGCAGTTGCATGCCAGCGGTCATGCCGGACATCTTGTCCTGGCTGTTGGCTTCGATCTTGCGCACGGCGTCGTTGACCGCGGCGGCGAATACCGCTTCGAGCATCTCGCGATCGTCTTCGCTCAGGCCTTCAACCATGCTTGGGTCGATGCTCACGCGCTTGACGTCGTGACGACCGGTCATTACCACGGTGACCATATCGCCGCCGGCTTTACCGGTGACTTCGGCGTTGGCCAGTTCTTCCTGCATCTTGGCCATTTTTTCCTGCATCTGCTGTGCCTGCTTCATCAGGCCGGCCATGCCACCTTTCATCATGGGAATCACCTCAAAGTACTTGGATTAAAACGGCGCCCGGCACTTGTGGCCGCACGCCTTCAGTTATTAGCCCTGACTGGCCAGGGCTTCGACAGGTTCAATAGTATCGTTACGGATCACTGCACCGAACTGCTGCATCATTTGCTGGATGAACGGATCACCGTGGATCGACTCCTCCGCCTCGCGCTGACGATTGACCCGGCGCCGGGACGCGGCCTGGGCCGGGGTCTCCTGCTCGGGCTTGATCAGCTCCATGCTCAGGGTCAACGTGCGACCGTGGTACTGGTTCAACGCGTCGTTGAGGCGGCGCTGCTGGGTGGCGTTGAACAAGGCGCTGTGAGCCGGGTCCAGGTGCATCAACCAGTGGTCGCCTTCAACGGAAATCAGCGTGCAGTTGGCGGCGATGCTCCCGGTCATGCCGGAAATCGGCAGTTTCGGGAACAGCTCCAGCCATTGCAAGGCCAGGCCCGTAGCAGGCATGGCAGCCGGCTCGGGCTCGGGTTCCGGCGCAGGCTCGGCCGCGTGTTCGCTGGCCAGCTCATCGAGGTAGCTGTAGGCCGAGTCGATGTCCGGCTCGATGTAATCCTCGTCCAGTGGCGGCTCGTCGTCGAGGTCGGTGCCCGGGGTGGCGGCATCGACTTCTGCCACGGACGGCTCTGGAATCGGCGCAGCGGCCCACTCCGGCGCATCCGGCACCACGCTGTCAGGCGTGGGCAGCGGCATTGGCGATAATTCGGGCTGCTCGCCGGCGGTTTCCAGCATCGGTTCGACGGCAGGCTGCAGTACGGCATCGGGCTCGGGCTCGGGTTCGACCGGGTCGTTCCATGGCAGGTCGACCACTTCCTCGATAGCGACCGCCTCGACGACCGGCTCGGGCACCACAACCGGCGCAACTGGCTCAGGTGCAGGCGCGACAACGGGTGCCGCAACCACGGGTGCAACTGCCGTAGCGACTACCGGCGCAACAACCGGCGCGGCAGCCACTGAATTTGCGGAATCAACTGTGGCCTGGCTGATCCCCACTGGCTTTAGCGGCTGCCTCGGGGCGTCCGCCGTATCGGCCGGCCTGAACGCGAGCATGCGCAACAGGACCATTTCGAAACCGCCTCGCGGGTCCGGTGCCAGCGGCAGGTCACGACGGCCGATCAGGCCCATCTGGTAATAAAACTGCACGTCTTCGGCCGGCAGGGCCTGGGCCAGTGCCAGTACCCGATCCCGGTCGCCATGACCATTGTCGACGCCTTCAGGCAAGGCCTGGGCGATGGCAACGCGGTGCAATACGTTGAGAATTTCCGAGAGCACACCATTCCAATCCGGGCCCTGCTCCGCCAGGTGACGAACACCTTCGAGCAACGCCTTGGCATCGCCCTCGATCAAGGCATGCAGCACGTCGTAGACCTGGCCATGATCAAGCGTGCCGAGCATCGCCCGCACGTCGGCGGCCATGACCTTGCCTTCACCGAAGGCAATAGCCTGGTCGGTGAGGCTCATGGCATCGCGCATCGAACCGTCGGCGGCGCGGCCCAGCAACCACAAGGCATCGTCTTCGAACGGCACGTTCTCGACACCCAACACGTGCGTCAAATGCTCGACCACACGCTCCGGTGTCATGTTCTTCAGAGAGAACTGCAGGCACCGCGAGAGAATGGTTGCAGGAAGTTTCTGCGGGTCGGTGGTGGCCAGGATGAACTTGACGTAGGGCGGCGGTTCTTCGAGGGTTTTGAGCAGCGCATTGAAGGAATGGCTGGAGAGCATGTGCACTTCGTCGATCAGGTAGACCTTGAAGCGCCCACGGCTCGGGGCGTACTGCACGTTGTCGAGCAGCTCACGGGTGTCCTCGACTTTGGTGCGGCTCGCGGCGTCGATCTCGATCAGGTCGACGAAGCGCCCTTCATCGATCTCGCGGCACACCGAACACTCGCCACAGGGCGTGGAGGTAATGCCCGTTTCACAGTTCAGGCACTTGGCAATGATCCGCGCGATGGTGGTCTTGCCGACCCCGCGAGTACCGGTAAACAGGTAGGCGTGGTGCAGCCGCTGGCTGTCCAAGGCATTGATCAGAGCCTTGAGCACATGGGTCTGGCCGACCATTTCGCGGAACGAGCGCGGACGCCATTTACGTGCAAGAACCTGATAACTCATCGAAAACCGTCGCCACGAAGGAACACAAGCGGCTAATGCTAGCGGAGCAAGGCCAAAATTGCATCCGATGCCTCGTCTAATCTGGCTAAGATGCATAGAGGGGGCTGTGATCGGCTCAGGTTTCAGACGTACCGGAGCTTTTATGCGGTGGGTCGTGGGGGCATTGTTGTTCGTGAGCTTGAGCGGCGCGGCTGCAGACGCGCCGTTGCGCTTCGTGGTGCCCGACAGCTGGACCATGCCGATGGTGCAGCTGGAACGCGGTCGCCCGACCCAGGGTATTTTGTATGACGTGATGTTAAGCCTGGCGACCCAGGTCGGCGTGCCGGCGGAGTTTCACGTAATGCCCCGGGCGCGGGTGCAGAGCGCGATGGAACATGGCGAGGTCGATGTGCGCTGTTATGCCGCGCAGTCGTGGCTGCCGAACCAATCCGGCGACTACATCTGGAGCATTCCGCTGTGGGCTCAGCCCGATGTGCTGCTGAGCCGGCCCGACCCGATCACGGCAGTGGAACCGCCGAACCTGCCGCGCCAGTCGATCGGCACAGTACGCGGATATATCTATCCGACCTTGCAACCACTGTTCGACTCCGACCACCTGCAACGCGAGGACGCGCGCAATCAGGAACAGGTGCTGGAAAAACTGCTGGCGGGGCGCTATCGCTACGCGGTGAGCAATCGGTGGACGATGGACTGGTTCAACCAGCGCCTGCTGCCCGAGCAACAATTGCAGAGTGTTGCGGTGCTGCAGGAACAGCGGGTGGGGTGTTATGTGCGTAATGATCCGAAGGTGCCGGTGCAACGTATTTTGCGCACGTTGTTGCGGATGAAAATGTCTGGGGAGGTTGATGACATTATTCGGCTATATATTGGTCAGCCGTAGGGTGCGATGTTTCAAATCTGCTTGAATTCATCCATGAGCAAATCTGCAAATGCGTCACGCGCACGATGAGGCCCAGCATGGCTGTTCCATACGAAATAATTCTGTATCGGCTTCAAGTCATCAAAGGTGCGCCCTTCAATGTCTCCGATGTTCCTGAACTGCTCAAAAACTCCTTTTGGTACAACAGAAATTCCGGCTCCAGAACTCACACACCCGAGGATAGTGCCGTAGCTTGCAATATCGTTAATCGCAGAAGATATTCGATGCACATCTAGCCAACTCGCCAGCGATGCTCGGTAAGGGCAGCCTTCAGGCCACATGAAAATAGGCTTGCCCTGCAAATCCTGCGCAGTGTTGATTTTCCCGATTAAGGGCGACGAAATTAATACAAGCTCCTCTTTATAGAGCTCTTGGAATTCTAAGTCCGGGTGCTGATTTTTCACCGCAATCACCGCACCGTCCAATTTATAAGCCAGAACATCTTTCACCAACTGTGACCAGTTCCCTGTACTGAAGTGCATTTGCACACCAGGGTGATTTTGACGGAATTTCGATAACAGATTAGGCAACCTGCCGGTAGCAGAAGATTCTATTGCGCCAATGTTTAATATCCCTGACGGTTCAGCCCCAGGCGCAAGCGCTCCGCGTGCCTCTTTACACAACGACAGGATTTTATTCGCGTAGCTGAGAAACACCCTCCCGGAAGGACTTATAACCAGCCCCCTGCCCTGCCTGATAAAAAGCGCTACGCCCAGCTCTTGTTCTAAAAGCTTTATCCTGTTCGTTATGTTTGATGGAACACAATACAGTAATTCAGACGCACGAATTATACTGCCTTGCTCAGCGACCACCTTGAACATGTTCAGCTGTGACAGTTCCATCAATCCTTCGCTCACTTCAAGTGAATATTCTAATCACTATAAGTCACTTGTCCGCCGCGTCTCAAGTGAATTAGCTTACCGACCACTCGAGACCGACCCCACTGCAGGTTGGCCAGAGCTGGCGATTGGCGTAAGGCCTGAAGAGGGCCTGTAATACTTCCAAGTCATTAGCGACACCAACCCGAGAAACCTAATGGACTTCCAACAGACATTCATCGCATTAGGTTTTTTTGCCTTTTGCGGCGGCCTGATTGACGCGGCAGTTGGCGGGGGCGGACTGGTTCAGGTGCCAGCACTTATGCACGCTTTACCCGGACATAGTCTTGCCACGGTATTTGGGACCAACAAACTATCTGTTTTATCCGGCAACCTCTTGTCCATTTTCACCTATGCACAGAGAATCAAAATCGCTTGGCGGCTTATAGTTCCAACGATGATTTCTGGATTTATTTTCGCATTTCTTGGCGCTATATCAGTGTCCCTTATCCCAAGAAAGCTCATGGAATATGTCGTTTTTATCGTGTTGATTGCAATGGCAACCTATACCTTTATGAAAAAGGATTTGGGCCAATTCAGTTCCAACATGAGATATGGCAAGAAAGAAGTACTGCTCGGAGTATTTTTCGGAGGTTTGGTCGGCTTTTATGATGGAATTTTCGGACCGGGAAGTGGCAGCCTCCTCCTTTTTATATTTGTAAAATATTTCGGCTTCGATTTTTTAAATGCCTCAGCTTCTGCAAAACTTGTCAACCTGGGGACATTTGTTGCAGCGCTGATGTTTTTCATCCCAGCCGGCAACGTCTTATGGGCTATAGGCGGAATCGTTGGACTGTGTAACATTGCTGGCTCACTGACTGGAGTCTTCTTAGCCCTGCGTTATGGAAGCGGTTTTATTCGAATATTTTTTTTGATTTTACTTCTGTTCCTCATCGCAAGGATGGGAGTGTCCATATTCGCCTAAGCGTGGACTCAAATGGCCATGCGTCCGTGAGTCTTCGGCATTGGTGCGGATGTGATAGACGGAAGGTGTCGTTAGGAAGCTGTGCAACAAATCTGACAAGCACAGCATGCCGGACTCGGCTTACCCCTTAGGGGTAACAGGCGTTAAGGTTATTCAGGATTTTTTTGCTGATAAATCGTTGCAGACGCAGACGACTTGGAGAAAGGTGGCGACCCCACCAGCCACACCCCGGCACACAATGTTCCCGCTGTGGCTGCTTCCTTCCGGATCTGACCAGGTGGCATGCAAGCATGCTCGGGCATCATTGCGGACCTTACGGGGTAGGGATTTCAGGCTTTTGGGGTTGCAAGAAATCTACCGTGCGAACGTGCTGCACAGGCAGTTAGAAAACGGGGTGTGGTCAGCACTGTACAACTTTGCTGTACAACACAGGTGGACAACATGGCCTACATAACCCGTCGCGGACCCGTCTATTACCTGAACCTCCGGCTACCCGAACATCTGTTCCCGAGGTGTCACACTCTGCGTTTGAGTCTGAATATTCGACACCGGCAGAGCGCCCTATTTCTCGCTGCCTCACTCGCCCAGCAAGTACACGACCACCTGAACGAACACCCCCTAGCAGACGTTCAGACGCTACGTAAGCTGTGCTCGGAGTGGCGAGACTCTGCCCCATCGCCAACCATCCAGCCTGCTCCAAGGACAGCACAAGCGGTTACCGTAAAGCGCCACGTTCAAGGTCCTACCCTAGCCAGTTTATCCAAGCTGTATATAGAGGAAGGAAAACGTGGCGGTACTTGGCGGGAGGTCAGCACGTTCGAAGTGGAGCGTGCCTTACGTGATCTGTTCGAGCTGATGGGCGACATGCCTGTCGAGGCGTTCGACTCACAACAAGCCCGCCTGCTGAAAGAACGGCTCAGTCGATGCCCGCAGTACTTTGGCCTACGCCCAGAATATGAAGGCAAGACCCTGATGCAGGTGGTCGAGTCAGGCGCCACTTACAAGACCATCACCGCAGTTACAGTGAACAATCGCCTACGCAAGCTCTCCGCCTTCCTGAACTGGTGTAAGTCGAACGGGTACATCACGGACAATCCGCTGGTTGGACTCAAGGCAATGACGGGGTCGGCCAAGGAGGCCCGACTATCTTTTGACAGACACGACCTAACCACCCTACTCAATCTGGACTCACTCAAGGCGGAAGCCCGCAAGCATCCGTGGCGTTACTGGTTGCCACTCCTTGGGCGAGCCACCGGTGCACGCCTGGAAGAACTGTGCCAACTGCGCGTGGATGACGTCATCGAACAGCAGGGCATCCAGTGCATCCGCATCGATGACACCCGAGAAGGCCAGAACCTGAAGAACTCCAGCAGCCGGCGCATTCTCCCACTGCACCCTGCCCTAATCGACCTTGGGCTGGTGCTGCATGCTGAAACAGTCCGGAACACCGGAGCAGATCGCTTGTTCCCTGAACTCGAAGCCGTGCGAGGGAAGCTTGGACACGCACCGTCGAAGTGGTTCGGTCGGTACAAGACCAAACAGGGCATAACCGACTCTAGGAAAACCTTCCATAGTTTCCGGCACACCCTCATCGACGACCTGCGGGATGCTGGTGTCCAGGACTCGCTGATCAAGCGGATAGCCGGACACGAGGACGGTGCAGTGACCTTCAGCATCTATGGTAGCCGCAGTCCATTGAAAGCCATGGCTGAGGCACTACAACGAATAGAGCTGTAAAACATATCCCGCATATCGGGTCGCATCGGGACTACATGCCCGTGTAGTCGGCACACGTCAGCATCTACATCCGGCGGCCCAGCCCTCCTAGGAACGCTGTCGCACTGTCGGCTGCCGGTTTAAAGTCGTCGTACCAGAGGTCCAGGAGGATCCACCGGTCCAGCTAGAATTGTTGGCCACTGCGGTGACCCCACAGGGTGGAGTCCCGACGATGAGCAGCCTGGAGATCGCGGAGCTGACGGGGAAGGATCACGCCCATATCCTGCGTGACATCCGCGTAGTGTTGGATGAAATTAAAGATGATCCAAATCTGGATCATGTAAAAATTTCAACGGATTCACGTGGCTACTCGTCGGAAATCCGCTTACCCCGCGACCTGACAGAAACGTTGATCACCGGCTACAACATCGCTCTGCGTCACAAGGTTGTTGTTCTACAGTTGCTAACAGGTGTGGCCACGCAGAGCCCGCAGCAGAGCGAAAGACTGACTATGAGTAGCCAAGAGATTGCTCAGCTTACTGGGAAGCGTCACGACCACGTAGTTCGTGATATCCGGACCATGTTGGGTCTGCTGAATTTTGCTGCTCCCCAGATTTGGGGAACAGCTTTTATCCCTGGCCGGAACAACTCGCGACGTGAAGTAGAGGTTGCAAACCTACCACGCGACCTGACTGAAACACTGATCACCGGCTACAGCGCTCCATTGCGGCTAGCAGTGATCCGCCGTCTTCATGAACTGGAAGCCGAGGTTGCAAAACCTCCGGCTCTAGCACTACCGAACTTCTCCAACCCGGCTGAAGCAGCACGAGCATGGGCAAGCGAGTTCGAAGGTCGCACCTTGGCCCTGGAAGTTGTGAAGGAGCGTGACCAGAAGATTGCCCAGGACGCATCCAAGGTTGAGTACTACCAGAAAGTTCGTTCCGCAGTTAACACAGAGTCAATTGGTGACTTCGCCAAGAAACTTGAGTACGGCGAGAAGAAGTTGTTTAAGTGGATGCGTGAGTCGGAAATACTGATGACTGACAACAAGCCATACCAGAAGCACTTGGACGCTGGGCACTTCCGCGTACTCGATAAAGCCACAACTAAGGCGGATGGTAAGAAGATTACTTACACTCAGACCGTTCTTACTGGAAAAGGCAAGCAGTACATTCAGAAGCATCTGAAGAAAGCGGGTAGTCCAGACCTATCGGAGTAACGATATGTACCGCGATGCCGTTGAATACCGCCCTGGGCACTACCTTGCTCCAGGTAGTAACGCTTTAGAGCTATACAAAGCCAAGAAGTGGAAAGAGTTGGAAGCACTTCTGAAGGAAACTGATGCCGCGTGGCGGAAGTTGGATGGTCGCCCGACAAACCAATTAAACTGATGTAATTACGATAGGCAAGCCCCCCAGAGCCCTTGCAAGGCCGATATAGACCTCCAGCACGCAAACCAACCCACATGTAAGCACTTGCGGCAATGACGCCCTAGCAGGCTATATACGACGGCCTCGTTACAACAGCCGGATTCGTAAACTTTTTACGCTGTAGTTGCCCCATTATTTCCTTCTTGACGGCCAGCTTACACGCATTACAATCAGCCCCAGCCAAATCGCTGACACCCGCAACACCTCTCCTTACTCGTAGACGCCACAGCACCTCCTGAAGCCAATAGGCCGCTGAGCAGATGCCTTTTCTCCCGTCTGCGATAAAGGCTACTCGCTCCCACCGACAATAGCCGGAACACACCGAGGGTTTGCATATCAATTAAAGAACCGTTACCTGATTGAAGATCAACATGACGAACGACACTACTTATACTGCAACCGAAACAACAACCGCTGAACAGGCCGCAATCGAACTTCGCAAGAGCGGTGCGACTTGGGACCAGATCAGAGACGCTACCGGGCTTACTGAGCGGCAAGTTAAAAAGTTGGTAAAGGGCGTTCCCAAGCCCTTAAAGACACGAAGAGCCGTATCGAGAATTGAAACACCGTTTGACAAGTCCATAGAACGAGTGTTTCCACTCGCTAGCCGCAAGCATGGCATTCGCGACTACGAACTGCGGAGCATTCTTCATCAGGAATACGGCAGTACATGGAACACCTCGACGGGCCGGTTTGAAAGCAACTACACCTCCGACCACATTAAACGGGTAAAGGCCAAGGTGCGAAAACAAGCCGCTGAGTCTGATTGTAACGCGTTGTTCTTGGCGGACTGGATCGATGAAGACAACCCACGGGCCAGCAGTGATTTCTTGTTCAATGCCGCCTCCGACCTGATGAACAGGCTTGATGAGTACGTGACTGAGTACATCGCGTTACATGGAACGATGCAGGAGGTTGACAGCCAAGAAGGCGTACTTGCCCGGACGAAACAACGCTACGCAGTGCGGCAGTATCTGCTCAAGCTAGCAGTAAAACGCTACGGTGAAGAACCGCTGGAAAAGCTGTTAGAGAGAACGGCTACCCTCGTTGGTGAGCTTGAAGGAAACCTCGACATTCAGGCCGCCAAGGACACTCACCGCCGAGGAACCGGGGAATCAACCGAGGCAATCAAGTACTACCCCGAGCCATCCACGCATGACGCGTTCCTTGACTTCGTACAGGCACAGGGATGGACACGACACTGACCAAAGGATCGCAGGCGAGAACGACTCTCATTTGTCCGAAAGTTGAAGTTCACGCCCACCATACTAAGTGTACGGCAGATGTCGGACACGCTACTGTAGAGGTTAGGTTCAACTGTAGGAGCTTATTACTTATGGCGTTTACGCCAAGAATATAAACCTGTGCCCAACAGGCACGAATTATAAACTCTATAGGTTCAAGGGAGATGGGGCGGACAGCCCTCCCCGCTTTGCTTTTGCTCTCAACCTTGCTTAGTACTTGTGGCGTGAGCCACGATAGAGCAACCCAAGAGGAATATTAAGTGCGTGCCTGCGGGCACCAGTACTTCCCGCACAATTCAAAGCAAGAGCAACAGCGGGAGGGGGTCACCCCCTATACTCCCTTCTTGAACCTCTACAGTTATTAACCAATCATATTACTTAATAGAGTATTACTGCGTGACGCAAACGTCACAACTAACTTGGCAGGGTGATAATTCTGCTAATAGGGTGGAGTAGTGCTGCACCACCCTCTTTTCTTTCTTCCCCTTGCCAGACTACCTCTTGAATACTGACACACGTGACGTAAACGTCACTGATAACCCTTCACAATAACGATCAAAAGCTTTGTGGAGCTTTCGCTCCTGCCTCACTGATTATCTTGAGGTGGAGTGATGCAGGCATGATTTCTATGGGACGTGCTGATGAGCAACTGCGTCAAAGTTCGTGTGGGCCAACTTAAGTAGCTCACCTAGATGGGCTAGGGTTAGCCCACCCCACGCACGTTAACGTCCAAGGGTGAGCATTGCAAAGATGGGCTTCGGACAGTTCGGTGCCAATCCCGTCTCACATTACCGCTACGAAGCCATGGAGCCGGGGGAGTTGGTTTACATCCGCTCTTCGGGCTTTTCCGCCCTAACCAGATCGGGGTTAACAAAGCACACTAGCGGACCACCAGGTTCGGTACTGGCATCCACCGAGTAGATCCAGCCAGCATCCGCAAGGTCGGCGATCGCCTTTTCGACCTGCTGTAGCGTGCTGTTGCACCCCTTCGCTATGGTCGCCTGAGTAACCCTCACCGACCCATTGCCAGCCATATTCGACATCAAGATAAGCATGACTGACGTAGCGTGGGGATGTGTCCGATTCATCCCACTCAATTTCCCCAAGAATAATTGGTTGGCGTATAGGGCTTCATCTTCGCCATCAGCGGCATATGGGGTTGAAACATTCTGTTCGTTCATCACGCAGCTCCAAGAGGGGTCTGTAGTCAATTTAACTAGCTCACACGATGGCTCTAGGCTGGCCCTCAGGCTGACCAGCGATGCCAGCAACGCAATGGAGAATGGTGCCATGTAGGCGCGAATATTCACAGTATATTGTGAAGACGTGGCAAGCCATGGGAACGACAGTTCACCCCTCACTCAGGGGGTTACGGCTTGGACGCAGGGTTGGCATTCGGTAGGGTTCTTCGCGAGCGACGGAAACTTGCAGGGCTGACCCAAGAACAGCTGGCGCTGGAGGCCGATGTTCAGCGGAATTACGTAAGTCTCATCGAGCGAGGTGTGAACCAGCCCACCATCAATGTGATCTTCAAACTGGCCACTGCATTGAAATGCCAACCGTCTGCACTCATCGCCGATGTGGAAGCTCTTGTTATCGGCACATGACCGCTGGCGGCCTCGCTACAGACTCCCTTCGGTTAGCTGATAAAAACTAATCAGTATCTATTGCCTCGCAGGCGTCGGTCACACCCCCTTCATAACCTTAAAAGCATCGAAACTTCGGTTTCCGTGGGATACAAGCGTGGGGTGTCAAGCAAATCGCACTCTTCTTTTATATCCATGAACTTTCCATGGCTATTGGCTTTTTGCGGTGATCTCCGTGGCAGGGAAAAATCAACACTGGGGTTCGTACTCTGAGCTGGAGTACGACCTGGATACCCGTGCTTGGCTCTTGTACTCCCCCATAGAGTACAAAGCGAACGTCGCTGGTACCGAGTTTGTACTTTGAATAGAAGTACATGGCGTACTTCATCGAATAGACATAGACACCGCTCAATCATTGGCGACAACACTTGCAGCTCATCGGCAACGCGACCAACAAACGAGATCGGCCAGACGGAAGCTATCAAAGGAGTAGACATGTCTGGTAGTGCGATAACCGTCTGTCTGAGGGCTGATTCTGCTATCAAATACCTATATGTGTCTGGGTATTTGATAGATTATGCTTGGTCTATCTAATCGATAGCCTAAAGGATAGCAAGCATGAACGCCCACCTTTACCTACGTGCATCCACCAAGGATCAAGACGCCAACCGTGCCAAGACCGCTCTTGAAACCTTCGCCACCTCTCAGGGCCTGTCCGTTGTAGGCATCTACAGCGAGAACATCAGCGGCACCAAGCTTGAGCGCCCTGAGCTGATGCGCCTGCTGGACACTGCCAATCCCGGCGAAATCCTACTGTGTGAATCTGTGGACAGACTGTCGCGTCTCTCACAGGCTGACTGGGAAATCCTCAAGGCAACGATCAAGGCCAAGGGCCTACGTCTTGTAGTGGCTGACCTTCCAACAAGCTGGCAAATGGCAGCAGAGGGCATTGCTGGTGAGGTGCTGAGGGTGATCAACGACATGTTGATTGAGCTGATGCAGACAATGGCCCGTCTTGATCAGGCCAAGCGCGTGGAGCGCATCAACGAGGGGTTGAAGAACAAACGCGCCGCTGACCCAGATTGGAAGCCAGCCGGGAAGGGCAAGAACGCCGAACTCTGGAAGAGTGTGCAAGACTCAATGACCAAACATCCAACCATGAACGCTGATGAGCTCTCCAAGCTGGTGGGGTGTGGAGTTGCCACGATCTACCGCATCAAGCGTGAGCTTAAAACCTGACCCTCAGTTGATATACCCAGATGCCCGCCTTGAGGGGGCTTTGTATTGCCAATTGACATATGCCCACATCAGATGACAGGTGTAATGCCTTCTATAAGCTCTTGTGGTGCTGCTATAGGCGTTCTGTCTATGGGTAGCCACAAGCCATCATGGAGGTGTATAGAGGCTCTTAAGAGTGATCATATCAAATGAGAACCATTGTTATTTTATAATCACGTGTAACTACCTATCTGCCATAGCTGGTGCGTTCAATGCTTCGGGCAAGACTGGCAAAATCTCGCCAGTATTATTTTCTAGCCAAGAATTCCAATCGCCACAAGAGTTGCACCTTGTCCGGCGAAAAAATTGGGAATCTGGAAACATCGCCCCTACGTTTATCCCTCGGTGAATTCACAGCTCAGTTGGGCAAACGCTTAGGGCGAAGTCAAAAGTAGCTTTGACCTTGGGCTGAGACTCATGGGTGACTTGACTCGCCATCTTCAATGCTGCCCTGTAAGCATTTAGGTTGGCTGCTGGTCTGCTCGACTTGAGAATCCTGAAATGTTCGCAGTGTTTTGCCACAGCCGACTTCACCTCCCCAGTTACCTCTGCTCCTGAATGGGCTTTGACACCAAGGGCGCTGATTGCATCCGTGTATTGCCTTACCAATCCGACTTCATATTCACTCATGGTGCATCTCCTTGATGGTGTGCCTGATCCTGTCGTGCTGCGTCGTCACGCTTCATCATTTGGGGGCGGAGTTTTCTCGCTCACGGGCACACCCGGTTGAAGCAGTTCCGCAGCAGCTTTCACGAGCCCGTCCACCGGCCAGGGCTTCGGCAAAAAACAGGTATTGGGGGGTAGCCCTATGAAATGATCAGTCCATCCAGAGGTGACAATCGCCGGGATTTCCGGCCATCGGCTATGCACCATGGATACGAATTCTGCACCCTGTAGCTGTCCGGGTAGCCCGTGGTCAGCTACTACCAGTGAACACTTGGTGCCTGAACCGAGCATGTAAACCAACGCTTCATCAGCGGTGCCGAACGCAACACACTGAGCGCCAACATCCGCCAAAATTTCTCTCATGATTTCCCGTAGAAGAGTGTCATCCTCCACCACAATGATTTCGCCATTGATAGGCTGTAGCTGAAAATTCACTTCCATGGCGATGTTGTGCGCCTTCCAGTTTGGGTCTCTGAGTCTTTCACCTTAGGGGTGCTGGGTCTACGGTTTCGTCTTGCCGTGATCGCCATACGCATACCCCATCTTCGCCGTCTCAAGCTCCCTTTCACGCTGGTACATGTCGCTCAACGTCCACCTCAACCGCTCGTGCTCCAGCTTCAACGCTGACAACTCTTTGTTGCTGTCTCGCCACATGCAAATCATCCCGGCAAGGTTCTTGTGCGATTGGCGAAGGTCACGCCGCACCACCTCAAGCTCGGAGTGCAGCAAATCACATTCGTGACGCAGCATGTCTGTGAGGCTGGGCATTCCAAGCTCAAATCCGCTGTCGTCGATTAGGTCGTCTGTCATGTTCGGTAGCGCCGTTAACTGGATATACATACAGTATCGTTTCCAGTGCATGGCCTTCAAGGCTGGCGTGACAAAGGGTGATGCTTATGCATCGATGATCTTAAGATGTTGCCTGTAATGCTCTGGCGGCATAAACCAGTTGCTGTATAGAGGAAGGCTCCACAATCATCCCCACATTGCCGATCTAGCGGCATGCTGGTTGACATGATGGCGACAATGGCTTGCCTCGATCAAGAGAAGCGGGTAGCACGCATTCGGGAAGGTTTGGAAGACAAGCGTGTGGCAGAGCCAGAGTGGAAGCCAGCGGGCAAGGGACGTAATCAAGCAAAGTGGGACAAGGTAGCTGGGTTGCTTAAGCGGAACGGCAACACCGTGGAAGAAATTGCCAAGATTGCAGACGTGGGTATTGCGACCGTGTACCGCATCAAGAGGGAGCTGACACTGTAAGCCCCGTCAGCGTGACATCAGCCGCCTACGGGCGGCTATTTCATGCCAGTGATATTTTGAATTTATAGCCGCTGACAGCGAGATGGCACGGGAATGGCGTTAAGGCCCGACCCACATTTTGCAAGATGTCCGCCGATTCGCCACATCCGCACTGATATTTCCGCCACAGATTCACGGGCAGATTCCGTCGGAGTAGGTGCCGAATTGGAAAAAGTTTCGATGCCTGTGGCTCTTGAAAGGCGGCTAACTTTCTGTTCCCACCAGATCCTCTCAGCCGCTCCTCCTGGTATCACGGCGCCATCGCGTCTTGATATCGACTGCCGGAGATGATGAATCTGTTATAAAGGCCCTTTGCCATATTCGCTGGATGATTTCTTACCCCAATGCTCTCGTAAGGATTTTGAGATGAATAATAAGGAAACCAAAGGCGCCTGGATCATTCACCACGGGCGGAAATTGGTACTGGACGCAAATGGTAGTGCCGAATTTCCGGCTCTAGACGAGGCAGCGAAGGCCGCCACACTTCTCACGAAGCTTGGCCAAACTGGGGAAGACTGCATCACCAAAACGGAAGTGAGGGCCATAGCAGTGGCCTCAGGCCTTAACCCTAGACTTGAGTTGACTGGCCTCCTTCAACTGCTTGAGAAACGACGTCTTATATCTCAGAGCGAGAATGAAGTCGCAATTCTAGGTGTGACTACGCGAGCGGCATTGTCACAGGCGTCTGACATTTTCCAAGATGCCGAACCCAACGATTACGAGCAAGCATCGCTTACACTTGCAGAGCTTGCCTCCGCAGAGCCGGTCCGACGGAAGAGTGTTGCCGAAGAGATTGGGGACGAGCATCTACTTTCAAGCTCTCAAGTCGACGACTTTTTGAATCGCGCTGAAGAAATTGGTTTCATTGACCGCGAGGGAGAAGGTGACGATAAACTCTTGTTTAATGGTAACCTTTTTCGAAGGGACTCCATCAGCAAGACTCAAAAGGTTTTATCATCCCTCGGAGAAACAGAACGTAGGTTGCTTCAAGAGGTAAACGAGGAGCTTGCTCGGGTGGGTTGCCTTTCACACCAAATAATAGAGCACAAGTTGTCGATTCCAGTGTTTGAAAAACTTATCGCAGCAGGGATGTTTGATCTCAACCATGTAACTAACGAACAAGGAGGCCACATTTACGTAACATCTCCTTCAGCTTTCCATAAGTTTGTGGACCCTATGATTGACGATTGTTTCGATATGGCGAAATCTTTAGTCGCCGCACTGAGCTATGGAATGACAGCAAGATCTAGTGGTAGCGGTCGAATTGACCAACTGCCCGCCCTACTAAGTAAGCTTATCTCAGGTGCAGAGATCGGGCCAGCTACCGCCATTGGTGAGGACTATCGGGTCCTAGAGATCAACCGAGTGGTAAAAATTCGTGCACACCCCACACTCACCAAGCGTTTTTTCATGCGTCTTCTTAAAAAAGAGGTAGGAGAACTTGCATTGCAAGTACTTACCAAGGGCAACGCCTACTCCCAACCTTTTACAGTGCTTGGAAGTAGACCTATGTCAGGTTATCTAGGACCTGAAGCAAAACGGATCTCAACCCGAAAAAATCAATCCGCAATGAGCAAGCGTACTACCCGAGATATATTAGAGGCAGTTCGTGGAGGAAACTTCTAATGAGCGACAAGACACTCGGAAAGGGCGCTGTGCTAGAAGAGTTGTTAAGGGCATATTTTTTACGGGCCGGCTTTTTCGTCATGAGAGGAGTGCCATTCCGTTTCGCGGAGGAAGATCTAACAGATGTGGACCTGTGGCTATATGAGCGCCCGACAGGTTCGGCCAGACGAGTTCAAATTTGCGATATCAAATACAAGCAACGCCCAAAGGCCGTTGAAAGGATATTCTGGACGAGTGGATTAGCAACTGCATTGAAGGTCGATGGAGCTTATGTCGCCACCACTGACAAAAGAACAAACCTTAGAGCTATAGCAGAAAATTTAGATCTACAACTCATCGATGGGAATGACATTCAGCGGATACTGGCCAGCCATAGTGTCTTGTATCCGCAGCGAATTACGGACGAACAGCTCACCGCTAGCCTTAGATCAGTAGACGACGATCTTCGCGGAAAATATTTCCAAAATTCACGCGACCAGATATTGTCCTCGCTTTCAGACGGTTTTGGTGCACGATCGGCGGTTAAGGCGTTAGAAAGTTTTTCCCGACTTGCGACTTCAGCCATAAGCTATCGACCAAACTCTCCCGCAGCAATCGCATCTGGGCGATTAGCATATCTTGCTGGAGCTATCGTGTGCGAGAGTTTGGACTTCGTGAGCGTAGATGCCGCGTTTCGCCCGCTTGATGAACGGCGCGATTTGATGTTACAGGCAGTCAGATATGGCGCTCTCGCAAGCGATCAGGGCCAGCGTAGCTTGCGACTTGCATTGGCACTTATAGAAAAATATTCCCCCGCTGGCAAGGCTAGTGCACTTGCTGTCGAACAAGGCCTGAAGCAGGACCTTGAGTCTATTCCGGCGGAGATTATTGCCGACCAAGCGATGAAACTTCTCAAGACTGATCAGCTTTTTCTTGTTGGTAAAGATTTAGAGATGGAAAGCTACAGCCTGGACGTAGCTTCTTTCGATTATCTTAGTAACGCATCAAAGGCAATGTTAGGTGCGCTTTTGGATTACTCCGGGATAGATAGAAAGAGATTCGCGACAGCGTGGATATCAAGCCCACCCCCGAGCGACGCCGAACCGCATGATCGGAGCGTTCCTGAAAAGAAACAAACCGAGCTTTTCCGTAACGATCAATCTAAGTAGAAAATCTCAGCCTACCTGGCGGAAAGCTAGGTAGGCTAATTTGTAGTGGTCTAATTGCGGGCCCTAGTGACAGGCAGAAATCGGCCAAAAGCGGACTCATTTGTCCTGAGCCCTGTTGCCCTGGTATCAAGCCTTAGTGGGCTACGCCATTAGGAGAATTTCTGGTGGTCCCAAGGAGCACTCGCTAGATGGACACTCGCCGCGGAAAGGCGTTTGCCTATCGATACGGGATAATATAAGCACTCCTGTTTGCTGAGAACCGCTATGCACATAGTAATCGATGATACCTATAGTTCAGGGGGAATGTCCCTTTCAAAATATGTGACTGGAGATCGGCGGACACATATAGCAGTTGCTATTCCAGATAGCCAGGTTCCTCATTTGCGAGTGGAAATGCAGAACTGCTTGGAATACGTGCGACGTGAGCTTAAGGTCCAAGCAAATGAATTCCATTTTGTAGATATATACAACCGGAATGGCCCTTGGAGCCACCTAGTTGATATGGAAAATTTACATATTTTTGAATTTTTTTCGCAGATTTATAGCCACTATAAATGGAAGGTGCACATACAGACTATTGATGATCGAACCTTTGAGGATCACCCTTTTATCCAATTCCCAGCCGCGGGCATGGTGGATGGGCTGGATCTATCTAAGCGTTCTGATTTGTCGCTTTTTTGCCTGCTTGTGAAGCTTAAGGATATCTATACTATTAGAAATCATGGTCAGCTAACGCTAATTGTGGATAATAGAACTGATGGAGAGCAAGGAACACCTGTTGGGCATAGTGTTTTTTCTGAACGTGCTCCATTTTTTAAAGGCTCTTTCGAGTCTTCATCAGAAGAGCCACTTCTACAGATTGCAGACTTTATTGCCTTCTGTATTAACAGAACTACAAATCTTGGTGTTAAATCTAGCAGGACGGATACGGATTATGCCTTTTTGGATTTGGTCGCAACCATGGAAATCAACAGTGACGAACTCCAAAAAGTTCAATTAGAAAGGGGGTTCTCGGTATCAAATTTCGATGAGGGACACCGGCTAGACAGAGTCGCGAAAGGGCTAGAGTAAGTTCGGTGAGCTTGGAGAATCGGCGGCCGCCCCTTGCCGATCATGACGGGCGGGAGTCGGCCAACTTCAGCCAATTTTGACCGGCAGCTAAGGGTCGTTCACAGCAAATCACGACTGCCGAGTCTGCTGGTCGAGTCCGATGAAAATGGCGGGGCAAATCTGTTCATTTACCGTGGTGTCAGCGGACCCGCAAAAGTGGCCTCAAACTAGCGGCGAGATGATTAGACTTCCCGCACCATCACTCAAGGACGATAGCCATGCCAGATAGCTCTGAAAGCAACGTAGCCACAGCGGACGCACTGACACTACTCCTGCACAACCAGCATGCCCTAGGTGCTGCTATCGAAGAAATCACCAAGTGGCTTTCAGAGAATGGAGTTGGGAATGTGGCCGCTAACGCAACGACGGCCATGGAAACGTTGGACGTGAATGCTAGAGGCATCACCGACGCCATCATGCGACTACGCCAGTCGTAGGTGTTACCAAACCCCCGTCTACTCTTGCATGAGCGAGTGCAGAATTAGCTACGATGCAAACAGTGCGGGTGCCATTCTCAGCATTCTCAATGCTCAGAGCATTTTTCTAATCTGAAGATTATATTTTTGTACTTTAAGTGTTGGCATTGTGCTATTAGTGAGCGTGGCACTAATTAACGCTGAGTGCGGGAAAACTCGCTCATAAATCTAAAAAGTGAAAGGGAACGGTATGACGAACAAAAGCTATGTGATGTGGAATAACAAAGGTGGCGTAGGTAAAAGCACTATTACGTTTCATGTCGCCTCTGTTTACGCAGAAGAAAACCCTGATCGCGATGTGATAGTTATTGACATGTGCCCACAAGCAAACGTCTCAATGATGCTGATGGGGGGAGGAAAAGAAGCGGAAGTAAAGCTTCAAGAATTCATTACGTTGGGAACACCTAAAACGGTCGTTGGGTATATTACGGACAGCATCACAAGATCTGGAACTTCTGATCTTGATAAGTATATTACCAAACTGGCAGACGTAAATCAGCACGTACCTGACAATCTTTACCTTCTGTCTGGCGATGGCAATTTGGAGTTAATTGCTCCGTTGCTGTCGGAGCGTGCAGATGCAACTCCACTTTCAGAAACAGATAAGCCTTGGATCGATATCCACACAATTATAAAGGAACTGACTAAGCGCCAGTTAACTGATCGGCCCTGCACGTACTTCATAGATACCAATCCAAGTTTTTCTGTGTATACGCAAATTGCAATATTGTCAGGCGATTATCTTCTCGTTCCAATTAATGCAGATGACTCATCAATCTTTGCGATCACTGGGTTGTTTAATCTTATTTGGGGTACTGAGAAAACGCACCCCGTTTACGGCAAATACACGTTTTCGTCCAAGGTAGATGCTTTCGGCATTGATCGACCTAAAATAGCTTTATTGTTAGGGAACAGGTTCACTCAGCAAAAAGGGGCGGCGCACGCGTTTAAAGCACTGTCTAATGAAGCAACAAAAAAAATGTATGAAGAGTATAGTAAAAATCCCGATAGGTTTATTAAGACAGATGTTATACCAAAAACTCAATCTGAGTTTGAGGATGCGTATAGCGTCGAGTTGAGAGACTTCAATAGTGCGGGCGTAGTGGCAGCCAATCAAGGCATTCCAATGAGTCGAATGGACAGGAACAAGTACGAGGTTTATGGCGAGCAAATACAAGTAGCTAAAGAGCAGCGCGATCTGTGTAAGCAAACTATCGAGGAGCTTGTAAGCAAGCTTTAGCAGTCGAACGAATCAAATTTAGAATAGTCGAAATGAAACGCTAAGCGAGCTATTCAGGTTGCAAAAAAACCCACTCTCGTGGGTTTTCCTGGGTAGAATTAATGCACCACAGTCTTGTGATTACATCATCTAGTAGCCGTACAGCTCGCGGTATTTCTGGTAGTTGTGGTACTCGACCCATTCGATCACATCGTAGGGAAGGTAAAGCTGTTGCCTGGCGCGCGAGATCGCGATGTACACGAGACAGATCCGCTGATCGAACTCATAGGCATCCTTGAACTTCACATTTGTGAGCAGCTCGGGCGTCAGCAGGACGCGGTCGAACTCCATCCCCCCCGCATCTTCTGCCATCATCAGCACGCAGCTCTTGCCGGGGCTACCAATCATCCTGTTCAACCGGGTCAAATCGGCAATCTTGAAGCCTTTTTCCAACTCGGACTCTACCCAGAGAAACGACTCATCAAATTGATTCGCATCACGCACCTGTTGCCAATCGGCCATCTCGCTGAAATACCTATGTGGCCCCTCCGCGCTGCACTCAACACTGTAGTATTGCGGCTTGAACAACTCGATGGCAGTGGTCATGAAAAGCTCAAGGTCCTGCTTCGCCGCTTTGTCCGGAAAACTGAACGGACAGCTGGAATCGTGCATTTGGATCAACCACTTCATCGTGTCCCAGCGAGAGGCAGTTAGCACAACGCAGCCCTCTGGCGGTACGAAGCCCTGCGGATAGTGCTCGATACCGACGTCTGCATCACGAGCACCTTCGAAGGGGACCTTGCTCTTCTCCGAGTGTAGGGAGATCAGCGGGTTGACTAGACGCTCGACATTGCGGCCAGAGCGAACGGAGTAGCTCACATCGCTTTGCCGTACCTCGCGCTTTCTTTTGAAGATCTCGCCACTGGCCTGCTGATACTCATCTCCGAGGGTAATCAAAACCTGGCGCCCCCTCTCGATGATCTGTAGCAACGACGCGGGAACATCCTGGCTTTCGTCAATGAGGACGTGGGTAAAACGAGCAGGCACTACGCACCCCGCCAGGGTTGCCCGCTTGATCAGCAATAACACTTCGAACTCGGTCCGACTGCCCCATGCCGGGTTTGCCTCAAGGTAAGACCACAGCCGGCTCGAATACTCAAGAAGCACCCTGGCATCCAGGTTGGATAAGGCTTGCTTGAAATGAGGTAGATGCTTGGCCGATAAGCTGTTATCCCTGGAGTGGCAATAGCGCTGTAGCACCCTGAGACAGGCGTCGAGTGTCGTCTGCGCATCCTGGCCACGAAAACCAAGGATATTGAGCTCCTGCGATAACGCCTTCTTGTTCAGCGTCCTGACAGGCTTACTCTCGGGTTGAGGCCTGGGACCGTGCAATAAGGTCTTCGCAAAGGCTTCGAAGGTCGTGCCTGTGTTCCTGTCGCTAGCGACCCCCATGCGCTTGCGGAGAGTCGCCAGTTTTTCAGGCGTGTATGCCAGCACCAGCGTCCCTCCGGGTCGCAGGCACTCCATCAAGGCACCTATTAAGTGACTTTTGCCTATCCCTGCATAACCTTGAACATGCAGATCTTCGTCCAGATTGGCGCGAAAGGTTCTGACCAGCTTGTCTTGTGCTGCGGTCAACCAGTGCTCCCGGTGCTTGGGCGTCACCATCTGCTGGCTGAACGGGTTGTTGCTCAAATGGTGGCGGATCTTGTACCCGGCATCCCAATTGCCATCGGGTAGCAGGTAATCCCGCGCTGAAACTTCATCGGCTAGAAGAAAACGCAGATTTAAGCTCTTGATGACGTTTCGGCCGAAGTACAACTTCCGTGGATCGAACAGCCGCTGAGCCTCAGGCAACAACCCTACAGCCGCTGACGCTCGGGAATCGACGGCCCACGCAATGAGTTTGGCCAGAACGATCTCTGCCGCACCTGCATTAAGGTCTTTTTCTGCCGCTTGAGCCAGATTCTGGATAACCAACACCGCCGCCAGCTCTGGATCCGTCAGGACGCCAAGCGCTTTTGCACCATCGGCAAGCAACAAGCCCGCACAGGTTTCATCTGTAATGGGCAAGAACACAGGGTTAGATAAATCAAAATGTTCCGGATGCATATGAACTCGCAACTAGGGGGCGACACGCCACGGGGTCAATCCTGGCCATACTCTTCATCAGTTTCGGGATCATCCGCCTCCCATGCTGCCAGCTTATCAATGACGCGCGCGACGCCATCTCGGACCGGCAGGATACTGCGAACATCGTTGAACCAACCCAAATCGACCAACCTAGAACGGACCAGTGGGATAGGCACACCGAGACTGGCACTCAAGTCAGCAAGGACCCTGTGGGAAGTGATGATGTTGTATTGCTCATGGTCAACATAGATGACCCCATGCCCACGCCACTTGACGTCATAATGCACAAGCAGCGGCACCAGATGCTCCGCCAGCGTTTCCTTTACCATCCAGTGAGAAATCTCTTTACCGTTTGAGTCACTCATGGCTGTCCTCGTCGTTAACGCGAATCTGGATGCTCGCCATCACGATAGTTGCTACGACGTCCGCTACCCCTGCTTTTCATTTCCGCCGGCTCGCTTTGCGAGTCAATAGCAGTCGGTGCTGACTGTCTGGCCGTAGGCCGTGGAAGTGCAATGTGTTTGCTTAGGCGCGTAGGGTTGGGGAACTGGCTGCTGGTACTTGTGGTTTTGTAAGTTCAGCATCTGCACAAGACGTTGGCGCTTTTCCCTCTCGGCATGTGCTTGCAGATCTGTATTGGTGTTGTCCAATTGCACACGACAGTTCACGTAAGCGTCAGAACCCGGTGCAGCACCGTAGGACTGGCATTGAGCATCATCTCTGGATGATTGCAGCTCTTTAGCCGCCGCGAGGCTTCTAAGGGCCTCTTGTCTGTTCGCATAGCCATTGGTACCGGGAAGGCAGTCGTCTCTTGCAACTCCCATCGAGCAATCCAGTGGATGGTTCACACATCCAGATAGGACCACGATCAAGCCCACCGTTACCGCTTTCCATGCGTGCATGGCGAATTCCTTATCAGTGCTGGGCACATGCTACCGCGTGCAATACGCTTGCTGCCATCACGCCTCTAAAGACGTGCTTATGAACACTCGTCTTTGGAAAAAGGAACACAATGGACAACTTTCTAGAAGTGCGTGTAAGCGAGCACAGTAACTACTCGTACAGAGAGATGGTTCCTTTCAACTGATCTGCAAATCCATAGATATCATCCACAGATGATATCGGATGCCGCGTCTCGTTCTTTTCAGCATCGAAGATACCTATATACTTCTGACTCCGATTGAAGTGAAGCCGGCAAATAGGTTTGCGATTGTTATCATCGAGCAATACGCCGAAATAGCTTTGGGTGTCCCGGTGAACAATTCGCTTGGCATCAACCACCGCCCGGACGATAGCCTTCACAACATGAAAGCCTTCCAGTTCATCGAGCGTGGTTTGAACGCGATCCTCGCCTGACTCTTCTGCCGACTCAGCTGCAATACTGGTCTCAACGACAGATAGTGCGTAAGAAGGCTGAATAGCACCGCTCATGGCCGACTTGAGACGATCATTAATTTGATCACCAAGGAATTGAACAAGAGCCTTCCGAGTCAAGGCAGCGAACTGATCCCGGACCTTCTGCGTAATGATTCCATCGTAGACGCGATTGGCGAAGAACTTCACAAAGTCATCGTTAGGCTGGCTGAACTGGGAAGCTATTTCTTTCTTGATCTGACTGACGTACTTCAGCTCACCAGCAGCACTGATAATCGAATCCACATCAAACGCGGACTTGGTCAGCTTCTGGAGCTCAGGGAGCACGTGCTCATCAAGGTCTAGCAGATCTAGCTCCAGAAACGGCTTCTCGTCCATCTTGTTAGGAGCATCTAGATCAGTGAAAAACCGGTAGACCTGACCATTGGTGAGGATCGAGATACGGGCGCTGGTGACATGGAAATAGCGGAAAAGCTGGCTAGCGTGATTGATGTGCAGCGGCTCACCGATCTTCTTGCACTCAATCAGAATCTGGATCTCGCCATTCTTCATGATGGCGTAGTCAATCTTCTCGCCCTTCTTTGTACCCACGTCACAGACGTACTCAGGGGTGACCTCAGAAGGGTCGAAGACATCGTAGCCCAGGACGGAGTTTATGAAGGGCATGACAAAGGCGATCTTAGTCGCCTCTTCCGTTTGAATTGCCGGACCCTGTTGGCGGATTTTGGCGGATAACGCGTTCAGTCGCTCTACGAATTCCATGTCTCGCTCCTTGCTCAGATGCATCATCCTAGTGGCAGCCCACGATACTGGCAATTGCAAATCACGCTTTGCCTGACAAAGTAGATCCACGGACGGCAGGACGAGCCGATTGCTGGGAGCACACCGATAAGAGCGAAGCTTTGAGATATTACTGGAGCTAGCTAGAATGCGACGCACAGTGCACCAATTAGGTGTACCTAAACGCTGTCACACTTCGAGATTCTCTGACTGATAACGCGTTGATTTTCAACGGTTTTTTAGATAGGTGGTAACCCCACCAGCCACACCCCGGCACACAATGTTCCCGCTGTGGCTGCTTCCTTCCGGATCTGACCAGGTTCACGGGTAATCGTTGCGGGGGGACCGATGGGGTCACCATAACGACACTCACCTGTCGGCGAGCCGCGCCATTGTACCTATCTGAGACGAAGTTACAACCGTTCGGGCGGATTAAAAAAAATGAATTGGTTCAAGGACATGCGTCAGGGCGGATTAGCCGCGACACGTGCACGTACAGGGGACGGCGTAGCAGCTGTCGAGCGTGCGAGGCTGCGTTCGGCTGCGTAGCAGTCGCCAATCCGGAATCTGCGTAGTTCCAGATACACCGCGTGTGCCGGTTTTACGACTGCTGCGCAGCCGAACGCAGCCTCGCAGGCTCGACAGCTGCTACGTAGGATCGGTGCGTTGTTCGGTAGTCGGTGTGGTGTTCGGTGCTTAGTGGTTCGGATTTGGGATCAGGCCGCTACAGATCCTGCAGCACCTCATCCGCCTTGCCGCCCTCCTCCTGGATCACCAGGTGGATGAAATGCAGCTTGGCGATCACGGCAGGGGGTAGGACGAATGGGTAGAAGTCCGGCTGGCCCATGCTACGTGACAATTCGTTGAGCATGCCGGCCAGTTCGATCCAGGCGTTGACGAAGGACAGGAACGCCGCACCGCCAGGATGCTGCGGGTCGTAGAGGGTGTCGTGGGGAAATGGCTGGTAGTCCAGATCCATCTCCCGAGCGCTCATGCCGAAGCCGAGGGCGGTGTCCACGGCGTCCATCATGTGCAGGTAGTGCGCCCAGGTTTCGGCCCAGTCTTCCCAGGGGTGCATGGTGGCGTAGGCGCTGACGCACTGTTGCTGCCAGTCCAGCGGCGCGCCTTGCTGGTAATGGCGATCGAGGGCCTCGGCATAGCTGGCGCGTTCGTCGCCGAACAGGCTGCGGAACGGCTCCAGCCAGTGACTGTTGGCGATCAGGCGGTCCCAGTAGTAGTGGCCGACCTCATGACGGAAATGCCCGAGCAGCGTGCGATACGGTTCGTGCATCTGCACCCGGACTTTTTCCCGGTGGGCGTCGTCGGCTTCCTTGATGTCTAGGGTGATCAGGCCGTTGGCGTGGCCGGTGGTGGGTGCCTGGCCGTCGAGATCGACTCCAATGAAGTCGAACGCCAGGCCGGTTTCTTCATTCACGGTCTTGGGAATTACCTGCAGGCCCAGGCTGACCAGTTGCGCCACCAGCCGGCGCTTGGCGGTCTCGACCTTGCGCCAGCGTTCGTGGTTTTCCGGGATGCTCAGGTCGGGGATGGTGTGATTGAGGCTGCAGGCCATGCACAGTGCGTTGCGGTCATCGGCGGGCAGCAACCAATTGCACGCAGCCGGGGAATCGAGATTGGCGCAGCGGCGGAACAGTCCGGCGTCCGGGTCGGCGTCAAGCAGCCAGGTATCGGCTTGCGGGCCGGGTTGCAGGGAGGACAGGCGGCTTTTTTCCGGCTGGTAACCCAGCATCGCCGAACAGGCCAGGCACTGGCTGTTGCGAAAGAACAGCGACTGTCCGCAGCGGCATTGCCAGACTTTGCTGTTGCGCGAGCTTTCGCCGACGAAGGGCGCGGCGATGCGGGAACTGAGCTGTTCGAAGAAACGGTACATGGCGATCTCTCCCTGGGACTGGCCAAGACTAGATCATTGGGGCTGTAACATCGTTCCCGCGATTTTTTGGCGAGGATGAAAAGATTGGCACAGAGCTATGGGGAGCCCGGCTTGCGGACGATGGCGCCCCGGAGATCGCTATCGCCGGCAAGCCGGGCTCCTACGGTCAGGGAGTGATGCCGTGTTTTTTCAGGAACTCGACGAACGCCTCTTCATCCAGGACCTTCAGCCCCAGCTCATTGGCCTTGGCCAGTTTTGAGCCGGCTCCCGGGCCCGCCACCACGCAGTGGGTCTTGGCCGATACCGAGCCGGCGACCTTGGCGCCCAGGCTTTCCAGCTTGTCCTTGGCCACGTCGCGGCTCATCAGCTCCAGCGAGCCGGTCAGGACCCAGGTCTGCCCAGCCAGCGGCAAGCCTTCGACGACTTTCTTCTCGCTCTGCCAGTGCATGCCGAATTCGCTCAACTGGGCCTCGGCCGCCAGTGCGCGCTGACGATTGTCTTCGAGGGCAAAAAACTCCCGAACCGCGTTCGCCTGCTTTTCTGGCAACGCCTGGCGCATGTCCAACCAGTCGGCGTTCATCACCGCTTCGAGCGAACCAAATTTGTCTGCCAGCTTCTGCGCGCCACCTGGGCCGACCGAAGGGATATGCAGCTTGTCGAGGAATCCGCCCAGGGTGGTACTGGCGGAGAACTCGGCGCCCAGCTCGCCCTGATCCTGTATCTGCAGGCCGTGCTTGAGCAGCTCGGCAATCACCTGCTGGTTATGCGCATCCTCGAAGAAGCTGTGAATCTCGTGCGCCACTTCCAGGCCCACATCCGGCAAGTACGTCAGCACTTGCGGCAAGGCTTGCTGCACCCGCTCCAGCGAGCCCAGGGAGCGCGCCAGGACCTTGGCCGTCTCCTCGCCGACATCGGGAATGCCGAGGGCGTAGATGAAGCGCGCCAGGCTCGGTTTCTTGCTGTCTTCGATGGCGCTGAGCAGCTTCTTGCTGGACAGCTCGGCAAAGCCTTCGAGGTCGACGATGTCCTCGAACTTGAGGGCATACAGATCCGCCGGCGAACTCACCAGCCCTTCATCCACCAACTGCTCGACGCTCTTGTCGCCGAGGCCTTCGATGTCCATGGCGCGACGCGAGACGAAATGAATGATCGCCTGCTTGAGCTGCGCACCGCAGGCCAGGCGACCGACGCAGCGATACACCGCGCCCTCGCTGACGGTCTCGCGGCCCTTGCTGCGCTTGACCAGCTGGGTGCGCTCGACATGCGACCCGCACACCGGGCACTGCTCGGGGATTTGCACCGCCCGGGCGTTTTCCGGGCGACGCTCGGTGACGACTTGCACCACTTGCGGAATCACGTCACCAGCGCGACGGATGATCACGGTGTCGCCGATCATCAGCCCCAGCCGGGCAACTTCGTCCATGTTGTGCAAGGTCGCGTTGGCCACGGTGACGCCCGCGACCTTGACCGGCTTCAGCCGCGCCACCGGTGTGACGGCGCCAGTGCGCCCGACTTGAAACTCGACGTCGAGCAGCTCGGTGAGTTCTTCCATCGCCGGGAATTTGTGCGCAATGGCCCAGCGCGGCTCGCGAGCGCGAAAACCCAGTTCGCGCTGGGAGGCGATGCTGTTGACCTTGAACACCACGCCATCGATTTCGTACGCCAGGCTGTTGCGGCGTTCGCCGATGTCGCGGTAGTAATCCAGGCATTCGTCGATGCCGTGCGCCAGCTTCAGCTCACGGCTGATCGGCATGCCCCACTGCTGCAGCTGCTTGAGATTGCCGATGTGAGTGTCGGCGATGTCGGCCGAGATCTGGCCGATTCCGTAGCAGCAGAATTCCAGGGGACGGTTGGCAGTGATCTTCGAGTCCAGCTGGCGCAAGCTGCCGGCGGCGGCGTTGCGCGGGTTGGCGAAGGTCTTGCCGCCGATTTCCAGCTGAGTGGCGTTGAGCCGCTCGAAACCGGCCTTGGACATGAACACTTCACCGCGCACTTCCAGGGTCGCGGGCCAGCCTTTGCCCTGCAGCTTCAGCGGGATATTACGCACGGTGCGCACGTTGACGCTGATGTCTTCGCCAGTGGTGCCATCGCCGCGAGTCGCACCGCGCACCAGCACGCCGTCCTGGTACAGCAGGCTGACCGCCAGGCCATCGAGTTTCGGCTCACAGCTGTACTCGACTGCCGCACCGCCGCCCAGCAGATCACCGACCGGCAGGTCGAGGCCTTCGGTAACCCGGCGATCGAACTCGCGCATGTCGGTTTCTTCGAAGGCGTTGCCGAGACTGAGCATCGGCACTTCATGACGCACCTGGGTAAATGCCGACAACGCGGCGCTGCCGACGCGCTGGGTCGGCGAGTCGCTGGTGACCAGTTCGGGATGCGCCGCTTCAAGGGCCTTGAGTTCGTGGAACAGGCGATCGTACTCGGCATCCGGAATGCTCGGCTCGTCCAGCACGTGGTAGCGGTAGTTGTGCTGATCCAGCTCGTTGCGCAGCTCTAGAATGCGGTTTTTGGCGGCGGTCATGGGTGTTCTCTCATAAAGCAAAAGAGCAGCCTAGGCTGCTCAATTTGTTGGTGCTTTTGCTATATCAACGTTTCTGAGTCAGCGCACGGCGTTCGAATTCAACGATGCGCTGGCGGTAATGCTCGATCGTCTGGGCGGTCAGCACGCTGCGTTGGTCGTCTTTCAATTCGCCGTTCAATTCCTGAGACAACTTGCGTGCCGCTGCCACCATCACGTCGAAGGCCTGCTTCGGATGACGCGGGCCTGGCAGGCCGAGGAAGAAGCTGACCGCCGGGGTGCTGAAGTGATCGATATCGTCCAGGTCGAACACCCCTGGCTTCACGGCGTTGGCCATGGAGAACAGGACTTCGCCGTTGCCAGCCATGCTTTCGTGGCGGTGGAAAATATCCATTTCACCAAAGCGCAGGCCGCTTTCCAGGATGTTCTGCAGCAGCGCCGGGCCCTTGAAGCCGGCAGCGTCGCGGCAGATCACGCTGATCACCAGCACTTCCTCGGCTTGCGGTTGTTCCCGCTCGCTGGTGGCGTGTGCCGGCTTGGTGTCGTCCGGGAAATCGTCGTCGCGGCTGCTGAAGCTTGGGCCGCCGTCCAGGTCGAGGTTGAGGTTCAAGTCGCCCTGGGACGGCTCGCCATGGCCGCGCTTGCCACGCTTGGAACCCGATTCACGGGCGTCACGCGCCGGCATGCTGACCGACGGCAAATCATGCTCGTCCAGCTGCGGTTCTTTATGGGTATCCAGGACGCGAGGCGGGCCCAACAGCTCGGCGCTGGTGTCCTCGTCCGGCAGATTGGATAAATTTCGGTCAAGACGGAATTTCAGTTTTCCCTTGCCGCCGCGCATGCGGCGCCAGCCGTCGAAAAGAATACCGGCAATGACAATAATGCCGATGACGATCAGCCACTCGCGCAGACCGATTTCCATGTAATCCCGTGCCTCTATAAAAAATGCTGAAAAATAAGGGGTTTACAACTCGCAAACCGCTTTAAAACGTGGCGCCAACTCTATGTTCTGACAGGCGTTTTGCCCACGTATACGAAAAATTGATATTAAACTAGCACGACCAAAGGCAACTTTACACCGTCTGTCATCCTGCCTAGTGCGAATATGTCGAATTAGCTGTAAGACGAGGCCCTCAAACACGTCGTCCGCGACTGTAGTCCTCTTCCTACAAATCCGCCTCAGGCATCCACCAGGGCCATCGCTTCTTCCACGTCCACCGCCACCAGTCGCGAACAGCCTGGCTCGTGCATCGTCACCCCCATCAGTTGATCCGCCATTTCCATAGCGATCTTGTTGTGGGTGATGTAGATGAACTGCACGGTCTGCGACATTTCCTTCACCAGTCGGGCGTAGCGTCCTACGTTAGCGTCATCCAGTGGAGCGTCAACCTCATCGAGCATGCAGAACGGCGCCGGATTCAACTTGAAGATCGCAAAAACCAGGGCCAGTGCAGTCAGGGCTTTTTCACCGCCGGAGAGCAAATGGATGGTGCTGTTTTTCTTCCCGGGCGGCTGCGCCATGATTGTCACCCCTGTATCGAGTAGATCTTCGCCCGTCAGTTCCAAATAGGCGCGTCCTCCACCGAAAACTTTTGGGAAAAGAGCCTGTAATCCGCCGTTGATCTGATCAAAGGTATCTTTGAAGCGGTTACGGGTTTCCTTGTCGATCTTGCGAATGACGTTTTCGAGGGTGTCCAGCGCTTCCACCAGATCGTCGTTCTGCGCATCCAGGTAACGCTTGCGCTCGGATTGTTGCGTGTACTCGTCGATGGCCGCGAGGTTGATCGCGCCCAGGCGTTGAATGCGTGCGGCAATGCGCTCCAGCTCTTCCTCGGCGTCCTTCTCGTTGGCTTCGGCGGTCAGGGTTGCGAGCACGCCGTGCAGGTCGTAGCCGTCTTCGAGCAGTTGATCCTGCAAGGCGGTGCGGCGCACGGTCAGGGCCTGCCATTCCATGCGCTGGGTTTCCAGCTGGCTACGAATCAGCTGCGACTGTTGCTCGGCCTGGTTGCGGCGCTTTTCCGCGTCGCGTAATTCGCGGTCGGCATCTTCCAGGGCGATCTGTGCGGTCTTCAGCTCTTCGTCGACACTCATGCGCTTGTCGAGCAACTCTTCGAGCTTGAGGCGCAACTCTTCCAGTGGCGCCTCGCCCTCCTCCAGGTTCAGGCTCAGTTGCTCGCGCTTTTCGGTCAGGCGCTCGGACTGCATTTCCAGGCGCTCCAGGGCCTGGCGCGTGGAGTCGTGCTGCGCCTTCAGCGAGCCCAGGCGCACGGCCAGTTGATGGGCGTGATCCTTGTGCTGGCGGGCTTCCTGACGCACTCGATCGAGGCGCTCGCGCAGGCTGTCCCGTTGCGCCAGCAGCAGCTCGCGCTGCTCGGTATCGACGGCCATGCTGTCGAGGGCTTCCTGCAATTGCAGGCGCGCCTCGCCGATATTTTCGTGTTCCAGGGCGCGCTGCTCGGCCAGCTCGGTGAGCTCTTCGTCGAGCCGGGTGCGGCGCAATGACAGCTGCTCGGCCTTGGCTTTGCCAGCGGACAACTGGGCTTTTAATTCGCCTTGCTGGCGCGCTTCGTCCTGCAGCAGGCGCCGCAAATGTTCGCGGCCGTTTTCCTGCTGACGTTGTTGCGCGCGCAGATTTTGCAGCTGCGTCTCCAGGGCCTCGACCGTGGCTTCGCGCTCCTCGCGCTCAAGGCCTAGGCTGTGGATTTCCTGGCCCCGCGCGAGCACGCCGCTTTCGGCTTCGCTGGCCCGACGCACCCGCAGGAAATGCCGGCCGACCCAATAACCGTCACGACTGATCAGGCTTTCGCCGGCGCTGAGCTGACCGCGCAGCGCCAGGGCCTGCTCGAGACTGTCGACCGGTTTGACCTGCCCCAGCCATGGCGCCAGGTCAATCTGTGCCTCGACCTTGTCGAGCAAACTGCCGGGCACTCGCACGCCATCGCCGGCCGGGCTCAGCAGGCGCAGATCGCCCTGGGCGAAGCCAGCCAGGTCGTAGTCACTGAAATCGTCGACCAGCACCGCTTGCAGGTCGGCACCCAGTACGGTTTCCACCGCGAGTTCCCAGCCGGCTTGCACCTTGAGGCCTTCGGCCAGGCGCGGACGGTCGGCCAGGTGCTGGTCACGCAACCACTCGGCTGTGCCGGTGCCCGGATCCAGCGCGGCTTGCTGCAAGGCTTCCAGGGACGCCAAGCGACCGTTCAGGCGCTGCAGATCACCTTGGGCCTGCTGCTGCGCCGCCAGCGCCTGCTGCAACTCCTGGCGCAACTGCTCCAGGCGCTCGACTTGGGCTTCTTCGCTGGCCTGCAAGTCTTCCAGGGTCGCTTCGCTGGCCGCCAGCTGTTCGCTGAGCTCCATGATCGCCGCGTCTTCCGGGTCAGCCGAGAGCAAGGCGCGCTCTTCGCCCAGGCGCTTTTGCCGATCGGCCAGGCGTTCCATGCTGGTTTCCAGCTGCTGGATGCGCGACTGCTGGACTTCGGCCTGGCGCCTGGGCTCGGCGGCGGTCAGGTTGAACGTGTCCCACTGCTCCTGCCAGCCATGCATAGTGGTTTCGGATTCTTCCAGGGCCGCGGCGGCTTCTTCGGCGGCAGCGCTGGTGACTTCCTGTTCCGGCGTGAGCATGTCCAGCTCTTCGCCGAGGGTCAGCAGGAGCGTGCGGTCGTGGCCCAGGTGCGATTCGGTTTCCAGGCGCGCCCGTTCGGCTTCCTTCAAGTCGTCCTGCAACTGGCGCAGGCGCTGCTGGCCGTGCTGGATGCTCTGCTCGACCCGAGCAATGTCGCCACCCACCGAATAGAAGCGGCCCTGCACCAGGTTGAAGCGTTCGGACAGGTCGTGGTGCCCGTCGCGCAAGCGTTCGATGCTCGCATCGGCATTGCGCTGCTCAGCGACCAGCGCCTCGAAGGTGATTTCCTGGGTGCCGATAATGGCTTCGCGCTGCCCGACCTGGTCATTCAGCGCCTGCCAGCGCAATGCCGACAGCTGCGCCTTGAGCTGGCGCTCTTCGCCCTTGAGCTCCTGATATTTTTTCGCCGACTCGGCCTGGCGGTGCAGGCGCTCAAGCTGACGGGTGAGCTCTTCGCGCAGGTCGGTCAGGCGCTCGAGGTTTTCGTGGGTGCGACGGATACGGTTTTCAGTCTCGCGCCGACGCTCCTTGTACTTGGAGATGCCCGCCGCTTCTTCGATGAAGTTGCGCAGGTCTTCAGGCTTGGACTCGATCAGCTTGGAGATCATCCCCTGTTCGATGATCGAGTAGCTGCGCGGGCCCAGGCCAGTTCCGAGGAAGATGTCGGTGATGTCGCGACGACGGCACTTGGTGCCGTTGAGGTAATAGGTGGTCTGGCTGTCGCGGGTCACTTTGCGGCGAATGGAAATTTCCGCATAGGCGGCGTATTCGCCGAGCAAGGTGCCGTCGGAGTTGTCGAACACCAGCTCGATGCTGGCTTGGCTGACCGGTTTGCGGCTGGTGGAGCCATTGAAGATGACGTCGGTCATCGACTCGCCGCGCAGGTTTTTCGCCGAGCTCTCGCCCATCACCCAGCGTACGGCGTCGATGATGTTCGACTTGCCGCAACCGTTGGGCCCGACCACGGCCGCCATGTTGCTGGGGAAGTTGACGGTGGTCGGGTCGACGAAGGATTTAAATCCCGCCAGCTTGATGCACTTGAGCCGCACGCTTAAGCGTCCGTCAGGGCGGAAACCACCAGATCGCTGCTGCGCTGGGCGTAGGCCGTCAGCACTTCACGGATCTGCGGGAAGTCCCGGGCCAATACGGCGGCGAGCAGGCGCTCGAACAGTTCGAGGAACTCGCTCATCGATGCCTTGCGCAGGTCCAGGGCGAGGAAGTAGGCGCGGCTCATGGCCGGCTGCAGATTCTCGACGGTTTCCTGCAGATACGGGTTGTCGGCGAATGGATAAGCCGCGCGCATCACGTTGAAGCTGTCATCGACGAAGGTGCGGATGTCCTGGCGTTCGTAACTGTCGGTCAGGCGCTGCTGGATCTGCACGAACGGCGCCATGTCCGCCTGGACCTGCCAGCCGGCCGCCACGGCATTGCCGAGCAGGATGTACAGCTCGCTCATCAGCGTGCACAGGCTCTGCACCTTGTGCACGGTCAATTCGGTGACGTGCGCGCCCCGTCGCGGCAGGATCGCGACCAGGTGCCGGCGTTCGAGGATCAGCAGGGCCTCACGGACCGAGCCGCGACTGACATTGAGGGCCAGCGTGACCTTCTGTTCCTGGATCCGCTCTCCGGGCTTCATTTCACCGCGAATGATGCGTTCGGCGAGGTGGTGAGCGATTTGCTCGGCGAGGCTGTCCGGCGCCTTGAACGTCATGATTGTCCTTCAAACTCTTTCGATCTGCACAGGCGGCGCAGTGTAGCGCACATGAGGGGTCATGGCGGAGTGCCCACGCGGCGGTTTTTGGCACGATTTACGCAAGACTCTAAAAAAAAAGCCGGAAAAAAAGCCAATAAAAAAACCTGCCCCCCGACAGGGTCAATACTGACTGGAACGCGCTGTTGATCGCCAAAATGTTATTTCCTGACCTTTAAGTCAGAAAATCATTGACCGAAAAGTCAGACCTGATAAATTCGGTGCAAAGCGGTTAACAACAATAATGAGTCTGCGAGGCCTTCCGTGATCCAGTTTTTACTAAACCAGGAACTCCGTAGTGAGCACGCCCTGGACCCGAACCTGACCGTGCTCAATTATCTGCGCGACCATGTGGGCAAACCCGGCACCAAAGAAGGCTGCGCCAGCGGTGACTGCGGCGCCTGCACCGTGGTGGTCGGCGAGTTGCAGACGGACGACGCGGGCCGCGAGCACATTCGTTATCGCAGCCTCAATTCGTGCCTGACGTTCGTCTCCTCATTGCATGGCAAACAGCTGATCAGCGTTGAAGACCTCAAGCACCAGGGCGAGCTGCACAGCGTGCAGAAAGCCATGGTCGAATGCCATGGCTCGCAGTGCGGCTTCTGTACCCCGGGCTTCGTGATGTCGCTGTTCGCCCTGCAGAAAAACAGCGATCAGCCCGACTCGCACAAGGCCCACGAAGCGCTGGCCGGCAACCTGTGCCGCTGCACGGGCTATCGGCCGATCCTGGAAGCGGCCGAGCAGTCCTGCTGCGGCAAGCAGGCGGACCAGTTCGATGCCCGTGAAGTCGAGACCATCGCCCGCCTGAAGGCCATCGCACCGACCGATATCGGCGAACTGAACAGCGGCGACAAACGCTGCCTGGTACCGCTGACCGTGGCCGACCTCGCCGACCTCTACGACGCCTACCCGCAAGCCCGCCTGCTGGCTGGCGGCACCGACCTGGCGCTGGAAGTCACGCAGTTCCACCGCACCTTGCCGGTGATGATCTACGTTGGCAACGTCGCCGAGATGAAACGCATCGAGCGCTTTGACGACCGCCTGGAAATCGGCGCCGCCACTGCCCTCTCCGACTGCTACGAAGCACTGAAAGCCGAGTACCCGGACTTTGGTGAGTTGCTGCAACGCTTCGCCTCCTTGCAGATCCGCAACCAGGGCACCCTGGGCGGCAACATCGGCAACGCCTCGCCAATCGGCGACTCGCCACCGCTGCTGATCGCATTGGGCGCGCAGATCGTTTTGTGCAAAGGCGAGACCCGGCGCACCCTGGCCCTGGAGGACTACTTCATCGATTACCGGGTCACCGCGCGCCAGGAAAGCGAGTTCATCGAAAAGATCATCGTGCCCCGCGCCAGCGCCGAACAGCTGTTCCGCGCCTACAAGGTTTCCAAACGCCTGGACGATGACATCTCCGCAGTCTGCGCCGCGTTCAACCTGCGCATTGAAAACGGCGTGATCGCCGATGCCCGCGTGGCCTTCGGTGGCATGGCGGCAATTCCCAAACGCGCAAACAACTGTGAAAGCGTATTGCTCGGCGCGCCGTTCAACCACGCCACCGTCGAACGCGCCTGCGCGGCCCTGGCGCAAGATTTCACCCCGCTCTCGGACTTCCGCGCCAGCAAGGAATACCGCCTGCTGAGCGCGCAGAACCTGCTGCGCAAATACTTCATCGAACTGCAAACACCGCACATCGAGACTCGGGTGACCGCTTATGTCTAATCATCACGCTGTAGAGAAGACCCAAGCCGAACTGGCTGAACTGTTCGCCAAGGACCTGACCACCGGTGTCGGCCGCAGCGTCAAGCACGAAAGCGCCGCCAAACATGTGTCCGGCGAAGCGCAGTACATCGACGACCGCCTGGAATTCCCCAACCAGCTGCACGTTTACGCACGGCTGTCGGATCGCGCTCACGCGAAAATCATCAGCATCGACACCAAGCCATGCTACGCGTTTGAAGGCGTGCGCATCGCCATCACCCACGAAGACGTGCCGGGCCTGAAGGACATCGGCCCCTTGATGCCGGGCGACCCACTGCTGGCCATCGATGATGTGCAATTTGTCGGTCAACCGGTGCTCGCCGTCGCGGCGAAAGACCTGGACACCGCGCGCAAAGCGGCGATGGCAGCGATCATCGAATATGAAGACCTGGAACCGGTGCTGGACGTGGTCGAGGCCCTGCGCAAGCGGCACTTTGTGCTCGATAGCCACACCCATCAGCGCGGCGATTCGGCCGGTGCATTGGCGACTGCCGAGCATCGCATCCAGGGCACGTTGCACATCGGCGGCCAGGAACACTTCTACCTGGAAACCCAGATTTCCTCGGTGATGCCGACCGAAGACGGCGGCATGATCGTGTACTGCTCCACGCAAAACCCCACCGAGGTGCAGAAGCTGGTGGCCGAAGTGCTGGACGTGTCGATGAACAAGATTGTGGTCGACATGCGTCGCATGGGCGGCGGTTTTGGTGGCAAGGAAACCCAGGCCGCAAGCCCGGCGTGCCTGTGCGCGGTCATCGCCCACCTCACCGGCCAGCCAACCAAGATGCGCCTGCCGCGGGTCGAAGACATGCTGATGACCGGCAAGCGCCACCCGTTCTATGTCGAATACGACGTGGGCTTCGACAGCACCGGTCGCCTGCATGGCATTGCCCTGGATCTGGCCGGCAACTGCGGCTGCTCGCCGGACCTGTCGGCGTCGATCGTCGACCGCGCGATGTTCCACTCCGACAACTCGTATTACCTGGGCGATGCGACCATCAACGGGCACCGCTGCAAGACCAACACCGCGTCCAACACTGCCTACCGGGGCTTTGGCGGACCACAAGGCATGGTCGCCATCGAGGAAGTGATGGACGCGATTGCCCGGCACCTGGGCCTCGACCCGCTGGCGGTGCGCAAGGCCAACTACTACGGCAAGACCGAGCGCAACGTCACCCACTATTACCAGACCGTCGAGCACAACATGCTCGAGGAAATGACCGCCGAACTCGAAGAAAGCAGCCAGTATGCCGAGCGCCGCGAAGCGATCCGGCGCTACAACGCCAACAGCCCGATCCTGAAAAAAGGCCTGGCGCTGACCCCGGTAAAATTCGGTATCTCGTTCACCGCCAGCTTCCTCAACCAGGCCGGTGCGCTGATCCACGTCTACACCGACGGCAGCATCCACCTGAACCATGGCGGCACCGAAATGGGCCAGGGCCTGAACACCAAGGTGGCGCAGGTGGTGGCCGAAGTGTTCCAGGTGGAAATGGACCGGGTGCAGATCACCGCGACCAACACCGACAAGGTGCCGAACACTTCGCCGACTGCGGCTTCCAGCGGTGCCGACCTGAACGGTAAAGCCGCGCAGAACGCTGCGGAGATCATCAAGAAACGCCTGGTGGAATTTGCTGCGCGCCAGTACAAGGTCAGCGAAGAGGACGTGGAATTCCACAACGGCCATGTGCGGGTTCGCGATCACATCCTGACGTTTGAAGCATTGATCCAGCAGGCCTACTTTGCCCAGGTTTCGCTGTCGAGCACCGGGTTCTACAAGACCCCGAAAATCTTTTACGACCGCAGCCAGGCGCGGGGGCGGCCGTTCTACTACTTCGCCTTCGGTGCCGCCTGCTGCGAGGTGATCATCGACACCCTGACCGGCGAGTACAAGATGCTGCGCACCGACATCCTGCACGACGTCGGCGCCTCGCTGAACCCGGCTATCGACATCGGCCAGGTCGAGGGCGGTTTCATCCAGGGCATGGGCTGGCTGACCATGGAAGAGCTGGTGTGGAACAACAAGGGCAAGCTGATGACCAACGGCCCGGCCAGCTACAAGATCCCGGCGGTGGCGGACATGCCGCTGGACCTGCGGGTGAAGCTGGTGGAAAACCGCAAGAACCCGGAAGACACGGTGTTCCATTCCAAGGCGGTCGGCGAGCCGCCGTTCATGCTGGGTATCGCGGCCTGGTGCGCGATCAAGGATGCGGTGGCAAGCCTGGGCGACTACAAGCATCAACCGAAGATCGACGCACCGGCGACACCGGAGCGGGTGCTTTGGGGGTGTGAGCAGATGCGGCAGTTGACGGTGGCGAAAGCGGTTGAGGCTGAGGCTGAGTTGGCTTCGCTTTAAGACCGCGGCGCGGCCTTCGCGAGCAAGCCCGCTCCCACAGGGGGAATGCATTCCAAATGTGGGAGCGGGCTTGCTCGCGAAGAGGCCGGCACAAACAACACAGATGTTGAGGTGAATATGTACAACTGGATCGACGCCCTCGCCGACCTGCAACACCAGGGAGAACCCTGCGTGCTGGTCACCATCATCGAAGAACTCGGCTCGACTCCGCGTAACGCCGGCTCGAAAATGGTCATCAGCGTCAACCAGTCCTTCGACACCATCGGTGGCGGGCACCTGGAATACAAGGCCATGCAGATCGCCCGCGAGATGCTCGCCAGCGGCAGGCAGGACACCCACCTTGAACGCTTCAGCCTTGGCGCCAGCCTCGGCCAATGCTGCGGCGGAGTGACCGTTTTGCTGTTCGAACCGATGGGCCAGGTGCAGGCGCAAATCGCCGTATTCGGTGCCGGGCATGTCGGCCGGGCACTCGTGCCGCTGCTCGCCAGCCTGCCGTGCCGGGTGCGCTGGATCGACTCGCGGGAAGCAGAATTTCCCGAGCAGATCCCCCACGGCGTGCGCAAAATCATCAGCGAGGAGCCTGTGGATGAAATCGATAACCTGCCTGCGGGCAGCTACTGCATCGTCATGACCCACAACCACCAGCTCGACCTCGAACTCACCGCCGCACTGCTCAAGCGCAACGACTTCACTTACTTCGGCCTGATCGGCTCGAAAACCAAACGAGTGAAGTTCGAACACCGCCTGCGCGACCGCGGATTTGATAGCGCCGTGCTGCAACGCATGCGCTGCCCGATGGGCATTGGCGAAGTCAAAGGCAAGTTGCCTGTAGAAATCGCCATCTCCATCGCCGGCGAAATCATCGCCACCTATAACGCCAGTTTCGGCCAGCAGACTGCCAGCGCCGGATCATCGATTGCCAAACTGCTGCCGGCTTCACGTCGCAGCCAAGCCACCCGTTGAGAAATACCATGCCTCTGACTCGCAAAGCTTACCGCGCCGCCATTCTGCACAGCATCGCCGACCCCGCCGAAGTGGGTATCGAGGCGTCTTATGAGTATTTCGAAGACGGCCTGCTGGTGGTGGATAACGGCCAGATCAGCGCGCTCGGCCACGCCAGCGACCTGCTGCCGACCCTGCCGGCAGACATCGAGATCAACCATTATCAGGACGCCCTGATCACCCCGGGCTTCATCGACACGCATATCCACTTGCCGCAAACCGGCATGGTCGGCGCCTACGGCGAGCAGTTGCTGGACTGGCTCAACACCTACACCTTCCCTTGCGAAAGCCAGTTCGCCGACAAAGCTCACGCCGATGAAGTGGCGGGCATTTTCATCAAGGAATTGCTGCGCAACGGCACCACCACCGCCCTGGTATTCGGCAGCGTGCATCCGCAATCGGTGAATTCGTTCTTTGAAGCCGCCGAACAGCTGGACCTGCGCATGATCGCCGGCAAGGTGATGATGGACCGCAACGCCCCGGACTACCTGACCGACACTGCCGAATCCAGCTACGTGGAAAGCAAGGCGCTGATCGAACGCTGGCACGGCAAGGGTCGCCTGCACTACGCCGTGACCCCGCGCTTCGCCCCGACCAGCACCCCGGAACAACTGACCCTGGCAGGCCAGTTGCTCGGCGAGTACCCCGACCTGTACATGCAGACCCACATCAGCGAAAACCTCAAGGAAATCGAGTGGGTCAAGGAGCTGTTCCCGGAGCGCAAGGGCTACCTCGACGTCTACGATCACTACCAGCTGCTGGGCGAGCGCTCGGTGTTCGCCCACGGCGTGCACCTGTGCGACGACGAGTGTGCACGGCTGGCGGAAACCGGCTCAGCCATCGCCTTCTGCCCGACTTCGAACTTCTTCCTCGGCAGCGGCCTGTTCAACCTGCCAATGGCCGAGAAGCACAAGCTGAATGTCGGCCTGGGCACGGACGTTGGCGGCGGCACCAGCTTCTCGCTGTTGCAGACGCTGAACGAAGCTTACAAGGTCATGCAGCTGCAAGGTGCGCGGCTGAGCCCCTTCAAGTCGCTGTACCTGGCAACGTTGGGCGGCGCCCGGGCGCTGCGCCTGGAAGACAAGATCGGCACACTGAAACCGGGCACCGATGCCGACTTCCTGGTGCTGGACTACAACGCCACGCCGCTGCTGAGCTATCGCTTGAAGCAGGCCAATAACATTGCCGAGACGTTATTTGTGCTGATGACGCTGGGGGATGACCGGACGGTGTTGCAGACCTATGCGGCGGGGAATCAGGTGCACCAGCGCTAATTCTTCCATGCATAAAAAATCCCCCGGCGCAGTTCAGCCCCGGGGGATTTTTATTGCCTGAACAATAGTCATCGCGAGCAGGCTCACTCCTACATTTGAAATGCATTTCCCTGTAGGAGTGAGCCTGCTCGCGATGGCCGCAACTCGATCTGACTTAAAGCTTGGCGCTCGGCCGCCCAGGCTTCTTGGTCTGCAACAAATGCGAGAACACCGCATGCAGATCATCCGACGCACTTTCCTCGTCGAGATTGAGTTTGCTGTCGATGTGATCCATGTGATGCATCATCAAGTCCACCGCCAGCTCACCATTGCGCGCCTCGATGGCGTCGATCAACTGGGTGTGCTCGTCATACGAGCAGTGGGAGCGATTGCCGCTTTCGTACTGGGCAATGATCAGTGAGGTTTGCGACACCAGGCTGCGCTGGAAGCTGATCAGCGGAGCATTCTTCGCCGCTTCGGCCAGCTTCAGGTGGAACTCGCCAGACAGGCGGATGCCGGCGCCGCGATCACCGCGGGAGAAGCTGTCACGCTCGTCGTTGACCATCTGGCGCAACTCGGCAATCTGCTCGGCCGTAGCGTGTTGCACGGCCAGTTCGGTGATCGCGCGCTCGACCAGGCGCCGTGCCAGGAACACCTGGCGAGCTTCCTCGACACTTGGGCTGGCGACCACGGCGCCACGATTCGGCCGCAGCAGCACCACCCCTTCATGGGCCAGGCGCGACAGCGCGCGGCGAATGATGGTACGACTGACCCCGAAAATTTCCCCCAGCGCTTCTTCGCTCAACTTGGTGCCGGGCGCCAGGCGCTGTTCGAGGATGGCCTCGAAGATATGCGCGTAGACAATATCGTCCTGGGTTCCGCTGCGACCGGCTTTGCCTGCTCGCGGTTGTTTCTTTAGGGGCTGCAACTGTTCGTTCATGGGCACTCGAGTCGGGAGAACTGCGGCGAATAGACCGTGACTGTAATACGGCACAGTGGGTCGCTGGCAAGTATCGCGTAAAAAACACGGCGATTGTACACAATGGATGGTGGCAACACGACTGTATGGCTGATTGTTGGCTCTGCTGTATTGCAACGAATGGTTACCTTTGAGTTTAGGCTTGATCGCAGAATCCGCAGATTTGCAGCTCTGCACAATTCCTGTGGGTGCAAATCCTGTGGGAGCAAGGCTTGCCCGCGATGGCGACCTCGCAAACGCCATCGCGGGCAAGCCTTGCTCCCACATTTGTTCCCATAGGGTTATGCATCACTGCAGACATCTTCATAGGTATAAGGAACACCCGTCATGAACGACGCCACCCATACGCAGCTTCGCCCCTTGGCCGATACCTCGCCTTCGGCCATCGTCGCTGGCTTTATCGCCATGATGACCGGCTACACCAGCTCCCTGGTGCTGATGTTCCAGGCCGGACAAGCCGCCGGCCTGAGCAGCGGGCAGATTTCGTCGTGGATCTGGGCGATCTCGATCGGCATGGCGGTGTGCTCCATCGGCCTGTCCCTGCGCTATCGCACGCCGATCACCATCGCCTGGTCGACTCCCGGCGCTGCATTGCTGATCACCAGCCTGGGCGGCGTGAGCTACGGCGAAGCCATTGGTGCCTACATCACCTGCGCGCTGCTGGTGACCATTTGTGGTTTGACCGGCAGTTTCGAACGCCTGGTGAAAAAAATCCCGGCATCCCTGGCGGCGGCATTGCTCGCGGGCATCCTGTTCAAGATCGGCAGTGAGATCTTCGTCGCCGCGCAGCATCGCACCGCGCTGGTGTTGGGCATGTTCTTCACTTACCTGGTGATCAAGCGCCTGTCGCCCCGCTACGCCGTGTTGGCCGCGCTGGTGATTGGCACGGTCCTGTCAGGGTTCATGGGGCTGCTGGATTTCAGCGCCTTCCACCTGGAAATCGCCACGCCAGTCTGGACCACCCCGCACTTCTCGCTGGCGGCGACCATCAGCATCGGCATCCCGCTGTTCGTGGTGGCGATGACTTCGCAGAACATGCCAGGCATTGCCGTGTTGCGCGCCGATGGTTACAACGTGCCGGCCTCGCCCCTGATCACCACCACCGGCATCGCTTCGTTGCTGCTCGCGCCCTTCGGTTCCCATGGCATCAACCTGGCGGCCATCAGCGCAGCCATCTGCACCGGGCCCCATGCCCATGAAGATCGCAACAAGCGTTATACGGCGGCGGTGTGGTGCGGGATTTTCTATGGCATCGCCGGGGTGTTCGGCGCCACGCTGGCGGCGTTGTTCGCGGCACTGCCCAAGGAGCTGGTGCTGTCGATTGCGGCGCTGGCGTTGTTCGGCTCGATCATCAATGGCTTGAGCATTGCCATGACCGAGGTCAAGGAGCGTGAAGCGGCGCTGATCACCTTTATGGTCACGGCGTCGGGGCTGACGCTGTTTTCCATCGGTTCGGCATTTTGGGGGATTGTGGCGGGGGTGTTGACGCTGGTGATCCTGAACTGGCGCAAGGCCTGAAACACAAAAAAAACGGCGACCCTTGGGTCGCCGTTTTTTCTACAACATCAAGCTACCGGATTGATCGGCTTTTCCGGGTACCAGACGTCGATCAGCGGGCTGACCGTCGCTTCGGTCAGTTCGCTGCGGCCTTTGAGCCAGGCTTCAACAGCTGCACGTTGCTCTTCGGACACCGAGCCACGCTTCTGCAGGCATACCAGACCGAAGTCGTCGCCGCCAACATAGCCCAGGCCGTTGGCTTCCATGGCTTCTTTCAGGAACGCGTCGAGGAAAGCATCAATGGCTTCATCAGCCAAATCTTCTTTGAAATCCAGGTTCAGTTCGAAACCCAGCTCTTGAAATTCATCGACGCACAATTTTTTGCGCAGACGCTGGGAACGGTTAGTCGCCATTGGAACAATCCTCATAAGTAATAACGGGCGGCACTTTAGCAGTTTAAGCCGCCGATTGCCCGTCTCTGTGGGAAGTGCGACCTACCGCTGGTAAAAAATAGCGGATTAGCCGCCTCAGGCACGGCACAAGCGGATACACCTTGGGGCATAATGCCGACACTTTCATGACCACTGAGGGAATTTATCTTCATGCCCTCGCCTTTTTCCCCCTCGACTGCAGGGTTCTATTTCACATGATCAAATCTTTGCGTCCATTGTTGCTGGCCGGTCTCCTTCTCCCACTGGCCTTTCCTGTTAACGCCGCACCCATCAACACCGGCCTGACCCCCAACGTCGAAAAAGCCCTGAAGGCCAGCAAACTGCCTGGCAGCGCCCTGTCCCTGGTGCTGATCCCTCTCAATGGCCCGGGCACGCCGACCATCTACAACGCCGACGTGTCGGTCAACCCGGCCTCGACCATGAAACTGGTGACCACCTATGCGGCGCTGGAAATGCTCGGCCCGAATCACCAGTGGAAAACCGAGTTCTACACCGATGGCACCCTGAGCGGCGGCATCCTCAACGGCAACCTCTACCTCAAGGGTGGCGGTGACCCGAAGCTGAACATGGAAAAACTCTGGCTGTTGATGCGTGACCTGCGCGCCAATGGCGTTACGCAAATTACCGGCAACCTGGTGCTGGACCGCAACTTCTTCACCCAGCCGCAGCTGCCCGAATTCAACGACGACGGCAATGACGAGAACAAGCCATTCCTGGTCAAGCCCGACTCGTTGCTGGTCAACCTCAAGGCGCTGCGCTTTGTCGCGCGCAACGATAACGGCCGGGTGCTGGTGTCGGTCGAGCCGCCAATCGCGTCGATTCGCATCGAAAACCAGGTCAAGGCGATCAATTCCAAACAATGCACCGGTGGCGTGCGCTACAACCCGGTGCCCCAGGCCGATGGCAGCGTCACCGTGACGGTGGGCGGCCAGCTGGGCGAAGGCTGCAGCTCGCAGACCTATCTGTCGCTGCTTGACCACGCGACCTACACCGCAGGCGCCGTCCGCGCGATCTGGAAGGAACTGGGCGGCAGTATCCAGGGCAAGGACCTGCTGGCCCCGACGCCAAGCGGCGCCAAGTTGCTGGCCCGGGCCTACTCGCCGGACCTGGCGGAAATCATCCGCGACATCAACAAGTACAGTAACAACACCATGGCCCAGCAGCTGTTCCTGAGCCTCGGCCAGCGCTATCGCACCGACGCCGACGGCGATGACGCCAAGGCGGCCCAGCGCGTGGTGCGCCAATGGCTGGCGAAAAAAGGCATTACCGCGCCGCACCTGATCATGGAGAACGGCTCCGGCCTGTCCCGCGCCGAGCGCGTGAGTGCCCGTGAAATGGCGGCGATGCTCCAGGCCGCATGGCGCAGCCCGTACGCCGCCGAGTTCATCAGCTCCATGCCGATTGCCGGCACCGACGGCACCATGCGCAAACGCTTGAAGACCACGGCGATGCGCGGTGAAGCTCACGTCAAGACCGGCACCTTGAACACCGTACGGGCGATTTCCGGCTTCAGCCGCGACGTCAATGGTAATACCTGGGCGGTAGTGGCGATCCTCAACGACAAGGCACCGTTCGGTGCATCGTCGGTGCTGGACCAGGTGCTGCTGGACCTGTATCGCCAGCCGAAATTGCCTGAGACTGCTTCGGTTTTGTAATCCACAGCAGATCCAATGGGCACTGACATCAATGGTGAATGACACTCCACCTGTGGGAGCGGGCTTGCTCGCGAAGGCGGGGTGTCAGTCCACATCGATGTTGAATGTCAGTCAGCATTCGCGAGCAAGCCCGCTCCCACAGGGTGCGCAGACCTCCTTCAGGTCATTTCCGCCTCGACCCGATCCCGTCCCGCCTGTTTCGCCGCATACACCCCCGAATCTGCCCGCAACAACAGTGCATCCGCCCCTTCACCGGGGCGCCAGCTGGCAATCCCGAAACTTGCGGTGACTATCCCCACGCCGTCGATCGGCGCGCTGCGCAGCGCCTGCCACAGTTGCAGCGCCAGCACATGGGCGTGTTCGCCGCTGATGTCCGGGCACAGCACCATGAACTCTTCGCCGCCCAGGCGGCAGAACACATCCGTGCGTCGCAGCCGATGGCCGATGCGCTCGCACACCGCCTGCAGCACCCGGTCGCCCACAGCGTGACCATGCTGGTCATTGATGCGCTTGAAGTGGTCGACATCGAGCATGATCACCGACAACTCGCCGCCACCGCGCTCGACCCGAGCCATTTCGGTAGTCAGGCGTTCCTGGAAATAGCGGCGGTTGTGGATCCCCGTCAGCGAGTCGGTGACTGACAACGCGCGCAGCTCCTCTTCCACGCGCTTGAGGTCGGAGATATCGGAGATGTAACCGTGCCACAGCACCCCGCCACCCGGCAGCTCCTCGGGAGTCGCCTCGCCGCGCACCCAACGCAACCCGCGAATTGGCAGCTGCACGCGGTATTCCTCGCGCCATGGGCTGAGGGTGTCCGCCGAAGCCCGGATCGAGGCGCGCACCCGCGTGGTGTCCTGTGGATGAATGCGCGTGAAGATCGCTTCGGCATTGAGCAGCAGCACGTCCGGTTCGAGTTCATAGATCTCGCGGATGCCGTCACTGGCGTAGATCACGCTGAAGCGCCCGTCGAATTCCATCTTGAACTGGTAGATGCCCCCAGGCACGTGGGCGCTGAGTTTCTTCAGTAGCAGATCACGCGCCGCCAGCGCCTCGTGGACGCGCTTGCGCTCGGTGATGTCGATGCAGATTGCCAGGTGGCCGACCCACAGCCCCTGCTCGTCGAGCACCGGCGTGGCGAGCATGTTCACCGTCAGATGACTGCCGTCGCTACGCACCAGCGTCCATTCCCGCGCTTCGTGGCCGCCCTCCTCGCCGCCCTCGACCAGCATCGCCTGGCAGGTGGGAATCGGCTTGCCATAACGCGCACTCAACTCTGCCGAGCGGGCCAGGAGTTCCCGGGGCAGGTGCAGGTTTTCCAGGGTCATGCAGCCCACCACCTCGGCGCTGGAGTAGCCCAGCATGTGCTCGGCGCCGGCATTGAAGGTGGTGATAACCCCGCGCAGGTCCGTGGCAATGATCGCCACTTGGGTCGCGGCATCCAGGACGCCACGCAACTGGCCATGCGTGCCGCGCAGTTCCTGCTCGCGGGCGCGCAGTTCCTGAGTGCGCTGCTCGACCATTTTCAGCGCTCGTTGCCGCTGGCTGACCAGCACGTACAGCAAGGCGCTGAGTAGCAGGCTGAGCATGCCGCCGAGCGCTACCAGGCTGGCTAGCGAAGAATGGTTGGCCTGGGTGAACGCCATGCTGGGCCGCATCTCGACCTGGTACTCGTGGTCGGCCAGGCGGATCAGCTGGGTCGATGACAGCTCGCTGGCGGCGGGCGTGTTGCCCGACTCGTAGAGCACTTCATGCTGATCGGCGGTCGACAGGTCGAGAATCCGCACCGAAAGAAAATCATGGGCCTCCTCCGGCAATCCATCCGCCAACAGCTGGCGCATGCTGATGACCGCCATGACATAACCCTCGGAGGCCCCACCGGGTTGTGAAGGGCTATCGACGGGCGCGACCAGCAGGATGCCGCGGGCATAGGTCGGTTCGATGCCCACCAGGTACAGCGGTTGCGACACTGCCATGCCGCCCAGTGCATCGGCCCTCTCGAGGGTCGCCCGGCGCTGAGGTTGGCCGAGCAGATCGAAGCCCAGTGGCGTCGGCAGCCGACTTTGGGTTTGCGTGTACAGCACCGGCGCGTACTGGTCGCGCTCGGCGGCGATTTGCAGGCGCCCTGCGGCATCCAGTTCGCGCACGCTGAATTCGCTCAGGCCCTCTGCATGGGCCGCCTGCTCAAGCGCCGCCCGTTCAGCGCGGGTTATCCGCGGAGCCCACGAATAGGCCTGGGTGCGGTGCAACAAAGGTTTGGCGTAGCCGTCGAATTCCGCGCGCGAGACCGCGTCGGAATTGGCAAAGAACCGGCGCAGCCCGTCCAGGCGCTGTTCCTGATCTTCGAAACGTTCTTCGATACGGCTGTAACGTTCACTGGCTAGCAGTTGGAAACGTTGCCGCAATTGATGGTGAAACAGATTTTGTGTCGACCAGGCGAGCAAGCCGGTGAGAATTCCGCCGACGAGTAATACCAGTAGCGCGACCAGCCAGGCCGAAACGTGTTCACTGATAAACCCCAGGATCTTAGGGCGCACGACGTGCAGCGACATATAGGCAGACTCGAAACGCCAAGTGCCGGGAAAACCCACTGGCCCTGGGTTGAGTTATAGCTATTAGCCACTAATTTGGCTAGCGCGGCTGATGGCCCTATCGCCGGCAAGCCGGCTCCTACAGGGGAACGCGTTGACAATATCGAGACACTACCCCGCCTGTAGGAGCCGGCTTGCCGGCGATGGCGGCGTAACAGTCGCCATCGCCCGCAGGTTCCACCAACCTCAACGCGCCATGATTTTCCATGCGCGGTGGATCTTGCCGTTTCGAGCAAAGTCCGGGTCGATGGTCTTGGCAGTGATCTCCTCGACTGCGTAGCGCTCGCTCAGGTTGGGCTCGAGCTCGAACTTGCGGAAGTTGTTGGAGAAATACAGCACGCCACCGGGTGCCAGGCGCGCCATGGCCAGGTCGATCAATTGCACCTGGTCGCGTTGCACGTCGAAGATCCCTTCCATGCGCTTGGAGTTGGAGAACGTCGGCGGGTCGATGAAGATCAGGTCGTACTCGTCACGGCAGGCATCCAGCCAGACCATCACATCGCCCTGCTCCAAACGGTTCTTGTCGGAAAAGCCGTTCAGCGACAGGTTACGCCGCGCCCAGTCCAGGTAGGTTTTCGACAGGTCGACGCTGGTGGTGCTGCGCGCCCCGCCCTTGGCGGCATGCACACTGGCCGTCGCGGTGTAGCAGTACAGGTTGAGGAAACGCTTGCCAGCCGCCTCCTGCTGGATGCGCATGCGCATCGGCCGGTGGTCGAGGAACAGACCGGTGTCGAGATAATCGGTGAGGTTCACCAGCAGCTTGACGCCACCTTCGTTGACTTCGACGAACTTGCCCTGCGCTGCCTGGCGCTCGTACTGCTTGGTGCCGCTCTGACGCTCGCGACGCTTGACCACCACGCGGCTCTTGTCGACGTTCAGCGCCTGGGGAATCGCAGCCAGGGCATCGAACATGCGCGCCGAGGCTTTTTCCGGGTCGATGGATTTTGGCGCGGCGTATTCCTGGACGTGGACCCAATCCTGATACAGGTCGATGGCCATGGAGTATTCCGGCATGTCGGCATCGTAGACGCGGTAGCAGTCGATACTCTCGCGCTTGACCCACTTGCCCAGGGCCTTGAGGTTCTTTTGCAGGCGGTTGGCGAACATTTGCCCGCCCTCGCTCAAGCGTGGCTGCTCGATCACCACCGGAGCCGGTTTGATCGGGTTGCCGTTCTTGTTGTACTTCTCGTACTTGCCCGGCGCCACGTCGTTGCCTTCGACCTGCACTTGCGCCTGCTCGCGCTCGACCTGGCGCTGTTCCGGGGTCCGACGTTCGCCGGTGACGAACTGGTCCGGGGTGACCTTGATCAGCAGCAGCTTGCACGGCAAGGCGCCGTTCCAGAACGAATACTGTTTGTGACTGCGGATGCCCATGCGCTTGCCCAGGTCCGGCGCGCCGGTGAACACCGCGGCCTCCCAGTTCAGGCAGGCCTGACGCAGGCGCTCGCCGAGGTTCTGGTAGAGATAGAGCAGGCTCGCCTCGTCGCCCAGGCGCTCGCCGTACGGCGGGTTGCAGATGACCAGGCCTTTCTGGTTCTGGTCCGGACGCGGCTCAAAGGTGCCGACTTCGCCCTGGTAGATCTTGATCCACTCACTCAGGCCAGCCCGTTCAACGTTGTTGCGACCCGGCTGAATCAGGCGCGGGTCAGCTTCGTAACCACGAATCCACAGCGGTGGCTTGGCCAGGCCGGCCGCGCAGCGCTCGGTGGCTTCTTCGTGAAGTTTTTTCCACAGTGCCGGAACGTGCCCGAGCCAGGCGGTGAAACCCCACTGCTCGCGACGCAGGTTGGGCGCCATGTCGGCGGCAATCATCGCCGCTTCGACCAGGAAGGTGCCCACACCGCACATCGGGTCAGCCAGGGCGCCGCCATCGGCAGCAATCCGCGGCCAGCCGGAACGGATCAGGATCGCCGCCGCCAGGTTTTCCTTCAGCGGCGCCGCACCCTGCTGCAGGCGGTAACCGCGCTGGTGCAGGCTGTGGCCGGACAGATCGAGGGACAGGATCGCTTCACCACGGTCCAGGCGCAGGTGAATGCGCAGGTCCGGGTTGAGTTTGTCGATCGACGGACGGTCGCCTTGCGGAGTGCGCAGCTTGTCGACGATGGCGTCCTTGACCTTCAGTGCACCGAAGTGGGTGTTGTCGATGCCCGAGCCGTGACCGCTGAACTCGACGGCCAGCGTGCCGTCGCTGAGCATGTGGTCCTGCCATTCGATGTCGAGCACGCCGTGGTACAGGTCTTCAGCGTCCTTCATCGGGAAACGCTTGAGTACCAGCAGCACCCGGTTTGCCAGGCGCGACCACAGGCACAGGCGATAGGCGGTTTCCATGGTTGCCATGCCGCGCACGGCAGAGGTGTGCTCACGCGCTTCCTCAAGGCCAAGCCCGACGGCTTCCTCGATGAGCAGGCCTTCGAGGCCTTTTGGGCAAGTGAGGAAGAGTTCGAAACGATCGGACATGGGAATTCCAGAACCTTTAGCTGAGTGAACGGGCAACGCATTGCCGGTCCGGTTTTCAATCAGGCGCTTTTCTAAAAGAACGCCCGCGTGGCACGAAGGTGTGCCGACCCACCCTTGCTGCTCGGTGTAAAGGAGCTTAGATGCAAAGACAGGCAAAAAAGTTGGTGCAACAAAATGTCATAACTCGACCCTTCGTCGAATAGTGCGCTCACTCAACGCGAGGCATTCTCACTAAGGGATTAACGTCATCATCCTGCGGGGTGCCGATCATACCGGGGTTTGACCAATAAACGCTGGCAAATATGAAGTTACTTATGGCCATACCACCTTAATGGTTACGTCCTTATGACAAAACGATCATTCCCTCGATGTGACGCATTGGTTAGAACTCATCTCAGGTTGACGCCGCAACGACGTCAACAACTTGGCTCGCGACGCCGGCAGCGAGCCCCCAACGGCAGGTTATTTCTGCCAGACCTCAATTGAGGTCAACGCGAAAAATACAGTCAACAAGTGAGGGCAACACCCTATGAGAAGACTTAAGCGTGATCCGTTGGAAAGAGCATTTTTGCGCGGATATCAATATGGCCTTGGTGGCAAATCCCGTGAGCTTTGCCCATTTACTCTACCGTCGGTACGCCAAGCCTGGATTAACGGCTGGCGAGAAGGACGCGGCGACAACTGGGACGGTATGACCGGCACTGCGGGAATCCACAGACTCAACGAACTTCACGCCGTCGGCTAATTTTACAGGGCCTAACACTCCGACACGACAATCTGAATACTGCTTGAATTAACCACGCACGCCCCATCCGGGCGGCGGGCTCCGGCCCAGGGGCTCCTTCGAGGAGCCCTTTTTTATGCCTGGGTAGAAATCCGGTCCTGAACTGTAGACACATCACCTGTGGGAGCGGGCTTGCTCGCGAATGCGGTGTATCAGTCGACATCAATGTTCGATGACAGACCGCATTCGCGAGCAAGCCCGCTCCCACAGGGGAATTAACGCAAGGCGGCTATGGCGTCCACAGACTCACGAATCAACGCAGGGCCCTTGTAGATGAACCCGGAGTAGATCTGCACCAGGCTTGCCCCAGCGGCGATTTTTTCGGCCGCGTGCTTGCCTTCGGTGATCCCGCCCACCGCGATGATCGGCAAACGACCCGCCAGCTCCGCCGCCAGCACCTTGACTGTATGCGTGCTCTTCTCGCGAACCGGGGCGCCAGACAAACCGCCCGCCTCGTCACCATGCTCCATACCTTCGACGCCAACGCGACTCAAGGTGGTATTGGTGGCGATGACGGCGTCCATTCCGGTCTCAATCAGGGCCTGGGCGACCTGGGCCGTTTCTTCATCGGTCATGTCCGGCGCGATCTTTATGGCCAGCGGCACATGTTTGCCGTGGCGCAAGGCCAGTTCCGCGCGGCGGGTGGCCAGGTCAGCGAGCAATTGCTTGAGCGAATCACCAAATTGCAGGCTGCGCAGCCCAGGTGTGTTCGGCGAACTGACGTTGACCGTCACATAGCTGGCGTGGGCGTACACCTTGTCCAGGCAGATCAGGTAGTCATCCACGGCGCGCTCGACCGGCGTATCGAAATTCTTGCCGATGTTGATACCCAGCACGCCCTTGTATTTCGCCGCAGCCACCCGGGCCAGCAAATGATCGACGCCCAGGTTGTTGAAGCCCATGCGATTGATGATTGCTTCGGCTTCCGGCAGACGGAAGATCCGCGGCTTGGGATTGCCCGGCTGCGGACGCGGGGTAATGGTGCCTATTTCGACAAAACCGAAACCCAGTTGGGCAAAACCGTCAATGGCCGCGCCGTTCTTGTCCAGGCCCGCAGCCAGGCCTACCGGATTGGGGAAATCCAGGCCCATGACGGTCACCGGCTTCTTCGCCGGGGCCTTGCACAGCATGCCGTTGAGCCCCAGGCGTCCGCCCGCGCCGATCAAGTCCAGGGACAGATCGTGGGAGGTTTCTGGAGAAAGTTTGAACAACAGCTGACGGGCCAGGGTGTACATGGGCGGCTTTGACTCTGGGCGGTGAAAAGTGGCGGCGATTATAGCCGGGGTGGAGGGTGGCGTGCGAGAGACCGGTTAAAACGAGTTCGGCAGATTGGTTCGCTCAGCAGCCGCAATCACCGGACAGTCGAATCGATACCCCTGACCATATACAGTCGCGATGAAGTCCCGGTTCTCCTTCAACAGCTTGCGCAACACGTAGATACAGCGGGTCAGGGACTCCTCGGCGGCGTCGGTCTCGGGCCAGACCGCGCCCAGCAACAGGTCCTTGCTGACCACCCTGCCGGCCGAACCCAGCAGCAGGCGCAGCACGCATAATTCTTTGGGCGGAACGTGGACGACCTTGCCCCGGTGCATCAGGGTGCCGTCATTGTGAAGCTGCCACTGGTCAAAGACGAATGACTCGGGTGTGAATGAATCAGTACCGCTGTTCATTGTTCGCAATCCCCTATGGTTGTGCGCTTCCAGGCTCAACGATGAGTGGCGCGACTATAGAGAATCGGGCGACAGCCTTCCGTAGGACTCCCGACTTACCAATCAGGGGAAATGTCGATCCTGCATGTAGGATTGTTTACCGCCATTCAAACACCTGCCTCACGGCCGAAGGATGGTGCACAGCTCCTCGTGCACCGCCATGAAGTGGTCCAGGGCCTGGGAAAAATGGCGGGCGTTGACCAGTGCCTGGTCGTTGGTCTGCAGGCGCAATTCAAGCTGCCCCTGCACCTCGCACAGATGCAGTTGCCCAGTGCGAGACCAGGGGCAGCCCTGGAGCAATATGCGCAGCAGGTCGACTGCGCAATGTCGCAGCAGCTCGGGCCTGGATTCCATGACTGTCGACCAGATCACCACGTCGCCCTCCACGTCCGCCACATGGATGCTGGGCAGATCGGCCATCCGCAGGTCGAGGGTGCTGCGGTCGTCAAAGTGCATCGGCGGCCTGCCCGCGCAGGTGCTGTACAACAGCGCTTCGTTCAGCAGTCGGGCAATCTCCGCGTGTCTCATTCAGCGTTGATCCTTATGGCAATTGGAGGAACGCGGCAGGATGGATCACGCAGCGGCTTGAATCCTGATGAAAAGCTGATGATCGCTGGCATATGCCTTGCACCAATACTTGCATCAGTGCTCGGACCAACGTCGGACATGAGCGCAAAGACAATGGCGTCGCCACCCGGCTCTGCTCGCGCATGGATCGGTGGCGACGTCTTTTTTATAGGTGCACAGTCAATGAATGAACCCTCCGCCGGCCCGTTGGCCTGGGTCAATGGCAGCGATGCCCCGGAAAAGACCGAAATCAACCTCGGTTTCATGGCCCTGAGCGACTGTGCCTCCGTGGTCGTCGCCGCCACCCAGGGCTTTGCCCAGCCTTACGGCCTGACCCTTAACCTCAAGCGCCAGTCCTCCTGGGCGAACCTGCGCGACAAGCTGGTCAGCGGCGAACTGGATGCCGCCCACAGCCTGTACGGCTTGATTTACGCGGTTCACTTGGGCATCGGTGGCATCGCGGGCACCGACATGGCGGTGCTGATGGGCCTGAACCAGAATGGTCAGAGCATCAACCTTTCCCCCGGCTTGCAGGCGCTTGGCGTGACCAGTCCTGAGGCGCTGGATCGCCACGTGCACCAAAGTCGCCCACGACTGACGTTTGCCCAGACTTTTCCCACCGGCACCCACGCCATGTGGCTGTACTACTGGCTGGCAAGCCAGGGCATCCATCCGCTGCAGGACGTCGACAGTGTGGTGGTGCCGCCGCCGCAGATGGTTGCGCACCTGCAGGCTGGACGTATCGACGGCTTCTGCGTGGGCGAACCCTGGTCCGCCAGCGCGGTGAAACAAAACCTCGGATTTACCCTGGCGACTACCCAGGCCATCTGGCCCGATCACCCGGAGAAAGTCCTGGGCTGCACGCGCACCTTCGTCGAGCAGTACCCCAATACGGCCCGCGCCCTGGTCATGGCGATTCTCGAGGCCAGCCGCTTTATCGAAGCCAGCAGCGAAAACCGTCGCAGCACCGCGCAATTGCTCAGTGCCCAGCAATACCTCGATGCGCCGCTCGACTGCATCGAGCCGCGACTGCTGGGTGAGTACGCCGACGGCCTCGGTAATCGCTGGCAGGACCCACACGCCCTGCGCTTTCATGGTGATGGCGAGGTCAATCTGCCTTATCTGTCCGATGGCCTGTGGTTCATGACGCAATTCCGGCGTTGGGGATTGTTGCGCGACGATCCGGATTATCTCGCGGTCGCCCGGCAAGTTCAGCAGCTCGACCTGTACCGCGAAGCCGCCAGCGCCGTGGGTGTCGCCTGCCAGCCTGGGGATATGCGCCGCAGCCAGCTGATCGACGGCAAGGTCTGGGACGGCTCGGACCCTGCCGGCTATGCACACAGTTTCAAGCTGCATGCCCTGAATGCCCCCTCTGCACTATTCGCCAGCCGCTGAACAGGAGATTGCCGACATGTTGCGAATCCTGCTGATCAACGACACGGCGAAAAAAGTCGGACGCCTCAAGGCCGCGCTCACCGAAGCCGGTTTCGAGGTGATCGACGAGTCCGGCCTGACCATCGACCTGCCCGCACGCGTCGAAACGGTGCGTCCGGACGTGATTCTGATCGATACCGAGTCACCGAGCCGCGACGTCATGGAGCAGGTGGTGCTGGTAAGCCGCGACCAGCCAAGGCCGATCGTAATGTTTACCGACGAACACGACCCGGACGTGATGCGCCAGGCGATCAAGTCCGGGGTCAGTGCCTACATTGTCGAAGGCATTCACGCACAGCGCTTGCAGCCGATTCTCGATGTGGCCATGGCGCGGTTCGAGAGTGACCAGGCCCTGCGCGCGCAGCTGCACGCCCGGGATCAGCAGCTGGCTGAACGCAAGCGCATAGAACTGGCCAAGGGCTTGCTGATGAAGATGAAGGACTGCAACGAGGAAGAGGCCTACACCTTGATGCGCCGCCAGGCGATGAGCCGGCAGCAGAAGCTGATTCAGGTGGCCGAGCAGATCATTACGATGAGTGAGCTGCTGGGCTGACGTTGGAGGGTGGCTGTGCGAGCGCTATCGCGAGCAGGCTCACTCCTACAGGGTTCACCGCCCTCTGTAGGAGTGAGCCTGCTCGCGATGGCCACACCTCGGTCCAACTGGTTGGCACAATTCTGGCTAAGTAATCACCACAGGTAACCAACGGCGGTTGCCCCACCTACGACAAAGACGTCGCTCACCTTGTTTGCCCCTGGCGAATCCGGTAGCGGCGTTTTTTCGTTTTGGCCCCACAGCACGGGGTCGGTGGTGCGGCCGTCAAGGCGCCCCATCTGCTAGCTCATGGTTCCCACTCGAGACTCTTCACAGCTGAGGTGCGCGATGAATTCAAGCTTCTGGAAATCCGGCCATACCCCGACTCTGTTCGCGGCGTTCCTCTATTTCGACCTGAGTTTCATGGTCTGGTACCTGCTCGGCCCCCTGGCGGTGCAAATAGCCACCGACCTGCAGCTGACTACCCAACAACGCGGCCTGGTCGTAGCCACGCCCATTCTGGCCGGGGCGATACTGCGCTTCATCATGGGCATGCTGGCGGATCGCCTTTCGCCTAAAACCGCCGGGATCATTGGCCAGGTAATCGTCATCTGCGCGCTGTTCGTGGCCTGGAAGCACGGCATCCACAGCTACGAACAAGCGTTGTTGCTGGGGTTGTTCCTCGGCATGGCCGGCGCATCGTTTGCCGTGGCCTTGCCCCTGGCTTCGCAGTGGTATCCGCCGCAACACCAAGGCAAGGCCATGGGCATCGCGGGCGCGGGCAATTCCGGCACGGTGCTGGCCGCATTGATCGCCCCGGTACTGGCGGCCGCGTTCGGCTGGAGCAACGTGTTTGGTTTCGCCCTGATCCCGTTGATCCTGACCCTCGTGGTTTTCACCTGGCTGGCGAAAAACGCCCCGGAGCGCCCAAAAGCCAAGTCGGTCACCGACTACTTCAAGGCGCTGGGCGATCGTGACAGCTGGTGGTTCATGTTCTTCTACAGCGTGACGTTCGGCGGCTTCATCGGCCTGGCCAGCGCCCTGCCCGGCTATTTCAACGATCAATATGGGCTGAGCCCGGTTACCGCCGGTTACTACACCGCCGCCTGCGTGTTTGGCGGCAGCCTGATGCGCCCCCTGGGCGGTGCGCTGGCAGACCGGTTCGGCGGGATTCGCACGCTGTTGGCGATGTACACCGTAGCAGCCGTGTGCATTGCAGCAGTCGGCTTTAACCTGCCAAGTTCCTACGCTGCTCTGGCACTTTTCGTCTGCACCATGCTCGGTTTGGGGGCAGGCAATGGCGCGGTTTTCCAACTGGTTCCGCAGCGCTTTCGTCGGGAAATCGGCGTGATGACCGGCTTGATCGGCATGGCAGGCGGCATTGGCGGCTTCGCCCTGGCAGCCGGCATGGGCGCCATCAAGCAGAGTACCGGCAGCTACCAGCTGGCCTTGTGGTTGTTCGCCAGCCTGGGAGTGCTCGCCTGGTTCGGCCTGCATGGCGTCAAGCGTCGCTGGAGAACCACCTGGGGTTCTGCCGCAGTCACCGCCGCCCGGGTCTGAAGGCGCAATGAGTCTGCAGCTGAGTTTCGCCGAAGCCAGCGCCATCGGGCCGCGCGAGGAGAACCAGGACGCCCTGCGCCTGGTGACACCGACCCCGGCGCTGGCCGCGAGCAAGGGCTACCTGTTCGCGATTGCCGATGGGGTCAGCCAATGCGCCGACGGCGGGCTGGCGGCCCGCTCGACCTTGCAGGCACTGGCACAGGATTACTACGCGACCCCGGAAACCTGGGCAGTTGCCCAGGCTTTGGATCGCTTGCTGCTGGCGCAGAACCGCTGGCTGCAGGCCAATGGCGGCGGGCAACCGCTACTAACCACTGTCAGCGCCCTGGTGGTTCGCGGCCGGCGCTTCACCCTGGCGCACGTGGGTGATTGCCGGGTGTATCGCTGGCATGCCGGCAAGCTGCAGCGCATCAGCGAGGATCACGTCTGGGATCAGCCCGGCATGCAGCATGTGCTCAAGCGCGCCATGGGCCTGGACCAGCATCTGGTGCTGGATTTCCTCGACGGCGAGTTGCGCCTGGATGAGAGCTTTGTCCTGCTCAGCGACGGCGTCTGGGCGGTGCTGGGCGACACGGCGATCGCGGCGATCCTGCGCGACCAGCCGGATCTGCACAGCGCCGCGCAAACCCTGGTCAGTGCCGCGCACCTGGCGGGCAGCCAGGACAACGCCAGCGCGCTGCTGGTGCGGGTGGATGCCCTGGGCGAAACCAGCATCGGCGATGCCCTGGTGCACTTGCAGCAATGGCCGTTGCCGCCGGCGCTCAAGTCGGGGCAGATGTTTGAGGGCTGGCAAGTCGACGCCATACTCGCGCAGAGCCAGCAATCGCTGCTCTACCGGGTGCATGACGGGCAGCAACAGCCCTGGTTGCTGAAAACCCTGCCCGGGCGCCTGTACGACGACCACCAGGCCGGGCAGGCCTTGCTGGCAGAAGAGTGGTTTCTCAAGCGAGTGGCCGGGCGGCACTTTCCTGAAGTCCATCCCGCCTCCCAACGTCAGCATTTGTACTACGTGATGCGGGAATATTCCGGTTCGACCCTGGCGGCACTCTATGCCGACGCCGGCCCGCTGCCGCTGGCTCACTGGCTGGACCTGGCAGAGCGTCTTTTGCGCGCGGTCGGCATGCTGCATCGCCGGCAAATCCTGCATCGCGACATCAAGCCGGAGAACCTGCTGCTGGGGGATGACGGCGAGCTGCGGCTGCTGGATTTTGGCCTCGCCTATTGTCCGGGTCTGTCCCAGGACCAAGTCTGCGCCCTGCCCGGAACCCCGACGTACATTGCCCCGGAAGCCTTTGGCGGTGCTGCGCCGACCCCACAACAGGACCTGTACTCGGTCGGGGTGACCCTGTATTTCCTGCTGACCGGGCACTATCCCCATGGCGAGATCGAAGCGTTCCAGCGCCCGCGTTTTGGCGTGCCGGTCAGTGCCAGCCGCTACCGCCCGGACCTGCCGGAGTGGATCGCGCAGAGCCTGGAGCAAGCTGTTGCGGTTGATCCGGCCCAGCGCTTTGAAACGGCGGAACAATGGTTGCTGGTTCTGGAGCAGGGCGAGCGACGCAGCTTGAGCGTTCGACCCAGGCCGCTGCTGGAGCGCGAGCCGGTGAAGGTTTGGCGGACTGTGGCGTTGGTGATGTTGGTGGTGAACGTGGTGCTGCTGGTTTTAGTGTTTCAGAGCTGATAGCGGGTCGCGCACTTCGCGAGCAAGCCCGCTCCCACAATTGGACCGCATATCTCCATGGTTACCCGGTCAACTGTGGGAGCGGGCTTGCTCGCGAAGACGCACTCAAAGACGCTCCATTTCCGGGCGACGCGCATTCATTCGGTGCACCACATCGAACGCTGTAAAGAAAACACACAGCGCTTCTCCCATTAAATCCGCCGTCTGACGACTTTGGCACAACCACTGCATTACCTCCCCCAACAGACATAAAGCCCATCCTCAACGAAGAGGGCTGCGCTTCCCGATAGAACGGGACAAGGACAAAGGCGTCCTCGCTAGGCAACTAGCGGGACGCCTTTTTTTTGTTTGCGCGAAATTTCTCGAAGACGCCGGAGAACCTGATGAAAAAATTGAAACTGGTGATGATCGGCAACGGCATGGCCGGGGTTCGCACCCTGGAGGAACTGCTCAAGCTGAGCAACGACCTGTACGACATCACCGTCTTCGGCGCCGAACCCCATACCAACTACAACCGCATCCTGCTGTCGCCGGTCTTGGCCGGCGAGCAGACATTCGAAGAGATCGTGCTCAACGACCTCGACTGGTATCACGACAACCACATCAAGCTGTTGCTTAACCGCAAAGTGGTGCAGATCGACCGGGTACGGCGCCGGGTGATCGCCGATGACGGCACCGAAGCCGAGTACGACCGCCTGCTGATCGCCACCGGCTCGACACCTTTCATCCTGCCGATTCCGGGCAATACTTTGCAGGGCGTGATCGGCTACCGCGACATCGCCGACACCCAGGCGATGATCAATACTGCCAAGACCCACACCCACGCGGTGGTCATCGGCGGTGGCCTGCTCGGCCTCGAAGCGGCTAATGGCCTGATGCTGCGCGGCATGCATGTCACCGTGGTGCACATCGGCGAGTGGCTGCTGGAGCGGCAGCTGGACAAGACCAGCGGCCAGCTGCTGCAAACCGCCCTCGAAAGCCGCGGCCTGCACTTTCGCCTGCGCGAACAGACCCAGGCACTGCACGACGCCGGCAATGGCCGGGTCGGCTCGGTGCAATTCACCAACGGCGACGTGATCCCTGCCGACCTGGTGGTGATGGCAGCCGGTATTCGGCCCTGCATCGAGCTCGCGGAGCAATCCGGGCTTCCCTGCAGCCGCGGAATCCTGGTCAACGACACCCTGCAAACCTACGACCCGCGCATCTATGCGATCGGCGAATGCGCCAGCCATCGGGGCACTGCCTACGGCCTGGTCGCGCCGCTGTTCGAACAGGCCAAGGTCTGCGCCAACCATCTGGCCCAGCTGGGTTTCGCCACTTACAAGGGCTCGGTGACTTCGACCAAGTTGAAGGTGACCGGTATCGATCTGTTTTCCGCCGGTGATTTCATGGGCGGCGAAGGTACGGAAACCATCACCCTGTCCGACCCGATCGGCGGAATCTACAAAAAACTGGTGATCAAGGATGACGTCCTGGTCGGCGCTTGCCTGTACGGCGATACCGCAGACGGCGCCTGGTATTTCCGGCAGATCCGCGAGAACCAGGACATCGAGCACATCCGTGACCACTTGATGTTTGGCGATAGCTGCTTGCCAACATTGCGGGAAGCAAGCTGATGGACCGGCAAATCACCGCTTCGACCTGCTGCTACTGCGGGGTCGGCTGCGGCGTGCTGATCGAACATGACGGCGAGCGCATTCTCGGCGTCAGCGGCGATCCGACGCACCCGGCCAACTTCGGCAAATTGTGCAGCAAGGGCTCGACCTTGCACCTGACGGGCGATCTGGCGGCGCGAGCGCTGTACCCGGAATTGCGCCTGGGTAAATCCCTGGCCCGCAGCCGCACCGACTGGGACACCGCCCTCGATCACGCCGCCAGCGTCTTCGCCCGCACCATCGCCGAGCACGGCCCCGACAGCGTGGCGTTCTACATCTCCGGACAATTGCTGACCGAGGATTACTACAGTTTCAACAAGCTGGCGCGAGCGCTGGTGGGCACCAACAACATCGACAGCAATTCGCGCCTGTGCATGTCTTCGGCAGTGGTCGGCTACAAGCGCAGCCTCGGCGCAGACGCCCCGCCCTGCAGCTACGAAGACCTGGAGTCGAGTGATTGCGTGATGATCGTTGGCAGTAATATGGCCTACGCCCACCCGGTGCTTTTCCGACGCCTGGAAGAGGCCAAATCCCGCCGGCCGCAAATGAAAGTCATCGTTATCGACCCCCGTCGGACCGACACCTGCGACCTGGCCGACCTGCATTTGGCGATTCAGCCCGGCAGCGATGTCGCCCTGTTCCACGGGATCCTGCATCTATTGTTGTGGGAAGACTGGATTGATCGCGACTTTATCAAGGCGCACACCCAAGGCCTGCCGGAGCTGAAAAACCTGGTGCGCGACTACACCCCGCAAATGGTCGCGCAACTGTGCGGGATCAGCCTCGAACAACTGCAGCAATGTGCGCAGTGGGTGGGAACCTCGCCGACTTTCCTGTCGTTATGGTGCATGGGGCTCAACCAGTCCACAGCGGGCAGCGCCAAGAACAGCGCGCTGATAAATCTGCACCTGGCCACCGGGCAAATCGGTCGTCCAGGTGCAGGATCTTTCTCGCTGACCGGTCAGCCCAATGCCATGGGCGGACGCGAAACCGGCAGTCTGTCGAACTTGCTGCCAGGCCATCGCGAAGCCGCCAATGCCCAGCATCGTGCAGAAGTGGCGGCCTACTGGGGCGTTGAGCAACTGCCGCACAGCACCGGCCTGACCGCGATCGAGCTGTTCGAGCAGGTCCGTAGCGGTCGGATCAAAGCCCTGTGGATCGCCTGTACCAACCCTGCGCAATCGCTGCCCGACCAGAATGCCGTGCGCGAAGCCCTGCAGGCGTGCCCGTTCGTGGTCTTGCAGGAAGCCTTTCGCACTACGGAAACCGCAGCCTTCGCCGACCTGTTGCTGCCTGCCGCCAGTTGGGGAGAAAAGGATGGCACCGTCACCAACTCCGAACGGCGCGTTTCCCACGTGCGCCAGGCCGTTGTCGCACCTGGCGAAGCCCGGCCGGACTGGGCCATCACGGTGGATTTCGCACGCCGCCTGGAACACCATCTGCGCCCACAGCAAACCAGCCTGTTTGCCCTGGACTCTGCGGCGCAGATCTTTGATGAGTACAAGCAGCTGACCCATGGCCGCGACCTGGACCTGTCGGGACTCAGCCACGCCTTGATCGACCAGATTGGCCCGCAGCAATGGCCGTTCCCTTGCGGTGCCAGCCAAGGCACAGCGCGGCTGTACGCTGACGGGGTGTTCCCGACCGCCAACGGTCGCGCCCAATTCGTCGCCGACCCTTTTTGCGCAGCCAAGGAACAACGCGATTCTCAGTTTCCCCTGACCTTGATCACCGGGCGCCTGCGCGATCAATGGCACGGCATGAGCCGCACCGGTACCGCCGCGCAGTTGTTCGGTCACGTCAGTGAAGCGGTGCTGAGCCTGCACCCGGATGAACTGCGCCGCCACCGCTTGCAGTCCGGCGACCTGATCAGCCTGGAGAGTCGGCGCGGCGCGGTGATTCTACCGGTGGCGAGTGACGAGAACGTACGGCCGGGGCAGGCGTTTTTACCCATGCACTGGGGTGACCGGTTTCTCAAAGGCGGGGTTAATACGCTGACTCAACCGGCCTTCGACCCCTTGTCGAAACAGCCTGAACTGAAGCACAGCGCTGTACGAATTGATCCGGTAGAACTGCCGTGGCAGCTGTTTGCCCTGGTCGAAGGCAATGTTCAACAGCGATTTGAGCGCCTGCGATCGCTCTGCGAGGAATTTTCCTACGTCAGCCTAAGCCTGAGTGGCCGTGAGCGCCCAGCGTTGCTTATACGCGCTGCCAGCGCCTCGGCGCCTGCTGCTTCGCTGTTACGCGACATCGATCAATGCCTGGGCCTGGACCAGGGCGCGGTGCTGGCCTACGACGACGAACGGCGCTCGATCGGCAAACGGGTGCGCATCGAGGACGGCAGAATCATCGCCATCCGCCTGGCCGGAGAAACCCTGGCCCAGCACTGGCTGCACAACCTGTGGCTCGAAGGGCGCACCACTGAACAACTGCGGCGCTGGATGTTGGCCCCCTTGATTGCACCACCCGGCGGCGACGGCGCCGCCGTTGGCATGGCCAATAAAATCCTCTGCAACTGCCGCAACGTCAGCCACACCGCAGTCTGCGCCGGCATCGGCCGAGGCTTGGATTTGCAGGGGCTTAAACAGGAACTGGGTTGCGGCACGCAGTGCGGTTCGTGCGTCCCGGAAATCAAACGACTACTGGCCGCCACGGCGCGAGCGATCGCTGTTATCTCGTGAGGAAAACACTATGAGCGCAAAAGTCTGGCTGGTGGGTGCGGGTCCTGGCGACCCGGAATTGTTGACCCTCAAAGCGGTACGCGCCATGCGCGACGCAGATGTGGTGCTGATCGACGACCTGGTCAATGAAGCAGTCCTGGAACACTGTCCCCATGCGCGAATCATTGCCGTGGGCAAGCGCGGCGGCTGTCGCTCCACGCCACAGGCGTTCATCCATCGCCTGATGTTGCGCTACGCGCGCCAGGGTAAGTGCGTGGTGCGGCTCAAAGGCGGTGACCCGTGCATTTTCGGCCGTGGCGGAGAGGAAGCACAATGGTTGCGTGAGCGTGGTGTTGAGGTTGAGCTGGTCAATGGCATCACGGCGGGGCTTGCCGGCGCGACCCAGTGCGACATTTCCCTGACCCTGCGCGGAGTAGCCCGGGGAGTGACGCTGGTGACGGCGCATACCCAGGACGGCAGCAGCCTGAATTGGCAGGCACTGGCCCAGGGCGGCACAACGCTGGTGGTGTACATGGGGGTGGCGAAACTGAGCGAGATCCGCGAGCAACTGCTCGCCGGCGGCATGGCACCGGAAACGCCGGTGGCCATGATCGAAAACGCCTCCCTGCCCCATCAGCGCGAATGCCGCAGCGACCTGAGCGCCATGGAACAGGCCGCCAGCGCGTTCGAACTGAAGAGCCCGGCGATTCTGGTGATTGGGGCTGTGGCAAAGGATCAAAAGATCGCAGCCTGCGGCAGCTCCTACGCAATGGCATCAGGCCTCTAGACCATAGGAGCCTGCTTGCTGGCGATCGTCGCAGCGCGGTGTACCTGGCGTACCGCCATCGCTGGCAAGCCAGGCTCCTACACAATCATGTGCAAGCCCCAGGTCCTGTGTACACCACCAAACCGTAGGAGCCTGCTTGCTGGCGATCACTGCCACGCGGTGTGCCAGGCGTACCGCCATCGCTGGCAAGCCAGGCGCCTACAAAATCATGTGCAAGCCCCAGGTCCTGTGTACACCACCGAACCGTAGGAGCCTGCTTGCTGGCGATCACTGCCACGCGGTGTGCCAGGCGCACCGCCATCGCTGGCAAGCCAGGCTCCTACACAATCATGTGCAAGCCGCAGGTGCTGTGTACACCACCGAACCGTAGGAGCCTGCTTGCTGGCGATCACTGCTACGCGGTGTGCCAGGCGCACCGCCATCGCGAGCAAGCTTTGCTCCTACTGGCTTGCCGAGCCAAATCGCAGGCAAAGAAAAGCCCGGCCTAAGCCGGGCTTTTCTCAGAGCTGCGAGCTAATTACTTAGCTTGAGCTTCAACCTGCGCTTCTACGCGACGGTTTACAGCGCGGCCAGCGTCAGTTGCGTTGTCAGCAACTGGGCGGGATTCGCCGTAACCAACGGACTGAACGCGGGACGACTCAACACCGTACTGGTTGGTCAGAACTTGCTTAACGGCGTTTGCACGACGCTCAGACAGTTTCTGGTTGTAAGCGTCAGGACCGACGGAGTCAGTGTGACCTTCAACAGTGGTGCTGGTGGATGGGTACTGCTTCATGAAGTCAGCCAGGTTCTTGATGTCGCCGTAGCTGTTGGTTTTAACAACAGATTTGTCGAAATCGAACTTAACGTCCAGCTCTACACGAACAACTTCAGCAACTGCTGGGCAGCCGTCAGCGTCAACAGTTACGTTGGCTGGGGTGTCCGGGCACTTGTCAACGTTGTCGCATACGCCGTCGTTGTCGCTGTCGGAGCAGACTTCAGCTGGTGCTGGAACTGGAGCAGCAGCAGGCTTGGAGCCGCCACCGAAGTTCACACCGATACCGACGCTAGGAGCCCACTCAGTGTCGCCCTGGTCGATGTTGTATTGAGCTTCAACGCCAGCACGGGCGTAGAAGTTCTCGGTGAAGTACAGCTTGGCACCGCCGCCAACGTTGGCGAAGGTGGAACGGTTACGACCGTTCGAGCCGTTCTGATCGATGCTCTGATCGGAGAAACCAGCCGAGACGTATGGACGAACCATGTCGCCTGGGTTGTTGAAGTGGTACAGAGCGTCCAGAGCGGTGTTAGCGCCCTTGATGTTCTGGCCGCTGTCGGAACGGACATTGTGCACTTCGTCGTAGGCCAGACGCAGTTCAACGTCGTCAGTCAGGAAGTAACCTACGGAACCGCCGAACAGGTTGCCGTCATTCTTGAAGTTACGAGCGCTGTCGAATTGTTCTTTCTTAGCGAAGCCTTCGATTTCAACTGCGCCTTGGCCTTGTGCCAGAGCGCCGAACGAAGTGGCAGCAATAAGAGAACCAATGGCCAAGCCCAAGGTGTTTTTCAGTTTCATCCGTTAAATCCCCATCTGGTGATTGTGAAGCAGTCCCGCAAACCGGGGGACAACTCGGCGGCAAGTCTATCAGAACTTGCCTACACGTAAGAGATATTTGCGTCGAACTAAGTTTCAGCCACGCCTGCAAATTTCTCACGCAATTTATCTAGAGCACGTTTGTAACGCATTTTTGTCGCACTCAAACCCATGTGCATGATGTCTGCGATCTCCTGAAATTCCAGCTCTGCGACAAATCGTAGCACCAGAATTTCGCGGTCAATCGGGTTCACATACACCAGCCAGCGATCAAGTCCACCCTTTTCCTCGGCTTTGGGCATCTTTTCTTCAGATGCTTCCTCGAGGGGGTCCAGACTCAAAGCGTCCATCAAGCGACGCTTACGCCGTTCCTTCCGATACTGCGTGATGCATTCGTTGTACGTGATGCTGTAGAGCCATGTCTTGAACTTCGATTTCCCCTCGAAGTTCTTCAGGCCATACAACACCTTCAACATCACTTCCTGACAGACATCGTCCGCGTCGCGATCGTTCCCAAGATATCGTGCGCAGACGTTAAATAATGTTCTCTGGTAACGCCGCATCAGTTCTTCATAGGCGCGCGTTACGTGAAACAGCTCGGTGTGCGAGCGCGCGACCAACTCCTCATCAGAGAGCTCGCGGGGGTCGTAGCGCGTGGAGAGCGATTGAGCTTTATTCAAAACAAGTCGGGCCGACAGTCAGGTCAATGTCCGCCGCAGCCCTTTCCAGGGCAATTTGCGGCGGCATACATTAGCAGGGTTTGCCGGGTTAGCGGCTACTCACATGCTGCTCCAGGAGGATCCGATTGGAGAGAGAGACTAGCTCACCCTCGTCGGTCAGCAATGTGGTTTTAACCGTGCCGATCTCTTCGATCTGGCCTTCGACCTCGCCAACACGCACTTGTTGCCCAACCTGATACAACTCACGCACATAGATTCCCGCAAGAATCTGACCGGCAATTTCCCGGCTTCCCAAGCCCATGGCCAGCGCTACTGCCAGACCAACGGTAATCAAAACGATCACGATCACATGGTTGAGCAGGTCAGTCTTGACCTCCAACTGGCTGATCGCCACCGAAATACTGATGATGATCACCAGGCCCTGAGCGATTCGCCCCAGGCCCGATGCGTAATCCAGCCCCACACCCTCTGCGGCTCCGCGCACCAGCCCGTTGGCCAGTTGCGCCAGAAGCACACCCACCAGCAGCACCAGCGCGGCGCCGAAAACCTTCGGCAAATACAGCGCGAGCATGTCTAGCGTAGCTGAGACTCGCTCAAGTCCAAGAGATTCCGCAGCAGATACCAAAAAAATCAGCAGAACGAACCAATAGACGATTTTACCAATCAATGTCGAGATTGGCACCTGCAGCCCGGCGCGGGACAGCAGCTTGGTCAGCCCGGTGCCGCCCATCAGGCGATCAAGGCCGAGTTTGGCGAGCAATTTGGAGAGCAGCGTGTCGAGCAACTTGGCCACCACGAAGCCCAGGAGCAGCACCACCAGTGCGCCAAAGAGGTTCGGGATGAAGTTTGCAACCTTGGTCCATAACGCAGTCATTGCAGTGACGAGGCTCTGAGTCCAGAGATCAAGTTCCATATTCAATCAGCCTTATCAGCAGTGCGAACGTTAGGTTTACGGTGACGGGAAACCGGCGACACATGGGCCGATCCGTTATTCAGGGCGATCATCAGCGCGGGCAACCAGCGGCCCAGCAGGCTGAACAGATCACCGGCGCCGACCTGGCGGTTGGCGGTTTTCAATACACGCCCAAGGCACGCATCGTCGTCCCGAGTGGACGGTGATGCCTTGAGCATGTCGCGCAAAGACTGTTCAAACGGATCGTGCATACGCACCTCTCGTGATGTCTGTGAAAGACGCGACCAAATTTGCCCGGGTCACATGACGCATGTTCAGACCCACCGCAAACGACGGAATAACCACCATTGCCCGAGTGCCACCGAGATCATCATCAGGCAGGCAACAAGGAAGCCATAAGGGCTCTCGGAGAACGGAATTCCGCCCACATTGATACCCAGTAGGCCGGTCAGGAAACTCATCGGCAAAAAGATCCCGGTGATGATCCCGAAACGGTACATCGTGCGGTTCATGCGCACGCTCAAACGCCGGTCTTCGGCCTCGAGGACCAGCCCCACCCGCTCCCTCGTCAATTCCAGCTCTTCGAGATAACGGGTCAGGCTGTTGTTCAATTCGTTCCAGTAATCGGCATCGTCATCGACGAACCAGGGGAGTTTGATCCGCGTCAGCTGGCCGAAAATATCCCGCTGCGGAGCCAGGAATCGTTTCAGCGCCGCAGCCCTGCGACGGATCTGCAAAATGGCCCCATGCTCAGGCGTATACCGTTCGTCGGCATCCAGCTTTTCTTCTTCCTCATCGACCACTTCGGAGAGGCAACTGACCAGATCCTGCACCTTGTTGGTAAGGAACTGCGCCATATAAAGGATGAGTTCAGAGGCGGTTTTCGGCCCTTTGCCTTCATCGAGTTGCACCAGCAACTCATCGGTGGCCCGCAAAGGACGCAGACGCAGGGAAATCACCCGCTGCGCCGAGCCGAAGATGCGGACCGAGACCATGTCTTCGGGTTCAGCCCCCGGGTTGAGATTGATTCCGCGCAGGAACAGCAGCAACTCGGAGTCCGGCAGCGGCAACAGGCGCGGCCGGGTATTCTCTTCAAGCAGCAGGTCGCAGCTGAACTCAGTCAGGCCGCTGTATTTGCGCAGCCAGGTCTGGGTCTGCGGGTGACTGCGGTCCCAGTGCAGCCACAGGCTTTCGTGGGCCTGCAACTGCAAGTCATCGAGCTCAGTCCGGGCTATCGAACGCGCACCGCCTTTACCATCCAGCACCAGGGCATGCACCAGCCCCCACTGCGCGTTGTCTTCCTCGAACATCCTCACCCCTAAGTTGGTCGTGCGCTGTTACTCGGGCATCTGCAGCGGGCTTGGCGAGATGATCACGCCGTTGTTGTCCGCATAAATGTAATGGCCTGGATGGAACGTCACGCCGGCAAATGTCACCGGAACATTGAGTTCACCGATTCCGCGGCGGTCGGACTTGCGCGGGTGACTGGCGAGGGCCTGAACCCCAAGGTCGGTCTGCGCGATGATATCGACGTCGCGGATGCAGCCGTAGATCACCAGCCCGGCCCAGCCGTTCTTCGCAGCCTTCTCGGCCAGCATGTCGCCCAGCAACGCATGACGCAGGGAGCCTCCCCCATCGACCACCAGCACCTTGCCATTGCCCTCAAGCTCGACCTGTTCCTTGACCCGCGAGTTGTCTTCGAAGCACTTGATGGTCACGATTTCGCCGCCGAAGGAATCACGGCCACCAAAATTGCTGAACATGGGTTCCAGCACCTGGACCAGCTCCGGGTAGGCGTCGCACAGGTCAGGCGTGATGTAATGGTTCATCGAGAAACTCCTGTAGAGAGGAAGACAATCGAGGATGTCGCAAAGTGACCAGAAAAGCTTGATGCGTCATATCTTAGCCGCAACCCGGTGAGAGCGAAATGCCCTTGATAGAGCCCCAGGCTCAAATTGCCGCGGCAAAATCAGCCTGCCCGCCCAGCAGCGGCGTCCGCTGATCTGCCAGCCAGCGCGCCACCAACGGCCACACTTCAGCCTGCGCCGCTTTGCTGACGAGCATTTCGACGTGACCGAAATTATCGGTGAATCCCTGCTCCCGGCCCAGATTGACGAACTGCTTGTGTTCCGAGCCGATTTGGTCGAACAGCTTGCGACAGGCCCAGGCCGGGTCCTGGTGATCACCCGCAGCGCTCACCGCGAGTACCGGCAATTGCACGTCCGCCAACCCCGCCCACCAATCCTTGTCCGCGTCGCCAAAGCGCCCGAACAGGCCGTACCAGCGCATGCTTTCCAGGGCCAGGCCGATCGGCTCGTCCTCCGGGCCGCGCTTGAGCCTTGAGCCGGACAGTTGGGCAAAGCGCTTGAGGATGAAGCGCCCGCCCCACTCCAACGGTGGAATTTTCAGCGGCCAATAAGTGCGGCTGACCTGTGTTCCGAAGAACGCGGCAGACGCTACCACCGCCTCATCGATGTACTGGCCACCCAGCGCTGCCGCCAGGGTAATGCCCCCCAGCGAATGGCCGATCCAGTGTGCGGGCTGGCCACTCTGCTCGCGCACGAACGCGCCGATGGCCGGCAGGTCGTAGCGCGCGTAGTCGCTGACGCGGTTCTGGCGATACCCCTGGTTGCGCTGGGACAGGCCGTGGCCGCGCATTTCCGGGATCCACACATCAAAACCGAGGCGGGCCAGGTAAGCACCCAGCCCCAGGCCTTTGGGGGAAAACCAGAATCGGCGATTGGAGAAGCTGCCATGCAACAGAATGACCGGCACGCCGCGCTGCGCTGGCTCATCGGCCATGCCCAGGCGCGTCACGGCCAGCTCGACGGTACCGTCAGGGCTGTTGGCGGGTTTCAAACGATAGACGTCTTCGCTCAGATCACTGCGGCGTTCAGCGCTGATCAGGGCGACAGGAAATAGGTTGCTGCTGCTTTGCATAATGCTCTTGCACAAAAAAGGGCGGCTTCCAGAGGAGCCCGCCCTACTTCAATCTCAAAAGACGGCCGCCCTGACTTTATGTCGACCCCTGTAGGAGCCTGCTTGCTGGCGATGCAGGCACCACGGTCTGTCGAGAAAACCGTGGTGATGCAATCGCCGGCAAGCAGGCTCCTACAAAGGCATGGCAGCGGCCGGTCTCACACCGTTACGCCGAAGCTTGGCCTTCCGCCAGGAAGAACCAGGTTTCCAGTACGGAGTCCGGGTTCAGCGAAACGCTTTCGATGCCCTGCTCCATCAGCCACTTGGCCAGGTCCGGGTGGTCCGAAGGCCCCTGCCCGCAAATGCCGATGTACTTGCCGGCCTTGTTGCACGCGGCAATGGCGTTGGCCAGCAGCTTTTTCACCGCCGGGTTACGCTCGTCGAACAGGTGGGCGATGATCCCGGAGTCACGGTCCAGGCCCAGGGTCAGCTGGGTCAGGTCGTTGGAACCGATGGAGAAGCCGTCGAAGAACTCGAGGAACTCTTCCGCAAGGATCGCGTTGGATGGCAGTTCGCACATCATGATGATGCGCAGACCGTTCTCGCCGCGGGCCAGGCCATTTTCCGCCAGCAGGTCGATCACCTGGCTCGCTTCGCCGAGGGTACGGACGAACGGCACCATGATCTCAACGTTGGTCAGGCCCATCTCGTTGCGCACACGCTTGAGGGCACGGCACTCGAGTTCGAAGCAGTCGCGGAACGACTCGCTGATGTAACGCGAGGCACCACGGAAGCCCAGCATCGGGTTTTCTTCTTCCGGCTCGTAGAGCTTGCCGCCGATCAGGTTGGCGTATTCGTTGGACTTGAAGTCCGACAGGCGCACGATGACCTTTTTCGGGGTGAACGCCGCAGCCAGGGTGCTGATGCCTTCAACCAGCTTGTCGACATAGAAGTCCACAGGATCGTTGTAACCGGCGATGCGCTTGTCAACGCTGTCCTTGATGTCTTGCGGCAGGCCGTCGTAATTCAGCAGCGCCTTGGGGTGCACGCCGATCATGCGGTTGATGATGAACTCCAGACGGGCCAGGCCCACACCGGCGTTCGGCAGTTGCGCGAAGTCGAATGCACGGTCCGGGTTACCGACGTTCATCATGATCTTGAACGGCAGGTCAGGCATGGCATCGACGGAGTTTTTCTTGATGTCGAAGCCCAGCTCACCTTCGAAGATGTAACCGGTGTCGCCTTCCGCGCAGGAAACAGTCACGCCCTGGCCATCTTTCAACAGCTGGGTGGCGTTGCCGCAACCGACCACGGCCGGGATGCCCAGCTCGCGAGCGATGATCGCCGCGTGGCAGGTACGACCACCACGGTTGGTGACGATGGCGCTGGCGCGCTTCATGACCGGTTCCCAGTCCGGGTCGGTCATGTCGGAAACCAGGACGTCGCCCGGCTGGACCTTGTCCATCTCGGACACGTCCTTGATGATGCGCACCTTGCCCGCGCCGATGCGCTGGCCGATGGCACGACCTTCAACCAGCACGGTGCCGGTTTCTTTCAACAGGTAACGTTCCATGACGTTGGCCTGGGTACGGCTCTTCACGGTTTCCGGACGAGCCTGAACGATGTAGAGCTTGCCGTCGTCACCGTCTTTGGCCCACTCGATGTCCATCGGGCACTGGTAGTGCTTCTCGATGATCATCGCTTGTTTGGCCAGTTCGCTGACTTCGGCGTCGCTCAGGCAGAAACGTGCACGGTCAGCCTTGTCGACGTCGATGGTTTTCACCGATTTGCCGGCCGTGGCGACTTCGCCGTAGATCATCTTGATGGCTTTGCTGCCCAGGTTGCGGCGCAGGATGGCCGGACGACCGGCCGCCAGCGTGCCCTTGTGGACATAGAACTCATCCGGGTTCACCGCGCCTTGTACGACGGTTTCACCCAGGCCGTAGGCGCCGGTGATGAACACCACGTCACGGAAACCCGATTCGGTATCGAGGGTAAACATCACGCCGGCGGTGCCGGTTTCGGAGCGGACCATGCGCTGCACGCCAGCCGACAGGGCGACCAGCTTGTGGTCGAAGCCCTGGTGCACGCGGTAGGAGATCGCACGGTCGTTGAACAGCGAAGCGAACACCTCTTTGGCGGCGCGAATAACGTTTTCGACACCACGGATGTTCAGGAAGGTTTCCTGCTGACCGGCGAAGGAAGCATCCGGCAGGTCTTCGGCGGTAGCGGAAGAGCGCACGGCCACGGCCATGTCAGGGTTGCCGGCCGACAGCGTGGCGAACGCGGTGCGGATCTCGGCGTTGAGCTTCTCGGGGAACTCGGCTTCCATGATCCATTGACGGATCTGGGCGCCGGTCTTGGCGAGGGCGTTGACATCGTCGACGTCAAGCGCGTCGAGGGCGGCGTGGATCTGGTCGTTCAGGCCGCTGAGTTCAAGAAAATCACGATAAGCCTGAGCTGTCGTGGCGAAGCCACCGGGCACCGATACACCGGCACCTGCAAGGTTGCTGATCATCTCGCCCAGGGATGCGTTCTTGCCCCCCACATGCTCAACATCGTGTTTGCCGAGCTTATCGAGGGAAACTACGTACTCTACCAAGGTGATCTCTCCACTAACTGTGTTGGAAAAGCTCAGAAGCCGGCTGCCCTGAGGAGCGTTTACCGGCTGTATGGCCTGGACCTGGAAAATAAGTGAGAATGCGGGCCATTGGCGGCCGACAAATCGCGCCTATCATATCCAAGATTCGTCACGAGCTTAAGGCCCAAGGTGCAAATGAAACGATCTGCTTTCTTTATTTCCGACGGCACCGGCATCACAGCCGAAACCCTGGGCCAAAGCCTCCTGGCGCAGTTCGAAAACATAACCTTCAGCAAATTCACGCGACCGTACATCGACAACGTGGATAAAGCGCGGGCCATGGTACAACAAATCAACAAAGCCGCCGAAACCGACGGCTTCCGGCCGATCATCTTCGACACCATCGTCAATCAGGACATCCGTGAGATCCTCGCGACCTCCAATGGTTTCATGATCGACATTTTCTCGACCTTCCTGGCGCCTCTGGAACAGGAACTGACCGAGCATTCTTCCTACACCGTCGGCAAATCCCATTCGATCGGCACCAACTCCAATTACATGGAGCGCATCGAGGCGGTGAACTTCGCCCTGGACAACGACGACGGCGCCCGCACGCACTACTACGACAAGGCCGACCTGATCCTGGTGGGCGTCTCGCGGTGCGGCAAGACTCCGACCTGCCTGTACATGGCCATGCAGTTCGGCATCCGTGCGGCAAACTACCCGCTCACCGAAGATGACATGGAACGCCTGCAACTGCCTGCGGCCCTGCGCGCCCACCAGCACAAGCTGTTCGGCCTGACCATCGACCCGGACCGCCTGACCGCCATCCGCAACGAGCGCAAACCCAACAGCCGCTATTCGAGTTACGCCCAATGCGAATTCGAAGTGCGCGAGGTGGAGAATCTGTTTCGTCGCGAGAACATTCCGAATATCAATTCGACGCATTTTTCGGTTGAAGAAATCTCCGCGAAAATTCTGGTGGAAAAAGGCGTTGAGCGGCGGTTCAAATAACCCTGTAGAGCCTGATCCACCGCCATCGCGGGCAAGCCTTGCTCCACAGGTTGCCAGGGTGTTCGCAAGTTTTTGCAGCCACTGCAAACCCCTGTGGGAGCAAGGCTTTCCCCCACAGGTTGCCAGGGTAATTCGCGAGTTTTTGCATTCACTACAAAACCCTGTGGGAGCAAGGCTTGCCCGCGATTGAACGATAACGCGGTCAATCAAATAACAAACAAATCCACAAACCGGTTAACCGGTGTTGCCTCAAGACTTTGCTGATCCTTGCACAACGCAAAAATCTCCTCGCTCCGCTGACCGGTGAATCGTGTCAGCAGGTTGGCCTTGAACTTGTCCTGCAGCAGCGCAATGCCCTGCGCACGGCGGCGACGATGGCCGATCGGGTACTCCACCGCCACGTCCTCGGTGCTGGTGCCGTCCTTGAAAAACACCTGGATCGCATTGGCAATGGAACGCTTGTCGGCTTCCAGATATTCGCGGGTGTACTGCGGGCTTTCGACGATGACCATTTTCTCGCGCAGCACATCGATGATCGGATGCGCTTGATGGAAATCATCTTCGTACTGCTCGGCCACCAGATTGCCGAACGCCAGCGGTACTGCGGTCATGTACTGGAGGCAATGATCGCGGTCCGCCGCGTTGGCCAGCGGCCCGACCTTGGAAATGATACGAATCGCCGACTCATGGGTGGTGATGACTATCCGGTCGATTTCGTGCAGGCGGTTACGCACCTGGGGATGCAGGATCACCGCCGCCTCGCAGGCGGTCTGGGCGTGGAACTCGGCGGGAAAACTGATTTTGAACAACACGTTTTCCATGACATAGCTGCCGTACGGCCGGGAGAAACTGAACTCACGCTTGGCTTCGGCTTTCAACGCCAGATCGTTATTGGTGTGGCTGAACAACACGTCGTAGAACCCCCACTGCCTGGCGGTCAGCACGCCAGGGATTCCCATTTCCCCGCGCATGGCGATATCCGCCAGGCGCACGCCACGGCTGGTGGCATCGCCCGCCGCCCAGGACTTGCGCGAGCCGGCGTTCGGCGCATGGCGGTACATGCGCAGCGCCTGGCCGTCGGCAAACGCATGGGACAAGGCTGACAACAGCTGTTCGCGACTGGCGCCCATGAGCTTGGCAGTGACCGCCGTCGAGGCCACTTTGACCAGGATGACGTGATCCAGGCCGACCCGGTTGAAGGAGTTCTCCAAGGCGATCACACCCTGGATTTCGTGCGCCATGATCATGGCTTCGAGCACTGCACGCATGGTCAGCGGGGCATCGCCATTGGCCAGGCGCTTTTGCGAAAGGTGATCGGCTACCGCGAGAATGGCACCGAGGTTATCGGACGGATGGCCCCATTCGGCCGCCAACCACGTGTCGTTGTAGTCGAGCCAGCGCACGATGCAGCCGATGTCCCAGGCGGCCTTCACCGGGTCGAGGCGATAACTGGTGCCCGGCACCCGTGCGCCAAATGGCACCAGCGTGCCTTCGACGATCGGGCCCAGGTGCTTGGTGCATTCGGGGAAGCGCAGGGCCAGCAGGCCGCAGCCGAGCGTGTCGATCAGGCAGTTGCGGGCGGTGTCCAGCGCTTCTGCGGATTCGATTTTGAAGTGCAGGACGTAGTCGGCGATGTCCTGCAGGACGGAGTCGTAGTCGGGGCGGTTGTTCTGGTCGACGTTGGTGCTCATGTTCGATTCACTCGTGAAGTGGTTCGTTGATGGGACCTCGGTTCAGGGTTTCTCTCGGCGGATGCACATTGTTGTTTTGGTAAATCGATCCAAACTGTGGGAGCGGGCTTGCTCGCGAAAGCAATGTGTCAGTCGACATAATTGTTGAATGTCAGTCCGTCTTCGCGAGCAAGCCCGCTCCCACAGGGGTTAGGCATCTGTTGCAGGAATTGGGTTAGAAGGAATCACCCGGCACGCGCACGAAACCTTCCATCAACACCCGCGCACTGCGGCTCATGATGGCTTTGTTGACGGTCCACTCGCCATTCACCTGGCTGGCCTCGGCGCCGACGCGCAAGGTGCCGGACGGATGGCCGAAGCGCACGGCATTGCGTTCAATACCGCCCGCCGCGAGGTTGACCAGCGTGCCGGAAATCGCCGCCGCCGTGCCAATGGCCACCGCTGCCGTGCCCATCATCGCGTGGTGCAGCTTGCCCATGGACAACGCCCGAACCAGCAGATCGACGTCACCGGCCTTGACCGCCTTACCGCTAGACGCCACGTAGTCCGCTGGCTTGGCCACGAACGCCACTTTCGGCGTGTGCTGACGCTTGGCGGCTTCGTCCAGATCCTTGATTAAACCCATGCGCAAAGCACCGTAGGCGCGAATGGTCTCAAACATCGCCAACACTTTCGGATCGCCATTGATCGCACCCTGCAACTCGGTGCCGGTGTAACCGATGTCTTCGGCGTTGACGAAAATCGTCGGGATACCGGCGTTAATCATGGTCGCCTTGAAGGTCCCGACGCCGGGCACTTCCAGGTCGTCCACCAGGTTGCCGGTGGGGAACATCGAACCACCGCCGCCCTCTTCTTCCGCCGCCGGGTCCATAAATTCGACCTGCACTTCAGCCGCCGGAAAGGTCACGCCGTCGAGTTCGAAATCACCGGTTTCCTGCACTTCTCCGTTGGTGATCGGCACGTGGGCGATGATGGTCTTGCCGATGTTGGCCTGCCATACGCGCACCACTGCAATACCGTTCTGCGGAATGCGGTTGGCGTCCACCAGACCGTTGCTGATGGCGAACGAACCGACCGCTGCCGACAAGTTGCCGCAGTTGCCGCTCCAGTCGACGAAAGGCTTGTCGATGGAGACCTGACCGAACAGGTAATCGACGTCGTGATCGGCCTTGAGGCTTTTCGACAGGATCACGGTTTTGCTGGTGCTGGAGGTCGCGCCGCCCATGCCGTCGATTTGCTTGTCGTAGGGGTCCGGGCTGCCGATCACCCGCAGTAGCAACGCATCGCGTGCGGGGCCGGGAACCTGTGCCGCTTCGGGCAGATCAGTGAGGCTGAAGAACACGCCTTTGCTGGTGCCGCCGCGCATGTAAGTCGCAGGGATTTTAATTTGCGGTACGTGAGCCATGGGTGCTCCTTCAAGGCGGGCCAGGGAATGCACATTCCCGGCCCGCACAGCGTGTTTTAAACGGCGACTGCCGACTCTTCGAGGAAGTCCTGGGCGAAGCGTTGCAACACGCCGCCAGCCTCATAAATCGACACTTCTTCAGCGGTATCCAGGCGGCAAGTCACCGGCACATCCACGCGCTCGCCGTTCTTGCGATGGATCACCAGCGTCAGCTCGGCGCGCGGGGTGCGCTCGCCGATCACGTCGTAGGTTTCGCTGCCGTCGATGGCCAGGGTGTGGCGGTCGGTGCCCGGCTTGAACTCCAGTGGCAACACGCCCATGCCCACCAGGTTGGTGCGGTGGATGCGCTCGAAACCTTCGGCGGCAATCGCTTCCACACCCGCCAGGCGCACGCCCTTGGCCGCCCAGTCTCGGGACGAACCCTGACCGTAGTCGGCACCGGCGATGATGATCAGCGGCTGCTTGCGTTCCATGTAGGTTTCGATGGCTTCCCACATGCGCATCACCTGACCTTCAGGCTCGACGCGAGCCAGCGAACCCTGCTTGACCTTGCCGTTTTCCTTGACCATTTCGTTGAACAGTTTCGGGTTGGCAAAGGTTGCGCGCTGCGCAGTTAAATGGTCTCCCCTATGAGTCGCGTAAGAGTTGAAGTCCTCTTCCGGCAGGCCCATTTTCGCCAAATATTCACCGGCCGCGCTGTCGAGCATGATCGCGTTCGACGGCGACAGGTGATCGGTGGTGATGTTGTCCGGAAGCACCGCCAACGGGCGCATGCCTTTGAGCGGCCGTGCACCGGCCAGTGCGCCTTCCCAGTACGGCGGACGACGGATGTAGGTGCTCATCTCACGCCAGTCGTACAGCGGCGTGACCTTCGGGCCGGTGTCTTCGTGGATGGCGAACATCGGGATGTAGACCTGGCGGAACTGCTCGGGCTTGACCGATGCCTTGACCACCGCGTCGATCTCTTCGTCACTTGGCCAAATGTCTTTCAGGCGAATTTCGTTGCCCTGCGCATCGAGCCCCAGCACGTCTTTTTCGATATCGAAACGGATGGTCCCGGCGATGGCGTAAGCGACCACCAAGGGCGGCGACGCCAGGAACGCATTCTTGGCGTAAGGGTGAATCCGCCCGTCGAAGTTGCGGTTACCGGACAGCACGGCGGTGGCGTACAGGTCGCGGTCGATGATCTCTTGCTGGATCACCGGGTCCAATGCGCCGGACATGCCGTTGCAGGTGGTGCAGGCAAATGCGACTACGCCGAAACCCAGCTGCTCCAGTTCGTCGGTCAGGCCGGCTTCGTCGAGGTACAGCGCCACGGTTTTCGAGCCGGGTGCCAGGGACGATTTAACCCATGGCTTGCGGGTCAGCCCCAGCTTGTTGGCGTTGCGCGCCAGCAGGCCGGCGGCGATCACGTTGCGCGGGTTGCTAGTGTTGGTGCAGCTGGTGATGGCGGCGATGATCACCGCGCCATCCGGCATCTGGCCTGGCACGTCGTCCCACTGACCGGAGATACCTTTGGCGGCCAGGTCCGACACTGCCACGCGAGCGTGCGGGTTGCTCGGGCCGGCCATGTTGCGCACTACCGACGACAGGTCGAAGGTCAAGCCGCGCTCGTATTGCGCATGCTTCAAGCTGTCAGCCCACAGACCTGTGGTCTTGGCGTAGTTCTCGACCAACTGCACCTGCTCGTCTTCACGACCGGTGAGCTTGAGGTAGTCGATGGTTTGCTGGTCGATGTAGAACATCGCCGCCGTGGCGCCGTATTCCGGGGCCATGTTGGAGATCGTCGCGCGGTCGCCGAGGGTCAGCGCGGCGGCGCCTTCGCCGAAGAATTCCAGCCATGCGCCGACGACTTTTTGCTGACGCAGGAACTCGGTCAGCGCCAGCACCATGTCGGTGGCGGTGATGCCCGGTTGCAGCTTGCCAGTGAGTTCAACGCCGACGCTTTCCGGCAGGCGCATCCACGACGCGCGGCCGAGCATCACGCTTTCCGCTTCCAGGCCGCCGACACCGATGGCGATCACGCCCAGTGCATCGACGTGCGGAGTGTGGCTGTCGGTGCCGACGCAGGTATCCGGGAACGCCACGCCATCGCGCACCTGGATCACCGGGGACATTTTCTCCAGGTTGATCTGGTGCATGATGCCGTTGCCAGGCGGGATCACATCAACGTTCTTGAAGGCTTTTTTGGTCCAGTTGATGAAGTGGAAACGGTCTTCGTTGCGACGGTCTTCAATGGCGCGGTTCTTCTCGAACGCCTCTGGATCGAAGCCACCACGCTCGACGGCCAGGGAGTGGTCGACGATCAACTGAGTCGGCACCACCGGGTTCACTTGCGCGGGATCGCCACCCTGCAGGGCGATGGCGTCACGCAGGCCGGCGAGGTCGACCAGCGCGGTCTGGCCGAGAATGTCGTGGCACACCACCCGGGCCGGAAACCACGGGAAGTCGAGGTCGCGTTTGCGTTCAATGAATTGCTTGAGGGATTCGGTGAGCGTGGCCGGGTCGCAGCGACGCACCAGGTTTTCCGCGAGCACGCGGGAGGTGTATGGCAGGGTGTCGTAGGCACCCGGCTGGATGGCTTCGACAGCCGCGCGGACGTCGAAGTAATCCAGATGGCTGCCGGGCAGCGGTTTACGGAATTCAGTATTCATCGTCAGGGACTCGGTCACGGTAATTGCAAAAGGTCGGGGCCGGCACCGGACTTGAAGTCGCACAATCCACTGTAGGAGTGAGCCTGCTCGCGATAGCGGTAAATCAGTCGACATCCATTTCGAATGTCAGTCCGTCATCGCGAGCAGGCTCGCTCCTACAGGGATCTGTGTTGAATTCAGATCCCGCTGCAAGCCTCCACCATTCAGCGTTGTTCGATTGGCACGAACTTGCGCTGTTCGACGCCGGTGTACTCGGCGCTCGGGCGGATGATGCGGTTGTTGGCGCGTTGTTCGAACACGTGCGCCGCCCAGCCGGTCAGGCGCGAGCAGACGAAAATCGGGGTGAACAACTTGGTCGGGATGCCCATGAAGTGATACGTCGACGCATGGTAGAAGTCGGCGTTGGGGAACAGTTTTTTCTGCTCCCACATGGTCTTGTCGATCGCCTCGGACACCGGGAACAACACCGTGTCGCCGACTTCTTCGGCGAGCTTTTTCGACCAGCCCTTGATCACCTCGTTGCGCGGATCGTTGTCCTTATAGATCGCGTGGCCGAAGCCCATGATCTTGTCCTTGCGCTCGAGCATGCCGAGGGTGCCCTTGATCGCCTCTTCCGGCGACGAGAAACGCTCGATCATTTCCATCGCCGCTTCGTTGGCGCCACCGTGCAGTGGGCCGCGTAGCGAACCAATGGCTGCGGTGATGCACGAGTACAGGTCGGACAGGGTCGAGGCACACACTCGCGCGGTGAAGGTCGAGGCGTTGAATTCGTGTTCCGCATAAAGGATCAGCGAAACGTTCATCACCTTGACGTGCAGCTCGCTTGGCTTCTTGCTGTGCAGCAGGTGCAGGAAGTGGCCACCGATGGATTGTTCGTCGCTCACGCAGCTGATGCGCTTGCCGTCGTGGCTGTAGCGATACCAGTAGCACATGATCGCCGGGAACGCGGCCAACAGGCGGTCGGTCTTGTCGTGCTGTTCGGAGAAGTCTTTCTCCGGTTCCAGGTTGCCCAGGAACGAACAGCCGGTGCGCATCACGTCCATCGGGTGGGCGTCGGCGGGGATGCGTTCCAGCACTTCTTTCAGCGCTTGCGGCAGGTCGCGCAGCTTGCCGAGTTTGTCCTGGTAGGCGGCGAGCTGCGCCTGGGTCGGCAGTTCGCCGTACAGCAGCAGGTACGCCACTTCTTCAAATTGAGCGTCTGCCGCCAGTTCGCGAACGTCATAACCGCGATAGGTCAGGCCTGCGCCCTCCTGGCCCACGGTGGACAGTGCGGTTTGCCCGGCTACCTGACCACGGAGCCCGGCGCCACTGAGTACTTTTGCTTCGGCCATTGCTGTCTCCAATCTTGAATTTGTTAGGGAATCGGCAAATTTTTCAAATTGCATCGCACACTCTGTAGCAGCTGGCGAAGCCTGCGTCCGACTGCTCAGCAGTCGTAAGACCTGCACACACGATCGCCCGGTTCAGCGAGTCCTTCGGCCTCGAACGCAGCCTCGCAGGCTCGGCAGCTGCTACAGGATTGCGTTATTTCTTTGCGGCAAACAACGCATCAAGCTTCTGCTCGAACGTGTGGTAATCGATGCGATCGTAAAGCTCCATACGAGTCTGCATGGTGTCGATGACGTTCTGTTGCGTGCCGTCGCGGCGGATTGCGGTGTAGACGTTTTCCGCGGCCTTGTTCATGGCGCGGAAGGCCGACAGCGGATACAGCACCAGCGACACGTCGGCAGCGGCGAGCTGCTCGGTGGTGTACAGCGGGGTCGCCCCGAACTCGGTGATGTTGGCCAGGATCGGCGCTTTCACGCGGCTGGCGAACAGCTTGTACATGTCCAGTTCGGTGATGGCTTCCGGGAAGATCATGTCGGCGCCCGCCTCGATGCACGCTGCAGCGCGATCCAGGGCAGATTCCAGGCCTTCCACTGCCAGGGCGTCGGTGCGCGCCATGATCACGAAGCTGTCATCGGTCCGCGCATCCACGGCCGCCTTGATGCGGTCGACCATTTCCTGCAGCGACACGATCTCCTTGTTCGGGCGATGACCGCAGCGCTTGGCGCCAACCTGGTCTTCGATATGAATCGCCGCCGCGCCAAATTTGATCATCGACTTGACGGTGCGCGCGACGTTGAACGCCGAAGAACCAAAACCGGTGTCCACGTCCACCAGCAGCGGCAGGTCGCACACGTCGGTGATGCGCAGCACGTCAGTCAGCACGTCATCCAGGCCAGTGATGCCCAGGTCCGGCACACCGAGGGAGCCAGCCGCTACCCCGCCACCCGACAGATAGATGGCCTTGAAACCGGCGCGCTTGGCCAGCAACGCATGGTTGGCGTTGATCGCGCCAACGACTTGCAGCGGATGCTCGCTGGCGACCGCATCGCGGAAACGCTGGCCTGGAGTGCTCTTGTTGGAACTCATGACTCACCTCGTTCAGTGGCTGTCTGGTTAGCGCCGTCCTGGTAGTGACGGGCGATATTGCGTTTGGAGGCGCCGATATGGCGGCGCATCAACAACTCGGCCAGTTCACCGTCACGGTCGGCGATGGCATCGAGAATTCTGTGGTGTTCGGCGAACGCCTGGTGCGGGCGATTGGGCGTGGTGGAAAACTTCATGCGGTACATGCGCACCAGTTGATACAACTCGCCACAGAGCATCTGGGTCAGGGTCCGGTTGCCGCTGCCCTGGATGATCCGGTAGTGAAAATCGAAGTCGCCTTCCTGCTGGTAGTAGCCGATGCCGGCCTGGAACGCCTCATCGCGCTCATGGGTTTCAAGCACCCGGCGCAGTTCGTCGATTTCTTCCAGGGTCATGCGCTCGGCCGCCAGGCGGCAGGCCATGCCCTCGAGGGATTCGCGAATTTCGTAGAGTTCCAGCAGTTCTGCGTGATTCAGCGAAACCACGCGCGCCCCGACGTGCGGCACGCGCACCAGCAGGCGCTGGCCTTCCAGGCGATGGATGGCCTCGCGCAGCGGCCCACGGCTGATGCCATAGGTGCGCGCCAGCTCCGGCTCGGAGATCTTGCTGCCCGGGGCGATCTCACCCTTGACGATGGCCGCCTGGATGCGCCGGAAGACGTTCTCGGACAAAGTCTCCGAATCGTCCTGCGTTATGACCGGGGGATCGAGTTGATCCAGCATATTGTCGACACCTTGAAAGCTGATGCCGCAAAAACTAGCTAAAACAGCGCGCACAGTCAAAGGAAATATGGATATTGTCGACAATCGTCTAATAACCGCTTATTTCATACCCAAGCGGCACTAGAGGTTATAGCCCCCTGCCAGCGGTGGCGCCATAAAACCACCGTGCTAGAATGCTGCCCGCATTTGTTTGTGACATCTGCACTGCCTGTCATCAAATGATGGCTGGCATACGAGGGAGCTTGCGCAGCGATGCCAGGGCCTAGAATCAATACACGGACCGCTGCGCCCCAGGATTTATGAGACTCAAGCCCTTTTCCACCTTCCTTTATTTCCTTTGCCTGCCCGGCTTCGCTGCGGCGGGAGAAAAGACCGTTTACGGCCTCAACGAATATGCGTCCCTCAATGGCATCGACCTCGAAGTCGCGGCCAAGCTCGACACGGGCGCGAAAACCGCCTCGTTGAGTGCCCGGGATATCAAGCGCTTCAAGCGCAATGGCGAATCCTGGGTGCGCTTCTACCTGGCCATCGACGCCGCGCACTCGCACCCGATCGAAAGACCGCTGGCCCGGGTCAGCAAGATCAAGCGACGCGCCGGCGACTACGATCCCGATGAGGGCAAGAAATACACCGCCCGTCCGGTGATCGAGCTGGATATCTGCATGGGTTCGGCTTTACGCAGCATCGAAGTGAACCTAACTGACCGCAGTGCTTTCCAATTCCCGCTCCTGATCGGCTCCGAAGCGCTGAAACGCTTCGACGCGCTGGTCGATCCCAGTCTTAAATACGCTGCTGGCAAACCCGCCTGCGCCACCGACGCACATACCGCAGAGTAATTCCAATGCGCGCTCTTACCCTCCATCTGAAAATCCTGATCGCCATCTTGGTGGTGCTGGGCATTTCAGTTACGGCCTATCAGATTTTCGTGCTCGGCATTCCCGTGACCGAAGACGCCACCGACGACTTGTGGAACATCGACGCCAAGGTCGAGTTCGTCGCCAGTGCCAAGGATCCGGTCAAGATCCAGATGTTCGTGCCACCGCTGAGCCGCGACTATGTCAGCCTCAACGAAAGCTTCATCTCCAATAACTATGGCGTGGCGGTCAACCGTGTCGACGGCAACCGCAAGGTCACCTGGTCTGCGCGCCGGGCCAAGGGCAACCAGACGTTGTACTACCGCCTGGTGCTGACCAAGCGCTACACCGGCGAGAAAGCCAAGATCAAGGGCCCGACTTTCCGCGACAGCATCGTCGTCGAAGGCCCGGAAAAAATCGCCGCCGAAGCACTGCTCGCGCCAATCCGCCAGCACTCGGCCGACGTCGAGACCTTTATTGGCGAGGCGATCAAGCGCGTCAATAATCTCAACGACGACAACGTGAAACTGCTGCTGGGTGGCGATCCTTCCACCGTGCACAAGGCGCGGATCGTCGAACTGCTGCTGTCCATCGCCCACGTGCCGATCGAGAAGGTGCACACCATTCGCCTGGTGGCCGACCAGCCGCAAGTGCCCGAATTATGGCTGCGCAGCTTCAACGGCACCGACTGGCTGTACTTCAACCCGGAAACCGGCGAGCAGGGTCTGCCAACCGACCGCCTGCTGTGGTGGACCGGTGATGAAAACCTGATCACCGTCGATGGCGGCAAAAAAGCCAATGTGACCTTCAGCCTGAACAACAGCGAAATGAACGCCATTCGCCTGGCCAAGCTGACGGATGAAAACACCGACGCCAACTTCCTCGAATATTCGCTGTATGGCTTGCCGCTGCAGACCCAGCAGACGTTCATGATCATGGTGATGATCCCGATCGGCGTGCTGGTGATCCTGATCCTGCGCAACCTGATCGGCATCCAGACCCTCGGTACCTTCACCCCGGTACTGATCGCCCTGGCCTTCCGGGAAACCCAGCTGGGCTTTGGCATCGTGCTGTTCACCATCATTACGGCGCTGGGGCTGTCACTGCGCTCCTACCTCGAACACCTGAAGTTGCAGATGTTGCCAAGGCTGTCGGTGGTGCTGACGTTCGTGGTGGTGCTGATTGCGGCTATCAGCCTGTTCAGCCACAAGCTCGGCCTGGAACGCGGGCTGTCGGTCGCGCTGTTCCCGATGGTGATCCTGACGATGACCATCGAACGCCTGTCGATCACCTGGGAAGAGCGTGGTGGCGGCCATGCCATGAAAGTGGCGATTGGCACCCTGTTCGCCGCGTCATTGGCGCACCTGATCATGAGCGTGCCGGAACTGGTGTACTTCGTGTTCACCTTCCCGGCGGTCCTGCTGATCCTGGTGGGCTTCATGCTGGCCATGGGTCGTTATCGCGGTTACCGCCTGACCGAACTGGTGCGTTTCAAGGCGTTCCTGAAGAAGGCTGACGCCTGATGTTCGGTTTCTGGAAGACCTGGAAGGCCCTGGAAGCCCGGGGCATCATGGGCATCAATCGGCGTAATGCGGACTACGTGCTCAAGTACAACAAGCGCAGCCTGTACCCGATCGTCGATGACAAGATCATCACCAAGGAACACGCCATTGCGGCCGGCATCCACGTGCCGGAACTGTATGGGGTGATTTCCACAGAGAAGGAAATCGACAAGCTCGACGCGATCATCGGCGGGCGCACCGACTTTGTGGTCAAGCCCGCACAAGGCGCGGGCGGCGACGGCATTATCGTCATCGCCGACCGCTTCGAAGGACGCTACCGCACGGTGTCCGGCAAGATCATCAGCCACGAGGAGATCGAGCACCATATCTCCAGCATCCTCACTGGCCTGTACTCCCTGGGCGGTCACCGCGACCGGGCCCTGATCGAGTACCGGGTGATCCCGGACCAGATTTTCAAGAGCATCAGCTATGAGGGTGTGCCGGACATCCGCATCATCGTGTTGATGGGCTACCCGGTGATGGCCATGTTGCGCCTGCCGACTCGCCAGTCCGGCGGCAAGGCCAACCTGCACCAGGGCGCCATTGGCGTGGGAGTCGACCTTGCCACCGGCCTGACATTGCGCGGCACCTGGCTGAACAACATCATCACCAAGCACCCTGACACCACCAATGCGGTCGATGGTGTGCAGTTGCCTTATTGGGACGGGTTCATGAAGCTCGCCGCCGGCTGCTATGAGCTGTGTGGCCTGGGTTACATAGGCGTCGACATGGTGCTCGACCAGGAAAAAGGCCCGCTGATCCTGGAGCTCAATGCCCGGCCAGGCCTGAACATCCAGATTGCCAACGATTGCGGGCTGACGTTGCGCACCCATGCAGTCGAGGCGCGGCTGGAAGACCTGAAGGCCCGTGGCGTGACCGAGACGGTCGAGGAGCGCGTGGCGTTCGTGCAGGAGATGTTCGGGCATATTCCGCCGGTTGAAGGCTGACCGCTCATGCTGACCTGCTCCGTACACCCGCTACCCTATCGCGCCAATCCCGCCGACTATTTCGCGCGCATTCACCATTCTCCAGGGGCCGTGCTGCTCGACAGCGGCCGGCCAACCGCCGATCGCGGTCGTTATGATCTGCTCAGTGCCTGGCCGCTGGAGCAGCTGGCGGTGCTGCCTGACGAAAGTGGCAGCCATTTCCTGCAGCGCCTGCGCGCCAACCTGGCACGTCTGGGCGAAGCCTCGGTGCCACTGGACCTGCCTTTCGCTGGCGGCCTGATCGGCTATTTGAGTTATGACTTCGGCCGCCATCTTGAGCACCTGCCGAGCCTGGCCAAGGACGATCTGCAGCTGCCAGACGCACGCTTCGGTCTGTACGCCTGGGCGCTGATCAGTGACCACCAACTGGCCACCAGCCAGCTGGTATTCCACCCGACAATGACCGATGGCGAACGCCAGCGCCTGATCGAACTGTTCAGTCAGCCGGCCAGCGAAGAAGTCGAGCCGTTCAAACTCACCGCGCCAATGCATGCAGACCTGAGCGCCGATGAATATCGCCAGGCGCTGGAGCGTATTCAGCAGTACATCCAGGCCGGTGACTGTTATCAGGTCAACTTCGCCCAGCGCTTCCGCGCCGAATGCCAGGGCGATCCCTGGGCCGCCTATTGCGCCCTGCGAGCCGCCTGCCCGACTCCATTTTCCGGTTTCCAGGCTCTGCCTGATGGCGGCGCGGTGCTGAGCCTGTCACCCGAGCGCTTCGTCAAGGTCAGCCAGGGCCAGGTTGAAACCCGCCCCATCAAGGGCACGCGGCCTCGCGGGCTGACGGAAGCTGAAGACCTGGCGAACGCCGCCGAATTGCTCGCCAGCCCGAAGGACCGCGCAGAAAACCTGATGATCGTCGATTTGCTGCGCAACGACCTCGGCCGCACATGCCGCATCGGTTCGGTGCGGGTGCCGGAGCTGTTCAGTCTGGAAAGCTACCCGAATGTGCATCACCTGGTGAGCAGTGTCACCGGGGAACTGGCCGCAGACCACGACGCCCTGGACCTGATCGCCGGCAGCTTCCCCGGTGGATCGATTACCGGCGCACCGAAAATCCGCGCGATGCAGATCATCGACGAACTGGAGCCGACCCGGCGCGGATTGTACTGCGGCTCGCTGCTGTATCTGGATGTGCGCGGCGAGATGGACAGCTCGATCGCGATTCGCAGTTTGCTGGTCAAGGATGGGCAGGTGTGTTGCTGGGGTGGCGGCGGAATCGTCGCGGATTCGCAGTGGCAGGCTGAGTATGCGGAGTCGATTACCAAGGTGAAGGTGCTGCTCGATACCTTGCAAAACCTCTAAAAGCATCGCGAGCAAGCTTTGCTCCCACAGGTTTTGTGTCGGCACTCAATTGTGGTTTGACACAGAACCTGTGGGAGCAAGGCTTGCCCGCGATTGCATGCGAACAGTCGACTACAGGCTCAGGGCCCGGTTGGAGGCCTTGATAAACTCCTGCTTCAACTCCTCAAACGTATGCACCGCCGGGAACTGCGGGAACTCGCGAATTACATTGTCCGGCGCGTGAAACAGGATCCCCGCATCAGCCTCGCCCAACATCGTCGTATCGTTATACGAATCCCCCGCCGCAATCACCCGATAGTAGAGGCTCTTGAACGCCAGCACCGATTGGCGCTTGGGATCTCTCTGGCGCAACTGATAGCTGGTGACCCGCCCGGTATCATCGGTAATCAGGCGATGGCACAACAGCGTCGGGAACCCCAGCTGCCGCATCAGCGGCTGCGAGAATTCGTAGAACGTATCGGACAGGATCACAACCTGGAAGCGCTCGCGCAGCCAATTGACGAACTCCACCGCGCCGTCCAGCGGCTTCAGCGTGGCGATCACTTCCTGGATATCGGACAGCTTCAGGCCGTGCTCGTCAAGAATGCGCAGGCGCTGCTTCATCAGCACGTCGTAGTCGGGAATGTCCCGGGTGGTGGCCTTGAGGGATTCGATTCCGGTTTTTTCGGCAAAGGCGATCCAGATTTCCGGAACCAGTACCCCTTCAAGATCCAGGCATGCAATTTCCACAAGACACTCCCATTTGTAGTGATTATTGAGTCGAGCGAGCAAAAAGACTGCCGAACTCTAACCACTCGCACTGGCCTGCGCAACGCACAGGGCGCGCCAGCGCTCGCCGGATTTTGTTACCATCAGCCCCATATAGAGCGCCCAGCGCCACCGACCTGTAGGAAGCCGCCCTGATGAGCCCATCGTTCGATGTCGTGGAACTCGCCACGACCTATGCCAATAAATCTGCCCAGGACATTCTCAAGCTCGCGTTTGCCGAGTTCGGCGATGACCTGTGGATATCTTTCAGCGGCGCCGAAGACGTGGTGCTCGTGGACATGGCCTGGAAGCTGAACAAGAACGTCAAGGTCTTCAGCCTCGACACCGGCCGCCTGCACCCCGAGACCTATCGCTTCATCGACCAGGTGCGCGAGCATTACAAGATCGACATCGAACTGGTGTCGCCGGACTACACGAAACTTGAACCCTTCGTGAAGGAAAAAGGCCTGTTCAGTTTCTACAAGGATGGCCATGGCGAATGCTGTGGCATCCGCAAGATCGAACCGCTGCGGCGCAAACTGTCCGGCGTCAGCGCCTGGGCGACCGGCCAGCGTCGCGACCAGAGCCCGGGCACCCGCAGTGCCGTGGCCGTGATGGAAATCGACACCGCCTTCTCCACCCCGGAACGCACCTTGTACAAGTTCAACCCGCTGGCGCAGATGACCAGTGAAGAGATCTGGGGTTACATCCGCATGCTCGAACTGCCGTACAACAGCCTGCATGAACGCGGCTTCATCAGCATCGGCTGCGAACCCTGCACGCGCCCAGTGCTGCCAAACCAGCATGAGCGCGAAGGCCGCTGGTGGTGGGAAGAGGCGACGCAGAAAGAGTGCGGGCTGCACGCGGGGAATATCATCGGTAAATCCAAGGCCTGACCTCGCGCCGTGCAATTTCCAAATGTGAGAGCGGGCTTGCTCGCGAAGAGGCCGTAACATTCACCATTATGGTTAATTGTTAAACCGATTTCGCGAGCCAGCCCGCCGCCCCAGTGGCCTGCGCCACTCCAATAAAATGTGTACACACAACTGTCACCATCGGTGCCATTTGTGTGTGCACTTTTAGTTTGTGCGCCCCAAAAAGTTACACCTCCCCGCCCTGACTCCCTCAGTCGACCTTGTGCCTCCTCCCGACAGCAAAAATAAATACCTGTTCAATTGGTCAATTTATTTAGCCAGCTATTCAACGACTTACTTGGAACCGATAACAAAACGAAATTATCAGGCGGTTTCATAGATCGCTCACTGGCACAGATCTCGCTTAAGTGCATACATGTTTTGTATACAACACTCATCAAAACATACACACACTTTAGATCCGCAAGCCTGAAGCGCCCTATCCCGTACAGGCTGCAGATGCCCCGAAACCAATGATGCTTGCCGTTCGCGACGAAGATTTGTCGAGCCTTGCTCAAGCACAGTCATCGCAGCGCCAAGCTTCAGGAGCCTGCCGGAATGCGTACTAGCCTCTCCAATAACAATATTGCGCTGGATCTACACGTCCCTCTTGATCAAACCTCTCCCGGCCCCGTGGTGCTTAGCCCGCGCCTGCATAACAAGGACCTGGCCCCGACCAAGGCCGAAGGTCGGCGCTGGGGCCGATACAGTATTTTTGCCCTGTGGACCAATGACGTGCACAACATTGCCAACTACTCCTTCGCCATCGGCCTGTATGCGCTGGGGCTGGGCGGTTGGCAGATTTTGCTGTCCCTGGGGATCGGCGCAGCGCTGGTGTACTGCTTCATGAACCTGTCCGGCTACATGGGCCAGAAGACCGGAGTGCCGTTTCCGGTGATCAGCCGGATCAGTTTCGGCATCCACGGCGCGCAAATTCCTGCGTTGATCCGCGCCGTTATCGCCATCGCCTGGTTCGGTATTCAGACGTACCTGGCTTCCGTGGTCTTCCGGGTATTGCTGACGGCCGTGCATCCGGGTTTTGCCGACTACGACCACAACTCGATCCTTGGCTTGTCGAGCCTGGGCTGGGTGTGTTTCGTGGCGATCTGGCTGGTGCAACTGGCAATCCTGGCCTACGGCATGGAGATGGTCCGGCGCTACGAAGCGTTTGCCGGCCCGGTGATTTTGCTGACCGTGGCCGCCCTCGCCGGCTGGATGTACACCCAGGCCAACGCGACCATCGCCTGGTCGATCCGCGAACCGTTGAGCGGCGCCGAGATGTGGCGCAACATCTTTGCCGGCGGCGCCTTGTGGCTGGCCATCTACGGCACGCTGATCCTCAACTTCTGCGATTTCGCGCGCTCTTCGCCCTGCCGCAAGACCATCAAGGTGGGCAATTTCTGGGGGCTGCCGGTGAATATCCTGGTGTTCGCCGCCATCACCGTCCTGCTATGCGGTGCGCAGTTCCAGATCAATGGCCGGATCATCGAAAGCCCGACCGAGATCATTGCCTCGATTCCCAACACCTTCTTCCTGGTGCTTGGATGCCTGGCGTTCCTCATCGTCACGGTGGCCGTGAACATCATGGCCAACTTTGTCGCACCGGCTTTTGTCCTGAGCAACCTGGCGCCGAAATACCTGACCTTTCGCCGGGCCGGCCTGATCAGCGCGACCATTGCGGTGCTGATCCTGCCGTGGAACCTCTACAACAGCCCACTGGTGATCGTGTACTTCCTCTCCGGCCTGGGCGCCCTGCTGGGCCCGCTGTACGGGGTGATCATGGTCGATTACTGGCTGGTGCGAAAAGGCCAGGTCAACGTTCCGCAGTTGTACAGCGAAGACCCGAACGGCGCCTATTACTACAGCCGCGGGGTCAACCTGCGCGCGGTAGCTGCGTTCATTCCGGCGGCGCTGATCGCCATCGTCCTGGCGCTGGTGCCGGGTTTCCACAGCGTGTCGCCATTTTCCTGGCTGATTGGTGCCGGGATTGCCGGGATGCTCTACCTGATCATCGCCAGGCGCGAGCCGCATTACGCCGACGTCAGCGGCGAATCCATCGCAGTCGACAACGCCAGTCATTAACCCTTGGCGGCCCGCCGGCTGCGGGCCGCAGAACCACCTGTCATAAGGACTTCCCATGCGAATTCTCGTGGTCAACGTCAACACCACCGAGTCCATCACCCAGGCGATTGCCCGTTCGGCCCAGGCCGTTGCCGCCCCCGGTACCGAAATCGTCGGCCTGACCCCCTACTTCGGCGCCGACTCAGTGGAGGGCAATTTCGAAAGTTACCTGGCGGCGATTGCCGTGATGGACCGGGTGATGTCTTACGATCAGCCTTTCGACGCAGTGATCCAGGCCGGCTACGGCGAGCACGGCCGCGAAGGCCTGCAGGAGCTGCTCAATGTGCCGGTGGTGGACATCACCGACGCAGCCGCCAGTACCGCGATGTTTTTGGGCCATGCCTATTCGGTGGTCACGACCCTGGATCGCACCGTGCCACTGATCGAGGACAGGTTGAAACTCTCCGGCCTGTGGGACCGCTGCGCCTCCGTGCGGGCCAGTGGCCTGGCGGTGCTGGAGCTGGAAGCGGACCCGAAGCGTGCGCTGGAAGCCATCGTCCGCCAGGCGGAATTGGCCGTGCTGGAAGACAAGGCCGAGGTGATCTGCCTGGGTTGCGGCGGCATGGCCGGGCTGGACGAGCAGATCCGCCAGCGCACCGGGGTGCCGGTGGTGGATGGCGTGACGGCGGCGGTGACCATTGCCGAGTCGCTGGTGCGGCTCGGGTTGTCGACGTCCAAGGTGCGGACTTACGCGACGCCGAGGCCCAAGACCATTATTGGCTGGCCAGGGCGGTTTGGCCGGTAGACCGAGGCGCGACTATCGCGGGCAAGCCTTGCTCCCACAAGTTACATGTCACCCTGTGGGAGCAAGGCTTGCCCGCGATGGGCGCGACTCGGTATCAAGCCAAACACTCAAACCGCACTGAACCGCTGCCCCAACCCCTGCTCCGCGAACTGCTCAATCACAAAATCCACAAACGCCCGGGTCTTGCCCGGCAGCAATTTATGCTCCGCGTAGTAGATGGAGATGTTGCCATCGTCGACATACCAATCCGGCAACACCCGCTGCAAGGTTCCCGCCTGCAGATACCCGGCGGCAAAGGGCATGCTGACCAGCGCGATGCCCAATCCCTGAGCCGCCGTGGCACACGCGGCTTCGGAATCGCTCATGGTCATGCGCGCCTTGAGCACCAGGGGGCTGTGTTGGCGGGTGCGGCTGGTCAATTGCCAGGAACGCACCCGTCCGGTTTGTGGCGAGCGGATCAGGATGCCGTCGTGTGCCCCGAGGTCCTCAGGCTCGAGGATCGGCGCCCGGTGCGCCAGGTAATCAGCCGAGGCCACCAGTACCCGATGCGCCGGCGTCAGCTTGCGAGCGACTACGCCCTGGGGCAGTTCAAAGCCTCCGCCAATCGCCGCGTCAAAACCCTGGGCGATCAGGTCGACCTGGCGGTTATCGAAATGCCAGTCCGGGTTGATCGCCGGGAACCGCTGCAGAAACTCGCCCAGCATCGGCACTATGTACAACCGACCAAACATCGTGCCCATGCTGACCTTCAGCGTCCCCGCCGGGCGCCCCTCCGCGCTGGCCAGATTGGCCACGGCATTCTGGATGGTGTGCAGGCTGGAGCTGACCTCACCGAGAAACAGCTGGCCGGCCTCGGTCAACGTCAGGCTCCGCGTACTGCGCTGGAACAACCGCACGCCCAAGCGCGCCTCGAGCTTGGCGACGCTTTTGCCCACGGCGGCCGGAGTCAGGCTCAAGCGCCGCGCGGCCTCGGCAAAGCTGCCGACTTCGGCACTGCGCACGAAGCATTCGATACTGCTGAAGGTTTCCATAATCACCATTATAAACTTCCGGTTTACACAGACTATCGTAATGACCGTCTACTCAGCAGGTAATCTCGAACTGATACTAGGCTCCATCAACCGGGACATCTCGCCCCGGCGACTTTGGAGACAGACATGACTACTCAGAACCTCAGCGGCAAAGTGGCTTTGATTCAAGGCGGGTCCCGCGGCATTGGCGCAGCCATCGTCAAACGCCTGGCCGCTGAAGGCGCGGCGGTTGCCTTCACCTACGTAAGCTCCACGGCCAAGGCCGAAGAATTGCAGAACAGCATTACGGCCAATGGCGGCAAGGCCCTGGCCATCAAGGCGGACAGCGCCGATGCCGAGGCAATCCGCAACGCCGTCACGGCCACCGTCGAAGCGTTCGGCGCCCTGGATATCCTGGTCAACAATGCGGGTGTGCTGGCGGTTGCGCCACTGGAAGATTTCAAGCTCGAAGACTTCGACCAGACCCTGGCCATTAACGTACGCAGCGTATTCATTGCGACCCAGGCTGCTGCCAGGCACATGACCGAAGGCGGTCGCATCATCAACATCGGCAGCACCAACGCCGAGCGCATGCCCTTCGCCGGTGGCGGTCCCTACGCCATGAGCAAGTCGGCACTGGTCGGCCTGACCAAAGGCCTGGCCCGCGACCTCGGCCCGCGCGGCATTACCATCAACAACGTCCAACCCGGCCCGGTCGACACTGACATGAACCCGGCCCAGGGTGACTTTGCCGACAGCCTGATCCCGTTGATGGCCGTAGGTCGGTACGGTGAAGCTGATGAAATCGCCAGTTTCGTCGCCTACCTGGTGAGCCCGGAAGCGGGCTACATCACGGGTGCCAGCCTGACCATCGACGGCGGGTTTGGCGCCTGATAAAGGCATAAAAAAAGCCGGCCACCTCAGCAGGTGGCCGGCTTTTTCATGCCAGCTGATTTACGCCCATTGCAACGCCGGCAAACCACAATCACCGGGGTTAAACGCTTTCAACGTGCGCAGAATGCCGTCGGCATGTGCGTATTTTTCATCTGCCATGGCCGCATCCGGGATGGCAATCGCCGTCATGCCGGCCGCTTTGGCGGCGGTGACGCCGAAGGGCGAATCCTCGAACACCAGGCAGTCGGCCGGATCGACACCCAAACGCCGTGCGGCTGTCAGAAAAATATCCGGCGCCGGCTTGGCCGCGCCAACTTCAGGATCATCCGCCGTGACGATGAAATCGAACAACTCAAACCAGTCCCGGTGCAGAGTGGTTTTCTGCCCGAACGACTGACGGGACGAACTGGTGCCCACGGCGATAGGGATATTGTTCGCCTTCAAATGCCGCACCAGTTCCTGGGCGCCCGGCATTGCCAGCGCCTGTGGGAACCGCTCACGCATCAGCGGTTCGCGAATCACCAGGAATTCTTCGGCAGAGATTGGCAGGTCCAGTGCTTCCACCACGTACCGCGCCAGATCATTCGCGCCACGTCCGATGATGTTTTGTTTAATGCTCCAGTCGAAAACCCGGCCATAACGCTGGGCGATCATCGACGTGACTTCGGTGTAGATGCCCTCGGTATCCAGTAGCAAGCCGTCCATATCGAAAATCACGGCCTTGATTGGACCGAACTCGTTCAGCGGTGCATTCATCGCATCTGATCCGTTTTTAACAACATGAGGGACCCGCACGTTAGCATCGATTCTGCGCCGGATTAAAGGGTTCAGCACGATAACGATAACGGCCCGCGCGAGCGCCCCTGCAACAAAATTGTCATTATTTAGTCATTTTTCCCTGACCCTGCGCTGCCTTTTCCTACTTTTTTCCGCCCGAATCCCACGCAAAGTCTCGCGCTCATTCAGATCCGCATGAGGGGCTGCGAATGTTCGAACCTGACAAGGTGTGGGCCTTGACCACCAGCATTGGCCCGTCGGCCCATGCGGTTCCGGGTGCTGCACTGCTGACGCTGACGGACGGTTCCTTGCCGGGCATCCTGCCGCTTGAATTCACTCGCCACTATTGCATCGCTGCCGCGCACCTCGATTGCGGGCTGGGTATGGGTTGGAGCCATTGCCTTGCCCATCGACTTGATGTCGAAGCAGAACAGGTCATCTGGACCGATGATGAACAGCGCCGTACGACATTTCCCCGTCCGACAGCCACGCGCCCACCGTCCTGTAAAAACCTGTCCGATCCCGCCATTTACCTGGGGGATAAACCTGAAGAATGGATCATTGCACTGCCTGGCCGTTTCCTGCATTTCCACTGCGGCCAACTGACTGCAATCAGTGACGCCTACGACAACCGACTCACCCTGCAACGGGACAGTGCCGGCAGGATTCAGCGCCTGTACAACGCTGCCGGACGCGCACTGTTGCTGCGCTGGGACCGGCGCTATCTGGCCGCCGTGGAGTATCAGTGCCTTGATCTGACCGCGCGCAAGTCGTGGCGTACTCAACAAGTAATGGTCAGCTATCGCTACGACGCCTGTCATCGCCTGACGAGCGCGACCAACGCCGGCGATGAAAGTGAGCGCTACGACTACGACGACCAGCACCTCATGCTGCAACGGCAACTTGCCGGTGGGGCCAGTCTGTTCTGGGAGTGGGAAAAGACCGAAGAGGTAGTGCGATGCGTCAGGCACTGGGGCAGTTTCGCCCAGTTGGACAGGCAATACCTCTGGGATGAGCAGGGTGGAGTCACGGTAAAACACGTCGACGGTAGCGAAACGGTGCATCCGCCTGAACAGCGCCACGCCTCCTGCCAACGCGATTTCCTGAACCCGCCAGCAGGATGGAATTATCAACACAATGCCCAAGGCGATGTGATCCAGGCAACTGATCCTGCGGGTCACGCCACCCGCTTGCGCTACGACTCCCGGGGACAACTTTGTGCCATCGAGTATCCCGATGGCCGCCAGCACAGTTTCACCCATGACGCCTTCGGTCAGTTAATCAAGGAAACCTTGCCTGATGGTAGTCAGCGGACATGTTCGTACGATGTGCTGGGTCGCCAGAGCTCTGTAGTGGATGAGAACGGTAGCGTAACCGCCTACCAATGGGACGCAGTCGGACGTCTCGCCCTGGTCACGCTGCCCTCAGGGGCCAATCGCGCTTACTCCACAAACGCTTACGGCATGCCCACTGCGCAACGTTGCGAGCTGGGCCGAGTGACGCGGTTCGAGTACGCCGATGATTTACACCTGGTGAGCCGCCGGATCAATTCCGATGGCTCGCGTCTGCAGTATCGTCATGACCATCCACTGCTGTTGCTGACCGAAATGCAGAATGACTCCGGCGAAAGCTACCGCAGGGACTACTTGCCCGACGGAGCACTGCAACAGGAGACCGCCTTCGATGGGCGACGCACCGCGTATGCCTACGACTCTGCGGGCAACCTGTCGCAGAAGACCGAATTCGGCGACGATGGCTCGCAACTGGTCACGCGGTACAAACGCAACAAGGCAGGGCAATTGCTACTCAAGACACTCGCGGATGGGGCGCAGGTCGAATACCGATACGACTCGCTTGGTCGCCTGGTGAGCGTCAGCGATGACCAGCAGCCGCTAGCGTTCGAATACGACGTGCAGAATCGACTGGTCGCCGAGCACCAGGGAAGTCACCGTTTACTTTACCGATATGACGCCTGCGGCAGACTCAACCACCTGCGCCTGCCCGACGATAATACCCTGGACTTTCATTTCGCCAGCGGCGGAGCGCTTGCAGCGATCGACCTCAACGGCGCTCGGCTGACTTCCCACCAATTTGTCGCAGGGCGCGAGTTGCAACGCCAGCAGGGCTCAATCAGCAGCATTTATGGTTACGACGATCAGAGCCGCTTGACCTCGCACGCCCTCGCCCACGGCTCAACACCCTTCTACCGTCGGGATTTTTCCTACAGTGCCAACGGCAACCTTGAGTGCATTGCCGACAGCCGAAACGGTACGCGAAGCTATCAATATGACCAGCTGGACCGCTTGATCCGCGTCCACCACTCCCGGGAACACCAGCCGGAAAGCTTTGTGCATGATCCTGCAGGCAACTTATTAATGCTCGACCGTCCGGGAGCGATCACGCTCAAAACCCATCGCCTGCTCAAGCAAGGTAACCGCCACTACACTTACGATGCCTTCGGCAACCTCATCCGCAAATGCCGGGGCAGCGCGCCTGTGCTGGTGACCGAATACCGTTATGACTGCCAGCACCGCCTGGTCGGCATCACCCTGCCCTGTGGTGTCCACGTGAGATATCGCTACGACACCTTTGGTCGCCGGATCAGCAAGACCGTCGACGGCAAGAGCACTGTGTTTATCTGGCACGGTGACACCCTCATCGCCGAAAGCAGCGCGGAGCATTACCGCAGTTACCTGTACGAACCAGGCACCTTTCGCCCGCTGGTGATGCTCGACGGCAATGGCCCCGCCAAAGCTCGCCCCTATTATTACCAACTCGATCACCTGGGCACGCCGCAGGAGCTCACTGATACCCGCGGCCAGGTCGTGTGGGCTGCCCAATACGCCGCCTACGGCCGACTTACCCGGCTCAATCGCGACACGGACGAAATCCTTGAGCAGCCGTTGCGCTTCCAGGGACATTACTTTGACGCGGAGACAGGCCTGCACTTCAACCGCCAGCGCTACTACAACCCGGACGTGGGTCGGTACCTGACGCCGGGATCGCTGGCAAATGGCTGGAATGGCTATCACTACCCGGGCAACCCGACGGGCTGGATTGCGCCAATGGGATCTGCGGGAATGCCAAACGAAAAGGCCCGGCAGAAGCCGGGCCAGATGCATGACGAAATGTTCAGCTGGGTTCACCCGATGCATCATCACCGGCAATGTCCGGATCATCGGGACTGGCCTCTACATCCCCTCGATTCTTATCATCGTTGGGCACCTGTTCGACACCATTCTCATCGTCAGGCGGGCGTTGATCCCGACTCAGGGAGTCCGTGGGTGACGGCAGCGGATATTCAGGCGTTTCGTCCGGGTCGAATGCTTTGGGATCAGAATTCATGAGTCACCTCTCGACGGGCCTGCAAGGGCAGGCCCTGTTAGTTCGATGACTGCGTCGGTGAGCTGGTTCTGCAAGACAGACGATCGGTCGACGGCTTATTGCTCGTCTTCGTCCAGCTCTTCGTCCTCGTATTCGGTGTTGCCGACATCACCAGCGTCATCGGAATCGTTGAGCGGCACTGTAGCGTCATCCATAAGCGAACCCGGATCTTCGTTGCCCGGATCGTTAATGAATGGCAGTCCACTCGGGCCTTTTTCTTCCTTGCCTTCAGTCTCAGGAGTCATGGCGCATACCTCGCACAGTGCCGGGATTAATCACGATGTTTGTACTTGTTTTTGTTTTTATGTTTGTTCTTGTGCTTGTGGTTGCCATTGGAATGCGAACCACCGTCATCGGTACCCAGATTGTTACCAACTGCGCCACCTGCCGCGCCGCCCAGGCCTGCGCCGATAGTTGAACCGGTGGAACCACCCAGGCTGTTACCAATCACCGAACCACCTGCGGACCCCAAACCGCCACCAATTGCAGCTTCCGTGCGGCTGCCCTTGGGCGCACCGACCGCACTACCTGCGGCCCCACCAACACCTGCGCCGATGGCCGCACCCGTACTGCCACCCATTTGTTGACCCACAACATTACCGAGTGCACCACCCAGGCCTCCGCCGACTGCGGCAGTGCCGTCGCCAGCCGCCAGGGCGCCTTGACTGACCATCAGTCCCAATACCAATGCAGACAACGTCAAGCCTTGACGACGACAGTCGCCTGGTTTGCTTGCGGATTTCGATGTCATGGTGCACCTCTTATACGGGGGGTTAGTAATGGCTTTGAGCCGGTTTCAGGAGAAACGTTCATAAACGCAAAAGCCCGGCATGTAGCCGGGCTTTCGGGTGGATCAACCAGATCAGTGACGCTTGTGCCCTTTTCCAAGGTTGCTGCCCACGCCGCCGCCCAACGCACCGCCCAGGCCTGCGCCGATGGTCGAACCCGTCTTGCCGCCCAGGCTGTTACCGATCACCGAGCCACCTGCAGCGCCAACACCACCGCCGATCGCGGCCTTGGTGCGGCTGCCTTTACGTGCAGCAACAGCGCTGCCGGCTGCGCCCGCAACCCCAGCGCCCACTGCGGCGCCCGTGCTGCCGCCCATGCTTTGGCCGACCACGTTACCCAACGCGCCGCCCAGGCCACCACCGATCGCGGCAGTGCCGTCGCCAGCCGCCATTGCACCTTGAGCAACGAAAAGTCCCAGAACCAGAGCAGGCAGTGTTAAACGCATGACGAAAACCTCAAAAAATAGGGAGAAACCGAAACCCGGGCATTGAATGCCCCAGCGGAGGAAACGTCCACACAAATCCTCCGTTCTTCGAAATAGCGACGGTTGGACAGCGATATTGGAAAAGGTTTTATGACAGGCAAAAAAAAGCCCGCTGGGGAAACGGGCCAGGTGTTGCTTTCTAACGGATGAGCTGAGACTACGTAAGCCCTTGTGAAAAAGTTGTGAAAGACTTCGGGAGAAACACGCCTGGTCAAACTTTTTTTCCAGACATAAAAAACCCCGCTGTTTAACGGGGTTCAGCAGGTGACTGCTTACTTTCTGGAGGATGCCGCTACCTTGGGTAGAAACTTCGCCTTGGGCCCCTGGCTCACCATGGATTTGATTTTGCCAACCTGGTGTTTGTCCTCACCAAAGCTAGCCACATATTCGGTCTGGCCACACTGCACGCAATTGTTGATCGGAAACTCGGACCCGTCGTCTTCGATATACGGTTCAGTCATCACTTCGCCCCTTCAAAAGCGGGATCGACACCGGCAAGCCCTATTTGCCTGAAACATATCGATCACCAAGATTTCGAGACTAGTCGGTCACGACTGGACTTGTCATTCAGATCGCGGTGCAGCCGACGAATGGACCGCAGCGTTATCGGGACAAGTGCCGAGCCAGCGCCTCGAATGCCGGCAGCGTCACCGGGTCATTGGCGGCATTGGCCGCGACCGGGTGCGACGCATATCGCACGATGACCACCTCTGCCTTGGGATCGACATAGATGCGCTGGCCATACACCCCGCGCGCCATGAACGCCCCGCCCTCCTTGTCCGTCACCCACCACATCGAGCGATAGCTCCAGCCTTTGAGCAGGTCATAGCCGGCCTTGGCAAACGCTTGTTTATCGCCACCGCGACGGATGTCGTCGATCACCGCCTTAGGCACAATCTGCTGCCCGTTGTACCGGCCGTCGTTGCGCAACATCTCACCGAAACGCGCCAGATCTCGCAGGCCGGTGTTCAGCCCACCACCGGCAAACGGCGTGCCGATGGAATCAACGGTAAAATACCCGTCCTGCTCCGCGCCCAGACGGCTCCAGATCCGCTCCGACAGCAATTGCGCGACGTTACGCCCGGTCGCCCGCGCGATGATCCAACCCAGCACATCGGTGTTGACCGTCTTGTAGGCAAAGGCTTCGCCATGGTTTCCCTGGGGCTGCACTGTCTGCAGGAATTCGAAGTAGCTGCGCGGTCCGGTGTAATCCTTGGCGAACGGCAGAGGACTCCCTGCCCGCCCATGAGCCCAGACATCGGCCTTCGGGTCTGCGTAGTCTTCACTGAACTTCAGGCCAGTGGTCATATCCAGCACCTGACGCACCGTCGCATTGCCAAACGCCGACCCGGCCAGCTCAGGAACGTACTCGACCACTCGCTTGTTTTGGTCGATCTTTGCTTCAGCCACCAGCGTGGCACCGAGTATGCCGACCACCGACTTGGTCACCGACATCGCCGCGTGCTGACCCTGTGGGTTCAGCACACCGAAGTAACGCTCATAGACCATCTTGCCGCGATGCAGGACAACGATCCCGTCGGTATAAGTCGCCGCCAGGGATTGTTCCCAGGTCATCGGCTCCGACGCACCCAAGGGGGTAAAGCTCAAAGCATCGATGTCCTGGCGCAATGCCGACTCCAACGCAACAGGCGCACCCAGCCCACGGGATACGTTGACGGTGGGCATCAACTGCCGGAAGTTGGAAACGCTCCAGCGCATCGCCGGAAACTGGAAGTAGCTACCGTCAGCAAACCGCACGGTGCGCTCAGGGGGTGGCGGCGAGCCGACCATCCAGCCGAGTTTGGCGGGGTCGCTGGCTGCGGCGTCCGGGAAGGTGGTCGGCGTTGCAGCAAGGCACAGGGCTGGCAGGATCGATATCAGCAGCGCGGCCGCAGACTTGGCGATATTCGGGTGGGCGGCGATGGGGAATAGCATGAGGATCGATTCCATTCGAGAGGGGCCAGGAATGGATGGTAACAGCACACGTGTGAGAATGAAGACCGCAACAACATGTCTGGCGGTTCACATCGATGGGCGTGAATCTCGCTCTCGCCAGGCGGCGAATGACAGACCACGGTGTTATTCAGACGCCAGAAACCACAAACCCCCGATTTTCTCCAGGAAAATCGGGGGTCTGTGTTTACTTAATGTGGCGGTGAAGGAGAGATTCGAACTCTCGATACAATTTCTTGTATACACACTTTCCAGGCGTGCTCCTTAAGCCACTCGGACACTTCACCGTATCTCTTCAAACATGTTCTGTCTGTCGAGGCGCGCTAATGTAGTCGAAAGCTTTTCCGATGGCAAATATTTTTTTCAGAATTTTCATGCGGTTAGCGATTTAGTTGTTCTGGCTGCCCGCAAGCCAGGGCAAACCTGCCAATCTCCGGCTTCGCGGCCCCTTCTATATAGAGGCCAAGGCGCAGCAGCGGTGGCGGGCCAAGCGTTGAGGACCAACGCCGGGTGACCGGTGAGTCAGTCACGGCGCTTTACCTGGCCTACGGCGGTGGGTAACGTCTGCCTCATCTTTCATACAAGGAATAGCGTCATGAGTGAGTTGATCTCCTACCACCTCGAAGACGGTATCGCGACTCTGACCTTGAGCAATGGCAAGGTCAATGCGATCTCGCCGGATGTCATTGCCGCGTTCAACGCTGCGCTGGATCGGGCAGTGACTGATCGCGCGGTGGTGATCATCACGGGCACTCCGGGGATTCTGTCGGGTGGTTATGACTTGAAGGTCATGACTTCCGGGCCCAAGGAAGCCGTAGCGTTGGTGACGGCAGGCTCGACGCTGGCTCGCCGCCTGTTGGCGCACCCCTTCCCGGTGATCGTCGCCTGCCCAGGACACGCGGTGGCCAAGGGTGCATTCCTGCTGTTGTCGGTGGATTACCGCATTGGTGTCGAGGGCGCGTTCAGCATCGGCCTCAACGAAGTACAGATCGGCATGACCATGCACCACGCCGGCATCGAACTGGCTCGTGATCGCCTGCGCAAGTCGGCGTTCCACCGTTCAGTAATCAATGGCGAGATGTTCAACCCGCAAAGTGCAGTCGACGCCGGCTTCCTCGACATCGTGGTCTCTGCCGATGAACTGCAGGGGGCTGCGCTGGACGCTGCACGTCAGTTGAAGAAGATCAACATGACCGCGCACAAGAACACCAAGCTGAAGGTGCGCAAGGCATTGCTGGAGGCGCTGGACAGCGCCATCGTCCAGGATCAGCAACACATGGGTTAAACCCCACACGTTCCATGAACAGCCCGATGCTCGTGTCGGGCTTTTTCTTGCGCCTATTGTTGAAAATCCTACAAACGCTCTAGAACGCGTCTGACATCCAAGTCGGAAACATGCGCTCAAACATCGCCTATCTCCCCACTCTATAGCGGCAATTGCCGAAAACAGTGCACATCCGTACACTGCGCCACCTTTTGTCCCGGTGGGGCCTTTAAATGCTGTTCGTGTTTCGTATGTTATTGATGGGTCTGCACTTTATTCTCGCCGGTGTACTCGGTGTAATTCTGGGCCTGTGCCGACCTTTCAACCCGGACAACAGCCGCCTGTGCGCCCGCCTCTATGCCTGGCCGGCGATGTGTATCCTGCGCCTGCGGGTAAAGGCTGAGGTCAGCACGCTGATGGAAAAACCCGAAAGCTGCGTGATCATTGCCAATCATCAGTCCAACTATGATCTTTTCGTGTTCGGCAATGTGGTGCCGCATCGTACCGTCTGTATCGGCAAGAAGAGCCTGAAGTGGGTGCCGCTGTTCGGGCAGTTGTTCTGGTTGGCCGGTAATGTGCTGATTGACCGGGGCAACGCGCACAAGGCGCGGCAGTCGATGTTGAAGACCACTCACACGCTGCAGAATGAAGACACTTCGATCTGGGTGTTTCCGGAAGGTACGCGCAATCTGGGCGAGGATTTGTTGCCGTTCAAGAAAGGCGCCTTTCAGATGGCGATTGCGGCGGGGGTGCCGATTGTTCCGGTGTGTGTCAGCAGTTATGTGAAGCACATGCGTTTGAATCGCTGGAATAGCGGGAAGATTCTGATTCGCTCTTTGCCGGCGATTCCTACGGCTGGGTTGAGTCTGGATGATATGCCGGCGTTGATTGAGCAATGTCGGGAGCAGATGCGTGAGTGTGTTGCTGTGATGGATCGGCAGGTTTTGGCTGGTTGATTTTCGGGTACATATCTGTTTTTGCGGTCATGGCCTCTTACGGTTCCGCCCTTACGGCGGGTCACTTTCGAAAAGCGCGAAAGTAACCCGCTGCAAGAGCGGAACCGTTAAAAGCCAATACCCCAGCAACGGATATGTACACCTGAAGCCACCATCGCGAGCAAGCTTTGCTCCCACAGGCGCTCATTCAAATTCTATATTGGGACCAGACAGGCTCTATCAAAAGTGACCCGCCGTAAGAGCGGAACCGTTAGAAGCCAATACCCCAGCAACGGATATGTACACCTGAAGGCGCCATCGCGAGCAAGCTTTGCTCCCACAGGCGCTCATTCAAATTCTATATTGGGACCGGACACGCTCTATCAAAAGTAACCCGCTGTAAGAGCGGAACCGTTAGAAGCCAATAGCCCAGCAACGGATATGTACACCTGAAGCCGCCATCGCGAGCAAGCTTTGCTCCCACAGGCGCTCGTTTCAGATTCTATGTTTGGACCTGACACGCTCTATCAAAAGTAACCCGCTGTAAGAGCGGAACCGTTAGAAGCCAATACCCCAGCAACGGATATGTACACCTGAAGCCGCCATCGCGAGCAAGCTTTGCTCCCACAGGCGCTCGTTTCTGATTCTATGTTTGGACGGGACACACTCTATCAAAAGTGACCCGCTGTACGGGCGGAACCAATATCAGCCGTTACCACAAAAACGGATATGTACACCCGACATTCACTCCACCGCTCCCACAGGCTAAGCTGCTCACTGCCTGCCAATCAGAAGTGAACCAACACCATGGGTCGAGTTGTTGCTGCTGCGGTTTACAGCGCCGGGAAAAAAGTTACCAACATAACCCTCGACGAAGGCGCAGCGTGGGCTGCCAAGCCTGGGCACTTTGTCTGGATCGGCTTGGAAGAGCCCGATGCCCAGGAACTGGCCAATCTGCAACGCCAGTTCAACCTGCACGAATTGGCCATTGAAGACGCCCTGGAGAAACACAGCCGGCCCAAGCTCGAGACCTTCGGCGATGCGCTGTTCATCGTCACCTATTCGCCCATCCGCGATGAACAGGGAAAACTCGAGTTCATCGAAACCCACATCTTCGCCGGCAACGGCTACATCATTACCGCGCGCAATGGGCATTCGGCATCCTACGCCTACGTCCGACAACGCTGTGAGGCGCGTCCGCTGCTGCTGGAACATGGCGAAGATTTTGTCCTCTATGCCCTCCTCGACTTCGTCATCGAAAACTACCAGCCAGTGGGCGAAGCGATCCATGCCGAGATCGATGAGCTGGAGCGCAATGTGCTGTGCAGTGCGCTCAATGAGCGGGATATCCAGAAGCTCCACGGCCTGCGCCGTGATGTAGTGCGCCTGCGGCGCTACGCGGCGCCGATGGTGGAGATCGGCGAGGAGCTGCAGAAGCTCAGCTTTCCTTTCATCGACAAAAACATGCGCCCCTACTTTCGCGATGTGCAGATTCACGTCACGCGGCAGATGGAAGACTTGTCGACCCTGGCAGATATTGCCAGCCAAACCATCGAGGTCGGAGTGTTGCTTGAGGCTTCGCGCCAGAGTGTGGTGCAGCGCAAGTTTGCCGCGTGGGCGGCGATCCTCGCGTTTCCAACGGCGGTGGCCGGGATCTACGGAATGAATTTCCAGAACATGCCGGAACTGACCTGGCACTACGGTTATTTTGCGGTGCTGGGGTTTATTGCCGTGGGGTGCGTGAGTTTGTGGGCGAGTTTCAAGAGATCGGGGTGGTTGTAGGAGCAAGGCGAGTGCTGCGCACTCGATCGCGGGCAAGCCTTGCTCCCACAGTTTCGCGCTCACAAGCCTGGATGCTGTAGCGACGCAGTTGCAGGCCTTGCTCCCACAGCTTTCGGCTAGACCGCTTTGAGCTCCGGCTTGTGCGCCACGAAGCGCATCATCCACTCCGCCACCGTGGCGCCATGGTGCTGGTGTTCCAGGCTGGCCACGCCCTGCTGGTAAATCTGCTCGCCCAGCGCCTGCTGACGGATGTCCAGCAGCGCGCGCGAGTAGTCGTGGATGAACTCCGGATGCCCCTGGAAGCACAGCACCTGATCGTTGATGTGATACGCGGCAAACGGGCAGAAATCGCTGGAGGCGATCACCGTGGCGTTTTCCGGTAGCGCGGTGACCTGGTCCTGGTGGCTGATCAGCAGCGTCAACTCTTCCACCACCGGGCTCATCCACGGCGCCTTGGCCGCCAATTTGTAGTTGTGGGTGCCGACTCCCCAGCCCTGAGTGGCACGCTCGCTCTTGCCACCCAGCAACAGTGCCAGCAACTGATGGCCGAAACATACGCCGAGCAACTTGTCGCCGCGCTCGTAACGCTTGAGCAGATAGGCCTTGAGGGTTTCGATCCACGGGTCGGTACCGAAGGAGTCCGCTTTGCTGCCGGTGACCAGATAGGCGTCGAAGGTCTGATCGTCATCGGGATACTCGCCCTGCATGACGTTGAATACCGTGAACTCGGCGGCAATCGGTTGCTGCGTGAACAGACGCTGGAACATCTGCCCGTAACCCTGATATTGATCGACCAGTTCCGGGCGCAGGATGTCGGTTTCCAGAATGCAGATGCGTAACGACATAAAAAATACCTGACACGTGATGGGAATAATGCACACCCAGAGCCTGCCTCGAAACATAGTGACAAGGCAAGCCCCACGGGCGTCATCGGCCCCCTAGAACGTCTCCTCCCGGGCCGCTTTTTCCAGCAGCAGTGCTGGCGGGATGAATCGTTCGCCATATTGCTCGGCCAGGTACTGCGCGCGGGCGACGAAGTCCTGCACTCCGTACTGGTTGATGAACTGCAGCGCCCCGCCCGTCCAGGCCGCAAAACCGATGCCGAAAACCGAGCCGATGTTGGCATCCGCCGTCGAGCTCAGCACGCCCTCCTCCAGGCACCGCACGGTTTCGATGGCCTGCACGAATAGCAGCCGGTCGCGCACATCCTTGGGCGAGATCTGCCCGTCGGCGCTTTCGAAACGACTTTTCAGCTCAGGCCACAGATGCTTTTGCCCGCCACTTGGGTATTCGTAAAAACCACCCCCTGCGGCTTTCCCAGGACGCTTGTATTCGTTGAGCAGCAGGTCAATGACCGCGAATGCCGGATGCTCGATCAGCGGTTTGCCTTCTGCCTGCAAATCCTTGGCGGTCTGCTCGCGGATGTGGCTCATGAGGCTCAGGGAAACTTCGTCGGAAATAGCCAGCGGACCAATCGGCATGCCGGCCTTGCGCGCCTCGGTTTCGATCATCGCCGCGCTGACGCCTTCACCGAGCATGGCGATGCCTTCGTTGGTGAAAGTACCAAACACCCGCGAGGTGAAGAAGCCGCGGCTGTCGTTGACGACAATCGGGGTTTTCTTGATTTGCAGCACAAAATCGAACCCCCGGGCCAGGGTTTCATCGCTGGTAAGAGCGCCCCTGATGATCTCCACCAGGGGCATTTTTTCTACCGGACTGAAGAAATGCAGGCCGATGAACTTGCTTGGGTCGGGCACGGCGTTGGCGAGGCCACTGATCGGCAAGGTCGAAGTGTTAGAGGCGATCACCGCCTGGGCACCGACCACTTTCTGTGCCGCTGAAGAGACCTTGGCTTTCAGTTCCCGATCCTCGTACACCGCTTCGATAATCAGGTCGCAGCCGGCCAGGTCAGCATCATTTTCGCTCGGTTGAATCCGCGCCAGAATCGCTTCGCGCTGCTCGACTGTCATCTGTGCGCGGGCGACTTTCTTATCCAGCAGCGTCGCCGAGTGGGCCTTGCCCTTCTCCGCCGCGGCCAGGGTGATGTCCTTGAGCACCACCTCGATGCCCGCCGAGGCGCTGACGAAGGCAATGCCCGCGCCCATCATGCCGGCACCCAGCACTCCAACCTTGTGCGTGGTGAAGGTGGCATGCCCCTGGGGCCTGGAGCCGCCGGCGTTGATTTCGTTGAGCTGAAACCAGAAGGTGCCGATCAGGTTTTTCGACACCTGGCCAGTGGTCAGTTCGGTGAAGTAGCGGGTCTCGATCAAGTGCGCGGTGTCGAAATCAACCTGCGCCCCTTCTACCGCCGCGCAGAGGATTTTCTCCGGGGCGGGCATGCAGCCCTGGGTCTTGCTGCGCAGGATCGATGGCGCGATCGCCAGCATCTGCGCGACTTTCGGGTGGGAAGGTGTGCCGCCGGGGATCTGGTAGCCCTTCACATCCCATGGCTGCACGGCCGTCGGATTGGCCAGGATCCAGGCCCGGGCCTTGCTCAGCAATTCTTGCGGATCCCGCGCCAGCTCGTCGATCAACCCGGCCTGCAAGGCCTGCTGCGGCCGCACCTTCTTGCCTTCGAGCAGATACGGCAAGGCCTTCTCGATGCCGAGCAGGCGCACCATACGCACCACTCCGCCGCCACCCGGCAGCAGGCCCAGGGTGACCTCCGGCAAACCGAGTTGCACCGATGGATGATCCAGGGCCACGCGGTGATGGCACGCCAGGCAGATTTCCCAGCCGCCACCCAGCGCTGCGCCATTGATCGCGGCGACCACCGGTTTGCCGAGGGTTTCCAGGGTACGCAGCTGGGCCTTGAGGATCAGCACCATGTCGTAGAAGGCCTTGGCCTCGGATTTGCCGACCTTGATCAGTTCATTAAGATCGCCGCCGGCAAAGAAGGTCTTTTTCGCCGAGGTGATGATCACGCCGGCAATCGCTGCTTGTTCCGCGACCAGGCGCTCGACGCAGGCCGCCATGGCGTCGCGGTAGACCGCGTTCATGGTGTTGGCGCTCTGGCCCGGCATATCGATGGTCAGGACGACGATCTGGTCCTGGCCCTTTTCGTAACGAATGGCTTCACTCATGGGGTTTTTCCTTGAAGTCGGGGCTCAGAGGCGTTCGATGATCGTGGCAATGCCCATGCCGCCGCCGACACACAAGGTCGCGAGGCCGAAGCGCAGCTGGCGGGCTTCCAGTTCGTCGAGCAGGGTGCCAAGGATCGCGCAGCCCGTAGCGCCCAGCGGATGGCCCATGGCGATGGAGCCGCCGTTGACGTTGACCTTGTCCGGGTCGATGGCCATGTCCTTGATGAACTTCAACACCACCGAGGCGAAGGCCTCGTTGACCTCGAACAGATCGATGTCCTCGACCCGCAAGCCGGCCTTGGCCAGGGCCTTGCGGGTGGCCGGCGCGGGACCGGTGAGCATGATGGTCGGGTCGGTACTGGTCACCGCCGTGGCAACGATTCGGGCCCGGGGTTGCAGGCCCAGCGCCCGGCCCTTGGCTTCGGAGCCGATGAGCATCAGCGCCGCGCCATCGACGATGCCGGAGCTGTTGCCCGGCGTGTGCACGTGGTTGATCCGCTCCACATGGCTGTAGACCCGCAGCGCGGTGGCGTCGAAGCCCATCTGGCCGATCATTTCAAAGCTCGGCTTGAGCTTGCCCAAGCCTTCCAGGGTCGAATCGGCGCGAATGAATTCATCGTGATCGAGCAGGACGATGCCGTTCTGATCCTGCACCGGCACCAGGGACTTGCCGAACGAGCCATCCCCCCGCGCCCGCGCCGCCTTTTGCTGGGAGTACAAGGCGTAGGAGTCAATCTGTTCGCGACTGAAGCCTTCCAGGGTGGCAATAAGATCGGCGCCCACGCCTTGCGGCGTGAAGTGCGTATGCAGATTGGTTTGCGGGTCCAGGGCCCAGGCACCGCCGTCGCTGCCCATGGGTACTCGGGACATCGATTCGACGCCACCAACCACCACCAGGTCTTCAAAACCGGAACGCACTTTCATCGCCCCAAGATTCACCGCTTCGAGCCCCGATGCGCAGAACCGGTTGATCTGCACGCCCGCCACGCTGATATCCCAGTCCGCCACCAGCGCCGCAGTCTTGGCGATGTCGGCACCTTGATCGCCGACGGGCGTCACGCACCCCAGCACCACGTCATCGACCTGGCTGGTATCCAGATCGCTGCGCCGCTGCAGGGCAGTCATCAATCCCGCCACCAGGTTCACTGGTTTGACGCTGTGCAAGGCGCCATCGGCCTTGCCTTTGCCCCGGGGCGTGCGTATCGCGTCGAAAATCAAAGCTTGGGTCATGACGTCCTCGATTTCTTGTTCTTTTAGAGGCTCTACCTTATGCCCAGCTCTCGCAGATTCAATGACCACAACGCTCAGCCACATTGACGCACGCGCTCAGACGAACGGTAGCGAGCTATTGGGTTAACCCTTTGACGTCAGCGAACCGTCTAGCAAACGGGCGCCAAAGAAGCTGGCAATAGGCCTCATGCCATTTTCATAGCTGCTACGTAGCAGGCCATATGAAATGGATCTAAGCCACGAGTGACGTGGGCCCTAAGGTAAACATGTACGAAGTTGTCGTCGGGTTTTGCCGAGGCGCTCGTCGGACAGGAAGTGCAACGCTCTGCCGTCATGGAGAAATGCAGGCAGGCATCAGGAAATAACAATAAAGGCGGTCAAGCCATGTTCAAACAATCGAAAGTACGTCAAGCCGGACTCATTCTTTTCGCCACTACGCTGTTGTTGATTTTGCCGAACCTGACCAAGGTGATCGGCTGATTTAAGCGCCTTTTGTTATCGCCGCCGTAGAAATGTGATTGGCTCGCTACCCGGGCCAGCGTGGGTGTGCCAACCTTTGCGGCACTCTCCACGACAGGGACGGCGATCATTTGAAAACGCTAATTCTGCTCGGGGCCTTGCTACTCAGCACGCCCCTTTGTGCCGCACAGCTGGATCTGCAGCTGGGCGCGAACTCGCGCACCTGGCAAACCGCCGAGTTGCTCCAGCATCCGCTGGCGCAAACCATCACCGTCACTGACGACGTGTCCTACAAACGCGATATGACTTACCGCGCAGTGCCCATCGCGGCGCTGCTGGCCGGAATCAAGGCTGAAGACCATCTGCAGGCGGTGGCACTGGATGGATTTGCCGCAGAGTTATCCGCCGCGCCCCTGCTCAATGCCAAGGGTGCCAGAGCCTGGCTGGCGATCGAGGATCCAGCCCAGCCATGGCCGGCCCTGTCTGCCGGCAAGCACAGCGCGGGGCCGTTTTACCTGGTGTGGACTGATCCCCAGGCAGGCAACATCAGTCCCGAGCAATGGCCGTTCGAAGTCGCGAGCATCAAGCAACTGCCGCCAGTGGCCGAGCGCTTCCCAGCCCTGCTGCCGGATCCCGCGTTAAAAGCCGACGACCCGGTGAACCTGGGATTTGCGCTGTTTCAGAAAAACTGCCTGGCGTGTCATCGCTTGAATGGTGCCGGGGATGCGCAGTTCGGGCCGGACCTGAATATTCCGTTCAATCCGACCGAGTACTTCGGGGCTGATTTCCTCAAGCGCTATATCCGTGATCCGCAGAGCCTGCGGCAGTGGCCGCAGGCGAAGATGCCGGGGTTCAGTGCGCAGGTGCTGCCGGATGCGGACCTGGAGAGGTTGGTGGGGTATTTGAGGCATATGGCGGGGCGCAAGGTTCAGCCCTGACCACGCCCCCCTGTAGGGGCGAGCCTGCTCGCGAGGAAGGTCAACGATGACGCGGGGAGCCTGACACCCCGCGGTGCTCTCTGGTTCATCGCCAGCAGGCTCACTCCTACAGGGGCGGTTATTGCTCCTGAACCGAGAACACCGGCAATGGCGTCGGTGAGACGAACACTTTGGCGTGCATCTGCTCGCAGCCGCCGCCACGGCGCATGCCGCGTACCGGGCAGGCGTCGAGGTAATCCAGGCCCACCGCCAGTTTCAGATGGCGCTCGGGCCGGGCCAGCTCGTTGGTCACGTCAAAGCTGTACCAGGCGTCATCCAGCCAGGCCTCAGCCCAGGCATGACTGGCCAGGTGCTCGGCGTTCTCGCTGTACAGATATCCCGACACATACCGCGCCGGAATCCCCAGGCTGCGAGCACAGGCCAGGAAGGCGTGTGTGTGATCCTGACAAACCCCCGAGCGCCCGGCGAAGGACTGGGCCGCACTGGTGTCGACTTCGGTAGAACCTGGGGTGTAGGTCATATGCGAATTCAGGCCGTGCATCAGGTCGATCAGCGCCGTGCGATCCCGGCGTGTCTTGCAGTGCTTTTGCGCGAACTCGCGCAAGGCTTCGTCCGGTTCGGTCAGGCGGGTGAACCGCAGGAACGGCAGCGCCGACTGGCTTTCATGCTCGGCTTCACGCAGCTCGTCGATGTCGACCTGACCACGGGCGCCAATGATGATGGCTTCGTGCGGTTCGTCCATGGTCAGCACGTGCAGGATGTTGCCGAATGGGTCGAGTTGCGCGCGCACCGGGCGCGGCAGGTTGAGCTGCCAACTCAGCACATGCTGGCGCTCGCTGTCGTGGGGTGTCAGTCGCAGGTACTGGATGCTCGCCCGCACCTGATCCTCGTAGTGATAGGTGGTCTCGTGGCTAATGGAAAGTCTCATGCAGCCTCCAGGTAGGAACTGTGAATGGCGTTGCCCAGCTGGCGCACCAGCGGGATGAATTCGGTCAGCCAGGCGTGCAGCCCTTCGTCGAGAATTTCGTTGATGCCGGTGTAGCGCAGGCGCGCATCCATTTCCGCGGCCAGGCGCTGGGCCGGGCGGCCGTTGGCGCCTGGGAGCTGGGCGAGGATCTGGTCGATTTCTTCGGTGCAGGCGCGCAGCGAGCGCGGCACATCGGCTCGCAATAGCAGCAACTCGGCGACATGCCGGGCGCCGGGAGCGTCGCGGTAAATCTCGGTGTAGGCCTCGAACGACGACAGCGCGCGCAACAGGGCGCTCCACTGGTAATAGGCGTGGGCGGTGCCGTCGCTGACCGCTTCCGCCTGGTCGCCGGCCATTTCATAGCGAGCATCGAGCAGGCGCAGGGTGTTGTCGGCCCTTTCGATAAAGGTGCCCAGGCGAATGAAGCGAAATGCATCGTTGCGCATGATGGTGCCGTAGGACGCGCCGCGAAACAGGTGGGAACGTTCCTTGATCCACTCGCAGAATCGACTCATGCCATAGCGGCTCAAGCCCTGATCGGCAATGCCGCGAATTTCCAGCCAGGTGGCGTTGATGTTTTCCCACATGTCGGCGGTGATTCGCCCACGCACGGCATGGGCACTGGCCCGCGCTGCGCCCAGACAACTGTAGATACTGGCGGGGTTGGCCGCATCCAGGGCGAAGAAATGCAGCAGCCGCTCGGCATGCAGCTCGCCGTGGCGCTCCAGGTAATCCTCCAGGGTGCCGGTGATCAGCAGCGGCATGGCCAGTTCGTGCAGGCCGTCGCCGCGACCATCCTGCGGCATCAGCGACAGCGAATAACTGATATCGAGCATCCGTGCGAGGTTTTCCGCCCGCTCCAGGTAACGCGACATCCAATACAGATCCGAGGCAGTTCTACTTAACATGGCAAGCTTCCTTCAATCCTCGACTACCCAGGTGTCCTTGGTTCCGCCGCCCTGGGAGGAATTCACCACCAGGGAGCCTTCGCGCAGCGCGACACGGGTCAGGCCACCCGGCACTACCCGGGTTTCGCGACCGGACAGTACAAACGGCCGCAGGTCGATGTGGCGTGGCGCAATACCGTTTTCGACGAAGGTCGGACAGGTCGACAGCGACAGGGTCGGCTGCGCGATGTAGGCGTGTGGCTTGGCTTTGATGCGCGCACGGAACGACTCGATTTCCGCCGCCGTAGCGGCCGGCCCGACCAGCATCCCGTACCCTCCGGAGCCCTGGGTTTCCTTGACGACCAAGTCTGGAAGATTGGCCAGCACGTGGGAAAGTTCAGAGGGATTACGGCACTGGAACGTCGGAACGTTCTTCAGGATCGGTTCTTCATCCAGGTAAAAACGGATCATGTCCGTGACGAACGGGTACACCGACTTGTCGTCCGCCACCCCGGTGCCGATGGAATTGGCCAGGACCACGTTGCCCGAGCGATACGAGGACAGCAGCCCCGGGACGCCGAGCATGGAGTCCGGATTGAACGCCAGTGGATCGAGGAACGCATCGTCGAGGCGACGGTAGATCACATCGACCGCCTTCGGCCCGTCAGTTGTGCGCATGAAGACCTTATCGTCACGCACGAACAGGTCCGCGCCTTCTACCAGCTCAACACCCATTTCCCGCGCCAGGAACGCGTGCTCAAAGAACGCGCTATTGAAGCGGCCAGGTGTCAACACCACCACGCTCGGGTTGTCGATGGGGCTGGAGCTTTTCAGGGTGTCGAGCAGCAGGTTCGGGTAGTGGTCGATGGGGGCGATGCGTTGCGCCGAAAACAACTCGGGAAACAGGCGCATCATCATCTTGCGGTCTTCGAGCATGTAACTGACGCCGCTGGGCGTACGCAGGTTGTCTTCAAGCACGTAGTAGGTGCCGTCGCCATCGCGCACCAGATCGACGCCGGAAATGTGCGAATAGATATCCCGGTGCAGATCCAGCCCCTGCATCGCCAACTGATATTGCTCGTTGGCCAGCACCTGCTCTGCCGGGATGATGCCGGCCTTGATGATGCGCTGCTCGTGGTAGAGGTCGGCGAGAAACATGTTCAACGCCTTGACCCGCTGGATACAGCCGCGCTCGACCACCCGCCACTCACTCGCAGGAATGCTGCGCGGAATGGTGTCGAAAGGAATCAGGCGTTCTGTGCCCTGCTCGTCGCCATAAAGCGTGAACGTGATGCCGGCGCGATGAAACAGCAAATCGGCCTCGCGGCGCCGTTGAGCCAGCAACTCGTCAGGCGTCTCGGCCAGCCAACGGGCAAACTCCCGGTAATGCGGGCGGACCTGGCCGCCGGCATCGTACATTTCATCAAAATAGGTGCGGATCATGCCGTACTCCTTGTCACCCGGACATCTAGGCATCGCAAGGCCCGTGCCATCGGCATAAACGCTTTGATATCAATCGGTTGGATATTTGCTATGAAATCACCGCACCAATCCTGTGCGGCAAATGCCCCAACCCGATCGCCCCCGCTCCATTGCGAAGCAATGCTGTCGCTATCAGCAGCATAGTCAGGGAACGCACTGCGCGTAACGAAAAACGGCCAACCCGAAGGTCAGCCGTTGCTGAGTGTTGTTGCTGTTCATAATGTTATGCGAGTCGCCCTCGTACCTCCTGCTTCACGCCCCATCCTTCGATGATGCCGCCCAGAGGCTCGACCACTGCCTCGAATCCCTGTTCGAAATCGCCGATGTCATCGTAGGTGGCGTACATGACCTTGCTCAATTCCAGCGCCCATGCGCCGTCGTCGCGCACACTGATCTGCGCATTCAAGGACTCACCACGGTAATGACCTGCTGCCCTGCGGGCCCGCTCCTCGTCGGGGAAAATCGCGTAGAACTCGATGGGATGGAATTTTGAAAAGTCGAAACCGCCTTCTTTCATGCGGCGCAGCACGCTGCTGCTGATGTCTTCTTGATAGGCTGTGCTCATGAAACGTCCTCCTCAATCCGATGGATAGACTTTCCGTGCTCCCAACGCCCTCAGCCGAATGGTGAGGGCGAGCCGGTAACCAGGTCACCGATGGGAATCAAGCATGTAGCTGACAAGACCAGACCCGAGCGATCCAATCGCTGATCTCGCCTGCAGAGTAGCCCTTTGACCGAGCAGCTGCCAAGGCCTGGTTTGAATGTGACAGGAGTTGTATCAGACGGGAGTGATGCCGAGGATTTCAATACTGTTCTGGGTCTTCAGACTTTTGACGCTCGCATCATCGGTGCGCCCTTCCAGATCATTCAGATCCAGTTCCGCGGCGACAGGAAGCAGACGGGCCTTGATGAGTTTGGCGGCATGCTCGTTGTCCGGGCACTCCTCGCACTCGAAGACTTCGTCGACTGTTTCACCGTGATCATCCACGAAAGTGATTTTCCACTTTTGCATCAGTGCCTCCTCGATAAAACCCGCAAGTGGGCTTACACCTATCTGGACTTTTGCACTGGGTGATCGTTCAACGAATTACTGCGCGGGTTATGAAAAACAACACAAAACCTTGTGGGAGCAAAGCTTGCTCCCACAAGAATTATGGGTAACCGTTAATCGTTGCTTGGCTTGTTGATCGCCTGCAGCACGTACTGCGGCAAGGCGAACGCGCCGATGTGGATTTCCGGGTTGTAGTAGCGGGTGATGATGCCGCTGCCGGCGAAGCGCTGCTGCAGGGTTTCACGGGACAGCTTGCGATAGCGTGTATCGGTCGCACCCCAGGCAAAGGTCATCGAGCCGCCGATGTAGGTCGGTACGGCGGCCTGATAGAAATGCCAGTCCGGGAACAGGCTGCGCAGGCGCCCGGCGGTCGTCTTGACTTCCTCGATCTGCATGAACGGGGTGCCGTTCTGCGTCACCAGGATGCCGCCTTCGTTCAGGCAGCGACGGCAAGCCTGGTAGAAGTTTTCCGAAAACAGCACTTCGCCCGGGCCGATCGGGTCGGTGGAGTCGGAAATGATCACGTCGAACTTTTCGGTGGTAGTGGCGACGAAACGCATACCGTCGTCGATCACCAGGTTCAGGCGTGGATCGTCGAACGCGCCTTTGGAGTGGTTCGGCAGGAACTCCTTGCACATGTCGACCACGGTGCCGTCGATCTCGACCATGGTGATGTGCTCGACGCCACGGTGTTTGGCCACTTCACGCAGCATGCCGCCGTCACCGCCGCCGATGATCAGCACGCGCTTGGCGGTGCCGTGCGCCAGGATCGGCACATGGGTGAGCATTTCGTGGTAGATGAATTCGTCAGCTTCGGTGGTCTGGATCACGCCATCCAGCGCCATCACCCGGCCCATGCGCGGGTTTTCGAAGATCACCAGGTGCTGGTGTTCGGTGCGCACTTCGTGCAGCAATTTTTCCATGCGAAAACGCTGGCCGTAGCCTTCGTAGAGGGTTTCCAGGTATTCGCTGGTAGGGGTGGTGCTCATGGGAAGTGCTCCGATGAATGCGCTGGCAACGGACGGTTACCCGCCCATGATGGCCAATCGATTTGCTCGATTGCCCGGTAAAGGCGCGCATTCTACGACGCGGGAGATGACAGGTCGAACCTTCGTAAGACCAGGAACAATTTTGAAGACAACTGAGAACCAATGTGGGAGCGGGCTTGCTCGCGAATGCGGTGTGTCAGTCATTTCAATGCCAACTGACACACTGCATTCGCGAGCAAGCCCGCTCCCACATCTTGGGCGAACATCAGATCCGCACATTACCCCGCGGCCCGGCGATGGCCCAGATGATCAGGCCCAGGACCGGCAACAGCAGGATCAGCAACACCCAGACGATCTTCATGCCGGTTGATGCGCCACTTTTCAGCACGTTGATGATGGCCCAGATGTCCAGGGCAAGAATAATCAGGCCAATCAGGCCGTTGAACGTGGAACCCATGGTGACGCTCCCTAAGAGTGGTTTGCCCTCTTAGGATAGTCGGCCATGGCCAGGGTTCCGTTTTATTACATTAAACGTGGATGGCAACTTTCAGCGCTTCCAGCGACGGTGCGGCGGCAATGCCGACCTCGGCGCACAATTCGAGCACCCGGGCCACATCGTTGCCGTACACCAACACCACCTGCAGCTCGTCGTCGAGCAGCTGGCTGAAGTTCATCAGCGTGTAACCGCCGTTTTCCTTGTTCATGCTGCTCATCTGCACCTGGATGCGATTGAGCGCGGTCAGGGCTTCGGTCTTGGCCAGTTGTTTGGGCTTGATGTTGAAATCCACCCCTGGGCCGAACGAGGCGACGATCTGGGCGTACAGGTCCATGTAGGTGTCGGCCTGGAACAGCACGGTTTCCGGCAGGCTGCCGACCACCACCCATTCACCCAGCGGGATCGGGAAAGTGTCGTCGTAGTTGATGTCCGGGTTGGCCGCCAGGAACGCTTGCGGGTCGGCGTAGGCCTGGGCCGCTTCGTCCGCCACCTTGAGGATTTCGTCAGCGCTCATGCACCCGGAGCTGATTTTGCTGATGAGTTCGACGAGTGCAGCTTTCATGGAGACAATCCTGTAGCGAGGGAATTTTAAAGGCGCGCAGGATAGCGCATTACGCAAGCAAAGGCTGTCCCTGGCCCGACCGGCAACCTTGATCCACATCAAGTTCCGATCGTCCCGATCGCGGCACAATAATGGCACCTTGCCATAACTGTTTCCGCTATCAGAGAAGACCTCCATGGGTGCCTGGCTTAGCAACATCTCGTTGAAATACAAATTCTGGGCGGTCAACGCCGTCGCCTTCGTCACCACCTTATTGCTGGTGTTGTACGCCGTGCAGCTCGAACAGCAGGCGCGAAGTCACGCCGCCCAGGTGTCGGCGCAGGCTCAGGCGCATCTGTTGAAAACCTGGCCGGTTGGCCAAACGCTGCCCAAGGCCGACAACCTGCTGACGTTTACCTCCGGGCAAACGCCGAGCATTGATGGCAAAAACCTGCCTGAGCTATCCAGCACCAATGGCTGGGTGGCGATCAATTCGCTGCCGCTGTTGGGCGATAACCCGTTGCTGGGGGCCGAAGTCTTCAGCCGTGACGATGGCCAGCGAGTCGCGGTCATCGCTCATGGCCCGAGCCTGACCCAGGTGTTCGGCGAGCGCTTCGCCAACTACGCGGTGGCGGTGTTTATCCTGATGCTGGCGATGCTCGGCGCGTCGCAATTGTTGATCCGCTTCCTGCTCAGCCAGCTCAACACTTTGAAAGACGTGATGCTGCATGTGGAAAAAACCGGCGACCTCAGCGCCCGCGTGCCCCTGGCCTGCTCCGATGAGGTGGGGCAGATGGCCAATGCGTTTAACGCGATGCAGGCCGGTTATCAACGAGTGGTGAACACCGTGGCCAGCACCGCCCGCCAGCTGGATGACGGCGCAGCGCGGCTGGCTTCGAGCATGGACGAAGTGCGTCACGGCATGCTCGGCCAGCAAAGCGAAACCGACCAGGCGGCCACCGCGATCAACCAGATGACCGCGACTGTGTATCACATCGCCCAACACGCCGGCGCCACCCGCGACCTGTCGCAAACCGCCGACACTCTGGCCGGCAGCGGTCAGACCGTGGTCAGTCGCGTGCAGTTGTCGATTGCCGGCTTGTCGTCCGGGGTGCAGCAAACGGCCGAGATGATTCAGCGCCTGGCCGAGGACAGCCAGAAGATCAATGGAGTGGTCGGGGTGATCCACAGCATCGCCGAGCAAACCAATCTGCTGGCATTGAACGCGGCCATCGAAGCGGCCCGTGCCGGGGAAATGGGGCGGGGTTTTGCGGTGGTGGCGGATGAGGTGCGCAACCTGGCCAGACGCGTGCAGGCATCCACCGACGAGATCACCATTATGGTATCGGCCCTGCAGGCAGGCACCCGCGATGCGGTGGATTTCATGCAGGAAAGTTCGTTCAAGGCCGACGATTGCGTGCAGCAGGCTCAAGAAGCCGGGGCGGCACTGGCGCAGATCACCCGAGCAGTGGCGCAGATGCGCGAGAGCAACACGCAGATTGCGGTGGCGGCCGAGCAGCAGAGCCAGGTGGCCGAGGAGATGAATCGGGCGGTGGTGAGCATCCGTGATGTGACCGAGAACACGGTGCAGCAGACGGTGAGTTCGGCGACTACCAGTAATGAGCTGGCGGAGTTGGCGGGGGCTTTGAGCAAGGCTATAGGGCAATTGAAGCTTTGAGAGACTCTTCGCGAGCAAGCCCGCTCCCACAGGGGATCTGGGGTGCTACACATTGAATGTGAACACCCGAGATTCCCTGTGGGAGCGGGCTCGCTCGCGAAGGCGTCCTCAGAGGCACCACTAATCTGGAAGTTGCCGCCTATCACCCCGATAGCCAACCTCCATTCGCCGCCCCGCTGCCCCGGGCCTATTCTTCAATCATGTGTTCAACACGGATCGAGGATCAGCATCATGGGCAAACGTCATCCCCACCTTCCCGCCTGGCAATGGCGGGAATACCCCGGCAATCAGCAGCTCCCGACCGATACGGTGTTACACCTACTGGCGGCGCCGCTGTTCATTCTGGCGTTCCTGCTGATGGTGACAGGCGTGTTCGGCCTGAGCTTCGTCAACTTCGCGATTGGCGTCGTCGGCCTGCTCGCTGCCATGGCCTTACACCGCCGAGTCAGGCGAAAATAGTCACGGTCTGCCGGCTCATCGCGATCAACTGACCGTCGTTGTTCCAAAGCTTGGCGGCAGCATGCCCATAGCCGTCTACCGCGTACTCGATTTCAACCAGGTACTTGCACCAGTCCAGCGTACTCACTTCCAGCAGCGGCTGGACGAATTCGATGGTCCAGGTCAGCGTGCTGCCCATCGCCGGTTTTTTCAGGTGTGGCAGCAAGGCCGGTGGCCAGGCATCGACCAGGGCCAGGATGTGCGATTCGGTGACCGGCTCTTCCTTGACGTCCCCGCGCAAACGCACCCAGCCGCCCATCTGGCGCGAGGTGTTGCCGGTGAACGGCAACCCGCCGACGCTCCAGCGCATGGCCAGGTGGCGCATGAATTCCGGCGTAATGCCTTTGATGTAGGGCAGTTCCTGGCACTCCTCCCAGTGCTTCATTTCCGGCGCTGGCTGTGCGCTCACCGCCACCTCGGAGGCGCGTGAGCCGCCGAAGCTGCCTTGCACCAGCGTCACGACCTGGCCTTTCTGCATCGCTCGGCCCAGCACCTGGCTGACGGCTTTGCCTTCACGCAGCACATCCACTTCAAAACTGACCGGAACATCCGGTTCGACCGGCCCGACAAAGGTGATCGCCAGCGATCGCACGGGGCGGTCTGCCGGCACTTTGGCGCGCATGGCTTCGTACTGCAAAGCGGCCACCAGGCCGCCGAAACTGGCCCGGCCCTGGGCCCATTCAGCGGGAATAGACAGCTCCAGGGGTTGGCTGCGGACAGCGTCGAGCAGGTCGGAAAAGCGCATGGAAACCTCGGAGCAGATGGGGATGCAGGGATGTTAACCAGACGTGAAGAGCGATACAGAGGTTATTCCGGACAAAAGCGCAGACAGATGAGCATCATTTTAGGAGCCGGCTTGCTGGCGATGGCGGCTGGTCTGGTGGACCGTGTTGATTTGATCGCCAGCAAGCAGGCTCCTACAACAGCGCGGTCGGTCTGGTGGACCGTGTTGATTTGATCGCCAGCAAGCAGGCTCCTACAACAGCGCGGTCGGTCTGGTGGACCGTGTTGCTTGGATCGCCAGCAAGCAGGCTCCTACAAGGGCGTGGTCATTTGAAGCAGGCTGCGCTGAGCTTGTCCAGCACTCGGTCGGCGCGGCTTTCGGCCTTGGCCATGGTGGTTTGCCAGGTGCTGACGCAAGGTTGCAGGTCGGCCTCCTGCTCGGCGCGCGCCAGCCATTGCCAGCAATCGTGCCAGTCACCCAATGCCCCTTGCGCCGCCTTCAGGCGTGGCATGGCGGCCTTGGGCAGGCGGTCCAATTCGGGATAGGCCTCGATGCCATACCGCACGCGCTTGATCAGCAGTCGCAGCCGATGACGGTCGTGGGCAGGATCGTGTAAGGCAGCGTCGAGTTTCTTCCACTGTTTTGCCAGGCGCTTTTCCACGCTGGGGCGCAAACCCTTGAGCAGTCCCTGGCGCTGGGACGCGCGCAGGAATCGGGGAAATGCATCGAGGATCTGCAGCAGCTGCGCCAGCTCGGTGCTGGCGGCGACTGCCGGATACGCCTCGGCCATTTGCGCCATGCGCCGCTGCGCAGCGTCCGGTTGATCGTGCTCGAGCAGGTAGGCAGCCAACACCTCGCGGTCACGTAATGGCGTGGTCAGGTCGCCGACCCGAGACGCCGCCGCTTCCAGCTGAGCGACTCCGGGCAAACCACGCAACGGCCGCAGCAGGCTGCGCAGACGGCGCACCGTGGTGCGCAAGTCGTGCAAGGCCTCGGGGTCGGTTCGCGCCTCCAGGCGCGCCTGACTCGCCATCAATCCGACTTCAAGGCCCATGACATGATCCACCAACCGATCAACCAACCCGGACATCACTTGCTCCCTTTTTCCAATGGCGCGTTAGCCTTGCATCATGCCTTAACGTCCGGCGCGCGACTCGCGAATGTAGAAGCGCGCCTTCTCGGCTTTCTTGGTGCAGCCTTCGAATGCCTCGAATTGCTGCTGAGTCTTCGCGCCGGTGAGCAACGACAGCGCCTTGGAGTAACTCACGGTGCCAGCAAACCCTTCCGCCTTGGCCAGGTCCAGCTCATGCCACGCCGCGTCGATGCCGCTGCCGCAGCTGTCGCGGTAGGCAGTCTTGCCAGCACAGCCGGCGAGCGCCAGGGCAATCAAGGGTACACAGATCCAGGCTTTCATCACTCACACCTCAAGAATAGGAAAACAGTCGTGCAGGTAAGACGGCCTGGCGCTGGAAAAGTGCCTTGCCGCCCTCGCTGAAACTGTCACGCCGGGGAAGATACCCCTGCGCCGCCATGGAGTGTCGAAAAAACGACGTCTTCGCCCGCCAGAGCGACCTTGGCGATTGAAGCGCGCCCCTCGTTGGGTGCATTGTTGAACCTTGTCAGACGAGGGCGATTCATGAAAAAGCGTGTCGCACTGGTACTGGGCTCAGGTGGCGCCCGGGGCTATGCCCATATCGGTGTCATCGAAGAGATCGAACGGCGGGGTTACGACATCGCCTGCATTGCCGGCTGTTCCATGGGCGCGGTGGTCGGCGGGATCTACGCCGCCGGCAAACTCGAGGATTATCGCAACTGGATCGAGAGCCTGGATTACCTCGACGTGTTGCGTCTGGTGGACGTAAGTTTTCGCCTGGGGGCGATTCGCGGGGAAAAGGTTTTCGGGCAGATCCGCAAGATCGTCGGCGAGATCAACATCGAGGATTTGCGGATTCCGTATACGGCGGTGGCCACCGACCTGACCAACCAGCAGGAAATCTGGTTCCAGGAAGGCTGCCTGCACCAGGCCATGCGTGCGTCGGCGGCGATCCCCAGCCTGTTCACCCCGGTGATGCAGGGCAATCGCATGCTGGTCGACGGCGGGATACTCAACCCGCTGCCGATCGTGCCGGTGGTCTCGAGCCATTGCGACCTGATCATCGCGGTCAATCTCAACTCCACTAACCAGCGCCACTATCAGCTGCCGGTGATTCCGCGCCCGCCAGCCTTCAAAAGCCGCTTTGACAGCCTGATCAACTCCCTGGGTTCGAAGTTGCCGTTCCGCCGCAAGCAGGCCGAGCAATTGCTGGCGCTGGAACAGGAAGCGCTGAAGGCCCAAGCCGCAGACATCAATCCCTGGATCGAGTCCGCCGAGCCTGAAGCTCAACAACCGGCAGCCGCCCCGGAGGCAGGAGGGGCGCCGAAGTCCGCCACCGGGTCGTTCATTATCGATAACGTCGGCCCGGCGTCGCTGCTGGATTTGATCAACCAGAGTTTCGAAGTGATGCAGACTTCGTTGGCGCAATACAAGATCGCCGGGTACCCGCCGGATATCCTGATCAACGTGCCGAAGCGAGTGTGCCGGTTTTTCGAGTTCTACAAGGCGCCGGAGTTGATCGCGCTGGGGCGGGAAATTGCGCGGGATACGCTGGATCGGTATGAGAGTGAGCAGTCGCGGGATGCTTGAGATATTTCTCTGGTGAACCAAATGGCCTCATCGCGAGCAGGCTCACTCCTACACAGACAGCCACTGTAGGAGTGAGCCTGCTCGCGATGAGGCCGGAACATTGAACACAATTACTACAGGCTGTCTCCACCCAACAACCGATACCCAACCCCCGCCTCAGTCAAAATAAACCGTGGCCGGGTCGGGTCATCCGCCAGCTTCTGCCGCAGATGTCCCACCACAATGCGCAAATAGTGGCTGTCCTCGGTATGAGTTGGCCCCCAGATGTCCTTCAACAACTGCTGCTGGGTAATGACCCGCCCCGGATGCCGGGCCAGTTGCGCGAGCACCGCGTACTCCTTGCGGGTCAGCGCGACTTCGGCACCGTCAAGCAGCACCCGGCGGTAAGCCAGGTCCACCGTCAGCGGGCCAAAACTCAGCGCCGCCTGTTGCGCTTCCCCAGCCGGGGCCTGGCGCAACAGCGCGCGGACCCGGGCCAGAAACTCCTGGATGCCAAATGGCTTGGTCACGTAATCGTTGGCGCCACTGTCCAGCGCCTCGACTTTCTGACCCTCGCTGGCACGCACAGAGAGCACCAGCACCGGCACTGTCGACCATTCGCGAAACTCGCGCAGCACCTGTTGGCCATCCATGTCCGGCAGGCCAAGGTCGAGCACCAACAAGTCCGGTTTGCTCAACGCAGCCTGCGCCAGCCCCTCGGTGCCGGTGCCGGCTTCCAGCACTTTGTAACCTTGGGAAACCAGGCTGATACGCAGGAATTTACGGATCTGCGGTTCGTCGTCGATGACCAGGATGGTCGCGGTCTGGCTCATGAATTCTGATCGCGGCATGGGAAGAACCAGAGATTATCAGGCTTCACTTTCAACATCCGGCTGTTCTTGCAATGGCAGATGCAGGGTGATGCAGGTACCCCGCCCCTCGATACCGTCGGCGACACTGATGCGGCCGCCGTGAGCGCCCACCATCCCCTGACAGATCGCCAGGCCCAGCCCGGTGCCCTGCCCGCCTCGATCACCGCGCGCTGCGGTGTAGAACATGTCGAAAATCTTCGCCCGTTCCTCCTCGGGGATGCCCGGTCCTTCATCGCTCACCGAGAAAAACAATTCGCTGTCGACAACCCCGGCGCGCAATTGCAGGCGCCCGTGCGCTGGAGAAAAGCGCGCGGCATTTTCCAGCACATTCACCAGCGCCTGCTCGATAAGCGCCGCGTGCACGTAGAGCAGCGGCAACTCTGGCGGCACCTCGGTGCTGACCTGCAGCGGCGCGAGCACTGCACGCAGGCGGTTGAGCGAGCTGCCGACGATGTCTGCCGGCGACACCCAGTCCCGGGCCAGCTTCAAGGCACCGTGGCCCAGGCGAGTCATGTCCAGCAGGTTCTGAATATAACGATCGAGCCGCTCGGCTTCATCGCGGGTGCCTTCGAGCAGCTCACGACGATCTTCCAGCGGAATCGCCTCGCCGAGCGCCAGCAGACTGTCGATGCTGCCACGCATGGAGGTCAGTGGCGTGCGCAGGTCGTGGGACACCGAGGCGAGCAAGGCACTGCGCAGTTGTTCGGTTTCGCCATGCAGGCGCGCCGCTTCCAGGTCTTCGGCCAGTTGCGACCGGGCCAGTGCCTGGGCCAGCGGCTGGCTCAGGGCGGTGAGCAGGCGACGGCGCTGACCGCTCAAGCTATGACCTTCCCTGGCGCAGACTCCGAGCAGCGCCAACGGTCCGTCCTCGACGGACAGCGGCCACCACCACCAGCGCCCGAACGGCAGGGTTCCGGTGCCCGCGCCCGCCGGTTGATCATGTTGCCAGGCCCAGTCCGCCGCAGCGCGTTCGGCTTCGGAAAAGCTCAACGGGCCGCCGGTTTCGACTTTCCAGCCCGCCGGCCCGTCACGATTGAGCAGGCACAGTTGCACATCGCTCCAGCCATTGAGGTGCTGCGCCGCCGCGCTGACCACGGCTTGGCGGTCCGTGGCGGCGGTGAGTTTGCGCGACAGGTCGAGCAGTTCGCTGGTCTCTTCCTGGGTATCGCGTAGCGCCTGCAATTGCCGGCGCTGACGTGCCGCAAGGTTGCCCGTGAGCGCCGCCATCAGCAGGAAGAACAGCAAGGTCAGCACGTCTTCTTCGCGCTGGATGCTGAACGAAAAATTCGGTGGGATGAACAGGAAATCGTAGGTCAGAAACGACAGCGCCGCGCAGGCCAGCGCCGGGCCGAGACTGCTGCGCACGGCCACCAGCAACACGGCCGCGAGGAAGACCAGCGAGATGTTCGGCAGCGGTAAAACGCTCGCCACCGCCCAGGCCAGGGCACTGGCGAGCAAGGTCGCGAGCAGCGCCAGCGCGTAGTCGAACCACACCAGTGGCTGGGTCGAGCGCGGGCGTGGCGAATGCAGCGGGTGATCGCTGTCGAGCACGTTGATCTCCAGCCCGCGCGCATTGCGCAACAGCCGCGAAGCCAGGCCGCCACCCAACAGACGCCGACGCCAACGCGGGCGGGATTGTCCGACCAGTACCAAGCTGGCGCGACGTTCGCCGGCATGCTGGATCAAGGTTTTCGCCACCTCACCGGCGCGCAGTAACACCACTTCGCCGCCCAGGCGCTCCGCCAGTTGCTGGGCACTTTGCAGGCGCAGGCGTGACTGCTCGTCGCGCGCGCTGCCGTTGTCCACATGCACCAGACTCCACGGCAAGTGACGACGCTGGGCGACCCGGCTGGCATGCCTGACCAGGCGCTCGGCCTGTTCATCGCCATCGACGCCGACCAGCAACCGCCCGCGCACGGCCGGCGCATCCTGGCCGAGCTGGCGATAGCCCTGGGCAAGGTCATTGTCGACTTGCGCGGCGGCGGTCTGCATCGCCAGCTCGCGCAAGGCGGTGAGGTTGGTCTGGGTGAAGAACGCGTCGATGGCCGCCCGCGCCTGCTCCGGTACGTAGACCTTGCCATCGCGCAGGCGCTCGAGCAGTTCCCGTGGCGGCAGGTCGATCAGCAGCAGTTCGTAGGCTTCCTGCAGCACCCAGTCCGGCAAGGTTTCACGGACCTGCACGCCGGTGATGCCGCGCACCTGGTCGTTGAGACTTTCCAGATGCTGGACGTTGACCGTGGTGAACACGTCGATGCCAGCCGCGAGCAGTTCCTGGATGTCCTGCCAGCGCTTGGCGTGACGGCTTCCGGGCGCGTTGCTGTGGGCCAGTTCGTCCACCAGCACCAGCTTGGGCTTGGCCGCGAGCAGGCCGTCGAGGTCCATTTCCTCGAGCATCACGCCACGGTATTCCGAGCGCACCAGGGGCTGCTGCGGCAAACCACCGAGCAGCGCTTCGGTTTCGGCGCGACCGTGGGTTTCGACGACTCCGGCGAGCACTTTCACGCCCTGGCGCAGCTGGCTGTGCGCGGCTTGCAGCATGGCGTAGGTTTTGCCGACACCGGGAGCGGCGCCGAGGAAAACCTTGAGCCGACCACGGCCATCGCGGGGCAAGTCTGCTAGCAGTGCGTCGGCTCGGCCGGAGTTGCTCATGCTTGAAATCCTTTCACTTTGAAATTTACGCTTTGACAGTCCGGGCCTCATCGCGAGCAGGCTCACTCCTACAATGAAATGCACACCTGTAGGAGTGAGCCTGCTCGCGATGGCCGCACCTCGGGCTAAAGGTTATTTAACGCGATATTCAACGCCAACACATTCACCACCGGCGGCCCCACCAGCGGCTGCTCGATATGCGCCTCCATTAGCTGCTGAACCGTCGACACCGGCAAATGGCGCGCCGCCGCAACTCGCGCCAGTTGATAGGCAATCGCCGCAGGAGGCAAGTGTGGATCGAGGCCGCTGCCGGAAGTGGTCAACTGCGCCAAAGGCACCGGGCCCTGGCCTGGCACCAGCAATTTGCCGGCGTCTTCGAACACCCGGGTGGCCAGCGCCGGATTGCTCGGTGCGAGGTTGCTGGCGCCACTGGAAACCGTGGCAAACGCCCCGGCGGAAGGACGTGGGTGAAACCAGGCATCCCCGGTGAAATCCTGGGCGATCAACGCAGAGCCACGGACCTTGCCGCTGGCGTCCTGCACCAGGCTGCCGTTGGCCTGGCTGGGGAATGCGACCTGGGCTACACCGGTGACCACCAAGGGGTAGGCGACGCCCGTGATCAGCGTCATTAGAACGAGCAGGCTCAGGGCCGGGCGGATCATTGTGGACATTTCAAATTCCTCGAATTCGGTTGGTAAAATTGCGGGTGTTCTGACGGACCGTGTGGACTTCATCGCGAGCAAGCTTTGCTCCCACAAAATCTTGCACAAGCTTGCTCCCCAGAAACCCCTGCGCCTGTGGGAGCAAGGCTTGCCCGCGATTGAGCGCGTAGCGCTCGCCAGGTCAAACCAAGTGCAACGCCGTCAACAGCATGTCGATCGCCTTGATCCCCACAAACGGCACCACAATCCCGCCCAGCCCATAAATCAACAGATTGCGCCGCAACAACGCCGCCGCACTTGCTGCCTGCACCCGCACTCCGCGCAGCGCCAACGGGATCAGCACTACGATGATCAACGCGTTAAACACGATCGCCGAAAGAATCGCGCTCTGCGGACTGCTCAGGTGCATGACGTTGAGCACGCCCAGCTGCGGGTAGATCGAGGCAAACAGCGCCGGCAAAATCGCAAAGTATTTGGCCACGTCGTTGGCGATGGAAAAGGTCGTCAGCGCGCCGCGAGTCACCAGCAATTCCTTGCCGATCTGCACCACGTCCAGCAGCTTGGTCGGATCGCTGTCGAGGTCGACCATGTTCGCCGCCTCGCGCGCCGCCTGGGTCCCATCGTTCATCGCCATGCCGACATCCGCTTGCGCCAGGGCCGGGGCGTCGTTGGCTCCGTCACCGCACATCGCCACCAGTCGACCGTCGTTCTGCTCATGCCGAATGCGCGCCAGTTTTTTCTCCGGAGTGGCCTCGGCCAGCACATCATCGACGCCCGCCTCGGCGGCGATTGCTGCGGCGGTCAGCGGGTTGTCGCCGGTCACCATCACCGTGCGAATGCCCAGCTTGCGCAATTCGGCAAATCGCTCGCGAATGCCGGGTTTGACCACGTCCTTGAGATGGATCGCACCGAGCAGCTTGCCGTCGACACATACCAGCAGTGGCGTGCCGCCGCTCTGGGCAATTTTGTCGATCTCCCGGGACAATGCCGGTGCCAGGTCGGCGCGTTTCAGCCCGACAAACGCCAGCACCGAATCCACCGCGCCCTTGCGATACACACGCCCCTGATAGTCAACGCCGGACAGCCGGGTTTCGGCACTGAACGGCACGCTCGTCAACGTCTCGGCAGACGGCTCCGGCTGTGGATGCAAGCCTCGCAGGTACTCGACGATGGATTTGCCCTCCGCCGTGTCATCGGCCAGCGAAGCGAACAACGCACCTTCGGCCAACTCCTTGCCACTCACCCCAGGTGCCGCATACACCGCAGAGCAGCGACGGTTGCCGAAGGTGATGGTGCCGGTCTTGTCCAGCAACAGCACGTGCACATCCCCTGCCGCTTCCACGGCGCGACCGGACTTGGCGATCACATTCAGACGCACCAGGCGGTCCATGCCAGCGATGCCAATCGCCGACAAGAGCCCACCAATGGTGGTTGGAATCAGCGTGACCAGCAGTGCCGCGAGGAACACCAGCGGCAGGTTGCCATTGGCGAAATGCGCGAAAGGTTGCAGGGTCACGACCACCAGCAGGAAGATCAGCGTCAGGCCGATCAGCAGGATATCGAGGGCCACTTCATTCGGGGTTTTCTGGCGTTTGGCGCCTTCGACCAGGGCGATCATGCGATCCAGCGTCGACTCCCCGGGGTTGGCGGTGATACGCACCAGCAACCAGTCCGAGACCAACCGGGTGTTGCCGGTCACCGCCGAACGATCGCCGCCAGACTCGCGAATCACCGGCGCCGACTCGCCGGTAATCGCCGCTTCGTTGACCGCCGCGATGCCTTCGATCACCTCACCGTCCCCGGGGATCATTTCCCCGGCTTCGACGCGCACCACATCGTCCTTGCGCAGCTTGGTGGCGGGGACAATTTGAAAGCTGCCATCCGCCGTTTTGCGCCGGGCACTCAGGCCCTCGCTACCCGCCTTCAGACTGTCAGCGCGAGCTTTGCCGCGACCTTCAGCCAAGGCTTCGGCGAAATTCGCAAACAGCACGGTGAACCACAGCCACAGGGCAATTTGCGCGGCGACAAACGTCGGCACTGCCGGATCCGGAATGAAGCACAGCACGGTGGTCAGGATGGCGGTCAGTTCCACCACCAGCATCACCGGCGCACGCTGCAACTGGCGCGGATCAAGCTTGACGAAGGCTTGCACCAGCGCCGGGCGCCACAGGGCCGCGATCGCGGTTTTCGGTTGTTCCGGCGCCTTGACGGCAGCCGGTTTGGTTGCGGGCATATTCATCATCAGCTCCTTAGAAACCCAGGCTCAAGTGTTCGGCGATAGGCCCCAATGCCAAGGTCGGCAGAAAGGTCAAACCACCTACCAGCAAAATGGTGACCGTCAACAAGGTCACGAACAGCGGGCCATGGGTGGGGAAGCTGTTCGGGCTGACCGGCGCAGCTTTCTTCAGCGCCAGGCTGCCAGCCAGCGCCAGCACCGGCAGGATGTAGCCGAAGCGTCCGATCAACATGCCGAGGCCGAGCATCAGGTTATGGAACGGCGTGTTGGCACCGAAGCCGGCGAAGGCTGAGCCGTTGTTCGCGCTGGCCGAGGTGTAGGCGTAGAGCAACTGGCTGAAGCCGTGTGGCCCCGGGTTAGTCACCGCCGCCACCGGCCCTGGCAGGCTGGCCGCAATTGCGCCCAGCACCAGCACGCCGACCGGCATCACCAGCAGCGTCACCACCAGCAATTGCACTTCGCGGGCCTGCAGTTTCTTGCCGAGGTATTCCGGCGTGCGCCCGATCATCAGCCCCGCGAGGAACACCGCGATCAGCACGTTCAGCAACATCCCGTAGAGCCCCGCCCCGACCCCGCCGAAAATCACCTCGCCGACCATCATGTTCACCAGCGCGACCATGCCGCTGAGCGGGTTGAGGCTGTCGTGCATCCCGTTGACCGAGCCGTTGGAGGCCGCCGTCGTAGTCACCGACCACAGCACTGTTGCGCTGGTGCCGAAGCGCGCTTCCTTGCCTTCCAGCGGCGCGGTCTGCTCGACGGCGACGTTGTTCAAGGTCGGATTGGGTTGGTACTCGGCCCACAGCGAGGTGGCGCCACCGATCAGGAACAGCGCCAGCATGCAGGCAATGATTGCGCGGCTCTGGCGCAGATCCTTCACGTAATGGCCGAAAGTGAACACCAGGGCCACCGGAATCAGAATGATCGAGGCCACTTCGAACAAGTTGCTCCACGCCGTCGGGTTCTCGAACGGATGCGCCGAGTTGACCCCGAAGAAGCCGCCGCCGTTGGTGCCCAACTGCTTGATCGCAATCTGGCTGGCCGCCGGGCCCAAAGGAATCACCTGATCGACGCCTTGCATCGTCACTGCATTCACGTAATGCGCGAAGGTTTGCGGCACGCCCTGCCACACTAGGAACAACGCCAGCAGCAGACACAGCGGCAGCAAGCCGTAGAGGGTGGCACGGGTCATGTCGACCCAGAAATTGCCGAGGGTGCGGGTGGACTTGCGCCCAATACCCCGACACAAGGCCACCAGCACAGCCAGGCCGGTGGCGGCGCTGACAAAGTTCTGCACCGTGAGGCCCACCATCTGGCTCAGATAACTGAGCGTCGCCTCGCCACTGTAGGACTGCCAGTTGGTGTTGGTCATGAAACTGACGGCAGTGTTAAACGCCTGAGTCCACTCCTGGCCCGGCAACTGCTGTGGATTAAGCGGCAAATAGTCCTGGAACAGCAAAATCGCAAACAGCAACACAAAACCCGCCAGGTTAAACGCCAGCAGCGCCAATGCGTACTTCTGCCAGCTCTGCTCGCCTGCGGGATCAACCCCCGCCACCCGATAGCAACCACGCTCCACCGGCCCAAGTACCGGCGTCAGCCAGGTGCGCTGCCCTTCCATCACCTTGTAATAGAACCGTCCCAGAAACGGCGCCGGCACCAGTACCAGCGCGAAGAATGCGAGGATCAGCCAATAGTCATAACTGTGCATACCCGCTCCTAGTTCCGGTCCGCGCGCAACAGCGCAACCAACAGATAAATGAACAGCCCCACTGCCAGCAGCAGTGACACTCCGTCCAGAACGCTCATGGAAGTTCTCCGTGTTACGGCGTATTGCCGTGTGTGCAGGTATTGTCGGCAGGGAGGGTGTAAAGGAACGAGATCGAGGGGTGTGGGGGGGCGTAAAGAAGGCGTAAAGACTGCCGTTATGCGCGGTTTACAGCATTGGCGCTCGCGTATGACCGGTCATTTGACCGAGAATGTCGCCCATCGAATGTCAATGCCAGAGAAAACACCATGAATGTAATCGCCACCGATTTGCCCGGTGTTCTTATTATTGAACCGAAGGTATTTGGTGATGAACGTGGCTTCTTCTACGAAAGCTTCAACGCCAGGGCTTTCGAAGAAGCAACCGGCCTGGAAACCCGGTTCGTCCAGGACAACCATTCCCGCTCGCAAAAAGGTGTGCTGCGTGGCCTGCATTACCAATTGGAGAATACCCAGGGCAAGCTAGTGCGGGTAACGGCCGGGGAAGTGCTCGACGTGGCGGTGGATATTCGCCGCAGTTCACCGCACTTTGGGAAGTGGGTGGCGGTGCGGTTGTCTGCCGAGAATCATCGTCAGATCTGGGTCCCCGAAGGTTTCGCCCATGGTTTTGTGGTCCTGAGCGAATTCGCCGAGTGCCTTTACAAGACCACCGACTACTACACCCCGTCTGCCGAGCGCAGTATTCGCTGGGACGATCCGGAATTGGGCATCGATTGGCAGCTGGATGAAGCGCCGCAGTTGTCTGCCAAGGATCAAGTGGCCACGTTCCTGAAGGACGCTGAAGTTTTTTCCTGAATCCAGTGTGGCTGACTCAATAACAAGTAACTGGCCAGATGGCCGGTGAAGAACAATGAATTCATGGGTATTTAATGAAAATCCTCATCAGTGGCCAGCATGGTCAGGTGTCCCGGGAGCTGCAGCTGCGGCTTGGTGTGCTCGGCGAGTTGATCGTATTAGGCCGTGACCAGATGGATTTGGCGCAGCCCGATCAGATCCGGCAACAGATTCAACGGTTACGGCCAGACCTGATCATCAACGCTGCCGCCCACACCGCAGTCGACCTGGCAGAAAGCGAGCCCGAGGCCGCTTTTGCCGTCAACGGAGTCGCCCCGGGCATTCTGGCCGAGGAAGCGTTGGAACTTGGCGTCCCGTTGATTCACTACTCCACCGACTATGTGTTCGACGGTTCGAAGCCTGGGCCGTATACCGAAGACGATGCACCCAACCCGCTCGGTGTCTACGGTCAAAGCAAACTGGCGGGCGAGCGGGCGATTACCCAGGTTGAGGGTCAACACCTGATCCTGCGCACCAGCTGGGTGTACTCGAATCACGGCCGCAACTTCCTGCTGACGATGCAACGTCTGCTGCAGGAAAAACCGCAATTGCGCATTGTTGCGGACCAGATCGGGGCACCCACTTGGGCAGGCACGATCGCGGTTAGCACCTTTGCTTTGATTGAGCGCTGGCAGGCTGGCGACGCGGGTGCCTGGGGGATTTATCACTTGAGCGCCGAGGGGGAAACATCATGGTTCGGCTTTGCCCAGGCCATTGGCGAGGAGCTGCGCAAACAGGGGAAGCCTTGCGCAAACCTGCTACCCATTCCTTCCAGCGAGTATCCGACCCCAGCGGCCCGCCCACTCAACTCGCGCCTGGATTGCACCCGTCTGCAACAGGAGTGGGGCGTGAGTCAGCCAGTGTGGACGGCCGCATTGGGCGAGTGCCTGGCTGAACAAATCATTTAGGACAGGGTGAGCGCCATGCCTGGGAAATCTGCGCGCGAAGGCGGCACGACAGGCACGCATGCTCCCAACTGGCGCATGCACTGGCGCAGATTCAGCGCCGATCATCCTCGATACGACAGCTTCTACCCCTTTACGACCTGCAAATACAGACTGGCACGCCCACTGCACGCGCCCTCCCCCGAGCTTTCCAAACCGTTCAGGGAGCAAGCGCATGAACACACAACTCAAACCCACGCTGGGCACGCTGCACCTGTGGGGCATTGCAGTCGGGCTGGTGATTTCCGGAGAGTACTTCGGCTGGAGTTACGGCTGGGGCGTAGCCGGAACGCTGGGTTTCCTGGTGACTTCCTTTATGGTCGCCACCATGTACACCTGCTTCATCTTCAGTTTCACCGAGCTGACCACCGCCATTCCCCATGCCGGTGGGCCTTTTGCCTACAGCCGCCGGGCCTTTGGCGAAAAAGGTGGATTGATCGCCGGACTGGCGACGCTGATCGAATTCGTCTTCGCCCCACCGGCCATTGCCCTGGCGATAGGCGCGTACCTGAACGTGCAGTTTCCAGCGCTGGATCCCAAGCACGCGGCAGTGGGTGCCTACATCGTGTTCATGGGTCTGAACATTCTCGGGGTGAAACTGGCCGCGACTTTTGAGTTGGTCGTCTGCGTACTGGCAGTCGCCGAGTTGCTGGTGTTCATGGGAGTCGTTGCACCCGCGTTCAGTTTCAGCAACTTCGCGCTGAACGGCTGGGCCGGCTCGGATGTATTCGGGGCACCGGCCATCGCCGGCATGTTTGCCGCTATCCCCTTCGCCATCTGGTTTTTCCTCGCTATCGAGGGTGCAGCCATGGCCGCCGAAGAAGCCAAGGACCCCAAGCGCACGATTCCCAAGGCCTACATCAGCGGCATCCTGACCCTGGTGTTCCTGGCGATGGGCGTGATGTTCTTCGCTGGCGGCGTCGGCGACTGGCGCACCTTGTCCAACATCAACGACCCGCTGCCCCAAGCCATGAAAACCGTGGTCGGCGAAAGCTCCGGCTGGCTGCACATGCTGGTGTGGATCGGCCTGTTCGGGCTGGTGGCGAGTTTCCACGGGATCATCCTCGGCTATTCGCGCCAATTCTTCGCCCTGGCTCGCGCCGGTTATCTACCAAAATCCCTGGCAAAACTGTCACGCTTCCAAACTCCGCACCGCGCAATTCTTGCCGGTGGTGTGATCGGTATCGCAGCGATCTACAGCGATGGCCTGATCAACCTCGGCGGGATGACACTGACGGCCGCGATGATCACCATGGCGGTGTTTGGCGCGATCGTCATGTACATCATGAGCATGCTCAGTTTATTCAAGCTGCGTAAAACCGAGCCAAACCTGGAACGCACCTTTCGCGCGCCTTGTTATCCTTTGGTGCCAATGATTGCGCTGTTGCTGGCGCTGGTGTGTCTGGTGGCAATGGCCTGGTTCAACACCTTGATCGGGCTGATCTTCCTGGGTTTCATGGCGGTGGGGTTCGTGTACTTCATGCTCACTGCGCAGTTGCGGGCCGAGGCGCCTGCAGATGCGATGCTAACCGGGTTATAAGCCATCCCCCGGATGCACAAGGCATAACAGGCCTACAATGGAACCACTGCGAAGAACAATCGCTCAAAGTGGTATGCACGATCGGTCGGCGAAATCCGCCCCCGACCTGCCCCTCAAGGAGAGCCCTATGCCCTGGTATGCCTGGTTGATTCTGGTTGTTGCAATCGGCTCGATCGTCGGTGGTCTGATGATGTTGCGAGACACCGCAAACAAGGTCGAGCTCACCGACGAGCAACGTAAACGCGTCGCCGAACGCAATGCGGAAATGGACGCCAAGGACGCGAAAGATCGCTGATACTTTGACAACCTGTAGCAGCTGGCGAAGCCTGCGTTCAGCTGCGCAGCAGTCGTAAAACCGGTAAACGCGGTTATCCAAGCAGACCGCATTTTACGGATCTACGACTGCTTCGCAGCCGAACGCAGGCTTCGCCAGCAGCTACAGTCCGATGGGAAGCGCTGCTATCTTTCCCAATCTGCCTTGGCAATCTGCAGGCCATGCATCCCGTTGTACGCCGCACGCTCCGGTTGGCTCCAACCTTCCAGCAACTCATCCTCCAAGCGATAGATCTCCACCCCAAGCGGACGACACACGCTTAACGGATCCTGCGCGTCCGGCCCCCACATGGCCAACGACAAATCCCCACCCGGGCAGGTCGACAGCGCGCACAGCAGATCGATCTCGGCAAAGAACTCCAGGTAGTCGCCCTTCTGCGCCGGACAAGCCTTCATGAAATACATGTCGTCATGATTCAGGCCAGTGCACTGGAAAATGTTCAACACGTCATGCACGTCAAATTCGGTCAGACCGTGGGGCAATACCGCCCGGGTAAGGTTCGAATGGCAATGGTGGTGAAAGTCCTCGCCAGTCAGCATCTTGTTCACATAGGGGTCGCAGCGCGTGCCGAGCAGGTCGTGCAGCCGCCCACCATGTTCGTCGACGCCGTAATCGGCCAGGCTGTCATCGGTAATGGTCACCAGCGGCCGCAGAAATGGCAGGTTCGACCACAGGCGGTCGTGGGTGCTCACATGGGCACCTTGTAACTGCCGGGTGCGGGCCGCCCATAGGCGTTCGCGCGGATCGTTGGCATTCCACACGTTGAAATCACCCACTTGCGGCCCGACCGGTGTGGTAACTCGAAACACATGCCCGGCTGGCACATGCCACGCACGGCCGGTGCGGATGGGCACCTCAAACTGCTCGATCAAAGTGCGAGCGTCCTTAGCGTCACGAATTCGATTGTAAAACGCTGTATCCACCTGCAAAGCCGCGCCTTTACTGACCTGGTAGGCTGCGGGGTAATCTTTGAACATGGTCGTTTCCTCGATCAGACGGACCGCTAAGGCTCATCGGTCCCGGGTTAGTCAAAAGCCTGCAGGCGAGTAACCTCTATTCATGCCAAGTTCCGGTCAGTTCGATCACCCTTCGAAGCATCTGTACGCTTTTTTAGAAATAGAAGTACAGTCACCATTTAAATTTCCTTGGTTAAGATGATGCATTGCCGTGGAGATTTAAGATGCGTTACTCGCAGGATCACAAAGCCCAAACTCATCAACGCATCATCAAGGAAGCCGCAGCGCGCTTCCGACGTGATGGCATTGGCGCAACCGGCCTGCAACCCCTGATGAAAGCACTGGGCCTGACCCACGGCGGTTTTTACTCGCACTTTACCTCCAAGGACGAACTGGTCGAAAAAGCCTTGCAAGCGGCAGGTGAAGAACTCGACGCACATTGCGCCATGCTGTTCGCCGAAGATCGTCCGTTGGAGGCGTTTATCGACAGCTACCTGTCGGAGTGGCACCAGACTTCGCCCGATCAGGGCTGCCCGCTGCCGACCATGTCATCCGAACTGGGCTTGCGCGGACAGCCAAGCCCGACCACCGATGCCGTCCTCAACGCGCGCCTTGAACAAGTGCAAGGCACGCTGCAAGGCGAGCATGCCGATGACCGCAGCATCGTCATCATGTCGACATTGGTCGGCGCGCTCCTGCTATCACGCAGCGTCGAGAATCCTGAGCTGGCCCAGCGAATCCTCGACGTCACGCGCGAACACTTGAAGCAGTCCCAGGACTAGTCCTGCCAACGCTTGAACAGCACGCTGGCATTGACCCCGCCGAATCCAAAACCGTTGGACAGCGCGTATTCGATAGCCATCGGCCGCGCCTGGCCGTGAACGATGTCGACGCCTTCGGTGGCCGGGTCCGGGTTGTCAAAATTAAGGGTGGCCGGCGCCACTTGATCACGAATCGCCAACAAGGTGAAAATCGCCTCGATTCCGCCCGCTGCGCCCAGTAAATGCCCGGTAGCCGACTTGGTCGCCGTCACGGCAATCTTGCTGTCGGTGCCGAACAATGACTTGATCGCCGCCAACTCCCCGAGATCGCCAACGGGCGTCGAAGTCGCATGGGCATTCAGGTGTTGCACCTGATCCGGCGTGATACCCGCCTGAGCCAATGCCAACGCCATCGCACGACGCGCCCCGCTGCCATCTTCGGGGCCAGCAGTCAGGTGATAGGCATCCGCGCTGGTACCGTAGCCGACTAGTTCCGCCAAGGGCTTAGCCCCACGGGCCAAAGCGTGCTCCAGGGATTCGATCACCAGAAGACCCGCGCCCTCACCCATGACAAACCCGTCACGGCCACTGTCGAACGGCCGCGATGCGCGCTCAGGGGTAGCGTTATAGCCGCTGGACAACGCCCGCGCCGCCGCAAAACCGGCAAGACTGACCCGATCAATCGACGCTTCGGCACCGCCACACACTGCAATATCCGCTTCGCCACAGCGAATCAACCGCGCCGCATCGCCAATCGCCTGCACCCCGGCCGCGCATGCCGTCACCGGAGCCCCCAGCGGGCCTTTGAAGCCGTGCTGAATCGACACATGGCCAGCGGCAAGATTGACCAGGAACGACGGAATGGTGAACGGCGACAGACGCCGCGGTCCACGACTGTCCGTGGTACGCACCGCATCGGCAATTGCGCCAAAACCACCAACGCCGGAGCCGATGATCGTGGCCGTACGCTCCTGGGCATTGGCATCCAGTGCCTGCCAACCCGCCTGCTCCAGCGCCTCACGCGCCGCTTCCATCGCAAACACGATGAAGCGGTCCATCTTCTTCTGCTCCTTGGGCGGCGTCGCTCGATCCGGGTCAAACCCAGCCTCGGCATCATCCGCCAGCAACGGCACCACACCTCCGACCGAGGTCGGCAAATCGGCAACCACAGCGTCCGGCAAAGTACGCAGTCCGGAGCGCCCCGCCAACAGCCGCGCCCATACCGCTTCAACACCCGTGCCCAACGGCGACACCAGGCCCATGCCTGTTACAACCACTCGACGATCACTCATACTGCAAACACCTCAAGTCGCCTCACTTGTAACGTGCGGCAGCTTTGCTCTTGGACAAATTCGGCGCCATCACATGACGCGCCGCTACAAAGGCATCCCAATCGGCTGCATTCGGCAACGAAGGGATGGTGATGAGTTCGCCCTGGTCCAGCCCCGACAGGGCAGCATCAACCATCTCCCCCGCCTCCATCACCATGTCCGCTGGGATCTGCGACGCATCGATGCCGGAACGCTCCCAGATTTCAGTACGGGTAACGCCAGGCAACACGGCCTGAACCTTGACGCCAGTTCCGTCCAGTTCGGCATTCAGTGACTGGGTCAGACTTAACACATATGCCTTGCTGGCGCTGTAGGTCGCGTTGAATCGCTCCGGGAACAACGCCACCACCGAGGCGATGTTGATGATCGTGCCACGACCCGCCTTGGCAAAACCGGCTGCTGCTGCTGAAGCCAGCCGGGTGACGGCGGTAATGTTGAGCTGAATCAGACGCTCCAGTTGGTCCAGGTCCGAATTGGCCAGCAGGCCGTCCGCTGCGACTCCGGCGTTGTTCAACAGGAGACTGATGCTGGAGTCGCTGCGTAGGCGTTGTTCGAGCTTCAGCACGTCATCTTTTTGGGTCAGGTCTGCCTTGAGGACTTCGACCTGGATGCCATGGGACTCACGCAATTTGCTGGCGGCGGCTTCCAGGCGATCCTGATCGCGAGCTACCAGCAGCAAGTCGAAGCCACGGGCGGCGAGGCGCTCGGCGTAGATGGCACCGATGCCGGAAGAGGCGCCGGTGATAAGGGCTGTTCCTTGGGACTGGGGAGATGTCATCGGTGTGCTCCTGTGAAGGAATTCTAAAGTGGACCCGGGCTTACGCTTGGCTTTCCCGGCAGCGTTTTATTATATGCATAATCTCAGTTTAATATGATAGCCGTAATCTTAAAAAGATCGACGAATGGGGATACCGATCATGGCGCCAAAACGCAAAAAGGCCGGTCAATGACCGGCCTTCCGTGCTGAGTTACAAGCTTAGTTCACGACTAACCTTTCGCGGTTTTTATCTAGAATCGCCTTGCCAATCCCTTTGACCTCCAACAGTTCATCCACCGCCGCGAATGGACCATTCATATCACGATACGCAACAATCTCTTGGGCCTTAGCTTCGCCTATACCTACCAGGTCACGCTGAAGAGTGGCCGCATCGGCTTTGTTGAGATCGACCTTGACTGCCTGAGGCTTGGGGGCGACTTCCTGGGTTGCAGTAGAGGCGCCAGTCTCGGCCTTTGGCGCCGGTGCGGCGTTGGCGCTGATGGACAGGCTTGTGAGGAGGGCAAAAACCAGGGAGGAGAGATAGCCAGTACGCATATTGAAGCTCCATATCATCTGTTTGGGATAGCAGCTTTCCGAAGCTGCCTTCCAAATTTAGGTGATGTATGGAGCCTGTCAAAAGTGTGTCTATTGCGGGATGTGAAACAATTAGGGTTCGAGACGACGTTGCTGATAGATCCAGTCGACGATCTCGCCGTCGGGGGTGTAACCGCTCACAGTATCGCGTAGCAACTGGCGCACCCGAGCGTAGTCATCTTTTTCCACAGCCTGCAGCAATTCGCTCAATTTGCCCTTAAGGACGTCCCAGTCCAAATGGTCCTCATTGGCACTCATGATCATCGGATGCTGGGTAGCGACAACGTTATCGCCGATCAACAACTCCTCATAGAGTTTTTCGCCTGGACGCAGCCCGGTGAACTCGATGGAGATATCACCGTGCACATTCTTTTCCGAGCGGACACTCAGACCGGATAGATGAATCATCTTCTCCGCCAACTCCACGATTTTTACTGGTTCGCCCATATCCAGTACAAATACGTCCCCACCCTGCCCCATCGAACCAGCCTGGATAACCAGTTGTGCCGCTTCAGGGATAGTCATGAAATAACGCGTGATCTTTGGGTGAGTGACGGTAAGCGGACCACCCGATTTGATCTGCTTGTGGAACAACGGAATTACCGACCCGGAAGAACCCAGCACGTTGCCAAAGCGAACCATGGTAAAACGGGTTTTATTGACTCGGGACACATTACTGGTGTCGCCAAAGAGTACTGGAGCAACTTCGCGACTTAATGCTTGCAGGGTTAACTCGGCAAGTCTCTTGGTGCTGCCCATTACGTTGGTCGGACGCACAGCCTTGTCAGTGGAGATCAGAACGAAGTTGGCAACACCAGCCTGTAGCGCAGCCTGCGCGGTATTCAAAGTCCCGATCACATTGTTCAGGACGCCTTCGGCAATGTTGTGCTCAACCATGGGCACATGTTTATACGCGGCAGCGTGATAAACCGTGTCTACGTGCCAGGTTTTCATCACATCCAACAATTTTTCTGGATTGCGCACTGAACCGAGGATCGGCAGAAGCCGCACCGGCAACGATTCGCGGGCGATACGCTGCTCCAGTTCAGACAAGATGCTATAGAGGTTGAACTCGCTATGATCCAGCAACAGAAGAGTGGTTGGGCGCAAAGCGAGGATCTGACGGCAGAGCTCAGAACCGATGGAGCCTCCTGCACCAGTCACCAAGACCGACTGGGCCTTGATGCAATGCTCGAGCAGGTCATCTTGAGCGGGCACGGAGTCACGACCCAGCAAGTCAGCGATATCGACTTCCTGGATGTCGTCAACCTTCACCCTGCCACTGGCCAGATCCATAAAACCGGGCACGCTTCGAACGTGCAACGGGAATCCTTCAAGATAGGTGAGGATTTCGCGGCGTCGGCCCCGGTTCGACGAAGGAATCGCGAGGAGCACTTCCTGAGCCCCCGTGACATCGATCATTCGCTGGATGTGCTTGGGCTTGTAGACATGAAGCCCAGAGATAATACGTTCAGCGATGCCATTGTCATCGTCAATGAACGCCACGGGCCGCATCGCCCGTCCCATACGGAGTGCGGCTACCAGTTGGTTGCCCGCAGCACCTGCGCCATAAATGGCGACTCTGGGAAGACCATCGTCGCGGTTCGCGAAGGGTACATGCTGGACTGCGGTAAACCAGTCTCCGAGAAAATACTGACGCATTGCCAAACGCAATCCGCCAATCATGATCAGACTCAACCACCAGTAATTAAAGATGATCGACCGAGGGACAATGTTCTGATGATTACTGTACCAATAAACCACTACACCAAGTATCAGCGAGGACAAGCTCACCGCCTTGATAATGGCGATGAGCGCATCGTTGCCGAAGTAGCGCATCACTGCACGGTACATGCCGAAACGTATAAACAACGGAATCGCTACAATGGGAGCAGTCAGGAAGAGCCAAGGATGGACAATAAATGGATTGACCATTTCATCAATGCCCAGGCGAACGACAAATGCCAGCCATAGAGCGGCCCAAACCAGAACCACATCGGCCGAGACCTGAATCAGTCGCTTTTGGCGGCGTGGCAACCCCAGCAAAAGAGCTCTTAACCTGTCCATAAACCCTTCAACCACCTTGTCCCGCTCCTAAACTGGATATGACTCGATCATTGTACCTATTCGAACGCAACGGACACCTTCTAAATCGATGCCCTCAGCCTAACTGCTTGATGCGGAAACAGAACTCTCGAGCTGCCCTGCATGAAACTTTACCGCCAGGATGATCAAAGGCACGTAAGCCACAATCAAGCCAACAGCGCCATCAAGCCCCAATCGGGTCACACCGTAAGCTATCGGTAGCAACCAGAACAGATTGATCACAGCAACGGCGAGGGTCACCGGCAAATGCTTCCCGAACTGTCGTGAGGCGAACTGATACGCGTGGCTACGATGAGCCTCGTAGACCTTGTCTCCGCGAATCAAACGACGCAGCAGTGTGAACGTGGCGTCGACAATAAACACACCCAGAAGTATCAACCACCCCCAAAACAACTCGGATGATTGCCAGGCGGCCTGGAGAGACAACACCCCCAGGGCAACGCCGAGGAACCCGCTCCCGGCATCGCCCATAAAAATGCGCGCAGGAGGAAAATTCCAGTAAAGAAACCCGAGAACCGCCATCGCCATTATCAACGGCCCCCAGATCAATGCTGGAACTCCGCTGAGCCAGTACAGCAAGCAGGCACCGAGGCACGCACACAGCGCTTCGACACTGGCAATTCCGTCGATGCCGTCCATGAAATTGTAAAGATTAAGAATCCAGACCAGATAAACGGCCGCAAGGATGTGGCCAAACCAGTGCAGATCCAGGCTTAATCCAAAAATCACCAAGGGAGGAAACCCGCCGATCCAGAACAATGCCCAAACCGCGGCACTGAAATGACCAAGCAACCTCCAGCGAGCTGCAATGTGGCCATGATCGTCCATGAAACCTACAACGGCGACCAACGCACCTGCACCGCCGACGGCGATCAGCTGTGACCAGGGGACCAGACCTGCGTACCCAAGAACAGGGAGCGAAACAAGGAAGGCAACTACGATCGCAACACCGCCGCCGCGAGGCGTTGGAATGGAGTGAGAGCTTCGCGCATTGGGGATGTCGATAATGCTACGGCTAATAGCGTAACGACGCAGAGCGGCCGTCAACCCCAAGGACAGAACGGCAACAGCCGGAATTAGCCACAAATAATTCATTGCGATTGATGTTCCCGAAAATGTAATGCAGTGGCAGCCAAGGCTTCATCCACGCTGACCGGCGGTTCCCAGCCTAAAAGCGTACGAGTCTTTTCGATATCGACTTGCAACGATCCGCATAGTCGCTGGGAGAGTGCCTTTTTACCCAATAACAGCGCGCCACGTTCCAGCATCCAGGAAGGCACCGGAATCAGCCGAGCCGGCTTGTTTAGGGCATTCGCCATCCTGCTCAGCAACGCGGTAGTGGACAAGTCCTCCCCATCACTCACCAGGAACGTCTGATTGGCAGCCGCCGGGTGATCTATGCAGGTGATAACCAGGTCTACCAGATTATCCAGGGCAACCAGACTGCGCCTGTTGTCAATTGCCCCGAAAGGCAGGGGAACGCCCTTGTCCAACCATCGCATCATGCTGAGGAAATTCGCTTTAACCCCCGGCCCGTAGACCAACACCGGACGAATGATCACGATCTCCATCGCCGTTTCCTTGGCAAGCTGTCGAAGCGCGTGTTCCGCTTCCATTTTCGATACACCGTAAGGGTCCGCAGGAGCGGGAACATCGTCGCCAGTGTAAGGGGCACCTTGGGTCGTCCCTTCCCCATTGACCTTGATTGAACTGATGAAGATGAAACGCCGCGCACCCGCAGCGGCGGCCTGCCGTGCGAGATTCACCGTGCCGTCGACATTCACTTTGCGAAACGCCGCCAAAGGGTCGGACTCGGCATCATTCATGACATGAACTCGGGCCGCAGAATGAATTACCACATCAGGATTGGTCAGTTTACCTGCCCACTGGGTCTCGCCATCAAAGCTGTTGATGCGCAGCGTCGAAACGTCCTGTACTTTGAGCTGGGATTCACCCCGAACCACCGCCACCACCGGATGTTTTCCATCGTTGCACAAGCGCTTGAGAATGGCGCCACCGACAAAGCCCGTGGCCCCAGTCAACAAAATAGAATACGACATCAATGACTGGCCTTTCTTAAGGTAGCGGTTCGGAAAAGTTCTTCAAGCCGGGCCAGAAGCAAAGGCTTCGAATAATTACTCAAGTAGTATTGCCGGCCAGATTCACCCATCGCTTGCAACTCGTCCGCGCTTCTTCTGGCCAAGGCCGAAGTAATGTCTGCCAAACCTTTCGCATCGCCGGAGGAGCATGTAAGACCGGCACCGGACTCGACGATAACTCTCGCTGCCTCACCGTTGATCATCCCAAGAAGCGGCCGGCCAGATGCGAGGTAAGCCTGCACTTTTCCCGGTATTGTTTTCTCAAACACATCATTGGTCTTGAGCGAAACGAGTAATGCATCCGCGCAAGCGAACAGTGCCGGCATCGCGTCCAGGGGATGTCTCCCCAGTAACAGGACATTTGTGAGACCCCTGGCCTGGACCTGTTGGCTCAGCCATTCACTCATACGCCCGTCGCCGACGATTACCCAGCGTACAGCCACCTCGTTAACGAGTGCTTGTGCTGCATCCAGCACTGCTGGGAAATCCTGGGCTTCTCCGAGATTGCCAGCGAAGACTACGGTGAAGACCGAGTCATCACGCGCCAGCAATGTCGACTCTGGCGGGGTTGCCCCGGAAAAATCGTCTTCGGCCCAACTCGGAAAATAAACCAGGCGCTCAGCAGCAATATCTTTCGTGCAGTATTTTTTAACGTTGTCGAAAAATCCGTGGGATTGCATCAACAAATAGTCGGTACGATTATAAATCCACGAAACCATTTTGCCGACTATCGATAACAACGCAGGATTCTTTAAAACGCCCACCGCCCTGAGTGTTTCGGGCCAGAGATCGAGAACCCAGACAAACACCGGTGCCTTTTTTAACCGGCCAATGACCAGCGCGGGAATGGCAGCCATGATGGGTGAGACCGCGTAGACAAAAACGGCATCGTAATGCTCACCGCGCAGCTTGTAAGCACCGACAACTGATGCACTGGTAAAAAAGCTGAGATAGTTGAGTATCAGGCTGATGCTCCGCTTACCCCGAGGGAGCATCGGAACGCGTTCAATTCTGGCACCACAATAGGTATTAAAACGTTCTGGCGCTGCCTTGAACTCTGCGAAAACTTCGCCTTCAGGGTAGTTAGGCAGACCAGTCAGTACAGTGACCGAGTGTCCTTTATCGGTAAAATCACGAACCAAATCGTTTATACGCATATTTTCTGGCCAAAAATATTGCGTAACCACCAAGATCCTCAACTTCTTCTCAGGCATGATCACAACTCGAATTAATAGCGTTTCCAGACGATTCGATTGACATAGTCAGTGTAACTGTGAACGATCCGCGCTACTTTTTCGGACACATTTGGCATGCTGTAATCTGCAACCAGGCGCAAGGTGCGTTCCTCGCCGGATGCTTGAGAATCAAGAACCATAAGCCCCTGCAATACTCGCTCTACTTCAAGCCCCACCATCATTACGGCAGCCTCTTCCATGCCTTCAGGACGCTCGTGGGCCTCACGAATGTTCAGTGCAGGGAAATTCAGGATCGAAGACTCTTCGCTGATGGTGCCACTGTCGGAGAGTACTGCTTTCGATTCCAACTGCAGCTTGTTGTAGTCTTTGAATCCCAAGGGTTTCAGAAGTTTCACATTTTCATGAAAGACAATACCCATGGCATCAACACGTTTTTGAGTGCGTGGATGGGTCGAAACAATGACCGGAAAACCAAAGGTAGTCGCAACAGTATTGAGCACATCAACCAGCTTCAGCAGATTTTTGTCAGAGTCGATGTTCTCTTCGCGATGAGCACTGACGACAAAAAACTTACCTGCTTCAAGCCCTAAACGAGTCAGGACATCCGAAGAATCGATCCCCTCACGATAATGGTTCAGAACCTCAAACATTGGACTGCCGGTCTTGATGACCATGTCGGGCGATAGACCTTCCTTGAGCAGGTAATCGCGAGCGATGGTGCTGTAGGTGAGGTTGATGTCAGCAGTATGGTCCACAATGCGCCGATTGATTTCCTCGGGCACTCGCATATCAAAGCAGCGATTGCCGGCTTCCATATGGAATGTCGGGATTTTGCGTCGTTTGGCAGGAATAACGGCCATGCAACTATTAGTGTCACCCAGCACTAAAAGTGCCTCAGGCTGAACCGACGCAAGGACCCGATCGACAGCGATGATCACGTTCCCGATTGTTTCCGCACCGCTGCTACCCGCGGCATTGAGAAAATGATCCGGCTTGCGAATGCCCAGATCCTGGAAAAAAATCTCATTGAGTTCGTAGTCATAGTTCTGCCCAGTGTGGACCAGTACGTGGTCACAGTACTTATCCAGAGCCGCCATGACGCGTGACAAGCGAATGATCTCAGGGCGCGTGCCTACGACAGTAACTATCTTCAACTTTTTCATTGTAATGCTAATTCCTTATGCGATCAGGCCTGGGTGCCGACTGCCATGGTGTAGGTATCCGGGAGCTCACGATCAAAGATTTCGTTAGCCCACAGCATGACGACCATCTCCTCATCGCCTTCATTGGTGATGTCGTGGCTCCAACCGGGTACGGTCTCGACGATTTCTGGCGTCTCGCCATCAGTGAACAATTCGTAGAACTCGCCCGACACAATGTGCCGAAATCGAAAACAAGCCTTGCCCTTGATAACCAGGAATTTTTCAGTTTTGGAATGGTGATAATGGCCACCGCGAGTGATGCCCGGATGCGCCGTAAAATATGAAAACTGCCCAGAATCCTTGGTCTTGAGCATCTCGACGAAGACGCCGCGGGCGTCACCATGCTTCGCAACCTTGTAGGTAAACGCCGCAGGGGGTACATAGCTGAGGTAGGTAGAATACAGCGCCCGTACCAGGCCGGTGCCGACCCGCTCGGTAATCATCGACTCACGGCTCTCCTTGAATGCGTAAAGCACCGATGAGAGCTCACCAACAGAAATCGAATAAATCGGCTCGACTACTGCTGTAGAACCAACGGGATATTTGCCATCCATCACAGCAATAAAACTGCTTACAACATCATCAATATAAACCAAAGAAATTTTAGCGTTGGCGTCGTTGATACTGATAGGCAAGTCGTTAACGATATTATGGCAAAACGTCGCAACGGCAGAGTTGTAATTTGGACGAGCCCATTTACCAAAGACATTTGGCAACCGGAAAACGCGCACATCAACTCCATGCTCCGCAGAAAGTGCAGTTAGAGCATGTTCAGCATCACGCTTACTGGAGCCGTATGCATTGTCCAGTTCAGCCTGGATTGAGGAAGTGTAAACGACAGGAATATTTCGACCACTGGCCGCCACCGAAGCACACAAGACTTTGGTCAAGTCAGTGTTTCCAGTCTTGAACTCGTCGACACTTTGCGGGCGATTGACCCCGGCCAAGTGGAAAATAAAATCCACTTCTTTGACGAGTCCATCCAGGGAGGATATGTCATCTTCGTGACAGAACCTCAGCACTTCGACATCTTTTCTCTCTTGTAAATGAGCAACAAGATTCTTGCCAATAAAACCATTGGCACCGGTGATCAATACTTTCATGCCTTACTCCTCGGGCACCGCATGCTCACCACGCTGAATGGCTTTCATAAATTCGAGCTTTAGCAGCAAACGCTTCATACCTTCAACGTCCAGGCGATCGGTATTATGCGAATTGTAATCTTCCATATGGGAGATTTTCTCCTCACCCTGCTCTACAAACTTGCTGTAGTTCAAGTCGCGCAAATCAGGCGGAACGCGGAAGTACTCTCCCATATCTTCAGCGCAGGCCATTTCCTCACGACTTAACAAAGCTTCGTAAAGTTTCTCGCCATGCCGCGTGCCAATGATCTGAATAGGGTGCTCTGGTTGGCCGACCATAGCAGTCAAGGCCCGAGCCAGTGTTTCCACCGTTGCCGCAGGTGCCTTCTGCACAAACAAATCACCGTTATTACCGTGTTCGAAGGCGTACAACACGAGATCCACGGCATCCGCCAGGGTCATCATGAAGCGAGTCATATTCGGATCGGTGATGGAAAGTGGCTTCCCTTCGCGAATCTGCTCGATAAACAGCGGAATGACCGAACCTCTCGAAGCCATCACATTGCCGTAACGAGTGCCGCATATTACTGTCTTCGTTTCATCGACATTACGGGACTTGGCGACCATAACCTTCTCCATCATTGCCTTGGAAATACCCATGGCATTGATTGGATAGACCGCTTTGTCAGTACTCAGGCAAACAACTCGCTTGACGCCGTTCTGAATCGCTGCCTCAAGGACATTATCAGTACCGATTACGTTAGTTTTGACCGCTTCCATCGGGTGAAATTCACAGGATGGAACTTGCTTGAGCGCAGCAGCATGGAAAATGTAATCCACGCCGCGGGTAGCAGTCAGAATGCTTTGATAGTCTCTTACGTCGCCAATATAAAACTTAAGCTTGGGATGGGCATAGCGTTTGCGCATGTCATCTTGCTTTTTTTCATCGCGGCTGAAAATGCGAATTTCCGCAATTTCGCTGCTGAGAAAACGCTTTAAAACGGCATTTCCGAAGGATCCAGTGCCGCCGCTGATTAGCAATGTCTTGTTTGCAAAATTTTCCACGCAGAAGCTTCCCGAAAAAATATACGAAATTTTACCATAGTGGACTGGGATTTTTGAAGAAGATCTCTTTGCCGATGCGGACTGGACCAAAGCTAGCACAAAGCCATATCACCTAGCTTTTGCAACATTCAATGCCTCATCTGCCGAGGGGCATTTGTAATCCGCAGCTCACCGACCCAAAAAGGTCGTTGTAGTTTCCAATTCAGCCTGCTACCACCTGGGTTGCTGGCGGGAAGCGCAAAGACTCGGACGCGATTTCGGCGCTGAATCTCGATGCGCGAAGCCCAATTGGCACCTTTTCGCCGCCTTTGATCACCAGCGTAAGCTCTCCTTACCTCTTCCAGTTGCCCAGGCTTTGTCGACAAGTGTAATATCATTTTCCGCGTACAGAATGCTATGAATTCTACATTGCCGGAAACGAAGCATAGCCTTATCCCGAACTGCTCCTCATCCGCGAGGAACCGCGCAGGGCAAGACAGCAAAGGGCTTCAAGGATCGTTGCCTACCTGTCAACGATGCTGCGACCCGATTTCAGTTGGATCTGACTCGTGAATGCCATCGCCTCCGGCCCCGCATTATCTAACCTTTGCAAGCACCTCTCCAATGGTGATATTCACACATTGCCGTTAGCCAGGCTTGGCAGCCAATCGCAACGCTTCGCCACCATGCCGCTGCCGAGGATTTACGCTGATGCACTGCATTCCAACCACAGATCGGCTGACAAGCGTGAACTCACCGGCTTCACATCTATGGGATTAATGCCGGCCAAAACGCTCCGCTGCGGGGATGTATCTTTGTGTGAGTCAAAACCTGGTAGCGCAGGAACGCATCAGCAAACCGCAAAATTGGTGCAAACGTTGAGATCATTAGCGTGCGAAGCAGCTCGTTTAAGAAAGATCCCATCAAATAATTTTTGTTTAAAAATAAGTGTCCGGCATTGGCTGTTGCCCACGGCGACGAACAAAAATTATGCGCAGTACTTTTGAAACTTACTGGAGTAGCAAAATGAGCTTGCTCAAATGGGTAGATTTTCCACATATTGGTGATGCACGTGGTTCGCTAGTCATCTTGGAAGGGTCTAAAACAATCCCGTTCGAGATGAAGCGTGCGTATTACATTTTTGGTACACAAGAGAGTGTGGCTCGCGGTTTTCATGCCCACCGACAACTTCAGCAAGTTGCAGTATGCGTTAGTGGCCGATGCCGAATGATCTTGGACGACGGCAAACAACGCATTGATGAGTGGCTCGACTCGCCGACTAAGGGGTTGATCATCGATGCCATGGTGTGGCATGAAATGCACGATTTCAGTCCTGACTGTGTACTACTGGTCTTCGCTAGCGAACACTATGATGAAGGCGACTACATTCGTGATTACGAAGATTTTACCGCCCATATTAAATAAATTGAATTGCCCCTGCACGCTAACAAGCCGGATATCAAATGATCAATTTTCTAGATCTTAAACAAATCAACTCAAATTCCCGCGCTGAGCTTATTGAGGCCTGTACCCGTGTGATTGACTCCGGGTGGTACATCGCTGGATCCGAACTAGCCCGTTTTGAAGGAGAGTTTGCTGCTTATTGTGGTAGCAAACATTGTATTGGGGTAGCTAATGGTTTAGATGCCTTGATCTTGACTCTGCGCGCTTGGAAGGAGCTCTCCAAGCTGAAAGATGGCGACGAAGTCATAGTGCCATCAAACACCTACATCGCAAGTATTCTCGCAATTACTGAAAACAACCTTGTTCCGATCTTGGTCGAACCAAACGAAGCCAGTTACAACTTATGCCCAGAGAAAGTAAAGCGGGCAATAACTTCAAAAACTCGCGCAATCCTGCCGGTGCACTTGTATGGCCAGTTAGCTGATATGCCAGCGCTTCTCGATATTGCCAAGCAACACAACCTGTTGGTGCTCGAAGACTGCGCCCAGGCTCATGGAGCAAGCATCGACGGACGCAAAGCGGGCAATTGGGGAGATGCCGCTGGATTCAGTTTCTACCCTGGCAAGAACCTTGGCGCACTTGGCGATGCTGGGGCCATTACAACAAATGACGATGAGCTGGCGCAGACACTTCGTGCGTTGCGTAATTATGGCTCACATGAAAAATACAAGAATCTGTATCAAGGTGTTAACAGCCGACTAGATGAAATTCAGGCAGCCATGCTCAGTGTAAAACTAAAATATCTAGATGAGCAGACATCACACCGTCGCCGAATCGCCGAGCTGTACATCAAAGGCATTAAAAATCCGGCTGTCATCTTACCTCTGGTAAGCGCCGATTCGCCGCTTAGCCTGACGACACACGTTTGGCACTTATTCGTGATTCGTTCCGAGCAACGTGACGCATTGCAACAGCATTTATTGAGCAAAGGTGTGCAAACCCTGATTCACTATCCGATTCCACCGCATCAACAACAGGCTTACCCGCAATTGAATGCAATGCACTTCCCCATCACAGAAAAAATCCACCAAGAGGTCTTGAGCCTGCCCATGGGCCCGACACTTACTCTCGATGAGGCTGCCCAAGTTGTAGAAGCCTGCAACAGCTTCTCCTCTTAAGGCCTACTGGGTATGACCCTAATTAAAACCAGCCTGCTCAACGGCATTGCGGTCATCATAAAGATTTTGACCTTATTGGGAATTAACAAAATTCTCGCAGTCTATGTCGGGCCTTCAGGATACGCCGCGATAGGCCAATTTCAGAATGCGGTGCAGATGATTACCACCTTTGCGAGTGGGGCAATCAATAACGGTGTCACAAGATATACCGCAGAGTATTTTGACGACGAACCGAAGCAGCATCTGGTGTGGCGTACAGCTGGAACCATTGCGCTAGCTGGCTCGATAGTAACAGGGCTGATATTAGCCCTGTTCAACCAGACACTAGCGGTCTGGTTTTTGAAGGATGCCAACTATGGCGGCGTATTTCTATGGTTTGCTGCAACTTTGGTGCTCTTTACTTTTAACACCCTTCTCCTCGCGATACTAAATGGTAAAAAGGAAATAGTTCGCTACGTGATCGCCAATATTGCGGGCAGCATTTTCGCCTTGTTGGTCACCACGGTTATGGCCATTCAGCTAGGCCTCTACGGTGCATTGGTTGCATTAGCAATATATCAATCAATCAGTTTTTTTGTCACTTTGTTTATCTGCTATAAAGCACCTTGGTTCAAAATGCGATTCCTGCTAGGCGGCGTCGACAAGACGACAGTGATCAACCTTGGCAAATACACCTTAATGGCTCTGACCTCCGCCGCATGCGTACCAGTCAGCCACATACTGGTCCGCAACCACTTAGGTGAAACCTTTGGCTGGAACGCCGCTGGCTACTGGGAAGCGCTCTGGCGCCTTAGCACAGCTTACCTAATGTTGGTTACTACCACCTTGAGCGTATACTACCTACCAAGACTTTCCGAATTGAAACACTCTGCGGAAATAAGAAAAGAAATCCTCCAAGGTTACAAAATCGTCCTCCCGGTCGCCGCAGCATGCGGCCTGATCATATACTTGCTACGCGACCTGATTATCACGTTGCTGTTCACCCAAGACTTTGCCCCCATGCGAGAATTGTTTGCATGGCAGATGCTCGGCGATACTCTGAAAATTGGTAGTTGGATATTGGCCTATCTAATGTTAGGAAAGGCTATGTACAAGCTATTTATCGTAACTGAAATCACATTCGCGGGCGGGTTTGTCGCACTGACATGGATTTTCACTGAAGTCATGGGACTTGAAGGCGTAGCTGTCGCTCACGCGGTTAACTATGCAGCCTACTGGCTCGTTATGGCATATTTTGTGCGGCGCTATCTTCAGAAAAACACACAGCAAATTTGAATTTTTATTTAGCGGGTTCGATATGAATAGTAACTCCCCGAAAGTCAGCATATTCATGATTTCATACAATCAGGCCACTCTCATAGAGGAGGCTGTTTTATCCTGCTTAGCACAAGATTATAGCAATATCGAAATAGTCATCTCCGACGACGGATCTACCGATGGGACAGCTGAAATCTTGGCGGCATTCAAAGATAAGCATCCTGATAAAATAAATTTGATATTGAACCCAGTTAACCAAGGTATCGTCAAAAACTCTAATGTTGCACTTTCAAATTGCTCCGGTGAATTTGTTGCATTCATGGGTGGAGATGATATTTTATATCCAACAAAGATCAGTCGACAAGTTGAAGCTTTTATAGCACACCCTGAAGTAGTTTTTTGTTACCACCCCTGCCATATTCTGAAAAATGGTGTAATCACTGGAACCGTTGGGGATAGAGCGAAGGATGTAGTCACAAATTTCTATGAAATGATGGCGAACTATGGAGCTCAAATTCCAGGACCAGTACCGATGGTGGCCAGAGCGGCCATACCTGCTGGTGGGTTCAACGAAAAAATCTCTACGGCCTGCGATTGGTTACTGTTCATCGAAATCAGTTCCAAAGGTAAAGTCATTAGACTAGACGAAGTTCTTTCTATTTATAGAAAACATGACAACAATATTGGGCACAAAATTTTTTCATATGCGGATAATTTTCTGCAAACGCTAGATCTTGTTGAAGAAAAATATGGTAAAGATCCGAAGGTTGTCGCCGCATGCAATAAAGGTCGTAAAAGGTTCTTACTTGGTATTATTTACAATGCGATCCTCGTGAAAAACAAAGAAGCATTGACTAAATATGTCGAAATATACAAAAAATCGGGCGGAAACGCTCCTCGACTTATTTACGCACTTGGGTCCCTGCCCTTCTCTAGCTGGCTATTTCGCTCAATCAAGAACTCTCTGAAGAAAATATTTTAGTAGTAGAGATCTATTCATCCGACGGTCGGCCGTATTCAACCAAGAGCTTTCTAGTTGTGTTGAACAGCCATCCGCAACATACCTGGAGAGTCTGGCAATGGATTTATTTATTCCCGTCTTTAGCCTAACCGATCGAGACCGGGCCTCTCCTCGATCAGGGCACTTACCAGACCAACGATCGAAAGACGCCGTATGATGAAGTCATCAAACAATTTTAACTTTCATTTAAGCTATCTTGATACAGCAAAGATAAATTACATAAGACACTTCAAAACTTTATTTGGGCATATTCATGGATAACACTAGAAAAGAAATAGGCCCGCAAGACTATTTTTTTATTTTTCTTGCAACAGGAGCTTATCTACTACATACGCTCAGAAACATATCTGAATTATATTCCGGAATTCCGCTACTAATTTCGATTGTGGGTTTTTTGTTATACTCACTTAACAGGACAAAGGTTGATAGCGTTGGGTTTTACGCGCTACTTCTATTTATTTTATCGTACCTATTACCTTTGACCTATTCCTACTTATGGTATCCGGATGAAAGTTATACAATTTCATTCGCCCGGTACCTTTACATGATTCCCTTTGCATTGTTCTGTATTCTCGCAATCAAGAGCACTGCCCACTACGTTTTTTTACTCAAGGTCTTTTCGTTTTTTATCCTGCTTGGCGGATTCTCGATATTTTATCAGATTGTTTTGGGTGCGATATCCTGGTTCCCTGAGGCATCTGAACGTGAAGGCCTGGTCAGGTTCTCATCACTCGCAGGAAATCTGACTGCGTATGGAATTTTCGGCGGATTAGCTCTTCCCATTATCTATTTCTTGTTTGATAACAAGATGATCAGATATTGCTCTTTAGGAATTGTAATAATTGCCATGCTCTGTACATTGCAGAAAGCTGCCATTGTGAACATCGCGTTATTCTTCATGCTTTTATTTTTTTCTGGAGCAATGATCAACAAACTCAAAATCATTGGCTTTGTGGTTTTCGTCTTACCTCTGTTAATTTTCGTGTTCTACTTCCTCGAGGTTAGCTATGTAGTAGCAACCGTAGATAACATCTTTAGGTTTAAAGAAGGATCAGGCGCGTCCGATGTCACATTCGCTCAGAGCCTGCTTGACCGGCTGTGGTTTCTGCCGTCACAACTGTATGAGATGCATGGATCTTCCGGATTGATCTTTGGAGTCGGGATGGTAGGAGGCTCAGGGACTTTAGGTTTTCCCGATTATCCAATGGCGCATAATGGAATTTTTGACCTTCTGTTCATAGGCGGCATATTAAATCTGTTAGCGTTTTCCACTCTGGTAATCTTTATTTTGTGGCGACTTAAAAATCTAGAGAAATATTGTATAGCGCAGAGTTACCCTCATACGGTTATAAAAGTCTCAATATTTATATACCTGCTAATTATGGTAAATATGTTGTTCGCAGGACCTTTGCATGTACAGCCGTATGGTGGAGTGATTTTCTACGCTGTAACAGTTTTCGTTTGCCTCAGACCGGACGAAATAAGAAGACAGGCAACGTGTGTGGACGTAAAACGATGATATAGGTGTTTTTTCCAGAACGATTTTTTGCGTACGTTCCTATTCATATTAACGTGCGATAACTAGTCAAGGGGACCACCACGTAACAACCCAATCCTGACGTCGTACCTTCACCTGTGATCAGAGGCTGATGCCTCTGGTCACAAGTCGTTGTCGCATTGATTCGTGCTATGATGAGCGCTGGCGGCCTAGACTGATGATGCTTTACGTATGTAACCGTACAAAAAGACTTACAAGCTACAACCATCAACATAACTTCCAGATAAAGCGCGGGAGTCGGGCGAAATGCTTCTAATTGTAGAGGTCGAATATTTATAAGTTCAAGAAAGCATTAATTTGAAGACGTGATATCACTGGATCATTCTCGCAAGTTTTTGTCGAGAGGCCTCAATCGCCTGCTTTGTTATTTCATAAAGGTATTCGTGTTCCGTTTCGCCAACATACTGCGCGCCCATTTTCTTATGAAACGAAATCACCTTCTCGTTCCCTTTTCTGACTTCGAAGTGGCTTTTTTTAAACCCAAGATTATCGAATCCAAAACTGTAGACGAGAAATGCACTTTCTATTGCAGAATAGCGTGTTTTTTCTTCGTTTAGTATCCAGCTGCCCCAACTGAAAGAATCGGCTTTAATATCATATATCCGCACAGTACCGCATCGAACGCCATCGTTGCGCTCAATAATGAAATAGAACTGCGTTCTACTTAATTCGTCTTTTTTATAGTCCTTTATCCATTGTATCTGGGCGTTGATATCGTCACTGACACCAGAAAGGTGCGTGTTATATGCGACATTCGTACGCAAACTAATAATAAATTCTGCATCGACTTCTTCAACAAGCCTTAATTTTATGGTTTTTGAGAGCAATTGCACTGAGTAATTTCCTTCTATATGTGATCAATGATCCTATATGAATTACTCCATCACCGTTCGATGTTTCGGTCTGATTCAGCAAGATAACGACGTCGCCAACGTCAGCAAAATCGCCGAGGCGAGCCATACGTCAGCATGGAGCGCCTAAAGGAATCCATGCTCGTCTTCTATTGGCGCACTGGAAGGGCGCGTGAAGGTATGGGCTGAGTCGAAGTGCAGGCTAGACATTCGTTCTGTAGGACCAACCAGGGGGCCTCTCCCAGCCAGCTGTGGAAGTAGATAAGGTGCAGCCCTTATCGGATCAGCTCTATTGGGTCATGCAAGCGATCCTGCTGAACATTTCTTAATCAGGAGCGGATCCCCTAGGTGTCCGGATTCTGGCGCTATATTGAAACGTAGCTTACGTATACGTACGCCAACCAACTCAAGTCTGGAAAGAGTCTACCGTAATAAAAAGGCCCCTGAAGGAAAGGAGCCTGTAACTAATACACTGATGAATAATGATTCAAAAGCGTTAGCTCTGCAATTATAAATTATTAGCTTTCAAAATCCTTGCAGGATTACCTACAACAGTTACATTTGGTGGTACTGAGCGAGTAACCACAGATCCGGCGCCGACCATTGCATTTTCTCCAATTGTTATGCCTGGAAGTATTGTACAGTTGGCGCCCAAGGATGCTCCTTTACAAATTATGGTTCTCTCGAACTTCTCGGGATAGACTTTGCTTCTCGGAAAGATATCATTAGTGAATGTCGCGTTTGGACCGATGAACACATCGTCCTCAATGGAAATCCCATCCCAAATTTGAACACCACATTTGATGGTTACTCGATCGCCAATAACAACGTCATTCTCAATAAAAACGTGATCGCATACATTACAGTTCTCACCGATCGTCGCACCCGGCAAGATATGTGTAAAAGCCCAGACTCGCGAGCCTCTGCCCACTTTCAGGGTCTCGCATAAGCCGTGGGAGTGCACAAAGTAGTCTTTAGGCTCGCTCATTTTTATCGCATATCCTTTTATTTTGATTGTGTAGTTTTTGTTGCAGAGATTAGAGCTGAATAGCGTTTGCAAGTACTCCTTCTGCCCAATCACATACGATAGCGCAAGCCTGATGATCGAAGTACTCATCGACCCAACCAAGATGAGCCGAAGGATCACCAAGACGCTGTCAGGCGCACTCACAGTCATATTTTAGTAGATTTTTTGAATTGTTCCAATGCCGCGTACACGAGAGGAGCTCTGCCAGCTGAGATTTTAATGCCTGCGAACTCAGTTTTTCGATGCCGCCGGCTATACAAACTACGAGCATCGTTGCGATAGCGACTGGTAGAACACAGGAAAGTTAGATGCAACTGAAGGAAGAATTACACAGAGCACATTAGAAAAGGCAATCGGATGAAGCAATTTCGATTTTGCTACACTCCAGAACCGACAGAGCTACGTGAAACTCTGTATCGTTCTTTTGTGGAATGGAACACGGACTCGACCACCATCTAAATGCGCCTCATCCTATGAAAACTTTGGATTTTTGCTGCAACTCACGCAGGCCATAACATTGCATTCTACATATGCCATAGCCTGCCTATGATGAATTGCTTAGTCTATTTGTTAGATTCGTTAGCAATGCTGATCAAATATTGACCATAACTATTTTTGCTCAACTCATTCCCTACCTTTAATAAATGGTCACGGGTTAACCATCCATTTTTAAATGCAATTTCCTCAAGGCACGCGATTTTATAGCCTTGACGTTTTTCAATAGTTTCGACGAAATGCGATGCTTCTAGAAGGCTTTCATGAGTACCAGTGTCCAACCAGGCAAATCCACGCCCTAACACTTCGACATGCAGATCACCGCGATCCAGATAGGCTTGATTGATGCTGGTAATTTCCAATTCGCCGCGTTCAGAGGGTTTGACCTGTTTGGCGATATCGATGACGTCATTGTCGTAAAAATACAAGCCTGTCACTGCAAAATTTGATTTTGGCTTCTTCGGTTTTTCTTCGATAGAAATTGCACGCTTGTTATCGTCGAATTGCACTACACCAAATCGTTCCGGATCCTTGACCTGGTACCCGAACACAGTAGCACCACGTTCTAGATTCACTGCAGACCGGAGCAAGGGAGTAAAACCTTGTCCGTAAAAAATGTTGTCCCCCAAAACAAGGCAAACTCGATCGCTTCCTATGAATTTTTCGCCTATAAGAAAAGCTTGTGCCAAACCATCTGGCTTCTCCTGGACTGCGTATTCGAGGGTCACACCTATTTGACTACCATCACCAAGCAAACGCTGAAAGCCGTTGAGATCGTCCGCCGTAGTGATGATCAGAATATCTCTGATTCCCGCAAGCATGAGTACCGACAGCGGGTAGAAAATCATGGGTTTATCATAGATCGGTAGCAGTTGCTTCGAAACCCCCTTGGTGATGGGATACAACCGTGTTCCTGAGCCGCCCGCCAAAATGATACCCTTCATATCGTCTCCTAATACTTGATCCAACATATATGTACAGAAAATAGCGACGATAGATGGGCACCCTGCGCTTACTGGATATCCGACTGAAATCGTCACTCATACTAAGCATAGCTTCATTGATGTTTGGTACAGAACTACATTGCGAGGGCTGCTTAAGGTCCAGAGTCCTGTGGCCAAGCATGACTGCTGACGCAATTGCTTTACTGGTAGCTGGTAGTAAAACAAAACTCACAACTCCGAGCGATGAATCCTGATTCAGGATCGCCAACGCCAACTGCTGGAAAATGCTGCGCAGCCGAGCTACGCAACAACCTGGAAAAATTGACGTTGGCGATTCCAGCCAATTTTTAAGCAGACCTAATCAGTTCTTTGAGAGATTATGCTTTTCGTTCGAAAAAAATATCCGGAATAGCGCGATGATCACTCCCACGATCAAACCAAGCATCGCGCCAAGCAACAACAGCAGTGCCTTTTTAGGTTGAACGGGTGTATCGGGCAGCTCAACCTGACCATCCATTCTAAAAACTTCGACATTCCTGATGTTCGATTCAAGATCCGTATAGAATTTTGATTTGGTTTGCAGCACTCTTAGCCGATTAATAAATGGATCATCCGATTTTCGGGTTTCGAGATTATCAATCTCAGCTTTTAGAGCCTTGATGCCACGCATGTAAAGAGGCTGTTCATCCAGGCTTCCAGCCACTTTCACTTCGGAGTTCCCGCTTACGATTGGCGGCTTTTCCAAACCAATTGCTTCCGCCACAACTAATGCTTCTCGCAATTTGGTGATGGAATCTTCACGCGACTTCAGCCCAACCTCACGGATCGACACTATCTGCTGTTGAAGATTTCGGGCAAGAACATCAGCTTCGCTCGAAATGTTCTTAATCATTTCCTTTTTGGCCAGCTCACTGGCCCGACCGATATATTTCCCAATCAATATGACCGTCTGTTCCGGATGTTCATCTCTTGCAGTCACCGCATATCGGTCAGGATTGTCTTTTCCAGCAAGCGAGACAGCGAGCACTTTAGAAAAGTCGCTGTATAACGATTCTATTGATTTTTTTCGATCTGCCTCAGACAACGAAGGAAGATACGTCTTATAAAAAAACTCACGACGAAGTGAATCTGCCTGCAGATTCCGTAGAAAAACACCGTACACATCCTTTACGTTGAAAGGAGCCAGTTCGTTTTCCGGTGTTCGACCATAGTTATAGTTCGCCACATCATTCTGAGTCGGCGGAACCACTACAACTTTAGCTTCATAAATAGGCTTACTCAGAAACGCATAGGCTGCCGCTATCGCTGTTGTTACGATCACAGCGCCGATAATCACCAATCGCTGGCGCCAAAGGGCCGACATCAGCGCCCTCAGGTCGACCTCATTAGTATTTGAGGTTACAGCGGAATTGTTCTGCATACGTCTCTAGCCCTCGACAATCAATAAAACACTTCTCCTATCTTCGTTGAAAACTGATAGGGTCTGTTTGTTAAAACTTCTGATTTGTATCCATCTTCAGTGCATCGCCACTAGGGCACTAACACCTTTATTCGTTTACAGTGCGCGAGCTGTAGTTTTGGTCTATCCACTGCTGATAACTTCCGCTCTTAACGTGAGCAATCCACTCTGTATTGTCGAGATACCACTGCACCGTCTTGCGGATCCCCGTATCGAAAGTTTCTTCAGGAATCCAACCCAGCTCCCGCTGGATTTTGCTGGCGTCGATGGCATAGCGCTGGTCATGGCCGGCACGATCCTGCACATAGGTAACGAGGTTCGCGTGCGGGCGGTGTGGTGAATTTGGTCGCAACTCGTCAAGCAGTGCACAGAGTGTATGTACGACTTCGATATTCTGCTTTTCGTTGTGGCCGCCGATGTTATACGTCTCGCCAATCACGCCTTCAGTGACAACTTTGTACAGTGCGCGGGCATGATCTTCGACGTAGAGCCAGTCACGCACCTGGTTGCCTTTACCATAGACAGGCAGCGGCTTGCCTTCCAGCGCGTTAAGGATGACTAGCGGGATCAATTTTTCAGGGAAGTGGCAAGGCCCGTAGTTGTTCGAGCAATTGGTGACCAGGGTTGGCAAGCCGTAGGTACGCGCCCACGCACGGACCAAGTGATCGGAACTTGCCTTGCTGGCGGAATACGGGGAGCTTGGCTGGTAGGGTGTGGTTTCGGTAAAGAGGTCTTCAGGGCCTTCCAGGTCGCCGTAAACTTCATCAGTGGAGATGTGATGAAAACGAAAACCGCTTTTGCGAACATCGTCCAGTGCCAGCCAATATTGGCGAGCAGCTTCCAGCAGAGTGTAGGTGCCGATGATATTGGTCTGAATGAACTCAGACGGGCCGGAGATGGACCGATCGACATGAGATTCTGCGGCCAGATGCATGATGGCGTCCGGCTGATGCTCGCGCAGAACTCGGTCGACTTGTTCACGGTCGCAAATATCAACGCGCTCGAACACATAGCGAGGGTCACGGCTGGCTTCCGCCAGGGACTCAAGGTTACCCGCGTACGTGAGTTTATCGACATTCACGACAGAATCGGAAGTATTGGAGATGATATGGCGGATGACCGCCGAACCGATGAATCCGGCGCCGCCGGTTACTAAGATTTTCACGCGAAACCATACCCTTGAGTTACTGACAGGGCTGCCAACCGAGCACTGTCTAATCCATGAATGCGAAAGCCGGCATTGACCCGAAGCTACTTGCGGAGTCAGACCGTCCGAGTTCGGAACCAGCCGCCTCCGGACAAGCGAAACATTTTACAGCTTAATGGCATTTTTACTAATGGATGTAGACAAGCAGCGGCTAAAGCCAAGTCCACCGCTCGGAGTGCAGAAAAAATCAGCTAGGATACTTCGAACGCGGGGATGTGCGCTTCAGGAGTAAACTCAGCAAAGGCCCGATCACCATTCCCAGCAGAAGCGCAGCCAAGATCGCCAAGGAAACAGGGAGTTGAGGGCCTGACCATCCAAGGAATAACAGCGAAACAGACTGCTGGTTCTCGAGCACGAACGCTAGAATCGTCAAGACCAGCAACAGGGCGAAGACCGCGAACACTACACGCTTCAAGTTACGCATTACTAACTCCCTGAAAATCAAAGGCTGTCAAACGCCCTCCTCCTCATCCTCATTAACCCGATCCCGCAACTCCTTCCCCGGCTTGAAATGCGGAACGAACTTGCCATCCAGGCTAACCGACTGCCCGGTCTTTGGGTTACGCCCTACCCGCGGTGCGCGGTAGTGCAATGAGAAGCTGCCAAAACCCCGAATCTCGATACGATCCCCGGTTGCCAGGCATTGGGACATTTGTTCAAGCATGGTCTTGATGGCCAGCTCCACATCCTTGGATGAGAGCAGCCCTTGATGGGTGACAATTCGTTCGATCAACTCCGACTTCGTCATATTTTTCCCTTCTTTTTCAAGCAGCTAGATCAGCGCTTCAAAGGTTTTAGCACGCTCGGAGCTATTTGAACAGTCCAAGATTTGACATATCGTTACCGGCTTGAAGCCGCCCTACTTCTGGGCATTGCCAGCAGCCTGACCGATGATTCGGCTACCTGCAGATCACCAGCATGGTGCGTGTCAGATAGCCTGCAGGATTAAAACCAAATGGGTATTCATCCTCGTCCTTGGCGTCGTCCGACCTTGCAATGACCTTGTAGCCTGCGGCCTTGCACTCCTTGTCGGCGCGCTTGCGGCATTTTTCCCAGCCTGAGCCCAGGCCGGAGCAGTCGATCTCTATTCCGCTGACACCGCGTACCGCATGGGTCTTTGCGCTGGTGGTGCAGCCTGCCAGTGCCAGTGCCAGTACTGCTATGGCAACCATGAGCTTGTTCATGCACTTCCTTATTAGTCAGGCACCCTACCGGAGGGTGCTTGCGCCCTATGCTCTAGAGTAGCTGCAAATAAGCGATTGATCCTGTTAAAGAAAGGGACAGCTTGGCGGGGGTGTTGGTTCAGCGGATGAGGCGCGTGGCGCCGATAAAGATCGAAAGATCGAAAGATCCAAAGATCCAAAGATCCAAAGATCCAAAGATCCAAAGATCC
>NZ_JAPJIV010000001.1 GCF_026241895.1 Pseudomonas sp. RIT-562 | reverse complement strand
TACTGTATCAAAAATATACGAAAGCGAATTGCCTGATGTAACGTCTAATTCCGAGTCAATTGCAACCATGGGTAAAGAGTTTAAAGTAGTAATGTACGCCACCCATACAATATCGGATGGAACAAGTACTAACAAGGAACAAAAAGTCTGCATGTCGTTTGGGGGGGAGTGCATTTTAATATCCCATTAGAGATTGGGGTTCTCATGAATCGACGATTAGTTTTACTCTGCTCAGCAGTTTTGCTATCGCAGCCAACTCAGGCCGGGTCTGATGAAGATAAGGTTGCCGCGGATATTGCATTGAAGTCAGCTGAAGCTTATGCGAAAAATCAAATGGCTGAATATTTTAATAAAACAGTCGCAACAACGTTACCTGTAGGCGTGGGAACAACAATTTTTTCATCAATCGACTTAGGCACGGCAGCATACGATTTTTCGCGAGCTGATAACGACAAGCAACGTGCATATGCTGGCTCAAGGGCTAGTTTAGCTGCATATACACTACTGGGAGGACCTGCGGCACCTGCACTTGCCGCGGCGCTTCTTGTTGCATCGGTACTTGAAGCAGGTATGCAGGCCGGTCATCAAGCAAAAATGCTGGAAATATATAACGATATCCAAGACAATTATACACGAGTTATAGAAATTCAAAATATTAGTAATAACGTAGCATGGATCAATCTAAGATATTTAATAGCAACGTCTACGGGGTCCTTGGGGGCATATAGTAATAGCTTGGAGTATTTTCGTAAAAACTGCGCAGATACGAACATTGTAAAAAACCTTGAAGATCTTGATGCATGTATTTCAGCTCTAGGCAGGGCGTTATTTTCGATGCAGCTGTTTATTGACTCTGTGAATGGAATTGACTCATGGGGTGGCAGTAATAAGCCTTTATCTGGCTTGATAGGTAAAGTTCCTGGGCTTGATATAGAGGATTTACATAAAAAAAGATCCCAAGCGGAGTCTGTACTTGTTGAGGCTAAGGATCGATACAAAGTGGCAATTGATTTTTACTCAGTTGCAGTTGCAGATTTACTCTACAAGGAAGGAATATCGCAACCACCGTTTTCAACCGAAGAGTGGATTAGAATGACCTGCACGGAAGCAGCGATGGAGCATGCTCGAGAAGGCGCAAAATTGATATTGCAAAGAGACGCCCTAAATGAACATATTTCTACATTGCAACTAAATGCTTATTTGCGAGGAGTGGAATCATTTCAGCACTCTATGTGCATGAGTTCTGAAGTAATTGACCCCTCCTCTACTTATTTTTCAAGAATCAATATATGGAACTCCATAATTTCTGGAAATGTGAGTAGGTTAAATGCTAGTCCGGAGAGCTAGATGATGGGCGCCATAAGGTATTCAATTTCAACAATGCTGATGTATGTCGGGCTCACGGTTTTAGCGTTGATGGGAGACGGTTTTAATCGAGTACACGCTGCTGAAAATGCTCAGATAGTTGATTTGGCAGCAATGTCTTTGGCTGACATAGAAAAGCTTGTTGCGGGACAAATTGTCACTTTTCGAGCGTTTGATGGAAAAACATATCAGGCGGTTTATTCGGGTGAGCGTAGAAGTGGAGGAGAAAATGAGCCCGATAGATTTATGATGCAGGGAATTGTCGAAGTAGATCCTGATACATCTAAACCCATAGAAGGAAATGGTACTTTAGAATCTGAGAATAAACTTTCCGCGGGAGCTGGCGCCGCTTTGGGTGCAGCATTTACAACAATGGCAGGTTATATTGCAGTTCCTCCAAGCATGCGAGCAGAATTAAAAGCGCGTGAAATGGCATTTCAGGAAGCAATAGCAAAACACCAATTTCAACTTAAACTATACTCGCAATCTATTGTAGACAATTTAAAACAAACTAGTGACGCATTTGCGCAGTTGAAGTCGGTCGCAAATGGCACTGTTTTTGTCTCTCCTTCATATACTAATACTAATATTACAGGAGTTCCAGATTTTTCAAGCGCCCCTTGGGATCTAAAAGTTTCTTTAGAGTCCTCATATGTCGCACTCACTTCAATTAATCCAGCCTCCTATGCACATGCGCAAATTAAAGCTACTGGTATCATAGCTATAAATGAAGCGCAGAAGAATCTGCAGGAGGGAAGGGTTGATGACGCTCGGGCCGCTGGGCAACTTGCGGAGTCGGCCGCCTATATATTAATGAACTCTGTGGATTTAATCATAGGATTGAATCCAATGACGGCAATGGCTCGTGATGCAACCGAACTGATAACAGGCCGAGACTTGCTAACTGGGAAGATGCTAGCAGAAGGTGAGTTATGGATGAGAGGAATATCGCTAGGTGTCAGCTTGGTATCGGGGGGAGCGGCTTCAACAATTAGCCAAGCTCTTTCGCGCATTGCACCTACGGTAAATGCGGCAACTAGTGTTAGAAATCTGCTGAACCATACTATGCAGATTAGTAAACACATTAAAATGCGCTGGTGGCGAGTGGACGGCATGGGCGAAGTAGTCACCGACACTACAGTACGTGACTGGGCATTTGATGCAATCACAAAAGGGAAAGCATATTGGGATACCAAGGAACGAACTACTGCGTTCTTCATTCAGAGAGGAGACGAATGGATGCAACTCGCATTGGACGTAGAAAAAGGAGTTGCCGTAACCGTAGTGCCCAGGAAATTGACATATGATTTCGACAAGGTTATCAAAACTGATCAGGGGCTGGCGAAAAGATTTGTCCCGTTCGATGAAGTGTCGCTGCCTACAAAAGAAACAACTGAAGTAATAAAAATCTATCTGCCAGGAAAATAAAGAGTATTTTCGACTAGCGCTGAAAGCCCGAGGCAGAAACGAGCCTAGGTTGCCGCTCGATAGAAATCATCATTGGACAGCAGGTGTCGTTTGATGCGAAAAGATAAGTTATTGATCCATTCTCTTTTCCATGATAATCGAATGCTCGGCTAGGTAAACTCATCCCGAAATTTTGTGTATTCAAGGGGAAAGTAAAAGCCTTCTGTGGTGATCGAAGACGGGACACGCAACAGTTCGACGCCACCTTTAACTGCCACTGACTCAATGATATCCATTAGCAAACGCCCTATGCATCTGTCCAAATTAACACGAGCGCGACAGACAGTGCCCGAGGAGGAAGGTGTAGGAAATCGCAACACTCTGATCATTGCGTGGTTTTGATATGCGAGGAAGCGATCGAGAAGGACTCGTGTCAGTTTTATGAACTACGCTGCCTGCTTCCTATCTACGCAAGGCTAAGGGCATAAGGGAGCTAAGCGTTACCCTTGCCTACTCACCAGCAATTCGAACCACCCGGCTAGATCATTTGGCGACTCAAATCAGTTACCGTCTGGTCAAAGGTGAGTCCCTTGAGTTTCTCCAGAAGTCTTTCAACTACGAAAAACAGGACGAAGAGAAGACTCGTAATGATGACGCTGTCCCTAACCGTGATATTTCGGCGCAGCTCAGAAGTCGACGAACCGTGCAATCCTCCAGATGGATCTTCAAGCAGCGTAATCCTGCCGATAAATGGTTTGTTGTGGTCATTCGTCCGGATAGGGAGTGGAACCACCCCGATGTGCTCGATATGGAGCCTTATGCATTGGTCGTGGCTGTGCGGACCGTGATAATGAACGTCCGCAACTTTATACAGAGATCCAGGCCACCATCGCTCAACAAATACTAGCTCGCGAGCAAGTGCGTCAGGAATCTCGACAGCAGGTAAAAGTCTGGGCCCCCTACAGCTCAAAACGTCTGCTGCTCGGATTTGGATTAAATCAGCGAGATGTCGGTCTTGATGATTCAAGACCGGCACCATGCTCCGGTCGTGTCACTAAAGCGTGGCCATCCCGCCTATCTCGACGGCGGGTATCTGTCGTGAATTTTCCGCTTATCATCTTTTTTGCAAACGATACATACCAAGAATTTTTGCGGGTTAATGTCACCGCCGACGTCGTACTCATGTTGCCAAGCGTGTTGTCTTAGGTAGCGGCAGCAAAAACGCTGCCACTTGGTCGGGGTTGGTGAGTCTGGTGACATTTTGAGCTGGCTCCCTGAGGTAATGACTCCATTAGCATGAATGGGAGCTTGAAGAGGCACAAGGAGCGGATTCTTCGTTCAATTTCTGGTCGTTCTTGTACCGAGAATACCGTCGCTCTTCAGCTAAGTAGGTTCGGAGCACGAGCATTCAATGTACTGTGCTCATCTCGTCAGCCATAAGCCTATTGTCGCCTTCAGGTCGGGAGCCGCATCGAGACCGAACGCACTGATGGTTTATTATTTGAGCCGCAATTCAGAAAAAAATCTTCCCCTCATGCTAATCGGCAAGAGGGAGGCCGGGAGTACAGGGACAGTGGTGAAAAAGCATCGCGTTTTGATCAGTTGGATTGGCGGTAATGATCTCAAGGCAGTTTCAGGCAGTGAGTCGGGCCCGATTCTGTCCACGCTAAAAGCTGTACCTGCCGATAGTCTCCAGTTGCTTTGCTCGTATCCCACGGAGCGCGTTGAGCCCTATCTTGCTTGGCTCCGCGAGCAGATCGATGTGCCAATCACGGCGTATTACGAAAAATTGTCTTCCCCCGTCCATTTCGGGGAGATCTACCAGGCAGCTAATCAGCATTTAAAGCGTCTAAGTGTTCCAGGTGCCCAGTTGTCTATCCTGCTCAGCCCCGGCACACCTGCTATGCAAGCGGTGTGGATTCTTCTGGGCAAGACTCGCTACCCGGCAACTTTTTACCAATCCTCACTTGAGCAAGGCGTTCAGCAAGTTGAGGTGCCCTTCGAAATCGCGGCTGAGTATGTCCCGGCGGTCAATGCGATCAGCACCAATAAGCTCGTTCAGCTTGCAGGGCTAGACGTGCCAGTGGATGCTGCCTTCGACAGTATCGTCTCGCAAAACGAGCGCATGCTGGCGCTCAAGGCGCAGGCGCAGATCCTGGCGCTGAAGCAGGTTCCGGTACTGATTTACGGCGAAACCGGCACCGGTAAGGAGTTGTTTGCCAGAGCAATTCACAATGCGGGGCCGCGCTCTGCGGAGCATTTTGTCGCAGTCAACTGTGGTGCCATTGCGCCTGAGTTGATCGATTCCACATTGTTTGGTCACAAAAAAGGTGCATTCACGGGGGCAGTGGCAGATCGGGCGGGAGTTTTTCAGCAGGCACACGGCGGTACGCTATTTCTGGATGAATTCGGGGAACTGACGCCAGATGTGCAGGTGCGCCTCCTGAGGGTGCTACAGGAAGGCACCTTCACCCAAGTGGGAGCGAGCCAGGAACTCAAAGTTGATGTGCGACTGATCACTGCGACTCACCGCAATCTAATGCAGGAAGTTGCACAAAGCCGCTTCCGTGAAGATTTGTTCTACCGCATCGCCGTTGGCGTTTTGCACCTCCCGCCTCTCAGGGAGCGGGAGGGCGATCTGCTTTTGCTCTCTGAGAAGGTGCTGTCTGGTATTACTAGCCAAGACCCCAGTCTCGGCAATAAGAAAATTTCCGCAGAAGCAAAAAATCTTATCCTTCATCACCCTTGGCGTGGCAATGTCCGTGAGCTGCAATCCACGTTGCTCCGAGCTGCTCTATGGTGTCGAGGTGATCTGATAGCCGCTAGCGATATCGAACAGGCGCTGTTCAAATTACCTCAAACGGAGGCCGATTTATCGGTCGCTGATGTTTCGCAAGGTATTGATATACAAGACATAATTTCGTCAATCGCGGGCCGATACATACATAAGGCGCTGGCGATTACTGGGCACAACAAAACTCGGGCCGCCAGTCTGTTAGGCCTTAAAAGCCAGCAAACGCTAAGCAACTGGATGGAAAAATACGGCATCGAATAAAACTGGCACGGTCCTCGCTATAGGATCGATATGGACAGAATAGCCTTTATGAAATCACTTAACTTCGAGTTCCTTCGCACCGGCAACCAACTGCTGGCCAACTTGGCTGGCCTTGCTGAAGCGGTGCTGCACATCGATCCGGGCAGCGCCCTCACCCGGTTGCGCAGCTTTGCCGAAGAGCTGACCAAAACCATCTACAAAGAAGAACTGCTGCCGCGTATGCCGCAGTCGAGCTTCTATGAGCTGGTGAAAGACTCCGTGTTCAATGATTGCGTCAGCAAATCGCTGGTTTATCAGATTAACTTCCTGCGTATTCAGGGTAACGACGCTGCTCATGGTGGCGAGGGCGATTTGCGCAATGCCAAGCTGGCTTTAAATGCAGCGCATGAGCTTGCCAAGTATATGGCTGTAAAGTACTACGGCGTTACTCAGGCGGCGCTGCCGGAATTCATTGAGGTCAAGGATCCGACCGCTGCGCTGAGTCAGCTTCAGCAATCAGTTTCCAGCTACGAGAAAGAACTGCAGAAGCAGCAGGAAGAGCTGCAGCGAGTTATGGACAAGCTGGAGCAGGAGCGCACCCGCAACCTCGACAAGCTGGACCAACCTGCCAAGCCAGATCAACAAAAGCGTCAGCAGCAGAGTCAGAAGGTTGCCGACAGCCTGCAATGGAATGAAGCCAAGACCCGCGCACTGCTGATCGACGCCATGCTTCTGCAGGCCGGCTGGGATGTCAGTAACCCGGCTCAGGTCGGCCATGAGGTGGAAGTCGACTTCCCCGGAAACACGTCCGGCAAAGGGCGTGCGGATTACGTGCTATGGGGTGACAACGGTCAGCCTCTGGCCGTGATCGAAGCCAAGAAGTCCGGCAATGTCAGTCTGCAGGCAGGGCGCGAACAAGCTCGTATGTACGCCGACGGCTTCGAGCGCATGGGCATGCAGCGACCGGTGATTTTCTACAGCAACGGCTACGAAACCTTCATCTGGGACGACAAGCAGTACAACACCTATCGCCCGGTGTACGGCCTCTACAGCAAGGACAGCCTTGAATACCTGAACTATCAGCGTCAGTACCGCATCGCCGAGCTGGAAAAGCACAACCCCGAGCTGAGCATTGCCGACCGGCCCTACCAGATTGAAGCAATCAAAACTGTTGCTGCGCACTTCCAAAAGCAGCGCCGCAAGGCGCTGATCATCCAGGCCACCGGGACAGGAAAAACCCGTGTGGCCATTGCCTTGGCCGAGCTGCTTCTGCGCACTGGTTGGGCCAAACGGGTGCTGTTTCTCTGCGACCGTAAGGAGCTTCGCGTGCAGGCTGATGAGGCCTTCAAGCAGAATTTGCCTAGTGAGCCGCGCTGCGTGATCGGTGAAACCAACAAGGTGGATCAAACCGCACGCATCTATATCGCAACCTACCCGGGCATGATGAACCGCTTCGCTCAGCTCGATGTGGGCTTCTTCGACCTGATCATTGCTGACGAGAGTCACCGCACCATCTACAACAAGTACCGCGACCTGTTCGATTACTTCGACGCCCTACAGGTTGGCCTCACCGCCACTCCGGTGAAGTTCATCAGCCGCAACACCTTTGATATTTTCGACTGCGAAACCACCGATCCAACTTTCGAGTTCGGTTTGGATGCCGCGATCAACAACGAGCCCCCTTATCTGGCACCGTTCCGTGTACGTGACCTCACCACCGACTTCCTGCGCGACGGAATCCATTACAACGACCTAAGCGATGAGCAGAAGCGCCAGTTGGAAGATGACCTCGGCGAGGAGGAGGCCAAGCGCACCACCATTGCCGGCAAGGACATTGGTCGCAAGATTTTCAGTGAGGACACCGATCGCATTATCCTGGAAAATCTGATTAACAACGGCATTAAGGATGAGACCGGTTCACTGGTCGGCAAGACCATCGTCTTCGCCCAACGCCAGGACCACGCCGAGCATCTGGAAAAGCTCTTCTGCAAGCTCTACCCGCAGTATGGGGCCAAGGTTTGTAAGGTCATCCACAACGACATTCCGCATGTGGACACCCTAATCAAGGAATTCAAGAAGCCGGGTAACCACTTCCGCATCGCCATTTCGGTAGACATGCTCGACACCGGTATCGACGTTCCGGAAGTGGTCAACCTGGTATTCGCCAAGCCTGTCAAATCCTGGGTCAAGTTCTGGCAGATGATAGGTCGAGGCACGCGTCTGAGGCCTAATCTGTTCGGCACTGGTAAACATAAAAGCGAGTTCCTGATCTTCGATCACTACGGCAACTTCGATTTCTTCGAGCAGGATTACCAGGAACCGGATGACACAGGCGGCAAATCCCTGCTGCAAACCACCTTCGAAGCTCGTCTGGAGCTTGCCCAGGCCGCACTCCGTCAGAAACATGCAGCAGCGTTCGACGCAGCCATTGAACTGCTACGTGCAGACATCAATGACCTGCCGGAAAACAGCGTGGCGGTGAAGCGCGAACTCCGTGTCGTCCACCAGTTGCAGCAAACCAATCTGCTGCAACAGTTCGATGCTAAAACCCAGCACCTGCTCAGCAATACTATTGCCCCGCTGATGTCGGCCCGGGTGCTGCGCGACAAACACGCCACGGCGTTGGACAAGTTGATTGCTGGCATTCAGCGTTGCCTGGTCGAGAAGGCCAGCTGTTTCGATGATGGCAAGATCATCCTGCTGGCCGAGTTGGACAAGCTTGCGGTCAACATCCAGGCCGTGCGTCAGAAGGATGTGCTGATTGCCGAAGTGCGCAGCGCCGGTTTCTGGCAGAACCCGAGCATCGACAAACTGGAAAACGCGCGCAAAGAACTTCGCGGCATCATGAAATACCGGCAAACAGGAACCAGCACGGGGTACGGCATAGACACCACCAAAACCAGGGATGACAACGTGCAGGGCGGGGAGCGAGCGGTGTACATCGCCGGTGCCAGCGAAGCGATGATCTATCGCCGTCGCCTCAAGGACATTCTCGACGGCATGCTCGCGGCTAATCCGATCCTGCAGAAAATCCACAAGGGCGAACCCATTGCCGAACCGGAGCTGAAAACGCTCACGTCTACCATCCTCACGAGCCACCCTGGCGTCAGTCTGGAAGTACTCAATGAGTTCTACGGTCGCACGGCCGATCAGCTGCACCTAACCGTGCGCGAGATTATCGGTCTGGATGCCCAAGCCATCGAGGAGCATTTCAAGAGCTTCCTCCATGCCCATCCAAGCCTCACGGCCCAGCAGGTACGTTTTATGAACCTGCTTAAAAACTACATCGCTCAGCACGGCAGCATCGTAGTGGAAAAACTCTACGAACCACCGTTCGACAGCATTTCACACGAGGGTATCGACGGCGTCTTCGCACCTACTGATGTCACCGAGTTGGTGGCAGTGCTCAAACCCTTTTTGCGCGGTACTACCCCGCCAAGTGCCCTCTAGGAGCAATTATGCTAGCCAGCCAATGGACGATGGAAATTATCGTGATCAGCGCAGTGCTCGCCATTGCCAGTGCCGTGATTGGCTACTTCATCGCGGCCCTGCGGCAGGGGCGGCAGTTCAGCATGCTGACTGCGAAGCTAGAACAGGCACAGCAAGGCCAAGCGTCTGCTGATGCCCAACAGACCGCACTGCAAGGCCAGCTCAAAGCAGAAGAGGCGCAATGCCATAACCTTCAGGTGGAGCAAGGCAAGCTGCAGACACAGCTGCACGCTGCAGCCGATACAGCGACACGCCTCTCTGCTGACCTGCTAACAAGCAAAGACACAGGCGCGGCATTGCAGCTGAAACTGGAAGAGGCGAACCAACATCATCATGAGACGGCCAAACGCTTGGAAACGGCCCAGGCTGAACTGCGGGGCTTTCAAGAGCAGGTCGCTGAGCTGCGAGAGCGGCTTACCGCTGCAGAAACGAAAAACGCGTCCATGCAAACTGAGCGCGACGGTCTGAAGGACGAGCTGGCGAGCGAAGGCAAACGGGCTAAGGCGCTAGAAACCTCCGAACGAGAAGTGCGCGAGCAACTTGCAGAGGCCAAGCAAACGCATGCCCAGCAGATAGAGTCTTTCAACCAGTTGCAGGAACGTCTGCATAAGCTCGGTTCCGACCATACCGAGCTTAAAACCACCCTACAGAAACGCGAGGAGCACTTTCAGGAGCAGATGACCCAACTGTCTGACACCAAGAAGTCGCTCACCCAGGAATTTGAAAACCTGGCCAACAAGATCTTCGAAGAGAAAGGCAAGACATTCACCCATACCAGTCAGACCAGTATCGACGGTCTTCTCAAGCCTTTTCGCGAGCAGATCGAGGGTTTCCAGAAACGTATCAACGACGTGCATGACGCCTCTCAGCAGGGCAACACCAGCCTCAATGGTGAAATCAAAAAGGTTCTTGATATCGGTCTGCAAATGAGCAAAGAGGCCAATAACCTCACCTCAGCACTCAAGGGCGACTCGCAGCAGCGAGGCGCTTGGGGTGAAGCCCAGTTGCGCAGGACGCTTGAAATGAGCGGGTTAATCGAAGAAGCACACTTCGAGGTACAAAGCGCCTTTAAGGATGCCGAGGGTAGAAGTAAGCAGACCGATTACCTGGTAAAAATACCGGATGGTAAGCACATCATTATCGACAGCAAGGTGTCACTGAACGCTTATGATCGCGCTGTCGGCGCTGAGTCACCTGAGGCGTACCAGCTTGCTATGGCCGAACACATCAAAGCCGTGCGTAAGCATATCGATGACCTTGCATCCAAGGACTACACCAATCTCGTTGGCATGCGCAGCCCCAGCTTCGTGCTGATGTTCATGCCAATTGAGCCGGCCTACATCGAGGCCATGAAGCATAATAAAGACTTGTTTGAGTACGGATACAAGAAGGGCATCGTGCTGGTCTCACATACCACCCTAATTCCCATCCTGCGCACGGTTTCCAACCTTTGGATGATCGAACGCAGCAACGCCGAGGCGCGGGAAATCAGCGAGAAGGCTGGCGAGATCTACAACCAGGTCTGCACTGTGGCTGAGCGCCTCGGTAAGTTGGGTGGCACGCTTAATACCGTCAGCAACCACTACAACGAAACCGTCAAGGCTCTAGCCGGTAAGCAGGGTCTCTACGGCAAAGTTGAGCGTTTCAACAAGCTCTCAGCCAAGGTCAGCAAAACCTTGCCGGCGCTCGAGCCTGCTCACATGGACTTTGAAAGCGAACGGCTGTCACTGATTGTCGAAGCCATCGACGAAGCTTCGGAGCCCACTGAAGCCATGCCGCTACTCGCCCAACAATCATCCGAAGATGAGCTAGCTGTCCAGCTCTAATCTCCAAATTTCTGAACAAGAGAAGTACCTCGCATGCTCACTGGTAAAATCCGCACCGATATCGACAAGCTCTGGGAAAAGTTCTGGACTGGCGGCATCACCAACCCGCTGACGGTGATCGAGCAAATCAGCTACCTGATGTTCGCCCGTATGCTCGACATGCAAGAGGACGTGGCTGAGCGCAAAGCCAATCGCAGCGGCAACGCTTTCGACCGCCTTTTCCCCGATACTCCGGAAGGGCAGCTTTTACGCTGGAAAAATTTCCGCAATATGAGTGGCAAGGAGCTGCACAAGCACCTCAAACAGAAGGTCTATCCCTTTTTCGCCAAGCTCGGCATCGCCGACGGCGAGAGAGGTGAGCGTGAAGGTCTTGGCCATATCAGCGAGTACATGCAGGACGCCGATCTGGAGATCAAGAACGAGTCCGTACTGGCCTCTGCCGTGGAGATGGTCAACGACCTGCCGCTGACTCAGAGCGATGTGAAGGGCGATATCTACGAATACCTGCTAAGCAAGCTCACCACTGCCGGCATCAATGGTCAGTTTCGCACGCCGCGCCACATTATCGATGCCATGATCGAGCTGATTGCTCCACAACCGACAGACGTGATCTGCGACCCCTCCTGCGGAACGGCGGGCTTCCTCGCCCGCACCATGGAATACCTCAACCGCGAGCACTCCAGTGAGTCGGGTATCTTCACCGATGAAGATGGCAATCAGCACTTCACCGGTGACCAGCTCGAACCCTACCGCCAGCACATTAATACGGAGATGTTCTGGGGCTTTGACTTCGACACCACTATGCTGCGGGTTTCTAGCATGAACATGATGTTGCACGGGGTAAACGGCGCGAACATTCGCTACCAGGATTCCCTGAGCAAATCTATCAAAGAGCATTATCCACGGCAGGAACAGAACTATTTTGACGTGGTGTTAGCCAACCCGCCGTTCAAGGGCAGCTTGGACGAGAGTAATACCAACCCTGATGTGCTGGGGTTGGTGAAGACCAAGAAGACTGAGCTGCTGTTCGTCGCCCACATTCTGCGTTCGCTCAAACTCGGCGGTCGCGCCGCGGTGATCGTGCCTGATGGCGTAGTGTTTGGCTCCAGCAAGGCTCACCAGCAACTACGACAGGAACTGCTCGAAAACAACCAGCTCGAAGGCATTGTCAGCCTGCCCAGCGGAGTGTTCAAACCGTATGCAGGGGTTAGCACCGCCATCATCATATTCACAAAAGGTGGTAGCACCGAACGGGTTTGGTTCTATGACGTGCAGGCTGATGGGTATTCTCTGGATGATAAACGTACAGAACTGAAGGGGGAGGGTAGCAACGACCTGCCCGGCGCCATCGCCCAGTGGCAAGTTTACCGGCAAATGGTCGACGGCAATATCAGCGACAGCACCATCAACACCCTGTTCGGCGACAAGAGCAAGAAAGCCTTTGTCGTCCCAGCCGAAGATATCGCAGCTAACAAGTACGACCTCTCCATCAACCGCTACAAGAAAGTGATGTACCTGCAGGAAAAGTACGAAGACCCGAAGGTAATTATGCAGAGGCTTAAAGGGCTGGAGCAGGAAATTCAGGCGAATCTGGATGAGCTGGAGGGGATGCTGTGATTAAAGCTACTTTGTCAGAAATTTGCTCAATTCAAAGCGGTGGAACTCCAAGCCGAGGAGCCGAATCCTACTGGGGAGGGAGTATCCCATGGGCGAAAATAAGCGATCTAGAAGCATCAGGCGATGGTTATATCTCTGACACCGAGGAGTACATTACGAAAGAAGGGTTGGAGGCTATACGTGGGCGTGTTTTTGATGAAGGAACATTGCTGTTTGCGATGTATGGGTCTGTAGGTAAAACAGCAATTGTGAAGGGCTTAGTTTCGACAAATCAGGCAATTCTCGGTATTAAGCCAGAGACGAATACTCTTGAATTAAGTTATTTGAAATTTTGGCTACGGTCGCAACAAGCCAAATTTAATCGGGATGCTCAAGGGGTTGCACAAAAAAATCTTTCAGCAGGATATATCCGTGCGCTCGAAATCCCCCTCCCGCCTCTGCCTGAACAAAAACGCATCGCCGCCATCCTCGACAAGGCCGACGCTATCCGCCGCAAACGCCAGCAGGCAATCCAATTCGTCGACGACCTCCTCCGCGCGGTGTTTTTGGATATGTTCGGTGACCCGGTAACCAATCCGAAGGGGTGGGAGATAAAGTCAATTAAAGAAATGGCTGTAGTGACTACAGGAAATACCCCGCCGAGAGATAATCTTGAATACTACGGTGATTTCATCGAGTGGATTAAATCCGACAATATCAATACTCCAAGCGATTTATTGACTCCGGCGGCTGAATACTTGTCTGAGGTCGGCTATAAAGCGGGGCGCCGTGTGGCGGCGGGTTCGACACTATTAACCTGTATCGCGGGGAGCTTCGACTGCATTGGTAATGCTGCCTATGTGGATAGGGAGGTAGCGTTTAATCAGCAGATTAATGCTCTAACGCCAAAGTTTGGTGTCAATGGTTTGTTTTTGTATGCGTTGGTTAAATACTGCAAAAAGTTAATTCAAGCAGCCTCTACAAACTCAATGAAAGGCATGATTAGCAAAGGCAAGTTAGAAGAGGTTCGGTTCATCTGTCCTCCTGAAAGCCTGCAGATCAAATTTGAGGAAGCCTTTTATAAGCACAGAAGTGTGCGTGAGGGGATGGAGTCCTCCCTAGTAGGGCTAAATGATAATATTTCTTCGCTAAGTCATATGGCTTTTTCGGGTCAGCTCTAATAAGGACATCACCATGCGCCTCAAGTCCCTCAAACTCACCCATTTCCGAAGCTGCCGAGACACTACCGTCGTCCCTATTGACGAGGCCATGAACCTACTGGCGTTAGTCGCCTCAATAAAGGCTGATAAACAGTCCGGTCACTCAATGCATTGAAGGGAATCGGCATGAAACTGATCGCCAACCGAATTAACGGAACGCACCTACGCGATCTGCTGCCAGAGTTGTCCACCGAGGTTCAGGTGGATGGCGTATTGGCTGCTGTGGCTTACGGCAGCAGTGCCTCTGATATAACCCAGGACCTGGTTGGGCATTGCGTGGCTAACAAGCTGCGATTGGACCTGTGGATGCGCTACGACCATACGGTGCCAGTCTCGGTGGAGTTGCTCAAGCGTCTACTCAGGCATCAACAGAACAACATCTTCACGCGATTCGTCCCGGATCGCTTTCACCCCAAACTTATCTGGTGGAAAGGCTATGGCGCTTACATCGGCTCAGCCAACCACACGGATAACGGCTGGCTGACGAATATCGAGGCGGGGGTTTTTCTTTCGGAAGATGAGTTGGTAGCCAACGGCATGGATAACCAGTTGGAGGACTTCTTCGAATACCTACGAGAGCTGGATGTAACCATACCCATTTCGGCGGATTACATCGCTGAAATGGAACGGCTCAATGTCCTGAATAAAGGTGTCTATATCGACGCCATCAAGAAACGGCAACATACCGAATGGGAGGGGCCTAGCTTCGTACAGAAGAAGGCAGCATTCGATCGGCGCAAGGAGGCCTTCAAGCGCGAATGGTTGAGTACCCTGGGTATTTTGCAAAGCATCCAGCAACAGCTAGGTGACTATCGCCCGAATTGGGTTAGCGCCGATGTTCCAGCAGCCTGGCAGGTCGATCAGTTCCTGCATGCGTATTACTACAACCACGTTGGTGACAGCCTTCATAAACCCTATGAGGACTATCACCAGCGCAACAAGGGCAACCCACAAGCGGCGCTGGAAACTGAGCTGAATTGGTGGAAATCACTGCCGGAAGCCCCCTCAAGGGAGGATTACGCGCTCTACGATAGTGCTCCGACGGTGCGTGCTCTACTGGCGCAAGACAAAGTAATGGGGCTGACATGCGAAGAGTTCGCCACCCTGTGTCGTAACACGCACGCCACCATGGACCATATCATCAAGGTTCCCCTGACGGTGCTCGGGCGCCCGGAGCTCAATACACTGGATCGGGATTCACGCGTTGATCCCTTCGCAGAGCTGATCCTACGCCAGCGCAACCGTAAAGGCTGGGATGTGCGCCAATTGCTCCACTACGTGCTTTATGGGGGGCCAAATGAAGAGATTTGGCAGCGTCTTTACCATGCGGGTCGTGATTCGGAGTATGGCATTTCGCGTTACGGCTTGAACTCCTTCGCTGAGGTGGTTGGATGGGCCCGGCCGGAAGTCGTTCCACCCCGTAATGGCCGAACCAGCAAGGCTCTCCGAGCACTTGGTTTTAGCGTGAAGATCTACTGATATTTTCGATAAATATATTTACTTTTTGATAAGAATATTTATTTTTGTTCTGAACTCTTCGTAACGTAAAAGTTATTAAATTATTGATTTTTATGGATTTTATTCTTTTGGCATGAAATGCGCTTAAGGGTAAGAGTCTCTTATTAATTAACAAGGAAAGTACCCATGTCAGAACTGAAAAAATTCCAAGTCCAAACTGCTCGCCCACTGCCGATCATCGTGCTGGCGGACACCAGCGGCAGTATGTCGGTCGATGGCAAGATCGAAGCCCTGAATAAGGGGCTCAAGGACATGATCGCCAGCTTTGCCGGTGAAAGCCGTTTGCGCGCTGAGATCCAAGTCAGTGTGATCACCTTTGGCGGAAGTCAGGCTGAGGTGAACCTGCCATTGACCCCGGCTCATCAACTGCAAAGTTTCACGCCACTGCTTGCAGAAGGCATGACCCCTCTGGGCGGCGCACTGTCGTTGGCCAGCCAGATGATCGAAGACTCTACCCGTGTCTACACGCCGGTTATCGTGCTGGTATCCGATGGCTATCCCAATGATGATTGGGAAGTTCCTCTTGCTCGCTTGGTCAATGGCGAGCGCTCATCCAAGGCCACTCGCTTTGCCATGGCCATTGGCGCTGATGCGGACGAGGCCATGCTTAGCGATTTCGCCAACGATCCTGAGGCACCGCTGTTTCGCGCCGAGAATGCTCGTGACATCCACCGTTTCTTCCGTGCGGTGAGCATGAGTGTCAGTGCACGTAGCCAGTCGGCTACGCCTAATCATTCAATGCCTTTGCAGATTCCTAACGCCGACGATCAAGACTGGGAATTCTGATGCGTTTGTTGGCGGGTGGGGCCTCCGTGCGAGGCCCCGCGCATCAGCAGGAGGGCACGCCCAATCAGGATGCTTTCTGTATCAGAGGTATTCGCGGTGGTTGGTGTCTTGCTGTGGCTGACGGGCTGGGCAGTCGCCCACTCAGCCATATCGGTTCACAGAAAGCCGTACAACTGTTCAGGCAGTTAGCCCGTCAGCGAGAAGAAATGTCACATGAAACGGTCGGCTCAACCCTGCGTGATGCCTGGCTGGCGCACTTCGGTGATCGTTACAGGGCACACGAAACAACCTGTCTGTGGGCAAAGTTAGATGCATCGGGACGCGGTGTGGTTGGTCAGGTTGGGGATGGATTGCTGTTGGTCAGAAGTCAGGGTGTGTTCAGGGTGCTGACAAGCCGACGTGGAGGCTTCTGTAATCAGACCGCTACTCTGGCGCAGGCTAGTTCTCAGGAATGCTACAGCGCCGAGATTGATTTGAGCAGGTCCGGAGATGGTGTGCTGCTGATGACTGACGGCATATCGGACGACCTGATTCCTGAGCAGTTGGAGCCTTTCTTCGATGCTATTTACCAGCGCCGCTTGCGCTGCAGTAAACGTCGTATGCGCCAATGGCTGACGAGAGAACTGAATGGCTGGTCCACGCCGCGCCATGGCGATGACAAGTCCATCGTTGGAATTTTCAGAACGGATTGAAGCAAATGACCGCGACTACGACAGCGCAACAGAAGCGCGTGCAGGACACGAAAGGCTCGGCTTATGAGCTGAGGGAAGAGATGAGTCGAGGGGGACAAGGAATTGTCTACCGAACTCAGTTTCCTCAGGTTCTTATAAAGGGGTTTACCAAAAAAGATGTGCCGGCTCGTCAACGTTGGCGCAGTCATATCGCCTGGTTGATTCGCCAGGATCTTAGTGAACTGAAGCTGGCCAGACCCTTGGTACTTTTGGCTGAGCCACGCTTTGGCTATGTCATGGAGCTGATGGACGGTTTGGTTCCTTTGCAAAGCCTGTTTGACAGCTTTGTAAATGCAGAGGAAGAGGCCGTTGCCGATTATCTGCATCAGGGTGGTCTGCGGCGGCGTGTTCGAATATTGAGCCAGCTGGCGAGAACCCTGAATCAGTTGCATGCGCGTGGCATGCTGTATGGAGATTTGTCGCCGAGCAATATCTTCGTCTCGGATGACCCGGCCTATGCGGAAACCTGGTTGATCGATTGCGACAATATCAGTCTCGAAGCGCATAGCGGCCTGACCTTGCATACCGCTGACTATGGTGCCCCAGAGATCGTCCGTGGCGATGCGCTGCTGTCCAGTCTGACAGACAGCTGGAGTTTCGCGGTTATTTCCTATCAGTTACTTACACACAACCACCCCTTCAAGGGTGAGTTGGTTAGTGAAGGCGAGCCGGAGGAAGAGGAGGCAGCCCTGCGTGGTGCGCATCCTTGGATTTATGAATCGCAAGACGATGCGAATCAGTGTTTTGCGAACCTGCCTATTCAGCTTATCGAGCACAGTCGGCTGTCCGAACTTTTTAGTCGTTGTTTCGAGCAGGGCCGGCATCGCGCTAGCGAGCGTCCGAGCATGGCGGAGTGGCTGGAAGCGCTGACGGAAATAGATGAACGTCTTTTTGACTGCGCGAGCTGCGGCGGTAGCACGTTGTTGCCTGTTGAGCTGGACTCAATCCATGACACGTCATGTTTTTTCTGCGATGAAGCCGCTGATAGCAGGCTGGTGCTATTCGAGGAATTCATTGCTCTGGTGGAAGGCGATCAGGGGCAGTCTTGTGAGCCGGGCAACTGGGTCGCGACCGGGCGCAAGGTATGGCTGCAACCGGGAGGTAATCTGGAACTCAAGCGATTGATGCCGACGTTCAGCTATGACCGCTGGCCTGCTGACAATATCCGCATTGAGTACACCGAGCAGGGGCTGGGTATCCACCCATTACCAGAGGCCACGTTGCATCTTCAGCGTGGTGAGGCGATGAAGCCGCTGGAGCGCTACCAGGGTATCAAGGAAAGTCTGCGTGGGCAGCATGTGGAGCCTTATCAGATCCATGTGGGCGAGCTTGAAGAGTCCCATGTCGTTTGGCAGTTCAGGTGGTGATGGCTTATGGAATTTAAAGACTTTCCCATGCTGTCCGTGGATGTACTGGTGCTCTCCACGGACGAGCGCATCGACGACTTTCAGGCAGGACAGGCGATTTTCCTTCAGAACTACCAAGATGAGTGGCTGGCGGTTCAGGGAGACTCGCGCATCAGGGTCAACTGTGCACCAGCGGATTATGGGCTGTTTAGCCGACTTGTTTTGCGTGACCAGGTTCGCTGGCTACTCACCAGCAAGCAGAGCGGGAAGCTGTTGGTTCAGTACTGCGCGCCGGTTGAAGTCTCAGTCATGCAACTTGAGCTGGGTGTCGACGAGCTCATTGTGGAGGATATCTACAACAAGCATGAAATTGCGGAGATGAACATCGACCTTGCCTGCCGTTGGTTTGCCGAAAAGTTTCTAGTGCGAGGGCTTGCTGAGGGCGACTGGCTCACGGTTGCACGCTTCGCTAACAGTACATCCAAGGGTGGCTTTCAGTTGTTCGGCCAGGGCTGGCGTGCTGATGTAGAGCAAGGCGCGAATCGCGGACTGTTGGTCAAGCGCGTTACCCGGCAGGTGCGGCGCGACGGTGCTTACTCTTTGCTAGTCGGTCAGTCCGAGTTTCGTGATGCCTCGGTCGCAGCGGTACTCAACAGTGCCAGCCAGCAAGCGTTGCTGGACGCCGCGCTGCGGGACAATGCCGGTTACCTCGAGTTATGGAATTTGTACAACGACAAAGAGTGGCAGGGCGCTCTTAAAGTGGCAGAGACGTTGCGCTCGCTGCGTTTCGTGCAATGCGTGGGAGTTGAAGATGGCCGGGAAAACACATGGCACCTGACCCCGAAATCACAGGATGACTACCGAGAGTTTCGTGAACGTTGGCGCAACCTCGAATTGACTACCAGCACCCAAGTTGACTTGAGTAACGAGCGCCCCGACTGGGCGGAAGAACTGGCTACTGATGAGGCGAAGACGGCAGTAAGCACACCGCGCGGCACTATACGTTTTGAGCAGGATTGTGTTGTCTTCAAGCCTGCTTCAAACCGGCGCGATGTTCGCCCTAAACAAGCTGAGGGTTGGCTTTATCTCTCGTTAGCGGGCCATCGCACTGTGGGCAAACGACGTCTTGCAGCAAAGCGCTCGATTGATTCGGGCAAGCGGCTGCCTCAGCTGAAATGGCTATTGGAAGGCGTTCCGGTACCAGCAGCCAGGCGCCGACCGATTAATGGACTAACGCCTTATGCACAGGAAACCTTCAAAGGCGGAAAACCCACTGAAAACCAAAAGAAAGCCCTTTATGCCGCGCTGAATACGCCGGATTTAGCCATCATTATCGGCCCACCCGGTACGGGCAAGACGCAAGTAATTGCAGCGCTCCAGCGTCGATTAGCGGAAGAAGCGCAAGATCAAAACATTGCTGCGCAGGTTCTGATCAGCAGCTTTCAGCACGATGCTGTGGACAACGCACTTGAGCGTAGCGATGTATACGGCTTACCTGGTGCGCGTGTAGGCGGTAAGCGCGGAGCTGGAGATGATGAATCTCTCATCGATCCTTGGCTCGAACGGCATTCGGCTCACTTGCAAGAAAAGATTGCTGTCGAGTACAGCAAGTACCCGGAGCTTGGGCACATTAGGGATCTGTCATACAAGCTAGCTCTCGCTCGGGTTGCTGGCGCATCACCAAGCCAACAAGCAGAAGCGTTCGGCAGCATTCTACACGGGTTGCGAGATTTGGATTGCAATGGCCTGGTCCTGCCACCAAAGCTCGAAAGTCAGCTCGAAGATTATATCGAACAGTTACAACAGCGAGGGCCAAGTTCGGCGGAGAGCCGACCGGACGTGCAAGCCCTGAGGCGCATTCGCGCATTGAGAGTTGATGTATTGGCTTTCAATGACGATGGCTCAGATCGCGCCTGGGATCTGCTCAACTGGCTGAAACGTCATGGCCAGAATTGCGGTGCTGAATTACTGGCACTGCTGCAGGAAGCTGCGGATAGCCGGCAACTACCGGAACCTTCCTTGCAGGCACTTGCGGTCTGGCAGGCGCGCTTGCTCGAGCAATTCTTGCCGGATTACCGACCCGCGGAGTTGAAATACCAAGCTGACCCTGAAGGATTGACGCTTCTCGATGAAATTGACAGGCATCTTGAGGACAAGTTACGTCAAAGGAAACAGGGCGTGGCATGGGTGCTGGAGCAGCTTGCCGATAGTCTTGCGATTGATCGGACAGCTGCTCACGCAGTTGTTGACGAGTATTCCATGGTGGTGGGGGCAACTTGCCAGCAGGCTGCTGGACAACAGATGGCAAGTCTGAAGTCAGTAGCAGGGTTGGATAGTTCCGAAATCGAATTCGACACGGTAGTGGTCGACGAAGCGGCGCGTGCAAATCCCTTGGATCTATTTGTACCGATGGCTATGGCTAAACGGCGCATTGTTTTGGTTGGTGATGACCGACAGTTGCCGCATATGCTCGAGCCAGACATCGAAGGGCAGTTGCAAGAGGAACATCAGCTTACCGAGCTGCAACTGGTCGCGTTCCGCTCCAGCTTGTTCGAACGTATGCGAGTAAAGCTGCAGGAGCTTGAAAAAAAGGACAATTTCCGCCGGGTTGTGATGCTGGACACCCAGTTCCGTATGCATCCGATATTGGGTGATTTCGTCAGTAAAAACTTCTACGAGGCTGTTGGTATGGGAGAGGTGTTCTCTGGCCGAACTGCTGCAGATCTTGCCTTCGATGAAACATTTTTAGCTGCTCTAGGGGCGCATGAAGCTTACTACCGTGACCGAGTGTGTCAGTGGATCGATATGCCCGTTGCGCTGGGCAAGGATCAGCATAGAGGGACGAGTCGTGTACGGGAGATTGAGGCTGAGCGCATAGCTGATGAAGTCGTACTGCTCATGCAGGCTGGCGGGGATAGCCTCTCGGTTGGCGTCATTACATTCTACGCAGCTCAGCGCGATCTGATTATGGAAAAGCTTGCTCTGTCGCGGATAGACGATGTTCCGTTGATGGAACTGCGCAATGGTTCATACGAGCCGCATGAACAGTTTAAGTGGGTAAGAAAGGTACGGGGAGATGGCTCTGTATCTTTGGAAGAGCGACTACGTGTTGGCTCTGTCGACGCGTTCCAGGGTAAGGAGTTTGATGTTGTTCTGCTGTCCTGTGTCCGGACCTACCAGTCGGCAAAGCCAAATTCCATCTCGGAGGATGAAGAGAGTGATCGCGAGAAGCAATTGAATCGCCAATTCGGGTTCTTGCGCTTACCGAACCGCATGAACGTCGCCATGAGCCGTCAGCGGCAAATGCTGATTTGTGTAGGCGATGCCGCGTTGGCAACTTCTCCAGAAGCAGAAAAGGCAGTACCAGCGCTGGCGGCCTTCTATCAGATGTGCGGAGGTGAACATGGCATCCTTCGTTGAAACCGGCACTTATTTGAAGTTCGGAGAAAAGCCGAGAGCAAATTGCAAGCCCGTGCTTTGGCCAGTGATGGTCCATCGGGTCTTGTACCCAGACGTTACGCGTCCACAGCTGAATTTGTTCCAGCGTGCTGTTCTGGGTTTGATTCGTGCACGCACTGTCCGATCAGAAGTAATTGCTGAACTCACCGGGTTGCATAGGACCTTGATCAAGCTGATTTTGGCGCAGGGAGTGAGTAACGGGTGGCTTGTTGCAAACGCAGATGCACTGACCTCGCTAGGTGAGCGTTTGTTAGATGATGAAGATTCGGACGCTTCCAACCTGAAGTCTGGGTACCTGCTGCAGGACGCTATAACCGGTAGGTTCTGGCCTCGTTTAGTTGCAGAACTGAGACAGATTGAGTCAACGGATCCTCTGGCTAAGTACCCTGAATTCATGGCCGAAAGAAAAACCGGTAAATCGATTAAACCGTTCCTAATTGCAGGCAGCAGGATTGAGTTACCTCAACTCGATCATGAGTCATTGATGAGGACCTATCGGGACTACCGTGAAGACTTTCGCTCAAGCCAGCAGCTCGACCAAAGCAGCCAGTCGCCGAAACAAGTCAAGCTTCAGGGGGTGCAACGTTTGGATGATGCACCTCAACCTGCGCGGATTTTTGTTTGGATTGCGGCGGACAGTGAAGGGGTTGATCTATGGTCGGTAAAGGACCCGTTTGAGCTGCGTGATAACGCATGGTGGCTCCAGTCTTCGCTGCAGCAGATGGTTGAACGTAACTCAAATTTGCTTAGACGTCTTGAGTCATTGGTGGCTGTGCCACGCTGTGATAACCAGAGCGTCGAGGAATGGCTGACGTCATTGCACAAGCAGACAGACCTTCAGGTCTTGATTGAGTATCCCTGGGTAGAACGCCAGCCTGACCTTAAACGCTATATAGCGGCACTTCTGGTGCGGAAGGAGAAGCTCTCGCAAGGTGACAGCGGCGAGCATGAGATGGCTGCTGCGATTATGGAATGCCAGAAGTTGCTGGAAGTCGTAATGCAATGGCTGATTCGCACGTATCCTGCCGAAGTAGGACAACTACCAAAACAACAAAGACATGATCATAAGTTAAATCAGCGAATCCTTTCTGCGCTGAAAATTCCCGCGTTTACCGAGGATGTCATCAGGCTATTGTCCAGGCAGAAGATCGATCAGGTAGTCCGGGCCTGCTCCAGCCCATCAGACTCACTCAAGGCCCTCCTTTTTGCTGCTGCTGTGGGCGTTCTTAGTTCGGCGCAGCACCCGCTTAAGATGCTGAGTGATCAAGAGCTACAGTTGGCAACACTGCTCGAACTCGCGGATCTGCGTAATCAGAGCAGCCACGGCCAGAGCAGTTTTACTGGAAAAACAGCTGTTCAACTTACTACACGGATGGCACTGGACAGCATCCAGTACGCCCTGAGCTTTACTGCGCGCTTTAAGGAATGGATGTAATGGGAAAGAAGACTTCGAATAAGTATGGCCCGCAACAGGGGCCAGCTGTAGCAGCTACCAATGCAGGCGTTCAGAGCTCGTTGGTTGAAAAGCAATTGTCTGTTTGGAGTGCGTCATTTGAGAGCGCATCCAAGGTTTATCTGTCTTTCGACATGAGTCTCGATATAGATGTTGACCAAGGCTGGCTAAGTAGAGTGTGTGAGCGTCTCCAGGCAGAGGGCTCTAAAGAGTTCGCTCGGTGGATCGAGCAATTTGCGGAGCTTTGCAAAGAGCTTGTGAAGTTCAAGGAAAAACTACACGAAGAATATTCAGCCCGGTGGAATGAGGCCAATAAGCTTGTGCTGGCCAGTGAAGAAAAAGAGAGGGTGTTCGCCTCGCAATTGGCTGATTTCGAGTGCACCAAAAGTGCTTTTGAGAACAGGGCAGCAGAACTGGAAGGCAAGGAAGTAAGCCTAGCTCGGAAGAAGTCCGAGCTGCTGGATATCGAGCGCTCGTTGAAGCTGCGCGAGACAAACGCGGAGGCTGATTTCGCTGAGCAGAATGAGCACGCTCTGCGTCAGCTTGATGAGCGCCAGCGCCAGTTGACTAAGCAGCATCAGACTCATCTACAGCAAATACACGAAGAAAAGTGCAGGCTTGATAATGAGATCAACCAGTCTGCTAGACGCTTGGCCGAGATCAAGTACAACTGTACTGAAGAAGAAGCCGAACGCACCAGGCTGTTGGATCAACGCGAGCATGAAATCAATCAAAGCAAGATAGACCTTGATCGTGATCGCTCCAGATTGAATCGAGAGTGGGGGGATATCAAGACAGCAGAGAGTAGCCTTGAGCAGCGCATTGCCGCTGAAATGGAGTTAGAGCGTGCGAGTCATGCTCAAGAGCTAGTCAGAATGGAGCGCCAACGTGATAAAGCCTGGAAAAAGGCCGAGGAGTTGAGTGAGCAGCTGGCGGATATTCAGGATCTCAAACATGCGCTGGGTGAGCGTCCAGCCGCAGAGATTCTTGAGCAAATCGAAAGCTTGCGAGAAGAAAACAGAACTCTGAAACGCACGCTAGATCAGTCTGATACTGCTGAGCTGCTGCGGGAAAACGAATACTTGCGCAGCAGTAAGTCTGATCTTGAACGTGATGTTTCAACGCTGCGGCCTGAGCTGGACAATGTTCGGCGTGAACTAAGTACCAAGCGCGTCGCTGCGACTGAATTGGAAGCTGTGGCACGCGAAAAGCGCGTGCTGGAGCAGCATAAAAATACGCTAGCTGTTCATATTGACGATCTTGAAAGCCGAATTGAACAGCTAACTAACAATCAGAAAACGCAGACGCCATTCCCTGCTATGTCGCTTATGGACTCCGATAAGGAATACCGCGCGAGCATGGAATTAGAAACACTGCCGGACCTCAAGCAATTTGCCGAAGAGCTTCAGCATCGAATTGCCCAGGCTGAAAAGCACGTAGAACTGTTTTATCCCCTCGAAGACATTCGAGTGCTGCTCGGTGGTTTGGCCATGAGCCAGCTCCATGTATTCCAGGGTATCAGCGGAACCGGTAAAACCAGCTTGGCAAAGGCCTTTGCTGAGGCAATGGGCGGCTTCTGTACGGATATTGCTGTTCAGGCGGGCTGGCGCGACCGGGACGATCTGCTTGGTCATTACAACGCTTTTGAGCGGCGCTTCTACGAGAAGGATTGCCTACAGGCCCTGTACCAGGCTCAGACACCGCGGTGGCAGGATACCTGCAACGTCATCCTGCTCGATGAAATGAACTTGTCTCGCCCTGAGCAGTATTTTGCCGAATTTCTTTCTGCAATGGAGAAGAACAACAAGGACAAGCGTTTGATTAGCCTGTCCGAAACGGCTCTGCCTAACGCGCCTGCAATGCTTCGTGATGGGCGCAAGATCCTGGTGCCAGGGAATGTCTGGTTTATCGGTACGGCCAACCACGATGAAACTACCAGTGAACTGGCCGATAAGACCTATGACCGTGCCCATGTGATGACGCTGCCCAAGCAGGATCATCGTTTCGAGATAAAAAAATTAGAAAAGGCGAGCTATTCCTATCGTTCCTTACGCCAAGCCTTTGAGCGTGCTCGAGTTGAGCGGAAAGGGGAGGTGCTTGAGTTGATGGAAAGGCTGACCAAGGATGCATTCACTGAGCAGCTCAGCAATCAGTTCGCTCTGGGTTGGGGTAACAGATTTGAGAAACAGGCACTGGATTTCATTCCAGTAATGTTGGCAACTGGAGCCACGGCCGGTGAGGCCTTGGATCATTTACTGTCTACTCGTGTCATGCGATCGGGCAAGGTTACCGGCCGCTATAATGTAGGTGTAGGTGCAGTAAGAGACCTGAAGGATGCTCTGGAGACCTTCTGGATTAAGGCTGACCTTGATGGTGATCCGCGCAAATCGTTTGAGCTGCTGGATGCAGATATTCGGCGCCTGGAAGGCCTTAGCTGATGTGGCTTGATCGACTGTCGGGTGAGCGGCTTCGTCAGCTGCCACCGCTTATTGAACATGGGCGCTATCAAGTTAGTGTTTCCAACCTGATCTTTAATGGCCATACACCAGAGTTTTCAGGCATTTTGGTGGGGGATGGAGGTGAGCGTTGCCAACTGGGTGATGAGGTGCGGTCTTTTGTAATGCCCAAGCAGGCTCAAGCCAGCAACTTGGATTTACTATTCAAGGCTATCGAGACTATAAGCCTCGAAATGCAGCAGCGGTCGGAGTTGATTTCACCCCTTATGCCTGCTGAGATTATTGATGATCAAATCCACCTCCTATTGTTTGAGGAGCGTCTGCTTGATGTAGTGCAACGAGGACACTTGCATCAAATATCACAGCGTCCGCGCCTAGATCTTCATTATGAAGACGAAGTTGCTGATATCGCGCGCGCGCGGCGCCTTGCAAAAGGCGCACTTGTGCACCTGGCATCGCACTCAGAATGCTGGCAGCGGCAGACTCTTAGCGGAGTAATTCCAAAGAAAGTTCTGGCACGGTTTAGCGAAGATGACTACGGCATCTACGAGAACCGCGTCTATGCACGCCTATTGGAAAAGATCGAAAGCCATTTGCGAGGCCGCCTATCGACCCTGACGAGTCTTCAGGCCACCCTAAATCAGGCACTGGAGTTTTACCAATCAGCAGACATTGATTTCCGCCTCTCTAACGAGGTCTGCAAGCTTTGGGGGGATACGTTTGATCAGAATGCAACAAGTGAGACGTCGAGCCTTCTGAACAAAACGCTCAAAACCCTTCAGCTTCTGCATAAGACCGTTTCGGGCCTGCAACAAGGTGGCTTGTATACGCTGGTTAGCCGTAACGCGCAGGTCGTTGGAGCGCTCCACCTGACGAATATTCTCAGCCATGATCCTCATTATCGACATCTGGCGATTCTTTGGGAGCTTTTGGACAGGACGAAAGTAGGTACAAAAGCAACTCCTGAGGAACGATTCAAGCGGAACCAGTACTTGGCGCATGCCTATTCGCGTTATGCCGGTCTGGTGTTACTCCATGCATTACGTCCGTATTTGCATGGGCAAGATGAGGGTGTATGGGCTGGCAGAAAGATACGGCTGCAACAGAGCGGGCTGGAATGGAACCTTGTCAGCGTCGCCCAAGGCAGATCTCCTGCTGAGGAAGTTTTGCTTTCGGTGGTGCCTTGGCTGAACAGTGCATCTTTAGCTGACGAATCCCTGCAACTGCCCGAACATAGGTTCATTGCTTGGCCGGCTATTGGCCAAGAGTCACATCAGTCTGCGTATCACGGACACTGGATTGCCCTTTCTCCGTCTGACATGTACTGCGTGGAGCGCTTTGGCCAGTTAATTGATCGAGTGCTGTACCAAAAGGTACTGCAGGTATATGGGCAACCGCTTACCAAAATCCCAGTAAAAGTACTTGCCATGGCTGAGGGAGTCCCCGGGTTACATGTCGACCATCAGGCACATGTGCTGGAAGTGCGCGAGACAGTGTCCGATGAACACCTTTATAAATTGAAGAAAGCTTTGATAGCAGCCAACGCAACTCAGCAGGGGCTTGTTCTGGAGCTTCTACGTGAAGAGATCATCTCTCTTGAAAAGTGCCCGGTGTGCAAGGAAAAGACCGAGCTGGTTTTTCAGAGCCCCTCAGGCTTCAAGGCAAATTGTGGAGAATGTGGGACAGAGCGCTATCTACGGCAGCAAAAAAGTGGGCGCGTATATGACCAGGTTGTTGCGGGGAAAAGGGATTTCCATTCCCTTGGTCGCAGGGCATTTTCCATACAGGTTTAGTTTGTAAACCGAGTTGAAAGAGGGCTAGTTGAGATTCTGAGATAGCCCTTCCGCACACGTTGACATCTCGGCAACTGGATCAATTCGGCGTCGGCGCCAACATACGCGACCGGTGACCACCGGTCATGCGCAACCCACGCCTGCGCGCTCGCGCAGGCTAGCAACGAGTCAAGAAAGATGGATCTGAAAGGCCACCTGCTGTACATCGACATCACCCAAATCTGCGGCATTGGTTGCGCGTTCTGTATGTACGCCGACAAGCACAAGACGGGTATGAGTATGGAGTTATCGAGCCTCGCCCGGGAGAACCTGGCGGCGCTGATCAACGCCCCCGACGTCAAGCGCATCTCTATCAGCGGAGAGGGCGAACCCCTCAACAACGCCAGAGTCTTCCACGAGATTCTTGAGCTTTCCCAGGGCGGCAAGCGTTTCGAGTTCATCACAAGCGGCTTCTTTCCCCACGAGAAGATGGCGGAGTTCTATGACAACACCAATCGCATCGTGCTCAGCCGCGGCGACACCTGCAATATCCGCCTGAGTTCGGACAGCCACCATATCGACAAGGTGAAATGGCGGGCTCATGGCTTCAGCCTGGATTACCTGCGACGAAACAAACCGGCCGGGCTGAGCTTTTCGTTTCGCTCGATCGACACTGATCGGGAGTTCACCCGCGACTACCTCCGGGAGGAACTGGCGCGCTGGGGCCTCGACGCCGGGATCGTCGCGGGTAATGCCCTGGAAGATACGCTGGTGGTCGGCGAGGAACGGTTCGGTATCGACTACAAGAACCTCGTCCACCCGGCGGCCGACACGCCACCGGGTTACCTGGATCTGCATGGCTACATCGACGCGATCGAAGCCCGGGTCAACAAGCGCTTCACCCTCGGCAGCCTCAACCCGCCTCCCCACGCCAACGGCATGGACCTGACGGTGAAACCTAATGGTGACGTCTACCTGTACGGCATCGAGCACCAGCGCTTGGGCAATATCCACTTTGACCGGATTGGCTGGGAGCGACTGGCCAGCCATGTACGCGACACGCCCCTGGTCCGCGCCCTTTACAGCCAACCGCTGAGGGATCTGCTGGCGCGTCTCGACGACCTCGAACTGGTGCACAAGATCCTGCGCAAGGCGAATAACCCCTACTGGCTGGTCAAGGAACTGGCTAATCACGATGGTCTGTTGGAACGAATGGTGCCGGCATGATCGACTCCCACAGCCATACCTTTTATTCCAAGCATGCCGTCGGTACGGTGGATGAGTTGGTGCGGGCGTCAATCGCCGCCGGAGTGAAGATCCTCACCATCACCGATCACGCGCCGTTCCCGGTGGACAGCGACAATCGCCTGTTGGAGGCGGAACTGGAGCGCTATTTCGCCGATATTGAGCGGGCACGACAGGAGCACCAGGGGAAGATCAAGATCCTGCGCGGACTGGAGTTCGACTACATGCCGGGTGCGGATGCCTACAACCGCGAGATACTGGCCCGGTACGAGCTGGATTTCGCCATCGGCTCGATCCACTACGTCGAGTTGCCGGGCGAGCCCATGGCCAAGGTCTGGGAGTTGCCCCGGCTGTCCGCGCCGGCCTTTCTCGACCGTTATTTCGCCCAACTGCACGCCTTACTGGAGTGCGGGTTGTTCGACGCAGTTGGGCATGCCGACACGCTGCTGCGCGGCGTGGCGGAAGACGTAGTGCTGCGCCGGATGGAACCGCTGCTGCCGCTGTTCGCCCGCAATGGTGTAGCCTACGAACTGAATGCCTCGGGTATTCGCAAGTCGAGCCTGTTGCCCGGTTCGACTCGTGAGGTTCAGGGCGTCTGGAGCTATCCATCACGCACCCTGCTGCCCCAATTGATCGCCCACGGCGCGGCCTTCACCATAGGTTCCGACGCCCACGATCCGCTGGACGCGGGGGCCGGCATCCGCACCCTGGTCGATGAACTGCAACCGCTGGGCCTGGACCGGATCAGCTACTTCGAAGGGCGTAGGCGCATCGACATGCCCCTGGATTTCTTCAGCCTGTCGTCTGGCACCGATACAAGGACTGTCCCGTGAACGCCCGATCGAATGACTGGAAACTACTCGCCACGGCTCCTGTCAACGAACAGCTGGCGCGCTTTCGCGAGGCCGTGGCCCGGCCGCAGGCGGAGGACGTGAATGGAGGTCTGCGCGCGTTCGCTGGCGGCTTGCTTGCGCAAGACCTGATCGATATGGACAGCTATGTCGCGGTGCTCGGTGGTCATGCACTGAACTGTCTTACGCCCGACGGCACCAACGGATTCCGCGACATGAGCAGTGGCGCAAGCGCCTCCGAGCTTACGGCCATCTATAGCCGTGCCAAGTACGGCAGCCAGAAGGACATCCGTTTTCTCGCCGGCCTGGTGATCAACTATCTGGAGCGGCAGCTGGATGACCCGGAGTCACACTGGGCACGGCTGTTCACCAGCGCGCGGGAGCACGACGACAATGTGGTGCTGATGACCACTGGCTGGCGCAACGTGCCTTCGACGGCCAACGTGCTCTACGACATCGTGGTGGAGGAGATCAACGTCAAGCTCGCTCATATGGGCCTGCCCACCCTGATCAACGTCAAGCTGCCGCGCATCGCCCCTCCCTGCGAGAACTACGCAAGCCTGAGTACTGAAGAGCGTGAGCGGGTCAATCTTGTCCAGGACCATGTGATTCCCTCGGAGAACTTTTATCGATGGAGCGGCGTGCACGTCATCTTCGGTGACGATGTGCTAGTGACGGGATCAACCGCCGACAAGGTGTTGCGTGAGTCGCTGCTAGCCGGTGCCCGCTCGTTCCAGGCGATCTACCCGGTTGCCATCGATCCGCGGGTCGCCCTGACGGATGCCACCGTCGAGGAGCGCCTGAACATGGTGGAAATCAGCCACCAGCTGGACGACACATTGGCCAAACTGCTTGGGGCCGAGGATTACCAACCGATCCTGCGCACGTTGCGTCTACTGTTTTCGACGGAAAATTACCAAGCCTTGCCGGCATTTCTGGCGCGGGTGCCTGCGGCCAATTGGTTGCGGCTGTACAAGGCGGCTCTGGGGAACGAGTTCCTGCGCCAGGTCGAATGCATACCCTCGCTGACGCTGCTGCGACACTACCTGGAGGACCTCGGGCTGCTGGGCAGTAGCGGCGTGACGGCAGAGAGGACCCCGTTGTGCGTGTGAACTACGTGAGCTACTGGGAAACGGCGGCGGGGCAAAGCATGCCGCCGTGGATCGCCTTGGCCCTGGTCTCCATGCAACGGGCGCTGGGGGACAATTTCACCCTGCTAACCCCGGGCAGCCTGGAGCATTGCATAGATGCTTCTATCCTCGGCAAGGATTGGCGCTTCGAGCCGCTTACCTTCAGCATGGACAAGGGGATCGAGGCGATCGTCGCCAGGAGCGACTTCATCCGCATGGCCTACGTTCATCGCCATGGCGGGGCCTGGATCGACGCGGACAGCATCCTGCTGCGCGACCCGACCTCCCTGTTGTTCCCGACGGGACTCGACGAGCGACTGCACTGGCACAGCGAATGCCTGTTCGCCTCACTGCCGGGAAACGCCGATCTCGCTGAGGCACTGGCAACCGGGCTCGCGGTCGAGACACATGCCTGGGGCAACCCGGGAGGGATCAAGGAGCTTGTCGCCAGGTCGCCGCATCAGCTGGTGCCAATTTCGCCCTCGGTATGCGACCCGGGTTATCGACCGGTTTACAACTTCGACAGTTGCGCGGTGATGAGGCGCACGGACATTGCAGTGAGCGATTTCCTGCTCCACGACGTAAGCCTGCTGAAGCTGTACAACACCTGGTTCAAGCGGACAGTGACACGCGACGAAACGGTGGCGGAATTCCTTGACGAGGGTACCCTGCTGTCACGCATCTTCCTGCATATCCAACCCGATCGTGGCTATTGGCTGGGGGAGAGTGAGCGCTTGATCGAACGCTGCGGCTGAGGGTGTTCAGGCCAGTTCCACCGCATGCGCCGGCAGGTGCACGCGGCAACGTTGGGCCCCGTTTAGCTCCAGGCGAGTCGCGATCACCTCGTGCACCGTCGGGGTCTGCCGGTGTGGCGAGCCGTGGGCGACGTACAGCCAGGCCGGCACGCGGTGGGCAATGTGGTCGAATTCCAGCTCGATGCGCAGCAAGTCGAACACCTCACTGGTACGTCCGCTCGGTGTCCAAGCCAGCGGAGCGCTGCGGTGATGAGGATGGATCAAACGCAGCGGTCGTGACAGTTGCAAGTTCAGCGTGCCCGGATGGCAATCGGCGACTTCAGGAAAAGACTGGCTGATCAAGGGCAGCTGGCGGGCCAGCGTGCCAGTGGCCACGCCCAGACCTGAAACGATATGCGCATCCACTGCGAGGGCCGCATCGATCGACTCTTGGAGCAGTTCGGCGATGGGTTGAATCACGTCGACATCAGAGAATTCATTCATGTTTTTCCTGCCGGTGTGCGGGTATTGACGAGGTTTCTGGCGGCTGAAGACAACACGGGTATGGGGGGAAAGCGGCGGCAGCCAGGGATTGGAAGAGTTACTGGCCGGATAGATCGCGACCAATGCAGCCTTCAGTCCGACGGCCATGTGCACGATGGCAGTATCGACACTGACAACCACTCTGGCCCGTTGGATGGCACCGGCGACCGCGCGGGGCGTATCCAGTTCGACCAGTGTTCGGACGTTGCTGCGGGCGATGGCGTGCTCGAGCTGCAGTGCCTCGACACTGCTGGCCGGACTGCACAGAATACCAATATGGTGCTGCGGCCAGGCATCCGCCAGGGCACGTACCAGCGAGAGCGCTCTGGCGAACCCAAGGCTTTTATCAGGTCTGCTGGCATAGGGGTTGACCAGGATGTGCGCGACGGTGTCGCAGTCCTGCCGTTCGGGGAGCGGGACGATATAATCGCGGTTGATCCGGGTCGCACCGAGGTCGAGCAGGACCCGGGTGTAGCGCTCGACCACGTTGAGCTTCGCGGTGGCTTCACCCAGCTTGCCGCTGACGCAGTGCAAGGCATCATCCAACGAGTAGACCCGGGCGGGCTTAAGCATGCGGATGAACAGCATCTCGATGGGTTGGATACGGCCAACTAGGTGGACAAATACATCGACCGAACCCAATTCCCGTACGAGTGGGCCCAGCCCGGTCAGCGTGGGTGCGCAAGCGACAGGGATGACCCGGTCGACGCCGAAATCGAGCCGATGCAGGTCAACCAGCTCCGGTACGGTGAGTACAGTGACCCGGGCACCGAGCTTGTGCACTTCGCGAAAGAAGAATGAAGAAACGATCGCGTCGCCCAGTTTGGCGTCCCAGCGGGGAAGCACGATATGCAGGGGTTGGGCAAGGTCGCGAGGTACCAGCTGGCGGTCCACCAGGTAGCGCATCAACACGCGCGCCATAGCCTTCCGATGGTTTTGTAAAATCGACATCAGCTCGCACTTTCGAGAATAGCTGGCGATGATATCTATGGCACGTGGCCGTTACCAGTAATGGCCTAAGGAGGGGTAGTCCGTGCGAGCTTGGAGAGTGTCTACAAAACCAAGGACGATTCAAGTCTTGTGACAATCTTTATTGTTTGCAGCGGAGCCTTTTTTTTGAGGATTTGGAGCTTTGTGACAACCTTTATTTTCAAATAGCTAGCTCTGTAGTGCCCTACAGCCCGCGGAATATGGGTGATACTGTGACAACCTTTATTGTTTCGTCACAGTTGAAGCAAAAGATCGCAGTCGTTGGTGCTCCTTGTGGGAGCTATCAAAGGCTGCGATCTTTTGCTTTTTAACCAGAGCAACAATCCATGGACCGCTTCCAGGAAATGCAGGTTTTCGCCGCCGTCGCCCAAGCCCAGGGCTTCTCGGCGGCTGCGCGGCAGTTAGGCATGTCCGCAGCCAGCGTCACCCGCGCAGTTGCCGCGCTGGAAAAACGTATAGGCGCGCAGCTGCTCACTCGCACCACCCGCAGTGTTCATCTCAGTGAGGCGGGCCAGCGTTATCTGGAAGATTGTCGGAGAATTCTCGGCGAAGTGCAGGAAGCCGAGGATTCGGCTGCCGGCAGCCATGCCCAACCCCGTGGGCAACTGACGGTGACGGCTCCCGTGCTGTTCGGCGATCTTTTCGTCACACCGATCATGGTGAGTTACCTGACCCGGTTTCCTGAAGTCAGTATCAATGCGTTACTGGTTGATCGCATCGTCAGCATGGTCGAGGAGGGCATCGACGTGGCGGTGCGTATTGGCGAGTTGGCAGACAGTAATCAGCATGCGATTCGGGTCGGTGAAGTTCGTCGGGTCATTTGCGCGTCGCCATCTTTTCTCCAGGCTCAGGGTCGGCCAGTGCACCCGCAGGATCTTGCAAAATTGCCGGTCATTGCGACTTCAGCGACGGGACAGCAGCGCAACTGGCCGTTTCTCGACGCCGGAACTCCGTTGACTGTGCGGTTGGAGCCACGGTTGATGGTGACGGCCAATCAGGCGGCAATCAGCGCTGCTTGTCTGGGGCTGGGCCTCACCCGGGTGCTCTCCTATCAGGTGGCAAACCAGGTTGCGGCAGGTGAACTGGAAATCGTCCTGGCTGAGTTCGAACTGCCTCCGTTACCCATCCATGTGGTTTATCAAGGCGGCCGCAAGGCTCCGGCCAGAATTCGCGGTTTCGTGGATTTTGCCGTGGATGAATTGCGACAGCATCCCTCGCTGCGCAACTGATTTATTGCGCTGGATGAAATAATGGATTGCGAATTCTGGTGATTCTATTGGTTTGCTGAGCGGCGCAGGATGTCTTCCCTCGGCGCTGAGCTCCTGGTCTGCGCCCCACTAGCGGAGTTCACCATGCAACCGATCAAACTCTATAATTTCCCACGCTCTGGCCATGCCCACCGCGTCGAGCTGATGCTGTCCCTGTTGCAACTGCCCACCGAGCTGGTGTTCGTCGACCTGGCCAAAGGTGCACACAAGCAGCCTGAGTACCTGGCGATCAACGCGTTCGGGCAAGTACCGGCACTGGATGACCAGGGTGTGATTCTCGCCGATTCCAATGCGATTCTGGTTTATCTCGCGCAGAAATACGGCAACGGACGCTGGTTGCCGGCGGATCCTGTCGGGGCCGCCAAGGTTCAGCGCTGGCTCTCGGTGGCCGCGGGGCAAATTGCTTTTGGTCCGGCGCGTGCACGGTTGATCACGGTGTTCGGTGCACCTTACAACGCCGAAGAAGCCATCACTCGCGCCCACGATTTGCTCAAAGTAATGGATCACGAGCTGGCAGATATGCCTTGGCTGGCCGGTAACGAGCCTACGATTGCCGACGTTTCTGCCTACAGCTACATCGCCCATGCACCTGAGGGCAATGTGTCACTCGAAGATTACGCCAACGTGCGCGCCTGGCTGGCGCGGGTCGAAGCCTTGCCAGGTTTTGTGCCGATGCCGCGCACCGCCGTCGGTCTGCAAACCACTGCCTGATGCTCGGGAGATGCCGTTATGGACCGTTCACCGTGGCACGTTGGCGAGATAAAGTTGCAAGAGCATGTAGGAGTGGCGGAGCGCATGGAGGCATTCGGGCGTAGGGTCATTCGCCGCGAAATGCCGGACCAGCACCGCCAGTTTTATCAGCAACTGCCATTTATGCTGTACGGCGCGGTGGATGCCAATGGCGATCCGTGGGCCAGCGTGCTCGAGGGCCCACCTGGATTCGCCCACTCTCCACAGCCCGGCGTATTGCATGTCGACAGCCTGCCAGGTGCCGACGACCCGGCCCAGGTGGCCCAAGGCGCAGCGCTCGGATTCCTGGGTATCGAGTTGCACAGCCGGCGCCGCAATCGCCTTAATGGCCATGTCGGCAAGCTGACGGCCAATGGCTTTGACGTCACGGTGGACCAGTCCTTCGGCAACTGTCCGCAGTACATTCAGCTGCGCCAGTTTCAGTCAGTACCGCTGGCGGACCCTGCGCAACGCATCGCTGAACACCTCGACTCGTTGGATGACGCGGCCCGCGCCATGATTGCTGCCGCCGACACGTTCTTCGTTGCCAGTTATGTGGACATCGACGGCGAGCGCGCGGTGGACGTCTCACACCGTGGCGGCCAGGCCGGTTTTGTGCAGATTCAAGGCAATCGCCTGACCATTCCGGACTTCGCCGGCAATCTGCACTTCAACACCTTGGGCAATCTGCTGGTCAATCCTCGGGCCGGCCTGTTGTTTATCGATTTCGGTTCCGGCGATCTGCTGCATCTCACGGGCCGCACCGAAATTATCCTTGAGGGCCCGCAGGTCGAGGCCTTTCAGGGGGCTGAACGGATGTGGACCTTCGAGGTAGAGCGCGTGGTGCGTCGGCCTGCAGCCCTGGCACTGCGCTGGCGCTTCGACGGCGTTTCGCCCAACAGCCTGATGACGGGCACCTGGGAGCAAGCGGCGGCGCGGTTACAGGCCCAGGCGTTGGGCGATCGCTGGCGCCCTTTGCGGGTGGTGCGCATCGAAGCGCAGAGCCGCAACATCCGTTCGATCTATTTCGAGCCTGCGGATGATGCCGGTTTACCGGTGTTCCAGGCCGGTCAGCATCTGCCGCTGCGATTTACTATCGGTGGTGAAAATTACATTCGCACCTACAGCCTGTCGAGCGCTCCGTCGGACGACTTTTTCCGCATCAGCGTGAAACGCGAGGGGCTCGTGTCTTCGCACCTGCACGACCAGCTCAAGGTCGGAGATGTATTGGAAGCCCGTGCACCCCAGGGGCACTTCACCGTGGCGCCCCACGAGCGTCGTCCGTTGGTGTTGCTGGCGGCGGGCGTTGGCATCACGCCGTTGCTGTCGATGTTGCGCGAGGTGGTGTATCAGGGCCTGCGCACTCGGCACATCCGTCCTACGTGGTTGTTCCAGAGTTCGCGCACTCTCGACGACCAGCCCTTTCGCGCCGAGCTGGACCAGCTGCTGGAGACTGCGGGAGATGCAGTGCGGGTGCTGCGCCTGCTCAGCCAACCGGAAGAGGGGTTGCTGGAGGGAGAGGACTTTGACCTGAGTGGACGTATCGATACTGGTTTGTTGAAAAACATCCTCGAAGTAGAGGACTACGATCAGCTGGACTTTGTGCTTTGCGGTCCTGGCAGTTTCACTCAAGGCTTGTATGACAGCCTGCGCGAATTGGATATTCGCGACTCGAGGATTCATGCCGAGACCTTCGGGCCGTCGACTCTGCGGCGCCAGCCTGACCCTGATGCTGTGGTTATCGAACAGCCCCCTGCGGCGACCACTTCGGTTGCAGTGGTGTTCCAGCGATCGGCGAAAGAGGCGCGTTGGCAACCCGATGGCGGGAGTCTGCTGGAGTTAGCCGAGAGCCGCGGATTGCGTCCGGAATTCAGTTGCCGGGGTGGCTCGTGTGGCACCTGCAAGACGCGCCTGGTCAGCGGTCAGGTGAATTATCCACAGGCTCCGGCAGAAATTCCGGATGTAGGTGAAGTGCTGATTTGCTGTGCGGTGCCGGCGCAGGGTTCACAGCCGTTGGTGCTGGACTTGTAGGAGCTGTCTCGTGGGACGAGGCTGCGATCTTTTGATCCTGAAAAACCAACATCAAAAGATCGCAGCCTCGTTGCACTCGACAGCTCCCACAGGGATCGCAGGGGTCAAAGAGGCCATAGGGTCATAAACAGCACGACAATCAGCCAGGTCATGCGTAAGCCAACGATTTCTCAGCCAACAACTCTTCATACAACGCCGCCCACTTGCGCCCCATCTCATCTGCCGTGAACAGCTGCCGATAACGCGCCTGCGCTTTCACCCCCATCTGTGCCGCCAGTGCCGGGTTTTCCCACAGGGTACGCATCGCTTCACGAAACGCCTGTGGATTACTCGGCGGCACTACCAGCCCGGTTTCGTTGTGAATATTGATGTAACTGGTACCCGTACCGATCTCGCTGGAGATCATTGGTTTGCCGTACATCGCGCCTTCGAGCAGCGAAATGCCGAACGCTTCAGAGCGCAGGTGCGACGGGAACACTACCGCGTAACTCAGCTCCAGCAAGGCCACCTTATCTTCGTCGCCGAGGAACCCGAGGAAATGCAGGTTGCGCAGCCCAAGAGCCTGGGCCTGGGCATGCAGCTCTTTTTCCAGAGGGCCGGCGCCGACAATCACCACCGGATAATTCAGACCCTGCATGGCGTCCAGCAGGATATGCAGGCCTTTGTAATAACGCATTACCCCGACAAACAGGAAAAACTTGTCGCCGAGCTGTTGGCGCCAGCGTTCGGTGCGCGCTGCGTCAGGCTGTGGATAACCGGCCTTGTCGAGCCCATAGGTAATGACCCTGGTCTTCTCGCGGTAGTCCTTCAGCACGTCACTGGTGTGAAAGTAGTTGGGTGAGGCTGCAACGATGCGGTCTGCGCTGTCGAGGAATCGACGCATCAGCGGTTGGTAAAGCTTGAACAGATGGCGCTGGCGAATGATGTCCGAGTGATAACTCACCACGCAGGGTTTCTTGGTGGCTGTGCAGAAATGCACCAGGTCCATGAAGGGCCAGGGGAAGTGGTAGTTGACCACGTCGGCTTCGGCTGCCAGCTCGCGAAATTGCTTGAAGACGCTGTAGGAAAACCCCGTAGAGGCCAGCTGAAAATCCATCCGGGCCTGGTACACCTGATGCTCGCGGATCTGCAGCACGCCTGGCGCCGGGTTGTTGCTCAGCGTCAGTACGGTGCTGTCGACCCCATGGCGGGCACCGCTTTCGCTCATCTGGAAGATGACTTGTTCGATGCCGCCCATGGAGTCGGGTAAATAGGTTTTATAAAAGTGCAGAACTCGCATATCAGTCTCCCATGGCCTGGCGGTAGGCGCGGGCCGTGACCTTTGCGCAACGCTCCCAGGAAAAAAGCTTGGCTCGGTGCAACCCCGCCGCGCGGCAGGCCTGCCAATGCGTCGAGTCTTCGATCAGCCGGGTCATCGCATCCCGCAAGGAATCCGGATCGTCCGGTTGGATGTAATTGCCGGCGTCGGCGGCAACTTCGGGCATTGCCGATGCGCCGGTGAGTATCACCGGGGTGCCACTGGCCATGGCTTCCAGCACCGGCAGGCCGAACCCTTCGTACAGGGAAGGGAAGACCAGGGCACGGGCTCCGGCTAACAGTTGCGCCAAGTCTTCATCCGGCAGGTATCCGAGCAGGCAGACATGGCCAGCGGCGAGGGCCGCACGCAGTTCGTCATTGAACTGCTCACGTTGCCAGCCGGCCATTCCGGCGATCAGTAGTGGAAAACGCTGGCGCACAGCTTCCGGCAATCGGGCATGTGCTCGCAGGGCCAAAGCCAGGTTCTTGCGCGGTTCCAGGGTGCCGACGCACAGAAAATATTCCCGGACCTCAACGCCGTGAGCTTTGAGCACCGGATCGATGGACTCGTTCGACCTGGGGTGGAAGCGCGCTGCTACGCCGAGCGGTGCGACGACAAAACGCTGCGCAGGCAGTGCGAAATAATCCTGCGCCTCGTCAGCAATACATTGTGAGTCCGTCAGAATCAGTCGCGCCTGCTGTACGCCAGCGGCCAGGCGCCGTTCGATTTCCCGCAGGCGTGCCGGTGGCTGGGTTTCGGGATAGTGCAGGTGTGTCAGGTCATGCAGGGTGATGATCGTCGGACCGTCAAACGACAACGGCCACAGGCTCGGCTCGTGATACAGGTCGATGTCCTTGGAGTGATTCTGGTCAAAGCGTTTCTGCTCCAGCCAGCGCCGTGCCTGGTAGGCCCCGGGAATTTGGCGCAGCAATGGCGTCAGCCGTGAGTAACCGGGCATCGCGGCTTCGGGCAGTGCCGAGCTCCACCCCCAGCCATGGAACAGCGCCAAATCAACGTCCGGTTCCTGGGCGAGAGCGTTCACCAGTTCGGCGACGTAGTGGCCGATGCCGGTTCGCGGCGCCTGCAGGATGCGTGCGTTAAGGGCAATTCGCATGCTGGCTCTCGCGTACCTTTGCCACGTTGTGCAGGTTGCGCTCGATGCGCTCCACCAGTTGCGCACTGGCCTCACGCCAGGACAGCCAGCGCCAGTCATCAAGATTCAGCGCCGCCGGGAATACCCCGTTTGTTTCCATGCCGATCACCAGGTCGGCCAGGCTTTGCGGCTTGGCCAGATCGAAATAGGCCATATAGTCGCCGCCGATTTCGCGAAACACCGGTATATCGCTGGCCATGGCCGGTAGTCCGCGTTGCATCGCCTCCACCAGCGGCAAGCCAAACCCTTCGACGTAAGAGGGAAATACCAGCGAAGTGGCGTGGGAGTAGGCGTGCTCCAGGCTTTTGTCCGACAGGTCGTTGAACATGAACAGGCGTTTGTTCAATTCAGGATGGCGCTGGATACGCTCGACCAGTGCCTCGCATTTCCAGCCAATCTTGCCGACGATACACAACCGCGCCAGCGACCCGGCGGCCCAGGCGCGTTCGAATGCATCCAGCAGATAGGCGTGGTTTTTCCGCGGCTCGATGGTGCTGACCATCAGGAACACCGGCTGCGGCTTTTTGAACATGTCCAGCAGGCCTTGGTCGACGGATGAACGCGCGTCGCTCAAATCCAGTTCGGAACCCAGGTGGAAATAGTCGAACCAGCGCTGCGCAACCTGTTCAGGGCCAACCCGACGCAGCATTTCCTCGCGCACCTGATCGCGAATGGTGGTGGAGATCGCTACATAACCATCGGCGGTGCGGGCGATCCAATCGAACCACTCATTAAAAACCTTCACCAGGCCGGCGTCGCAGAACTGCGGATGGGTCAGGGGAATCAGGTCGTAGATCACTGAAACTATCCCGACGCCGTCGCGCTTGAGCTGCTCGGCCAAGGGGAAAAAGTTGGCGTGCCAGGACGAATCCAGCAGCACCAGTTGGTCTCCGGCGCGATGCTGCAGCGGCACGCAACGCTCGGGCACTTTCTGGCCTTTCAGCACGCGGTCGAGTAGGCGCATGGGCAGGCTCAGGCAGGCAAACGCTGCGAGCCGGCACCCCACATAAAGCACCCTGCGAGCAAACTTCGACTCGCTGAAAGGACGGCGTCGCTCCAATGTGCGGTGGCGCAGCCAGAACAGGTTGGCCAGCTGTTCGAGCTTGACCCGCAGGCTGATCAGGTCGAACTTCGGCGTCTTCAGCGGCGCCAGGCTCTTCACCTCGAACAACGCGCCGTTGATCATCACCACTGGAATGCATTCACGGTTCGCATCCGCAGCCGGCAATTGCTGGATGACGTTGCGCACCACCCGTTGAATACCCGAGTTGGCGTGAGGATGTTCAAAAACGTAGGTGCATTCCACCAACAGTCGGGTCATCGCGATACCTCTGGATCGGCTGCTTCGATAGGGCTGTCGCTGGAGCGGGTAATACTGGTCTGGGCTTCCAGCCACGAGCAGCCGACGAAGTCTTCGCGGCGGTTGTTGATCACGTGAAAGACCAGCCCGTAGTCACGCCACTCGAAGTTGCGGTCCAGGTGCGAGTCCAGACGCGACAGGCTCAAGGCCACCGAATAGTTACCCTTGCCCAGGCGCATGTCGAAGGCGAACCGGTAGGTCACGCGCTCGCCGGCGCTCAGGTCGGTGAGGGCCTTGTCGATGCGATGGGTATTGATGCCGTACATGGGTTGGCCGAGGCGGTCCTTGATCATGAAACCGAGGATCAGCCGCTCGATGTCCTGGCGAACCTCGACCTGCACCTCCAGCACCATCGCCTGACCGACTTCGGCCACTTCCACCGAGCGGCCCTTGGGGTCGAGCAGGCGGACGCTGAGAATGCCGGCTTCGCCTGTGCCGGAGATGGTCTGCACCTGGCCGTTGGCGAGCATCTCCTGGCGGACCGTCTGGCCCTCGCGCTGGGCGAGCATCGCGTTGTAGTAGTCCATCACCTCTTCGGGCTTGCCACGCATGGCCATGCGCCCGTTTTCCAGGAGGATGGCGGTATCGCAGATCGACTGGATCGCCGAGCGGTCGTGGGACACGATCAGCAAGGTGGTGCCGGCCTTGCGGAAGTTGCGGATGCGGTCGAAGCTTTTGTGCTGGAAGTAGGCGTCACCTACCGACAAGGCCTCGTCGACGATCAGGATATCCGGTCGGCGCGCCGTCGCTACGCTGAACGCCAGGCGCATCTGCATGCCGCTGGAGTAGGTGCGCACCGGCTGGTCGATGGCCTCGCCAATTTCGGCGAAACTTTCGATTTCCGGCATCAGTGCCTCGATTTCCTCGACCTGCATGCCGAGCAACTGGCCCGCCATGAAGGTGTTCTGGCGCCCGGTGAAATCCGGGTGGAAACCCATGCCCAGTTCCAGCAGTGCGGCGACTCGACCTTGCAAATGTATTTCGCCGCAGGTGGCCTGGGTGGTGCCGGTGATCATTTTCAACAACGTGCTTTTGCCGGCGCCGTTAACCCCGACAATACCGACCGCTTCGCCGGGCTGGATCTCGAAGTCCACGCCCTGCAACACCCAGTGCAGGTTATGGCGGGTAGGGGAGAACGGCACCAGCCACTCGAACAGCCGGCTCCAGCGATTCGGATATTGCTTATAGGCCTTGCCCAGGCCGCTGACGCGTATATGTCCCATCAGAGCTCGTCCACCATTTCACCCACTCGCTGGCGGAAAAGCCGCAGCCCCATCACACAGAACAACAACCCGATCACCAGCAGCGGAATCAACGAGTTCCAGTTTGGCCATTGGTTGTACAGAAAAAGGTTCTGGTAGCTGTTCATCAACGCAGTCATCGGGTTCAGCTCGATCATGCGTTGAATGCCTGGCGGCAGGATCGACAGCGGGTACACGATCGGCGTCAGCCAGAACCAGAACTGCAGGCAGATGCCGAAAAATTGCCCGACGTCGCGGAAGAACACATTGAGCACGCCGAGGATCATCCCCAGTCCGGCGGCGAACATCACCTGCAGAATCAGCAGCGGCACCAGCGCCAGCAAAGCCATGCCCGGCAGGCGCCCACTGATCAGCAGGAAGCCGAGGAACAACCCCAGGATGATCGCGAAATTGATCCCGGCATTGAGCAGCACGATCACCGGCAAACAGATACGCGGGAAACTGATTTTCTTCAGCAGGTTGGCGTTTTCCAGAAACATGCTCTGGCTGCGCGTGGTGATCTCGGCGAACAGGCCCCAGGTCAGCAGGCCGGCGCAGAGATAGACGCTGTAGGCCAGGCCATCATCCACGCCCGGCAGGCGGGCGCGCATGATGGTGGAGAAGATGACTGTGTAGACCACGATCATCGACAGCGGGTTGAGCACGGTCCACAAGGCACCGAACAGCGAATTGCGGTAACGCGCCTGGAACTCTCTTTTGACACTGCCGAGGATGAAACCCCGGTAACTCCACATCGATTGGTAAAGATTACGCAGCATTCAAACCGTCCGGCCGTATTGGTCTTCGAAGCGGACGATATCGTCCTCTCCCAGGTATTCGCCGCTCTGCACTTCGATGATCACCAGGTCGATCACCCCGGGATTCTCCAGGCGATGCTTGTGCCCGGCGGCGATGAAAGTCGATTCGTTCTTGGCCACCAGATGAGTGCCGGTGCCATTGTTGGTGACCTTGGCCATGCCTTCGACCACCACCCAATGTTCGTTGCGATGGTGGTGCATCTGCAGCGACAACTTGGCGCCAGGCTTGACCACAATGCGCTTGATCTTGAAACGCGGGCCTTCCTCGAGCACGGTGTATGTACCCCATGGCCGGCTGACCGTACGGTGCAGGCGATAGGCCTCGTGCTTCTTGTCCTTGAGCTGCTTGGCCACCTGGCGCACGTCTTGGGCCCGATCGGCGTGAGCCACCAGGACGGCGTCGGCAGTGTCGATGATGATCAGGTTTTCCACGCCCACGGTGGCTATCAGGCGATCTTCGCTCTGTACGAAGTTGTGCTGACTGTCGATGAAAATCGCTTCGCCTGCCGCACGATTGTTCTGCGCATCCGCAGGTACCAGGGCCGCGATGGCACTCCAGGAACCGATGTCGCTCCAGTCGAAACGAGCGGGTACCACCACCACCTTGTCGGAGCGCTCCATCAACGCGTAGTCGATGGAGATGTCCATGATTTCGCCGAACAGCGCAGGCGACAGCTCCTGCTGCAGGCTCCCGGCGGTTTCTACCGCAACACTGGCCGCCATGCAGGTTCTGGTCTGTTCCAGCAGCGTCGGGGCGTGGGTCTGCAACTCGGCCAGCAGGGTGGCTACCGAGAAGCAGAACATCCCGGAATTCCACAGGAAGTTGCCGCTTTCGAGGTAGTGGGTGGCGGTCTGCAGGTCGGGTTTTTCGACGAAACGCTGCACGCTCGCGGCGCCTTTGTCGTCCAGCGCGGCACCGGTCTCGATATAACCGAACCCGGTTTCCGGTTTGGTGGGCACCACTCCGAACGTCACCAGATGGCCTGACCTTGCCAGTTCAACCGCATGGGCCACCGCCTGTTTCAGGGCCTCTTCGTTGACGATCAAGTGGTCGGCAGGCATGACCAGCATGATCGCCTCATCACCATGCAGTGCCTGCAGCGACAGGGCGGCCGCCGCGATCGCTGGCGCGGTATTACGCCCCGTCGGTTCGAGCAGGAAGTGCCCGCGATGCCTGCCCAGTTGTGCGTCCTGATAGTGATCCTTGCTCTGGAAGTAGTAGTCGCGGTTGGTCACCGTAACGATGTCGCCCCAGCCTTCCAGCAAAGCGGCAGCGCGGCGATAGGTCTTGCCCAGCAACGACTGGCCATCCGGCAACGTCATGAACGGTTTCGGCTGGCCTTCTCGAGACACCGGCCACAACCGGGTGCCTGCACCGCCGGAAAGAATCACGGGAATCAGCATGGGCCTACTCCTTGGCGACGCGTTTCATGTCCGCATCCATCATCATGCGGATCAAGGTATCCAGGTCGGTTTTTGGTTTCCAGCCGAGTACGCGTTGAGCCTTCGCCGGGTTGCCCAACAGAACTTCAACTTCGGCCGGGCGGAAGAACGCCGGGTCGATCTTCACGAAGTCGCGGTAGTTCAGGTCGACGTGTTCGAAGGCGATCCGGCACATCTCGCGCACAGTGGTGGTCACGCCGGTGGCAACCACGAAGTCATCGGGCTTGTCCTGTTGCAACATCAGCCACATGGCTTCGACATAGTCGCCGGCAAACCCCCAGTCGCGCTTGGCGTCGATGTTGCCCAGGCGCAGTTCCTGCTGTTTGCCCTGCTTGATGCGAGCGGCCGCGTCGGTGACCTTGCGCGTCACGAACTCGATGCCGCGCAACGGTGATTCGTGGTTGAACAGGATGCCGCTGCTGGCGTGCAGGTTGTAGCTCTCGCGATAGTTCACGGTGATCCAGTGCCCATAGAGCTTGGCCACGCCATAGGGACTGCGCGGGTAAAATGGCGTGTTCTCGTCCTGCTGCTCTGCCTGGATCAGGCCAAACATCTCGCTGGTGGACGCCTGGTAGAAACGCGTGTGCGGACTGAACTGATGGATCGCTTCGAGCAGGTGCGTGACGCCTAGGCCGTCGACGATGCCGGTAGTTACGGGTTGCGACCAGGAGGCCGCGACAAAGCTCTGTGCCGCCAGGTTGTAGACCTCGTCAGGTGCCGACTTGATCACTGCGCGCTGGATTGAACAGGCATCGGCCATGTCGCCGTCCAGATAGATGATGTCCGCCTCGACCCCCATCTCGCGCAGACGCCAGCGCGCGTCGCTGCTACGCCGCGCTACCAGACCGTGGACCTTATAGCCCTTGTCGAGCAACAGTTTGGCTAAATACGCGCCGTCCTGGCCGGTGATCCCTGTGATCAGTGCACTTTTTGTCATTCTTGTCTTACCCGTATCTCCCAGTCGGACAAGATCGCCCGCAGGGTTTGTTGTGTAGTAATTTGCGGTGCCCAACCGGTGGACTGGGCCAGCCTGGCATGACTGCCGCACACCCGGCGCTGATCGGCGCGGCGTAGTCGGGAAGGGTCTTGAACCAATTGCAGGTCGACCTGGGCGAGATCGCCCAGCTGTTCGATCAGGCTGCGAATGCTTTGCTCGCGCCCCGAGCACACGTTGTAGACCTGGCCAGGAGTGCCCTTTTCCAGCAACGCCAGGTAGGCCGAGATCACGTCGCTCACGTCGAGGAAGTCGCGCGTGACGTCGATATCGCCGACTTCCAGTTGCGGTGCTTGCAGACCTTGCTTGATCCGGTTGATCTGGCGGGCGGCGCTGGCGACGACAAAATTGTCTTTCTGCCCGGTGCCGATGTGGTTGAACGGGCGGGCGACCAGCACCGGCCAGCCTTCGCTCAGGCCCCATTGCAGACTCAGGAATTCCGCCGATAGTTTGCTCACGGCATACGGGTTGCGCGGGCAGGGCGGTTGCAGTTCGGTGATGGGCAACTGGTCTTCGCTGACCTGGCCGTAGACATCGCCAGAGCTGACATACAGGAACGTACCGGTGAATCCGCGGGCCTTGAGGGCTTGCAGCAGGTTCAGCGTACCCAGCAAGTTGATGTTCAGCGTGCGCGCCGGATCACGAAAGGCTTCGGGCACGAAGGTCTGGCCGGCCAGGTGAATGACCGCATCCGGTAGTTCCGGCCACAGGCCTTTAAGGCTTTGCGGGTCGCCGAGATCGTAACGGGCAGGGACAGTCAGTAGTTCCCACTGCTCGGCATCTGCCAGCAGGCGGGATTGCATGTGTTGTCCTACGAATCCGCTGAGACCCGTAACGAACAGACGCTTTTTCAAACAGCAGCCCCTTGGTCATACAATTTCGTCCATTCCCCACAGGCTTGTCGGAGACGTCTGACGGACCGGTTGGATATTCCTTGGTCGTGAGACTGGCGAAAAGATTTGTTGTAGTTGTTTGGCTGCCAATCTGGGCCAATTGCGCGGCAATTTCAACAGGTCCAACCGTGACTGATCAGTTCTGGTCAGCGTAGCCTGATTTATTCTTGCCGGGCGGTTCACGAATCCGCAACGGATGTGTTTAGAATGCCCTTCGTCACGATTACCCGGGGTTCGGCAGCGTCGCTGTGAAACTGCGAGAAACTGACCACTAAAACAAGAACGAAGACGGGCACGAAGACGATGGACGAGGGCCGGCAAAAGCCGACTTGATCCGTGGCTTCTCCGTCACAGAGTGAGGTTGCCGGGAAGGCGACCTGACCATGGGATGCCATGAATTTCATTCTCTACTCCGACGTCAACGACAGCTCCATCAGCCAGAGTCTCGGCCGTCCCGAGTACAGTTACTATTTTGTGCTCAAGGCTTATCGACCCTTGTTCGAAAGCCTCGGGCAGGTTCACGTCGTAGCCTCGACTGCCGAGGTCGATCCGCTCTACAGGCAGTTGCAGCAGGCGGGGCAGGACAGCCTGTTCATTTCGTTTGCTCCGCCGCACAAGACTCCGACCAATGTGCAATGCCCGATGGTGTGCGTGGTCGCCTGGGAATTCGACACCATCCCCGCCGAGCACTGGGACAACGATCCGCGCCAGGACTGGAGCCAGACATTGGCGCGGCTGGGCCGGGTGATCACCTTGTCCACTCACACTGCCGATGCCATCCGCCGAACCCTGGGTGCGGAATTTCCGGTACTGGTACTGCCGACGCCTTTGTGGGAACGCTTTGCCGAGGTGCGTCAGCAATATCCGGGCACTCCGGTGAATCCAGGTGCAACGCTGCAGATCAAAGGGTGCATCCTCGACAGCCATGTGATGGGCTTGTCCGCCGATGGCCTGCTTGGGCCGCAGATCGTGGAGCCTGTGGCGGAGATCGAGCCCGAGCCCGAGCCGGAACCGGAACCGGAACCGGAACTAGTACCGCCGCCGCCACCACCACCATTGACCATCCGCCGCCGCGCTTTCATCACCCGGCATTACGTGCGCGAAGTCTATCGGGCACTCAAGCACAACCTGTTGCTGTGGTACCGCGAAGCCGCGCGCGACCTGGTGCCAGAAGCTGTTCGCCCGTTGCTGGCCAGGCTTCGCAAGCCGGTACTGGCAGCGCAACCAGTGCCAGTTGCACCACCGGTTGCCGAACCTGTGGAGCTCGAAAAACCGGCGCAATCGGCTTTGCCCGATACCACCACGACCGTCTCCATCGATGTCAGCGGAGTGGTGTATGTCAGCGTGTTCAACCCCGATGACGGGCGCAAGAACTGGCACCATCTGATCACTGCATTCTGCTGGGCCTTGCGCGATAAGCCAGACGCTACCCTCGTGCTAAAGATGACTCAGAACGATCTCTCCACCTACTACGTCGAGCTCATGACCTTGCTCTCGCAGCTGTCACCGTTCGCTTGTCGGGTGGTGGTCATGCACGGTTATTTGCAGGATGAGGAATTTGCGCGGCTGTATGGCGCGGCGAGTTTCTACGTCAACGCTTCGCGCTGCGAAGGCCTGTGCCTGCCGCTGATGGAATTCATGTCGTGTGCCCGGCCCGTTATCGCACCGGACCACACGGCAATGCGTGACTACATCGACGAGCGCGTGGCCTTTGTCGTGAAGTCCAGTCGCGAGCCGACGATCTGGCCGGAAGACGCACGCATCCTCTACCGCACCCTGCGGCATCGTCCGGATTGGGGTTCGTTGAAAACCGCCTATGTACAGAGTTACGCCATGGCCAAAGACCAGCCGCAGGCCTGGCATGCCATGGCCGACGCCGCCAGCGAGCGGATGCGCGACTACTGCAGCTTCACGCCGGTACAGCAACGCCTGGCGCAGTTCTTCGGGCAGGCGCCGCAAGCCGCCGTTGCACCGGTGGCCGCTGAAACAGGGACTGCAGCATGCTGATCATCATTCATTCAGAAACCAACAAGAGCAACATCCAGCAGAACCTTGGCCGTCCCGAGTACAGCTACTACTTCGTACTCAAGGAGTTTCGCCCGGTGCTGGAACGTCTGGGCCAGGTGATCGAAGTCAGCGACCCGGACGAGTTGGTCGACCGGCTTTACTTCGATTGCCAGAGCAGGGGCGAGGACTGTGTGTTCCTGTCGTTCTCGCCGCCGCACCGTACGCCGATCAGCTATGCGTGCCCGACGATTCCGGTGTTTGCCTGGGAGTTCAGCACCATCCCCACCGAAAGTTGGTTAGGTGAACCGCGGCATGACTGGCGCGTGGTGTTGGCGTCCAGCGACATGGCGATCACTCATTCCAGTTTCACCGTGAACGCTGTTCGCGACGTGATGGGGCCCGATTATCCGATCAGCGCCATTCCGGCGCCGGTGTGGGATCGCTTTGCCGCGCGCGGCGAGCAACTGCTCAAGCGTCCGGTTGCCGAAGGGATCCGCCTGAATTTGCGCGGCCTGTTGATCGACAGTCGCACCGCCGACGTCCGCCCTTACGGGCCGGAGCGCTTGCGCGAAGGTACGCCGATCGTGTTTGACGGCCCGGTGCGCGATTGCGAGTTGCTGCTCGACGGCGTGGTCTACACCTCGGTATTCAACCCCTACGACGGGCGCAAAAACTGGAAGGACATGATCAGCGCGTTTTGCACCACATTCCGTGACTGCGCTGATGCGACTCTGGTGCTCAAGCTCACTCACCATGACATAGCCGACGCGCTCAACGACATGCTGCACCACGTTTACAAGAACCAGAACTATCAGTGCCGCATCGTGTTGATCCATGGCTATCTTGCGGACCTGGACTACGAGCGGCTGGGGGAGGCCACCAGTTACGTCGTCAACTGCTCTTATGGCGAAGGGCAGTGCTTGCCGTTGATGGAGTTCATGTCCTGCGGCAAACCGGCGATCGCGCCGCTGAATACCGCCATGGCCGACTATGTGGACAGCGACAACGCGTTCATCGTCGACTCGACAGAAGAGCTGACCGCCTGGCCGCACGATCCCCGGGTGGCATTTCGTACCCTGCGTTACACCACTGATTGGGACTCGCTGTGCGCCGCCTACCGGGCCAGCTACGACGTCGCCAAAAACGACGGCGGGCGGTATGAAAGGATGTCGGCCCATGCTGTCAGCCGACTTCAGGGCTTCTGTAGCCAGGCCAGCACCGAGCAGCGCCTGCAGGCGTTTTTCGAGCAACTGCTGGAGCGCCGCAAATCCCTGAATTTGCAAGCGTCGAGCGCATGATTCGACGTCTGTTGGCAAAGCTCTGGCCAGCGCCGCCTGCGCCATTGGCAGTTGTGCAAAACCCGATCTCGCCCAGGGACGTCGGCTTGCACGATGCAGTACTCGATGGCTGGTTCCTCGGGGAAACCGGCGAGTTACTCAAGGGCTTTGCCATCACTTGCGACGATACCCTGCTGGATGTCGGATGCGGCGAAGGCGTGGCGACCTTGTTTGCTGTCCGGCAGGGCGCCTCGGTGATCTTCACCGACAGTGAGCACGACAAGGTGCGTGACCTGGCCCGGCAAGTGGCCGCGCAGTCGAGCCAAGCCAATCTGGGCCTGGTAAGCAACAGCTTGCCGCTGCCGCTGGCCGACGGCTGCGCGAGCAGAGTCGTGTGTATGGAAGTGCTCGAACACATCGACCAGCCTGAACCGTTCATGGCTGAGCTGGTGCGCATGGGCCGCCCCGGAGCGTTGTATCTGCTGAGTGTTCCTGCGCCGGTGGGCGAGCATCTGCAAAAAGGCATCGCGCCCGCCAGCTATTTCCAGGCACCCAACCACGTGCAGGTTTTTACCCCCGAGCGGTTCGCCGCGATGGTGGAGGAGGCGGGGCTGGTCATCGAGCATCGTCAAGCCAGCGGTTTTTTCTGGGTGATGGGCATGATCTTTTTCTGGGCCAGCGAAAGGGCTGCAGGACGTGATCCCGGTGGAGCGGTTCGCGACCGTATCCAAGCACCTTATCCACCACTGATGGAGAGCTGGGCCAAGACCTGGCAGGACTTGCTGGTGCATCCCGATGGTCTGGCGATCAAGCAGGTGCTTGATCAATTCATGCCCAAGAGCCAGGTGATCATCGCCCGTAAACCCATGCCAGGCGAAGTCAGTCCAGGAGGACAACCATGAATGGCAGCAAGCGCATCATGGATATCGAGTTGTTGCGCGGGATTGCGGTGCTGGGGGTATTGTTCCACCACTTGCAGGACAGCCTGTTCGCCGCTGGTGTGCCGCTGCTGCAAGCGATCACGCTGTATAACCAGCCGTGGTGGGGCGTTGATCTGTTCTTCGCGATTTCCGGTTTTGTTATCGCCCGCAGCCTGATTCCGGCGTTGCAAGCTTGCAGCACGCGGCAGGAATACTGGCAGGAGACTCGCAACTTCTGGCTGCGACGGGCCTTCCGTCTGTTGCCTTCAGCCTGGTTGTGGCTGTCGCTGATGTTACTGGCGTGCATGTTCCTCAATCGCTCCGGCGCGTTCGGCACCCTGCATGCGAATCTGCAGGCGACCCTGGCCGGCATTGCGCAATATGCCAACTTCCGCTTCGCCGACAGCTTTTACAATTACGAATATGGCACCAGTTTTGTGTACTGGAGCCTGTCGCTGGAGGAGCAGTTCTACCTGTTGTTTCCCTTGTTGATTCTGCTCTGTCGCAAATACCTAGTGTGGGCGCTGATCTTGCTGGTGGCGGTGCAGGTATTCACGTTGCGCACGCCGATCCTGATGGTGGTCCGCACTGATGCGTTGGCCCTTGGCGTGCTGTTGGCCATGTGGAGCGCGCAGCCTTCTTATTTGCGCTGGGAGCCAACTTTTCTGCGGCGTCCTTGGGTCGGTGTGGCTGCTCTGGTAGCTGTGTCGTTGGTACTCGGTTTTATCGCCACTGATCGTTTCACCTTCACTCACTACCGAATCGGCGTGATTGCACTGCTGTGTGCGCTTTTGGTCTGGATCGCTTCCTACAACCGTGATTACCTGATGCCGCCCGGGCTGTTCAAGAGCCTGATGACCTGGGTGGGCAGCCGTTCCTATGGAATTTACCTGATCCACATCCCGGCCTATCTGCTGGTGCGTGAAGGCATTTTTCGCTTACAGGCTGCCAACTTGCCGAGCCCTGCGGGGCACCCGGTCTTGACGCTGTTGATCGCCTTCGGGTTGATCGCGCTTCTGAGTGAACTCAACTATCGCTTTGTCGAAATGCCCATGCGCCGTCGTGGCGTATCGCTGGTGCAGCGCCTGAGCTTGTCCCGAACCGCCGTCCCATCCTCTGGAGCAACCTCATGCTGAGACTGTTGAAGAAACTCGCGGCGGGCACGCCTCCTCCCGCGCAACCGTTGCCGGAGCCGACGCCAGCTGCAGCAGTGCCCGACAAAGTCGACCCGTATATGCTGGGCCTGCACGACGCTATGCTCAGCGGCTGGTTCAATCAGCAAACCGGCGAGCTGTTCACCGGTTTCCCGGTCAGCCCCGAAGATACTTTGCTGGACGTTGGCTGCGGCGACGGTGGCAACGTGCATTTCTGCGCAATGCGTGGGGCGAAAATCATCATCGCCGATATCGACGCGGCCAAGGTCGAAGCGACCCGGCTACGCCTGGGTGATACACCTGCACAAAGCATTGAGTGCCATGTCACCGATTGCAACCCGCTGCCCATTGCTGACGCAACCGCAACCCGGGTGGTGTCCACTGAGGTCATTGAGCATGTCGATGACCCTGCGCAATTCCTTGCCGAACTGGTGCGAGTCGGCAAGCCCGGCGCGCTGTATTTGCTCAGCGTGCCGCACCCGAGTTCTGAAGACCTGCAAAAAGACATCGCCGCACCCGAGTACTTCCAGAAGCCCAATCACATTCGCATCATCAGTGAAGATCAGTTCAAGGCGATGGTCAGCGATGCAGGCCTGGAAGTGATCAGCCACAGTCAGTACGGCTTCTACTGGTCGATGTGGATGCTGCTGTTCTGGGAAGCCAAAGTGGACTTCAGCAATGCGGATCATCCGCTGCTCAATCACTGGGCTGATACCTGGCAGGCGATCCTCGCTTCACCTCGGGGAGCGCAGATCAAGCAGGCGTTGGACGCTGTTGTGGCGAAGAGTCAGGTGATAATCGCGCGTAAGCCTTGATCCCACAGTATTTTGTGTACCCTGCAACCTTGTGTTGGAAGGGATAGGTTTTCATGTTGTTTTCAATTCGCCTGGGATCGCTGTTTGTCTCAACGCTGTTGCTCTACGGCTGCGGGCAACCTGAGACCACGGCGCTCGATCAGCAACTCTACGTCTGGCAGCGTCAATGGACACCTGCCCACCAGACCGCCTTGCGCGACAGCCGGGCGGATTTCTCCACTCTGCGTGTACTCGCTCTGCAATCATTTCCTCAAGCAGGCTGGAGCCGCGCCCGAGTCGATGCCAACCTGTTGCGACAGGATGGTCGTCCCTTGATTGCAGTGGTTCGGCTCGATGGCCAGTTGCAGTCTGTGGATCGACATGAAGTCATGGCGCAGGTCGAACAACTGATCATCGATTGGCAAGGGCAGGGGTTAACCTTGGCCGGAGTGGAAATTGACCATGATGCCGGAGTCGCTCGACTGCCTGAGTATCGACTCCTGCTGACTGAGTTGCGCAAGGGTCTACCGGCATCCATGTCGCTGAGCATCACCGCGCTGCCCGCATGGTTGAGCAGTCCTGAACTGCCGGCATTGTTAGCCGCTGTCGATAGCAGCGTGTTGCAGGTGCATGCGGTCAGCAATCCGCAAAACGGTTTGTTCCACGTGGAACAAACCAAGAAGTGGACGCAGGCGTGGTCACGATTAACTTCGAAACCGTTCTACTTGGCACTGCCTGCCTATGGCGTGGCATTGTTGCCGGCGAGTAGTGGCGGGCCAATCGTAGAAAGCGAAGTGACCATCGAGCGCGACGGTGAGCGTCGGGAGCTGTTGGCTGATCCGCAGCAGCTTCGCGACCTTGGCCTGGATTTACGAAACGATCCTCCCGAGCACCTTGCGGGCTTGATCTGGTTCAGATTACCGCTGGCGCATGATCGTCGGGCGTGGAGCCTGACCACGTTGCGCGCTGTAGCCCGTGGTGAGGTGCTCAGAAGCCAGCTGCAATTGCAGGTCTCAGAGCATGAGGGTTTGTTCGATATCAGCATCATCAACCCCGGCAATCTCGACAGTCCGTGGCCAGACCGCATGACGCTGGCGGTTACCGATTGCGAGGGTGCCGATGCGTTGGCCGGTTATGCACTGCAACAGACTCAGGACACGCTGACCTTCAGCCGTTTACGAGAGGGTCGAATAGCGGCAGATGGGCAGCGCGCCCTTGGCTGGGCGCGTTGTGCAAAAATTGATCAAGGAGCGTCACATGTTCACCCGTAAATGGCCACGTCATCTGCTGTGCCTGAGTCTCAGCCTGCCACTGGGTTCTGCGCTGGCCTGTGGCCCGGACTTCCCGATGCGTCTATTGGACAATCGGGGGCAGACTCTGGCGGAGCTCCCGGAAGGCAATTTCAACTTCGAGATCAGTCGGCTCGGACGCTTGATCCCGGGTCTGAAAAACATCGCACCCGCCACTGCTGATCAGGATTACAGCTATAGCGAAGCAGAAGACCAGCCTAGCCCTAGAGATCTGGCCGAGCTGGTCGGTTTGTCTGTGGAACAGCAGGCCTTGGTCAAACAGCTTCGCAGCGTGGCCGATGCACATCAGGTGGAAGTCGAAGGCTCGGCGCTGCCGCCGGAGCTTGTGCTCTATCTGGCGGGGGCGGTGGCATTCAATGCTGGCGACTATGCGTTGGCGACCGAGTATTTTCACAAAGTACTGACGCTGCCGGCGGATCAGCGTCCATTACGCAGTACATGGGCGGCCTATTCCCTGGGGCGTGCGTTGTTCGCCATGAGCTCACAAGCGGATGCAGCGCCAGGCCTGTTGGCCGAGTCTCGACTCGCCTTCGAGAAGGCGCGCCAACTGAGTATCGAGGGCTTCAGTGACCCGTTGGAGCTGGGAGTTGCCAGCCTCGGCGAAGAAGCCCGCGTGGTTCGTACAGCCGGCGACTGGAATCGCGCCATCGAACTGTATGCCACGCAAAACCTGCATGGTTCGCCGGTGGGCTACAGCTCATTGAAGCAACTGATGGCCGAGCTCGCGGCAATGCCCGAAGCAGCCCTGGCGCAATTGCTCCAAGGCAAATCCGTCCAGCAACTGGTGACTGCTTCGCTGATCAGTCGACTTGGCTGGTCGTTCGGTGAACAACCGGCGAATGAGCTGAAGCTGATAAAGCTGCTGCACGACAGCACGCGTGGAACCCTCGACAACGCTGATCGGCTGGCGGCGGTCAATTATCAACAAGGTGATTACGCCAGCGCCAAAGCATTCCTTGAGCACGCCGGCGATGGCGGCCTGGCCTGGTGGCTGCGGGCGAAGCTGGCGTTGCGAGATGGCGACAAAGTCGCTGCCACTGCGGCGTATGCCAAGGCAGCCCAGGCCTTTCCACAAAACGAATCGTGGGGCGAGCGCAGGACTGCGGATTTCGATTATGAATCGCTGCAACCCAAGTGTCGGGTCGAGGGGGAGAGCGCAATTCTCGCGTTACAGCGGGGGGATTACCTGCAGGCATTCGATCAACTTTACCGCAGCCAGGACATCTACTGGTTCGACGCGGCGACCGTTGCCGAGCGAGTGCTGACCGTCGATGAGCTCAAGCACTATGTGGATACAAAAGTACCGGTGCCGGCGCCGTTCAGCCAACAAGACCTCGAAGCTTACGCCGCCAGATTGCGCGTTGAGGGTGGCGATCACATTGACTCAACTGCGCCAACTGTCTCGGGCAAACTACGCAATTTGCTGGGTCGGCGGTTGCTGCGAGAAGGTCGATACGACGAAGCGCCGGCGTATTTCGATACCCCTAAACTGTACATTCAGGCGAAGTGGTACGGCGAGCTGCGCCAGGACGCCGAATCGAAATGGTGGCCCAGCAAGAGAGCTTTCGCTTACTTCCATGCGGCCGAGCTGAGCCGTCATTACGGTATGGAGTTACTGGGCTATGAGATGTCCCCGGACTTCGCGACCTTCAATGGTAATTACAGCCTGCAAAGCAACGAGTTGAAAGTTGGGCCGCTGCTGGCCCAGGAAGAGTTCAACCGCCAGCAAGCCAGTGCCGCTCAGCCCGATCAGCGTTATCACTATCGCTATCTCGCTAATGAACTGGCCAGCCGTGCCGCCGATAACTTGCCTCATACCAGCCAGGCATTTGCAGCAGTTTTATGCGCAGCGACAGGCTGGAACTCTGATCAGGAGCTTAAGCAGATTTTCTACAAGCGGTATGTCAATGAAGGCCCCTATGTCGACTGGGCTTTGTCCTTCGGTGAGCGTTGCCCGTATCCAGACTTCCAAAAGGCCGACCAGCGTTATGTCACACAGGCCATCAGTCCGGTTCGTAATGCTCTACGGCCGTATAAGAAGTGGCTGGAAATTGGCGGTGTTGCCGCCTTCACGGCGGCTGCGCTGTTGCTGATCAACCGTCACAAGCGGCGCAAGCAGGCTTGATCAAGCCTGCTGGACAAAGGTCAGGCGTACCGCAAAACCGATCAGCAGGCTGCCAAACAGCCATTGCTGTAATCGCTGGGCCGAAGGGCTGTGTTGCAGCCAGCGGCCCAGGGCGGCGCCGGACACAGCGTAAATGCTATCGAACAACAGCCCTGCGCTGACCAGCATCGCGCCCAATACCGTAAATTGCCCGAGAACAGGGCCGGCGTTGGGATCGATAAATTGCGGCAACAACACCGAACAGAACAGCAAAGCTTTTGGATTCAGCAGGTTGGTCAGCAACCCGCGCTGGATTGCCTCACGTAGCCGAGAATTGTTCAATCCAGTACTCGCATCACCCAGATTTGGCAGCATGGAAGTGCGCAGACACTGGATACCGATCCATAACAGGTAAGCCGCCCCCGCCAGGCGCACGGCATCAAACGTCCAGGGTGCAGCCTTGAACAACGCTGCGAGCCCCAGCGCCGCCAGCGCTACATGACAGGCGCGGGCAATTCCCAAGCCGATTGCGGTAGCTAGCGCTGCACTTTTGCCCTGCCGCGCACCCGTCTGCAGCAGCAAAATCATGTCCGGGCCGGGCAACAGATACACCACCGCCAACGCCATGCCAAATAACCAGAGTTCACCCATGTCGCACCCCATTCGTAGTCGATTTGGTGGTGCCAGTTTAGGGTGCAACGCCAGGGCAGGTGCTTGCGTAGATGCGCGCTGTATCGGCTAGTCGTGGCATAATCTGCCAGGTTTTAGCCACCAATCCATCTGGATATGCCAATTCATGAAACTGGATGCTTACGACCGCAAGATCCTGGCTGCCCTGCAACGTGATGGTCGCCTGAGTAACGTGCAGCTGGCAGACGAGATCGGGTTGTCCGCTTCGCCGTGCTTGCGTCGGGTGAGGATGCTCGAAGAAGCTGGAGTGATCAGGGGCTATCAGGCCAATCTGGATCGTGACGAGGTGGGTCTGGGATTGACGGTGTTTGTCGGGGTCAAGGTGGAACGCCACAATGACGAGCAGGCCGAAGCATTTCGGCTGGCGGTGACAGCCTTGCCCGAAGTGATTTCTGCGTTCCTGGTATCGGGTGAATCGGATTTCCTGCTGCAAGTGGTAGTGCCGGACTTGCGCGGCTACGACCGCTTTCTCACCGGCCAGCTACTAAAACTGCCGGGAGTAAGTGATATCCGCAGCAACTTTGCCATTAACACGGTGAAGGCTCCAGGCGCGTTGCCCCTGGAGCATCTTCCGCGCTAGATCTGGTTACATCTGCGTCGCCATCCCCTCTACGTTCATCGCCGCCTGGCGCAACGCCTCGGAGCGGGTAGGGTGCGGATGGCAGGTCAGCGCAATATCCTCGGCGGAAGCGCTGAACTCCATGGCCACGCAGTTTTCGCCGATCATTTCGCTGACACTTGGACCCACCAGGTGCACCCCGAGAATTTCGTCGGTACGTTCATCCGCGAGCACTTTGGCGAAGCCTTCGGTTTCATGATTGATCTTTGCGCGACTGTTGGCTGTGAACGGGAATTTTCCGACTTTATAAGCTCGCCCCTCAGCCTTCAGCTGCTCTTCGGTCTTGCCGACGCTGGCCAGCTCCGGTCGGGTGTAGATCACGTTGGGGATCAGGTCGTAGTTGACCTCGCCAGCCTTGCCGACGATTTGTTCTACACAGGCCATGGCTTCGTCTTCGGCTTTGTGTGCGAGCATCGGCCCGGAGGTGACGTCGCCGATCACCCAAACTCCAGCGGCCTCAGTGCGATGTCCCTTGTTGGCAAGCATCCCGCGTTTATCCGTAGTCAGGCCCACGTTCTCCAGCCCCAGGCCCTCGGTGAAAGGTCGGCGGCCGATGGACACCAGTACGTAATCGGCCTCCAGCAATTCGGCGTTTCCGCCGGCGGCGGGCTCAACGCTGAGCTGCACGCCGGTTGCGGACGAGGTGGCGCTGGTGACTTTGGAGCTCAATTTGAAGCTGATCCCCTGTTTACTCAATGAACGTTGCAGTGTTTTTCCTGCCTCCGCATCAACACCCGGGCAGATGCGGTCGAGGAACTCCACCACAGTTACCTGGGCCCCGAGGCGCCGCCATACCGAACCGAGCTCCAGACCGATTACGCCAGCGCCGATCACCACCAGGTGCTTGGGCACTTCCGTCAGTGACAGCGCGCCAGTGGAGTCGAGGATTCGTTGATTGTCGATGTCGACCCCCGGAAGGGGCGTTGGCTCGGAGCCAGTGGCGATGATGATGTCCTTGGCGCTGAGCTCGGTCTTGCCGCCTTCACCGTCGGTTACCGTGACCTTGCCCGGACCATCGATGTGGCCCCAGCCCTTGATCCAGTCGACCTTGTTCTTGCGGAACAGGAACTCAATGCCCTTGGTCAGGCCAGCAACGCTTTCGTCTTTCTGCTTCATCATCTGTGCAAGGTTGAGCACAGGTTTGACCTCGATCCCCAGGTTGGCGAATTCCGCCCCACTGGCCGCCTCGTAGAGTTCGGATGCATGCAACAACGCCTTGGACGGCATGCACCCGACGTTCAGGCAGGTTCCTCCCAGCGTCGCGCGACCTTCGACGCAAGCGGCTTTCAGGCCCAGCTGGCCGGCGCGGATTGCTGCGTTGTAACCACCAGGGCCGCCGCCCAGTATCACGATGTCATAGGTGCTCATGCTGGTACTCCTGGCTATGGGCCTGGGCTGTTATAGGGAAGTTAAAAGTAGTTCGAGTTAAATATTATGATCATAATATGTCGCAATGTCAGTGATCAGGGCAAGCAGAATTTCAGAACTACCGAAAATGTCAGGAGTCATCTGAGGGAGGGCGATTGAAAGGGTGGGTTTTGACGCGTGTGACTAAAGGCACTGGTCATAGAAAAGCCCTATTAATTCGATAGCCAGCTATTTTTCCAGGATGGTCTAACCTCTCAATCAGACGTCTGAAACAAGGGGGATTTTCCATGCTCGCGCAACTTCCACCGGCCTTACAGAATCTGCAGTTACCGCTTCGCCTGAGACTCTGGGATGGCCATGAATTCAATCTGGGGCCGACGCCCAGCGTCACTATTGTGGTCAAGGACCCGCAAATGGTTTCCCAGTTCACCCACCCCAGCCTCGATGCGTTAGGAGCAGCGTATGTCGAAGGCAAACTTGAGCTTGAAGGTTCGATCACTGACGTTATCCGCGTCTGTGACGAGTGGAGCCAGGCGTTGCTGGATGAGGACGCGGGCGGTGAGCTCGTTCGCACGGTGCATGACAAGGAAACCGACGCCAAGGCTATCTCCTACCACTACGATCTCTCCAACGCCTTCTACCAGCTATGGCTCGACAGCGACATGGCGTACTCCTGCGCTTATTTCGAGACCGGCAGCGAATCCCTTGAGCAAGCGCAACAAGCCAAATTCCGCCATCTGTGCCGCAAGCTGCGCCTGCAACCCGGTGAGTATTTGCTCGACGTGGGCTGCGGATGGGGTGGACTTGCCCGTTATGCGGCGCGGGAATTTGGCGCGAAGGTTTTCGGCATCACCCTGAGCAAGGAACAACTGGCGCTGGCCCGCGAGCGAGTGACTGCCGAGGGTCTGGACGACTTGGTAGAGCTGCAACTGCTGGACTACCGCGATCTGCCCCAGGATGGACGCTTCGATAAAGTGGTCAGCGTCGGCATGTTTGAGCATGTCGGCCACGCGAACCTCGCCGAATACTGCAAGACGCTTTTTGGTGCAGTGAAGGAGGGCGGCCTGGTAATGAACCATGGCATTACTGCGAAGCATACCGATGGGCGCCCGGTTGGACGCGGGGCCGGTGACTTCATAGGCAAGTATGTGTTTCCCAATGGCGAGCTGCCGCACTTGTCGATGATCTCGGCCGAGATCAGTGAAGCCGGCCTGGAAATTGTCGACGTCGAAAGTCTGCGCCTGCATTACGCGCGAACCCTGGATCACTGGAGCGAGCGGCTCGAGGACAATCTGGAGGCCGCAGCGAAGGAAGTGCCGGAGCAGGCTTTGCGCATCTGGAGGCTGTATCTGGCAGGCTGCGCCTATGCATTCGCCAGGGGCTGGATCAACCTGCACCAGATACTTGCCGTCAAAGCCCATCCTGACGGCAGCCATGAACTGCCATGGACTCGTGACGACATCTATACCCCTTAAAGAATCGGCGAAATAAGCCGGGCGATCCGCATGCCGATCTGTTGCAGGCGGTGGGTCTCCCGGCTTTCTTCCTTGGCAATTTCATGGGCCAGGGCGAAATCGGCGTTGAGCATCTGCTCCACCTCGCCGGCAAACACACTGTCGACCGTCAGCAGCATCACTTCGAAATTCAACCGGAATGAGCGGTTGTCGAGGTTGGCGCTGCCGATGGCGCTGATCTCGCTGTCGATGAGCACTACTTTTTGATGCAGGAACCCCGGCTCGTAGCGGAACACCCGCACGCCAGCCCTGACCGCTTCGAACGCGTAAAGGCTGGAAGCGGCGTAGACGATGCGGTGGTCTGGACGCGATGGCAGCAGGATTCGCACGTCGACTCCGCGCAACACGGCCAGCCGCAGCGCAGCGAAAACGGCTTCATCTGGGATGAAGTACGGGCTGGTGATCCATACCCGCTCCGTCGCTGCGTGGATCGCCTCGACGAAGAACAGCGAGCAGGTTTCGTAAGCATCTGCCGGGCCGCTGGCTAGTAGCTGGCAGAGCACGCCATCCTCCGGATAAACGTCCGGCAGTATCAAAGGTGGCAGTGAACGCGCGGCCCAGAACCAATCTTCGGCAAACGATTCCTGCATGCAGGCAACCACCGGGCCGCGGACCTCAACGTGGGTGTCGCGCCAGGGGGCTAGCGGTGGCTTCTCGCCCATGTATTCATCGCCGACGTTATGCCCGCCGACAAAGCCCAGCACACCATCGACTACCACTATCTTGCGATGATTGCGGAAGTTCACCTGAAAGCGATTCAGCCATCCGCTGCGGGTAGCGAACGCCTTGACCTCGACTCCGGCGTCGCGCAACGGCTGGACAAAACTGTGGGGCAGGGAGTGGCTGCCTATCCGATCATAGAGCAGATACACCGCCACTCCTTCAGCTGCTTTTTGCAGCAACAGTTTGTGCAGGCGTTGGCCGAGGCGATCGTCGTGGATGATGAAGAACTGGATCAGCACCGCCTCTCTGGCGGTACTGATAGCCGCGAAGATGGCGTCGAAGGTGGCCTGGCCATTGATCAGCAGGTGTACCTCGTTATTTGCCAGGCACGGCATGCGTCCCAGCTTTGGCATCGCTCGCAGGGATGCGTAGGCGTTCGAGGCGCGCGCGGTCAGTGCCTCTTCCACCCAGGGCCGCCAGTTGAGCTCCGAGATTGCCTTGCGCATCTCTTCGTTAGCCTGCCGTCGAGCCTTGATGTAGCCATCGAAGGTGCTGCGGCCGAAGACCAGGTAAGGGATGAGTGTGAGATAGGGGATGAACACCAACGACAGGGCCCAGGCAATCGAGCCTTGGGCGGTCCTTACGGTGAGCACGGCATGAATGGCCGCGATCGAACCCAGCGTATGGAGCAGTGCAATCATGTAGCCGAAAATATGCGGTCCAAAGTAATCCATGGGGCAACCTTGCTCCTGAATATTCAATGCTTAACAGACCATGTTCCGTGCAGAATGTCGCTAATTAATTGGTCCATGAACCGATGCCTGCGGCTGACGTCTAACGGCCACTACTGATCAGGAGTTACACGATGAACTTTCGTCTGCTGGGTTTGGCCATGGCATTTGGTTTGGCACTTCCTGTGGCCGCTCAGGCGCAGATGCTTCAGCCAGGTTTGTGGGAATTGACCTCGAGCAACATGAAGGTCGATAACCAGGACCTGCCAGATCTGCAACTGATTCTGGGTCAGCTGCAAAGCCAGATGACTCCGGAGCAGCGCGCTCAATTGGAGAAGCAGGGCATCACCATGGGCGGTAAGGGGATTCGTGCCTGCCTGACTCCGGAGCAGGTGAAGACCGACAACATCCCGCTGACCGACCCCCAGTCGGGCTGCAAACAGGAAATCACCGAGCGTACCGGTAACCAGTGGAAATTCCGCTTCAGCTGTCCTAAGGCCCAGGGCGCTGGGGTCGCCACCTTCCTCAGCGATCGTGAGTTCACCACTAAGGTCAACGGCACGTTCAACGCAACCGGTATCCAGCAGAAGGGTAGTCTCGATACTCGCGCTGTGTGGCTGGGTCAGGACTGCGGTACCGTCAAGCCGCGAGCTTGATCCCAATTCCATTTGCTCTGCGCTACCGCGTCGTGTGCATGCAGGCTCTCTGCATGCACCACCCATAGCTGAAACGCTTCGATTTCATCGTGGTACTTGAGGGCAAGGTGCAGACGTCGTGCAGCATCTTCACAGAACATCAGGTTCCGCCCATTGGCCAGTGCGAATGCTTGTTCATCCGCGCGCTTCACGGCTGTTTGTACTGCGGTGCCGAGCGCTGCTTCTGCCAGATCGATAATCGCGATTATTGGAAACTCATCGCTGTCCGGATGGGTTCGTACGTGCAGTTGTGCCGTGCTGCGTTGGCTGTGAGGTGTCGCAACGATGCCATTCGAGCCTCCCAGCCAAGCCAAAACCTCAGCGTGTTGCAACGCCTTGTTGGCAAAATCATCGATAAATTGCTGCTGGATCAGCTGACGCGCCAGTGCGGCCGAGCACGGGCATGTTGATGAATATGTCATCTCCATATTTAGTTCCACGTGGAACACTCCGTTTTTGAGGCTTGCTAGAACGCTCACTGGGTAGGATCGCCAACCGGACAAGTGACTGACGAGTGCCGACCTTTTAACCAGTAGTTCGAAGCGAACGTGGAGGTAGGCACTGTTAGATAACCCCGCATGCGTTTCCAGAAAACACTGGAGTACCTCTTGCAAAAGCGCAGGCGTCAGCTCTTTGTGCTCCAGCTTTTCTAGTGCCAGGTAGAGTCGCGACATGTGAATACCTCGCGCACTGCCATCGTCCAAGCTCACCCCAGCATCCGCTTTTGCCGCTATTTTTTGGCCGTGGAGTAAAACGGGTATGGCAATCCTGGCCATGCCAACCCAATCCACTGGCAGGTTTCGGTAGGAGGCCTGGTTGGCAATATCCGGCAAAGTCAGCGCGCTCATGAGCAGTCCATCGTAGAGGTAGATTCTTCATGTTATGTTATTACATATTAAATCTACCACGCCTTTTCTCAAAAGAGCGTGCATTGCCTATGAGGAGTTCCGGATGCCCCATCGTCTACCCGTTACCGTGCTGTCTGGCTTTCTGGGCGCGGGCAAAAGCACGCTGCTCAATCACGTGCTGCGTAATCGCGAAAACCTGCGGGTGGCCGTGATCGTCAATGACATGAGCGAAATCAACATCGATGGCAGTGAAGTGCAGCGTGACGTCAGCCTGAACCGCGCGGAAGAGCGGCTGGTGGAAATGAGCAACGGCTGCATATGCTGCACGCTGCGCGAAGATCTGTTGCTGGAGGTGAGCAAGCTCGCCAGGGACGGTCGTTTCGATTACCTGCTGATCGAGTCCACAGGGATCTCTGAACCTCTGCCGGTGGCGGAAACCTTCACCTTCCGCGACGAAGACGGGCAGAGCCTGGCGGATCTGGCGCGGCTCGATACCATGGTCACGGTGGTTGATGGGGTGAACTTCCTCCTCGATTATGAGGCCGCAGAGAGTCTCGCATCCCGGGGCGAAACCCTCGGTGATGGCGACGAGCGATCCATCACCGACCTGTTGATCGAGCAGATTGAATTTGCCGACGTCATTCTTATCAGCAAAGTCGATTTGATCAGCAGCAGTGAGCGCCGGGAGCTGATGGCTATTCTTGCGCGGCTCAACGCTCAGGCGGAAATCATTCCCATGGTCATGGGCGAAGTTGCCTTGGGCAGAATCCTCGATACAGGCCGTTTCGATTTCGAAAAAGCCGCCCAGGCACCTGGCTGGCTGCGAGAGATGCGCGGCCAACATCTGCCGGAGACCGAGGAATATGGCATCGCTTCCACGGCCTATCGGGCGCGCAAACCCTTTCATCCCCAGCGTTTTTTCAGCTTCATCAATGGGTCTTGGGACAACGGAAAATTACTGCGCTCGAAGGGATTTTTCTGGCTCGCGAGCAAGCCTATGGATGCGGGTAGTTGGTCCCAGGCGGGTGGCCTGATGCGTCATGGATATGCCGGACGCTGGTGGCGTCATGTGCCGCAGGAGCAGTGGCCCCAGGACGACGAAAGCGTTGCTGCCATTCGCAAGAACTGGGCTGGCGACACAGGGGATTGCCGCCAGGAACTGGTGTTCATCGGCCAGAATATCGATTTCGCAAAGCTTACCGCCGAGCTGGACGACTGCTTGTTAACCGAGGATGAAATGGCCTTGGGCGTGGATGGCTGGGACCTGCTGTCGGACCCGTTCGGTCCCTGGTACGAAGAGGTCTCTTGAGGCTTCAGGGTTTTAGCCAGCTGCCCTGGCTTTGGGTCTCGCAGTAAGGCTTGAGGTACGCCTGATCGGTCGCCACACCGTAATAGTGAATGTCCTGCCGGTAGGGCATATTGGCGACCTGGGCGTTGCTACAGACGCCAAATGCCCCGGTTGGACATTCGTCCACATACTGCACTTCGACTTTTTGCCCGGGCAGGTTCGGCTGGCAAAAGCCATCGGCGAAGAGTTTTTCCGGTATGTTGCGGTTCTGCTGGCACACTTTCACATCCAGCCGCTCGGCGGTACTGTGCACCACGCAGGCCTGCGCCAGTGCCTCGCCCGAGGTCAGCGCCAGCAGCAACGACAATCCCGTCAATCGCATCTTTTACCCTCTCAGAATCCTTCGATCATGTTGCAGAACATTCCGACCCATGTGATCGCTGGCCCTTTGGGTGCCGGTAAGACCAGCCTGATCAAGCATCTGTTTGAACAGCGGCCCGAAACCGAGCGATGGGCGGTGCTGATCAACGAGTTTGGACAGATCGGCCTGGACGCCGCGCTGTTAACCCGCGACGCCGATGGTATCGCACTGGGTGAAGTGGCTGGAGGGTGTTTGTGTTGTGTAAACGGTGCGCCGTTCCAGATAGGGCTTGGACGCTTGCTCCGCAAGGCGCGGCCCGACCGGTTATTCATTGAGCCTTCTGGATTGGGCCATCCGGCGCAGTTGCTCAGGCAGCTCAGTGAACCGCCGTGGCTCGGTGTACTGGCCGTACAGCCGTGTGTACTGGTGTTGGATGCCCAGGCGCTCGCCCTCGGCAAAACCTTGCCACAGGCGCAACAGGAGGCTCTGGGTAGTGCCGGACTGTTGTTGCTCAACAAGTCGGAGCAACTAACTGAAACTGATCGCCAGCGCATCACCGCGGGGCTGCCGACACGACCGCTGTACTGGACCCGACAGGCTGTGCTGCCATTAAGCGCGCTGCCGGGGCTCGACGCCCGTGCGGTGGCGGGTGTGGATAACTTCATTACGCCCAAGGGCCTGGGCCAGCTGCCGGCCCTGTGGACGGATCCTGCAACGCCGATTTGCCTGAGTCAGGAACAGCAGGGTAGCTGGAGTATTGGCTGGCGCTGGCACCCGGGCCAGGTGTTCCAACTGGCCGAAGTCAGTCGCTGGCTTGAGGGGATGCAGTGGCGGCGGGCAAAGCTGGTTATCCACAGCGATACAGGTTGGATCTCCGCCAATGCGCTGGATAATTCGCCACTGCAATGGCAGCCCAGCGAATGGCGCCAGGATTCGCGCATCGAGCTAATCTTCGATGAACCTGTGAACGAGGTGGCGCTGCAACAGGCGTTGGCCGATTGTTTGATCTAGGGACGCCACTTGTTGTGATCCTGGCGCCATTGGCTCAATTCAATCACTTCAGCCCGTGGTTTGACGAAGTCGACCACCTCGGGCGCTTCGTCGAAAGGCATCGGATAGGGCGCCAGTTCAATTTGCGCGCTGTGGGCACCAAACTGGGTGATAGTGCCGTTGTGACGGCTCTCGCCGGTTACTGTGAATTCAAAGTTGTACACACGGGCCAGGCGCCGGCGGTCGTTGGCATCCTTGATAAAGCCGATTTTTTTCAGCGCGACGTTACCGTCCAGCAACTCGATACCGAGCTTGGTGCAGTGTTGCTTGACCCGTTCCAGTGCGCGCTCGCGCAAACCATGGTTATGCCACAACCACGCACCGGCGGTGGCCAGCAGCATCAGCACTAAGATATTTCCGAGGGTCAGCATCAACAGGGTGCTCCAACAAGATAGTGCCAGCTTAACTGTGTCGCCGGTCTGTCGTACAGGCTGCGTTTAGTCGCATACTGCGCGGCTCGAATTTCGTTTTACGGAAACTCAGCGCATGAAACGTACGCCCCATCTGCTCGCCATTCAGTCCCACGTGGTATTCGGCCATGCCGGCAACAGCGCCGCGGTTTTCCCGATGCAGCGGGTCGGGGTAAATGTTTGGCCGCTTAATACCGTGCAGTTCTCCAACCACACCCAATATGGCCAATGGGCCGGTGAAGTGCTGTCGCCGCAGCAGATTCCGGCGTTGGTGGAAGGCATCGCGGCGATCGGTGAGCTGGGGAATTGCGATGCGGTGCTGTCCGGGTACCTGGGCAGTGCGGCCCAGGGGCGGGCGATCCTCACCGGAGTGGCGCGGATCAAATCGATGAATCCCAAGGCGTTGTACCTCTGCGATCCCGTGATGGGGCATCCGGAGAAGGGTTGCAGCGTCCCGGCGGAGGTCAGCGATTTCCTTCTGGAGGAAGCGGCCGCCGTGGCCGATTTCATGTGCCCGAACCAGTTGGAGCTGGACAGCTTTTCCGGGCGCCGCCCGCAATCGCTGTTCGACTGCCTGGGCATGGCGCGAGCGCTGCTGGCTCGTGGCCCCAAGGCGGTGCTGGTCAAGCACCTGGACTATCCCGGTAAGCCGGCTGATGTATTCGAAATGCTGCTGGTGACGGCCGAGAACAGCTGGCACCTGCGCCGTCCGCTGCTGGCGTTCCCGCGCCAGCCGGTGGGCGTCGGCGACCTCACTTCAGGGCTGTTCCTGGCGCGCATCCTGTTGGGCGACAGCCTGGTGGCGGCGTTTGAATTCGCGGCTTCGGCGGTGCATGAAGTATTGCTGGAGACCCAGGCGTGTGCCAGCTATGAGCTGGAACTGGTGCGGGCCCAGGACCGGATTGCGCATCCGCGGGTGCGGTTTGAGGCGGCTGCGATCAGTCTTTGATTTTGCGTGATGCTATCGCGAGCAGGCTCACTCCTACAGGGATCTCCAGTGGCCACAATAGGTGTATTCGACTGGATCCCCTGTAGGAGTGAGCCTGCTCGCGATAGCCATCTAAGGTCGAGCCCAGACCTCAGGCGTCGCCCTTGATCTCCTGATACCGCTTCTCCAGTTCCTGCCGAATCTGCCGGCGCTGCTGGGCCTGGACATATCGGCGCTTGTCTTCGCTGTTCTGTGGTTGCAGCGGCGGAACAGAGGCCGGTTTGCGGTCGTCATCCACCGCCACCATGGTGAAGAAGCAGCTGTTGGTATGCCGCACCGAACGTTCACGGATGTTTTCGGTGACTACCTTGATCCCGACTTCCATCGACGTATTGCCGGTGTAGTTGACCGATGCCAGGAAGGTCACCAGCTCGCCGACGTGGATGGGTTCGCGAAAGATCACCTGGTCCACCGACAGGGTTACCACATAACGGCCGGCATAGCGGCTAGCGCAGGCGTACGCGACTTCGTCGAGGTACTTGAGCAGAGTGCCACCGTGAACATTGCCAGAGAAGTTGGCCATGTCGGGAGTCATCAATACCGTCATCGACAGTTGGGCGTTTCCGGGTTCCATAGGGTGCTCACGGTTCAAGACAGGTAATTGGGGGCGCACCTCTGCGGGTGCCTTGTCAGCTTTTTCAAACTTACAGTTATCGGGACGCCGGGCGGGTGGCTGCCGTCACGCCCAGACCGATCTGTTTCCATATATTGCACCGCCTTTCTGGCGGAAGTCGCGGTGTTACGCTCCAAAAGTCCACCCAAAGGAGCCCCACACCATGCATGCGATCAGTTTTATCCAGGATCTGGCAGTCATCATGTTGGTCGCCGGGGTGGTCACTGTGTTGTTTCATCGGCTGAAACAACCTGTGGTACTGGGCTACATTGTTGCCGGTTTTATCATCGGCCCGCACACCCCACCCTTTGGGCTCATCCACGACGAAGAAACCATCAAGACCCTCGCCGAACTCGGGGTGATCTTCCTGATGTTCTGCCTGGGCCTGGAGTTCAGCCTGCGCAAGCTGTTCAAGGTTGGCGCCACGGCATTTATCGCGGCGTTTCTGGAAATCGTGCTGATGATCTGGATCGGCTACGAAATCGGCCGCTGGTTCGACTGGAACACGATGGATTCGCTATTCCTCGGCGCGATCCTGGCGATTTCCTCGACCACGATCATCGTCAAGGCGCTCAACGACCTGAAGATGAAAAACGAGCGCTTCGCGCAGTTGATCTTCGGCGTGTTGATCGTCGAGGACATCCTCGGCATCGGCATCATCGCCTTGCTATCGAGCATTGCGGTGAGCGGTACGGTGAGCTCCGGCGAAGTCTTCTCGACGGTCGGCAAGCTGTCGCTGTTCATGATTGTCGCGCTGGTTATCGGCATTTTACTGGTGCCACGCCTGCTGGCTTACGTGGCCAAATTCGAAAGCAATGAGATGCTGTTGATTACCGTGCTGGGGCTGTGTTTCGGCTTCTGCCTGCTGGTGGTCAAGCTCGAGTACAGCATGGTGCTGGGGGCGTTCCTGATTGGCGCGATCATGGCGGAGTCGCGCCAACTGCTGAAGATCGAGCGCCTGATCGAACCGGTGCGGGATCTGTTCAGCGCTATATTTTTTGTCGCCATCGGCCTGATGCTCGACCCAATGATCCTGCTGCAATATGCCTGGCCCATCGCGGTAATCACCGTGGCGGTGGTGCTGGGCAAGATGCTGTCCTGCGGGTTGGGAGCGTTTATCGCCGGCAATGACGGACGCACTTCATTGCGAGTGGGCATGGGGCTTTCGCAGATTGGCGAGTTCTCCTTCATCATCGCAGCGCTGGGCATGACGCTGCAGGTGACCAGCAATTTCTTGTATCCGGTGGCCGTTGCCGTCTCGGTCATCACCACGCTGCTGACCCCGTATCTGATTCGCGCTGCGGACCCCCTGTCGATCAAATTGGCGGCAGTGATGCCACAGCGCCTGGGCCGAGTGCTGGGCATGTATGGCGAATGGCTGCGCAGCATTCAGCCTCAAGGTGAGGGCGCACTGCTGGCTTCAATGATCCGGCGAATTCTGCTGCAGGTCGGAGTCAACCTGGCGTTGGTGATTGCGATTTTCTTCTCAGGCGCTTTTTTTGCCGAGCGTATGTCTGCCTATCTGCAGGAATGGATCAGTGACCCAAGTTGGCAGAAGGCATTGATTTGGGGTGGGGCGTTGATCCTGTCGTTGCCATTCCTGATTGCCGCTTATCGCAAGCTCAAGGCCTTGTCGATGCTGCTGGCGGAAATGGGCGTCAAGCCGGAGATGGCGGGGCGCCACACGCAGCGGGTGCGTCGGGTGATCGCTGAAGTGATCCCCATTCTTTCACTGCTGGTGATTTTCCTGCTGCTGGCAGCCTTGTCGGCGAGTATTTTGCCCACCAACAAGTTACTGGTGCTGATCGTCGTTGTGGCTGCCGCCGTCGCGGCGCTGTTGTGGCGCTGGTTCATACGCGTTCACACGCGGATGCAGGTGGCCTTGCTCGAGACCCTGGATAATCACAAGGAATCGTCAGGCCATTGATGGCGTGGGGGCCGCTTCGCGGCCCGACGCAGGCTTCGCCAGCTGCTACAGGGCTAGCTCAGCTCTCTAGCCAGACGTCCCGCGCCCAGTGCCAAACCGATTCCCAGGTCTCTTCGGCAATCAGCTCTTCGTCGGCCTGCCAAAGCACCACGGTGCCGTCTTCTTCGACGCAGTAGTAGTCGTCACCGTCCTGGCAGATCGGAATCAGGCTGCGATCAACGCCTGCGTCCCAGGCGTTGGCGGCTACGTCCGGCAGGTAGGTGTGGGATTGCGGGTCGGTCACCGTCACCGGTTCCAGACTGCCGTAGACCACGTCGCTGACGGTCAGCAAAAATTCCCGGAAGACGAATGGGATGTCGATGAACAATTGTTCTTCGATTTCCACCAGCATGTCTTCGTCAGGCAGCTCCAAGGGGACTGGTACCGGTTCGTTGGCTTCACGCAGTTGTTCGATAATTTCTTCCACGTCCGGGATCCTCTTGCTGTTGGCGCGGTTTGGTTGGGGCGGTTTATACAGTAGCTTGCTATAGATGCAACCGCGAAATAGAAAAACCCCAGCCGAGGCTGGGGTTTTTATTACAGCATTTTTAACGCAGGAGGTGATCAGCCGTTCTGGCGGATACCGGCTACCAGCCAAGGCTGGTTCTCGCCCTGTGGACGTTCCATGTTCCAGCTTTCGCTGAACACTTCGCCCTGGTCGAAGCGCGAGGTCTTCGACACACCGCTGAAGGTCAGGGTAGCGATAGTTTTGTCCGCACGATCATCCACGCCGTCCAACTGAACATTGAGGTTATCAATGTAGGTGGACTGGAAGCCGTCGCCCAGGTCAGCACGTTCGCGCTTCAGGAACTCCAGCAGTTGTGGGGTAACGAATTCGGCAATCTTGTCCATTTCGTTGGCGTCCCAGTGCTGCTGCAGCGACTGGAAGTGGTTGCGCGCTGCTTCGATGAAATTCTTTTCATTGAACCAGGCTGGCGCGTTGATTACCGGACGAGCGGCAACGGGTGCGGCTGCACCGCCGAAGATCGAACCCATGCCAGCAGGCTTCTGCTCGAACACTTCACGCTGCATTGGCGCGCCGGCTGGAGCCAGGTGCTCCTGTTGCTTGCGACGGCGAGCGGCAATGAAACGGAAGACCAGGAAGGCGATGACCGCCATGATCAGGATGTCGAAGATTTGCATGCCCTGGAAGCCGCCGCCCATGAACATGGAGGCCAGCAGGCCACCGGCCGCGATACCGGCCAGAGGGCCGAGCCAGCGCGACGCACCGCCGGCTTTGGCAGCGGCGCCAGCGGCACCGGCCGCGCCAGCAGTGGCAGCAGCGCCACCGGCAGCAGAAGAAGGAGCCATTTGGCTGGTCTGGTGAGTCGGCGCAGCGCCGGAGCTCTTGCCGCCACCAAAGCGCTTGGCGTTGGCGTCGAGGCTCATCGTCAGGCCGATGCACAACGCCATGGCGATGCTAAGAAAACGTTTCATAAAGGGAATTCCCATTTGTGGAAGGCACGCGCGCCATGTTGCACAGCTGAAGTGTTACTGGCTAGCGGCAGAGTGTTTCGGGCTTTTGCCTGACAGGTTCCGTTCAGCTTCGTCGAGGCAGTAAGGACATGTACTTTCGGCTGTAGGAAAAGTCGATAGGTTCAGAAAGAAATGGAGCTGTGTAGGAGTGAGCCTGCTCGCGATGAGGGCGTGTCAGTCAACGTATTCGTTGACGGACAGACCGCTATCGCGAGCAGGCTCACTCCTACAGAAAAGCCATCCGGCGGGGCTTTAGATAGCTTCCAGTTTGGCGTAGCCGAGCATCAGCCACTTGCTGCCTTCGCTGAAGTTCACCTGCACCCGGGCCTGGGCGCCGGCGCCTTCGAAGTTGAGGATCACCCCGTCACCAAAGATCGAGTGACGTACTGTCTGACCCAGGCTGAAGCCGGTTTCCGGAATTTCGCTGCCGCTGAACAGGTTGCTGCCACTCATCGACTGGTTGCCGCCGAATGGCCGGCTGACACTGTTCGACAAGCGCACTTCCTGAATCAGGCCTTTCGGCACCTCACGTACGAAACGCGACACCTTGTTGTAGGTCTCGCTGCCGTACAGGCGACGGGTTTCGGCGTAGGTCATCACCAGGTTCTGCATGGCACGGGTGATGCCGACGTAGGCCAGGCGCCGTTCCTCTTCAAGGCGACCCGGTTCTTCCAGGCTCATCTTGTGCGGAAACAGGCCTTCTTCCATGCCCACCAGAAATACGTAAGGGAATTCCAGACCCTTGGCGCTGTGCAAGGTCATCAGCTGAATACTGTCTTCGTGCTCGTCGGCCTGGGTGTCCCCGGCCTCCAGCGAAGCGTGACCGAGGAATGCCGCCAGCGGCGTCAGGTCCTCGTCTTCCTCGGTATTCTCGAAGTTGCGCGCAGCGCTGACCAGTTCCTCAAGGTTTTCTACCCGCGCCTGGCCCTTTTCGCCTTTTTCCGCTTCGTGATAGGCAATCAGCCCGGACTGCTCGATAACCGTCTGCGTCATCAGGTGTAGCGGCATTTCCATGCACTTGGCGGCGAGGTTCTCGATCAGCTCGATAAAGCCCCCCAGGGCGCCAGCAGCACGGCCGGTAAGGCCCTTGTTGGCGACCAGCAGGCGCATGGCTTCCCACATCGACACGTCGCTGTGGCGGGCGTGCTCGCGGATCGCTTCGACGGTTTTCTCGCCAATGCCACGGGCTGGCACGTTAATCACCCGTTCCAGGGCCGCGTCGTTGCCACGACCTTCCAGCAACCGCAGGTAGGCCATGGCGTTCTTGATTTCCGCCCGCTCGAAGAAGCGTTGGCCGCCGTAGATGCGATACGGGATGCGCTCGCGCAGCAAAGCTTCTTCCAAAACCCGGGACTGGGCGTTGGAGCGGTACAGAATGGCGATATCGCTGCGGGCAAGGCCGGTTTTCAGCGCACTTTCGATGGTTTCGACCACATAGCGCGCTTCATCGTGTTCGTTGAACGCTGCGTAGAGGTTGATCGCCTCGCCGTCGCCGCCGTCGGTCCACAACTCTTTGCCAAGCCGCCCGGTGTTGTTGGCGATCAGGGCGTTGGCTGCCTTGAGGATACCGGCGGTGGAGCGGTAATTCTGCTCCAGGCGGATGGTCTGCGAGTCCGGGAAGTCGGAGGAATACTGATGGATGTTCTCGATTTTCGCGCCGCGCCAGCCATAAATCGACTGGTCGTCGTCGCCCACTACCATCAGGCTGTCGCCGCCCTTGCCCAGCAGGCGCAACCAGGCGTACTGCACGGCGTTGGTGTCCTGGAACTCATCCACCAGAATATGCCGGAAGCGCTTCTGGTAATGCGCCAGCAGGCCCGGGTGATCACGCCACAGGTCGAGGGCGCGCAGCAGCAATTCGGAAAAATCAATGACACCTGCGCGCAGGCATGCGGCCTCGTAGGCTTCGTAAATGCTGCGCATGGTTGCCAGAAACAAGTCGCCACTGGCCTGGATGTGCTGTGGGCGCAGGCCTTCGTCTTTCTGCCCATTGATGAACCATTGGGCTTGGCGTGCGGGCCAGCGTTGTTCGTCCAGTCCCAGCTCGCGGATTACCCGCTTGACCAGCCGCTGCTGGTCGTCGCTGTCGAGAATCTGGAAGGTCTGGCTCAGGCCGGCTTCCTGCCAATGCGCCCGCAGCAAGCGGTGCGCCAGGCCGTGGAAGGTGCCTACCCACATGCCGGCCGGGTTGATACCCATCAGCTGCTCGATGCGATGACGCATCTCGGCAGCGGCCTTGTTGGTAAAGGTCACCGACAGGATCGAGTGGGGTGAGGCGTTCTCGACCTGGATCAACCAGGCGATACGGTGCACCAGCACTCGGGTTTTACCGGAACCAGCACCGGCCAGGACCAACTGACGACCCACGGAGGCAGCTACGGCCTGGCGTTGGGCATCGTTGAGGGAGTTCAGCAGAAGGGAGAGATCATCGCGCATCGGGGCATTCTAGGGTGCGCCGTCACACCGGGCAAACCGAGCTTTGCATTAGCCGATGAAAGACGCACGGATGACGACCGGTCAGTCACTGCCTGCAGGCGGTGGCGGGCCGTGCTTCGCGGCTTTTTCGAGGGCGGCGACAAGTGCAAATTTCATCTTTTTTATAGTTTGCGACGGTTTGGTCCCGGCACTTGCTTGTGTATGCTCCGTCGACGATTCGGGCTCAAGCTCACCATTATAAGAACAAGAATATTGCCTATGACCCTCAGCATCGACCTGTCGGGCCCCTCGGTGGAGCCGCGGGTTATCCGCAGACAGTACGCCATGGAAATGGCGGTGGAGCGCACGCGTCTGCTTTATCAAGGTTCGCTGCTGCCTACCTTGTTCATGCTGATCAATGGCCTGGTCTGCGCCGGCCTGCTCTGGAGTCCACAGCGTTACTTCCTGGTCAGCGTCTGGCTGGTGTGGTTGCTCTCGCTGGTGGCGCTGCGGGTTATCCAGGTCGCGGCGTTCGATTCGGCGATTCCCAATCGCCAGGCGCATCCGGTCTGGCGCCGCATGTTCATGCTCGGGTCGGGCCTGACCGGCTTGACCCTGGCAGGTGCCGGCATTGCGTTGGTCCCGGCGGACACTTTCATCCAGCAAGCCTGGGTATTCGGCCTGATCGGCGCCGCCGCGTTGTCGGCGAGCGTGGCCTATGCCGTAAGCCTGCCGGCGTTTCTCTCCTTTACCTTGCCCTGTCTGTTGCCCGCGATCGCCTATCTGTTCTGGGGCGGTGATGAGCAAGGCCAAGGCTGGGGCTGGTTCGGCCTGATTTTGCTGGGGGCGTTGAGCGTGGTCGCCTGGCAGGTCAACCGGTTGATTGATCGAGGCCTGCTGCGCCGATTCCAGAATCAGGCACTTATCGAGCACCTGCAGCAGGCTCAAAGCATTAGCGATCAACTTAATCAGACCCTGGCCAGGGAGGTCGAGCAGCGTAGCTGTGCCGAAGCTGAACTGCGGCAAATCCAGGCCGGGCTGGAAGACCGTGTTGCCCGGCGCAGCATTGAGCTCGACCTGGCCAACCAGGCCCTCAGTAAAAGCGAAGCGCGCCTGGCGTTGGCATTAAAAGCCAGCGAGCTTGGGTTGTGGGACTGGAACCTGCAGACCGACGAAGTCCACCACACTCAGCTTCAGGAGTTATTCGGCCTGGAGCCGGAGTTCGTGACGGCGATGCTCGGACATCTCAAGCCACGATTGCACCCCGATGACCTGCCGGCGCTCAAGCGCGCGCTGGTTGAGCATCTGAAGGGTCGCAGTGATGATTATCAGATTGAATACCGCGTGCGTCACGGCGACGGTCACTGGGTTTGGATCGAAGATCGCGGGCGGGCGGTGGAGCGCGGCGAGAATGGCCGGGTGGTGCGCATGGTCGGGACTCGCCGCAATATCAGCGTCAGCAAGCACCTGGAAGCACAACAGCAACTGGCGGCGACGGTTTTCGAAGCCGCCAGCGAAGGCATTGTGATTTTCGATCCAAACTACGCCCTGATCGCAGCCAATCAGGCTTTCTGCCGTGTGACCGGCTATGAAATCGGTGACATGCTCGGCCTCAGCGTGGTCGACTTGCCGTGCAGTCGTGACGCCCGCCGGCACTACAACGCCATCCGGCAGGGACTCGAACAGCATGGCAGCTGGCAGGGCGAACTGGTGGAGACCCGTAAAAACGGCGAGCTGTATCCGCAGTGGCTGCAATTGAGTGCAGTGCGCGATAACCGGGGAAATGTGAGTCATATCGTGGGCTTCTTCGCTGATCTTTCGGCAAGGCGCGAATCCGAAGAGCGCATGCGTTTCCTTACCCACTACGACGAGCTGACTGGCCTGGCCAACCGCTCGCTATTTCGCGAACGCCTGCGTGAGGCGCATCAGCGGGTGCGTCAGGGCGGGCGGAGCCTGGCGTTGCTGCACATCAATCTGGACCGGTTCAAGTTGCTCAACGACAGCCTGGGCCACGACATTGCCGATGAGTTATTGCAGAAAATGGCCCGCCGGCTGGTAAGTGCATTGCCCGAGGCAGACACCATTGCACGTTTGTCCGGCGACGAATTTGCCGTGCTATTCGACAGTTACGCCAATCTCTCCAGCCTGGTGCGCGTGGCAACCCGGTTGTCGGCCAAGTTGCGTCTGCCGCTGAACATCGACGGGCATGAACTGGTAGTCAACGCGTCCATGGGTATCAGCATGCTGCCGGACAATGCGCGGGAAATCTCCGCGCTGGTCAGCCAGTCGAACATGGCCATGCAGCACGCCAAACACCTGGGCGGCAATAACTTCCAGTTTTACACCGAGAGTCTCCAGGCCAGCACCCTGGAGCGTTTGCAGCTGGAAAACCAGCTGCGCAAAGCGGTCGATGAGAAGCAGCTGCAGGTGTTCTACCAGCCGAAGCTCTGCCTCGCGACGGGTCGCCTGAATGCTGCAGAGGCGTTGGTGCGCTGGGACCATCCCGACAGGGGGAGGGTGTCGCCTGCGGAGTTCATTGGGCTGGCCGAGGAAACCGGGTTGATCGGTCCGATAGGCGAGTTCGTCTTGCGCCAAGCCTGCTGGCAAGCGTGCGAGTGGCAACGTCAGGGGCTCGAGCCGATCCGCGTGTCGGTGAATCTATCGGTGCATCAGCTGCGTCAGGGCAAGTTGGTCAGCCTGGTACGGCAGGTGCTGGAAGAAACCGGTCTGGCGCCTCAGTACCTTGAACTTGAACTGACCGAAAGTCAGTTGCTGGACAGCGTCGAGCACATCATTTCGACGTTCCAGCAGCTACGTGATCTGGGAGTGAAACTGGCGATCGACGACTTCGGAACCGGCTATTCGTCCCTCAGCTACCTCAAGCGCATCCCGGTGGATTACGTGAAAATCGACCAGGCGTTTATACGCGGCCTGGGGGAGGGGCAGATGGATGCGGCAATCACCCGCGCGATCATCGCCATGGCACATGGTTTGTCGTTGAAAGTGGTGGCCGAAGGAGTCGAGCGGCCAGAGCAGCTGGAGTTTTTGAAGGCTGAGCGGTGTGATGAGGTGCAGGGATACCTGGTAAGCCGGCCAATTGAGGCCGATGGGCTGGCAGACCTGCTCCGGGCGCAATGCAGCGACTGAATCTGCACCATAGCGCCTTCCCGCCGTTAACAATGACGGGAAGGTGCTATTGACGTTAGTGGGTAATCGTAATGTTTGTTATGTGGCTAATTCTTTCGTTTTTATAATAAATGCTCACACCGGTCACATCAGAGTTGCCCAGTGTTTTATACTCGACGGCTTTTTCAGTTAATACTTGCAGTGTGTTTTCATTGGAGTTTTCAAGAATCAACTCCAGTCGCAAGTGGTGGGAAGCGTCTTGCACCTGCGTCATCACAAGCTTGGGCGTAACGCCTGGGTGAGCAACGGTTACGATACCGGAAGTACGAAAAAAGCTATCACCTGGCATGCGGTTGATTTGCGCGGTCCAGTTTTTGGTTTGAATACTCATGTTGTGTAACTCCTGTAGTTAATTTGATTGCGTCCTGCTCAAATATTGTATCGGAGCCAACTTTAATTTGTGATGAGAGCCTCGATTGTAATTGTAAGGTCGAGTGTTAATTGTTTTTAATCAACAATCGAAGTTAACAACTTTGGGAATTTTAAAGGGTTTGCCGCCATCACCTTGGGACGGGTGCGCCGATACCGCAGGGCAATGCCATCACTGCTACATCGGACGCGCGCGCCTGAAAACGAGGGATTCGCTTACGGATTGAGCAGGCAAAAAGCCGATTCATGTAGTATAACTACAAGCTCGCTACATCACGGCGCCTGCCAATAACAAAGAGTCCTGACCTTTGAATCTGTTGCAACACATCGCCCAGTCACGCCACCTCTTACGCAAGTCGGAGCTCAAGGTCGCCGACCACGTGCTGCTTGACCCGGCGGCGGTGATGCACAGCTCCATGGCCGACCTGGCCCACAGCGTGGGCATCAGCGAGCCGACCATCGTGCGGTTCTGCCGTGCCATCGGCTGTTCCGGGTTCCAGGACCTGAAGCTCAAGCTGGCGCAGAGCCTTGCGGCGGGCGCGAGTTTTGGACAGTTTGCGATTCATGAAGACGATTCGGTCGCCGACTACAGCCTGAAAATCTTCGACACCACCCTGCACACCCTGATGGAGGTCCGCGAGCGGCTCGACCCGATCGAGTTGCAGCGCGCCGTGACGCTCATGTCCCAGGCCCAGCGGGTAGAGTTCTACGGCTTTGGTGCATCGGGCGCAGTGGCGGCAGATGCCCAGCATAAATTCTTTCGTTTGCTGCTGACGGCGGCAGCGTATTCCGACCCGCATATGCAGGCCATGTCGGCGGTGACCCTGAAGCCGACCGATGTCGCGATCTGCATTTCCCAATCCGGGCGTTCGAAGGACTTGCTGATCACGGCGAACCTGGTCCGTGAAAGCGGAGCTTCGCTGATCACCCTTTGCCCGAGCCAGACCCCGTTGGCGGAGTTGTCGACAGTCAACCTGGCGATCGATGTACACGAAGACACTGAAATCTATACGCCGCTGACTTCACGGATTGCTCACCTGGTGGTGATCGATGTCTTGGCGATGGGCGTAGCCATGGCGCGCGGGCCGAGCCTGGTGAACCACCTCAAGAGCGTGAAGCGCAGTTTGCGCAGCTTGCGCTTGTCGCCCAAGTCGGTAAAAGCGCTGGATGATTAAGAGCAAAAGATCGCAGCCTTCGGCAGCTCCTACGGGTGTTCACTGGCTGCGATCTTTTGATCTGCCAATATTCACATCCCTGTAACGCCCCAGCCGCCAAACCGTCATCCCCCACGCCTATCTTGAAACTCCCGTAATCGCCTTGGGAGACTCGAAATGGCCCAGCCCTACGAAGAACGCAACAGCGCCGTCAAAACCCGTCGTCAGCAGGAAGACCAGCGCCGCATGGAGTTTCGCCGCGCTATCGAAGACCGCTGCGAGCGACGTCAGTTGCTGGCCGAAATCGGCGGCTTCCCTGACGAGCTGGAACTCAACTACTGGCAGGCCGCGCCCGCAACTTCCCGTCGAAACGCTCAACCAGGGCGCTGATCTGCACGCGTTCGCTGCGGATAAACGCAAGGAATGCGTGAGCAACCGGTGACAGGCGTTTCGCCTTGGCCTGCACCAGGCACCAGCTGCGGTACAGCGGCAATTCTTCAACCGGCAGCTCGACCAGGCCGCCGGTCGCCAGCTCCAGGTTCAGGGCGTGACGCGTCAACAACGCCACGCCCAACCCTGCCAGGACACATTCGCGCTGGGCTTCGGCGGACGAGACTTCCTGGGTCTGGTTGAAGTGCACGCGTTTTTCCTTGAAGTATTCCTCGCATGCCAGGCGAGTACCGGAGCCTGATTCGCGCAGCAGCAGGGTATAAGGTTCCAGATCCTGCAAGCGCAGCGGACCCATATGGCACAGCGGATGATCCGGTGGCGCTACCGCGACGATCGGGTTGTTCAGAAACGGCAGGAATTCGAGTCCCATGTCCTGCGGCACCATGGACATGATCACCAGGTCATCGCGGTTGTCCGACAGACGCCGAATAACTTGCCCGCGATTGACCACCGTCAGCTGCAGATTCACCTCCGGGTGTTGGCGTTTGAACGCAGCAAACAAATGCGGCACGAAGTACTTGGCACTGGATTCCACCGCCAGCTTGAGCTGTCCCTGCAGCGATCCCTGCATGTCCGACAGCTGCATGTCGAGATTTTCCAGGCGGCCGAATATGTCCCGGCTGGCGCGTTGAAGTGCTTCGGCGGCTTCAGTCATGTAGAGTTTTTTGCCGACATAATCGAACAGCGGCTGCCCGATCAGCTCTTCGATCTGGCGGATCTGCAAACTCACGGCGGGCTGGGTGAGCGACATTTCCTCGGCCGCACGGCTGTAAGACCTGAGATCACAGACCTCATTGAAGATCTGCAGTTGACGCAATGTCATACGCATCAAGGACTTACGCATTTTTTAGTCGCTCTGAACCAAGGCCGATGAAACGACTATAAGTCTTTACTTATGTCTAACCCAATAATTATTCATTTTTGTTAATCCCTTGTGAGCGCTAGTGTGGGCTTGCGACCAAATTGAAACATTTGGTCACTCGTCGACCTGGTCTAGCAGGTTGTGGGCAGCACCGGCTCAAGGGAAATTCCAAGTGATAAAAAAGATCCTGATCGCCAACCGTGGTGAGATTGCCGTACGAATCGTACGTGCCTGCGCCGAGATGGGCATTCGCTCGGTCGCGATCTATTCCGACGCCGATCGGCATGCCTTGCATGTCAAGCGGGCGGACGAGGCTCACAGCATTGGTGCCGAACCATTGGCCGGCTACCTGAATGCACGCAAGCTGGTGAACCTGGCGGTAGAAACCGGCTGCGATGCACTGCACCCCGGCTACGGTTTTTTATCGGAAAACGCCGAACTGGCAGATATCTGCGCCGAGCGTGGGATCAAGTTCATCGGTCCATCGGCTGAAGTGATTCGGCGCATGGGCGACAAGACTGAAGCGCGCCGCAGCATGATCAAGGCCGGCGTACCGGTCACACCTGGCACTGAAGGCAATGTCGCGGATATCGCGGAAGCGTTGCTTGAAGGCGACCGCATCGGTTATCCGGTGATGCTCAAGGCAACCTCCGGTGGCGGTGGCCGTGGTATCCGTCGTTGCGACAGCCGTGAAGAACTCGAGCAAGCCTTCCCACGAGTCATCTCCGAAGCGACCAAGGCGTTCGGGTCGGCGGAAGTGTTTCTGGAAAAATGCATCGTCAATCCGAAACACATTGAAGCGCAGATTCTTGGCGACAGCTTCGGCAACGTCGTGCACTTGTTCGAGCGCGACTGCTCGATCCAGCGCCGCAACCAGAAGCTCATCGAAATCGCTCCGAGCCCGCAACTGACCCCGGAACAGCGCGCCTATATTGGCGACCTGTCGGTACGTGCGGCCAAGGCCGTGGGTTACGAGAACGCCGGTACCGTGGAGTTCCTGCTCGCCGAGGGCGAGGTGTACTTCATGGAGATGAACACCCGGGTCCAGGTAGAGCACACCATCACCGAAGAAATCACCGGCATCGACATCGTCCGTGAGCAGATTCGCATCGCCTCCGGCCTGCCGCTTTCGGTGAAACAGGAAGACATCCAGCACCGCGGTTTCGCGCTGCAATTCCGGATCAATGCCGAAGACCCGAAAAACAACTTCCTGCCGAGCTTCGGCAAGATCACCCGTTACTACGCGCCCGGCGGTCCCGGCGTGCGCACTGACACGGCAATCTATACCGGCTACACCATTCCGCCGTTCTACGACTCCATGTGCCTGAAACTGGTGGTGTGGGCGCTGACCTGGGAAGAAGCGATGGACCGTGGCTTGCGCGCCCTCGACGACATGCGTCTGCAAGGGGTCAAGACCACCGCCGCGTACTACCAGGAAATCCTGCGTAACCCTGAATTCCGTAGTGGCCAGTTCAATACCAGCTTCGTTGAAAGCCATCCTGAACTGACCAACTACTCGATCAAGCGCAAACCCGAAGAGCTGGCCCTGGCCATCGCCGCCGCCATCGCCGCCCACGCAGGCCTGTGAGGAATAGAACAATGAGCAACTCTCAACCTACAAAGCGTATCCACGTAACCGACACCATCCTGCGCGACGCCCACCAATCGCTGCTCGCAACCCGCATGCGCACCGAAGACATGCTGCCGATCTGCGACAAGCTCGACAAGGTCGGCTACTGGTCCCTGGAATGCTGGGGCGGCGCGACCTTTGACGCCTGCGTGCGCTTCCTGAAAGAAGACCCGTGGGAGCGCCTGCGCCAACTGCGCGCGGCGCTGCCTAACACTCGCCTGCAAATGCTCCTGCGTGGCCAGAACCTGCTGGGCTACCGCCACTACAGCGACGATGTGGTCAAAGCGTTCGTCGCCAAAGCTGCGGTCAATGGCATTGACGTGTTCCGCATCTTCGACGCGATGAACGACGTGCGGAACCTGCGCACGGCCATCGAGGCGGTAAAAGCTGCCGGCAAGCACGCCCAGGGCACCATTGCCTACACCACCAGCCCGGTACATACCATTGATGCGTTTGTGGCCCAGGCCAAGCAAATGGAAGCCATGGGTTGCGACTCGGTGGCGATCAAGGACATGGCCGGTCTGCTGACCCCGTACGCCACTGGCGAATTGGTCCGTGCGTTGAAGGCCGAGCAGTCGCTGCCGGTGTTCATCCATTCCCACGACACCGCAGGGCTGGCAACCATGTGTCAGCTCAAGGCGATCGAGAATGGCGCCGATCACATCGACACCGCGATCTCCAGCTTCGCCTCCGGCACCAGCCACCCGGGCACCGAGTCGATGGTCGCCGCCCTTAAAGGCACCGAATTCGACACCGGCTTGAATCTGGAACTGCTGCAGGAGATCGGCCTGTACTTCTATGCCGTGCGCAAGAAGTACCACCAGTTCGAAAGCGAATTCACCGCCGTCGACACCCGTGTGCAAGTCAACCAGGTGCCGGGCGGGATGATCTCCAACCTGGCCAACCAGTTGAAAGAGCAGGGCGCCCTGAACCGCATGAGCGAAGTGCTGGCAGAAATCCCGCGCGTTCGCGAAGACCTCGGTTTCCCGCCACTGGTGACCCCGACCTCGCAGATCGTTGGCACCCAGGCGTTCTTCAACGTACTGGCCGGCGAGCGCTACAAGACCATCACCAATGAAGTGAAGCTCTACCTGCAAGGCGGCTACGGCAAGGCACCGGGCACCGTGAATGAAAAACTGCGTCGCCAGGCGATCGGCAGCGAGGAAGTGATCGACGTGCGTCCGGCTGATCTGCTCAAGCCGGAAATGACCAAGCTGCGCGCTGAAATCGGTTCGGTGGCCAAGTCTGAAGAAGACGTGCTGACCTACGCCATGTTCCCGGACATCGGCCGCAAGTTCCTTGAGGAGCGCGCAGCTGGGACACTGACCCCAGAAGTGCTGCTGCCGATTCCAGAAGCCGGCGGCGTCACCTCTGCGGGCGGCGAAGGCGTGCCCACTGAGTTCGTGATCGACGTGCACGGTGAAACCTACCGAGTCGATATCACGGGTGTGGGCGTCAAGGCTGAAGGCAAGCGTCACTTCTACCTGTCCATCGACGGCATGCCCGAAGAAGTGGTGTTCGAGCCGCTCAACGAATTCGTCAGCGGCGGTAGCAGCAAGCGCAAGCAAGCCACTGCACCGGGCCACGTCAGCACCACCATGCCGGGCAACATCGTCGACGTGCTGGTCAAGGAAGGCGACACCGTCAAAGCCGGTCAGGCTGTACTGATCACCGAAGCAATGAAGATGGAAACCGAAGTCCAGGCAGCCATCGCGGGCAAAGTCACCGCCATTCACGTGGCCAAGGGCGACCGGGTCAACCCGGGCGAAATCCTGATCGAGATCGAAGGCTGAGTTAACAGCCTCGATATAACGCTTTAAACCTCGGGGGGGCATGTGCTCCCCTTTTTTTTTGTGCGCAGAATAGCTAGTGTGGGAGCAGGCTTGCCCCTCGACGGCGGCCGCAAGGGCGCCGCTGATTTACCTGCGGCACTCGGCCAGGGTTTTCACCTGCCCCGACCCCGCCTGATTCTCATCGCTCAACCAGCGCTCAAATCCCGCGCCAATCGTCGGCCATTCCGAATCCAGAATCGAATACCACGCGGTATCCCGGTTCTGACCTTTGACCACCATGTGCTGGCGGAACACTCCTTCAAAACTGAACCCCAACCGCTCCGCTGCGTACTTGGAGCGGGCGTTGCCGTTGTTGCATTTCCACTCCAGGCGTCGATAACCCAGTGCAAAGGATTCCTTGGCCAACAGATAAACCGCCTCGGTACTTTTCGGCGAGCGCTGCATCGGCGCGCCAAAGGTCACGTGGCCGATCTCTATGCGGCCTTGAGCCGCAACGATCGACATCAGACTCAGGATGCCTTGCACGTCGCCACTGGCGCGGTCGATCACGCTGAAAAAATAGGGGTCGCTGTTGGCCGCGTGGTTGTTTAGCCAGTCGTTGAACGCGCTGCGCTCCGGGAATGGACCGTACGGCAAGTAATCCCAAAGCTTCGGGTCGGCGCCGGGGCCTTGCAAGGCTTTCCACAAGCCGTCGGCGTGACGCGCCGGGTCGAGTTTTTCCAGGCGGATGAAACGACCTTCGATAGTTTGTACCGTGGGCGCCGGGACGCCTTTCCAATCCGCGAGTGAAGTCGACATGTTGTTCTCCTTGAACCTTAGATGGCTTTGCGAAACTGGATGAAACCAGGACGTTCGGCGATGCGCTCGTAGAGCTGGATCGCCGTGGCGTTGGTTTCGTGGGTCAACCAATGGACCTTGCAGCAACCGTCCGTTTTGGCAGTGGCGTAGACGAATTCGATCAGCTGGCGGCCAACGCCGGTGCCGCGGGTTTCGGGCGTCACCAGCAAGTCTTGCAGGTAGCAGGAGTTTTCGATGCTCCAGTTCGAGCGATGGTAGATGAAGTTCACCATGCCGACTGCTTTGCCCTCCACCCACGCCAAGGCCGAATGGGTCGGTTCGGTCGGGTCGAGCATGCGCTGCCAGGTGCTGTCAGTCACGACCTCGGGCAGTTCGGTATTGTAGAAACGCAGGTAGGCGTGCCATAGCGGCAGCCACGCTGTGTGATCGCCGGCGGTGACCCGGCGGATATCGATCTGGCTCATGTGAGGTTCCTTAATACATCAAGTGGGCGAGGGCCTGATCATGCGCATCGGGGCTGGCGGCAAGCCCCTCGCGCACACCGGCGATATCTGCGGTGCTGCGGTTCTGGCTGAGTTTGCGTTTGCCTTCCAGGCGCTGGATCGGCAGGGCAAACCCGACGATGGCCTTGAGCATGCCGTCGATGTAGTCGGCGGGTGCATCGGCAACTTTCCACGGTTGGGCGCGACCGGCCTCGTGCCGATCGGTCAGTGCGCTGACCAGGTTGAGCAGGCGCTCGGCGTCGGTGAATACTTGCGCCGTGCCGTAAGCGTGTACCGCGACGTAGTTCCAGGTCGGCACGACTTTGCCATGCTCGGCTTTGCTTGGATAAAACCCCGGGCTGACATACGCGTCGGCGCCAGCAAAGATCACCAGGGCTTCGGCGCCTCTCTGCAATTCTTCCCACTGTCGATTGGCTCGGGCGAAGTGGCCGTAGAGGGTGCCATTCGGACCCTGGTCCGGGCGGAACAACAGTGGCAGATGACTGGCTTGCAGGCCTTGCTCACCATGGGTAACGACCATCGCGAGGCGGGTGCCGAGTATCTGCTGCTGCAGTTGATCCAGATCTTTGATGGCAAAGCCGCTGGGGTTGTACATGGAAAAACTCCTTGGCGAATGGCTTCATCCTAGGCAGGCTATTGGTCTGTTGTAAGAGCCATTAATGACTCATTTCATAGGTCCATTGTCATGACGGATACGTCACTTTCCTTGTCGTTCAACCCTGCTGGTATCGAACTTGACCGCCGGCAGGGCCTGAGTCGTCAGCTCTACCAGGCCTTGCGCTTGCGTGTGCTCGACGGGCGACTGGCCAGTGGCACGCGATTGCCGGCCAGTCGCGATCTGGCGGCAGCATTGGCAATTTCCCGCAACAGTGTGGTGCGGGCTTACGATCAGCTGTATGCCGAAGGGTTTATCGAAGGGCGTGTCGGTGACGGAACCTATGTCGCGCAGTTACCGCACAGCGTACTCCCGGCAAAAAAACTATCCACAAAAGTGTCCACAGGGTTGTCAACAGGGTTACCCACAGGTTTATCCACAAATTGGCTCGATTTACCTGTAATTCCATCCAGTAAAGTTATCCACAGCGGGGCGCTAGGGCGCGTCGAACACAACCATTTGGCCCTTCCTCCAAGTGGTCCGCCGCGCGCATTTCGGGTGGGGGTTCCAGCGTTCGATCTGTTTCCTTTCGAGGTTTGGGCCAAGCTGAATGCGGCTTTCTGGCGAAAACCGGATCTGCAGCAATTGTGCTACGGCGATCCGGCGGGCGATGAGCGTTTACGCGTCATGATCGCCGCATACTTGCGCAGTTCGCGGGGGATGCAGTGCTCGGCTGAACAAATAGTGATCACCAGTGGCGCACAGCAGGGAATTAGCCTTTGTGCACAGCTGCTGGTAGAGCCGGGCGATGGCGTGGCGATTGAAAATCCGGGGTATCGGGCGGCGGGTCATGCGTTCGCGGTGGCCGGCGCAAAATTGCATGGCGTGGCGGTGGATAACGAGGGCATCGACTGCACCGAACTGGCCCTGCTCGGCGATTGTCGGTTGGCGTATGTCACGCCCTCGCATCAATACCCAACCGGGGTGGTGATGAGCCTGGCTCGACGTCTTGAGCTGTTGGCCTGGGCCGAACGCACTGAAGGCTGGATTGTCGAGGACGACTACGATGGTGAGTACCGTTACAGCGGCGCGCCCCTGGCACCCTTGGCGGCACTCGACCGCCAGGGGCGGGTTTTGTACGTCGGGACCTTTGGCAAAGTCGCCTTTCCGGCGCTAAGACTGGGTTATCTGGTATTGCCGCCCGGTTTGGTCCAGGCCTTCTCGCAACGCCGTGCGGTTGATGTTCGACATTCTGAAGTCAGCACCCAGGCGGTCATGGCCGAGTTCATGGCGGCCGGGCATTTCCAGCGGCACATCCGCCGCATGCGCCGCGCAGCCCTTAGTCGACGCAATACGTTGCTGGCGGGCTGGCCTCAGAACATCCCCGGCATCGGCAGCCTGCCGAGTGTCGCGGCAGGGCTGCACATGACCGTGGCCGTCGACACCCAGGCTCGCGAGCTCGAGCTGGTCGAAAAAGCCGCCAGTGTCGATGTCGAGATCAACGCCCTGAGCAGCTACTGGTTACCGGATTCGCCAACCCCTGCGGACCAGCGCGCCGGGCTGGTTCTCGGATTTGCAGCGGTGCCCGAGGCGGCGATCAGCGCCGCGCTCGGGCGGTTGCAGGCGATCTGGCGTGGATGACGCCTTGCATTGCGGTTTTGCGTTCGGCTACAGGTCCAGAAACAGCTTGCGCACCGCCGGATCGGTCAGTTTGCGCAGTACGCCATCTATAGGCTCGAAAGTGTTCAATGTTTGTTGCTGTTCTGCCGTGAGTGTCTTCAGGTAATCATCTGCAACCTTCAAGTGCGCTGCTGTCGGTTTATCAACAGGACTGTCGAGCTTCTCATAGTGAAAATGCGCAACCCATAACGCATTGTTATCGGACTTGTCGGTTATCCGGTACTCCTGGAAATAATCGCCGAGCTGTCGGGTCTGGATACGGCCTCGTGCATCCCGGCTGATTTCAACTTGCGAGTTGTCATGCATCCACGTGAAAGCGCTTTGGGTCGGTTTGCGTAATTTGTACAGGCTTGCCCGGACGCTGATACCTGCCTTGCGCATCCGGGCGGCACCGTCACGCAGTTCGCGACTCAAATTGGCGATCGGCAGAGGTTCTCCGCCGGTGTCGCTTGTTCTCTTGATAGCTTGATCAACGCTCATGGCACTCTGTTCCAGCTTGAGTGCGTTTTGATCAAACAAGTCCTGCATATCAGCGGGTATTCGCCGTGGGCGCAGAGCGTCTTTTTTGGTGCGCTCGATGAATTTATGGGTGTTGCGGTTCAGTTCAAGGGCGGCCTCGACAATCTCACTGTCTTCCAATATCGGGGCAGGGTCTTGGTGGACGATTGGCTTGAATCGCTTAAGGGGCTCGTCCTTGGTTAATTCGGGCTCTTTTTGGGAGGGGGCGCGAGGGCGGGTCTTGCGCACTTTGATCGGTTGTCGTGAAGGTCCCTGGTGCTCTGATTGAGTCGCACCCTGTGCAGGAAAAAAGTCAGACTCCGGCAACAGTAGTTGCAGGCGGATTTGGGCCAGGTCCACGAACTCCTCGATCAGCGCCCGCAGACGATCGAGTTGATTTTTTTTGATCAGGCCGGGGTAATTCGCTGGCAACTCCTGGATGCGCTGGTCGGCATCGGCAAGGGTATCCACAAGTCTGTTCAACTCTTCGATACGCGCCTGCACTGGGCGGTTGTCGTCTGTGCCTTTTGTCAGGTCCGTCACCTCACCGGCGGCTGTTGCGGCACTCACGACAATTTCGCCCACCGCGTTACGGGCTTGCTGCATCAGCGGGTCGGCCTGTTCGTTCAGGCACAATTCCTGCGCCATGCCGATTTCGTTGGTTTTAAGGTCCAGTGCGGTAAACGACGGTGCGAACTTCCTGATTTCCAATGCTCTCTCAACACCAGGTCTGCCCCCAGCGCGCATTCCTGAAAGCGTCGAGTCGGAAATCATCAGCTTTATGCACATCTCGTGACTCAGATCGGTGGCCTGCTGGACGCGGTCTACCAAGCTTTGCCTCGGCGGGGTTGTCTGGTCGGGGTCGATCAGCAATCGGGTCGCCCTGGCGTACTCGTTTTTCTTGATGACAAACCATAACGACAGATTTTTCTGCAGCTCGGTGCTTATGCGCAGCAGTTCATAGACATAGTTTTCTGTTCCGCCCAAGGTCCGCCATTCCCCAAGCTGTACAAGAGCCTTCTGGTATTCACCGATGGTGGTGTCGAGTTGTGTCGCATACAAACTGGATAAACGATCGAAGTCTTCGCCACTGGCCTTCTGAATATCGGTTTGCATTTTTGTTAGCGCTGCTTCTTTCGAGGCTTTCTGGTCCTTGAAAGACTTCAGTATTTTTTCCAGTTTTTCTTTGCGCAGCGCGTTTGCGGCGTCCTGAAAACGACTGAGAGCATTCCCGGCCCCTGCTCGCAAACGCAGGCTGCGGTCGATCAACCACTGCCCCTTGGCATTGCGGATCAGCTGCGGGCCGGCTCGGCTCGGGTCGTGAGTGTCGACGATGTAAACTTGCTCTTCACCGACCAACATGACCTTGAACCAGCGAGTGTCAGCCTGTGCAAAACTTTCTTGGTCGATCTGATAGAGGTGAGGAGGCGTTGCATTCACTTTTGTTACGTTCTCGCCGGTGATGTCCGGTGCCGCAACGGCGAAGGTATCCAGGTAAGTACCCAATGCCGCAGGATTTCTACGCGGAATCGAGCCAGCCACATCAAGGAAAGAGCCATGGGTGGGTGGGAGTTCCGCGGTCACTGGGACGGGGTCGAGCGTGATGGTGAGCGGTTCAATGCTCGGGGTTATTTGCGTTTCGAGGGGGGGCCGTGGAAGCTGCGGTCTGCCGGGCAAGACTTTACGGCGCATCACCGCGTGGTGGCTGAGGATTATCCCTATCGTCAGCAGAATGTCCGATACCGCACTCCACTCAACGAAGCTGTCGCCCCGATCGCCGGCGTCGAGTGCCTGCTGGACTTCATTAATGGTCTGCCATACCCAGACGGCGGCTCCGACCGCGCCGCTGAGGAAATTCGATGCGACGTTGAACAGTGCCCAGCTACTGTCTTTCAATAGTGCCCAGCGTTGTTCGGCGTTGGATTGTGACTGGCGGTCAGCCAGATCGACCAACGCCTGCGCATTGTTTTTGAACAGTCTCGACAGGATGTCGCCGGTTATCTCTTCATTCCCGACGATCACGCGGCCGGCATTTTCCATTCGCTGAAGTGGGTTGACCAGTTGTTCGACCACCGCCCAGGGCGATGGCAGGCCCACGGGAAACACATATTGAGCGTACTCAAAGCTCAGGGTTTTGTCGGGCAGCCATGCCAGCACCGAGTCCCTGAGTTCGCCGGTTTGGTGCAACGCGTATAAAAGATTCTGGCGCGAGGGAAACTGCATCAAGGGTTGATCGAGCATCGGGCGATAGAGCAGGCAAGGGCCGCTATCGGCTTTTCGAGGGCCGATGATGTACATGTTCTCGACCGTGTCACTGCTGCTGATCAAGCGATGCTGCGGGTTCAGAGAGAGGGGGCAGATGGCGACGGATTTTGCATGACCGGTGCCAGGTTCTAACAATTCGCAAATGTATCGGTAGCCCTGTTCGTCGATCCCTGCCTCCTGTTTGACTTTGCCCTCAAGCGCCTGGAGCGGTAACAGCCACCGCAACTGGTCAGAGTAAAAGCGTTCCTGAAGCAGGGACTCGACAGGGTCGTCGATCAGCTTGCTTTTGATCAGATTCGGGTAAGCGTCGCCAATATTGACCTGTGCCGCCACAGCCGTGAGGAAGGTCGGCGTGAGCCAATCCGGAACTTCCTCGCCGCTGGTGAACGAAACGGTCGCCATGTAGGGCGCTTCGTTCTCCAAGGCGAATTCGGCAAGTGTCTCGGTGTGGCGGTCGAGTGGGTTGGGCAGGGTGAGATTGTCAGCGGTAAAGCTTGCGGTGATCTTGATCTGCAGTTTGTCCAGCGGGAGATCCGCCGCACCCGTGGCGCTTACGTCTGCGATGATCGCCTCACGCATCAGACGCTGTGCGTAATCGGTGATGGAAGGTATCTCGTCCCGGGCCTTCTTGCGCTCGGGTTGCCGATAAAGCTTGCCCAGCCCAGTAATGTAGCGACCGTAATCCTGAATATCGTTGGCCGATGCGCTACGCAGCCATTGCGGGATCGCCGCATTCAGTTGCTGGAGTCGCTTCTGTTCCGTTTTGTCGAGCCCCAGTTCAGGCTCAACATCATTGTCGTCAGTAGCCGCGACCGACATTATCGAGCCTATGGCATCCAGCTGTGACGCCACCAGGGCCCCGGCCATATGGTCGAAAACATTCCCGTCAGGCTCGAAAAGCCGCCATGTCAGGCTACGTCCGGCTAACTCTTCTTCCAGGCGGGCGGGTAGCGAGCTGCCTAGTTGTTCCAGCGAGCTGAACGACTCGTAACCGTGCTCGATCGTGTACATCACCAGCAATTGGCGTTTGCGATACGTCGCCTTGAGTACCAGCGCGCCGCCGAGTAAAAGGTGGCTGGGAACTCCATTGTCGACGACATCGATATCGATCAGGCCTGCCTGGATAACTGACAAATCCTCGTCCGAGTTTTTCCGTGTGGCTCGATCAGGATCGTTGAACACTTCACGAGCCATCGCGCACTCATCGGCGTCCCAGCCTTTGACTTTCGACACATTCAGCGCTTTGCGCAGTGAGTCGGAGAGCTCTTGCCAGCGAGCAATTTTGTGTCCAGTGCTATTCCAGTAATCCAGTTGCTGTACCTGCATTTCGCCGAGCAGCCGGGGTGTTGCATTGTTAAGTACTTCGGCAATCTGTTCGATGCTGACCGCGAGGTGGACCGGGTTTGCGGCCTCTGGCTGCAGTGTCAGGAATTGTTCCCCTTCGAGGTAATCGGCCTTCGTGCCGTCCAGGGTTTGACGGGTGAGTGTGTAAGTGAGGGATTCGAATATTGTTGAGCCTGCTTCGACTTGGTCGTTCACGGCATACCACTGCGGAGTGGCGACAAAGGTGTTTTCAGGGTCGATGTTCAGTTCCGGGTAGAGCTCCTCCAAGGTCTTGCGTAGCAGCAGCGAAGCGACTTCATGGAGTACTGGGCTGTGACTGGTCTGGCTGACCAGATCACTTTTATCCAGCAAGGGTGTCGAATCATTCCGGGGGGCGGGTGAAGTGATGTTGCTCATGGTGGATGCCTTCGCGTAGACGAGGTCAAAGCCTCTTGATACACCGAAGGTAAAGGGGCGCTAACTGCCCCAGGTGGTAACTATGTAGGCGTTGAAACGGACCCGCGTCACCGCGGGTCCCGGGCCTTGCACCCGTTCACTGTTTCGGGGCTGCGGATTTCGGTTTCGACAAAAACAGCGACCTGGCCAGATGGGGGCTGATCTCGCTGCGATAGATCTTGATCAACTCGTCGTTGGAGGTTGCTTTTCGCAGGTCCAACGCACCGCCCAACAGGCGTTGCGATTTGGTTTTCAGGTGCGCCACGGAGTAATCGGCAGCGGGGGTGTTGGCGGCCGGGTAGTGGAAGTGGGCGTACCACAGCACCTCCTGGGAGGGCTGTTCACGAATCTCATACTCCTCCAGGTAGTCCTTTTTGCCTTTGAGCAGGCTTCGACCCGGTGTCTTGACGATCTCCACCAGGCCTTTGCCGTGCAGCCATTCAACACGGGCGGCGGTGGGAAGTTGTTGTTTGGTCATGCTGATTCGGGTGAGACGGCCCTTTTCATGAAGGAGGGCTGCCCCTTCATTGAGCTGCTTGACCAGATTGACACCTGATCCCGGCCCTGCATCGGTGACGTTCTGATCAATCAGGGCCTGTTCGATTGCAGCGGCTGCCGCTTCCATTTGACGGGCCTGCTGATGGAACATTTCCTCGATTTCCACCGGGATACGCCCCTTCTTTCTTGAGTGTGCCTCGGTGCGGCGAGTAAAGGGCTGTAGTTGATCCAGCAATGACTGGCCCGTTTGGATACTGATCTTCAGATCCGGGCGTTTGGTTGGCGGTAACCCCGAAGTGGTTGCAACGTGTTCAACCCAGTTGCCGGGTGTTTTTTCGTGAAACGTCGCGATAACTTTTCCACTGAGGGGCGATGTCACATCGACAAAATCCGTATCGGTACCGACGGCGCGCTCACGTAGCCTGCCGACAACCGTGCCCTTGAAACGCGTCTTGATGATGCGCCGGGGGGCCGGGGCAGGTCGGGAAGGGCCCGGTGTAGGCTCAAGGATCCTTCGCTCGCGCAGCAGTTCTGCCAGATGATTTACGGTGCGCTCTTTGAATACTTCGATCCGCTGCCGCATAAGATCCAGCGGAGTCTTCAGCAGATGATCGGGGAATTCGTCGGGCAGGTCGACAATCCGTTGGTCGAGTGTTTCGAACTGCTCAACAAGATCATTAAAACCATCGATCCGTTCCGACAATGCAAGCACATTGTCGTCGGCGGCCAGGTCGAGTGAAGACTGAATGGTGAGACCGGCATCCTCAACGAGCCCTTCCAGTGCCTGACGAGTTTGCGAGGTGGCGGCTGTTGCGCTGTCGTTGAGGCAAAGCTCCTGTGCAAGACTGATCTGGAGCAACTTCAGATCCTGCAGATCGTAGGTCGGCAGGGTCGTCTTGTACTCCCGCGCCGTTTCTGCCGCCTCTCTGCCCAGTCGGGGCAGCTCGTCGATACGAGCCTGGGTGAACTCGATCTTATCGATCATGGCCTGGGTCAAGTCGTTGGTGAGTTGGTGAATCTGCCGGGGTGTCTTGGTGCTGGTGATCGCCTCATTTTCAAACAAGTCTAGAGATTGCTGCAGTTGTTCACCGAAAACCGTGTTTTGCCATTTGAACCATGTCTGCGTGAGTGACAGCTGATAATCCAGGCAACTGACGATGACCGGGCGGTAATTGGCGATTGGCTCGATTGCGTTATAGGCTTTGACTTGTTCGACATAGAGGCTGTAGGTCGACAACTGTGATTCCACTATCTCGATCAGCGGCTGGTGATTGGTATCAGTGGCGGTGGCTTCTGCGGCTTCCAAGTTGTTTTTAAGCTCAGGCTTTGTGCTCTCGAACGTAGTCAGTTGCTGCTTCAGATCGGTTTGGCGTTGTTGGTTTTCACGCTGAATATCTTTTCGATTGCGGCCTCCGCCACGCAGCCGAAGGCGTAGGTCGATGAACCATTCTCCCTTGGCAGAATGAATCAGCAAGGGACCCGTTTTTGCTGGGGTTTGCCGTGAGTCGATGATCTGCGCGTCACCATAGTCATTGAGCATGACTTCGAACCAGCGCTTTCCGACCTTGGCATACCATTTCTGGTTAAGCAGGAACAGAAAGCGGTAAGGCCCGGAAGCGACAGGCTTGGCTTCCAATGCGGAAGGTTTTGGGATCTCCAGACCGTCCAGAAAGATGCCCAGGGGTACCTTCGGCAGCAAGCCTTTGGTGTCAACGGAAGTTTCGTGCTTTGCAGGCAATTGATCGGCAGCAAGATCGGGCAGTTGAGTCACAGTGATCTTTGCCGCAGGCAGCGGTTTTTCGCTGGCAATCGAAACTGTCTCGTGGGCAAGCGCCACAGGTTTGTTGCGAGCGGCCGCCTGATGGGCAAGCACCATACCCAACGTCAGAAACAGGTCGGTCAATGCCGCCCATTGATCCTCTGAGTCATCCCTCTCCCGAGCCTCGTTGGCCTGGTGCAGGTCGTCCATGATTTGCCAGATCCAGGCGGCTGTTGCTGCGGTGCCTCCAAGGAAGGGCAGGGCAATATTGAACAGCATCCACCCGCCCTGTTTGAGCGTTGCCCAACGCCGTTCTGAATTGGAAACCGACTGCTGGTCGGCCAGGGTGATCATCGCGTTTGCGTTAGCGGTAAACAGAGCTTGCAGGGGCGGCTCTGTCAAAGGCGTCGCGCTGAGGCTTACCGCTCCCATCATGCCTAGAGCCGACTTCGGGTCGGTCAGCCACTGCGACAGCGTCCAGACAGAGGGTAACTCGCCTGGAAACACGTACTGCGAGTAGTTGAAGTGCAAGTCCTCCGGCAGCCACGCCAGGACCGACTGGCGAAGCGTCCTGCTATTTTTGATCGCGTAGAGCAAGTTTGCCTCACCGGGATATTGCAGCAGCGGATGGTTCAGCAGCGGCCGGAATAGCAGGCAGGGGCCTTTATCGACCAGTCGCGGTCCGATGACGAACATGTTGGCGACTTCATCGGCTTTGTTGTCGGTGCTCCCGCCCGGAATGAATGCCAGCGGGCGAATAATAATTTCCAGCCCGTCGACATATCGATCGGCCGCCTTCTCCTGCATGGCCGCAGCAACGTAGCGATAGCCATACTCATCGATGCCGGCCTGTCCGCGGATCTTCAGTTGAAGTGCCTGCAGCGGAAGTTGGATGCGCAATTGGCTGGCATACAGTTTTTGCCGCCACACGCTTTCCTTGAGGTCGTCGAAAAATTTGCTTTTGATCAGGCGAGGGTAGGTGTCGCCGATGTTCACTTGGGTAACCACCGTTTCCAGGTAGGCAGGTGTCATCCACGCGGGCGCCACCTCACCACTTTTGTATCGCACTGTCTTGTTACCCAGCGGCATGCCCATCAGGTTTTGCAGGGCGAAGTCGACCAGTGATAGCGAGAGAGTCTGCGTCTGGCCGGGCACGATGACAGCACCGAGGACGACGAGACTGGTGATGCTGACTTCGATGTCCCCCAGGTTAAGTTTTGTTGCGGCTGATTGATCGTCGATGTTCTTGTCTTTGATCATCTGGTCGGTCAGCGCTTGCAGGGCAAAGGCGGGGAGCGGGAGGATGCCCTGATCAAAGGGTTTTCCGACACTTTGCTCACGCAGCAGCGCCAGGTCCATCAAGTGACGGCTGTAGCGCGTTAGGTCGGAAGGCGTGGCTTTTGCCAGCCAGTCCGGCAACAGGCTCTGAATCTGCGTGTAGCGTGAAGAGGGTTGGTCGTGAAAGTCAGTGAAATGGGTTGCCGCAGCACCAACCTGCGGGGCAAGCGGTCGCTGCAATGAGGTTGTAAGGTCACCGATGGCGCCGATGGCGTCGATCTCAAGAGCGATCAGCACCCAGGCCTGATGGTCGAAAAAATTCCCGGAGGGTTCAAAAAGCCGCCATTTCATCTCGCCATCAATCTTGGTCATCGATACGTTACCGGACAACGTGTCGCCAAGTTCTTCCAGTGAGTCGTAACGCTTGAAACCTTCAGCGATCGAATGGGTAATGATGAGCGTGCGTTCTTCCAGGGTGCCCACCAGTACCGCAATATCCAGGACTCGCACATGTTCGTCGGCCTGATTGTCGATATCGATCAGGCACGCCTTGGTCGCGTACTTGTCGTCAGCCTTTCGTTTATCCGAATCAGGGTAGTCGTAAAGGGACAGCGCCATGGCCCGCTGGTCTTCGTCCCAATCGGTCATCTTGCCGCCGCTCCAAAGATCCTTCAGTGAGCTGGAGAGTTGATGCCAGCGAGGCGTCAAGGGGTCGACAGGCTCGCTCCAATACTGAAGTTGTTGTTCTTGATAGGCGACAAACAGCTCGCGGGCCAATTTATTGAGCAGGCACCCCAGGGCGTCGATTTTGACCGGTAGCTGTTTCACCGGTTCGACACCCGGTTGCAGGGTCAGAAAGTGTTCCCCGTCGACGTAGTTCTCCGTCATGCCCGATAAACCGAGCCGTACCAGTACGTCGGTCAGGGATTCGAATCGGCTTTTGCCCGGTATGACCCGATCATCGACGATAGTCCAGACCGGAGTCACCACCATCGCCTGGTTCGGGTCAATGTGCAGTTGCGGATAGTCGGTTTCGAGGGCAGTACGCAACGAGGTGAACGCGACCTCCCTGATTGAAGGACCGGTTACCAGCTGGGTCAATATATCTTCGGAGATTTTGGCGGAAGTGTCGGACATTACCTTTCCTTGTCGATGAAGCGCAGTGGGGTAGCGCTGTATACGGGCAAGGTAGAGGGCCATCGAGGACTGAAGGTGGTAGATAGATATCGCAAAAAAAAGACCCGCGGGTTATGCGGGTCTTCGGTTTCCGGTGATGTTTCAGGTGGCGAAGATAGGATGCTTGAGTCTGTTCATTGTTTCCTCATTGAGCGCCTTCAAAACCTTCAAGGACGTTCACGGCGTTGATGCCGATTTCTTCCACTGCATAACCGCCTTCCATCACGAACAACGTCGGCACGCCGAGCTTCGCGATGCGCTCGCCCATCGCCAGGTAATCCGGGCTGTCGAGTTTGAATTGGGAGATCGGGTCGTCCTTGAACGTGTCAACGCCCAGGGAGACCACCACGACGTCGGCACCGTAGGTTTCGATCTCCTTGCAGGCTTGTTCCAGTGCAGCGCTCCAGGTATCCCAGCCGCTGCCGGCGGGTAGTGGGTAGTTGAAGTTGAAGCCTTCGCCTGCGCCTTCACCCAGCTCGTCGTCGTAGCCGAGGAAGAACGGAAACTCGGCTTCCGGATGGCCGTGGATCGAGGTGAACAGTACGTCGCTGCGCTCGTAGAAAATCGACTGGGTGCCATTACCGTGGTGGTAGTCGACGTCGAGGATCGCAACTTTCTTGTGGCCCTGATCGAGGAAGGCTTGAGCGGCGATGGCGGCGTTGTTGAGGTAGCAATAACCGCCCATCAAATCGCTGGCGGCGTGGTGTCCCGGCGGGCGGCACAAAGCGAAGGCGCTGCGTGCGCCGCGCTGAATTTCTGCCTGTGCGGTGAGCGCCACTTGCGCTGCGCTATACGCCGCTTGCCAGGTGCCTGCGGTAATCGGCGCGCCGCCGTCGAAGCTGTAATAGCCGAGCTGGCCATGCAGGCTGGTGGGTTTGATGGCGCGCAAGGTGCGGGCAGGCCAGGTGTAGGGCAGCAAGTCGCCGTCGGTATTAAATTCGGTCCAGCGTGCCCAGGCGCCTTTGAAGAAGTCCAGATAGTCGCGGCTGTGGATCCGGGCGATCGGGTCGATGCCGAAATCCTTCGGTGCTTCCACGGGGCCGAGGTTCTGGTTTTGCACCCGCGCCAACACGTGATCGGCCCGCGAAGGCATTTCGAAACACGGCTTGAGTTGCCCGTCGATCAGTTCACAGCGGCCGTGGTGCAGATGATGGTCGTCCGAGTAGATGGTCAGCATTTCTTGTTCTCCGCAGGCTGATTCGGTTCGCTACAGTCTTGCGGCGGATGGCAATTCAGAGAACGGCAGGAAAGGCCAAAAGGAGATCGATATGGCCAAAATAGCTGACCGAAATTCGCCCCCTCTTGCGGGAGCGGGCTTGCTCGCGAAGGCGGTATCCAAACACCGTATTAATCAAGGCCTGAACTGGCTCGGCGCCACACCGCTCCAGCGCACAAACGCATGACGGAAGCTTGCGGTCTCGCTGAAGCCGAGTGCTTCAGCGATCAGGTAAATCGGCATCTGGTCTTCGCAGAGCATGTGCTTGGCCTGTTCGAACCGCAGCTCATCCAGCAACTCCTGATAACTGCACCCCAGATTCTTGAGGTGTCGGCGCAGGGTCCGCGCCGAGCAATTCATCTGCTCGGCCAACCCTTCGAGGCCTGGCGCCGCATTCAGTTGAGCGCTGAGCAGTTGGCGAATTCGCCCCAGCCACGCCTGGCGCCCGGTGAACTCGGTGTTCTGCTTGCGGCAGCGCTCGGCCATGGCCTGATGGGTGATGGCGTCCGCGAGCGGCAGGGGCTGGTCGAGCCAGCGCTTGTCGAAAGCGAAGGCGTTGTTTTGCGCGTCGAAGTGCAGCGGGCAGTTGAAGTGTTCGGCGTAGGTCGCTTGATAGTCCGGCGCAGAGTGTTCGAAGCGCCCGGCGATCAACGGCAGTGGGTGGCCGAGCAGGTCGTCGCAGATGACTTTCAACGACACCAGGCAGAATTCGGCATTGAACACCGCCATCGACGGGCTCTCCCGGTAGTCGGCGGCGACGAACCAGGCGCGCTCGCCGTCGTCCTCCAGGCTCAGCTCGAAAAGTGTTCCCAACAGCGCTGGATAACGCATTGCCAGGCGCAAAGCGTCACCGAAAGTGGCACTGGTGAGCAGTGCATAACCGAGCATCCCGTAGCAGGAAACGTGCATGCGTCGACCCAGCTCCAGGCCGATGTCACGCTTGAGTGCGACCGCGTTGGCGCAGACCTGCATCTCCTGGTTGGTGGTGATGCGGGTGTCCGCCCGGCTCAGATCCGCCGCACTGATGCCGCTTCCGGCGAGCAGCGCTTCGCTCGACAGACCTTCGGCCTTGAAGGTGTTGAGCACCAGAGAGACGGCGTTGAGAGTGGTGAGGTGGGAGTGGAGCATGGGCGGCTTCCAGCCTTGGGGATGGCTGAAGTACAGCAAGTTACATGCCGATCGATGGACCTGTGGGAGCGGGCTTGCTCGGGAAGGCGGTGTAGCAGTCCCATAGATGTTGGATGTGTCGCCGCCTTCGCGAGCAAGCCCGCTCCCACAGGGTTTTGTGTGGTGTCAGCTCAGTTCGCCGCAGACATCGAGCTCGACAAGACGACGCACTTCAGCGTTATCCAGCCCCGCACCCAACAACGCGTGCAACTTGCCGAACGCCGCTTCACGGGTCATGCCGCCACCCGAAAGCACGCCGGCACCGCGCAACCGACTACCGGCCTCGTAAACATCCAGCTCGACACCGCCTTCGTGGCACTGAGTCACCGCGACCACCACCACACCCTTGTCCCGCGCGCGACCGAGGCTGGCAAGAAACTCTGGGTTGTCACTCGGCCCGGTGCCGCTGCCGTAGCACTCCAGCACCAGCCCCTGAATCCCGCTGTCGAGCAGGCCATCAAGGATCTCGGCGCCGATGCCAGGAAACAACGGCAGAACGGCGACCTTCGCCAATTGCTTTGGCTGGTCGTATTTCAGTTGTGCAGGGATAGAGGGCGCTGCTACACCGCCACCCTGGCGCTGCAGCCGCTTGAACGGATGCCGACCGAAACTGCGCACCTTCGCGCAACGGGTCGGGTCCAGCAGTTCGCCATGGAAGTACAGATGGACGCCTGGCGCCAGGCCTTGGCCGAGGGCGACCAGCGCGCCGCCGAGGTTTTCCCAGGCATCGCTGTCCGTCACGCCGGCCGGCAGCATCGAACCGGTGAAACATACCCGCGCGTGCAGGCCGAGCAACTGAAAACTCATGGCCGCAGCGCTGTAGGCGAGGGTGTCGGTGCCGTGCAGGATCAGCACACTGTCGCAGCCCTGGACGTCGACGGCATCGACCACCGCTTCACGCAATTGCTGCCAGTACGCCGGGGACATGTTGGCGCTGTCAATCAACGGCGACATCTCGCGAAAGCGCCATTGCGGCACCACCAGCTCAGGCTGGCTGTGCAGGTATTCGCGCATCCGCGCTTCGAAACCGGACGCCGGGGCCAGGCCGTTGGCACTGGCTTGCATGCCGATGGTGCCACCGGTGTAAAGCACCATGACGTGCTGGGCGGCAGGGTAAGTCGAGGAATTCATGGGGTTCTCCGAGAAGGAACGCATTCCCAATGTAGGAGTGAGCCTGCTCCGGGCGGCGTGCCGACGATTACGGTCTGTCAGCCAGCATAAACACCGACTGACACACCCTCATCGTCGGTACGCCGCCCGGAGCAGGCTCACTCCTACAGAGTTAGTCGCACTTTAACCGATCAGCGTTGCGCTGCGGGTACGCCTTGCGGCTCTGCTTCAGCCTTGGTGGCTGCCGCAGGCGGATTGGCCGGCCAGGCTTTTAGGTCGAGGTCCAGGTCCGGAAATTTGCTGGAATCGAACACTGGTGTCTTGATCCCGGCAGCGCGCTGGTCGTCGTAGTCACGCAGGATGCGCATGCCGATGTTAAACAGCAGGAACAGCGCGATCAGGTTGACGAAGGCCAGCATGGTCATGGTGATGTCGGCAAACGCGAACACCGTGCCGAGGTTTTCGATCGCACCCCAGAAGATCAACACCAGCACCAGCGCGCGATAACCGATCAGTGCCTTGCGGTTTTCACCGATCAGGAAGCGCAGATTGCTCTCGCCCAGGTAGTAGTTGTAGAGAATCGAAGTGAACACAAACAGTGCCAATGCCACCGAAATGAACATCCGGCCCCAGTCACCCACTACTGCTGCCAGCGAGTTCTGGGTCAGGGCGATGCCGTCACCTTCGAAGCCTGGGGTGTAGAACCCCGAGAGCAGGATCAGCAAAGCGGTACAGGTGCAGATCACGAATGTATCGAGGAACACGCTGAACGCCTGCACCACGCCTTGCGCCACCGGGTGTTCGACCGACGCCACCGCAGCCACGTTAGGCGCACTGCCCAAGCCGGCTTCGTTGGCGAACACGCCGCGCTTCACGCCCATGATGATCGCACTGCCAATCAGGCCGCCGAACGCCTGGTCGAGGCCGAAGGCGCTTCTGACGATGGTCATCAACATGCCGGGCACTTGATCGAATTGCAGCACGATCACATAGATAGTCACGCCGATGTACACCAGGGTTTTCACCGGTACCAGCAGGTCGGCGACCTTGGCGATGCGCTTGATACCACCGATGAACACCAGGCCCAGCAGCACGGCCAGACCGATACCGGTGTAGGTAGTGTCGAGACCGAAGGCGTTGTTCAGCGAATGGGTAACGGCGTGGGACTGCAAGCCGTTGAAGGCGAAGCCGAAGGTGATCAGCAGCAGGAACGCCATGATCATACCCAGCCAGCGTTTTTGCAGACCGTGCTGGATGTAGTAAGACGGACCGCCACGGTACTGGCCTTCGGAGTCGCAGCGCTTGTAGAGCTGGCCGAGGGAGCATTCGAAGAAGCTGCTGGACATGCCGACCAGTGCGGTCACCCACATCCAGAACACCGCGCCCGGGCCGCCCAGGGTCACGGCGATACCGACACCGGCGATGTTGCCTGCACCGACGCGGCCGGCGAGGCTGAGCATCAGGGCCTGGAACGAGCTCAGTTGCCCGGCGCTGCTTTTGAGGCTGTCGCGGAACACCGCGAACATGTGGAAGAAGTGGCGCAGTTGTACGAAACGCGAGCGGATCGTGAAGTAGCTACCGAGCCCGACAATGAGCACGATCAGTACTTTTCCTGATAGGAAGTCGTTGATGACTTCGAGCATGGATTATTCCTCGCTGTTTTTTGTGTAGGCAAATGCTGGGCGGGGCGGAAACATCGCGTTACATCGGTTTGCACGCGGCAAAACGCGCGAGGCGAGTTTTCGTCCCGGTTCCAAATCGCGGGTTTGTTATTAGTTCGGGTTTCGCATGGGTTTTGGCCTCGTTACCGACGGCCGCTCACGCGAAGAGGGGCGGCACTATACCGATCAGTGCTGCGCCCGTCTCCACGGTTGTGTTGCACTATCAAAAGATCGCAGCCTTCGACAGCTCCTGCAGCGAACCGCATCCCCTGTAGGAGCTGCCGAAGGCTGCGATCTTTTCGCTGGTAAAAAAAAGGGCCTGGGGAGCAAGTCCCCAAGCCCTCAAAAGGTGAGAGGTGTCTAGTCCCTCGACCTGGTGAGCGGTGCTGCAAATAACGCGGCGGGTCAGGCTTTGAGCGGGACCAGGCGCGGAGCGATCATGTTTTCCGGGCGCAGGATGTCGGCGAGCATTTCTTCATCGAGCAAGCCTTCCTCGCGCACCAGTTCCAGTACGCCGCGGCCGCTTTCCAGAGCGATTCGGGCGATACGGGTGGCGTTTTCATAGCCGATGTACGGGTTCAGCGCGGTGACCAGGCCGATCGAGTGCTCGACCAGTTCGCGGCAGCGGGCTTCGTTGGCGGTGATGCCGGTGATGCAGTGCTCGCGCAGCATGTCCATGGCGCGTTGTAGCAGACGGATCGAGTCGAAGATCTTGAAGGCGATCAGCGGCTCCATCACGTTGAGTTGCAGCTGGCCGCCTTCGGCCGCGATGGTCAGGGCCAGGTCGTTGCCGATGATCTGGAATGCAACCTGGTTCACCGCTTCCGGAATAACCGGGTTGACCTTGCCGGGCATGATCGAGCTGCCTGGCTGACGTGCCGGCAGGTTGATTTCATTGATGCCGGTGCGTGGGCCGCTGGACAGCAGGCGCAAATCATTGCAGATCTTCGACAGCTTCACGGCGGTGCGCTTGAGCATGCCGGAGAACAGTACGAAGGCGCCCATGTCGGAGGTGGCTTCGATCAGGTCGGCAGCTGGTACCAGCGGTTGACCGCTGATCAGCGCCAGGCGCTGAACGGCCAGGTGCTGGTAACGCGGGTCGGCGTTGATGCCGGTACCGATCGCGGTGCCGCCCAGGTTCACTTCAGTCAGCAGCTCAGGGGCCAGGGTTTTCAGGCGGGCCAGGTCTTCGCTGAGGGTGGTGGCGAACGCGCGGAATTCCTGGCCGAGAGTCATCGGCACGGCGTCTTGCAGCTGGGTACGGCCCATCTTCAATACGTGGCTGAACTCCTCACCCTTGGCGGCGAACGCCTGGATCAGGCTGTCGAGGCTGGCCAGCAGCGCGTCGTGACCCAGCAGCAGGCCCAGACGGATCGCAGTCGGGTAGGCGTCGTTGGTCGACTGCGCCATGTTCACGTCGTTGTTCGGGTGCAGATATTGGTATTCGCCCTTCTGGTGACCCATGGCCTCCAGCGCGATGTTGGCGATGACTTCGTTGGCATTCATGTTGGTTGAAGTGCCAGCGCCGCCTTGAATCATGTCCACCACGAACTCTTCGTGGAAATCGCCGCGGATCAGACGTGCACAAGCTTCGCTGATGGCAGCGTGCTTGGCTTCGCTCAGGTGACCCAGCTCGCGGTTGGCGTCAGCGGCGGCCTGTTTGACCATCGCCAAGCCGACAACCAGCTTCGGGTAATGCGAAATCGGAACGCCGGAGAGACGGAAGTTGTTCACCGCTCGCAGGGTCTGGATGCCGTAATACGCTTGAGCCGGTACTTCGAGTACGCCAAGCAGGTCTTTTTCTGTGCGGAAAGATGCAGCGGAGGACATGATAGAAATCATCTCGATATGGACCCGGTCTGTGCCGGAACACTGCAAATGCTAGGCTTGTAGAGAAGTTTCGGCCAATGCTGTTAAACACTGACCTATGCAAATTCGGCATAATGGGAATGTGACGCCGTATTCGCGACGAGCGTGTGAGCTAAATTGGTGCGTGCCTGGGAGGTTTTGATGAATCTGGAAAGTAAATGGCTCGAGGACTTCAGCGCCTTGGCCGCTACCCGCAGTTTTTCCCAGGCCGCCGAACGCCGTTTCGTTACGCAGCCAGCTTTCAGTCGGCGCATCCGCAGTCTGGAAGCGGCGTTGGGTCTGCAACTGGTGAATCGCTCGCGTACGCCGATTGAACTCACGGCCGCAGGCCAGTTGTTCCTGGTTACCGCGCGAACTGTTGTCGAGCAACTCGGTGAAGTGTTGCGTCACCTGCATCACCTGGAAGGAGGGCAGGGCGAAGTGATGCAGGTCGCTGCGGCGCACTCGCTGGCGTTAGGCTTTTTTCCGCGCTGGATCGCCCAGTTGCGTAACGAAGGCCTGAACATCGCCACTCGACTGGTCGCCACCAACGTGGGCGATGCGGTGCATGCGTTGCGCGAGGGCGGGTGCGATCTGATGCTGGCGTTCTATGACCCTGACGCTGCGATGCAGATGGATCCGGAAATTTTCCCTTCTTTGCACCTGGGCCAGACCGAAATGCTTCCGGTATGCGCCGCTGATGCCGATGGAAAACCCCTGTTCGATCTGGAAGGAGAGGGCAGTGTGCCGCTGTTGGCCTACAGCGCCGGTGCGTTCCTCGGACGTTCGGTAAACATGCTGCTGCGCCAGCGAGCACTGCGATTTACCACCATTTATGAAACGGCGATGGCTGACAGCCTCAAGAGCATGGCACTGGAAGGCCTGGGGATAGCTTGGGTACCACAATTGAGCGTGCGCGCCGAATTGGCGCGCGGTGAACTGGTGGTATGCGGCGGCCCGCAATGGCATGTGCCGCTGGAGATCCGTCTTTATCGCTGCGCCTTGGTGCGCAAGGCGAATGTGCGGCTGTTGTGGCGCAAGCTGGAAGGTGGTGCGGCCCAAGGCACAACCAGTTCCTGAGACCTGCGAATATCCAATGTGGGAGCGGGCTTGCTCGCGAATGCGGTGTGTCACTCGACATCATGTTGCCTGACGCGCCGCATTCGCGAGCAAGCCCGCTCCCACAGGGGATTTGTGTTGTTCTTCTGCTGACCTTCGAGTCAATAAAACCGGCACTTTGCGCCGAATGACAGATGGTCGTATCGGGGGCTGTTTATCTGCTTCATTGAGGTATACTGCGCGGCCTTCGGCCGGCTTGACTGGCCATAATTCATACAATCGAGCCACGCATTTTTGCGTGGCTTGTTGTTTTTTGACGCGCCTGCGGGCGCCCAGAGAGAAGAGGCACGACGATGAGTGCACTGGTTGGCGTGATCATGGGCTCCAAGTCCGATTGGTCCACCCTTAGCCACACCGCCGATATGCTGGAAAAGCTCGGCATTCCTTACGAGGTGAAAGTGGTCTCTGCCCACCGCACCCCGGACCTGCTGTTTCAGTATGCCGAAGAGGCCGAGTCGCGTGGCATCGAGGTGATAATCGCCGGTGCTGGCGGCGCGGCGCACCTGCCGGGCATGTGTGCGGCCAAGACCCACCTGCCGGTGCTGGGCGTACCAGTGCAGTCGTCCATGCTCTCGGGTGTCGACTCGCTGCTGTCCATCGTGCAGATGCCTGCTGGCATTCCGGTTGCCACCCTGGCCATCGGCAAAGCCGGTGCGATCAACGCAGCCCTGCTCTCGGCGAGCATCCTGGGCGCCAAGCACCCGCAGTTCCATGCGGTGCTGAAAACATTCCGTGCTGAGCAGACAGACAGCGTCCTGGAAAATCCAGACCCACGCATCGCCTGAGGTTGTTGACGATGAAGATCGGTGTAATCGGTGGCGGCCAGTTGGGTCGCATGTTGGCGTTGGCGGGTACCCCGCTGGGCATGAACTTCGCTTTTCTGGACCCGGCTCCGGATGCTTGCGCGGCCGCGTTGGGCGAACACCTGCGGGCCGATTATGGCGATCAGGATCACTTGCGCCAGCTGGCGGATGAAGTCGATCTGGTGACCTTCGAATTCGAAAGCGTACCGGCTGAAACCGTTGCGTTTCTCTCTCAGTTCGTCCCGGTCTATCCGAGTGCCGAGGCGCTGCGCATTGCTCGTGATCGCTGGTTCGAAAAGAGCATGTTCAAGGACCTGGGAATCCCGACTCCAGCGTTCGCCGACATCCAGTCGCAAGCCGACCTGGACGCCGCGGTGGCTGCCATCGGCCTGCCTGCCGTGCTGAAAACCCGCACCCTGGGCTACGACGGCAAGGGCCAGAAAGTCCTGCGCAAACCTGAAGATGTAGTTGGTACGTTTGCCGAACTGGGCAGCGTGGCCTGCCTGCTGGAAGGTTTTGTGCCGTTCACCGGTGAGGTCTCGCTGATTGCAGTGCGCGCTCGCGACGGTGAAACCAGGTTTTACCCGCTGGTGCACAACACCCATGACAGCGGCATCCTCAAGCTGTCCGTGGCCAGTACCGATCACCCGCTGCAAGCCCTGGCCGAAGACTATTCCAGCAGAGTGCTCAAGCAGCTGGATTATGTCGGAGTGATGGCGTTCGAGTTCTTCGAAGTCGATGGTGGTCTCAAGGCCAACGAAATCGCCCCCCGCGTTCACAACTCCGGACACTGGACCACTGAAGGCGCCGAGTGCAGCCAGTTTGAAAACCATCTGCGCGCCGTAGCTGGCCTGCCGCTGGGCTCGACCGCCAAGGTCGGCGAGAGCGCAATGTTGAACTTCATCGGCGTAGTGCCACCGGTTGAGAAAGTCATCGCCATCGCCGATTGCCACCTGCACCACTACGGCAAGGCGTTCAAGGCCGGTCGCAAAGTCGGTCACGCCAACTTGCGCTGTGCCGACAAGGCCACGCTGGAGCAGCAGATCATCAAGGTCGAAGCGCTCATCGCCGAATAGTTTCACCTGACAGCGGCGGAACCATTCAAGGCCCGCCGTTCTCTGATGGCAGTATGCGAAAGTCTGACTAGTCTTCTGCATAGCCATTCAATCAGAGGGAAATGTCATGGGAATTATTGGAACCATCTTTATCGGCTTGATCGTCGGCCTGCTGGCGCGTTTCCTGAAACCGGGCGATGACAGCATGGGCTGGATCATGACCATCCTGCTCGGTATCGGCGGTTCGCTGGCGGCCACTTATGGCGGCCAGGCGTTGGGCTTTTACCAGGCCGGCGAAGGCGCAGGTTTCCTCGGTGCGCTGGTCGGTGCGGTGATTTTGCTGGTGATCTACGGCTTGATCAGAAAGAACTGATTCAAGCGATAAAGCTCTCTCTGCACGTCGCGCAGAGAGGGCTAGAATGCTCGGCGTCCTTAAGTCCCTCCAAACCCGAGCACCTCCATGCGTCGTATTCTGTTGACCGTACTTTTACTGGGCGCCAGCATCGCCCATGGCAGCGAGCTGCCGGAAACCGACTGGCTGGAACTGATGCCCAAGTCCGACCAGAAGGCCCTCGAGGCCATGCCGGAAATCGACCACAACTCTCCTGAGGCCGAAGGCACCTTTACTGATAAGGGTGGCATGAAGCAGAGCAAGGGCTTGCCCGCGGTGATGTATTCGACCAAGACCGTGGCGTCGATGAACGACAAAAACATTCGTATCGGCGGTTACCCGGTGCCGCTGGAAAGCGACGCCAAGGGCCGCAGTACGCTGTTCTTCCTGGTGCCCTATCCCGGCGCCTGCATCCATGTGCCGCCACCGCCGCCCAATCAGCTGGTATTGGTGCGTTATCCAAAAGGCTTGAAGCTGGATGATATCTACACGCCGCTGTGGGTAACGGGCACGCTGAAGGTCGAGAAGGTCAACAATGACCTGGCTGACGCCGCGTATGCGCTGGATGCGGCGAAGGTGCGAGTGGTGGAAGAGTCAGATCTGTAGGCAATCAACTGTAGGAGTGAGCCTGCTCGCGATGCGTTTTAAAGCGGCTTGCTGGCGATGCTCACACCTAGCGTATGACTCGCCCCCGGCGCCAACACCACCACATCATCCATCACATTCGCCGTCTCGATGCACAGCATACGTTGCCAGCCATCGTCGGCCATGTCGCTGAACGCTGCCGCGCGTTCAATCCACGGATTCCATATAACCGCCGAGCGCGAACCGCTGCTGCTCAGCTCGATTCGTCGTTCCCACGTTGGGTCGACAATGCTCAGCTGCTCGGGCGTGTCGAGATAAATGCGATCAGTCTCACCGGTGAATTGCAGGGCACCGACCTGTTTCACGGTTTTCCAGTCATCCAGCGTCTCAATGTAGTCCAGGCCATCCAGGCCTTCGACATGCACAGTGCGCACATCGCTAACCGCGAAGTAGCTGTGCAATGCCTGGCTGATCGTGACGCTTTCACTACCGCGGTTATGACTGGTGAGGCCGATGTGCAGCTGTTCATCCAGGCGAATGCTCAGTTTCAGATCTACCGAATGCGGCCAACCTGGAAAGCCGCCATCGGGGTAGGGCAGGACAAACTCTACCTTCAGGCTTGCACCTTCGGTCTCGATGCCGGCCAGTTCCCAATCCATCGCCCGGACAAACCCGTGAGCCGTCGGCGGTTCCTGGCTGACACGCATGGCCTGCACACTCTGCGGGTTGCGCGACAGATTGCCAAACCATGGCCAGCAGACCGGCACGCCTGCACGGATGCTCTTGCCGGTCTCGAACACCGCTTCCTCATTGAGCCAGATCAGCGGCGGTTGGCCGGCCAATTGATAACTGAGGACTTGCGCGCCTTGCTGGGCGACCAGCAATTCGGCCTGACCGTGGCGGATGCGCCAGCAGTTCAGGTCATCCAGTTTCATGGCTTCAACGTTAGGCGTGCTCATGGGGCGACTCTCAATTTGGAACAGGGCTGCAATGGACCGCAAAACGCTCCCGGCGTTTGACGCTTTCGGGTTATCGGGCTCTGGATGGAACCGAACGGGTGCGACCGCTGCCGTCGATGGCCACGAATACAAAAACGGCTTCGGTAACTTTGCGCCATTCGCTGGACAACGGGTCGTCGCTCCAAACCTCAACCATCATCTGGATCGAGCTACGGCCGATTTCCAGAGCCTGGGTATAGAAGGAAAGCTGGGCGCCTACCGCGACCGGTACCAGGAACGCCATGCGATCGATCGCCACGGTAGCCACGCGACCGCCCGCAACCTTGCTGGCCATCGCGGTCCCCGCCAAGTCCATCTGCGCCACCAGCCAGCCGCCGAAAATATCGCCGAAACCGTTGGTCTCGCGTGGCAAAGCGGTGATTTGCAGGGCCAGGTCGCCTTGCGGGATTGGATCTTCTTGTTCGAGCTCTATCATGCCGGGGGTGCCTCTGACCCGTGACTCTTCATTGGTACTTCAGGTGAATAGCCGTCCTAAGAAAAAACGATTCAGCCCCGAACATACTACGTTCGTCACGTCTTTCGTAAGGCGTCTAAAGGGAAACTCTGCGAAATCGCCTATGTACCCCGGCAGGCGTTTTCGCACAGCAACCCTGTCAAATCTTTGCGAGATTGCGAGTATATCGGTCGGTAGACTCCGAGACGACCGTCCGGTTCTCATTTCGACCGTCAAAAATGCACATCCATGTGCTTTTTCGAACAATTTGCTATCGTGCCGGACCTGCCCAAGCCTCGGCCAGAGCTGTTGAGGTTGCAGATCCGACTATAAGAGAAGCCCTTGCCATGACCACAGCGCCCTCGAGCATCGCGCAGCCAACACAACCCGCACGTCCGTTGACCCGTAATGACTACAAGACGCTATCGCTGTCCGCCCTTGGCGGTGCGCTGGAGTTCTACGACTTCATCATTTTCGTGTTCTTCGCCACGGTGGTGGGCAAACTGTTTTTCCCTGCCGACATGCCCGAGTGGCTGCGGCTGATGCAGACCTTCGGCATTTTCGCTGCCGGTTACCTGGCGCGCCCGTTGGGCGGGATCGTCATGGCGCACTTCGGTGACCTGCTGGGCCGCAAGAAAATGTTCACCCTGAGCATTTTCATGATGGCGGTGCCGACCCTGATCATGGGCCTGCTGCCGACTTACGCACAGATCGGCATGTGGGCGCCGATTTTGCTGCTGCTGATGCGCGTCATCCAGGGCGCGGCTATCGGCGGGGAAGTGCCCGGTGCCTGGGTCTTCGTTTCCGAACACGTGCCTCAGCGGCACATCGGCTATGCCTGCGGCACCCTGACCAGCGGCCTGACGGCCGGCATCCTCCTGGGATCATTGGTCGCAACCGCCATCAACAGCCTCTACACCCCGACCGAAGTTGCTGATTACGCCTGGCGCATCCCGTTCCTGCTGGGGGGCGTGTTTGGTCTGTTCTCGGTCTACCTGCGTCGCTGGCTGCACGAAACACCCGTATTTGCCGAGCTGCAACTGCGCAAGGCGCTGGCTGAAGAAGTGCCGCTCAAGGCTGTGTTGCGCGACCATCGTGGCGCCATCCTGATCTCCATGCTGCTGACCTGGTTGTTGTCCGCCGGCATCATCGTGGTCATCCTCATGACGCCGACCGTGCTGCAGACCGTCTACCACTTCGCGCCCACTGTCGCCTTGCAGGCCAACAGCCTGGCGATCGTATTCCTCAGCATTGGCTGTGTCGCTTCCGGCGCGTTGGCCGACCGCTTCGGCGCAGGACGGGTGTTCGTATTCGGCAGCGCCGCGCTACTGATCAGTTCGTGGACCTTCTATCACAGCCTGTTCAACCACCCCGACTGGCTCTTCCCGATGTACGCCTTGACCGGCTTGCTGGTAGGCACCATCGGTGCGGTGCCCTACGTGATGGTCAAAGCCTTCCCGGCGGTGGTGCGCTTCAGCGGGCTGTCGTTCTCCTACAACCTGGCCTACGCCATCTTCGGTGGCCTGACGCCGATGGTTGTCACCTTGCTGCTCAAGGAAAGTCCGATGGGGCCGGCCTACTACGTCGCGATTATTTGTGGGGTTGGGATCGTGGTAGGTGCTTACCTCTGGAAGAAAGGGCGCTAGGCCACAGAGTCCTTCGTTTATCCCGACGCCATCGCGAGCAGGCTCGCTCCTACAGTAGAACCCATGTAGGAGCGAGCTTGCTCGCGATGGAAGCGCCGCCGACAATCCATCACAACATTGAATGCTGGCCTTTCATCCAATTGTCATATTTCAGCCATAGAGTGTTCACACGGCCTGCTGATACTTGGCCCCGACTTAACACACCCTATCTGCTAGGAGTAAGGCATGAAACTGAAGCGTTTGATGGCGGCAATGACTTTTGTCGCTGCTGGCGTTGCGACTGCCAACGCGGTTGCCGCTGTTGACCCTGCTATCCCGAGCTACACCAAGACCACTGGTGTGTCGGGCAACCTGTCCAGCGTCGGCTCCGATACCCTGGCCAACCTCATGACCCTCTGGGCTGAGAACTACAAAAAAGAATACCCGAACGTAAATATCCAGATTCAGGCCGCCGGTTCTTCTACCGCGCCACCTGCGTTGACTGAAGGCACCGCTAACCTGGGCCCGATGAGCCGCAAGATGAAGGACAACGAGCTGCAGGCCTTCGAAACCAAGTACGGCTACAAGCCAACCGCCATCCCGGTTGCCGTGGACGCCCTGGCTGTGTTCGTCCACAAGGACAACCCGATCCAGCACATGACCATGGAACAAGTCGACGCAGTCTTCTCGTCCACTCGTCTGTGCGGTGGCAAAGCCGACGTTAAAACCTGGGGTGACCTGGGCGTGACCGGCGACCTGGCGAACAAGCCGGTTCAACTGTTCGGTCGTAACTCGGTATCCGGCACCTACGGCTACTTCAAGGAAGAAGCCCTGTGCAAAGGCGACTTCAAGCCTAACGTCAACGAACAACCAGGTTCGGCTTCGGTTGTGCAGTCGATCAGCTCCTCGCTGAACGGCATCGGTTACTCGGGCATCGGCTACAAGACTGCCAGCGTGAAGACCGTGGCACTGGCCAAGAAAGGCAGCACCGACTTCATCGAAGACACCGAAGAAAACGCCCTGAACGGCAAGTATCCGCTGTCGCGCTTCCTCTACGTTTACGTCAACAAGGCGCCGAACAAGCCTCTGGCCCCGCTGGAAGCCGAGTTCGTGAAGCTGGTTCTGTCGAAACAGGGTCAGGAAGTTGTAGTGAAAGACGGCTACATCCCACTGCCAGCCAAAGTCGCCGCCAAGGCACTGGCTGACCTGGGTCTGGCTGAAGGTGCCAACGTAGCAAAGAAGTAACACCTTAGGTCCGGGGCATGCCCCGGACCACCCCAAATTCTCCGCTCCGCTGCCAGTCTCAACAGGCGGCGGATTTGTTGCGTCACTGCACTGTCATCTTTCTGTCATACAGGATCGCTAGGGTGTGCGAATGAATGATCTGGCCAATTCCACAATGACTACAAATCCCCCCAAGCGAATTGATTTCAATACGCCTGAGTTGCAACGCAAGCGCCGCGTACGCGCGCTCAAAGACCGCCTGACGCGTTGGTACGTCCTCGTTGGCGGCCTTGCCGTGCTTGGGGCAATCACGCTGATTTTCTTCTTCCTCGGCTACGTTGTCGCGCCGCTGTTCCAGGGTGCCGAACTGACCGCCAAGGATTCGATCACGCCTGCCTGGATGCAGGACGCCGGCAAGCCGCTGATGATCTCCCTGGAAGAACAGAACCAGGTGGCCATGCGGGTTTCCGACAAGGGTCAGGCGTTGTTCTTCGACCTCGACAGCGGTGCTGAACTGCGGCGCGTCGATCTGCCGGTTCCGGCCGGTAGCCAGGTAACCTCCATTGGCGAAGACCAGCCGGGTTCCCCTTTGGTCGCGGTAGGCTTTTCCAACGGCCAGGCCCTGGTGTTCCGCCACACCTACAAAGTGACCTACCCCGACGGCAAGAAGACCATCTCGCCGGCCATCGAATATCCGTATGGCGAGACGCCGATCGCGCTGAACGAAGCGGGCGGGCCGCTGGAGCACGTCAGCCTCAACGCCACCGATTCGACCCTGTTGCTGGTGGGCTCGACCGGCGCCCAGCTCAACGTGTTGTCGCTGACCCGCGAAGAAAACATGATGACCGGCGAAGTCACCAGCGAGCAGAAGCGTATTGATCTGCCGCAGATGACCGAGTCGGTGAAAAACATCTTCGTCGACCCGCGTCAGCAGTGGCTGTACGTGATCAACGGGCGTGCCCAGGCCGACGTGTTCAGCCTGCGCGACAAGAGCCTCAACGGTCGTTACAAGCTGCTAGAAGACGGCGAAGCGCAGATCACTGCCAGCACTCAGCTGGTGGGCGGTATCTCGTTGATCCTCGGCGATTCCAAGGGCGGTTTGGCCCAGTGGTTCATGGCCCGCGACCCGGATGGCGAGCAACGCCTGAAACAGATCCGTACGTTCCAGATGGGCACTACGCCAATTGTCGAGATCACTGCTGAAGAGCGTCGCAAGGGTTTCATCGCCCTCGATGCTTCCGGCAAGCTCGGCGTGTTCCACAGTACTGCCCACCGCACCCTGCTGGTGGACCAGGTCGTCGACGGCCAGGGCGTCTTCGGCCTGTCGCCACGGGCCAACCGCGTGATCGTCGAGGCGGGCGGCAAAATTCAACCGCTGCTGCTCGATAACCCGCACCCGGAAGTTTCCTGGAGCGCACTCTGGAGCAAAGTCTGGTACGAGAACTACGACGAGCCTAAATACGTCTGGCAATCGACCGCTGCCAATACCGATTTTGAACCCAAGCTGAGCCTGTCCCCGCTGACGTTCGGTACCCTGAAAGCTGCGTTCTACGCCATGCTGCTGGCCGCGCCATTGGCCGTTGCAGCGGCGATCTACACCGCCTACTTCATGGCGCCGAGCCTGCGTCGCAAGGTCAAGCCGGTGATCGAGCTGATGGAAGCGATGCCGACGGTGATCCTCGGCTTCTTCGCTGGCCTGTTCCTCGCTCCCTATGTGGAAGGGCACTTGCCGGGCATCTTCAGTCTGTTGATGCTGTTGCCGATCGGCATTTTGGTGGCGGGTTTCGTCTTCAGTCGCCTGCCTGAATCCATCCGCCTGAAAGTACCGGACGGCTGGGAAAGCGCGATTCTGATCCCGGTCATCCTGTTCGTGGGCTGGTTGTCGTTGTACATGAGCCCGTACATGGAAAACTGGTTCTTCGGCGGCGACATGCGCATGTGGATCTCCCACGACCTGGGCATCACCTACGACCAGCGCAACGCCCTGGTGGTTGGTTTGGCCATGGGTTTTGCGGTCATCCCGAACATCTACTCCATCGCCGAAGACGCCGTGTTCAGCGTACCTCGTGGCCTGACCCTGGGTTCCCTGGCACTCGGTGCCACGCCTTGGCAGACCATGACTCGCGTGGTGATCCTGACGGCCAGCCCGGGGATTTTCTCGGCGCTGATGATCGGCATGGGGCGTGCGGTCGGTGAAACGATGATCGTGCTGATGGCCACCGGTAACACCCCGGTCATGGAAATGAACCTGTTCGAAGGCCTGCGCACACTGGCCGCCAACGTCGCGGTGGAAATGCCCGAATCGGAAGTCGGCGGCAGCCACTACCGCGTGCTGTTCCTCTCGGCCTTGGTGCTGCTGTTGTTCACCTTCGTCATGAACACCCTCGCGGAACTGATTCGTCAGCGTCTGCGCAAGAAATACTCGTCGCTTTAAGAAAGGTAGAAGTCTGTGAAACAGAACTCCCTGAATGGATGGTTCAAGAGCGGCGCCCCAGGCGTCTGGATCAGCGGTGGCGCGGTGTCCATCGCGGTCATCATGACCATTGGCTTGCTGGCCGTGATTGCCGTGCGTGGCCTGGGCCATTTCTGGCCGGCGGACCTGATCCACGCCAGCTACGACGTACCTGGCCAGGCCAATCACCTGGTCGTGGGCGAAGTGGTGCAGAAAGAAGAAGTGCCCCGTGAGCGCCTGAAAAGCGCCGGCTTGCCGGTGCCCGATCAGGGCCCGGAATTCATGACTCGCGAGCTGATCAAGGTCGGTAACCGCGACTTGAACGGCAACGACTTCACCTGGATCGTGGGCGAGTGGCTGACGAACCAGAAGACGCCGCCAGAGTTGATGGCGATCGAACGCCGCGAGTGGGGCAACTTCTACGGCTACCTGGTCAACGTCAAGCAGGATGGCAAGGTCATCGCCGAAGGCGAGGCGGCGTGGCCTGAGTTGCAGGCCCGTGTTGAGCGCGTCAACAAGCTGGCAAGCGAGCTCAAGACCCTGGAGAAGTCTGACATCGGCGCGATCAACGCCGGTCTGGAGCGCATCCGCCTGCATGGCCGCAAATTGGAACTGGCTGGCAAGCTGGACGCTACCGCTCAAGCGGACATGGAGTCCGAGCGCGCCGAACTCAACGCCCGCTACCAGGACATCGAAGCACGTTTGGCCGACCTGCATGCCCAGTTCAACCGCGACAGCCTGACGGCCCGCGATGCGAATGGCAAAGAGATCGAAATCGGTATCGGCAAAGTGGTTCACGCCTACCAGCCGAACGCCATGGGCACCTTCACCAAGATCGGTTTCTACTTCAGCAAAGTCTGGGAGTTCCTGAGCGACGACCCGCGTGAAGCGAACACCGAAGGCGGGATCTTCCCGGCGATCTTCGGCACCGTGATGATGACGTTGATCATGGCGATGATCGTGACGCCATTTGGCGTACTGGCCGCGGTGTATCTGCGTGAATACGCTAAGCAAAACACCATGACTCGCCTGATCCGCATCGCGGTGAATAACCTGGCAGGTGTCCCGGCCATTGTTTACGGCGTGTTCGGCCTGGGCTTCTTCGTTTATGTTTTGGGCGGCTCGGTTGACCGGTTGTTTTTCCCTGAAGCCCTGCCGGCACCGACTTTCGGTACTCCGGGGCTGCTCTGGGCCTCCCTGACCCTGGCGCTGCTGGCGGTACCGGTGGTGATCGTGGCCACTGAAGAAGGCCTGGCGCGGATTCCTCGCACGGTGCGCGAGGGCTCGTTGGCCCTCGGCGCGACCAAGGCGGAAACCTTGTGGAAGATCGTGCTGCCGATGGCCAGCCCAGCGATGATGACCGGCATGATCCTCGCCGTGGCCCGTGCTGCGGGTGAAGTGGCGCCGCTGATGCTGGTGGGTGTGGTGAAACTGGCACCGTCGCTGCCGCTGGACGGCAACTATCCGTACCTGCACCTTGATCAGAAAATCATGCACCTGGGCTTCCATATCTATGACGTCGGCTTCCAGAGCCCGAACGTCGAAGCCGCGCGGCCATTGGTGTACGCCACTGCGTTGCTGCTGGTGTTGGTGATCGCGACGTTGAACCTGTCGGCCGTCTATATCCGTAACCACCTGCGCGAAAAATACAAAGCGCTGGATAGCTGATCAACAACGATTTCTATGTAGGAGCGAGCCTGCTCGCGATGGTATCACCGCGGTTTGCGAGTTAAACCGCGCCGCCTGAATCGCGAGCAGGCTCACTCCTACAAAACCGAACCGAATTTGTTAGCACAGGGAGCCTCCCATGCAGCACGAAACTCATACCCACGGCATCAACATGTCGGCCCTGGGTCGCGACAAACAGAGCCTGACCCTCGAGCAGGAAACCGTTGCCATCGAAGTGCCGGGCCTGAGCCTGTTCTACGGTGACAAGCAGGCGCTGTACGACGTCAGCATGAACATCCCGAAGCAACGCGTGACGGCGTTCATCGGCCCGTCCGGCTGCGGCAAGTCCACGCTGCTGCGCACCTTCAACCGCATGAACGACCTGGTCGACGGTTGTCGCGTAGAAGGCGCCATCAATCTGTACGGCAACAACATCTACCGTAAGGGCGAAGACGTTGCAGAGCTGCGTCGGCGAGTCGGCATGGTGTTCCAGAAGCCCAACCCGTTCCCCAAGACCATCTACGAAAACGTGGTCTACGGCTTGCGCATCCAGGGCATCAACAAGAAGCGTGTACTTGATGAAGCCGTGGAATGGGCGCTCAAAGGCGCAGCTTTGTGGGACGAGGTAAAAGACCGTCTGCACGAGTCCGCGCTGGGCCTTTCCGGTGGTCAACAACAACGTCTGGTAATCGCCCGTACCATCGCCGTGGAGCCGGAAGTGTTGCTGCTCGACGAACCCTGCTCGGCACTCGACCCGATCTCCACGCTGAAAGTTGAAGAGCTGATCTACGAACTGAAATCGAAGTTCACCATTGTCATCGTCACCCACAACATGCAACAGGCCGCGCGGGTTTCCGACTACACGGCGTTCATGTACATGGGCAAACTGGTGGAGTTCGGCGATACCGATACCCTGTTCACCAATCCGGCGAAGAAGCAGACCGAAGATTACATTACCGGTCGCTATGGCTAGTTGGAGCAGCTCCAAGCCGCTAGCTTCAAGCGGCAAGAAAGAGCGGTTCGAGTACGACACAATTTAGCTTGCAGCTTGTAGCTTGCAGCTCACAGCTTTTGCGGAGCAGACACAATGATTTCTAAGGAAGGCTTGACCCATCACATCTCCGCGCAGTTCAACGCCGAGCTCGAGGAAGTGCGCAGCCACCTCCTGGCCATGGGCGGACTGGTCGAGAAACAAGTGAACGACGCGGTTACCGCGCTGATCGAGGCCGACTCCGGCCTGGCCCAGCAGGTTCGTGAGATCGATGACCAAATCAACCAGATGGAACGCAACATCGACGAAGAATGCCTGCGCATCCTGGCCCGTCGTCAGCCGGCGGCGTCCGACCTGCGCTTGATCATCAGCATCTCCAAGTCGGTGATCGACCTGGAGCGCATCGGCGATGAAGCGACCAAGATCGCCCGTCGCGCCATCCAGCTGTGCGAAGAAGGTGAAGCGCCGCGCGGTTACGTCGAAGTGCGTCACATCGGCGATCAAGTACGCAACATGGTGCGCGATGCGCTGGACGCCTTTGCCCGCTTCGACGCCGACCTGGCGTTGTCGGTCGCCCAGTACGACAAGATCATCGATCGCGAGTACAAGACCGCCCTGCGTGAGCTGGCGACCTACATGATGGAAGACCCGCGCTCTATTTCGCGGGTCTTGAGCATCATCTGGGTCTTGCGCTCCCTGGAGCGGATCGGCGATCACGCGCGCAACATCTCGGAACTGGTGATCTACCTGGTGCGCGGCACCGACGTGCGCCACCTGGGCCTGAAGCGCATGAAGGAAGAAGTTGAGGGGACAAGTGGCGAAACCGCTAATGTTCCGGGTGTAGCTGACGATAAGTAAGTTTGCCCAAGAGAAACGCCCGGCCTTTTGGTCGGGCGTTTTTGTTTGTGCAATACGAATTCAATGCAGCACCCCGCGAACGAAAAGTCCCGGCGTGACTGAGGGTTTATGGCAGTGTGCTATCAGCAAGGCGCGATGCTTGCCGGGATTTTGGAAGGGGTGATGGATGAGTAAGGTCAGTGTATTGGTCGTGGACGATGCGTCATTCATTCGTGACCTGGTGAAGAAATGCCTGCGTAACTACTTTCCGGGCATCCGGATCGAGGACGCAGTCAACGGCCGCAAAGCCCAGGTGTTGCTGGCCAGGGAAACGTTCGACCTGGTCTTGTGTGACTGGGAGATGCCGGAAATGTCAGGCCTGGAACTGCTGACCTGGTGCCGCGAGCAGGATCGTCTCAAAACCATGCCGTTCGTGATGGTGACCAGTCGTGGCGACAAGGAAAACGTCGTGCAGGCAATCCAGGCGGGCGTTTCCGGCTACGTCAGCAAGCCCTTCAACAACGAACAGTTGCTGACCAAGGTCAAGCAGGCCCTGAACAAGGTCGGCAAGCTCGACGCCTTGATGAACAGCGCGCCAGCCAAGATGACCTCGGCTTTCGGCAACGACTCCCTCAATGCCCTGACCGGTGGCCAGGCGACGGTGATTGCTGCGCCTGCGGCTCCTGCGCCGTCACGTGGCCTGCTCAATACACCGCCGCCGAAGGCCGCTGCTGCAGCGCCTGCTACCGCTGGCCGTGGCCATGGGCAGCTGCGCCTGTCGAGTGGCAACCAGCAGTGCGTGATCAAGGCCCTGAGCCTCAAGGAAGCTTTGCTGGTGGTGAAGCGTACTGACACCTTGCCGCAGGTGCTCGATAGCGCCGTGCTCGACCTGGAGCAGGGCGACAATGCGGAGATCGCACGGCTCAATGGTTACCTGCATGCCATCGTCGCCTACGAACCGCGACCTGACAGCGAGTGGTTGCAGCTGACCTTTCGCTTCGTTGACCAGGACGCGCAGAAGCTCGATTACATATCGCGTTTGATAGCACGTGGTACGGTACAGAAGCATTTTGTGCCGGGTGCTTGAGAGCTTTGTTGTTTGAAAGACCGCTATCGCGAGCAGGCTCACTCCTACAGAGGAGTTGTGCTCACTCAATTGCCTTTGGAAACACAAATTCGGTGCAGGAGTGAGCCTGCTCGCGATAGGGCCCTCAAATTCGCCGCACATCCATTGATCCCGCGGATTTGAAACATCTGTCGCCTACCCAGGTCCATTGCAGCTGCTAGGCTCCCTCCCAGGCCTTCCCTCGACAGAACCTTTGCCCATGCTCGCGCGACTGCTGTTTTTCTGTGGTCTTTTCCTGGCCTCCACCTCGGTCGTGGCCATGACTATCTACAAGTCCAAGGACGCCAACGGCGTGGTCTCCTACAGCGACCGCCCTTCGAAAGGCGCCAAGGTCTTCGTTTTTCGCGATCGCATGGTCGAGCGTCTCGAAGGCCAGGTATTCCTCGACATCAAGAAGCAGAAGGGCGCGGACAGCGTCTTTGTGCGCAATGACTTGTACGCACCGGTGGAGATCGAATTGAGTTTCGCCGGCCTGAAGAACGTCAGCGGGGCGCCTAGTCGACCGATTCGACGTGTCCTGCCCGCCCGCAGCAACCTGCGCCTGGCGCTGCTGACGGCCACGCGGGCAGGAAAGCCGCTGGTGTATACCCCGGCATTCAAATATTCCCTGGGCGACCCTGCAGGCGCTGCCATGGCTTATCGCTACCCATTGCCCTGGCGCGGCGGGCCATTTCGCCTGAGTCAGGGGGCGAATGGCCAATACAGCCATTTTGGTGCGAAAAACCGCTATGCCATGGACATTGCCATGCCTGAGGGCACGCCGATCGTTGCGGCGAGGGGTGGGATGGTAGTGAAGACCGAGAATAACCAGACCGGCCGGGGTACCGATCCATCAGGCAATTTCGTACGGGTGCTGCATGACGACGGCACCATGGGCGTGTACCTGCACCTGATGCAAGGTTCGGTCAGCGTTCGGGAAGGTCAGCGGGTTGGTGTGGGGACAGCGTTGGCGCTCTCGGGTAATACCGGCAACAGCAGCGGGCCGCATCTGCACTTTGTGGTGCAGCGCAATACCGGGATGGGGCTGGTGTCGATACCGTACCAGTTCAATCAACCGGTGGGTGCGTTGCCCAACTTTGCGTTGGGCAAGCAATAGGTTCTGAAAGCAAAAGATCGCAGCCTGCGGCAGCTCCTACATGGGATTGCGATTCCTTGTAGGAGCTGCCGAAGGCTGCGATCTTTTGGGGGCAATGCGGTTCCCCGCATTGCAATCAATCGAGCATCAACACCTTGGCCAGTACAATCTTCGGCCCTTTCATCTTCTTGATGATGATCCGCAGGCCTTCGACTTCCAGGACTTCTTCCTCTTCCGGCACTCGCTTCAGGCTGTCATAGACCAGCCCGGCGAGGGTTTCGGCTTCAACGTGGTCGAGGTCGATGCCCAGCAGCCGTTCGACCTTGAACAGCGGCGTATCGCCACGCACCAGCAGCTTGCCCGGTTGATACGCGAGGATCCCGCGCTCTGCCTTGCGGTGTTCGTCCTGGATGTCACCCACCAGCACTTCCAGCACATCTTCCATGGTCAGGTAGCCGATGATGTTGCCGTCGGCCTCCTCGACTAGCGCGAAGTGCGAGCCGCCCTTGCGGAACTGTTCGAGCAACTGCGACAGCGGCATATGGCGCGACACTCGCTCCAGCGGACGGGTCAGTTCAGCAAGGTTGAACGACTCGGGAATATGGTCCAGCGCTGCCAATTCCAGCAGTAGGTCCTTAATGTGCAGCAGGCCGACGAACTCCTGGCTGTCACTGTCATACACCGGGTACCGGCTGAATTTGTGGCGACGAAACATCGCCAGGATTTCCTTGAGCGGTGCGTTGAATTCCAGCGTCACCAGGTCTTCCCGGGAGTTGGCCCAATCGACCACTTCCAGCTCGCCCATTTCGACCGCCGAGGCCAGCACACGCATGCCCTGGTCGCTCGGGTCCTGGCCGCGGCTGGAGTGCAGGATCAACTTCAGTTCTTCACGGCTGTAATGGTGCTCGTGATGCGGGCCGGGCTCACCTTGGCCGGCAATGCGCAGGATGGTGTTGGCACTGGCGTTAAGCAGGTAGATGGCCGGGTACATGGCCCAGTAGAACAGGTACAGCGGCACGGCAGTCCATAGCGACAGCAACTCGGGCTTGCGGATGGCCCAGGATTTAGGGGCCAGTTCGCCGACCACGATGTGCAGGTAGGAGATGATGAAGAACGCGGTGAAGAACGACACGCCCTTGACCACTTCGGCAGACTCGACGCCGACGGCGCTCAGGACCGGCTCGAGGATATGCGCGAACGCCGGCTCACCGACCCAGCCGAGGCCGAGGGATGCCAGGGTGATCCCCAGTTGGCAGGCCGAAAGGTACGCGTCGAGCTGACTGTGAACGGTGCGCAGGATATGTCCGCGCCAGCCGTTCTTTTCTGCAATGGCTTCGACCCGGGTCGAGCGCAGTTTGACCATGGCGAATTCCGCCGCAACGAAAAAACCGTTGAGCAAAACCAGGATCAGAGCAAAAAGAATCATGCCGAAATCGGCGAAGAGTGTCGCGAGGGTCAAGCCAGGGGATGGGTCCATGATGGAGTTTTGCGGGTTCCGTGTATTCGAAAGAAAGGAAAGCTGTGCACCTGAAAGGCAGGCACAAGTCAGCCAATGTAGCGGCTGACCGGTCGATTGCCTAGTGGCGCGTGCTGGCCGGTATCAGTCGGAGGCGTTGATCAGCAGTGATTTGCTGACCTGGGCCGGGGCGAAATGGCAGGTAAACGTACTGCCATGGCCGGGTACGCTGCTGATTTCCATCCGTGCGCGGTGGCGCAACAGCACATGTTTGACGATGGCGAGCCCGAGGCCGGTGCCGCCGGTATTGGAGTTACGGCTGGAGTCGACCCGGTAGAAGCGCTCGGTCAGGCGCGGCAGGTGCTTGCTGTCGATGCCGATGCCGGAGTCCTGCACGCTCAGGTGCGCGCCTTGCTCGTCGCCCCACCAGCGAATACGAATATTGCCTTCGGCCGGGGTGTATTTCACTGCGTTGAACACCAAATTGGAAAACGCACTGCGCAATTCCGCTTCACTGCCCTTGAGCAGAATCCGCGGGTCGGCTTCAAGCGTGATCTGTTGGTTTTTCTGGCCGGACAGCTGCTGTGCGTCACTTTTGATCGATTGCAGCAAGCCGTCGATAGCCACTGGTGCATTGTCCGACGGGTAATCGGTGGCCTCCAGTTTGGCCAGCAACAGCAGGTCATTGAGCAAGGTCTGCATGCGCCCACCTTGCTGTTGCATCTGCTGCAAGGCTCGGGACCAGCGCGGGTTCACTTCTTCGACGTTATCCAGCAGCGTCTCCAGGTAACCGCAGATCACCGTCAGCGGAGTGCGCAGCTCGTGGGAAACGTTGGCGATGAAGTCTTTGCGCATCTGCTCCAGCTGATGAATGCGGGTGACATCGCGCACCAGCATCAAGTGCTCGTTATTACCGTACCGGGTGATGTACAGCTGGATGCGTACCCGATCATTGGTTGGCGAGGGGATTTCCAGCGGCTCGGCGTAGCTGTCCTGCTCGAAATACTCTTTGAAGCGCGGATGGCGCACCAGGTTCGTCACCGGCTGGCCACTGTCCTGCGGGGTCTTGAGGCCCAGAAGGGTTTCGGCGGCGCGGTTCCACCACTCCAGGTTGCCGTCGGTGTCGAGCATGATCACCGCGTCCTTGAGTGCCGCGGTGGATTCCTGGACGCGGTCGATCACCGCTTGCAGGCGCCCGCGCACACGTTGGTCGCGGCGTTGCAGGTGATAGATGCTGTCGAACACTTCGCCCCACAGGCCGTAGCCATCGGGCGGAGCTTCATCGGGTTTATGCAGGCGCAGCCACTCGTGCAGGCGCAGCAGTTGCTTGAGGGTCCAGGCCAGGTACAGGCCCAGGCCTGCGGCGAGGCTCCAGCCGTAATAGCCGGTAATCAGGCCGATCACCAGGCAGGCGGTAACCAGCAGCAGCATGTGGCGAATCAGGGTGCCATGCCAGTTTTGGTTCACTTGAGCGCGCGTCCTTGTCAGCTTGTCGGGCGGGAAAGGTCCGGATCAGGCCTTGGTGGAAAACCGGTAACCAGTACCGCGCACGGTTTGTACCAGATTTTCGTAGGCATCGCCGAGGGCTTTGCGCAGGCGACGGATGTGCACGTCGACAGTGCGTTCTTCGACATAGACGTTGCCGCCCCAGACCTGATCCAGCAACTGGCCGCGGGTGTAGGCGCGCTCCTGGTGAGTCATGAAGAACTGCAGCAGGCGGTATTCGGTGGGGCCCATCTCGGCGGGTTTGCCGTCGATGGTCACGCGGTGGCTGATCGGGTCCAGCAGCAGGCCACCGACTTCAATTGGCGTCTCGCCATCGGTCGGGCCGGCCCGGCGCAGCACGGCCTTGAGGCGCGCCACCAGCTCACGAGGCGAAAAAGGCTTGGTGATGTAGTCATCGGCGCCGACTTCAAGACCCTGGATCTTGTTGTCCTCTTCGCCTTTGGCGGTCAGCATGATGATCGGGATATCCCCGGTCAGCTCGTCGCGCTTGAGGCGGCGCGCCAATTCAATACCCGATGTGCCTGGAAGCATCCAGTCGAGCAGGATCAGGTCCGGCTTGCGGTCGACGATGATGGCATGGGCTTGCTGGGAGTTCTCAGCCTCCAGGCAGTCATAGCCGGCCATTTCCAACGCAACGGCGATCATTTCGCGAATGGGCGCTTCGTCGTCGACGATCAGAATGCTCCTGCCAACCATGCCTAAATCCTCTTGTCATTTAACTGTCTTGCGCCGCATTAGATAACGGAATTATTGCAGTCGTGTGACAGTATTTTAGTCGCCCGGCGATTGTGGTGATCCTGAACTAAGCTCTAAGTCCGAATCCTGACAACCACAAAAGGAAGGTTTCCATGAAGTACACCGCGCAATCCTGGAAGGCTCTACTGGTTACGGCTGCGTTATCGCTGCCGACAATGGCCTTCGCTGCAGATCCGGGCATGGTTAAAGACGGCATGTTGACTGATCACAAAGGCATGACGTTGTACACCTTCGATAACGACACGGGCGGCAAATCTGCCTGTACCGGCAAGTGCGCTGAAAACTGGCCGCCGCTGAAGGCCACCGCGGATGACAAGGCTGAAGGCAAGTGGACCATCATCCAGCGTGACGATGGCACGATGCAGTGGGCGTTCGACGGCAAGCCGCTGTACTACTTCGTGCAGGACAAGAAGCCAGGAGACATGACTGGCGATAAGAAAATGGACAAGTGGCACGTCCTTCAAGGCCCGAAAATGTGAGCATTCTTCTGTAGGAGCGAGCCTGCTCGCGAAAAACGTGAACGCTGACGCAGGTCTGTCTGGTCTAACGCGTCGGTCTCAGGTTCATCGCGAGCAGGCTCGCTCCTACAGGGGGCGTGTGCGAGCTTCAGCGCAGCGAGTAATCCAGAACGATCCCGATAAAAATCGCCAACCCGGCCCAATGGTTGTGCAGGAACGCTTTGAAGCAACGCATGCGGTCCTTGCTCCGGGTGTACCAGAACTCCCAGGCAAAACAGCCCGCTGCCGCCAGCAGGCCCAGATGGAACCAGCCCCCCAGGTCGAACTTCGAACCAGCCAGCAGCAGGCAGCCCAGCGCCAGGCTTTGCAGCGTCAGGATGATCACCCGGTCCGCCTCGCCAAACAGAATGGCGGTGGATTTCACCCCGATCTTCAAATCGTCGTCGCGATCAGTCATTGCGTAATAAGTGTCGTAACCCACTGTCCACAGGAGATTGGCGATCCATAGCAACCAGGCCGCTGCCGGTAATTCGCCGGTTTCAGCGGTGAACGCCATTGGCATCCCCCAGGAAAATGCCGCGCCCAGCACCACTTGCGGGTAGTAGGTGTAGCGCTTCATGAACGGGTAAGTGAAGGCCAGCGCCAGCCCTCCGAACGATAGCCAGATCGTCGGTGCATTGGTGCACAGCACCAGTAGAAAACTCAAACCCATCAACAGCGCGAAGAACACCAGCGCCTCTTTCGAGCTGATCCGGCCGGCGGCCAATGGACGTTGTGCGGTACGTTTGACGTGGCCGTCGACTTTGCGATCCGCCCAGTCGTTGATCACGCAACCACCGGCCCGCGTCAAAACCACCCCGAGGACAAAAATCGCGATGTTGGCCAACGACGGCGAACCCTTGCCGGCAATCCACAGCGCCCACAGCGTCGGCCACAGCAATAGGTAGATGCCGATCGGCTTGTCCATGCGGGTTAGCTGAATGAAGTCCCAAGCCCTTGGATTCAGGCGGTTCAAAGACTTCAGCAGGCTCTGATACATCAGCAATTCTCCGGATTGGCGCGGGCAGCAGTCCACAGGGTCGGCAGGAAAATCTCGGCCACCAGCACACTCAGTGCCCCACGGTCGAAGCGCGAGCGTCGGCCCCACAGCTGCGGTGCCCGGCAGTCGACAGGTAGCCATTGCTCAGGATAGCGGCATACCTCAATGGCGCGGCGTTGGAACGCGCGGTCGCAAAACAGCAGCTCACCCAGGGAGCGGCTGCCCAGCTCGTCCATGTGCAGCCCATCGCCCTGCAGTGCACTGCGGGACGCCACACTGCGGGCAAACACCCAAGCCTCGCCATGCCCGCGCAGATACACCTCGCGCACCCAGCCTTCGCTGTCCTGGGGGAGATCGAGCGCGGCGCACTCATCGGCGCGCAAAACTTGCCAGCCTTCAAACAGCGGGGTAACGCTGAAGCCGTCATCCGACAGGCGGGTCAGGCGACGGGTCAACGAGCCTTCGTCGAACAGCCAGTCGAGGGTAGATGCATCGGGGAGGGGAGTGAGCTGGCTTTGTGGGAGCCAGAACGGGGCCGTGCGGGGGATAATAGAGTGCGGCACAGTGAGTCATTATTGGCAGCAAATGAGGCGGCGAGCTTACCATGTCGGTCGGCGATTTTGATTGATCGGGCAGGGCGCTGCGTCGAACAGGCTTGCATCTGCCGGGCTCGATCAGTACAAAACGCCCTGAGCCGGACGGCAACGCTGCAACCATCGACCGTTCGTGCCGGCAAAAGCCTGAATCCTGAGGAAATACCTGAATGAAAAAGTGGCAATGTGTGGTCTGCGGCCTGATTTATAACGAAGCCGACGGCTGGCCGGACGACGGCATTGCGCCGGGCACCCTGTGGCAGGACGTGCCGGAAGACTGGCTGTGCCCGGACTGCGGCGTGGGCAAGATGGATTTCGAAATGATCGAAATCAACTAAGACATTAGAGGAGTAGAGAATGAGCGCACCTGTCGTGATCGTAGGCACCGGGCTGGCTGGCTATAACCTGGCCCGGGAGTTTCGCAAACTCGATGGCGAAACTCCGCTGCTGCTGATCACCGCAGATGACGGACGTTCTTACTCCAAGCCGATGCTCTCCACCGGTTTTGGCAAAAACAAGGACGCCGATGGCCTGAGCATGTCCGAGCCGGGAGCCATGGCCGAGCAGTTGAAGGCAGAAGTGCGCACCCATACGCGCATCAGCGGCATCGACCCAGGCCACAAGCGCCTGTGGATTGGCGAAGAGTCGGTGGTCTATCGCGACTTGGTGCTGGCCTGGGGCGCCGAAACCGTGCGCGTACCTGTCGAAGGCGACGCGGCGGACTGCGTGTTTCCGATCAACGACCTCGAGGACTACGCGCGTTTTCGCGCGGCAGCCGTGGGCAAGCGCCGGGTATTGCTGCTGGGCGCCGGGCTGATTGGCTGCGAGTTTGCCAACGATTTGATCGCTGGTGGCTATGAAGTACAGCTGGTCGCCCCGTGTGAGCAAGTCATGCCCACCCTCCTGCACCCTGCGGCCGCCGCTGCAGTCCAGGCCGGCTTGGAGAGCATTGGCGCACGTTTCCACCTGGGTCCCGTACTCAACCGCCTGCAACGTGTGACGGATGGGTTGGAAGCACACTTGTCCGATGGCCAGGTGATTGCCTGCGACCTGGTAGTGTCTGCGATCGGCTTGCGCCCGCGCATCGACCTGGCCGCCGCTGCTGGCGTGCAGGTCAATCGCGGTGTAGTGGTCAACCGCCACCTGCAAACTTCCCACGCCAACATCTACGCACTGGGCGACTGCGCCGAGGTCGATGGGCTGAATTTACTTTACGTCATGCCCCTCATGAGCTGTGCGAGAGCGCTGGCGCAGACCCTGGCCGGCAACCCGACTACGGTGAACTACGGCGCGATGCCGATCACCGTGAAAACACCTGTCTGCCCTTTGGTTGTTTCCCCTCCACCGCGCGGAACCGAAGGCGTCTGGACTGTGGAAGGGCAGGGCGCGGACATCAAGGCGCTGTGCCGTGATGGCAGCGGCAAACTGCTCGGTTACGCCCTCACAGGCGCCGCAGTTATGGAGAAACTGGCACTGAACAAAGAGCTTCCCGCGCTGCTGGCGTAAATACTGGTCGTTCTGTCGGAATCACCCCGCTTTTGCCCTCACAAACGTCGCGCCGAGACTGGCGCGGCTCCCCGCTGCGTGCCATTCTCACTTCCGTCTGCCGCAGAGTAGAGCACCTGCGGCGCTTTTGGCGCTGTTCCAACGAGAACAGCACGGACATAACAACAAAAAACCGTCAAAGGGGCTTCACTAATGCGTAAACCAGACCTCGCCGCAGCAATCGCTGAAAAAGCAGATCTCACCAAAGAGCAGGCCAACCGCGTCCTCAACGCCGTTCTCGAAGAAATCACCGGCGCCCTGCACCGCAAGGACAGCGTCACGCTGGTAGGCTTCGGCACCTTCCTGCAACGCCACCGCGGCGCCCGCACCGGCAAAAACCCGCAGACCGGTGAGCCAGTCAAAATCAAGGCCAGTAATACTGTCGCGTTCAAGCCGGGCAAGTCGTTGAAGGACAGTGTTAATCCGTAATCCGCGTCCTGATCCCGCATGGCGGGGGAGCGGAAAAAAGAATGGGCACGCCAACCTGGTTGGGTGCCCATTCGCGTTCTTCCTGTCGCGCATGCGTTGTAGGAACGTCCTGCTTGAAATGTCTTTAGTGCGTCTTGCGCACGCGATTACCCGGAACCGAAAACCGCCGATTTGAATTAGCGGAATAGCGAGAACCCGTTACAGCCTCCAATTTCCCGCCTTCACGCACAAAATCACTTACCTCTTTCACCCGGCGACTGCGCAACCAGGTAATCCACCGGATCAACTCGGTGTGCCCCTGCTGTTCTAGCATCTGTGTAAAACGTACTCGCCAACGCTTGCAGGCAACTCCGCAAAGCCCTGTACGGCGTTGCAAATCGACCAGGCTTTCACCATTGATTAATCCTTGAGCAAAACCCAGCCAGTGTTCCGGATAACCCAATCGGGATAGCACGGTGCCACGCAGTAAGCTCAACGTGCTTGAACAGCCAGAGCAGCGGAAATCAGGGCGCCGCTCGTCGACACGCTTCATATCCGTTGAGCCACACCTTGAGCAAACAGCCTGTTGAGTCGTGAGTAGATGCTCTAACCCGCTAAGAAACGCCTGGGCCTGCGCCGCGATATGCGGCGGCGGTTCCAGATCGGTTCGATCTTGTCGTGCAGACCACCAGCGGTACAACGCTGGAAACTCTTTGGCCATTACCGCACGGCAGGGCTTAATCCAGCGCCATGTTGTGCTGGGGGAAATTCCCAGCGCTGTGGCGATACTTGGCATAGGCCAGCCCGCCAAGAGGTACTTTCCGTAGACGGGCCAGAGGTGCATAAGCCCGTACCGCGCAAATGGAGTTTTCGACAGACAGTTAAAGCCTTTATTGCAAGCTGCACAGCGGTAAAAAGGGAGGCGCAGGTTTGGCATGGTGTCCACTCTGAAGTATGGATGGCCACACTGCGGGCACTCGACCGGTGATTTGTTGGGTAGCTCGTGCAGATAACGGATAAACGCATCCGCTTGACTGCGCAGGTCGATGGGCAGGCATCTGTGGTAGTCAGGTGGGGTTGTCAAATCGGCAGCGTTGGCCGGAGCGAACATGCGGTTATCCTTTTATTTGTTTAGCTCGTCCTTAAGCTCGGGAGAAAACATCGCGACGCTTGAGCCACGCTCAGTTGGAAGTGGTCGACAAAGCGCCTTGCACGCTAACAAGGCATCTGAAGGATGAATGTAGGAGGGGTCTTAAAGGCCTGTGTGAAATTTCCGAGATACTGAAAGTCCCACTTTGGACTATGTATCAAATGCAAAATGCGCACCTGGTGATAGCGCTTTCTTATTGGTGCACAAGACATGGCGCGGCAATTGCGCGCTGATATGGCGGGTGGCGTTCAGGAATGGGATTCAGGACATGTCGATTCCACCCGGGACCTGCTGATCTGGTTCCGTGGGTTGACAAGAAATGCGATGGCAAGAAAAAACCTGCCAAAGCCCGTAGATGAAAAATCTCGTCCCATTTCAAAATGGAATAAATGCTAGCGCTTAGTCTTGAATTGATAAAACAACTGTCATTTATGACAGTTACGGGTTGGAACGTATCGTGATCCACTGAGTTCGACTATTTCGATCAACGAGGGAGCACGAATATGAATCAGGTATCAGAAGTAAAAGCGCCGGGTAATCTCGATCCTACATTTGGTTCGGCTGGCGTGGTAGAGCTATCGGGAGGGGTAAAACTTTGTACTAGTCAGCCGAACAAAAAGTTGCTTATAGCTTCTAAAGTGGCTGCCTACGATCCGATCAACTTCACACGATTGAATGAAGCTGGAGTGCTTGATGAGTCATTCGGAGAAAACGGTGTAGTTAAACTGCCTGTCGGTCAAAGTCCGTTTTTTCCTTCGCAAATGAAAATGCTGAAAAATGGTCGGTTTTTAACACTTGGTCCCCATGTTGGTGCGAGTCCCGATAATTTGTATGTTGTTCGGCTCCTTGAGGACGGTCAGCTTGATAGTACGTTCGGAGAGGGAGGGAAAGTTACACTTAAAGCCTCTGGAGTTACCGGTGCTGGGAAAAACGCTACATTTTTAAGTGGTCGTGATGAAGGTTTGGCTGAGAATGTTGTTTTTTTTGGTGGTGCTTGGCTAGCTATTTCTGAGGAAAACGAAAAAATTTATGTGAGTTGCAGCATTCTTTCAGATGCGGGCAGTACTGCAGTGATTTTTTGCCTAGATGAAGCTGGTTTGCTAGACCCAAGCTTCAATGGTGGTTATGTAGCGATCGAGCAGCCAAATGGTAATCACATACGCAGTGGGTGTTTGGCAGCCCATCGTGATGGCGTATTGTTCGGTGGTTCATTCCTAGCCAATGGCAGTGGCGACACCTATGGAACTGCCTTTGTTATTCGCTATGACCAAGGTGGAAGGGTCGATACTTCGTTCGGTGATAGCGGAACAGTGATTGTTCCCAGTGAGGGGGGGCGAAAGTCCTTGCTGACCTCTCTGGCCGTAAGGGAAGTCGATGGAATGATAGTGGCATCTGGAGAGTCATTTAAGGATGGCTTTTTTGAAGGAGTGTTGACTGCGCTGAACGCTAACGGTGGCTTCAACCTGATATTCAATAACGGTAAACCCTTGTATGGCGCTTTCCTGCGGAATCTGCGCTTCAATGAGTCTGCCTTGCAGCAGCAAAGTATCATCGTCACAGGCCTAAGTGAGGATTTTTACCTAATGATTGCGCGGTTCAACTTCGATGGTTCTCTGGATGAGAGGTTTGGAGGCAAGGGCTGGGTCGTGTTCCGCGATTTAGCAACATCGAAATACTTTAACAGCTCGCTAACGGCGGATAACAAAATCGTCGTTATTGGAAGTGTCGCTACCAACTTTGCGGTGCGTTATCTAGGTTAACCTACAGGTAGCAAGCTTTGGGTGTGAGGCAGATCAGACACACCGATCTGTCTTCATCTCGCGCAGCAACACTTTGGTCTAAAGGACTTTGCTGGCGACGTCTTCGGCCTCGGCCCGGTCAGGCCCAGGCGTTCGAGCAGGTCAATAGTTGGCCGTTGCGTATTGTGGATTCGCGAGGATTGGGTGTTGGTTTGATCATTAGCGGTTCTCGAGATTAGCTGCTGGCACCCTTCGCTTGCTTCGAATGAGGTGGCAGCTGTGTATAGGTGGCAAGACCGAACTCGGGCACCGGCAGATACTAGGATCCCCCATGCATAGCCGTCATAGCGTATCGCGAGCATAAAAGACACTCGCTGAATAGCCTTAAAGATTGAGCCTGAGTCGGACTGGCGCTTCCGTGTCACCGGTTTTTAGGTGACCGCCAGAGGTTATCGGTGGGTGCAATAGGCGGGTAATTCATAGGCGCCGCTGCATATTGCAAGTAGTTTCCGATAGAGTTGCGGGGGATTAGATCAAAAGATCGCAGCCTTCGGCAGCTCCTACAGGGATGTCTGACTTGGTAGTCATTGGCGTCAAAAACATGGGCATCTTCCGCTAACGCTACGTGATGGTGGCGTTCTTATACGGGGCCGCTACACTGCGCCGGCCGTTCATATTTCTATTGAGGCTGTGCGCATGAAATTTCGTTTTCTTCTGTGGATGCTGGGTTTGTTGATGGCCAAGGCCAGTAGGAATAATCCCGCGTTCCAACAACAGTTGGGTGACAAGGATCTGGTCTTTCAGCTACAGACCCTGGACGGCAAAGTGGCGCGGCACTTCCGGGTGAAGGATCAGCGCATTACCAGTAAGTCCGGCGTGTACCCCGAACCGGCGTTTGCGATTGCGTTCAAAGACGCCGCCTATGGCTTCGCCACGATGCAGGCGAAGAACAAGCAGCTGGCGTTCATGACGGGAATTCAGGACAAGTCGATCCAGATCAAGGGCAACCCGGCGCTGGTGATTTGGTTCCAGGGGCTGACCAAGTACTTGAAGCCGCGCAAAGCCAATACCAAAGCTAAGGCCTGAGACACAGCCAGGGAAAGCTGAGGCAAGCCCAGACCGAGTCGTGGCCATCACGGGCAAGCCTTGCGCCCACAGGTTTGTGGATCACCCTTGTGGGTGTTTCCACAGGATTGAGATCAACCCCAGTGGGTGCAAAGCCTGCTCACGATCGCTTTCAAGGCTGGCCGAATTGCGAAGCCAACTCGCGCAGCAACACTTCCGCATCCAGCACTTTGCTGGTGACTTCGTTGGCCTTGTCGCGACTCAAGCCCAGGCGTTCCAGCAGGGCGTCGGGGATATCTTCGACCGGGCCCGAGCCGATGCCGCGGGTGCGTAGCAGGCGCACTGCCAGGCAGACCAGGTTCGGGTATTCGGCGTAGGCGCCGTCGTAGCTTGGGTCGTGCTGGAAGCGCAAGGCGGTGGCCAGTTCGTCGGGCATGTCCCAGTAGCGCATCAGCCATGCGCCAATTTGCTCGCGGCTGATGCCCAGCAAATGTTGCTCGATGTAGCTGTGGCACAGGTGCGGGTTGACCTCCAGGTGACGGCAGATCAGCGAGAAGTGCGGCGGGAACACGTGGGCCAGCAGCAGGTAGCCGAAGTTGTGCAGCAAGCCGGCGAGGTAGGTCAGGCCTGCTTCCGGGCGCTGTGCGCGGGGCATGGCGCGGGTCAGGCCTTCAATGACGGCGGCTGTGTAGATCGACTGGTGCCAGTAAGGCGTGGTGTGCTGTGGATGATCCTTGGGCAGGTTCATGGTTTTGCCCAGGGCCAGGCCCAGCGCCAGATTGATCACCAGGTCGAAACCCAGCACTCGCACTATCGCGTCTTCCACTGAGCGGATCTTGCCCGGCGAGGCGTAATAAGGCGAAGCGGCCCAGCTGACAACTTGCGCGGCCAGGGCCGGGTCGGTCTCTACGACGCTGGTGATGTCATCGATGGTGGCGTTGGGGTCGACCCGCAGCTTGATGATTTTCTGCGCGGTCGAGGCCAGCGGCGGTATCTCGATGGTCGCTTCCAGTCGCTGCTGGATGCGTCGAGCGGTGAAGGCCTGCACGGCCAGAGTGATTTCCTCGCGGTCATCGTCCGGGCGGTCAAGGTTCGGGCGGATGCTGCTCAGCGCTTCACCGAAGCGGGCGGCACTGGCCTTGCTCAGCAGGGTCTTGAAATCGTCGCAGGCGATTTCCAGCAGCACGCCTGGCTCACCGGAATTGATCAACAGCTTGGGTTCGCGCAGCAGGCTGTCTTCATAGAGGCACGGCGCGGAGGTCAGCGCAGGCAGGCCCGGCAGCAGGCTCAGGTGGTTTTTGCCAAGCAGGCGCTCCAGGCGCTCAGGCGATACGGCGGTGAGGCGCCGGCCGGTCAGCTCGGCGAGGCGATTGAGATCCAGCAGCTGACTTTGCGGGAACAGCACCATAAGCGAGCCGACGGCGTCGTCCAGCAGCACGGCCTGCACTTTGCGTGCGGCATTGAGGCCGTGGTGGTCGAGGACTTCTTCAAAAGCAACGTCCAACTTGCCCAGCAGCAGCCGAACTGCAGACGGAGCATGCGGGGTTTCGGGGGCGAGGGCAGCGTCGGTCATGGTTTGGATCCGTTCTCAAACAGTTGCAAGAGTATAACCATCATGTTTAACACGGTGGTCCGGAAACTGCGACGGTGCTCACACTTGGCCGTATTGCTGCCCATGTCGTAGCCATCGGTCGAGCAACGGGCTGACGTGATCCGGCCAACGCTCAAGCAATGCCTGCGCCGCGTCGCGTACGGCGGGGAGCAAGTCGGCGTCGCGCATCAGATCGGCGACCTTGAATTGCAGCAGGCCGGTCTGGCGGGTGCCGAGCATTTCACCGGGGCCACGCAGCTCCAGGTCTTTTTCGGCGATGACAAAACCGTCGTTGGTTTCGCGCATGATGCCCAGGCGCTGGCGGCCGATCTGCGACAACGGCGGGTGATAGAGCAGCACGCAGTGGCTGGCGGCGCTGCCTCGGCCGACTCGACCGCGCAGCTGATGCAGTTGCGCGAGACCCAGGCGTTCGGGGTTTTCGATGATCATCAGGCTGGCGTTTGGTACGTCGACGCCCACTTCAATCACCGTGGTCGCCACCAGCAACTGCAGGTTGCCAGCCTTGAATTCGGCCATGACTGCGGCTTTTTCCACAGGCTTCATGCGGCCGTGTATCAGCCCGACCTTGAGCTCGCCCAGGGCGGCGGTGAGGTCTTCGTAGGTGGTTTCGGCGGCCTGGCAGGTCAGCTCTTCGGATTCTTCAATCAAGGTGCAGACCCAATAGGCCTGGCGACCTTCTGCACACGCGCCGCGCACTCGCTCGATGACTTCAACGCGCCGGGTGTCAGTGATCAACACGGTGTTTACCGGAGTTCGCCCGGGCGGCAGTTCGTCGAGGATCGAAGTGTCGAGGTCGGCGTAAGCGCTCATGGCCAGCGTCCGCGGGATGGGGGTGGCAGTCATGATCAGCTGGTGCGGACACATGCGCCCACCGACGCCTTTTTGCCGCAGCGCCAGGCGTTGTTGCACGCCGAATCGATGCTGTTCGTCGATGATCACCAGTGCCAGGTTCTTGAACTGCACTTCATCCTGGAACAGCGCGTGCGTGCCCACCACCATCGGTGTGCCGCTGCCGATCTGTTCCAGCGCGGCGACGCGGTTCTTGCCCTTGAGCTTGCCGGCCAGCCACGCGACCTCGATGCCGAGCGGTTCGAGCCAGCGCTTGAAGGTGATGAAGTGTTGCTCGGCAAGGATCTCGGTGGGCGCCATCAGCGCGACCTGATAGCCGGCTTCCAGTGCCTGCAAGGCGGCCAGCGCGGCGACTACGGTTTTACCTGCGCCCACGTCACCCTGGATCAGGCGCAGCATGGGCTCATGTTGGCTGAGGTCGTAGGCGATTTCATTACCGACCCGCTGCTGGGCACCGGTGGGTGCGAAGCCGAGATTGGCCAGGTATTTGGCCGGCAGTTTCGTCGCCTTGGGCATCGCCGGTGCGCGCAGCGAGCGCATGCTTTCGCGCAGGCGCTGCTGGGACAGTTGATGGGTCAGCAGTTCTTCGAAGGCCAGTCGGTGCTGAGCCCAATGATGACCGAGGGCCAGTTCGTCGACATCGGCATCGGCGGGGGGGTGATGCAGGTAGCGGATCGCGTCGGCCAGCGGGGCGAGCTGATAGTCCCGGGCCAGTTCGGTCGGCAGCCAGTCGGGCAGGCTGCTGGGCCCGAGCAGTGTCAAGGTCTGCATGCACAGCTGGCGTAAACGCTGCTGGGTCAGGCCTTCGGTGAGCGGGTAGACCGGGGTCAGGGTTTCATCGACCGGCGGCGGTTCGTCACCGGTGATGGCGCGATATTCCGGGTGGTAGATCTCCAGTCCCGAGGCACCGGGCCGCGCTTCGCCATAGCAGCGGATCCGCGTGCCACGCTTGAGGCCTTCTTTCTGGGCGTTGCTGAAATGGTAGAAGCGCAGGCTAAGGCCGCCGGTACCGTCCTGCAGGCGCACGACCAGACTGCGGCGGCGGCCCATCACCACATCGGCGCCGCTGACGGTGCCTTCGATCACGGCGTCCTGGCCCGGTCGCAAGTGGCCGATCGGGACCACACGAGTGCGGTCCTGATAGCGCAGGGGCAGGTGAAATAGCACGTCCTGGAGATTCTCCAGGCCGACCTTGGCCAGTTTCTCGGCCATGGCTTCGCCTACACCCTTGAGTGCCGTCACTGACACTTGCGACAACTCGGTCATGGCAGCGCTCAGCCGGCAACGACCGGCGCTGGCGGCTTGGCTACCGAGCACAGGCGAATCGAATCGGCGAGGATTTCAATCGCTTTCGGGCGCGGAAAGCTGGCGCGCCAGGCGATAGCCACGGTGCGGAAAGGCACCGGAGGCGTCAGTGGCCGCACTTCCAGCACCCCGGGAGCGTAGTGATGGCTGTCCACGGCCGAGAGCGGCAGGATCGAAATGCCCAGGCCGGAGGCGACCATATGGCGGATGGTTTCCAGGGAGCTGGACTCCACGGTGGTGTGCTTGGCGCCGTCCTTGCCGTTGGCCAGGGTCGGGCAGGCTTCCAGCACCTGATCGCGGAAGCAGTGACCTTCGCCAAGCAACAGCAGGCTCTTGTCGTTGAGCAAGGCAGCGTCGATGGATTCTTTTTGCGTCCACGAATGCTGCGCCGGCATCAGGACGTAGAACGGCTCGTCGTAGAGTTGCAGGGTCAGCACATCGGCTTCGTTGAACGGCAGGGCGATGATGATCGCGTCCAGCTCGCCGTTGCGCAGCTTGTCCCGCAGGATATGGGTGAAGTTTTCTTCGATATACAACGGCATCTGCGGGGCGACCCGGTGCAGTTGTGGAATCAGGTGCGGGAACAGGTACGGGCCGACGGTGTAGATGGCGCCGACCTTCAACGGGGCAGTCAGCTGGTTCTTGCCGGCCTGGGCCAGCTCACGGATGCCTTGGGCCTGTTCCAGGACTTTCTGGGCCTGGGCAACGATGCCTTCGCCAACCGGCGTCAGGCGCACGGCGCTTTTGCTGCGCTCGAAAATCAGCACACCGAGTTCGTCTTCAAGCTTTTTCACGCCCACCGACAGGGTCGGTTGACTGACGTGGCAACGCTCGGCGGCATGGCCGAAGTGCTGCTCTTGGGCGAGGGTGACGATGTAGCGTAATTCTGTGAGGGTCATAGCGGGCGTCCATGAAGTTGCGCGCCAAGCATACCGGCTGCAATCGATAGACGCACGTTATCAGACTGAGTGTGTTGAGTGACACAGGGTAAAGCAGGTTTGCCGCTAGTGGATATGCAAAAGGCACCTTTTCGGTGCCTTTCGTGGATGTCCTTGCTGGTCGAAGCCCCTGTGGGAGCGGGCTTGCTCGCGAAAGCGGTGGTTCAGTCAACATAGATGTTGAATGTGCTGGCCTCTTCCCGAGCAAGCCCGCTCCCACATGGGGATCTGCGGCGGTTTAGCGCCGGCGTTTGTCCAGGGAATAAACAAAAGGTGCAACGATTTCAATCGGGCCGTTAGTCAGCATGTCGGCAGGCGGTTTCGGCAGTGGTTGGGCGCGGCGAATCATTTCCATGGTTGCTCGGTCCAGATCGGCATTACCCGAAGCACCTACCAACTCAAATGACAGCACGTTGCCTTCACCATCTACCACGAACCGCAGACGGTTCATGCCTTCCTTACCCCGCGCCTGAGCACTGGCCGGGTACTTTTTGTACTTGGCCAGGTGAGAGAGCAAGGTGTTTTGCCAGCTGGCCTTGGCTGCTTGCTGCGCTGGCGACGGGCCCGGTGCCGGTTGGGCGGATTTCTCCGTGGGTGCCCGGGTCGGTTCAGCCTCGCTCGGTTTCTCCTCGGAAGGTTTTTCCTTCGGCGGTTCCGGCTTTTTCTCTACAGGCTTGGGCGGCTGCGGCTTGGGCTTGGGTTTCACCGGCTTGGGCACGACAATCTCGGCCTTAGGGACTTCAGCCAGTTTCGGGATCGGCAGTTCTTCCACCGGTGCCGGTGGTTGAGGCGGCGTTATCACCTTCGGCGGTGCCGGTGGTGGCGGGGCCGGTACTGGCGCCAGCTCGACCATCATTGCCTGTGGCGGCAATTCGATCGGGGGGCGCGAGCTCCAGTTCAGTGCCAGCGCGATAGCCAGCGCATGCACGCCCAGCACCACGGCCAGGCTCCCGCTGTAACGCGTCAGCTTATGGCGCGTCGTGATCATTTTTTGGCTGCCGTCTCGAGTCCGACCAGACCAACCTTCAGGTAACCGGCGGCGCGCAGGGCGTCCATCACGCTCATCAGGTCGCCGTAGTCCACGCCCTTGTCGGCCTGGAAGAAGATTGTCGTGTCTTTCTTGCCCTGAGTCCTGGCGTCCAGAGTGGCGCCGAGCGATTCGGCCTTCACTTCGTCTTCGCCGAGGAACAGCCGTTGATCAGCCTTTACGCTGAGGAACACCGGTTTCTCTGGCCGCGGCGCCGGTTTGGCGCTGGAGGCAGGCAGGTCGACCTTGATGTCCACGGTGGCCAAGGGAGCGGCCACCATGAAGATGATCAGCAACACCAGCATCACGTCGATAAACGGCGTGACGTTGATTTCGTGGTTCTCGGCCAGATCGTCGTCTGCGCCTTCTTTCAAATGCAAGCCCATGGCTGATTACCCTACTTTGACCACGTGGGGTTGCGCGGAGCGCTCGGTGGTCGGCAGGTGATCGAGGTCGCGGCTGACCAGCAGCAGGACTTCAGCCGAGGCATCGGAGACTTGTGCCTTGTAACCGGCGATGGAGCGGGCGAAGACGTTGTAGATAACTACGGCCGGAATCGCTGCCACCAGGCCCAACGCAGTTGCCAGCAGGGCTTCGGCGATACCGGGGGCCACTACTGCAAGGTTGGTGGTCTGGGTTTTGGCGATACCGATGAAGCTGTTCATGATGCCCCACACGGTACCGAACAGGCCGACGAATGGCGCGGTGGAGCCGATGGTGGCGAGCACACCGGTGCCGCTGCTCATGTTGCGACCGCAAGCCGCGACCAGGCGCTCAAGACGGAAGGCTACACGTTCCTTGATGCCTTCTTTTTCACGGCTGTTGACCGAGAGGCGCATCTCTTCCAGGGCGTCATGCACCAGCACATTGGCCAGGGTGCCTGGCTTGGTCGCCGTGGCGCTGGCTTCCTTGAGGGTGGTGGCCTTTTTCAGGTGGACGATTTCGCTGCGCAGACGACGCTTGGCGCCCATCAGCTCAAAACCCTTGGCGATCCAGATGGTCCAGGTGATGATCGAAGCGATCGCCAGGCCTATCATCACGATTTTCACGATGATGTCGGCGTTCTGGTACATGCCCCATGGCGACAGGTCGTGGGCCATGCCCAGGGTGTTGTCGGCCTCGAGCACTTCCGGAGCGTCTGCGGCGGTGGCGTCTACTGCCTGGGCCGGGTCGCTGACGACGGGTGTGGCGGCTGGGGCTGGTGCGGCTGCAGGGGCCTCGGCGGCCGTTGGGGTCGCAGGCGCTTGGGCGTCGGCGAAAGCGGCAGTCGGTGTCAGCATTACGCTGAGCAGCAGGGCGGCCATTGCGCTCCAGGCGCGAGGTCGTTTGGTTGGCGAAGCGGGGGATTGATTGCGTGTCATGCTGGCCGGACCTGAGAGAAAAAGACGGTAAGTGTTCTTCCAGGCCTCGCGAGGCCGAGAACAAAAGTGGCGGGCATTATTGCAAGTAATTCTTGTTAACAGAAGTAATAGAGTATCTTTTTTTCCTGCATTACTAGCCGCTCGTCCTTTGCCGGCGCTAGTCTGTGCCTTTGCGAGAGGAGTTTTCTGATGTCCGCGCCTTCTGTTTTGATTGCCGGTTGCGGCGATGTCGGTAGCCGTCTGGCCAAGCAATTGCTGGCTCGCGGCTGGGAAGTTCATGGTCTGCGCCGGGATATTTCGCGCTTGCCCGAGGGTGTGATCGGCGTGGCCGGCGACTTGTTCAATGAAGACTGCCCGGCCACCTGGCCGATCGGGGCGGTGGATTACCTGGTGTACTGCGCTGCGGCCACCGATCACGATGAGGCGGGGTACCGCGCCGCTTATGTGCAGGGTTTGCAGAACGTGCTGAGTTGGCTGGACGACTACGGGCAGGTGCCGGATCGGCTGCTGTTCGTTTCCAGCAGCAGTGTTTATGGCCAGCAAGAGGGCGAGTGGGTCGACGAGACTTCACCAACCGTGGCGGCTGGTTATTCCGGGCGCTTGATGCTGGAAGCCGAGCAAATCGCCCTCAATAGCGGCATCCCGGCGAGCATCGTACGTCTGACCGGCATCTACGGTCCGGGCCGCGAGTTTCTGCTGACCCAGGTTCGTCGCGGCTATCGCGTGGCGATCGACCCGCCGTTGTATGGCAACCGCATCCACGCCGACGACGCGGCCGGGTTGATGGCGTATCTACTGGCGGCGGATCAGCGTGGGGTTGCGTTGGATAACGTCTATATAGGCGTCGACGATGCGCCTGCGCCACTGGCGGACGTGGTCGGGTGGCTGCGTGAGTATCTGGGCGTGACCGAGTGGGCCGAGCACGAGAGCGTGCGCCGCACGGGCAGTAAGCGTTGCAGCAATGCTCGGGCAAAGAGCTTGGGCTGGACACCACGTTACCCGAGTTACCGCGAAGGTTATGCCGCGATACTTGCGCAGAGCTGTTGAGCTGATCGAGCCTTTAAACAACAGGCGCCTGCGTGCGCCTTTGTTTTTGGGTCATTGTTTTTCCAGCAGCCACTGGCGTGGGCCGAGTGCAAGGTGGGGGATTTCGTCTGGCCGGGATTGATTTATTGCCTGAAAAATCTCCAGTTGCTTGCCTTTGCGAACGAAAATCCATGAGCCGCCCAGTTCGCCCATGCCCAGATACAAGGTGTCGTTGCCTGCTCCCTGGCTGGCGCAATCACCGTCCAGACATAACTCGTATCGATCGGTTCTAGGTAACCCCGAAACCTGGCCATCTGCCGTAAACACGACGATATGGCCTGTTCCGTCACCGCCGATAATCTTCCACTGCCCGCCCATATATGCGGCGTTCAGGGCATTCCTGAAGGTGTCACCCCACCTTGTATTCGTTTCTGCGGTCTTGCTGGAGCGGCTGAACACCTGCTGGGGTACATACTTCTTGCCCAGTTGGGTCAGTCGCTTGCCATCCAGGCGCAGCTCGTCAGTGTCGTAGCCGTTGTAGTCGACGGTCCAGGCATTGGGTGACTTTTGCAGCAGTTGGCCTTCACCCATCTCAAAACCGCTACTTACTTGCGCCTTGCCGGTGTGGGTGTTGATGTCCCATTCCAGATTCCGGCCATGGGTGTTTAAGGACTCATGTAAAGATTGGCCTTGGGCCGCTGCATCGATGGCTGCCTGATTGATCCAGATACCGCTGATATCCGTTTCTGCGGGCATAGAGGTGCAGCCGCCGAGCAGCAATAGGCCAAGAATAAGCAGTGGGCGCATGATCAATCCTTGAGCGGGGGGGCAAAGAATTCGACGGTGCAGCCTAAAGAAAAAGGAGCCCGCAGGCTCCTGGATTCTGTATCACTGTTTTTCCAGCAACCACTTGCGTTCACCCGGTGTGAACTGCGGCATTTCGTCAGCCTGGGCGGTGTTGGTGGCCTGGAATATCTCCAGTTCCTTGCCCTTGCGAGCAAAGATCCAGGTGTTGCCCTGGCCATTCTGTTGCAGCCACATATTGTCGTTGCCGCCGCTCATCGACGCGCAATCACCCGCCAGGCACAGGGCGTAGCGATCGGCGCCGGGCAGGCCGGCAACCTGGCCGTCTGCCTGGAACTGCACGGTGTTGCCTTCACCGGGACCGCTGACGACCTGCCAGCTGCCACCCATGTAGGCGGTATACAGCGCGCGCTCGAAACTGGCGCCCAATGGCGCGCCTTCCGGCACTGGGATCACTGCGCGATCAAAGACCTGCTCGGGTTCATTGTCGCTGGCCGCTTGGCTCAACTGTTTGCCATCGCGCTTGAGCTCGCTGGCGGAGCTGCCATAAAAATCGACTTTCCAGGCGCCGGACTCTTCACCGAGCAGCTTGCCGTCGACATTTTCGAAACCGTTGGTGTAACGAGCCTGTGCGGCCTTGGTGTTGACGTCCCATTCCAGATTCGGGCCATAAGCCTGGAGCGCTTCACGCAGTGGGCTGCCTTTGGCGGCTGCATCGATTGCCACCTGGTTGATCCAGGTGCCGCTGATGTCACGATCGGCAGGGTTGCTGGCACATCCGCCCAGGAACAGGGCGACCAGCGAGAGGGCTAGCGCATGGCGCATGGTGGAATCCTTTCAGAACGCTATCTTTACAACATCAGCGGCGCAGCCCGTAGAGGCTGCGCCAGATGCATTACTCGATGACCAGAATGGCATCCATTTCAACCTGCGAACCCTTTGGCAGGGCGGCCACGCCAATGGCGGCGCGGGCAGGGTAAGGCTGCTCGAAGTACTTGCCCATGATCTCGTTGACCTTGGCGAAGTGGCTCAGGTCGGTGAGGAAGATGTTCAGCTTGACGATGTCCTTGAACGAACCGCCCGCCGCTTCAGCGACAGACTTCAGGTTCTCGAAGACCTGGACGGTCTGGGCTTCGAAGCCTTCAACCAGTTCCATGGTTTTTGGGTCCAGTGGAATCTGACCCGACATGTAAACGGTGTTGCCAGCCTTGATCGCCTGGGAATAAGTACCGATAGCGGCCGGGGCCTTGTCGCTGGTGATAACAGTCTTGGTCATGAATGACTCCTTGTAATGGTGGGCTTAGGCACGCATGCGGGTGATGCGAATCACCCCGGTCAGTGCGCGCAGTTTCTTGATCACGCGGGCCAGGTGCACTCGGTCGTGCACGCTGACCACCAGTTGGACCACGCTGATGCGACCATCGCGTTCATCCATGCTGATTTTCTCGATATTGCCGTCGGCCGCGTTGACGCTGCTGGCCAGCAACGCGATCAGGCCGCGTTGATGTTCCAGCTCGACGCGCAGCTCGACGTTGAATTCCCCGGTGACATCCTTGGCCCACGAAAGCTGGATGCATTTTTCCGGGTTGTGGCGGATTTCGCTGATATTGCGGCAGTTATCCAGGTGCACGACCATGCCCTTGCCAGCAGACAGATGGCCGACAATCGGGTCGCCCGGGATCGGCGTGCAGCATTTGGCATAGCTGAGCACCAGGCCCTCGGTGCCGCGAATCGCCAGCGGGCCCTCGGCACTTGGCAGCTGTTCGCCTTCGCCCAGCAGCCGCCGCGCGACCACATAAGCCATGCGATTGCCCAGGCCGATATCTTCAAGCAGGTCTTCGATCAGCTCCAGGCGATACTCGGTAAGCATGGCTTTGACGCGCTCTGCCGGAACCTTGTCCAGGGCGCTGTCGAAGCCGTTGAGTACCTTGTTCAGCAGGCGCTCACCGAGGCTGATGGATTCGGAGCGGCGCTGCAGTTTGAGTGCATGACGGATATGGGTTCGCGCCTTGCCGGTGACCACAAAGTTGAGCCACGCAGGATTCGGACGCGCGCCCGGGGCGCTGACGATCTCGACCGTGGAACCGCTTTGCAGCGGTTCGGACAGCGGTGCGAGGCGACGATTGATCCGGCAGGCGATGCAGCTGTTACCGACGTCAGTGTGTACCGCGTAAGCGAAGTCGACCGCCGTGGAGCCTTTGGGCAGCTCCATGATCCGGCCCTTGGGCGTAAAGACATAGACCTCGTCCGGAAACAGGTCGATCTTCACGCTTTCGATGAATTCCAGCGAGTTGCCGGCGCGCTGCTGCATCTCCAGCACACCCTTGACCCACTGGCGCGCGCGAGCGTGAGTGCCTTTTGGCTGCTCGTCGCCGCTGGATTTGTACAGCCAATGGGCAGCGATGCCGTTATTGGCCATCTCTTCCATTTCACGGGTGCGAATCTGGATCTCGATCGGCACACCATGCATACCAAACAGCGTGGTGTGCAGCGATTGATAGCCGTTGGCCTTGGGGATCGCGATGTAATCCTTGAAGCGCCCGGGCAAAGGTTTGTACAAATTATGCACAGCGCCTAGCACGCGGTAGCAGGTATCAACCTTGTCGACGATGATCCGGAACGCGTAGACGTCCATGATTTCGTTGAAGGCCCGACGCTTGCCGCGCATTTTCTTGTAGATGCCGTAAAGGTGTTTCTGGCGCCCGCTGACTTCACCCTGAATCTCGTCGATCGCCAGGCAATGGCTCAGCGACTCTTCGATCTTGTTGACGATTTCCTTGCGGTTGCCCCGGGCGCGCTTGACCGCCTGGTAGATCCGCGCGGAACGCATCGGGTGCATGGCCTTGAAGCCGAGGTCTTCGAATTCTATGCGAATGGCGTGCATGCCCAGCCGATTGGCAATGGGTGCATAGATTTCCAGGGTTTCCTTGGCGATGCGCCGGCGTTTTTCACCGGACAGCACTTCCAGCGTGCGCATGTTGTGCAGTCGGTCAGCCAGCTTGACCAGGATCACGCGGATGTCCCGAGCCATGGCCATGGCCATTTTCTGGAAGTTTTCCGCCTGGGCTTCTGCCTTGGTCTCGAAATTCATCTGGGTCAGTTTGCTGACCCCGTCGACCAGTTCGGCCACGGTTTCGCCGAACTGCGCTTGCAGCGCTTCCTTGGCAATACCGGTGTCTTCGATCACGTCATGCAGCATCGCAGCCATCAGGCTCTGATGGTCCATGTGCATGTCGGCAAGAATATTTGCCACCGCAAGGGGATGCGTGACATACGCCTCGCCGCTGCGGCGGCGCTGGCCGTCGTGGGCTTGTTCGGCGTAGAAGTACGCTCGGCGGACCAGGTTTACCTGGTCCTTGCCGAGGTAGGTCGATAAGCGATCGGCGAGGGCGTCTATGCTCGGCATGATGACTCCTGCCGTTCGCTGTGACCCCGCGCCGTGCTACGTCGACCAGGCATAGGCTTAGACGGCCTCGTTGGACTCGTCCTCGAACGCTGCGAACAGCGGTTCGTCTTCGACGATTTCAGCGTTGGCGATGAACTCGTAGCTCATCAGGCCTTCTGCGATTTCGCGCAGGGCTACAACGGTAGGCTTGTCGTTTTCCCACTGGACCAGTGGCTCTTTGCCGCCGGTGGCCAGTTGACGGGCACGCTTGGTGGACAGCATGACCAGCTCAAAGCGGTTTTCCACGTGGTTCAGGCAGTCTTCAACGGTTACGCGGGCCATGGTATTCCTCGGAGCGAATGCAATATGCGCGCTGCCCGGTTGGGCGAGCGGACTCAACAGTTTAAAAAATCACCAGCGTTTAGGGAAGCGCTGATTTTTTAACCAAGCCCTCCAACGCGCTGCAAGTGCCAATGTAAAGCCCTGGCAGCGGTTTTGGGAAGAGCTGTTTAGCCGAGCAATTCGGCCAAAAGTTTTCCGTTGCGCTGCTGCTGACGCTTCTGATGCAGCTGATTGGCACGGAAAATTGCTTTCAGATCGTCCAGCGCGTGGGCGAAATTGTCGTTGATGATCAGGTAGTCGTAATCAACGTAGTGGCTCATCTCGCTGACGGCTTCACGCATCCGGCCATCAATGATCTCGTCGCTGTCCTGGCCGCGATTGGTCAGGCGCTGGTGCAAGGCCTGCAGAGACGGCGGCAGGATGAAGATCGAGCGCGCCTGGGGCATCAGCTTGCGCACCTGCTCGGCGCCTTGCCAGTCAATCTCCAGAATCAGGTCATGACCCGCGTCCAGGGTTTGCTGCAGATGGCTCTGCGAGGTGCCGTAGAGGTTGCCGAACACTTCGGCGCGCTCCAGAAAGTCTCCATGTTCACCCATCTTCACGAATGCTTCCCGCGAGACGAAGTGATAGTTCACGCCGTCCACTTCACCAGGGCGCATGGCGCGGGTGGTGTGGGAGACGGAGACGCGGATGTCCTGGTCGGCGTCGGTGAGCGCCTTGACCAGGCTGCTCTTGCCCGCACCCGAAGGGGCGGAAATGATGTACAGGGTGCCGGTGCTATGGGTCATGTCAGGGGTAGCCTTACTCAATATTCTGCACTTGTTCGCGCATCTGCTCGATCAACACCTTGAGGTTGACCGCAGCTTGCGTGCTGCGCGGGTCGAAGGCCTTGGAGCCTAGTGTGTTGGCCTCGCGGTTGAGCTCCTGCATCAGGAAGTCCAGGCGCCGACCGGCTGCGCCACCGGATTTGAGCACCCGGCGAACTTCGATGATGTGGGTGCTCAGGCGATCCAGTTCTTCGGCGACGTCGCTCTTCTGGGCGAGCATGACCATTTCCTGCTCCAGGCGCTGCGGGTCCATCTCGGCTTTCATGTCGGCAAAGCGATCGAGGACTTTCTGGCGCTGGGTGGCGAGCATCTGCGGGACCAGCTCGCGCAAGGTCACCACGTCGCCTTCAATCGCGCTGAGGCGGTCGTTGATCAATCGCGCCAGCTCCGCACCTTCGCGCTCACGCCCGGCCTTGAGTTCTTTGAGGCCTTCGTTGAACAGCGCCAGCGCTTCGGCATTCAGTGCTTGCGGGTCGGTCGCGTCGCCCACCAGCACGCCAGGCCAGGCCAGGACTTCCAGCGGGTTCAGCGCCGCCGGATTCTTGATCAGGCCGGCGATGGTCTCGGCGGCTGCAACCAGTTGAGCCGCGCGGTCGCGATCCACTTGCAAGGGCTTGTCGGTATTTTCTTCGGTGAAGCGCAGGGTGCACTCCAGTTTGCCCCGGGACAGACCCTGGCGCAGTGCTTCGCGAACCGCGCCTTCGAGGTCGCGGAACGACTCCGGCAGGCGCAGGTGAGGTTCCAGGTAGCGGCTGTTGACCGAGCGCAGCTCCCAGCTCAGGGTGCCCTGGGTGCCGGCTTTTTCGACGCGGGCGAAAGCGGTCATGCTGTGCACCATGGAGTACCTCGCAATGCAGATCCCAGCGTTACCCAAGACCCGCTATCTATGAATTTAAGCCGACAGGCAGCAAAGGCGCAGGATTGTAGCGCAGTGGGGCGGATGCGCCCAAACACACGGCGTGACAAAGAGCTGCATGCCGTCGGTTAAGCGCTGTTCTACGCTCTATTCAGTGCCTTCAATCGTCGGGCGGATTTTTTAGAAGTGCCCACTGCCGGCGCGCGGCTCTATAATGCTCGGCAGTTTTCCGTCCCCAGTACAGGTATTCCCTATGAAACGTCCAAGTGGTCGCGCTGCCGATCAGCTCCGCTCGATCCGCATTACCCGCAACTACACCAAACACGCCGAGGGTTCTGTGCTGGTCGAGTTTGGTGATACCAAGGTCATCTGCACCGTCAGCGTCGAGAACGGCGTGCCGCGTTTCCTCAAGGGCCAGGGCCAAGGCTGGTTGACCGCCGAATACGGCATGCTGCCACGGGCCACCGGCGAACGTAACCAGCGTGAAGCGAGCCGCGGCAAACAAGGCGGGCGCACCCTGGAAATCCAGCGCCTGATCGGCCGCTCGTTGCGCGCTTCGCTGGACATGTCCAAGCTGGGCGATGTCACCCTGTATGTCGATTGCGACGTTATCCAGGCTGACGGCGGCACCCGCACTGCGTCCATTACCGGTGCCATGGTCGCGCTGGTCGATGCCCTGAAAGTGATCAAGAAGCGTGGCGGCCTGAAAGGCGGCGACCCACTCAAGCAAATGATCGCTGCCGTTTCGGTCGGCATGTACCAGGGCGAGCCAGTTCTCGACCTCGACTACCTCGAAGACTCGGCTGCCGAGACCGACCTGAACGTGGTAATGACCAGCACCGGCGGCTTCATCGAAGTCCAGGGCACTGCTGAAGGCGCGCCGTTCCAGCCAGAAGAGTTGAACGCTATGCTGGAACTGGCGAAGAAAGGCATGACCGAAATCTTCGAACTGCAAAAAGCTGCATTGGCCGACTGATCGGACCAGTTCCAGCAAGGAGGGCGCCATGAGTGACGAACAACAGCTGCTTCCCATCCCGAGCAAGGAAGTTCGGCAGTGGGCGATGTTTTGTCACCTGTCCGCGCTGCTGGGGATATGGATTCCATTTGGCACCCTGATCGGCCCGCTGATTCTTTGGCAGATGAAGCGTGAAATGGATCCGTTCGTCGATGCGCAGGGCAAGGAGGCGCTGAACTTCCAGATCACCGTCGCCATTGCCTCGGCTATCTGCTTCCTGTTGATGGTGGTGATTGTCGGGTTCTTCCTGCTGGGACTGGTGGCAATTGGTGCGCTGGTACTGACGATCATTGCTGGTGTGAAAGCCAATGAAGGGGTGCCTTACCGGTACCCGTTTACGTGGCGGTTGATCAAGTAAGTAACGACACAAATCCCCCTGTGGGAGCGGGCTTGCTCGCGAAAGCGGTGGGTCAGACAACTTCAATGTTGAATGATAAACCGCCTTCGCGAGCAAGCCCGATCCCACAGTGGTTAGTCAGCGCGCACAAAAAAGCCGACATAGCTGTCGGCTTTTTTGTTTCTGCGAAACGACGGCTAGATGGTCAGCGTCCAGTCGTAGTCGACGATCAGCGGAGCATGCTGCGAGAACCGCGGCTGACGCGGCAGGCGTGCGCTGCGTACAAAGCGGCGCAGCCCTGGAGTCAGCAGCTGGTAGTCGAAACGCCAGCCCAAATTGAGCATCTCTGCCTGTTCGTTGTCCGGCCACCAGCTGTACTGGTCGCCTTCGCGGCTGACTTCGCGCAGGGCGTCGACGTAACCCATGTTGCCGACAATCTCGTCCATCCAGGCACGCTCAGGCGCCAGGAAGCCCGGGGATTGCTGGCTGTCGCGCCAGTTCTTGATATCCAGCTTCTGTTGCGCCACGTACAGCGAGCCACAGTAAATGTACTCGCGACGTTTGCGCCGCTGTTTATCCAGATAACGGGCGAAATCGTCCATTAGCTTGAACTTCTGGTTCAAGTCTTCATCGCCGTTCTGCCCCGAAGGGAGCAGCAAGGTCGCGATGCTGACCTTGTCGAAATCGGCTTGCAGGTAGCGCCCGTAGCGGTCGGCCGTCTCGAAGCCGAGACCGCTGATGACTGCCTTCGGCTGCAACCGCGAATACAAAGCCACGCCACCCTGGGCGGGAACTTCGGCTTCGCAGGCATAAAGGAAGTAGCCATCCAGTTGGAAGGCTGGATCGTCCAGTTCAAAGGCGGAGGCGCGGGTGTCCTGCAGGCAGATGACGTCGGCATTCTGTGCTTGCAGCCAACTGAGCAACCCTCGCTCCACTGCAGCCTGAATACCATTGACGTTCACACTGATGATCCGCATAAATGGCCCCAAAAATCGCGTGCGTGTATGATACACGGCGTCAACCTAATTAGCTAAATCCGTGGTATTTGGGGTTTTTTTCATGCAAGCGTATCAGCGCGATTTCATTCGTTTTGCCATCGATCGCGGCGTTTTGCGCTTCGGCGAGTTCACCCTGAAGTCCGGACGCACCAGTCCTTACTTCTTTAATGCCGGGCTGTTCAACTCGGGTTCGGCCCTTGCGCAGCTGGGCCGTTTCTACGCAGCGGCGATCATCGAGAGCGGTATTTCGTTCGACGTGCTGTTCGGCCCGGCCTACAAGGGCATCCCTTTGGCGGCCACCACCGCCGTGGCCCTGGCCGAGCACCATGACCGTGACCTGCCTTGGTGCTTCAACCGCAAGGAAGCCAAGGCCCACGGCGAAGGCGGTAGCCTGGTCGGCGCGCCATTGACCGGCGAAGTGCTGATCATCGACGACGTGATCACCGCAGGCACCGCGATTCGCGAAGTGATGCAGATCATCGCTTCCCAGGACGGCGCCAAGGCGGCTGGTGTATTGATTGCGCTCAACCGTCAGGAGCGTGGCAATGGCGAGTTGTCGGCGATCCAGGAAGTGGAGCGTGACTTCGGTATTCCGGTGATCAGCATTGTTTCGCTGAACCAGGTGCTGGAATTTTTGGCGGATGACCCGCAGCTCAAGCAGCATTTGCCGGCCGTAGAAGCCTACCGCGCCCAGTTCGGCGTGTAACACGATCCCCTGTAGGAGCTGCCGCAGGCTGCGATCTTTTGATCTTGTTTTCAAAGGTCAAAGTCAAAAGATCGCAGCCTTCGGCAGCTCCTACGGGGATTGTGCATACCCCCATCACAGGGGATTGGCCAAAAAAAGACCCCGCTCAGCCTGGCTGAGCGGGGTCTTTTTGTGTGCGCTATCGCTTACGGACGCTTGCGATTGCTGATCAAGGTACCCACACCCGTATCGGTGAAGATTTCCAGCAGAATCGCATTCGGCACCCGGCCGTCGATGATCAGCGAGCTGCCAACTCCGCCCTGAACCGCTTCCAGCGCGCAACGAATCTTCGGCAGCATGCCGCCATAGATCGTGCCATCGGCGATCAGCTCGTCGACCTGTTGGGTAGTCAGGCCGGTGAGGACCGTGCCCGATTTATCCATCAAACCGGCGATGTTGGTCAGCAGCATCAGCTTCTCAGCCTTCAACGCCTCGGCCACCTTGCCGGCGACCAGGTCGGCGTTGATGTTGTACGACTCGCCATTGGCACCGACACCGATCGGCGCGATCACCGGGATGAAGTCGCCCTTGACCAGCAGGTTCAGCAGGTCGGTGTTGATCCCCACCACTTCGCCCACCTGGCCGATGTCGATGATTTCCGGCTGGGTCATCTCCGGCGTCTGGCGGGTCACGGTGAGTTTCTTCGCGCGAATCAGCTCGGCGTCTTTACCGGTCAGGCCGATGGCGCTGCCGCCGTGACGGTTGATCAGATTGACGATGTCCTTGTTGACCTGGCCGCCGAGGACCATCTCCACCACGTCCATGGTCTGGGCGTCGGTGACGCGCATGCCATCGATAAAGTGGCTCTCGATCGACAGGCGCTTGAGGAGGTCACCGATCTGCGGGCCGCCGCCATGAACGACTACCGGGTTGATACCCACGGCTTTCATCAGCACGATGTCGCGGGCGAAGCCGGTTTTCAGCTCCTCGCTTTCCATCGCGTTACCGCCGTATTTGATCACCAGCGTCTTGCCGACATAGCGGCGAATGTAAGGCAGCGCTTCGGACAGGACCTTGGCGGTGTTGGCGGCGGCTTCGCGTTCGAGGGTCATTCAGGGCTCCGGCACTTCGATAAATGGCGCTTCAATAAATCAAAACGGTAGTTGGAGATCAGGCGCAACACGCTTCAGCTGGACTTTGAATACGTCCTTGATGCGCTGCAGTTCAGCCTCGTCATCGGCCTCGAAACGCAGCACCAGCACCGGCGTGGTGTTGGATGCGCGCACCAGGCCCCAGCCTTTGGCGTAGTCGACTCGCACGCCGTCGATGGTGGTCAGGTCGGCGCCTTCGCCCCACTGCGCGTCGTGCAATGCATCAATGATGCTGAATTTGCTCTCTTCGGTCACATGGATATTGATTTCTGGAGTAGAAATATCGTTCGGGAAGGTCGCAAACAGCTCTTCCGCGGTGGATTTTTCCTTGCTGAGGATCTCCAGCAAGCGCGCGGCGCTGTAAATGCCGTCGTCAAAACCGAACCAGCGCTCCTTGAAGAAGATGTGCCCGCTCATTTCGCCGGCCAACAGCGCGCCGGTTTGTTTCATTTTCTTTTTGATCAACGAATGACCAGTCTTCCACATTAGCGGTCGACCGCCGTATTCCTTGATCAGCGGAGTCAGGCGGCGGGTGCATTTGACGTCGAAAATGATCTCGGCGTCCGGGTTGCGCTCCAGCACGTCACGGGCAAACAGCATCAGCAGACGGTCTGGATAGACGATGCTGCCGGTGTTGGTCACAACGCCAACGCGGTCACCGTCGCCGTCGAAAGCCAGGCCCAGGTCAGCGTTGGTTTCCTTGACCTTGGCGATCAGGTCGACAAGGTTTTCAGGCTTGCCCGGATCCGGGTGATGGTTGGGGAAATTGCCGTCTACTTCGCAGAACAGCGGGATGACTTCGCAGTTCAGTGCTTCGATCAGTTGCGGGGCAATCACGCCAGCGGCGCCGTTACCGCAGTCGACGACAACTTTCAGGCGACGCGCCAGCTTGATGTCCTGGACGATTTCGGTGTTGTAGCGGTCGAGGATCTCGACCTGGGTGATGCTGCCTTTGCCGCTGCTCAGGTTGTTGGTCTTGAGGCGGTCATGCAGGGCCTGGATCTGTTCGTTAGCCAGGGTGTCTCCGGCGATGACGATCTTGAAGCCGTTGTAGTTCGACGGGTTGTGGCTACCGGTGAGCATGACCCCGGATTTGCCGGCCAATACGTTGGCGGCGTAATACAGCGCTGGAGTTGGAACCAGACCTACGTCGCTGACGTGGCAGCCGCTGTCGGCCAAACCCTTGATCAATTGTTCGACCAGCTCCGGGCCGGACAGGCGCCCGTCGCGGCCGACCGAAACGTTGGGCTCGTTTTGCGCCAGGCTTTGCGCACCGATGGCGCGACCGAGCCAATAAGCGGTCTCAGCGTTGAGGAATTCCGGGACAGTGCCGCGAATGTCGTAGGCGCGGAAAATGCTGTCGGGGAATGTCGGTGCGACTTGGGCTGGGGTGCTCATCTGTAGGAATGCTCCATCTCGAAAGTGGCTGGACTGGCCGCGAAAAACTCGTCGGCCGGTTCAAACTGAAGGGTATGACGGCGTTTTCCACAGAGAGTTCGTGGTGCGAAAAGGCCATGCCAGCGGTTTCAGTGAGCTTTTGGCCGTCCATTGCCTTGGTTTTTCTGAGCGATCATTTGCGCCGATATTGGCGTCAGACCGCCGTACCGTAGGAGCTGCCGCAGGCTGCGATCTTCTGATTTTGGTGGTTGAGATCAAGAGATCGCAGCCTTCGGCAGCTCCTGCGGGGGTGTGACGTATTTCGATCAACGGGTACCGGTATGCCCGAATCCGCCAGCGCCGCGTTCGGTTTCCACGAATTCTTCGACCATTTCGAAGTGCGCCTGGACCACCGGAACTAGTACCAACTGGGCCAGGCGTTCGCCTACCACCATGTTGAAATCGGTCTGGCCGCGGTTCCAGCAGGAAACCATCAGTGGGCCCTGGTAATCGGAGTCGATCAAGCCCACCAGGTTGCCGAGCACGATGCCGTGCTTATGGCCCAGGCCGGAGCGCGGCAAGATCAGCGCCGCGAGGCCCGCATCGCCGATGTAGATCGACAGGCCGGTAGGGATCAGCAGGGTTTCGCCTGGCTTGATCACGGTGTCCTGTTCCAGCATGGCGCGCAGGTCGAGGCCGGCGGAGCCTGGCGTGGCGTACTGCGGCAGCGGGAATTCGGTACCGATGCGGGGGTCGAGGATCTTGGCTTGCAAAGCGTGCATGTAAATTAAACCTGGTTCAGACGTTCGGCGATAAAAGTGATCAGCTGGCGAGCAATCTTGCTCTTGCTGGTCTGGGCGAAAAGTGTGGCGTGGAGCTCGCGATCGATCACGCTGCAGGCGTTTTCCTCGCTGTTGAAGCCGATGCTCGGGTTGGCAACGTCGTTGGCGACGATCAAATCGAGGTTCTTGTCCTTCAGCTTGCGCGCAGCATAATCGAGCAGGTGTTCGGTCTCGGCGGCGAAACCGACACTGAAAGGCCGATCGGGACGGGTGGCGATGGAGGCCAGAATGTCTGGATTGCGGACCATCTGTAGCAACAAGCCGTCGCCGCTCGTAGGATCTTTCTTGAGTTTTTGTGGTGCGACTACCTCGGGCCGGTAGTCGGCAACTGCTGCAGAAGCGATGAACAGGTCGCAGGGGATCGCCGCTTCACAGGCGGCCAGCATGTCGCGGGCGCTGACTACGTCGATCCGGGTGACGCGATCGGGGGTAGGCAGGTGCACCGGGCCGGTGATCAGGGTCACTCGGGCACCTGCTTCGACGGCGGCTTCAGCCAGAGCGAAGCCCATTTTGCCCGAGCTGTGGTTGGTGATGTAGCGCACCGGATCGATATTTTCCTGGGTCGGGCCAGCGGTGATCAGCACGTGCTTGCCGGTCAATGCCTGACGCTGGAAGCAGTCTGCCGCGCACAGTACCAAGTCGTTGGCTTCGAGCATCCGCCCCATGCCGACGTCGCCGCAAGCCTGGCTGCCGGAGGCCGGACCGAAGACTTTCAGGTCGCGGCTTTCGAGGAGCTGCAGGTTGCTTTGGGTCGCTGGGTCGCGCCACATGGCCTGGTTCATGGCCGGGGCAACGGCCACCACGGCGTCGGTGGCCAGCACCAGCGTGGTCAGCAGGTCATCGGCGATGCCCTGGGCCAGGCGCGCGATCAGATCCGCTGTGGCGGGGGCGATCAGCACCAGGTCGGCCCATTTGGCCAGCTCGATATGGCCCATAGCCGCTTCGGCTGCAGGGTCCAGCAGGTCCAGGTGCACCGGATGACCGGACAAGGCCTGCATGGTCAGCGGTGTGATGAACTCACTGCCACCACGGGTCATGACCACGCGCACTTCGGCGCCCTGGTCGATCAGTCGGCGAACCAGCTCGGCGCTCTTGTAGGCAGCGATGCCGCCGCCGACGCCCAGAACAATGCGTTTCCGATACAGCCGCTGCATAGGTCAGCCTTTCAATTCGTTGGTGACTGCATGGCGAAACCCCCTCCCCAGGGATGAATTCGCCTGCAAAAAAGATGGGCTAAGATATCACAGCGACCGCTATGGAACAGCGGCGCCCACAGACAGGGAGGTGCTATGAGTATTCGCGATTGGCCAGTGGCCGAGCGACCACGGGAAAAGCTGCTTGAACTGGGCTCGGCGAGCCTTTCGGATGCAGAGCTGCTGGCGATCTTTCTACGAACCGGTGCAGCCGGAAAAAGCGCGGTAGACCTGGCGCGCCACCTGTTGAGCAAATTCGGCAGCCTGCGGGCGTTGCTCGAGGCCGATCAGCCGACTTTCAGTGGGGAACTGGGGCTGGGGCCGGCAAAATTTGCGCAGTTGCAGGCTGTGCAGGAAATGAACCGTCGTCATCTGGCTGAGCGCCTGCGCGTGCGGTCGGCGCTGGAAAACCCCCAGGCGGTTCGCGATTATCTGAAATCAATGCTGCGCCACGAGCAACAGGAGGTATTCGGCTGCCTTTTCCTCGATTCGCGGCACCAAGTGCTGACCTTCGAAGCCTTGTTTCGCGGCTCTATCGACAGCACCAGCGTCCATCCCCGGGAGGTAGTCAAGCGCGCGCTGGCGCACAACGCCGCTGCGCTGATTCTGTGTCACAACCATCCCTCGGGCAATGCCACCCCCAGCCAGGCGGACCGCTTGCTGACCAAGCGGCTGCAGGAGGCTCTGCAACTGATTGACGTGCGCATACTCGATCATTTCATCGTGGGCGATGGGGATCCGTTGTCGATGGCTGAGTATGGGTGGATGTAAAAAAGGGCAGCAGCAAGCCTCAAGCGGCTAGCTGCAAGCTGGAGCGGTATGGGGACTGCTCAAGCTTGCAGCTTGACGCTTGCTACTTGACGCTTACCTTCGAATAATCCTGACGACCAAACGGGCTCACGGAATACCCCTCGACGTCCTTGCGCAGCAAGGCAAACGCCGTCGGGTGCGCCAGCGGCAACCACAAAGCCTGCTGCTGGATCTGCGCCTGGGCCTGCTCATAAAGCTTGGTGCGCACACCTTGTTCGGAGGTGGTCTTGCCAGCGCTGATCAGCTTGTCGAGGTCCTGATTACAGTAACGGGCGAAGTTGGTGCCTGACTTGACCGCCGCGCAGGAAAATTGCGGAGTCAGAAAGTTGTCCGGATCGCCATTGTCGCCTGCCCAGCCCATGAACAGCAGATCGTGCTCGCCAGCCTTCGCGCGCCGGATCACCTCGCCCCATTCGATAACGCGAATTTCGGCCTGGATGCCAATTTCAGCCAGGTCCGACTGCAGCATTTGTGCGCCGAGACTGGGGTTGGGATTCAGCAGGCTGCCGGAAGGGCGGGTCCAGATGGTGGTCTGGAAGCCGTCTTTGAGCCCGGCCTTGGCCATCAATGCCTTAGCCTTGGCAATGTCGTGGGCGTAGCCTGGCAAGCTTTTGGCGTAGCTCCAGGTGTTGGGCGGATACGGCCCTGAGGCAGGCTCTGCAGTGTCTTCAAAGACTGCCTTGACGTAGTTGGCCTTGTCGAAGGCGAGGTTGATTGCCTGGCGCACTTCGGGCTTGTCCAGCGGTGGATGCTGGCTGTTGATGGCGACGAAGGCCGTCATGAACGCGTCAGTCTTTTCCACTTTGAGTGTCGGTTCTTTCAGCGCTGCCTGTACGTCCAGAGGCTTGGGCGACAGGGCAATCTGGCACTCGTTGCGACGCAACTTCTGCAGGCGCACGTTGGCGTCCGGGGTGATGGCGAATATCAGCGGATCAACCGCAGGCTTGCCGCGGAAATAGTCCGGGTTGGCCTTGTAGCGAATCGAGGCGTCTTTCTGGAAACGCGTGAAGATGAACGGGCCGCTGCCGATGGGCTGGCTGTTGAGCTTCTCGGGGGTGCCGGCTTTCATCAGTTTGTCCGCATACTCGGCGGAATAGATCGAGGCAAAGCCCATGCTCAAGGTCGGCAGGAAGGTCGAGTCCGGGTGGTCCAGCGTGAAGCGCACGGTCAGCGGGTCCAGTGCATCGATTTTCTTGATCAGCGCCGGCAGTTGCATCGATTGCGCGTGCGGGAAGCCGCTCTGCGCCACTTTGTGCCAAGGGTTTGCCGGGTCCAGCATGCGATCGAAACTGAACTTCACATCTTCCGCAGTCAGCTCGCGGGTTGGAGAGAAATAGTCGGTGCGGTGAAATTTCACCTGCGGATGCAATTTAAAGACATAGGTCAGGCCGTCCGCAGAGACTTCCCAACTGTCGGCAAGGCCGGCGACCACTTTGCCGCTGGCCGTATCGAAGTCCACCAGGCGATTCATCAGCACGTCGGCTGATGCGTTAGTGGTGGTCAGCGAATTGTATTGCACCACGTCGAACCCTTCAGGGCTGGCCTCGGTGCAGACGCTCAGGGCCGCAGCCATGGCTTGCGGGCTCAGCAGGAGTGGGGCGAGCAACAGCGGTAGGGCAGCGAGGCGCATGGTCGGATTCCTTTACAGATCGAAGGCCCATCTGCAAGTGCAGTCTGGAAAAGGCTTACCCTAGATGGCTCCTTTGCAAATGACTATCCCCATTTTCATTTTCGGGGGACTATGTGCGACTGATTTCCGTGTGCGGCAATCGAGCAAAACCCTGAACAGGCCTCGTGGATGATTCTCTGCGACGAGCGGTCAATATGGGCTTCAGCCTTTATCCAAGGCGCTCAAAGCCAAAAAAACAGGGTTTTTATTGAGTCTGTGCGCACGGAATGTTGTTGCTCTGCGGTCTTTCTGGTATAAAGCAGCGCTCTTTTCTAGGGGCCCGGTTCCTTCACTGTAGGTGTAGCCGGTAAGACCTCTAAAGAAACGCGGCGCCTGGCGCCAAATGACTGAGAGATTAAGCGGCCAACCCATGCCGGGTTGGGCATGTGGTTTTAGAGGGCTGAGGCATGTCGAGAGTATGTCAAGTTACCGGTAAGGGTCCGGTGACTGGGAATAACATTTCCCACGCAAACAACAAAACCCGTCGTCGTTTCCTGCCGAACCTGCAGCATCACCGCTTCTGGGTTGAAGAAGAGAAACGTTTCGTGCGTCTGCGCGTATCTGCCAAAGGCATGCGTATCATCGACAAGCGTGGCATCACTGTCGTGCTGGCCGAAATTCGCAAAGCTGGCAAGATCTAAGGGAGCTAATCATGCGTGAATTGATTCGTTTGATTTCGAGCGCCGGTACTGGTCACTTCTACACTACCGACAAGAACAAGCGTACTACTCCGGACAAAATCGAGATCAAGAAATTTGATCCGGTTGTTCGCAAGCACGTGATCTACAAAGAAGGCAAAATCAAGTAATTGATTTTCTCTCTCTTACGAAAAAGGCCCCTATCGCGAGATACGGGCCTTTTTTGTTGCCGTGACGGTGGCGGGTAATTGGCTCAACTGCCGTAACGTGGGGTCACCATGCAAAAACGCCCGATGCAAGGCACCGGGCGTTGTATCGCTACAGGCGTCTCGCCACCTTATCCCGCAAGGTCGGGCGGCGCATAACGCCCGCAAATCAATTGCCCATGGTCACATGGGTGATGATTTCGTTTTCTACCAGCAGGTTGATTCGCGCTGGATTGTAATCCTTGGTCATGATGTAGCCGTCGCCGCGCGGGCGCACTGCCAGGCCGGTTTTGTTGGCCAGCTCTGCACGTAGTTCCTCGCAGTACTGTTTGCCGATGTACTGGTTGGCAGTGGCCAGGTGTTGGTTCAAATCGGTGCTCATGTGCTGCTTCCTTGCGCTAGATGTCTGGAGCGAATCTGCTCTCGTCACCCCCTGTGGGTGACGTCGCCAGATCCTGGAACAACCTCGCGCAATTAGCACTCGATGGAATGTGTCGTTGTATTTGGACTTTTTACCGGGCGTAAAAAAGCCCATCACCAGGATGGGCTTTTGCTCGAATCGTATGGCTTCACGCCTTCTGTTCGAATGCCACGTAGATCTTGCGGCACGCCTCCAGAACCTCCCAGGTGCCCTTGAAGCCCGCCGGAATGACAAAACGGTCACCCGTACGCACGGTTTTGCTATTGCCGTCATCGTCGCGCAGAACTGAAACACCTTGAACGATTTCGCAGTATTCATGCTCGGTGAAATTCACCCGCCATTGGCCGATTGCACCTTCCCAAACACCTGCGCTCAGCTGGCCGCAAGGGCTGTTGTAGTGGTTGTACACCGCTTGCTCGGGATCGCCCTTGAGGATTTTGGCGTCGTCCGGCCGATAGCGATCGGGCTGGATGTCGGCCTGGCTGAAATCGGCGATGTCCTGGATGTTCATTGTTGTAATCCCCAGTGATTGCTTTGGAAAGCCCGAAGTCTATGTTTATTAAAATGAACATCGTAAGGCCGTTTGCCGGCCTTATGTCAAATATATTGAAACTTCACCTGCCGCTGGTTTAGGGTGGCGGTTGCCTCGGGCCGAACATGCGGGATGGCCAGGCGGAATTCCTGAAAACGTCCGCGAAGAACGCAGGGCGCTCGTATTCAACAAGAGGAGGACACTCGTATGACCACCCTGACTCGTGCCGATTGGGAACAACGGGCTCGCGATCTGAAGATCGAAGGCCGTGCCTACATCAATGGCGAATACACCGATGCTGTCTCTGCCGAGACCTTCGAGTGCATCAGCCCGGTTGATGGCCGCCTGCTGGGCAAGATTGCCAGCTGTGACGCCGCCGATGCCCAGCGCGCTGTTGAAAACGCTCGCGCCACGTTCAACTCTGGCGTGTGGTCGCGCCTGGCGCCGACCAAGCGCAAAGCCACCATGATCCGTTTTGCCGGCCTGCTCAAACAGCACGCCGAAGAGCTGGCCCTGCTTGAAACCCTAGACATGGGCAAGCCGATCAGTGACTCCTTGTACATCGATGTTCCAGGCGCGGCGCAAGCCCTGAGCTGGAGCGGTGAAGCCATCGACAAGATCTACGACGAAGTCGCTGCCACCCCGCACGATCAATTGGGTCTGGTAACTCGCGAGCCGGTAGGTGTTGTCGGTGCCATCGTGCCATGGAACTTCCCCCTGATGATGGCGTGCTGGAAACTCGGCCCGGCCTTGTCCACCGGTAACTCGGTAATTCTCAAGCCGTCCGAAAAGTCGCCACTGACTGCCATCCGCATCGCCGCGCTGGCCGTTGAAGCGGGTATTCCGAAAGGCGTATTGAACGTTCTTCCGGGCTATGGCCATACCGTTGGCAAGGCGCTGGCCCTGCACAACGATGTCGACACCCTGGTGTTCACTGGTTCTACCAAGATCGCCAAGCAACTGCTGATCTACTCCGGCGAGTCGAACATGAAGCGCGTTTGGCTGGAAGCCGGTGGCAAGAGCCCGAACATCGTATTCGCCGATGCTCCGGACCTGCAGGCAGCTGCCGAATCGGCGGCCGGTGCCATCGCCTTCAACCAGGGCGAAGTCTGCACTGCCGGTTCGCGCCTATTGGTCGAGCGTTCGATCAAGGACAAGTTCCTGCCCCTGGTGATCGAAGCGCTGAAGACCTGGAAGCCGGGCAACCCGCTGGACCCTGCAACCAACGTTGGTGCGCTGGTGGATACCCAGCAGATGAATACCGTGCTGTCCTACATCGAATCCGGTCACGCTGACGGCGCCAAGCTGGTGGCCGGTGGCAAGCGGATTCTTCAGGAAACCGGTGGCACCTACGTCGAGCCGACGATTTTCGACGGTGTGAGCAATGCGATGAAAATCGCTCAGGAAGAGATCTTTGGTCCGGTACTGTCGGTCATCACCTTCGACAACGCCGAGGAAGCCGTGCAGATTGCCAACGATACGCCGTACGGCCTGGCTGCAGCCGTATGGACTGCGGATATCTCCAAGGCGCACCTGACCGCCAAGGCGCTGCGCGCCGGTAGCGTCTGGGTCAACCAATACGACGGCGGCGACATGACTGCGCCATTCGGCGGCTTCAAACAATCGGGCAATGGTCGCGACAAGTCGCTGCATGCGTTCGACAAGTACACCGAGCTGAAGGCGACCTGGATCAAGTTGTAAGCCGTTAAAGAGCCTGGGTAAACCAGGCTCTCAAAACGACGAAGATCCCCTGTGGGAGCGGGCTTGCTCGCGAAGGCGGTGTAACAGTCAACATCGACGTTGAATGTACTGGCCTCTTCGCGAGCAAGCCCGCTCCCACAGTGTTTTGTGTGGTTGTGAAAATAATATCCACAGGAGCGTGGAACATGCGTTGGGCGACGTATTTCGCCGTGTTGGCGTCTGTCTTGAGTGTCGGCCTGGCCTTGGGTGTCAGCATGCCGCTGGTGTCGTTTCGCCTGGAAGGCTGGGGCTACGGCTCATTTGCAATTGGCGTGATGGCTGCGATGCCAGCCATCGGGGTGTTGCTGGGGGCGAAGATTTCCAGTCACCTGGCGGCGCGTCTAGGCACGGCGAATCTGATGCGCATTTGCCTGTGGGCGGGGGCGTTGTCCATCGGCTTGCTGGCGTTGTTGCCGAGCTATCCGGTGTGGCTGGCGTTGCGGCTGATGATCGGGGTGATCCTGACCCTGGTGTTTATCCTCGGTGAAAGCTGGATCAATCAGCTGGTAATCGAGCAATGGCGGGGACGGTTGGTGGCGCTTTACGGCAGCACCTATGCCCTGAGCCAGCTGGCCGGCCCGTTGCTGCTGGGGGTAGTGGGCACCGACCATGATTACGGATTTTGGGTCGGCGTCGCCCTGCTGACGAGCGCGCCGTTGCTGTTGCTCGGCCGTAGCGGGGCGCCCAGCAGTGAAGCCTGCAGCGTGACCTTCCGGGATTTGCTGGGTTTTTGCCGTGGTTTGCCGGCGATCGCCTGGGCGGTGTCGTTGTTCGCTGCGTTCGAAGCAATGATCCTGACGTTGCTGCCGGTCTATTGCCTGCGCCAAGGCTTCACCACGGAAATCGCCTTGGCGATGGTCAGTACGGTGGTGGTGGGCGATGCTTTGCTGCAATTGCCGATTGGTGCACTGGCTGATCGCCTGTCCAGGCGCACTCTGTTTACCGGTTGTGCGGTAATTTTGCTGGTCTCGAGCCTGGCGATTCCATTGCTGATCGACACGCTGCTGATCTGGCCGTTGTGGGTGCTGTTTGGCGCGAGCGCGGGCGGCCTGTTCACCTTGTCGCTGATCCTCATCGGTGAACGGTACCGGGACGACGCCCTGGTGCGCGCCAATGCGCACATTGCACAGTTGTGGGGGATCGGCTGTTTGGTAGGGCCGCTGGTTGCCGGAGCGGGCAGTCAGTGGATCAGCGGCCATGCATTGCCGCTGTTGATGGCGGCGGGGGCGTTGGGGTTGGTAATCCTGTTGTCGCGGCAGGGGGCGTTCGGCACCACCCAGGCCGCGTAGGGTTGTGGTTACAACATCCGCTCCAGACCCACTGCTGTACTGAACCAGGCATTGAACCGGCGCCACCAGCTGCCCGGTTCTTTGGTCAGGACGTGCATCTTGCCGTCGTCCTCAGTGACCCAGACGATCTGCCCGTCCTGCAGTTTCACCTGGTAGCTCAACGGCAGCGCCATGCCCTCCAGTGCTGATTTGCGTACATGTGCCGCGAGTTCCGGGCTGTCGACCAGCACCCCGACTTCGGTATTCCACAGGACCGAGCGCGGGTCGAAGTTGAATGAGCCGATGAACGATTTCTGCTGATCGAAAATGATCGCCTTGCTGTGCAGGCTCGAGTCGGAGCCGCGGTACGACTTGCTGGAGAAAATATTCGGTCCGCTGCCGCCGCCATCGCCGGGTTGACGGCGCAGCTCGAACAACTTCACGCCGTGTTCCAGCAGGGCCTTGCGATAAGGCGCGTAGCCGCCGTGCACCGCCGGCACATCGGTGGCTTCCAGTGAGTTGGTCAGCAACGTCACCGAAACACCGGCATCGGCGCGGCCGGTGAGGTACACCAGGCCGGGCTGGCCCGGCACGAAGTAGGCCGAGATCAGGATCAGTTCCTTGCTCACCCTATCCAATTCAGGAGCCAGCTGAGTGGTCAGCAGCAGCTGCGGATCGGGCTCGCCCTTCGCCAGCACCTTGCTCGGCGCATCCCACAGCGCCTGGTTCCAGGCCCAAATCAGCTCCCGGCGCCAGATGTCCAGGCGCGGGTTGGTATTGTAGGTCATCAGTTGCTGGTAGAGCGCGTGATTCTGCTTGCGGGTTTCTTCCAGGGATTGTTCCAGCTGGGTCCGGGTGTCCTGCAGGTCTTTTTGCGTGGGCCTGCTCGACAGAAACTGGTCGATCGGCTTGCTCAGCGCACTGTTCCAGTACTGATCGAAGCTATGTCCCAACTGTTCGGCGACCGGGCCGACGCTGAGCATGTCGATGTCGGTGAAATTCAGATTGGGCTCGGCGTCGAAATATTCATCGCCCAGGTTGCGTCCGCCGACGATTGCCACACTGTTGTCCGCCAGCCACAGCTTGTTGTGCATGCGTCGATGCTGTTGCGACAGGTTGAACAGGCGGCCCATGTTGCGCGTGACACCCGTGGAGCGGCCCAGGTGCAGCGGGTTGAACAGGCGGATCTGAATGTGTTCGTGCGCCGCCAGGGTCGCGATGATCCAGTCCAGGCCGTCACTGGTGGTGTCGTCAAGGAGGATTCGGACCCTCACGCCACGGTCGGCCGCCTTGAGCAACTCTTCGACCAGCATTCGAGTGCTGATACCGTCGTGCACGATGTAGTACTGCAGGTCGAGGCTGCTCTGGGCATTGCGGATCAGCTCGGCGCGCGCCATGAACGCTTCACTGCTGTTGGACAGCAGGCGAAATCCGGATTTGCCTTCATGGGGCGCCGCCTGGGCCTGAATCGACCGGCCGAACGCCGAATCGCTGGCGGGCAGGGCCTGGCTGGGTTCGCGTGTCACATCAAGGCTGGCGCAGCCACCAAGGAGCGAGGCGAGAAGCAGAAGAGCGAGCAGCGGGTGTCTGACTCTCACGTAGGATCGTTCCGATTGGCGGCTGGGGTCGATATATGGACGCTGGTTTGCGCAGAAAGGTCAGTCGTGAATGTGATCAGTTTCCGCCAGGAGTTTGATAGCTGCGGCGCCCACCTTGCGCACCGCTTCTTCGATCAATGGCGTTGGTTTGGCAGCGTAGTTCATCCGCAGGCAATTGCGGTACTTGCCGGAGGCGGAAAAAATACTGCCCACGGCAATCTGTACGCCCTGATCGTGCAAGGCACGATTCAGTTTGAGGGTATCGAATCCATCCGGTAGTTCGACCCACAGCATGAAGCTGCCTTGGGGCCGACTGGCGCGCGTGCCTGCGGGAAAATAGCGGGAGACCCAGTCAATCATCAGGTCGCGGTTGCGTTGGTATTGGCTGCGCATTCGACGCAAATGCGGCTCGAAATGCCCGGACTTGAGGAACTCCGCGATGGCGATCTGTGGTTGCGGTGCGGTAGAGCCGGTGCTGATGTATTTCATGTGCAGCACCCGTTCCAGATAGCGCCCGGGCGCCACCCAGCCGATGCGCAAGCCGGGCGCGAGGGTTTTGGAGAAGGAACTGCACAGCAGGACGCGGCCGTCTTCGTCAAAGGATTTGATCGTGCGCGGTCGCGGGTAGGTGTAGGAAAGCTCGCCATACACGTCGTCCTCGACGATCGCCACGTCGAAACGTTGGGCGAGCGTCAACAATGCGCGTTTGCGCGACTCCGGCATGATATAGCCCAGCGGGTTGTTGCAGTTGGGGGTCAACTGTATGACCTTGATTGGCCATTGTTCCAACGCGAGTTCCAGGGCATCCAGACTGATGCCGGTGATCGGATCGGTCGGGATTTCCAGGGCCTTCATTCCGAGGCCCTTGAGGGTTTGCATGGCACCGTGAAAACTCGGCGAATCTACCGCCACGATGTCCCCGGGCTCGCAAATGGCCCGGATGCTGGTGGACAAGGCTTCATGACAGCCGGTGGTTACCACCAGGTCGCTGGCGCTCAACTGGCAGCCGGAGTCGAGCATCAGGCGCGCAATCTGTTCGCGCAATTCGAGCGTGCCATGGATGTTGTCGTAATACAGGCCGGGCATGTCCTGGCGCCGGCTGATCCGGGCGAGGTTGCGCAGCAGCGGTTTCATGGTGGGGGTGGTGATGTCGGGCATGCCTCGACCCAGCTGCACCACGTCCTTGCGCGGCACAGCGCGAATCAGTTCCAGTACCTGGTCCCACTGCGAGATGTCCACCGGTCGTTGTGCCGGACGGCCTACCGCAGGCAAATCCGGCAGCTCGCGGCTGGCGGGCACAAAGTAGCCGGACTTGGGCTTGGGCATTGCCAGGCCGCTGTCTTCCAGCACCCGATAAGCCTGCTGAACCGTGCTCAGGCTGACCCCGTGTTCGACACTCAGCGCCCGCACCGACGGCAGCCGATCACCGGGGCGATAGAAGCCCTGTTCAATACGTGTGCCGAGCAATTCGGCAAGGTTGACGTAGAGGGTCATGGCGCAGTCTCGGTCTGAGTTATTTGATCGACCAGTACAGATCAGCTGAGATTTGACGATTCAGAGCTAGGAATGACGGATCTGTAGGGTTTTAATACCGTAAGAGTGAATCTGTCACGGTTTTGCTCGTCCGCGCATCATGAAACCTCTGGCTACCCAAGTAAACAGGAGTTACCACGATGAACGGTTTGAGCGATGTGCGGCTGACGTTACACAGTCAGGAACTGGCGAAAGGGCACGAAAACGGCACCCGCGAGGCGCAAGTGCGCAACTCGCCGTCCGGCCTGGGTCGCTGGGCCCTGTTCTGGCGTCGAGTGCATACGCGCAAGGCGTTGCTGGAACTCACGCCTGAGCAGCTACGGGACATCGGGCTGAGTCGGGAGCAGGCGCTGGAGGAGGGGCTTAAACCGTTTTGGCGGATGTGAGTGATAGCGCAATCCCTTGTAGCAGCTGCCGAAGGCTACGTTCGGCTAGGGCCGCGATCCACCAGAAGGTCGCGGTTGCACTTTTGCGGCGGCTTCGCCACCGAACGCTGCCTCGCGGGGCTCGTCAGCTGCTACGCGGGTTTCAGACCAACTCTTTAAGCCGATGCCACAACATCCCCAGCGCCAACAACGGCGAACGCAGATGCTTACCACCCGGGAAAGTAATGTGCGGCACCTTGGCAAACAGGTCGAAACCACCGCCTTGCTGCCCGTTGATAGCCTCGGCCAGCAACTTGCCCGCCAGGTGGGTCGCATTCACTCCATGTCCCGAATAGGCCTGGGCATAGTAGACATTCGGCTGATCCTTGAGCCGGCCGATCTGCGGCAGGCGGTTGGCGCCGATGCCGATCATCCCGCCCCATTGATAATCGATCCTCACGTTGGCCAGTTGCGGGAACACCTCGAGCATTTTCGGCCGCATGTATGCCGCGATGTCGCTCGGGTCTCGCCCCGAGTAATGGCAGGCCCCGCCAAACAGCAGGCGCCGGTCCGCTGAAAGCCGGTAGTAATCCAGCGCTACCCGTTGATCACATACCGCCATGTTCTGCGGCAGCAGTGCATGGGCCTGGTCTTCGCTCAGGGGCTCGGTGGCAATGATATAGCTGCCCGCCGGCAGCACTTTGCCACTGAGCTCCGGGTTGAGGTCATTGAGGTAGGCGTTGCACCCCAGCACCAGAGTCTTGGCGCGGACCGAGCCGTGGGCGGTATGAACTTTGACCTCCGGGCCATAATCGATGCGGGTCACCGCCGACTGTTCAAACAACCTGGCGCCCAGTTGTTGAGCGGCACTGGCTTCGCCAAGCGCCAGATTAAGCGGATGCAGGTGTCCGGAACCCATGTCGATGAGGCCGCCGACATACCGCTCGGACCCGACCACCTCATGCATTTCATTGGCCCGCAGCAGCCGGGTTTCGTAGCGGTAACCGAGAGTGCGCAATTCGGCGGCATCTTCGGCGAAACCTTGCAGATCGCCGGGTTTGTTGGCGAGGTCGCAATACCCCCAGGTCAGGTCGCACGCTATCTGGAAACGTTCGATCCGCTGGCGGACGATTTCCACTGCCTCCAGGCCCATGAGCTTCATCTGGCGCACACCGTCGGCGCCGATCACGTTGGCGAACTGGTCGAGCCCATGGCCGACTCCGCGAATCAGCTGCCCGCCGTTGCGGCCGCTGGCGCCCCAGCCAATTTTATGGGCTTCCAGCAGTACCACGTTGAAGCCACGCTCGGCCAGTTCCAGTGCCGTGTTCAGCCCCGAGAAACCTCCGCCAACCACGCAGACGTCAGCCAGCACCTCACCCTGCAGCACTGGATGATCAGGTTGTGGCAGGCTGCTGGCGGCGTAATAAGAGCGCGGGTGCTGGTGGCTCGCGATGGGTTGCTGAGCACGGGCATTCATGAGCATGTTCCTGATTCAGGTGTCTGGAAAATTTGACTGAGCATAGGCCGCAGCTTCGGGGCCGGGCAACACTGGTCGGCTGGTGGTGTCTGGATTGGCGCTTTTGCTGCACAATTGCGCTCTATTCCGCTGCTTTGGTCACTGTGTCGATGAGCTGCAACAGTCAGAAAATTCGCGCGCTGCGCCAGCAGATACCCTCATTCGAGTGCGTACCGGGCTGCCATGACTGCTGTGGGCCGGTGACCACCTCGCCGGAAGAAATGTCGCGCCTGCCGCGCAAAACCCGCGCCGAGCAGGATGCGGCGATGGATGAGCTCAACTGTGTGCATCTCGGCCCGAATGGCTGCACCGTGTATGACGAGCGACCGCTGATCTGCCGGCTGTTCGGTACCACCAAAACGTTGCCATGCCCCAATGGTCGAGGGCCAGTGGAGCTGATTCATCCGCAGGTGGAGAAGCAGATCCATGAGTACATGGCGTCGACCCGGCAGGTGTTGGTATAGGCCTGGACCGGGTTGGTGCCATCGCGAGCAGGCTCGAACCGCCGCCGTAAATCCCTCAGTCCGGAATCGGCAGGCACAGACTCTCCTTCACCTCTTCCATCACGATATAGCTCTTTGACTCGCGCACATGCGGCAGCTTGAGCAGGATATCCCCCAGCAATTTGCGGTACGAAGCCATCTCGGAAATCCGCGCCTTCACCAGGTAGTCGAAATCGCCTGACACCAGGTGACACTCCAACACGTGAGGCAGCTTGAGCACCGCACGGCGGAATTCCTCGAAAGTATCTCCGGATTTGTAGTCGAGGCTGATCTCGACGAACACCAGCAGGCTGCCCTTCAAGTGCTGCGGATTCAGGCGGGCGTTGTAGCCCATGATGATCCCTTCGCGCTCCAGCCGCCGGACCCGCTCGGTGCAGGGCGTAGTCGAGAGCCCGACCTTTTCCCCAAGCTCGGTGAACGAGATGCGCCCGTCCGCTTGCAGGATCCGCAGGATGTTGCGGTCTATCTTGTCCAGCTCACGTTTGGTCTGAGTGTTGGTACGCATAGGGGATGCGCCTCCGTGAAAAGGGTTTTTGCCGAGAATTGTCGCCAAATATAGGCACTTATATAGTGAAAAGCACTGCCTAATCTTTTTTACACTGCGCACATCATTGCTCGAACACAACAAACGTCAGCGGCAAGCCGCGATGAGGGATATGAAAATGCGCGTTATGGTCTTGGGTAGCGGCGTCATCGGTACCGCCAGTGCTTATTATCTGGCTCGAGCCGGGTTTGAAGTGGTGGTTGTGGATCGTCAGCCGGCTGCTGCCATGGAGACCAGTTTCGCCAACGCCGGCCAGGTATCGCCGGGTTATGCCTCGCCGTGGGCAGCGCCGGGTGTACCTCTCAAGGCGATCAAGTGGCTGCTGCAGCGTCACGCCCCACTAGCGATCAAGGCTACGGCTGACATCGACCAGTACCTGTGGATGGCGCAGATGCTGCGCAACTGCACCGCCAGCCGATATGCGGTGAACAAAGAGCGCATGGTCCGCCTGTCCGAGTACAGCCGTGACTGCCTCGATGAATTGCGCGCTGAAACCGGCATCGCCTATGAAGGCCGCAGCCTCGGCACCACGCAGTTGTTCCGCACCCAGGCGCAACTGGATGGCGCGGCGAAAGATATCGCCGTCTTGAAAGAGTCCGGCGTGCCGTTCGAACTGCTCGATCGTGCCGGCATCGCCCGGGTCGAACCGGCCCTGGCCAGCGTTACCGACATCCTCGCGGGCGCCCTGCGTCTGCCGAATGACCAGACCGGCGACTGCCAGATCTTCACTACCCGCCTGGCCGAAATGGCAGTGAAGCTGGGCGTTGAGTTCCGCTTTGGCCAGGACATCCAGAAGCTCGACTATGCCGGCGACCGGGTCAACGGCGTTTGGATCGACGGCAAGCTGGAAACCGCTGACCGCTACGTACTTGCGCTCGGCAGCTACTCGCCGCAGCTGCTCAAACCGCTGGGCATCAAGGCCCCGGTGTATCCGCTCAAGGGTTACTCCCTGACCGTGCCGATTACCAATCCGGCGATGGCGCCTACTTCGACCATCCTCGACGAGACCTACAAGGTCGCGATCACCCGTTTCGACAACCGCATCCGAGTGGGTGGCATGGCGGAGATCGCCGGTTTTGACCTGTCGCTGAACCCGCGTCGGCGTGAAACCCTGGAGATGATCGTCAACGACCTCTATCCTCAGGGCGGCGATCTGGCCCAGGCGAGCTTCTGGACCGGCTTGCGTCCAACTACCCCGGACGGAACGCCGATTGTCGGCGCGACGCCGTTCAGCAATCTGTTCCTGAACACGGGTCACGGCACGCTGGGTTGGACCATGGCATGCGGTTCCGGTCGCTTGCTTGCCGACTTGATGGCCAAGAGGACGCCGCAGATCAGTGCCGAAGGCCTCGATATTTCCCGTTACGGCAACAAAATTCAGGAGTCTGCAAAACATGTCAATCCAGCGCCAGCTCACCAATGAGCGCATGAGTCAGATCGTCGTCCATAGCGGTACCGTGTATCTGGCAGGACAGGTCGGCGACGATATGAGCGCCGGGATTGAACAGCAGACCCGTGAAACATTGGCCAATATCGAGCGTTTGCTCGATCTGGCCGGGACCGACAAGAGCCGCCTGCTGTCAGTGACGATTTACCTGAAAGACATCGACGCAGATTTCGCCGGCATGAATTCGGTGTGGGACAAGTGGCTGCCCAAAGGTGTTGCCCCAGCCCGTGCCACGGTTGAGTCCAAGCTGTGTGAACCGCAAATTCTGGTTGAGCTGTCGGTAGTGGCTGCTCTGCCTTAAGCAAGATCCCTCTCCCGGTGCGACTGGCGGTTAACGCCGCCAGCAGCGCCGGTTTTTATTCCACTGACCGACCAGAAGTCTGCCGCCATGCGTCCTGCCCGTGCCCTGATCGACCTCCAAGCCCTGCGCCACAACTATCAACTGGCCCGTGAAGTCACGGGGGCCAAGGCCCTCGCGGTGATCAAGGCCGATGCCTATGGTCATGGCGCTGTACGTTGTGCCCAGGCCCTGGAAGCCGAAGCAGACGGTTTTGCCGTAGCGTGCATCGAGGAGGCTCTGGAGCTGCGGGCTGCAGGTATTCGCGCGCCGGTCTTGCTGCTTGAAGGCTTTTTTGAAGCCGATGAGCTGTCGCTGATCGTCGAGCACGATTTCTGGTGCGTAGTGCATTCGTTGTGGCAACTCGAAGCCATCGAAAAGGCTTCGTTGAGCAAGCCGATTACGGTATGGCTCAAGCTTGACTCGGGCATGCATCGGGTCGGCCTGCATCCTGCGGATTACCAGGCTGCCTATCAGCGGCTCCTGGCCAGCGGCAAGGTCGCGAAGATTGTGCTGATGAGCCACTTCGCCCGTGCCGATGAGCTGCATGATCAGTCCAGTGCCGAGCAGGTCGCGGTGTTCGAAGCGGCACGCCAGGGTTTGTCGGCTGAAATCAGCCTGCGCAATTCGCCGGCAGTCATGGGTTGGCCGCAAATTCCCAGCGACTGGGTTCGCCCGGGGATCATGCTGTACGGCGCGACGCCGTTCGAAGAAGCCAACACCGTGGCTTCGCGCCTGCAGCCCGTGATGACCCTCGAATCGAAAGTGATTTGCGTGCGTGAGCTTCCGGCTGGCGAGCCAATTGGCTACGGAGCCCGTTTTGTCACGCCGCGGCCGATGCGCGTGGGCGTGGTGGCCATGGGTTATGCCGACGGTTATCCGCGCCAGGCGCCGACTGGTACGCCAGTCATGGTCGCTGGCCAGCGCAGCCAGTTGATTGGTCGGGTTTCGATGGACATGCTGTGCATCGATCTGACTGATGTGCCCCAGGCAGGCCTGGGCTCAACCGTCGAGTTGTGGGGGAAAAACATCCTCGCCAGCGAAGTGGCAGCGGCTGCCGACACGATTCCTTACCAGATCTTTTGCAATCTGCGTCGGGTGCCAAAGCTCTATTCCGGGGATTAAGGCTCACCTCAGCGCGCCGGAAGTCGCCTCGCCCAACGGGATTCAGGTCCAAGTGTTGTAAATACTGAACGCTGTCGCCATGATAACGCTCAATATTCAACTACCTGAATTCTGGAGGCGCAAGCTTGGACGTCGGTGAACGACTGCAATCGATCCGTAAGCTCAAGGGTCTCTCCCAGCGTGAGCTCGCCAAGCGCGCGGGCGTCACCAATAGCACCATCTCGATGATCGAGAAGAATAGCGTGAGCCCCTCGATCAGTTCGCTGCGCAAGGTGTTGGGCGGCATTCCCATGTCCATGGTCGAGTTCTTTTCAGAAGAAATCCTGCAGGAAAAACCGACTCAGATCGTCTACAAAGCCAACGAGCTGATCGATATTTCCGATGGTGCCGTGACCATGAAGCTGGTCGGCCGGGCGCACCCGAGCCGCGCCATCGCATTCCTCAACGAAATCTACCCCCCAGGCGCCGACACCGGTGACGAGATGCTCACCCATGAAGGGGAAGAGACCGGGATTTTGCTGGAGGGGCGACTGGAGCTGGTGGTGGGGCTTGAAACATTTGTGCTCGAAGCTGGCGATAGCTACTACTTTGAAAGTACCAAGCCGCACCGTTTCCGTAATCCGTTCGATGCGCCAGCGCGACTAATCAGCGCAGCGACACCGGCGAATTTCTAAGAGAAGAGGCGTCCTGCCAGTACTGCCGAGGCGCCCGAACCGTTTTAACGTCATGGAACAAGACCCCTTCGACTTTGGGGTTGTTTCAGTGTGGCGGGCTTACCGTTATACTTGCGCCCGCCTGCGAACCGTGGCCGTGGGCGTGACTAGCCACCATTGAGGGTGAACGCGTGAACCTAATTATGAAAATGCTGGCTGTACCAGCAACCGTACTGGCCCTATGGGCTGTCAGCGCTCAAGCTGCGACGAATGATGATATTGCCAAACGCCTTGAACCCGTAGGCAAGGTCTGTGTAACAGGTCAAGAGTGCAAGGGTATGGAAGTCGCTGCGTCTGCCGGCGGCGGTGATGCCAAGACCCCTGACTCGATCATTGCGAAACATTGCAACGCTTGCCACGGCTCCGGCCTGTTGGGCGCGCCAAAAATTGGTGACACTGCAGCCTGGAAAGAACGTGCGGATCACCAGGGCGGCCTCGACGGCATCCTGGCCAAAGCGATCACCGGGATCAACGCAATGCCGCCAAAAGGCACCTGTGCCGATTGCTCGGATGCTGATCTCAAAGGCGCCATCGAGAAAATGTCCGGCTTGAAATAAGCGTTCATTTTTCAGCAAAAAGCCGCTTTTGGGCGGCTTTTTTGTGCGCGTGTGCATACCTTCGTAGCAGCTGGCGAAGCCTGCGTCCGGCCGCGAAGCAGTCGTAAAACCTTGGCATGCGGTGCCTTTGAATGACTAAAGGTCCTGAAGGCGAGGACTTCGTCCTCGAACGCAGCCTTCGGCAGCTGCTACAAGGTTCCGCCGGCTTGCTCCTCCTGATTGGATAATTTCCCACCCTACCAGACTGTTCAATGCAGCAAAGAGCATGCAAGCTCGGTCCAACCCCAATTCACGGAATGTAAGGGAAGGTCAGATGGTTCAGCTGTGTTCTATCGAGCAAGCGGTCGATGATGTCCTGGCGCGGTTGCCGGCACACATTCACATGGGCCTGCCCTTGGGTCTGGGCAAACCCAACCATTTCGTCAACGCGCTCTATCAGCGCGTGGCGCAGCTGCCCGAGCGCCAGCTGACCGTCTACACCGCGTTGTGCCTGGGCCGGCCGGTGCTGGGGGACGGCTTGCAACGGCGCTTCCTCAAGCCTTTCATCGAGCGGGTGTTCGGTGACTACCCGGAGCTGGATTTCCTCGCGGACCTGCTCAAGGACAGCCTGCCGGCCAATATCCATGTGCAGCAATTCTTCATGCAGCCTGGCAGCCTGCTGCACAGCGAGTCGGCCCAGCAGGATTACGTCAGCAGCAACTACAGCCACGCCGCCCGGGACATCAATGCGGCCGGCTTGAACCTGATCGCGCAGCTGGTGGCCAGCCATAGCGAGCATCCCGATCGCCTGAGCCTGAGCTGCAACCCGGACATCACCCTCGACTTGTTCCCCATGATCGAAAAGCGCCGGGCAGCGGGGGAGACGATTCTGGTGGTGGGGCAGGTGCATAACGATTTGCCCTACATGCCAGGCGACGCGGAAATCGGCATCGATACCTTTGACCTGTTGATCGATGCCAAGGACGACTCCACGCTGTTTTCCACGCCGAACATGCCGGTGGGTTTCCAGGACCATTTCATCGGGCTGCACGCCAGCACCCTGGTGCGCGACGGCGGCACGCTGCAAATCGGCATCGGTTCCATGGGCGATGCATTGACCGCCGCATTGCTCGCGCGCCAGGCCGACAGTGACGGATACAAAGCGCTGCTGGCAGACATCAATCTCAGCCAGTGGGCGCAGCTGATCGACCGCGAAGGCGGCATCGAGCCGTTCGCGAGGGGCTTGTATGGCTGTAGCGAAATGTTCGTCAACGGTCTGCTGGTGCTGGCGGATGCCGGGATCGTGCGGCGCAAGGTCTACCCGGATGTGCCCACCCAGCAACAGGCGAATGCCGGTACGCTGGATGAGGCCGCACAGACCGATGGCATCTCGGTGCATGGTGGATTTTTCCTCGGGCCGCGCAGCTTCTACGAGCGTTTGCGTGAATTGCCGCAAAGCAAGCGCCTCGAATTCAACATGACCCGCATCAGCTACATCAATGAGCTCTACGGCCAGGAGGAGCTAAAGCGCCTGCAGCGCCTGGATGCGCGCTTTATCAACACGGTGTTCACCATGACCCTGCTGGGTGCCGGGGTGGCCGATCAGCTGGAAGACGGGCGCGTACTCAGCGGAGTCGGCGGGCAATACAACTTTGTCGCCCAGGGCCATGCGCTGCAAGGCGCTCGTTCGGTGTTGATACTGCGCAGCTGGCGCGAGGCGGGCGGCGAGGTCAGTTCGAACATCGTTTGGGAATACGGCCATTGCACCATCCCGCGGCATCTGCGCGATATCGTGGTCACGGAGTACGGCATTGCCGATCTGCGCGGCAAAACCGACGCGGCGGTGATCGAGGCGCTGCTGAACATCAGCGACTCGCGCTTTCAACCGGAGCTGATCGAACAGGCGCAAAAAGTTGGCAAATTGCCGAAAGATTTCCGCATGGACCCGCGTTTCGCCGACAACAGTCCGCAACGGCTGCAGGCCATTCAGGCGCGGCATCCGCAGTTGTTTCCGGAGTATCCGTTGGGATGCGATTTCACTGAGGTGGAGCGGGATCTATTGCGGGCTTTGAACTGGTTGAAGAGCAAGTTCAAGCTGGCGGAAATTCTCGAGTTGGGCAAGGCAGCGCTGGATGCGCCAGAACCGTCGGAGTTTCCGGTGCATCTGGAACGGATGCAGCTGACCCATCCGGAGGGTTTGAAGGAGGATCTGTTTCAGCGGCTGTTGCTCACCGGCCTGAAAGCCACCACGATCTAACCAACAACACACACCCTTGTAGGAGTGAGCCTGCTCGCGATGGCGGTGTCACAGGCAACAATGATGTTGAATGTGATGGCCTCATCGCGAGCAGGCTCACTCCTACAGGGGGGGCAGCGGGTTATTCGATGAAGGTTACAACGCCATCCTTCAACGACTGCACACGCGCCAGCGATTCAACACGATAACCCTGCGAGTCCAACTCGGCACGGCCACCCTGGAACGACTTCTCGATCACGATGCCCAAACCGGCCACGGTCGCGCCGGCCTGCTTGATGATCGAGATCAGCGCCTGCGACGCCTTGCCGTTGGCCAGGAAGTCATCAATGATCAGCACGCGGTCGCTGCTGGTCAGGTGGCGCGGGGAGATCGCCACGGTGCTTTCGGTCTTCTTGGTGAATGAGTAAACGGTCGCCGACAGCAGGTTTTCAGTCAGGGTCAGGGACTGTTGCTTGCGGGCGAAGATCACCGGCACGCCGAGGTTCAGCCCGGTCATGATCGCCGGGGCGATGCCCGAGGCTTCGATGGTGACGATCTTGGTGATGCCCGAGTCTTTGAACAGCGCGGCGAACTCGTCGCCGATCAGCTTCATCAGGGCCGGGTCGATCTGATGGTTCAGGAAGGCGTCGACCTTCAGGACCTGATCGGAAAGCACGATGCCTTCTTCGCGGATTTTCTTGTGCAGTGCTTCCATGAAGCTTTCCTCTACTGGCGCAGCAGGCGCCTAGCTTGTCAAAAAGTGTTCGGTTGAAATGCTTGGGTTAAAAAGTACTCAATTCTAGCGCTTTAACATCGCCCGTATATCTGCCAATGCGGTATTGCCGCGAACGGCTTTGACTTCAACCGGGGTGTCGTCATTGCCTTCCCAGGCCAGGTCGTCCGGCGGCAGTTCATCAAGGAAGCGGCTCGGCGCACAGTCGATGATCTCGCCGTATTGCTTACGCTTGGCGGCGAAGGTGAAGGCCAGGGTCTGACGCGCGCGGGTAATTCCGACGTAGGCCAGGCGGCGTTCTTCTTCGATGGTGTCGGCTTCGATGCTGGAGCGGTGGGGGAGAATTTCCTCTTCCATGCCCATGATGAACACGTAAGGAAATTCCAGGCCCTTGGACGCGTGCAACGTCATCATCTGCACACCTTCGGCGCCATCCTCCTCTTCCTGCTGACGTTCCAGCATGTCGCGCAGCACCAGCTTGCCGATGGCGTCCTCGACGGTCATCTCGCCTTCTTCGTCTTTTTCGAGGGTGTTTTTCAACGCCTCGATCAGGAACCAGACGTTGCCCATGCGGTAATCGGCCGCCTTGTCGCTGGAGCTGTTGGTGCGCAGCCAGTTCTCGTAATCGATGTCCATGACCATGCTGCGCAGCGCCGAGATCGGGTCTTCGCCGGCGCACTGCTCGCGAACCTTGTCCATGAAGCGCTTGAAGCGCGACAGGCGATCGGTGAAACGCGTGTCCAGGTGTTCGCCCAGGCCGATTTCGTCGGTGGCAGCGTACATCGAGATCTTGCGCTCGGTGGCGTAGTTGCCGAGTTTTTCCAGGGTGGTTGAACCGATCTCCCGGCGCGGCACGTTGATCACTCGCAGGAAAGCGTTGTCGTCGTCCGGGTTCACGATCAGGCGGAAGTAGGCCATCAGGTCCTTCACTTCCTGGCGCCCGAAGAAACTGTTGCCGCCGGACAGGCGATAGGGGATCTGGTGGTGCTGCAGCTTCAGCTCGATCAGCTTGGCCTGGTAATTACCGCGGTACAGGATCGCAAAATCGCTGTAGGGGCGATCGGTGCGCAGATGCAGGGTCAGCAGTTCCACGGCCACGCGCTCGGCTTCGGCGTCTTCGTTGCGGCAGCGGATAACGCGGATCTCGTCGCCGTGGCCCATCTCGCTCCACAGCTGTTTTTCGAATTCGTGAGGGTTGTTCGAGATCAGCACGTTGGCGCAGCGCAGGATGCGGCTGGTGGAGCGGTAGTTCTGCTCGAGCATCACCACTTTCAGGGACGGATAGTCGTCCTTGAGCAACATCAGGTTTTCCGGCCGCGCGCCCCGCCAGGCGTAGATCGACTGGTCGTCGTCGCCGACCACGGTGAACTGGTTGCGTTTGCCGATCAGCAGCTTCACCAGCAAATACTGGCTGGCGTTGGTGTCCTGGTATTCGTCTACCAGCAGGTAACGAACCTTGTTCTGCCATTTTTCGAGGATGTCGGCGTGTTCCTGGAACAGCTTCACCGGCAGCAGGATCAGGTCGTCGAAATCCACCGCGTTGAACGCCTTGAGCGTGCGCTGATAGTGGGTGTAAACGATGGCAGCTGTCTGCTCCTTCGGATTGCGCGCATTTTCCAGGGCTTCGGCGGGCAGAATCAGGTCGTTCTTCCACGAGCCGATCATGTTCTTGATCTCGTCGACGCCGTCGTCGCCCGAGTATTCCTTCTGCATGATGTCAGTCATCAGCGATTTGACGTCGGTTTCGTCAAAAATCGAGAAGCCCGGCTTGTAGCCCAGGCGAACATGTTCCTTGCGGATGATGTTCAAGCCCAGGTTATGGAAGGTGCACACCGTCAGGCCGCGGCCTTCGCCGCCCTTGAGCAGGGTGCCGACCCGTTCCTTCATCTCGCGCGCGGCCTTGTTGGTAAAGGTCATGGCGACGATGTACTGGGCGCGGATGCCGCAGTTCTGGATCAGGTGCGCAATCTTGCGCGTGATCACGCTGGTCTTGCCGGAGCCAGCACCGGCGAGCACCAAAAGAGGGCCGCCGACGTAGCTCACGGCTTCTTGCTGCCGGGGATTGAGTCGGGACATACGGAATCAGGGAGTCGTTTGCGAAATGGGCCGGCATTTTAACAGGCTCAGCAATTTGTGCTGCTCTGTCCGACTTGTGACGCACCACGCTAACTGCATTTGCCGGTTTTGTTACTTTCACGCAGGATACGTGAGGTATTTGCGTCTAATGTTCGTAATTCCTGATACAAAAGCCACGTTTGATAACTGATGTCATTTGGTCATTGGTTGGTGGCGCGGCATAATGCCCGTCGCTTACATCACTGCAGAGTCTAGGGAGCTAGCTTGTCTACGCCTGTCGAACCCTTGCGTTTGCTGCTACTGGCCGAAGAGCCAGCGTGGACAGCGTTGTTGCGTGAGTGTCTGGCTCCGATGGGGAGCTCGGCCGTGCTCATCAGCGCTCCGAACTGGGAGTCTGTCAGCAGTCTGTTCGATGACAACCGCAGTGCGGTGTTATTGACGATACCTGCTCTGCAGCCACTTCCCGGTCGTTGCACCCTGCCAACCGTTTTGCTGCTCGAACACGAGCCGGCGTCGCCCCCCGATGGTGTGAGCGACTGGCTGGTGCGCGATCTGCTCGATCCCGGCATGTTGCGTCGCTGCCTGCGCCACGTACGCGAGCGCGGTCTGCTGGAGACGACCCTGCAGCGCCTGGCCGAGCAGGACCCATTGACCGGCATCGCCAATCGCCAGGGTTTCCAGACCCTGTTGGCGGCGCGTCTGGTGGAAAACGACGGCCGTGGCCTGGCCCTCGGGCATCTGGACCTCGACAACTTCCGCCACGCCAACGACGCCCTGGGGCATCAGGCCGGGGACCGGTTGATTCTGCAGGTGGTCGCCAGGCTGAAGAGCCAACTTGAGGTGGGTGACCAACTGGCGCGGTTGGGCAGCGACGAATTTGCGCTGTTGATCGATACCCGCCGGGCCCCCCAGCGCGCCGAGTGGATGGCCGAAAGAATCACTGAAGCATTGGCCGAACCCTATTGGGTCGACGGCGAAAGCCTGCTGATCGGGTCCAGCCTGGGCATCGCCCACGCTCGCGCCCAGGCCGGCGCTGACCCGCTGATGTGGCACGCGCACATCGCCATGCAGCAGGCCAAGAGCACCCAGGGTTGCACCTTTCACATCTTCAATGAACGTATCAACCGCAATGCGCGGAGCATGGCTGACCTGGAAAGCGAGCTGCGTCGGGCACTGCGCCGCGATGAGCTGGAACTGCATTACCAGCCCCGGCTGAACCTCGAGGACGGGCAAATCGTCGGCCTCGAAGCGCTGGTGCGCTGGCGTCATGCCGAGCGCGGTTTGCTGCCACCCAGTGAATTCGTACCGCTGGCCGAGCAGAGCGGCTTGATTGTGCCCCTGGGTTACTGGGTTATTTCCCGTGCCCTGCGCGACATGCAGGCCCTGCGCGAGCGCGGGCTGCCAGCGCTGCACATGGCGATCAATCTGTCGTTCCGGCAATTCCAGGACAGCCAGTTGTTGCCGACCCTCAGCCGCCTGATCGTTGAGCGCGGGGTCGAGGCGCAGTGGCTGGAGTTCGAACTGACTGAAACCGCCGTGATGCGTCGCAGCGACTTGGTCAAGCAGACCATGGATGCCCTCGGGCGCCTGGGCGTGCGCTTCTCCCTGGATGACTTTGGGACCGGCTTCTCTTCATTCGTGCACCTCAACAGCCTGCCCATTGCCTTGCTGAAGGTCGACAAGAGTTTTGTCGGCGGCATGGAAGAGCGCGAGGAGAATCGCAAGCTGGTGCACGCGATGATCAACCTGGCGCACAACCTCAACCTCGAAGTGGTAGCCGAAGGCGTGGAAACTCCGGAGCAGCTGGAGCTGTTGCGCGGCTTTGGCTGTGATCAGGTGCAGGGTTACCTGATCAGCAAGCCGTTGCCGTTGGTGGAGTTGGTGGAGTATTTGTCGTTTGGCTCGAGCCAGCAGCCCGCCATGGAAGTCGTGAGCTAACCCAAATCCAATGTGGGAGCGGGCTTGCTCGCGAAGAGGCCGTGTCAGGCAACATCACTGTCGCCTGACACTGCGCCTTCGCGAGCAAGCCCGCTCCCACAGGGGGATCTCATTTCCACAAAGGGATCTCAGTCAGGTTGGGCGACCTGAAAACGCTGCGGCGACGCCGGCTCCCGCCGAATCATCCGCTTCATTTTCCACTCAAACGCCAGCGTCAGGCTCACCGCTGCACACGCCAGGCCCAGCGCCAGGCCCCACCACACCCCGGTCGGGCCCCAGTCGAGGTGGAATGCCATCCACCAGGCCGCCGGTGCGCCAATCAGCCAGTAGCAACCCAGTCCAACTAGAAACGTGGTCTTGGCATCCTTGAGCCCGCGAATGCAGCCCATGGCGATAGTCTGCGTGCCGTCAAACAGCTCGAACCAGGCGGCGACCGCCAGCAGGCTCACCGCCAGTTCAATCACTGGGCGGAACGCCGGGTCGTTGTGATCCAGGAACAAGCCAATCAGCTGATTGGGCAGTAACCAGAAAACCATCGCGAAACCGAGCATCGCTGCGGCCCCGAACACAATGCCGACCCGTCCCGCCAGTCGTGCATCCAGCAACTGCCCGGCGCCGTAGTGCTGGCCGATACGCATGGTGATCGCGTAGGACATGCCGGCCGGCACCATGAACGCCACCGAAACGATCTGCAGGGCAATCTGATGCGCGCCCAGCTGTGTACTGCCCATGGTGCCCATGCACAGCGCGGCGAAGGCGAACAGCCCGACTTCCACGGCGTAAGTGCCGCCGATGGGCAGGCCCAGGCGCCATAGTTCCTTCAGGTACTGGCGGTTCGGCCGTGACAGACCTTCGCGCAATGGATAAGCGTCGTACGCCGGATGCCGCCGGATATACAGGGCCAGCGCCACTGCCATCAGGTTGGCGACGATGGCCGTGACCAGCCCGATCCCCACCAGGCCCATCTTGGGCAGGCCAAACATGCCGGTGATCAATGCATAGTTGAGCAGGAAGTTCGCCACCGTGCCGGCGAGGCTGATAACCATCACCGGCGTCGCCCGACCGATTGCACTGGTGAAGCCGCGCAGGGCCATGAAGCTCAGGTAGCCGGGCAGGGCGAACGGCAGGATCATCAGGAATTGCCCGGCCATGTGGACGTTGCTTTCGGTCTGGCCGAACATCAGCAGCACAGGCTTGAGGTTCCACAGCAGCAGGCCGGCAGCCAGCGCCATCAGCCATGCCAGCCACAACCCCGCCTGAGTGAGCTTCGCTGCCCCGACGATATCGCCCGCACCCTGACGGATTGCCACCAGCGTACCTACCGCGGCAATCACGCCGATGCAGAAGATCGACACGAAGGAATAAGTGGCCGCGCCCAGGCCTCCGCCGGCGAGCGCTTCGGGGCTGATGCGCGCCATCATCAAGGTATCGGTGAGGACCATCAGCATGTGCGCCAACTGCGAGGCAATCAGCGGCCCCGCCAGCCGCAATATGGCCCAGAGTTCAATACGCGCTGGATGCTTCATGATCATCACGCTCGATTTTCAGAGGGAACAGTAGACCGTCGATTTTCGGCGCTTTGCAGGATTTTCACAAAGGGATAAAAAGGATGGGTGGCATGACTAAAACTCATCATGCAGAGTTTCTGCTAAGTTGTTGGCATTGCGCTGTAGGAGCTTTCTGAATGTCCCGTCGTCTTCCTCCGTTGTATGCCCTGCGTGCTTTTGAAGCGGCCGCTCGTCACAGTTCGTTTACCCGGGCGGCTGAAGAGCTGTCGATCACCCAGAGCGCGGTCAGCCGGCATATTCGTACGCTTGAAGATCATTTTGCCTGCCGACTGTTTCACCGCAGTGGCCGCAACCTGCAACTGACCGAGTCGGCGCGGCTGTTGCTCCCGGGCATCCGCGAGGGCTTCACCGCGCTGGAACGGGCCTGCAATACCTTGCGCGCCGAAGACGACATCCTGCGCATGAAGGCGCCTTCTACCTTGACCATGCGCTGGTTGCTGGCACGCCTCAGCCGCTTCCGTCACCTGCAGCCGGGGAACGAGGTGCAGCTGACCAGCGCCTGGATGGACGTCGATTCGGTGGACTTCAACGACGAGCCCTTCGACTGCGCCGTGTTGTTGAGTAATGGCCATTTCCCCCCCGATTGGGAGGCAAGTTATCTGTTCCCGGAAGAACTGATCCCGGTGGGCGCGCCAAATCTGCTGAACGAGCAACCTTGGGACGTGACGCGCCTGGCCAATACCGAACTGTTGCATCCCACCCCGGATCGCCGCGACTGGCGCAACTGGCTAGAACGCATGGGGCTGGCCGAGCAGGTATCGCTCAAGGGTGGGCAGGTATTCGATACGCTGGAGCTGGGCATGATCGCTGCAGCGCGGGGCTACGGCGTGTCGATGGGTGATCTGCTGATGGTGGCCGAGGATGTGGCTCAGGGACGTCTGAGTCTGCCGTGGCCGACTGCCGTGGCCAGTGGTGAGAAATATTACCTGGTCTGGCCGAAAACTCGCCCCGGCGGTGAGCGTATGCGCCGGCTCAGTGACTTCCTGCAGGGAGAGGTCAAGGCCATGGAACTGCCGGACGTCGAGCACCTGAGCTGAATCGATAGAGCCTGAGCAGCGCCAGGCTCCGGACATATCCGGGTAATCGGCTCAAGTATTCAGTTTTGCCGCCGAAGAGATGCGGGTGGAACCTTCGTGCAGGTTCGACGTAAACCCCATTATTAGAAATATCGCTGAGTGTGCAGCCAGATCAAGGAGGATTCGGACGCTTGGCCAGGAGCTGTCATGTCTCAACCTCGCGCCCGCATTGCCTCACAGCTGGGTATCGCGCTTGCCGTGATACTGGCGATTGTCATCAGCTGCAGCACCCTGTTCGCCCTGCGTTCGCTGGACACCGCCAACCTCGCTACCCGCGAAGAGCACCTGGCCAGCGAGGCCCGGTTGCTGGCCGATCAGTTGAGCACCTTTCACGGAACGCTGCGTGAGAGTACCCAGCGTCTCAGCGGCCTGTTCGAGAAGCGCTTCAGCGCTGGCCTCAGCCTGCACCCGGAGCAGCCGGTGACGGTCGCGGGCGTGTCGACGCCAGGCTTGCACCTGGGCAGCGAAGTGCTGAACAACAATTTCCAGGAAGTAGATGAGTTCAAGCAAATGACCGCCGGGGTCGCCACGCTGTTCGTGCGTAACGGCGACGACTTCATCCGCGTCAGTACTTCCCTGAGCAAGCAGGATGGCACGCGAGCCATCGGCACGCTGCTGGATCACGCTCACCCGGCTTACGCACGCCTGATGGCGGGACAGAACTACGTCGGTAGGGCCCTGTTGTTCGAACGTTCCTACATGACCCAGTACACCCCGGTACGCGACAGCGGCGGCCGGGTGATTGCCGTGCTGTTTGTAGGATTCGATTACACCGATGCGCAGAACGCGCAGTTCGCCAACCTCAAGCGCTTCCGCATCGGTCAGACCGGCTCCCTGGCGTTGCTGGATGAACAGGGTAAATGGCTGGTGCCAATTGCTGGAGTACAAGCATTGGAACAGGCGGCGCCAACCCTTGCGGGTCTGGCCAAAACGCCTGGCAAAGGTGAGTTCTGGAGCGACCAGTCCGAAGACTTTTACAGCGTGGCCGTGCCGTTCGAGGGTGGTCCCTGGTCGGTGGTGGCGAGCATGCCCCAAGCGGAAATCCGCGCCGTGACCTGGAGCGTCGGCATTCAACTGGCGATCGGCAGCCTGCTGGCGATGCTGATTGCAGTCGGTGCGGCGGTCTGGTTGTTGCGCAGCAAACTGGCGCCACTGGGTGATCTGGTGCGCCAGGCCGAAGCGCTGGGCGCCGGTGATCTGAGCGTGCGCCTGAATGTCTCGAGCCATGACGAAATCGGTCAGTTGGCCCGGGCTTTCAACCAGATGAGCCAGGCGCTCTCGACCATGGTGGAGCACATCCGCAAAGCATCGCAGGAGGTCAATAGTCGTGCCCAGGCACTGTCTGGCCTGTCTGGCGGTGCCTACGAAGGCATGGAACAACAGTCTGGCGAGATCACCAGCATGGCCGGCGCCGTGGAAGAATTCAGCGCCACCTCCCTGAACATCGCCGACAACATGGGCAGCACCCAGCTACTCGCCCAGGAAAACGCCGAGCAAACCCGGATCGGTCGGACTTCGATGGACGAGGCTTCTTCGTCCATTGAGCAAATCGCTGGCGCGCTGAACAGCACCGCGACGGTCATCAACACGCTGGGCCAGCGTTCACAGGAAATTGGCGGCATCGTCGGGGTGATCACCTCGATTGCCGAGCAGACCAATCTGCTGGCGCTCAACGCGGCGATCGAAGCAGCCCGCGCAGGTGAGCAGGGCCGTGGTTTTGCCGTGGTCGCCGATGAAGTACGCAACCTGGCTTCACGTACTCGCCAGGCGACCGATGAAATTTCGCTGATGATCCAGAGCATTCAGCAGGAGACAGGCAATGCCATCAGCACCATGGAGCAGGGCAATGTGCTGATGCAGGAAGGTCTGTCGCGCAACGCCAACGTCGCGGCGGCCCTGGCGCGCATCGATGAGCAGAGTCGCGCGGCCGGCCAGCAGTTCTCGGCGATCACCACGGCCACCCAAGAGCAGAGCAGCACTGCAACTTTGCTCAGCAGCAACTTGCAAAGCATTGCGCTGGCCAACAGCGAGCAGCGTGAAGTGGTGTCGCACCTGGCTGTGACGGCGAAAGAGCTGGAGAGCTTGGCGGCGGGGTTGCGTTCCGAGGTTGACCGGTTTCGTTGAGGTGTCGCTGGTATAGCTATCGCGAGCAGGCTCACTCCTACAGTGCCAGGTGGCCATCACTGTGACCGCCGACGTTCTGCGGTAGGAGTGAGCCTGCTCGCGATAGAGGCCTCACTTTCTTGAGCTGATACCAATGCAGCGGGCCAATTCTTGGCTTTTTTAGCTTGATGAATCGTTTCAGCAAGTCTATAAAAACGGCACAACTCCAATAAAGGCACCTGCCATGACTCCGCTCAAACTGTTCATCACGCTCAGCGCACTGTCCGCTGCCTCCCACGCCATGGCCTGGGATTACACCCTGCTGGACTCCAACAAAGCGCCCGAAAACTGGACAATCACCAGCCAGCAGCTCGGCGTGAAAACCGACAAACCCTTCTCCGTTACCCTGCGTACCTTGCACGGAGGTCGCCAGGAGGGGGTCAGTGTGGTCGACATCGATAACGGCGCGCTCAAACTATCGGTAGTGCCGACCCGCGGGATGAATGTGCTGCAGGCTTCGGTGGGTGACGTGCGCATGGGCTGGGACTCCCCGGTCAAGGAAGTGGTCAACCCAGCCTTCATCGAACTCAACGGTCGCGGTGGGCTCGGCTGGCTGGAGGGCTTCAACGAGCTGGTCACTCGCTGTGGTTACGAGTGGGTTGGCCATCCCGGTATCGACAACGGTGAATTGCTGACCCTGCATGGTCGCGCTGCGAACATCCCGGCCAGCAAAGTCACCCTGCACATCGACGAAAACCCGCCTTACACCATCAGTCTGCGCGGCGAGTTGAAAGAGCAGGCGTTCAAGAAAGTCGACTTCTCCGTCGCCACCGAACTGGTCACTGAACCCGGCAGCGTGCGCTTCAGCCTTAACGATACGCTGACCAACAACGGCGACTATCCAAAGGAATACCAGGCGCTGTACCACAGCAACTTCAGTACGCCATTTCTGGAACAGGGCGCCCGCTTCGTCGCGCCGGTAAAGCAGGTGTCGCCGTTCAACGACAAGGCCAAGGCGGATCTGACGGACTGGCAAACGTACCGCGGCCCGACCAGAGACTATGACGAAACGGTCTACAACGTAGTGCCTTACGCCGATGCACATGGCGATACGTTAACTGTGCTGCACAACAAAGCTGGCAGCCTGGGCGTCTCGGTGGGTTTCAATACGCAAACCCTGCCGGTTTTCTCCTTGTGGAAAAACACCGATACCCAGGGGCAGGGCTACGTCACCGGACTTGAGCCAGGCACTAGCTTTTCCTACAACCGCCGGTATCAACGGCCACTGGGTCTGGTGCCAACGATCGCGCCGAAAGAGCAGAAACAGTTCCAGATCAGCTACAGCTTGTTGGCGGACAAAGGCGCGGTGGAGCAGGCGTTGAAGCGGGTGAGCGAGATTCAGGCCGGGCGCGAAACCGAGGTGCGGCAGATGCCGTTGGTGGATCTCACCAAGGAGTAAATTCATCAGTTCGTGGCCGGCCGATACTGCAGCGCCTCAGCCAAATGCTCTCGCGAGATGGCATCGATCTGCTCAAGGTCCGCCAAAGTGCGCGCTACCTTGAGCAATCGATGGGCCGAGCGTAGCGACAGGGTCAGTCTTTCGCAGGCGGATTCCAGCCAGGTCTCATCGGCTGTGGATAACTTGCAGTGATTGCGCAGGCCGGGGAGGTCGAGGAAGGCGTTGGCGCAGCCTTGGCGCTTGTGTTGACGCTCCCTGGCGTCGGCTACCAGCAGCGCGGCGCTGGCGGTGTCATCGCCGGGTTTCGCTGAGGGGTTGAGAGCTGTGGCTTCCCGCGCTACGGTCAGGTGCAGGTCGATTCGATCCAGCAGCGGCCCGGACAGTTTGTTGCGGTAGCGCTGGACCATGTCCGGGGTGCATGAGCATTTGCCAGTTGGCTCGCCAAGATATCCACAGGGGCAGGGATTCATTGCTGCGACCAGTTGGAAACGCGCCGGAAAGCGCACTCGATCCCTTGCGCGCGATATCACGATGTGACCGGATTCCATTGGCTCGCGCAGCACCTCCAACACTCTGCGGTCAAATTCCGGCAGTTCATCAAGGAACAGCACGCCATGGTGGGCGAGGGTGATTTCACCGGGCTGAGGCTTTGAACCGCCACCCACCAGCGCCGGGCCGGATGCCGAGTGATGAGGTTGGCGAAACGGTCGCTGCGGCCAGTGACTGAGGGGCACGCAACTGGCGACCGACTGAATGGCTGCGACCTCCAGCGCCTCGCTTTCGGCCAAGGGCGGCAGCAGGCCCGGCAGTCGGCTCGCCAGCAGTGTTTTGCCGGTCCCAGGTGGCCCGCTGAACAGCAAGTTGTGCGCGCCTGCCGCAGCAATCAGCAACGCTCGTTTGGCTGCGAGTTGGCCCTGTACTTCACTCAGATCAGGATAGGGTTTGCTGGCGTGCATCAGGCCGTCTGAGACGTATGGAGCGATGGGCTGGTGACCGTTGAAATGAGCCACGGCCTCCAGCAAATGATCCACAGCAATCACCTGCAGGCCCGATGCCAGGCAGGCCTCTTCGGCGTTCGCCCGCGGCACCAGCAACGTTCGACCCGCTTTGCGCGCCGCCAGGGCGGCGGGCAATACGCCGCGCACCGCCCGCACCGCGCCGGATAACGCCAGTTCCCCCAGGCATTCCACGTCATCCAGGGTCATCGTCGGCACCTGAACGCTGGCCGACAGAATTCCCAGAGCAATCGCCAAATCAAATCGCCCGCCATCCTTGGGTAAATCCGCCGGGGCGAGATTGAGCGTGATGCGTCGCGCGGGAAACTGCAGCCCGGAATTTATGATCGCACTACGTACCCGGTCTTTGCTTTCCTTCACGGCCGTTTCGGGCAAACCGACCATTGTCAGTGACGGCAAGCCATTGGCGAGATGCACTTCCACCGTGACGGCGGGCGCATCCACACCAATCTGAGCGCGGCTGTGGACGATGGAGAGGGACATGGTCGTTCCTTGAGCTGACGGGAGCCGCTTCCTGCGGTGATTTCAAGGGTAGATGGGGTTTACATCTGCGCGACAGGGAAAGCTTCGCAGGATGTTGCTGGAGTCCGCTACCGACCCGTTAATTGGTCCACCATCTAATCGTTGAAGCTGCCTGCTGTACTTGATAGAATTTGTTCAAGGGCTCTTATAGAGCAGGGGTGTTGCGGTTTACTACGAAATTGCCTCAACACTGTGGATGTGCAGGATTCGTAGATCCTGTGGTAGCGGCAACCGGCAACAGCGGTTGGCTTTCGACCCCTTTCGAGAGAAGCTTCTCGGACGTGCTAAGCGAGCGCTGCGACTACCAGCCCTAATTGCATTTTTGAAAGGCGCCTATGGCGCCTTTTTTTCTTTCAGGGTGCCAACTCTCATCGCTCCGCGGTTGCGATTGCTCTTGTATGCGGTCACGACCGAGTAGAAGTTCTCCCCCTCCTTATCCAGCTGCGGCGACAGAATCGCGCAACCGCGTGCACCTCGGACAATCGTGAGGCGGTATCCGTCACGTGTCTGATAGCTCTCGCATAATACTTGGGCACCTTGGGTCAAAATCGCCGCAACAAATGCTGGAACCTCATCGATTGACTTACAGCCCCATGCTGGTAGTTCGTGGCTATGTCCTTCCCAAATGTGATTGACCCCAAAGCCTTTGCCGAACCCTAGGTGTTTGCCGATTCGTAAGAAAACCTCACCGCCGGTAACTGAGAGGTTCCGACTTTTGTACTCTGCGACATATGCGAAACTCAGCTCTCCAGAGACTGGGTGAGGTACGCAGTAGTCTTTGTCCAAGGTCGTGAAGTCAATGCAAGACAAAACAGGGAATATCGGTTCAGGCAAAAGTGAGTCGTCCGTAATCGTGAGGCTGTAGCACCCACTAGGGGCAACTCTGCTAATGACCTGCACACGGTGTGCGATGGGGCGAGCTCTGGGTCTGAGCGAAGAGGTTAGCGGAGCAAAATGGGGGACGAAATCAGCTGCAGCACGCAGTTTTTGTAGGACTGTTCCGAAATGTTTGAAGGGCGATGCCTGAATAGCCGGGGTGCGCTTGTTTGCTGGGGAGGGCTGCTTATGATCGCTGCTGATCACGCCACCCGGAGAAGGGAAGATGGACAGTAATGGAATGCGCTCGAATCATTCCGGGGGAATTCTTGAAGAGGAGTTTCTTGAACCATCGGATGCCACGGGGGCCAACCTTGCAGTCCTGCGTCCGGAGTATGAGGTTGAGCTGACGAAGTTTGTCGCGCAATGCACAGGCGTCAGTCCGGACCTCGCCAGGAAGCTGGCCGTTCACTTCAACACCACGCCCGACTTCTGGCTGAATCCGCCATCGCATTACGAGGCGCGCAGCGACGATATCGAACGTGGCTAACTACCTACTGCGACCGCAATACGCGTGAGGCCATTCGAAGCCTCCCCCACGGTGATCTGCAGCGCTTACTCAGCCGGTGGATTGAGCTTTGCTTCCATCTCGGCCACTTTCGCTTCAAGGCTTTCCAGGCGGGCGCGGGTCCGTGCCAGTACGACCATCTGACTATCAAACTCTTCCCGGCTCACCAGGTCCAGCTTGCTGAAGCCGCTCTGCAACAACGCCTTGAACTGGCTTTCGATTTCGCTTTTCGGCAATGGCGTGTCGCCGCTGAAAAGGCGGGAGGCGGTGCCCGTGAGGGCGTCGAGGAAGTCTTTGGGCGCGAGCATGGGAAAGGTCCTGGAAACGATGGCGGGCAGTGTATCACGCAGTGTCTATAGTCAATCCCGATGCAGGGATGCACGGTTTTCGCGCATGCGGACGAACGGCGCCGCACCGTTGTTGTGCGTATCCGCGGCATGTCGTTCACCCAGTCGCTTTTGAGTCGGGCCAAGGGGTTGAATTCAGGCACTTTTCAAGAGATGGCAAGCTTTCTGCTAAGAGCCTAGTAACCCATGCACTGATGCAGTCGCTGTGACGAATGCAGTGCGCCGGGCGGAACGGGGAAGTGTTTCGCCAGGAGCGGTTAACTGGCGTCGGACGGGCAGGTAAGGCCGACGATGCGTTACAAAGCCAGGCACTGCGCTTAGACTTGAGTCGGGTTTGTTTTCCTGGGGCAAGTCCACCAATTCGGGAGAGAGTTTTCATGAAGCTAGTCACTGCCATCATCAAGCCGTTCAAACTGGACGACGTGCGCGAGTCTTTGTCCGAGATCGGCGTGCAGGGCATTACCGTTACTGAGGTCAAAGGCTTCGGTCGGCAGAAGGGTCACACCGAGCTGTATCGCGGCGCGGAATACGTGGTCGATTTCCTGCCAAAGGTGAAGATCGATGTCGCCATTGACGACAAGGATCTTGATCGGGTTATCGAGGCGATAACCAAGGCAGCCAACACCGGCAAGATTGGTGACGGCAAGATCTTCGTGGTCAATCTGGAACAGGCGATTCGCATCCGTACCGGCGAAACCGATACCGACGCAATCTAAGCCGCCACAAACCCAACGCCCCAGGAGAAAACAATATGACTCTGCGTAAATTCGCAGGGCTAGGAGCCCTGTTGTCCCTCGTAATGCCCAGCCTGGCCATGGCGGCAGACGAAGTGGCGGCCCCAGTCCTCAATTCCGGCGACACCGCCTGGATGCTGACCTCGACAGCCCTCGTGCTGTTCATGACCATTCCCGGTCTCGCGCTGTTCTACGGCGGCATGGTCCGCTCCAAAAACATTCTTTCCGTGATGATGCAGTGCTTCGCCATTACCGGTCTGATCAGCATCCTGTGGGTCATTTATGGCTACAGCATTGCGTTCGACACCACCGGCATGGAGCAGGGCGTCGTCAACTTCAACTCGTTCTTCGGCGGCATGGGCAAGGCGTTCCTCGCCGGTGTCACGCCATCGAGCCTGACCGGTCCGGCAGCATTGTTCCCTGAGGCGGTGTTCATCACCTTCCAGATGACTTTCGCCATCATCACCCCTGCGTTGATCGTCGGTGCATTCGCCGAGCGCATGAAGTTCTCCGCCATGCTGATCTTCATGGGTATCTGGTTCACCCTGGTGTATGCACCGATCGCACACATGGTCTGGTCCGGCAACGGCGGCCTGATGTGGGACTGGGGCGTGCTCGACTTCGCGGGCGGCACCGTGGTGCACATCAACGCCGGTGTGGCTGGCCTGATCTGCTGCCTGGTGCTGGGCAAGCGTAAAGGCTTCCCGACCACGCCAATGGCGCCGCACAACCTCGGCTATACCCTGATGGGGGCCGCGATGCTGTGGGTCGGCTGGTTCGGCTTCAACGCCGGCTCTGCGGCTGCTGCCAACGGCACCGCCGGCATGGCGATGCTGGTAACCCAGATCGCTACCGCTGCCGCGGCTCTGGGCTGGATGTTTGCCGAGTGGGTCACCCACGGCAAGCCAAGCGCACTGGGTATTGCTTCGGGTGTTGTGGCCGGTCTGGTCGCGATCACTCCAGCCGCTGGTACCGTGGGCCCGATGGGTGCCCTGGTGATCGGTCTGGCTGCAGGCGTGGTGTGTTTCTTCTGCGCCACTACCTTGAAACGCAAGCTCGGCTACGACGACTCCCTGGACGCCTTTGGTGTGCACGGTATCGGCGGTATCCTCGGCGCGATCCTCACCGGTGTGTTTGCAGCACCGGCCCTGGGTGGTTTCGGCACGGTTACCGATATCGGCGCGCAGGTCTGGATCCAGCTCAAAGGCGTGGGTTTCACGGTGATCTACACCGCGATCATTACCTACATCATCCTCAAGGTCCTGGACGCCGTCATGGGGCTGCGTGTAACTGAGGAAGAAGAGGCGGTCGGTATCGACCTGGCCCTGCACAACGAGCGTGGCTACAACTTGTAAGTCAGCGTAAAAAATGCCCGGTTCGCCGGGCATTTTTTTGTCCGGGATTTGTCACTGGGATAGAAGCTGAAAGGTTTTTTCCTCGAGCTTTGGCTACCTTTGTAACGAGTGAATTTGTGCGGCCAATGGCTTACAACAACGAAGGAATATTAGGGCCTTTGTTTTTTCCCAGAGCGCGCTAGAATGCGCCCCGAACGTGCGGAGAACTGTATGTGGCAACAGACTCTGATTACCTTGCGGGCGAGGCCCCGGGGCTTTCATCTGGTAACGGACGAGTTACTCGCCGGTTTGCCTGAACTCCGGGCATGTCGGGTCGGTCTGTTGCACCTGTGGCTGCAGCATACCTCGGCGTCGTTGACCATCAACGAGAACGCCGATCCGGCGGTACGTCGCGACTTCGAACGATTCTTCAATCGTCTGATCCCACAAGGAACGGACGGCTTTGAGCACAACGACGAAGGCCTGGACGACCTCCCGGCGCACTTCAAGGCCAGCGTGCTTGGCTGTCAGCTCAGTTTGCCGATTTCGGCGGGCCGGCTGGCGCTGGGAACCTGGCAAGGCGTTTATCTGGGCGAGCACCGAGATCATGGCGGTGCTCGTAGAGTCCTCGCCACCTTGCACGGTGAAGGGGCATAAGCCATTGGTCATCAATGGCGGTTGAATTTTTTCCGGCAGCCGTCGACAGGCGGCGAAGCTGGGCTATAACTAATCTGCTTTTCGCAAGTCATGAGGTAGAACATGAGCGACGATGATCTGGAAAACGACGACCTCGAAGTAGGCGACGACGACGAAACCGAAGAAGGTCTGGAAGCAGCGGCGGAAGACGTCGCTGAAGACGACGGCGGTGAAACGCCCGTTCCGACCGCCAAGGGCAAGGCCAAGGCTGCGGTTTCGGTCGATGAGCTGCCGAGCGTCGAAGCAAAGAACAAGGAGCGCGATGCGCTCGCCAAGGCTATGGAAGAGTTCCTGGCCAAAGGTGGCAAGGTGCAGGAAGTGGAGGCCAATGTGGTCGCCGATCCTCCCAAGAAGCCCGACAACAAGTATGGCAGCCGGCCTATCTAGGCGTTTGCCCTTGCTTGCTGAAAAAGCCCGCCGTCGCTGCGGGCTTTTTCATGGGTGCAAAAACTGCGTTCTTACGCCGATCCCTGTAGGAGTGAGCCTGCTCGCGATGACGGCCTCACATCAAAAAAGGTATTGGCTGATCCACCGCCATCGCGAGCAGGCTCACTCCTACAGGAGGGGCAGTGTTCTCAAGGCTGGTGGTGCGCATTCCACCGCGCCAACAACGCCGGCAACTCCGTCAGGCTGCGGATTTCGGCATCCGGTGATCTTTGGGCTTCCCACAATTTACCCTGCGGGTTAAACCAGATGGCGCGCAGCCCCGCCTGTTGCGCCCCGGCAATGTCATCGCCCGGATGATCGCCGATATGCACTGCGGTCTGCGCCGTAGCGCCCCCACGCTGCAGCGCTTCATGAAACAGGCGCGCATCGGGCTTGGCGATGCCGATGTCTTCGGCACACAGGGCGAACTTGAAGTAATCCGCCAGGCCTAACCTTCGCACATCGGCATTGCCATTGGTCACGACTCCGAGGGCGTAGTGCTTGGCCAGTGTTTCCAGGGTTGGCTCTACTTCAGGGAATATTTCCAGTTGGTGGCGCGCATGCAGGAACACTTCAAAACTCTGGTCAGCCAGGTCTGACGCTTCACCATGGGTGTAGCCAGCTTCTTCCAGGGCATGGAACAGGACCCGCCTGCGCAGGGCGCTGATGCGGTGCTTCAGGCCAGGCTCGTTGCCCAGGATGCGCTCGCGAATCGTCCACAAATGTTCGACCGGCACGGCACCCAGGTTCGGTGCATGTTCGGTGAGCCATTCACGCAACACGGCTTCGGCACTGACAATCACCGGTGCGGTGTCCCACAGGGTGTCGTCGAGGTCGAAAGTGATCAGTTGGATCGTCATGAATCATCGCCCTTAATGCGTTTGGCCCGTGGGTGGGCACTGTCGTAGACCGTCGCCAGGTGCTGGAAGTCCAGATGGGTATAGATCTGGGTGGTCTTGATATCCGAGTGGCCGAGTAGTTCTTGCACGGCGCGCAGGTCTTGCGAGGATTCCAGCAGGTGGCTGGCGAAGGAATGCCGCAGCATGTGCGGGTGCAGGTTCTGTCCCAGCTCGCGCTCACCCGCAGCTTTCACCCGCACCTGAATCGCTCGTGGACCGAGGCGGCGCCCCTGTTGGCTGACAAACACCGCGTCGTCTGCCGGATTGGCCATGGCGCGCAATGGCAGCCACAACTCCAGCGCTTCACGGGCTTTGGCGCCAACCGGCAAGAGTCGGGTCTTGCTGCCCTTGCCGAGCACCTGGACCATGCCGTCGGCGAGGTCCAGTTGATCCAGGTTGAGCCCGGTCAGCTCCGAGAGGCGCAGGCCGGAGGAATAGAACAACTCGAGGATAGCCTGGTCGCGCCGCGCCAGGAAATCATCCTCCACCCCGCCCTCGAGCAGTTGCAACGCGCGATCGGTATCCAGGGTTTTCGGCAGGCGCCGCTCACCCTTGGGCGGTGCCAGGCCATTGGCAGGGTCGTGGTCGCACAACCCTTCGCGGTTCAAGTAATGATAGAGGCCGCGCACTGCCGACAGCAGGCGCGCGAGGCTGCGCGAAGACTGGCCCTGGGAGTGCAGGCGGGCGATCAGGCCACGCAGACGCTGGATATCCAGGGACGACCAACTGCCGATGTTCTGTGTGACGCACCAGCCCAGGACTTTATCGAGGTCGCGACGATAGGCCTGCAACGTGTGCGGCGACACCTGCCGCTCACTGCGCAGGTGTTCGCAGTAAGCGTCCAGTTGTCGCTCCACGATCAGCGTACCGAGCGCAGCGAATTGTTGACCCGTGGCAGCACGCGGCCCATGACTTCGGCGATATAGCTAAGGAACAGCGTTCCCACCGAGCTCTTGTAGTGCTGTGGATCGCGGCTGGCGATAGCGAGCACGCCATGGATGCCTTGATGGCTGATGGCGACAACGGCAGTTGAACCGATCTGTTTGCGTTGCTCTTCGCCGAACAGGAAATCCAGCTCGTGCTCACGCAGGCTGCCAGCGACGCTCTTGTCCTCGGAGAGCAAACCACCAATGGCGGTCTGGGCGTCGGCGTGGGTCACCCAGCGGCCTACCGGCATTGGGTTGTCACCCAGCAGGATCAGGCTGACAAAAGGTACCTGGAAGTCCTGGCGCAAACTGTCCTCGACGCAGATCACCACATCTTCCAGGCTAGCGGCATCCATCAGCGCGAGAATCAGGCGGCGAGTCTTGTCGAAGAGGCGATCGTTGTCCCGGGCCACGTCCATCAGGTGCGACAGGCGATGCCGCAGTTCGATGTTGCGATCGCGCAGAATGGTCATCTGGCGTTCGACCAGCGAGATGGTGTCGCCGCGCTGATGCGGAATGCGCAAGGCCGGGAGCAGTTCTTCGTGCTCGATGAAGAAATCCGGATGAGCCTCCAGGTACGCGGCTATTGCCGCCGCCTCAAGGCTTTCGGAAGGGGATTCGTCGGGCTGTAGGGCGGGAACCTGGGGCTTGTCGGTCATCGGATTGACTCACTCAAAGACGTACTTGTCCTTCATAAACACGGACTGCCGGGCCGGTCATCATTACCGGTTGGCCAGGGCCTGCCCATTCAATGGACAAACGCCCGCCGGGCAGGTCGATCAATAGCGGCGAATCCATCCACCCCTGGCTGATCGCGGCCACTGCTGCTGCGCAGGCGCCGGTGCCGCAGGCCTGGGTTTCCCCGACCCCGCGTTCCCAGACGCGCAGTTGCGCGCGATTGCGGTCGATGACCTGGAGGAAACCGACATTGACCCGAGCCGGAAAGCGCGGGTGATGTTCGATCTTCGGTCCCAGCTCATGCACCGGTGCGTTGTTGATGTCGCTGACCCGCAGCACCGCATGGGGATTGCCCATGGACACGGCGGCCAGGTCGACCGCAGTACCGTCGACCTCGATCTGATAGCTGAGCGCCTGCTCGGGTGCTTCGAACGGGATGTCGGCTGGCACCAGGCGCGGCGCGCCCATGTTCACGCTGATCTGGCCGTCGCTGCGGATATCCAGTTCGATGATGCCGCTTTTGGTCTCGACGCGGATCTGCCGCTTTGCGGTCAGGCGCTTGTCGAGCACGAAGCGGGCGAAACAGCGCGCACCATTGCCGCACTGTTCCACCTCGGAACCATCGGAGTTGAAGATCCGATAGCGGAAGTCCACGTCCGGGTTGCTCGGGGCTTCGACGATCAGCAGTTGGTCGAAACCGATGCCGGTGTGTCGATCGCCCCATTGCTTGGCGTGCTTGGGCAAAATATGGGCGTGCTGGCTGACCAGGTCGAGGACCATGAAATCGTTGCCCAGGCCATGCATCTTGGTAAAACGCAGCAGCATGGTTTTACTCCGGCAGCAGGCTTTCGCCAGCGAACAACTCGGCTACCGTTTCACGGCGACGCACTTCGAATGCCTGATCACCGTCCACCAAGACTTCAGCGGTGCGGCCGCGAGTGTTGTAGTTGGAACTCATGACAAACCCATAGGCGCCAGCCGAATGCACGGCCAGCAGGTCACCTTCTTCCAGGGCCAGCTGACGATCCTTGGCCAGGAAGTCGCCGGTCTCGCAGATCGGCCCGACGATGTCGTAGGCACGCGCAGCGCTATCGCGTGGGCGCACGGCGGTGACGTCCATCCAGGCCTGGTACAGCGCCGGGCGGATCAGGTCGTTCATCGCCGCATCGACGATGGCGAAGTCTTTGTGTTCGGTGTGCTTGAGGTATTCGACCTGGGTCAGCAGCACGCCGGCATTGGCCACGATAAAGCGGCCCGGCTCGAACACCAGCGCCAGGTCGCGACCGTCGAGACGCTCACGCACAGCCTTGATGTAGTCGGCGGCCAAAGGCGGCTCTTCATCGCGATAACGCACGCCCAGGCCACCACCGAGGTCGATATGACGCAGGTAGATGCCACAATCGCCGAGACGGTCGACCAGGCCCAGCAGGCGGTCGAGGGCATCGATGAAGGGCGGCAGGGTGGTTAGCTGGGAACCGATGTGGCAATCGACGCCTACCACTTCCAGGTTCGGCAGCTGCGCGGCGCGCACGTACACGTCTTCGGCGTCGGCGATGGCGATGCCGAACTTGTTTTCCTTGAGGCCGGTGGAGATGTACGGATGAGTGCCCGCATCGACGTCCGGGTTGACGCGCAGCGAAATTGGCGCGCGAACACCCAGCTCGGCCGCCACGACTTGCAGGCGTTCAAGTTCATCGGTGGATTCTACGTTGAAGCAGTGCACGCCGACTTCCAGGGCGCGACGCATGTCGTCACGGGTCTTACCGACACCAGAGAACACGATCTTGTCAGCGCTGCCGCCAGCCGCCAGCACGCGCTCCAGTTCACCGCGGGAGACGATGTCGAAACCGGCGCCAAGACGCGCCAGGACATTCAGTACACCCAGGTTGGAGTTGGCCTTGACCGCGTAGCACACCAGGTGCGGCGTACCGGCCAGCGCATCGGCGTATGCCAGGTACTGGGCTTCGATGTGCGCCCGCGAGTAGACGTAGGTCGGCGTGCCAAAGCGTTCGGCGATGGCGGACAGGGCAACACCTTCCGCGAACAGCTCACCGTCACGGTAGTTAAAAGCGTCCATGAGGTTCCCTTATTGGTAGACGTCGTGCTTGTGGGCTTTCGACGCAGGCTGCTGTTGCGACGACTTGGCCTGCTCCACCGGGTCTTGGGAGTCATCAGGCAGGTACAGCGGGCCTTTTTGCCCACAGGCCGACAACAGGCAGGTAACCGCAGCGAGCGCAGCAAGGGAAGAGATCAGGCGCTTCATGGCGAAATCCTTGAAAATGCTTTAATTGCGCCGGAGTATACCGGCCACCCGGCAGCTTGCCTATGCGACGGGCCTCCCGTCTGGCGGGGCTCGTGGATTGTGTAAGCCCTGTAGGAGTGAGCCTGCTCGCGCTGGCGACAGTTCTATCGCCATGGATTCTGCCGGACGCACCGCCATCGCGAGCAGGGCTCACTCCTACAGGTTCAGTGATCTGTCGGTTATCCTTTGCAATCACCGGGGCTCGCCCGTATCTTGCGGCGCTTGAGCGCGAGTAGACACTTTTTGAGGTTGCCGTAATGAGTTTGACCGAAGCCCGTTTCCACGATCTGGTCGATGCCACCCAGCAAACGCTGGAGGATATTTTTGACGACAGCGACCTGGATATCGATCTGGAGAGTTCGGCTGGCGTGTTGACCGTGAAGTTCGAAAACGGCAGCCAGTTGATCTTCAGCCGTCAGGAACCGCTGCGTCAGCTGTGGCTGGCGGCGGTGTCCGGTGGTTTTCACTTCGACTACGACGAAGAGAGCGAGCGCTGGATGTGCGACAAAAGCGAAGAGCAGCTCGGCGAGATGCTTGAGCGCATCGTCAAGCAGCAGGCCGGTGCCGAATTCGATTTCGAAGGCCTGTAACGCCGTGACCCAGCCAGCGACTGTCCGTCCGCCCAAGCCGCTCTACAGCAACGTAAGCCCGGCGGTCCCGTCGCCGTGCAGCGGCGTGTGCCGGCTGGACGAACTGAAAGTGTGCCTGGGGTGTTTTCGCCATGTCGAAGACATCCGCGAATGGCGCTCGGCGGACGATGATCGCCGTCGGGTCATTTGCGCCCAGGCCTCAAATCGCAAAGCCACCACCAATCCACTGTAGGAGCTGCCGAAGGCTGCGATCTTTTGATCTTGATTTTTAGCGATACTGAGTTCGCCGAAGAACAAGATCAAAAGATCGCAGCCTCCGGCAGCTCCTACAGGGGGCAAAGCCGTCCGCCGCACCTGGCTTGTATATTTATTGAGCTGTGATAGTGTCCGGGTACGCCTCAACCCATCGAGGCTCGTGAAAACCCCGCCTTTTTCTGGCGGGGTTTTGCTTTTTTCGTGCAGAAGAAAGGAGTCTGCCCTGATCATGACCGCACCTTCCATCACCCTTACCCGTCTGGACGTGCAACGTCTGGAGCGCCTGATCGACAGCCTGGATGACACGCTGCCGGGCGTTATCGCGCTGCAAACCGAACTGGATCGCGCCGATACCCTGGTTGGACACGAAGATGTGCCTGCCGATGTCGTGACCATGAATTCCAAAGTGCATTGCCGAGAGGAAAGCAGCGGCAAGGACTACCACCTGACCCTGGTCTATCCCAAGGATGCCAACGCTGACGAAGGCAAGATTTCCATCCTGGCACCCGTTGGCAGCGCACTGCTGGGCCTCAAGGTCGGGCAGCACATCGACTGGCCAGCACCGGGTGGCAAAACCTTGAAGCTGACTCTGCTGGAAGTTGAATCCCAGCCTGCCAATGGCGGTGATTTTCCGGAATAAGATTCCTCAGACCTGCCCGAGCGCCTCGTTCAATGCGCGCTCCAGGTCGGCTTTGTAACCCAGGTACACGTTGCTGGAGCTCTGATCATCACCGGCCAGGCCCGACAGGTCCAGATCGGTGATGTAGCATCGATATCGCTCGGCTTCCCGGCGTTGCTCGATGATTTCCCGGGCTACCACGCTGAACAGCTGATCCCCATGCTCCAATTCCGAAAACTCGCGTTGGTTACAGTACAGGGTGACCTGCATCCTGGCGGCCCCGGATTGGCCAACGATGGCCTGCACGTCGTAAAACGGCTGATTCAGCGGAGTCTCTGGCGCAGGTCGGCTTTCGACCCGGCGAGCGCGGGCCGGGCCTGATGGCAACAACTTGTAATATTGTATTTCCAGGCTTGCCGGTTGGGTGCCACTCATCGGCAGCGAGGCCTCGCGCCGAAACTGAATTGACTGCAGGAAACGCTGCAGCGGTACCAGCAGGCTCTGTTCATCATGGTAGGGCAGGCGCTGCTGCCACAAGGCATTGAATTCATCCAGCACGTAGAGATCGGCCTGGTCTTCATGGATCCGGTAGAACACCTGAATGCAGGCCGGTTGCCCCATCGGCAGGATCAACGCCAGGTCGTGCTCGGCGAGTGCCATTGGATCCAGGTGCAGCGGGCTGTAGCTTGCCTGCTCCTTGGCAAGGTAGTCGACCAGTTCCGCCAGCGAGCCCAGGGCAACATGTTTGACCTGGCCCGGAACCAGTTCCAGTACGTGGTAGTGCTGCTGCACCTGCAGCAGGTAGCGGTGATTGAGCCGGCTCAGCAGGAGGTCGTGCGCACTGTCGATAATCTCTTCGACCCGCTGGGCGATGAACTGCGCGCGATTGTGGCAGAAGCAACGCACGCGCAGCCGAGGTTGCTGTGGGCCGTTGGGCAAGTGGTTGAGGTAATCGCACAGGCAGTCGAGCAGGGCGTTGGGGCCGTCGAAGCGGTTGACCAGTACTTCGTTCCAGCTGTTGAGCGTGACCTGATCGAGGGTCAGCACCAGGTTTTCGCGCACTCCGGCGTAGCTCAGGGAGTCGGTGCGCTCGGTGGTCATCAGGATATTCAAGTCGCGATGATGTTTGAGCGGATCCACGCCGACATTTATCAGGAGCAGCACTTCGCTCGGCACGGCGGCGCGCAGCAGCGGTTCCTCGGCGACAGCGGTCAGGGGCAGGGCGATGCTCTGTTGCAGGCTGCCGAGCAGGTTGAACAGCTCGAACTCGCTCAGGTCGCTGGTGCCAGGGTGCAGCGCCAGGCGCGTGCTGTTGTCGATCACGCCGTTTCGATGGCACCAGGTGAGCAATTCCAGCAGGTGGCGACTGCGTTTGATCGGCGCGAAGTGCTCCCACTCATGTGCGGCCAGGCTGCCGTTATAGAGGCCCCACTGGGTTTGCCCCGGTTCTTTCTTGTTCGGTGCGAACACTAGTGTCAGTGTATCTTCGGCCAGGTCTGGCGCGATGCCCGGGTTGATGAATTCGACCTTGTTCGACTTGCGTTCGAAGGCTGCATACAGCCGGCGTCCCAGCACATTGAGGTCGCGTTTATTGATCAGGCTGACGGTTTGTTCGTCCCGGGCAAAGCGGGTCAGGAAGCGATAGCTGTAGTTGAGCTCGCTGACCAGGGCCCGGCGCTCCGTGCCGACCTGGCGCACCTTCCACTGGCTGCGGCTGTCGAGCAGGGCCAGTTGCCGCTCGTCCCAGTTCCACTCATGGGCCAGGCGTTCGAGCAGCGAACGTTGCCAGCCTTGGGTGCGGTTGCTGCTCGCGGTCAGCTTGCGATTGACCTTCAGGTACAGCGCGCGACGCACCAGTTCCAGGCGCCCCGACTGTCCTCGAGCCTTGAGGTACTCCTCGATGCGCCGGTAAACCACCACATAGGGATCGAGCTCATCGAGGTCGAGTTGATTGGCGAACACCGCTTGCTTGAAGCGCAGGCTGAGGCAATTGACCCTTGGCTGTTCGCTGGCGTAAACCTCGATCAGCAGCAGTTTGAGCACTGATTTGTACGGCGAATCGATGCCCTTGAACAATTGCCATAACCCCGCCCCGATAAACTCCCCGGGCGGTATGTACGCCATGTGTCCAAGGTCCAGGGTCTCGTCGGCGCGGATGAAACGTTTGGATACCAGTGCGTGGGTGTACCGGTCGTAGTTGGCCTCTTCGTATACGGGCACCAGCCACCAGATGGGGGTGCGGCCGGCCAGCCAGATGGCGGTGCGATAGAACTCGTCCAGCAACAGGTAGTGCTGGGTGGTGCCGCAGTCTTCCGAGCTGAGCTGGTTATCGCGCTCGCCGCGAACGAAGCGCACCGGGTCGATCAGGAAAAAGTGCGCCTCGGCACCCTGGCTCGCGGCCCAGGCTTCCAGCAGCTGGCACTTCTTGCGCAGCTCGGCGAGTTCGTTTTCGCCCAGGTCCGTGGCGTGGCACACCCAGAAGTCCATATCGCTCTGGTCTGCCTGGGCCAGCGTGCCCAGGCTGCCCATCAGGAACAGACCATGGATCGGGCGTGGCGGATTGCTGCCGTGGCGCGGTTTGTAAGTAAACGAGCGAGTCAGGCGCTGGGCCTCAGCGAGGGTAGTGGCGTCCGGTTCGTAATTCGACAGTCCCGCCGGAGTGTTGCCCGAGACATAACCGGGCAGCAGCGGGTGATTAACGTGAAAGAGCAGCGCAAGCAACGTCAGGACAGATTGCTGGCGGCTCGACAGGCCTTCAAGCGCTCGGGCGATACGAGCTTCATTGAGCGTTAGAAAACGTGCGCGCAGCTGGCTGAGGACCTTGCGGTCGATGCCTTCGTCCAGGTCGGGACGGATTTCATGGTCGCGGGTCATGTCGGCTCAAACCGGCTCGATGGGCACGGGCAGTGTTCTCGGAATAAGCGCAGTTTAGCGCCTCGGCCCGGGGACATCTAAGCTGATTTTGTTTTTCTGGCGTCAGATTTTTATCGCGTTGTCGCTATGTGCAGCAGAGAGTGTCCGCAGAAATCCCAGGACAGGGGTTTCCGCGGACGATACGGCTAAATTCAGGCTGGTTCTTCGACGTTCAGGATGGTCAGCAGCGTTTGGATGTTTTGCGCAGCGTCACGACCGAGGCTGGTCAGGTAACCGCCATCGGGCTGATCGATCAGCTCTTTCTCATACAGGCGTTGGGCAGCAGCAATGGCTTTAGGGGCAGCGGTCTGATGAATTTTCAAACCTTCCTGGGAACTGTCCAGGTTGAAGAGTGCGAGGATTTCCAGTTCGGCAACCAACTCAGGGGTAAGCGACATAAGGACTCCAGACTTTCTAGGAATTGGACGATAGCGCCCCTAAGGTGAGCCGAGTTGTGCGGCATGTCCAGTAGTTGCAGGTGGGTTATTTCTTTTCCGGCGGAAGCTCGGGCAACGCGCGCAAGGCTGTTTCGTACCATTCGGTGTTGAACGCGCGGTCTTCTTCGAGGATTGCGTCGATTTCTACCGCCAGCACGTGGGCCATCAGGTTCAAAATCTCTTCGCGCTCGTATCCCACCAGGGTCAACTTGTTAAAGGTTGCCTTGGCTGCGGGAGGGTTGTCGCTTTCGATCTGGTTTTCGATCGCTTCGACCAGGGTGTTCTCAGCGAATTCTTCTTCGTCGATCTCGATATCTGTTGGCTCGCTCATGGCAGGCTCCTCAAGTTAAGGCGGCCAGTTTACCTGCATTCAGCACTGTGATGCTGCTGGCAAGAAGTGCGGAGGCGTTCTATAACTTGCGCTGCCAACCCCCTGCACGGCCTGGAGGCTTTGTGATGCTCAAGCTTTACGGATTTTCTGTCAGCAACTATTACAACATGGTCAAACTGGCACTGCTGGAAAAGGGCCTGCCGTTCGAAGAAGTACCGTTTTTTGCAGGCAACAGCGCTGAGGCCCTGGCGATCAGCCCGCGCGGCAAGGTACCGGTGCTTGGCGTCGAGCAGGGTTTTGTCAATGAAACCGCGGTGATCCTCGAGTACATAGAACAAAGCCAGGCGGGTAAGCCACTGCTGCCATCCGACCCGTTCGAGCGCGCTCAGGTATTGGCGCTGGCCAAGGAAATCGAGCTGTACATCGAGTTGCCAGGTCGCGCGTGCTACCCCGAGGCATTTTTCGGCATGCCGGTGGCCGATGCGATAAAGGACAAGACCAAGGCGGAGTTGCTGCTGGGGTTTGCCTCATTGGGCAGGCACGCCAAGTTCGCCCCTTACGTAGCAGGTGACAGCCTGAGCGTGGCGGATTTGTATTTCCTCTACAGCGTGCCGCTGGCGTGCGCAGTGGCGAAGAAGTTGTTTGATCTGGACTTGCTGGCGGAGTTGCCGGCGGCCAAGGCGCTGCTGGAGCTTCTGGAGCAGAATCCGCATGTGCAGCAGATTGCGAAGGATAAGGAGGCGGGGATGCCAGCGTTTATGGCGATGATTGCTTCGAAGAAATAGGTATTTGTAGTGCTCTGAAGTAAGTCATCGCGAGCAGGCTCACTCCTACAGTGGATAGTGTGTCCACTGAGGGAGCGGGCTTGCTCGCGAAGCTTTTAGCGGCTGGCGAGCAATTCCTGGCCGCGAACCACAGCTTTTTTCACCTGGGCCGGTGCAGTCCCGCCGATGTGATCACGGGCATTCACCGAGCCTTCCAGGGTCAACACCGCAAACACGTCCTGGTCGATCTGGTCGCTGAACTTGCGCAGCTCTTCCAGGCTCATTTCCGCCAGATCCTTGCCGCTTTCCACGCCGTACTTCACGGCATGGCCAACGATTTCGTGGCAATCACGGAACGGCAGGCCACGGCGAACCAGATAGTCCGCCAGGTCCGTCGCAGTGGAAAAACCGCGCAGGGCCGCTTCGCGCATCATGGCGTGCTTGGGTTTGATCGCCGGGATCATGTCGGCGAATGCCCGCAGTGAGTCGCGCAGGGTATCGGCCGCGTCGAACAGCGGTTCCTTGTCTTCCTGGTTGTCCTTGTTGTAGGCCAATGGCTGGCCTTTCATCAGGGTCAGCAGGCCCATCAGTGCGCCGAATACACGGCCGGTTTTGCCGCGAACCAACTCCGGCACGTCCGGGTTTTTCTTTTGCGGCATGATCGAGCTGCCGGTGCAGAAGCGGTCTGGCAGATCGATGAACTGGAACTGCGCGCTGGTCCACAGCACCAGCTCTTCGGAGAAGCGCGACAGATGCATCATCGCGATGCTCGCGGCCGAGCAGAATTCGATGGCGAAGTCGCGATCGGAGACGTTGTCCAGCGAGTTGCCGCCGACTGCGTCGAAATTCAACAGTTGGGCGGTGTACTCGCGGTCGATCGGGTACGTGGTGCCGGCCAGCGCGGCGCTGCCCAGAGGCATGCGGTTGGTGCGCTTGCGGCAGTCGACCAGGCGTTCGTAGTCGCGGCTGAGCATTTCGAACCAGGCCAGCATGTGGTGCCCGAATGTCACCGGCTGCGCGGTTTGCAGGTGGGTGAAGCCCGGCATGATGCTGCCAGCCTCACGCTCGGCCTGCTCCAGCAGGCCTTTTTGCAGGCGCGTGATTTCGGCCAGGATCAGGTCGATCTCGTCGCGCAGCCACAAGCGGATATCGGTAGCAACCTGGTCGTTTCGGCTGCGACCGGTGTGCAATTTTTTACCGGTCACGCCGATGCGATCGGTCAGGCGCGCCTCGATGTTCATGTGCACGTCTTCGAGGTCGATGCGCCAGTCGAACTGCCCGGCCTCGATTTCACCCTGGATGGTGTTCAGGCCATCGATGATGCTGTCGCGTTCGGCATCGGTCAGTACGCCGACCTTGGCCAGCATGGTGGCGTGGGCGATCGAGCCCATGATGTCGTGGCGATACAGGCGCTGGTCGAAGGTGACGGAGGCGGTGAAGCGGGCGACGAAGGCGTCGACGGGTTCACTGAAGCGGCCGCCCCAGGACTGATTGGTCTTGTCAGTGCTCATGAATTCGCTCGTATCGGCTGAAATAAAGTGGCGTTGAAACTCCTGCGGATAATAACAGGGTTGCAAAGCCTGGCGCTGACACTGGTCGATACGAATATTTTCTCTTGTTGCGGTGGATGCGTGGCAGAGCGTATTAACAATAAGCACAACGATATTTTTCGATTGAGCAATATCGTGCCGGCAACCGTCTACAGTTGGACAGAGGGATCAGCGCAGTTCCGGGCGCTGCAACGGACTATAAGAAGAGGGGGTGTTCATATTGTGTATCAGCAAACCCTACGGCGATGCCTCGCCAACGCGGGCCTGGGCCGACAAACGCCCGGAAGATGAAAATTTAGCCGTCGTTCCAGCGGCACTTTTTGGCCCTCGCGCTAGTCTTAGCGTGGATCGCGGTGACGGACGTCACTTCACCTGTCTACGCTATCCTTGTGCGAGACTCACGCAGGAATCCAGCGCAATATGAATGTCCTGATCGTTGATGACGAACCCTTGGCCCGCGAGCGCCTGAGCCGAATGGTTGGCGAACTCGAGGGATACAGCGTCCTGGAGCCTAGCGCCACGAACGGCGAAGAGGCGTTGGCACTGATCGACAGCCACAAGCCGGATATCGTGTTGCTCGATATCGGCATGCCTGGCCTTGATGGCCTGCAAGTGGCTGCAAGATTGTGCGAACGCGAAACCCCGCCCGCCGTGGTGTTTTGCACAGGGCCCGATGAATTTGCCGTGGAAGCCTTACAGGCCAGCGCCGTAGGCTATCTGGTGAAACCTGTGCGCACCGAACACTTGCAAGAAGCGTTGAAAAAAGCTGAGCGCCCCAATCGCGTCCAGCTGGCAGCACTTACCCGTCCTGCCGCCGAGACCGGCAGCGGTCCGCGAAGTCATATCAGCGCCCGAACCCGCAAGGGCATTGAACTGATCCCGCTGGGCCAGGTGGTCTATTTTATTGCCGATCACAAATACGTGACCTTGCGCCACGAGGGTGGTGAAGTGCTGCTCGACGAGCCGCTCAAGGCACTTGAAGACGAATTCGGCGACCGATTTGTGCGCATCCATCGCAACGCCCTGGTCGCCCGCGAACGAATCGAACGCCTCCAGCGTACGCCCCTGGGTCATTTCCAGCTGTACCTCAAGGGTTTGAACGGTGACGCGTTGATCGTCAGTCGGCGCCACGTGGCGGGCGTTCGAAAAATGATGCAACAGCTTTAAAACGCGGTTTACAGGCGTTTTATCCAGCTGCTTGCAGGACATCCGAGGCCAGGGAGGCCGCTACACTTCTGATACAAGTCAAAGTGGATTTGGCTGAGCTGTTATTATCCGCCGTATCTATTCAGTACGGATTGATCCATGTCCTCTCGCGAAATCCGCATCGCCACCCGCAAAAGTGCTCTCGCCCTGTGGCAGGCCGAATATGTCAAAGCCCGTCTGGAACAGGCCCATCCCGGACTGCTCGTGACGCTGGTGCCCATGGTCAGTCGCGGCGACAAGCTGCTTGACTCGCCGCTCTCGAAAATCGGTGGCAAAGGCCTGTTCGTCAAAGAACTGGAAACGGCGCTGCTGGAAAACGAAGCAGATATCGCGGTGCATTCGATGAAGGATGTGCCCATGGACTTCCCCGAAGGCCTGGGGCTGTTCTGTATCTGCGAGCGTGAGGACCCGCGTGACGCTTTTGTCTCCAATACCTACGCCAGCCTGGACGAACTGCCTGAGGGCAGCATCGTCGGCACCTCCAGCCTGCGTCGCCAGGCCCAGTTGCTGACCCGTCGTCCGGACCTGGAAATCCGCTTCCTGCGCGGCAACGTCAACACCCGCCTGGCCAAGCTTGATGCCGGTGAATATGACGCGATCATCCTGGCGGCTGCCGGCCTGATTCGACTGGGCTTCGAAGACCGCATCACCGCGGCCATCAGTGTCGACGACAGCTTGCCTGCCGGCGGCCAGGGCGCAGTGGGCATCGAGTGCCGTAGCGTCGATACACAAATTCACGCCTTGCTGGCTCCGTTGCACCATCAGGACACAGCCACTCGTGTCACCGCCGAGCGAGCTCTCAACAAGCACCTGAATGGTGGCTGCCAAGTGCCGATCGCCTGCTACGCCGTGCTCGAAGGCGAGCAGATCTGGTTGCGTGGCCTGGTGGGCGATCCGAGCGGCGGCCTGCTGCTCAGCGCCGAGGCGCGTGCTCCACGCAGCGAGGCCGAGTCCCTGGGCGTGCAAGTGGCCGAAGACCTCCTGAGCCAGGGTGCCAATGACATCCTCAAAGCGGTCTATGGCGAGGCAGGTCACGAGTGATCCGCTGGCGCCTGTTGCTGACGCGACCTGCCGATGAGTCGCTGGCACTGGCGAACGTGCTGAGTGAGGCGGGAGTTTTCAGCAGTAGCTTGCCGCTTTTGGACATAGCGCCTCTTCCCGTTTCTGCCAACATGCGCGAAGTGATCCAGGCTCTGGATCGCTTCGATGCGGTGATAGTGGTCAGCAAGCCCGCCGCCAGAATCGCCGTTGAACTGCTGCGCCAGCATCGGTCTGAGTTCCCGGCCCTGAAGTGGTTCAGTGTCGGCGCCGCTACGGCTCAGATCCTCGACCAGTACGGCCTGGACGTCAGCTTTCCCGAAGGCGGTGATGACAGCGAAGCACTGCTGGAGCATGGCGCGTTTCGCCAGGCTATCGGCGGACCTGCTTCAAGGGTGCTGATCATGCGTGGGGAGGGCGGGCGAGAGCTCCTCGCTGAGCGTTTGCGCGAGCTTGGTGCTAGTGTCGAGTATCTGCAGTTGTACCGCCGCGAGCTGCCGCACTATCCCCCGGAGACGTTGCCGGAGCGGATTCGGGCGGAACGCTTGAACGGGCTGGTGGTCAGCAGTGGACAAGGTTTTGAGCACTTGCATCGATTGGCTGGCGATATCTGGCCGCAATTGGCGCAGTTGCCGTTGTTTGTACCGAGCCCCCGGGTCGCCGAAATGGCGCATGCCGCCGGGGCGCAAATAGTTGTGGATTGTCGTGGCGCCAGTGCCACGGCTTTGCTGACGGCGTTACGGGAGCATCCCGAACCCGTTCTCTAATGCAAAGGATGGATACGTGAGCGAAACAGCCTTGCCAAAAGATGACGTCCAGCCAGTGCTGCATGCCCCGGTTGAAGATCCGATTGATACCCTGCCGCCTGCACCCGAGCAGCGCCGGGGCAATGGCCTGGCAATCGTCGCGCTGTTGCTCGGTGCGGCCGGTGTCGCCGTCGGTGGTTGGGGGGTGTGGCAGGTGCGCCACCTGCAAGCCAATAACCAACAGCAACTGAGCCAGGTGCAGGCGTTGAACGATCAGGCGCAGAGCCTGAAACTCAATGAACAGCGTCTGAGCGCCCGCCTTGAGCAACTGCCCCCGGCTGATGAACTGGAAGCACGCAGCCGCCTGGTGGCTCAGCTGCAAGGTGATCAACAACGCCTGAACCAGCGCCTGGAAACCGTCCTAGGTGCCAGCCGCAAGGACTGGCGCCTGGCCGAGGCTGAGCATTTGTTGCGCCTCGCCAGCCTGCGTCTGTCGGCATTGCAGGACATCAGCAGCGCCCAGGCCCTGGTCCAGGGTGCCGACGAAATTCTGCGAGAACAAAACGATCCTGGCTCATTCGCCGCCCGCGAGCAGGTGGCCAAGACCCTGGTTGCGCTACGCAGTACCGAGCAGCCGGACCGCACCGGACTGTTCCTGCGATTGGGCGCATTGCGCGATCAAGTGATCAACCTCACCGAGCTTGCGCCTGAGTACAAGGACCGTGGCGAGTCGTTGCTGGGCCTGACCGCCGATGGCGATGGTGCCAGCCGCTGGGCGCAGTGGTGGGACCAGATCTCGCGCTACATCCGCATCGACTTCAATGCCGACAAGAACGTTCGCCCGTTGCTGGCAGGCCAGAGCCTCAGCCAGGTGCGCCTGGCCTTGAGCCTGGCCCTGGAGCAGGCCCAGTGGGCCGCGCTGAATGGTCAGGGCCCGGTCTATACCCAGGCCCTCGCCGAAGCGCGGGACGTGCTCAAAGGCAACTTCAACCCGGACAACCCGCAGAGCAAGGTGATGCTCGAACAAGTGGGTGAATTGAGCAAGCAACCGGTGACCGTGGTTACCCCGGACCTCACTGGCACACTCAGCGCCGTGCAGGGGTATCTGGAGCGACGTAACGTCAACGCCGAGGACTCGATCAAGCCGATGGCCAAGCCTGCCGCTGACGCCGCGCAGGAGGCCACGCCATGAAACGCCTGTATGTGATCGTGTTTCTGGTGATTGCCGCGGCTGCCGCGCTGGGCCTGGCGATTGCCGAACATTCCGGGTACGTGCTGATCGCCTACAAGAGCTTCCGTTTCGAGTCGAGCCTGTGGGCCACCCTCGCGCTCGTGGCCGTATTGTGGCTGGTGGTCTGGGGCATCAAGGCGCTGATCGAGCTGGTGATGACGTCCAGTGGCGTGGTCAATCCCTGGTCGCGGCGCAATCGTAGTCGTCGCGTGCAGGTCGCGATCGAACATGGCCAGCTGGACCTGGCGGAGGGTCGCTGGGCCAGTGCGCAGCGTCATCTGCATCGTGCTGCGGAAGCTGAGCGTCAACCGCTGCTCTACTACCTCGGCGCCGCCCGCGCGGCCAATGAGCAAGGCAAGTACGAGGAGAGCGACAATCTGCTCGAGCGCGCGCTTGAGCGTCAACCCCAGGCCGAGCTGGCGATTGCCTTGAATCATGCGCAGCTGCAGACCGACCGTGGCGACACCGAGGGTGCCCTGGCGACCCTGCAGGCCATGCACGAGCGCCATCCGCATAACGTCCAGACGCTGCGCCAGCTGCAACGCCTGCATCAACAACGAGGCGATTGGTCGGCGGTGATCCGGCTGTTGCCGGAGCTGCGCAAGGACAAGGTACTGCCGCCGGCCGAGCTGGCTGACCTGGAACGTCGTGCCTGGGGTGAGAACCTGTCGCTGGCGGCGCATCGGGAAGAAGACGGCACCGTCGGCCTGCAGTCGCTCAACAACGCCTGGCAGAGACTGACGTCGGCCCAGCGCCAGGAGCCGCAACTGGTATTGGCCTACGCCGAGCAGCTACGCCTGCTGGGTGCTCAGGTTGAAGCGGAAGAGGTTCTGCGCACTGCGCTCAAACGCGACTACAACAGCCATCTGGCGCGCCTTTACGGTTTGGTCCGCGGCAGCGATCCGGCCCGGCAACTGCAAACCGCAGAAGGCTGGCTCAAGGATCATCCTGCAGACCCGAGCCTGCTCCTGACACTCGGTCGCCTGTGCCTGCAAAGCAGTTTGTGGGGCAAGGCGCGCGACTATCTGGAGAGCAGCCTGCGAGTGCAGCGTAACCCGGAAGCTTGCGCGGAACTGGCGCGGTTGCTGGCACAATTGGGTGATACCGAGCGCAGCAATCAATTGTTCCAGGAAGGCTTGGGTCTGCTGGATGAGCGCTTGCTGGCGGCACCGTTGCCGGCGCCTGTCCACGCTTGATTTTCAGATGATGATTGAGAGGAGGGAGCTCGCTCCCTCTTCGCTAAAAACTGCCTTTCCAGCGTCAGAATATTCCCCTCGAAATGCTCAACCGGCTTCGTCCTACAGACGATTACATCAGATCCTAATACCCCTGTCGGTATTTCCCTCCTGCACTGTAGAACTCTCCCTGCTGTAGTACCTTGAAAGGTCTGCGCGCTTTCCTCTAACGTAATCGCCTGTCTCTTACTGTTACGGAAATGCCATGTCTTTGGCCCGCTCACGTTCCTTGTTCTTCATGGCTTTCGTCGCAGGTGCCCTGGCGTTGGGCATTTCCTATTACCTGGAATATGCGGTCGGCCTCAGGCTTTGCGGCCTGTGTATCCTGCAGCGTGGCAGTCTGTGGTTGCTCACGGGATTGTGCCTGTCGGCTTCGGTACATGGCCCGGAACGCCTGGGGACGCTGGTGTATTGGATGCTGGTGCTGACCTGCAGCCTGGCGGGAACCATCACGGCGTGGCGGCAGGTGCTGTTGCAGAGCGATCCGCTGCATCACTTGTCCGACTGCTCGTCGAGTCTGGTCGAAGCATTTGCCGATACTTCCTGGTCGGGTGCAGTGAAATTGATGTTCGAGGGTACTTTCGATTGTGCGGAGATTTCCTGGACGCTGTTCGATCTGAGCATCCCGGAGTGGAGCCTGCTGTTCTTCTGTGCGATGACAATTATGGTTGTTTATCAACCGCTCAGGCTTCTGTGGATCACCCTCCGGCGACCACTCAGCGGCGAGTCGTCGCAGCAGGGTCTGGCGCGCGATTAAACACTTGTATGAACTTTATCTCCTGCGTACCTTGAAGCCACAGTCGCGCGGGCATAATCTGGCCCGCACGTGTCATTGGAATTATGTTGCTCGAATGACGCTCTGCCTGACCGATCTTGGCCTTCAAGTACGTGACAGGTGTAGGGCAGCATGACCCACAAGGGAAGAGAGATCACCATGCTCGAAAGTTGTCAGAATGCTCAAGAACGATGGGGTGGAGTGCATCTGCTGATCGATCGCTGGTTGCAGGAGCGTCACGAACTGGTGCGGGCTTATGACTATCTCGGCGAGAAGCCCGAGGCGCTAAGCGAGAACCGCAAGCCTTTGCAGGAATTCTGCGGTGTGCTGGTCGATTACGTTTCAGCCGGGCATTTCGAAATCTACGAACAGCTGACAGGGGAGGCCAAGGCCTTCAATGACAAGCGTGGGCTGGAACTGGCCGAGACCATTTACCCGCGAATCGACGTCATCACTGAAAAGCTCCTCGCGTTCAACGACCTGTGCGATGCAGGCAAGTGTGTGGCAGAGAAGTTCAAGGAGCTCGGTGGCCTGTTGCACGAGCGCTTCGAACTGGAAGACTGCCTGATCGAAGTGTTGCACACCGCTCACAAGGAAGAGGACCCGGTTCAGGCCTGAACCTCTTCATGCAAGACAAGAAAACGGTGCGCTCGGCGCGCCGTTTTTTGTGCCTGGAATTCAGTTTTTTGCGCCGCGTAATTCCACCTCGAATACCAGTGGCGTGAAGGGCGCGATCAGGTCGCCAGCGCCGTCAGCGCCATAGGCTTGTGCCGAGGGAATTACCAGCCGCCATTTCGCACCTACCGGCATGTCCTGCAGCGCACTTCGCCAGCCCGAGATCACGCTGTCCAGGCTGAACCACTGCGGCTGACTGTTCTGATCGAACACCGTGCCGTCGGGAAGGCGTCCGATGTACAGCACCTGGACCTTGCCGTTCGGGCCAGCCTTCGCTCCGGTACCCGGCGCCAGCTCGGTCAGCAGGATGCCGTCAGCAACTTCACGAACGCCAGGCCGGGCCTTTTCCTCGGAAAGAAAACGCTGTTCTTTTTCGAGGGCAATTTCGCTTTGCGGGACTGCTGGTTGCTCGGCAATTTGCGCTTCGTGTTCGGCGAGGATCCGCTCGATCTGCTCGTCTTTCAGCGCCAGGGGTTTGCCCTGATAGGCCTGCTGCAAACCATCGAGCAATGCCTGCAATTGCAGATCGGGCACCTCCTGGCGCAGGCGTTCGCCAAGGCTTGCACCCAGGCTATAGGCGAGATCGTGGGAGTCAGTTTCGGTGGTTTTTTCCGCAGCCTGAGCTGTTGAAAAAAATACGCACAACGATAAAAAAAGATAACGCGACATGGGCACTCTCCGGCCTGAGATGCGGCGGATTATGCCAGTGCGAATGCCGTGAACGGTGAACTGCTTTTGCGCGGGTGAAGAAGTTTTGCCGTCCGTTGCAACACAACGCTTTCGATACTGTCAACATGCCCTAGCGGCGGTGTCTGCAGAGGTCTAGTATGAGCCGCACCCACGTCAGCCAGGAGGTAAACCATGTCGGCCACCAAGAAGCCTGTAAATACTCCGTTGCACTTACTCCAACAATTGTCGGGCAGCTTGCTCGAGCATCTGGAAACCGCTTGTTCGCAAGCCTTGGCTGATGCTGAAAAACTGCTCGCCAAGCTGGAAAAGCAACGCGGAAAAGCGCAGGAAAAATTGCACAAATCTCGCACTAAATTGCAGGACGCTGCGGCGGCCGGCAAAGCCAAGGCGCAAGCCAAGGCCAAGGGTGGAGTCAAGGAACTTGAGGACTTGCTCGATGCCCTCAAGGATCGTCAATCCGAGACCCGCAACTACATCCTGCAACTCAAGCGCGATGCCCAGGAAAGCCTGAAACTGGCCCAGGGTGTCGGTCGTGTTCAAGAGGCTGTCGGCAAGGCGTTGTCCCTGCGTTCGGCCAAGCCAGTTGCGGTACCTGCCAAGAAAGCCGCAGCCAAAACGACTGCTGTAAAAGCACCGGCTAAACCTGCTGCCAAACTAGCTGCAAAAGCGCCGGTGAAAGCTGCTGCTAAAAAACCAGTGGCTGCCAGTGCTGCCAAGCCGGCGGCGAAATCGGCTGCGGCAAAACCAGCTGCCAAAACAGCTGCTGCCAAGCCAGCTGCGGCAAAACCAGCAACCAAGCCAGCGGCAAGAACCGCTGCTGCAAAACCTGCTGCTAAAACCACTGCGGCAAAACCAGCTGCGGCAAAAGCGCCTGCCAAACCTGCCGCAAAAACTGCCGCTGCCAAACCGGCTGCAGCAAAAACCGCAGCAGCCAAACCTGCTACCAAACCAGCAGCTAAAACTGCGGCTGCCAAACCTGCTGCAAAACCCGTCGCAGCAAAAACAGCCGCCGCGAAACCTGCAGCCAAGCCAGCAGCAAAACCTGCGGCCAAACCGGCTGCTAAAACTGCCGCTGCAAAACCTGCTGCCGCCAGCAAGCCGGCAACGGCTGCAAAACCTGCTGCTGCCGCCAAGCCAGCCACAGCTGCGAAACCTGCCGCTGCCAAGCCAGCTGCAAAACCAGCAGTGAAAAAACCCGCTGCTGCGAAGCCGACTCCGACCCCTGCTGCCAAGCCTGCAGCGCCGGCTTCGTCGACGACCTCTGCATCGGCTTCGCCTGCTGCAACCAGCACTTCGACCACCACTGCGGCGCCAACGCCAGCCCCGTCGTCGAACCCAGGCTCTACCCCAACCAGCGCTTCCTAAGTGCCGGTCACCGCGACGCGCAGCTGATGCAGCGCGTCGCGGCCAACGTTGGTGGTGTCCGCCGCGACACCTTCCAGCCAGGCCGTTGACCCGGCCCTGTCATTCTGCGGCCACTGCTGCGCGGTTTTTTCCAGTCGCAACAAAAGAATCCGCTCGCCTTCAAGTTCCAGTGCCTTGAGTTTTTCCCGCAACCCATGCAGATCAGTGTCGCCAGCTGCGCCGGCTTTCCATTGGGTGCGCAGTGCACGAAGCGGCTGTATCACGCCGACATCCCAGCCTTCGACCACCTCTCGCAGTTGCCGCAAACGCGGTTCGCTAAATACCACCCCTCGTTGTTCCAGCCACATCCCGCAAAGCAGCAGGCACACATTCGTCCCCGCCGATTGCAGTTGCAGGCACGCCTGCTCGGCGCCGGGCCGGGCATAAACGTCAAGGGAAAAGCTCCACAGGTCAGAGGACATAGTGCTACTCGCGCCAGTTGCGAGCGAAGCTGGTAGACTCCGCCGCCATTATGATTCGACTTCAGAACCTGACTTTACAGCGTGGCCCGCAGCGTCTGCTAGAAGACGCCGAGCTAACCCTGCACGCCGGCCACAAAGCCGGCCTCATCGGTGCCAACGGCGCCGGCAAATCGAGCCTGTTCGCCTTGCTTCGGGGTGAGCTGCACCCGGACTCGGGTGATTGCTTCCTGCCGGCCGACTGGCGCATCGCCCACATGCGCCAGGAAATCGAGACGCTCGAACGCATTGCGGTCGACTATGTGCTCGATGGCGACCTGCGCCTGCGTGAGGTGCAACGGGACCTTGCGGCAGCGGAAGCGGCTCACGACGGTGCCGCTCAGGCCCGCCTGCACTCGGAACTCGACAGTGCCGACGGGTACACCGCCGACGCCCGGGCTCGCAAGCTGCTGGCCGGCCTTGGGTTCACCAACGAACAGATGGATCGTCAGGTCGGGGATTTCTCCGGTGGCTGGCGGATGCGCCTGAACCTGGCGCAGGCACTGATGTGCCCCTCGGACCTGTTGCTGCTCGACGAACCCACCAACCACCTGGACCTCGACGCCATCATCTGGCTCGAGGAATGGCTGAAAAGTTATCCCGGCACCTTGTTGCTGATCTCCCACGACCGGGATTTTCTCGATGCCGTGGTCGACCACGTGGCCCACGTCGACCAGCGCAAGATCACCCTGTATCGCGGCGGGTACACCGCATTCGAGCGTGCCCGCGCCGAACGTCTGGCCCAGCAGCAACAGGCTTACGAGAAGCAACAGGTGCAGCGGGCGCACATGGAAAGCTACATCGCGCGCTTCAAGGCCCAGGCCACCAAGGCCCGTCAGGCCCAGAGCCGGATCAAGGCGCTGGAGCGGATGGAAGAGTTGTCTGCGGCCCACGTCGATTCGCCATTCGATTTCGTGTTCCGGGAATCAACCAAGATTTCCAGCCCGCTGATCGATCTATCCGATGCCCGTCTGGGCTACGGCGAAAAAACCGTGCTGGAGAAGGTCAGGCTGCAACTGACCCCTGGCGCGCGGATCGGCTTGCTCGGCCCGAACGGCGCCGGTAAGTCGACCCTGATCAAGAACCTCGCCGGTGAACTCGAACCCTTGGCCGGTCGCCTGACCCGTGGCGAAAATACCGTGGTCGGTTACTTTGCCCAGCATCAGCTCGACTCCCTGGACTCCAAGGCCAGCCCGTTGCTGCATATGCAGCGCCTGGCGCCGACCGAGCGTGAGCAGACGTTGCGCGACTTCCTCGGAGGTTTTGACTTCCGCGGAGCGCGCATCGACGAGCCGGTGCTGAATTTCTCCGGTGGCGAGAAAGCGCGACTGGCCCTGGCATTGATCGCTTGGGACCGGCCGAACCTGCTGCTGCTCGACGAACCCACCAACCACCTCGACCTGGAAATGCGCCTGGCGCTGACCATGGCCTTGCAGGAATTCAGTGGTGCGGTATTGGTGGTCTCCCACGATCGCCATCTGCTCAAGAGCACCACCGACAATTTCTACCTGGTAGCCGATGGCAAGGTCGAGGAATTCGACGGCGACCTGGACGACTACACTCGTTGGCTGGTGGAGTACCGCCAGCGCAACGCGCCAGTCAGCAGTACTCCGGTCAACCCGGACAAGACCGACAAGAAGGCCCAGCGCCAGGCCGCCGCTGCATTGCGCCAGCAACTGGCGCCGCACAAACGCGAAGCCGACAAGCTCGAGGCCGAACTGGGCAAGTTGCACGAAAAGCTGGCGAAGATCGATGTCAGCCTGGGCGACAGCGACATCTACGAACCTGCGCGCAAGAATGATTTGCGTGACCTGCTGGCTGAGCAGGCGAAGCTCAAGGTACGTGAAGCTGAACTGGAGGAGTCCTGGATGGAAGCCCTCGAGCTGCTTGAAAGTATGCAGGCGGAGCTGGAGGCGTTGTCCTGATGGAGGACTTCAGGCTGCCGCTGTCAGCCGTGTGGATCGAACCTTTGTGGCTGGTGCTGCAGATTCTGCTGATCCTGCTGGCGGGCTACTTCGCCCAGCGCTTTGTCGCCAAATGCCTGAACCGCCTGGGTGAGCGCTACCCGTTTCCTCCGCAGCTGTTGCTGCCGCTGCGAGGCGGGCTGCGCTGGCTGATCATGGGTAGCGCGCTGATTTTCGTGCTGGAACGCCTGGGCGTGTCCGCCACGGTGCTGTGGACGGCGCTTTCCGGTTTTGTTGCGGTCGCGGCGGTGGCGTTCTTCGCCATGTGGAGCGTGCTGTCCAACCTGCTGTGCGCGATCCTGATCTTCACCGTGGGGCCGTTCCGCATTGGCGACGTGGTCGAACTGGTCGATACCACCGACAAGCCAGGCGTGAAAGGGCGAGTGATCGCAATCAACCTGCTCTACACCACCTTGATCGAAGCCGAAGAGCTCGGCACCGGCAGCGCAATGGTGCAAGTTCCCAACAGCCTGTTCTTCCAGCGCTCGGTTCGGCGGTGGCGGGGCAGTGACGTTTTCCCGTCGAGCGGGTTTGAGAAGTAAATCTTCATCGTGAGCAGGCTCAAGGCCCTGTTGGCGTGAGCCTGCTCGCGATAGCGCCCTCAAACCATACACATCCTGTAAAAATCTATGGTCATCAGCCCCAAGCCGCATTAGCTTAGGCATCTGTCACGAGAGTCTGAGTCGAGGTGTGCGATGGAGCTTCAAACATGGCTGGCGTTTTTTGCCGCCTGCTGGGTGATCAGCCTTTCTCCGGGTGCCGGCGCCATTGCGTCGATGTCCAGCGGTCTGCAATACGGTTTCTGGCGCGGATACTGGAATGCCCTCGGCCTGCAAATCGGCCTGGCGGTACAGATTGCCATCGTGGGCGCCGGTGTCGGCGCCATCCTCACTGCATCGGCTACGGCGTTCTATGCGATCAAGTGGTTTGGTGTCGCTTACCTGGTGTTCCTCGCGATCAAGCAATGGCGCGCACTGCCCACTGACATGAGCGACGATGCAGCAGTACGGCAGATCGGCAAGCCGCTGGCGCTGGTGTTTCGTGGTTTTCTGGTGAACATCAGCAACCCCAAGGCTTTGGTGTTCATGTTGGCGGTGCTCCCGCAGTTCATCGATCCCCATGCGCCGCTGTTGATCCAATACGTGGTGATCGGAGTCACCATGGTCTGCGTCGACCTGATCGTCATGGCCGGTTACACCGGTTTGGCCTCCAAAGTACTGCGCATGCTGCGCACCCCCCAGCAGCAGAAACGCATGAACCGCACCTTTGCCGGCCTGTTCATCGGCGCGGCAGCGTTCATGGCGACGTTGCGCAAAGCCGCGGCTTAACCCCCATCCCTGAGGCGGGCGGCCCCCAAGCCGCCTTGTACCTGAACCGGCCCTTGTAGCAGCTGCCGAAGGCTGCGTCCGACTGCGCAGCAGTCGCCTGTCCCAAAGCACAATCATCACGAACCCAACGAACAAAGCTTGAGTGAATCTCATTCGAAGTGAACAATATGTAACTTCGTATTTCCTACTGAGATTCATTCATGATTGCCCCGTCGCGATTCCTGGCCTGGCTGTTAATCCCCCTGGCAGTCCTTTGCAGCACCCGGCTGCTGGCCGACACTGTGGACGGTGCGCCGCAGGCTCTACACGGCCTCGATTACATTGCTGCGGATTACCCGCAGACGGTGCAGGGGGGCAAGGTCATTAATGAATCCGCCTATCGCGACCAGCTCGATTCGATCAAGGCCGTGCAAGACCTGATTTCCGGCCTGCCGACCAAACCGGATCAAGCTGCGCTGGTGCAGGGCATCAATTCACTGCGTAGCGCCATTACCGAGCGTCAGGAGGGTGCCGATGTGGCTCGCCAGTCCCGGCAGCTCGCGGCAAAGCTGGCGGTGGCCTACGAAATTAGCCAGGCACCAATCATTACCCCGGATCCTACTCGGGGGGCGCCTTTGTACGTCCAGCATTGCTCGGTGTGCCACGGGGATGCGGGGGCGGGCGACGGCCCGGCAGGCGTCGGCCTGACTCCGCCGCCGTCGAATCTGCGTGACAGCGCGCGTATGGATCGCCTGAGCCTCTACGCGATCTACAGCACCCTTGGGCTGGGCATTGAAGGCACCGATATGCCAGCGTTCGCCGATCAACTGGATGATCGCCAGCGCTGGGACCTGGCCACCTACATTGCCAGCTTCAGCGCGCAGCCGAATGCTGCCGCCGCTGAAAAGATTTACAACATTGCCGACCTGGCCCGCCAGACTCCTGCCGAAGTACAGGCCGCCGAAGGTCCGCAGGCGGCTGCGATCTATCGCGCGCAGCGCGCTCAGCCACCGCAGGTCAAGCGCGGGCCGGCGCAACTGCTCGATTACACCGCAGCAACACTGGACAAGAGTATTGCCGCCTACCGGGCCGGTGATCACGATCAGGCTTATGACTTGTCGGTAGCCGCCTACCTGGAAGGTTTTGAGCTGGTCGAGAGCTCTCTGGACAACGTCGACGCCAACGTGCGCAAAGACACTGAAAAATCCCTGATGGCCTACCGTCAATCCTTGCAGGACGGGTTGCCGGTGGCCCAGGCCCAGCAGCGGCTGGATACCGCGAAGGGCAAATTGAAAGAGTCTGCCGACCTGTTGGGCAGCGACGGCTTGAGCTGGTCCCTGAGCTACATTTCCGGGCTGTTGATTTTGCTGCGCGAAGGCCTGGAAGCCATCCTGGTGCTGGCGGCGATCCTCGCATTCCTGCGTAATACCGGCCAACAATCAGCGGTACGCAGCGTCAACGTCGGCTGGGGCCTGGCCCTGCTGGCCGGCCTGGCCACCTGGGGCCTTGCCGCCTATGTCATCGACGTCAGCGGATCGCAACGCGAACTGCTCGAAGGCGCTACAGCGTTGTTCGCCAGCGTTATGGTGCTGTGGCTTGGCGTGTGGATGCACGATCGGCGTCACGCCGCTGCGTGGCAGGATTACATCAAGAGCAGCCTAGTGGGCGGCGGTGGACGCTTCGGGTTTGCCACCCTGGCGTTCTTTTCGGTCTATCGCGAGTTGTTTGAGGTGATCCTGTTCTACGAAACCCTGTGGCTGCAGGCGGGGCCTGCCGGGCATAACGCGGTGCTTGCCGGGGGGGCCACTGCGCTGGTGTTGCTGGTAGGCCTGGCCTGGGTGATCCTGCGCGGTTCGGCGAAGTTGCCGCTGTCGTTGTTCTTCAGCATCAACGCTGCGCTGTTGTGCGCGCTATCGGTGGTGTTCGCGGGTCATGGGGTCAAGGCGTTGCAGGAGGCGGGGATTTTCGGCACGCGGCCGGTGCCATTCTTTGACTTCGACTGGCTGGGGATTCACGCTGATGCGTATTCGCTGGGTGCGCAGGCGGTAGCGGTGACTGCGATTGTCCTGCTGTATGGGCGTAGCTGGTTGGCGGAGAAGCGTCGGGTTCAGGTCTCTTAAGAGCAATCGCTGCGCTCACAATCGCGGGCAAGCCTTGCTCCCACAGGTATCAGTCGCGGGCAAGTCTTGCTCCTGCAGGTATCATTACTGTGGGAGCAAGGCTTGCCCGCGATGCTTTTCAAATGGAGAAAACACAATGCGCGTATGGATCGATGCCGACGCCTGCCCCCGGGCGGCCAAGGACCTGGTGGTGAAGTTCGCCCTCAAGCGTCAGTTTGAAGTAGTGCTGGTTGCCGGCCAGCCGCAAATCAAGCCGGGCCTGGCGCTGGTGAAGTTGATCGTGGTGCCCAGCGGCCCCGATGCGGCCGATGACTATCTGGTGGAGCACGCAGTCCCGGGGGAACTGGTGATCTGCAGCGACGTCCCGCTGGCCGACCGGTTAGTGAAGAACGGAGTCACCGTGCTCGATCCGCGAGGCAAGGAGTTTGACGCGCAGAATATGGGTGACCGCCTGGCAGTGCGCAACCTGTTCACCGATCTGCGTGAGCAAGGCCAGATGAGCGGTGGGCCAGCACCATTTGGCGACCGCGAGAAGCAAGCGTTTGCCAACTCGCTGGACCGGATCCTGACTCGGCTGACCCGCAAACCCTGAGCTCGCTCAACCCTGACGCTAACCCCTGTAGGAGTGAGCCTGCTCGCGATGAGGCCGGCACAGCCAACATCGCTGGCGGCAGTTACATCGCCATCGCGAGCAGGCTCACTCCTACACGTCGTTTTCGTGAGTCAGTTCGAGAACCCGATCCACAAGTTTATTGATCCCCGAAGCCGCTTCACTGATCGACTGCGCCAGCATGTAAGCCGGCGTGCTCACCAGTTTGCGCGCCTTGTCTTCGACGATGTCGGTGACCGCGCACTCGGTATGGGTGGCCCCCATCTTGTTCATGGCAGCGGCAGTATCGGCATCGTTGCCAATGGTGCAGTTCACGCCGGGACCGTAGATCTTCGCCGCCAGGGCGGGGGAGATGCAGATCAGCCCGACCGGCTTTCCAGCTTCGGCAAAGGCTTCAGTCAGCGCCAGGACGTCAGGCTGCACAGTGCAACCGGCTCCTTCGATGGCGAAGTTAGACAGGTTCTTCGCCGCACCGAATCCGCCTGGCACGATCAGCGCATCGAAGTCCGCGACGCTGGCCTCGCGGATGTCCTTGATATGCCCACGGGCGATCCGCGCCGATTCAACCAGCACGTTACGCGACTCGGGCATTTCCTCGCCCGTGATGTGGTTGATCACGTGCAGCTGCGAGATATTAGGCGCGAAACACTGCACCTGGGCGCCACGCTGGTCCAGCCGCAACAGGGTGATGACGCTCTCGTGGATCTCGGCGCCGTCGTAGACGCCACAGCCGGAAAGGATCACTGCAATTTTTTTGCTCATGGGCTTTTCTCCTTATTCATGGCGCTAAATGTCCACTAATTTGCCACTCGTTGCCATAGGCATAAATTGCGGTTACAACCAGGCACACCGTCCGTTTAACGGGCTCTCCCTGAGCAGAAGGCTTTCTACATGGATCGCAACGAAGCCAGGGTGTTCATTATTTGCGAGCGTCTATCACGCGGCGGGACGACGCACACAGTGCGCGGAGAAAAGGGAGGCTTGCTGCGAATCGGGGCCGCTGCGGGTGCAGAGGCCGTTTACTCGATTGGCGTCTTGGGGGCTGCAGCCTTGGCCTGTTCGGCTTTCAGCGCCTGTTCGTCGGCGTAGACCTTCTTCGCCAGCTGGGCATTCTTGAAGCGCCGGCGCAGCCATAGGCCCACGCCCAGGACCAACAGGGCGCCAAGCACCCACAGCTCGTACTTCTTGACGCTGCCGAGCATACCTTCCAGCACCGCGCCAAAATGATACGCGGCCGCCGCCAGTGCCGAGGCCCAGATCGCCGCGCCAATCCCGTTCAGCAGCAGATAACGTCCCGGTGGATAGCCTGAAAGGCCGATGGCCACGGGCATCACCGTGCGCAGTCCATAAACGAAGCGGAAGCTCAGGACCCAGATGTCCGGGTGCTTGCGGATGTGCTCCAGCGCCCGGTCGCCCATCATCTGCCAGCGCGGCTTGCGCGCCAGCAGCTTGCGGCCATGCTTGCGGCCGAGGAAATACCACAGCTGGTCGCCCGCATAACTGCCACAGAACGCGACTATGGTGACGATCTTGATGTCCATGTATCCACGGAACGCAAGGAAGCCCGCGAGTACCAGGATGGTTTCGCCTTCGAAGAACGTGCCGAGAAAGAGGGCGAAATACCCGAATTCCTGAAGAAATTGCTGGAGCATTGTCTGGGTGCTGGCGAAATGAACGCGCAGCCTAACCCTTCGAGCACATTCATGAAAGTGTCCAAATGTGTCTCGACGTGAACATTTCCTACAAGGACAATGGAATGTGCCTACCTGTCACAGGGGTGCACATAACTGTAATACGACGGTCATAATGGCAGCTTATAACTGTCACGCTCGCCCGCCAGCGCGGGCTCAGGAGTCTGCTGTGAGCTTTACCCCCGCTAACCGCCTGTTCCCAGCCACCCGTCTGCGACGCAATCGTCGTGATGATTTCTCGCGCCGGCTGGTTCGTGAAAATGTTCTGAGCGTGGACGACCTGATCCTGCCGGTGTTCGTGCTGGATGGTGAGAACCGTCGCGAAGCGGTAGCGTCGATGCCGGGTGTCGAGCGCCTGACCATCGATCTGCTGCTCGAAGAAGCGGCCAAGTGGGTCGAGTTGGGGATTCCAGCGTTGGCACTGTTTCCCGTGACGCCGTCCGAGCTCAAGTCGCTGGACGCGGCCGAAGCCTGGAACCCGGATGGCATTGCCCAGCGCGCCACACGCGCATTACGTGCGCAATTTCCCGAGCTGGGCGTGATTACCGACGTAGCCCTCGACCCGTTCACCACCCACGGCCAGGACGGTATTCTTGATGAGGACGGCTACGTGCAGAACGACATTACCGTCGATGCACTGGTCCGCCAGGCGTTGTCCCATGCCGAAGCCGGGGCGCAGGTGGTGGCTCCGTCCGATATGATGGACGGGCGTATCCAGGCGATCCGCGAGGCCCTGGAATTGGCCGATCACGTTAACGTGCGAATCATGGCCTACTCGGCGAAATACGCCAGCGCCTACTATGGCCCGTTCCGCGATGCGGTGGGTTCGGCGCTGAACCTGGGCAAGGCCAACAAGGCCTCCTACCAGATGGACCCGGCCAACAGCAACGAGGCCCTGCACGAAGTGGCAGCGGACTTGTCAGAAGGCGCGGACATGGTCATGGTCAAGCCAGGCATGCCGTATCTGGACATCCTCTGGCGGGTCAAAGAAGAATTCAAAGTGCCGACGTTTGTTTATCAAGTCAGCGGCGAATACGCCATGCACATGGCGGCGATCCAGAATGGCTGGTTGAGCGAAGGGGTGATCCTTGAATCCCTGACCGCTTTTAAACGCGCAGGCGCCGACGGCATCCTGACTTACTTTGCCGTCCGTGCCGCTCAATTGTTACGAGAGCAGAAATAGCCCTCCCAGGAACATTCCATGAATACCGAAGGACTCACTGAAGTTGCCGTAAAAGATGCTCAACCCGTGGTAGAGCAAATCGCCGAAACACCGCCGGAGCTGGAGCCATCTCCACCCGCGGTGGTGGTCGAAGCCGTATCAACGGCGCCGGCGATTGCCATTCCCGGCCTGGATGACAGCAGCCTGTACATCCATCGCGAGCTTTCGCAGCTGCAGTTCAACATTCGCGTGCTGGAACAGGCGCTGGATGAGTCCTATCCGTTGCTGGAGCGGCTGAAGTTCCTGCTGATCTTCTCCAGCAACCTGGACGAGTTCTTCGAGATTCGAGTCGCTGGCCTGAAGAAACAGATCACTTTCGCTCGTGAACAGGCGGGCGCCGATGGACTGCAACCGCATCAGGCCCTGGCGCGCATCAGCGAGCTGGTGCACGGCCACGTCGACCGCCAATACGCGATCCTCAACGATATTCTGTTGCCGGAGCTGGAGAAACATCAGGTCCGCTTCATCCGCCGCCGCCACTGGACCACCAAGATCAAGACGTGGGTGCGCCGGTTCTTCCGCGACGAGATTGCGCCGATCATCACGCCGATCGGCCTGGATCCTACTCACCCATTCCCGTTGCTGGTGAACAAGAGCCTGAACTTCATCGTCGAGCTGGAAGGTATCGATGCGTTTGGCCGTGATTCCGGCCTGGCGATCATTCCGGCCCCGCGCCTGCTGCCGCGAGTGATCAAGGTGCCGGAAGAGGTGGGCGGCTCGGGTGACAACTACGTATTCCTGTCGTCGATGATCCACGCGCACGCCGACGACCTGTTCCAGGGCATGAAGGTCAAGGGCTGCTACCAGTTCCGCCTGACCCGTAACGCCGACCTCGCGGTCGATACCGAAGACGTCGAAGACCTGGCCCGCGCGCTGCGCGGCGAACTCTTTTCGCGCCGTTATGGCGACGCGGTGCGACTGGAAGTGGCTGACACTTGCCCGAAACACCTCTCCGACTACCTGCTCAAGCAGTTCAACCTGCATGAGACCGAGTTGTATCAGGTCAACGGCCCGGTCAACCTCACTCGCCTGTTCAGCATCACCGGCCTCGACAGCCAGCGCGAGCTGCAATACCTGCCGTTCACGCCGCAGATCCCGAAACTGCTGCAGAACAGCGAGAACATCTTCAGCGTGATCAGCAAGCAGGACATCCTGTTGCTGCACCCGTTCGAGTCCTTCACGCCGGTGGTCGACCTGCTGCGCCAGGCGGCGAAAGACCCACACGTATTGGCCGTGCGCCAGACGCTGTATCGCTCCGGGGCCAACTCGGAAATCGTCGACGCGCTGGTGGATGCCGCGCGTAACGGCAAGGAGGTCACCGCGGTGATCGAGTTGCGAGCGCGGTTCGATGAAGAGTCCAACCTGCAGCTGGCCAGCCGTCTGCAAGCGGCCGGTGCGGTAGTGATTTACGGCGTGGTCGGGTTCAAGACCCACGCCAAGATGATGCTGATCCTGCGTCGCGAGGCCGGGGAGATCGTGCGCTACGCCCACTTGGGTACGGGCAACTACCACGCGGCCAACGCCCGGCTGTACACCGACTACAGCCTGCTGACCTCCGACGATGCCTTGTGCGAAGACGTGGGCAAGCTGTTCAGCCAGTTGATCGGCATGGGCAAGACCCTGCGCATGAAAAAGCTGCTGCACGCACCGTTCACCCTGAAAAAGGGCATGCTCGACATGATCGCCCGGGAGACGCAGTTCGCCCTGGACGGCAAACCGGCACACATCATTGCCAAGTTCAACTCGCTGACCGATCCGAAGATCATCCGTGCGTTGTACAAGGCCAGTCAGTCCGGTGTGCGCATCGACCTGGTGGTCCGCGGCATGTGCTGCCTGCGCCCGGGCATCGCCGGGGTTTCGCACAACATCCACGTGCGCTCGATCATCGGGCGTTTCCTGGAGCACACCCGGGTTTTCTATTTCCTCAACGGCGGCGAAGAGCAGATGTTCCTGTCCAGCGCCGACTGGATGGAGCGCAATCTCGACAAGCGCGTCGAGACCTGCTTCCCGGTGGAGGGCAAGAAGCTGATCATGCGGGTCAAGAAAGAGCTGGAGCTGTACCTGACCGACAACACCCACAGCTGGAGCCTGCAGTCGGACGGGCGCTACATCCGCAACACACCAACCGGCAACCAGAACCCGCGCAGTGCTCAGGCAACGTTGCTGGAGCGGCTGGGCAGCCCGATCCTGGCGGTGCGTTAACGCACGGCCCTATGTGGGAGCGGGCTTGCTCGCGAATGCAGTGTGTCAACCGACCTTTAGATTGACTGACACTCCGCTTTCGCGAGCAAGCCCGCTCCCACAAGGGACAATTGCGTTGCCCGCTGAATCGCGGGCACAAAAATGGCCTTCCGAAGAAGGCCTTTTTCACTTTCAGCGGACGTTAAGCGTAAACCCAACTCGCGTCAGCCACTCCGCCTCAAGCGCGAAATCTGCCTGGGTCAGCTGGTTCTCATCCAGCCAGTTGGCCGGGAACAGCACATCCAGGCTATCGCCGTTGGCTCGCAGAACCACCTGGGGCATTTCCTGGGTGCCGCGGATGTGATGGAACAGGATCGCAAAGCGCAGCAGCACGCACAGGCGGATCAGCTTGCTGCCATCGTTGCCGAACTCGGCAAACTTGTCCTTGGGAATGTTGCGCCTGTGGCCGCGCACCAGCAGGGCGAGCATTTGCTGATCTTCGCGGGAGAAGCCGGCGAGGTCGGAGTGCTCGATCAGGTAGGCGCCGTGCTTATGGTAATGGTAGTGGGCGATGTCCAGGCCCACTTCATGGACCTTGGCCGCCCAGCCCAGCAATTCACGCCACACGCCGTCATCCAGGTCCCAGTCTTCGGCCACCTGATCAAACGCGTGGAGCGCCTTGCGCTCTACCCGCGCCGCTTGTTCCAGGTCGACGTGGTAACGCTCCATCAGCGAGCTGAGGGTGCGCTCACGGACGTCTTCGTGGTGATGACGGCCCAACAGGTCGTACAGCACGCCTTCACGCAGGGCGCCTTCACAGTGATCCATGCGCTGCAACTCGAGGGCGTCGAAGATGGCTTCGAGAATCGCCAGGCCGGCCGGGAAGATGGCGCGGCGGTCAGGCTTGATGCCTTCGAAATCGATCTTGTCGGCGTCGCCCAGCTTGAACAGCTTGCGCTTGAGCCAGGCCAGGCCTTCGGCGTTGACTTCGCCAGTGCCGTGCCCGCCGGCTTTCAACGCCAGGCCGATGGCGCGAATGGTGCCCGAGGAGCCGATCGCTTCATCCCAGGTCAGACGGTGCAGGGCATGTTCAATGCTCATGATCTCCAGCCGCGCCGCCGTGTAGGCCTGGGCGTAACGGGCCGGCGTGACCTTGCCATCCTTGAAGTAGCGCTGGGTGAAGCTGACGCAGCCCATCTGCAGGCTTTCGCGCAGCAGTGGTTCAAAGCGCTGACCGATGATGAACTCGGTGCTGCCGCCGCCAATGTCGGCCACCAGGCGCTTGCCCGGGGTGTCGGCGAGGGTGTGGGACACGCCCAGGTAGATCAGGCGCGCTTCCTCCCGGCCGGAGATGACTTCCACCGGATGACCGAGGATTTCCTCGGCGCGACGGATGAATTCATTGCGGTTGCGCGCTTCGCGCAGGGCGTTGGTGCCCACGATCCGCACGGCGCCCGGAGGCATACCGTTGATCAGTTGGGCAAAGCGTTTCAGGCAGTCGAGCCCGCGCTGCATGGATTCTTCGTTGAGCTGGCGCTCTTCGTCGATGCCTGCGGCGAGCTGAACCTTTTCCCCGAGACGTTCGAGAATACGAATTTCGCCGTTCTGGGCCTTGGCCACGACCATGTGAAAGCTGTTGGAGCCCAGGTCGATTGCGGCGATCAGGGACAGATTCTTGGCTTGGGATTGCGGCATGGTCTGGGGGTCTCGGTCGATAACCTCGACATCGTGCCACGATCAAAGGCTGACGCCAACGCGCAGTGTTCAAACCCTTGATCCTGAGCAGCTAAGCCGGTGGCTGCTGCGCAGCCAATCGCGAGCAGGCTCGCTCCTACAGGGTTTGGTGTTGCCCTAGTCTTGAGACCAACACAACACCAATGTAGGAGTGAGCCTGCTCGCGATAGCGGTCCTTCAGGCTGTCGCCTCCACCGTTCCAATGAAATTCGCCAGCTCCGCCGTTTGCGGGTTGGCAAATAATTCCTTTGGATGCCCCACCTCATGCACCTTGCCTTTATGCATGAACACCAACTTATCCCCCACCTCCCGGGCAAAGCGCATTTCGTGGGTCACCATGATCAGCGTCATACCCTCTTTGGCCAGCCGCCGAACCACACTCAGCACCTCATTGACCAATTCCGGGTCCAGCGCTGAAGTGATCTCGTCACACAACAATACCTTGGGCGACATCGCCAGGGCCCGGGCGATCGCCACGCGCTGCTGCTGTCCTCCGGAGAGCCTATCGGGGAAGGCATCAAACTTCTCGCCCAACCCGACTCGCTCCAGCATCTCGCGCGCCAGCTCGGCCGCTCGGGCCTTGGGCACTTTCTGCACCACCTGCGGGGCGAGCATCACGTTCTCGCCCACAGTCAGGTGCGGGAACAGGTTGAACTGTTGAAACACCATCCCGACTTTCTGCCGCAGGGTGCGCAGGTCAGCGCGGGCCGCGTCGAGGTATTCGCCGTCAACTTCAATCACGCCATCGTTGATCGACTCCAGGCCATTGAGCGTGCGCAGCAAGGTGGATTTGCCCGAGCCACTACGACCGATGATTGCCACCACCTGGCCTTCCTCGACGCTCAGGTCGATGCCTTTGAGCACGTGGTGGTCGCCGTAGTATTTATGCAGGGCGGAAATTCTAAGCAGAGGCATGCAGTCTCCTTTCCAGATAGCGCGCGCTGAGTGACAGGGGGTAGCAGAGCAGGAAGTAACCGAGGGCGACCAGGCCGTAGACCATGAAGGGCTCGAAGGTCGCATTGGCGAGCATGCCGCCGGTCTTGGTCAGCTCGGTAAAGCCGATGATCGAGGTCACTGCGGTGCCTTTGACCACTTGCACCGAGAAGCCCACGGTCGGCGCGACGGCGATGCGTAGCGCCTGCGGCAGGATCACGTAGCGCAGCTGCTCCAGCGGGTTGAGCGCCAGGCTCGACGAGGCTTCCCATTGGCCGTTGGGGATCGAATCGACGCAGCCGCGCCAGATCTCTGCCAGGTAGGCGCTGGTAAACAGCGTCAGGGCGACGGCCGCAGCCATCCAGGCGGAAATTTCCACCCCGGCCAGCGCCACGCCAAAAAACACTAGGAACAGCTGCATCAGAAGCGGCGTGCCCTGGAACAGTTCGATGTAGGTGCGCGCGATATTGCGCGGCAGGGGTTTCTTCGAGATGCGCATGACCATGACCAACAGGCCAATCACCCCGCCGCCAATGAACGCCACCAGTGACAGCGCCAACGTCCATTGCAGGCCTGTGAGCAGGTTGCGCACGATGTCCCAGAGGGTGAAATCGCTCATTGGCTGCTCCTGGAAATAAAGCGCCGGCCGATCCAGTTCAGCAATTGGCGGATCATCAGCGCCATGCACAGGTAGATCAGCGTGGTCAGGGCATAGGTTTCGAAGGCGCGGAAGTTGCGCGACTGAATAAAGTTGGCGGCAAAGCTCAGCTCCTCAGTGGCGATCTGCGAGCAGACCGCCGAGCCGAGCATGACGATGATGATCTGGCTGCTCAGGGCCGGCCAGACTTTGCCCAGCGCGGGCAGCAGGATCACATGGCGGAACGCTTCGAATCGGCTCATTGCCAGCGCCGCAGCAGCTTCCAGTTGCCCTCGTGGAATGGCCTGGATGCCGGCGCGGATGATCTCGGTGGAATACGCGCCGAGGTTGATCACCATGGCCAGCACCGCAGCCTGCCACTCTGAAATCTGCAGGCCCAGGGATGGCAAGCCGAAGAAGATGAAAAACAGCTGCACCAGGAATGGCGTGTTGCGGATCAACTCGACGTAGACCCCGAAAATCGCCGCGAACGGCCGGATGTTCCACGCCCGCACCAGCGCCCCGACAATGCCAAGGCCGACGCCGAGCACGGCGCCAATGGCCGTCAACTCAAGCGTGAACAGTGCCCCGCGCAACAACAGATCGGTGTTGTGCACCACCGGTAGAAAGTCAAACTGATAAGCCATGTCAAAACTCCCGAACGACGATCAGAGATCGGCCGGCAGCGGCTCTTTCAGCCAGGTCTGGGCGTTTTTCTCCAGCGCGCCGTCGGTCTTCGCGGTCGCCAGGATCTGGTTGACCTTGCCCAGCAAGGCCGGCTCATTCTTGTTCACTCCGACGTAGACCGGCGAATCCTTGAGCTTCACTTTCAATGCAGGTACACGCTTGGGGTTTTTTTCGCTGATCGCCACCATCACCACGTTGCCGCTGGCAATCAGGTCGACCTGGCCGGCGAGGTACGCGGCGATGGTCGAATTGTTGTCCTCGAAGCGCTTGATCGTCACGCCCTCGGGAGCCACCTTGGTCAACTCGATGTCTTCGATGGCGCCGCGGGTGACGCTGACAGTCTTGCCCTTGAGGGCGTCCAGATCCTTGATGTCGGCGTCCGGCGGGCCGAACACTGCCAGGTAGAAGGGCGCATAGGCGCTGGAAAAGTCGATGACTTTCTCGCGCTCGGGATTTTTGCCCAGGCTGGAAATCACCAGGTCGACCTTGCCGGTGGTGAGGAACGGGATGCGGTTGGTGCTGTTGACTGGGGTCAGCTCAAGCTTGACCTTGAGCTGGTCGGCCAACAGTTTTGCGGTATCGATATCCAGGCCCCGGGGTTTCATGTCCGGCCCTACCGAGCCGAAGGGCGGGAAATCCTGGGGCACGGCCACCTTGAGGACGCCGCGCTTGACTACATCCTCCAGGCCGTCAGCGTGGGCGGGCGCCTGGGTCAGCATCAGGCTGGCAAACAGGGCGGCGAGGAAGGCGCTGTAGCGCTTGGTCATGGCAAGACTCCGAATCGGCTGAAATTTTTTCTGCGATTCGATAGAGCACGGCCTGTGCCAACCCCGCTTTTATCGGCTGCGGCCCGCGGATTTGCGGGTGCTTGCTGAATTTTGCCTGGGCGCGCCAGCGCACCTAAATGGTGCGCGCAGCGAGCAATCATTCCCCCGATGCTCGAATTGAGCTATACCCAAACTCATGCAGCACCATAGCGAGACTCAATCATCTGCAGCTTCCTGAACGGGGGAAGGGCGGCTATGATGGGCCACGTTTTTTTGCTTACAACCTGGAGACTTCCATGAGCAGCGATCTTATCAAACACGTTAGCGACGCTAGCTTCGAGGCCGATGTACTGAAGGCCGAAGGCGCTGTGCTGGTCGACTACTGGGCTGAATGGTGCGGCCCTTGCAAAATGATCGCTCCGGTCCTGGACGAGATTGCAGAAACCTACAAAGGCAAGCTGACTGTTGCCAAGCTGAACATCGATGAAAACCAGGAAACCCCGGCCAAGCATGGCGTGCGTGGTATCCCGACCCTGATGCTGTTCAAGAACGGCAACGTTGAAGCGACCAAGGTCGGCGCACTGTCGAAGTCGCAATTGGCTGCTTTCCTCGACGCCAACATCTAAGCGTCGTAATAAAGTGTCCGAAAAAGGCCCCGCTATCTGCGGGGCTTTTTCGTTATGGAGGGCTAGACGCTCCGAAACTCAGGTGTTACATTCGGCCCCGCACTGGTTTCTCCTTTGCCCCCTGCTAGCCGTCGCCGACGCACTCCTTTTCGAATAAGTACGCGATCCTGTCGCCTTCTCTGCGGCGCGGCCTCATTAAGCCAAAAGCTTAATTTCCCCCCCTCCATAAATGATTACGTCATTCCTATATGAATCTGACTGAACTCAAGCAAAAGCCGATTACCGAACTGCTCGAATTGGCCGAACAGATGGGCATAGAAAATATGGCCCGTTCGCGCAAGCAGGACGTGATTTTCTCCCTGCTCAAAAAGCACGCTAAAAGCGGCGAGGAAATCTCCGGTGATGGCGTGCTGGAGATTCTCCAGGACGGCTTCGGCTTCCTCCGCTCCGCTGACGCTTCCTATCTTGCCGGCCCAGACGATATCTACGTCTCGCCGAGCCAGATTCGTCGTTTCAACTTGCGCACCGGTGACACCATCGTTGGCAAGATCCGCCCTCCGAAGGAAGGCGAGCGTTATTTCGCGCTGCTCAAGGTCGACACGATCAACTACGATCGTCCCGAGAACGCGAAAAACAAGATTCTCTTCGAGAACTTGACCCCGCTGTTCCCGACTGTGCGCATGAAGATGGAAGCCGGCAACGGTTCCACCGAAGACCTCACCGGTCGGGTCATCGACCTGTGCGCCCCGATCGGCAAAGGCCAGCGTGGTTTGATCGTCGCACCGCCGAAAGCCGGTAAGACCATCATGCTGCAGAACATCGCAGCCAACATCGCTCGTAACAATCCTGAAGTTCATCTGATCGTATTGCTGATCGACGAGCGTCCGGAAGAAGTAACCGAAATGCAGCGCACCGTGCGCGGCGAAGTGGTTGCCTCGACGTTCGATGAGCCGCCAACCCGCCACGTGCAGGTTGCCGAAATGGTGATCGAGAAGGCCAAGCGCCTGGTCGAACACAAGAAGGACGTGGTGATCCTGCTCGACTCCATCACCCGTCTGGCTCGCGCCTACAACACCGTGATCCCGAGCTCCGGCAAAGTACTCACCGGTGGTGTCGATGCCCACGCCCTGGAGAAACCGAAACGTTTCTTCGGCGCCGCGCGGAACATCGAGGAAGGCGGCTCGCTGACCATCATCGCCACCGCGCTGGTTGAAACCGGCTCGAAGATGGATGAAGTGATCTACGAGGAATTCAAAGGCACGGGCAACATGGAACTGCCGCTGGATCGTCGTATCGCGGAAAAACGCGTGTTCCCGGCCATCAACATCAACCGTTCCGGCACCCGCCGCGAAGAGTTGCTGACCGCCGATGACGAGTTGCAGCGCATGTGGATCCTGCGCAAGCTGCTGCACCCGATGGACGAGATCGCTGCCATCGAGTTCCTGGTCGACAAGCTGAAAACGACCAAGACCAACGATGAGTTCTTCCTGTCGATGAAACGCAAGTAAGTCGATAGTTCAGCAAAAGCCGGGGAAACCCGGCTTTTTGCTATCCGATTTTTGATCAATGGCAGTTCGTGGTTCTGAACAGCGGGGTTCGGCGCTAAACTGCCACCCCCGAACGCCACGGCCAAAACGAGGCTCACGCATGCAGTATCGCGACTTGCGCGACTTTATCAGCGGTCTGGAACAGCGCGGCGAGCTCAAGCGCATCCAGGTTCCGGTGTCCCCTGTGCTGGAAATGACCGAGGTGTGCGATCGCACCTTGCGCGCCAAGGGCCCCGCGCTGCTCTTCGAAAACCCGACGGGTTATGACATTCCGGTGCTCGGCAACCTGTTCGGCACACCAGAGCGCGTGGCGCTGGGCATGGGGGCAGAAGCCGTCAGCGAGTTGCGCGAGATCGGCAAGCTGCTGGCCTTCCTCAAGGAGCCCGAGCCGCCCAAAGGCCTGAAAGATGCCTGGTCCAAGCTGCCGATCTTCCGCAAGATCATCGCCATGGCACCGAAAGTGGTCAAAGACGCGGTCTGCCAGGAAGTGGTCATCGAAGGCGACGACGTCGACCTCGCGATGCTGCCAGTGCAGACCTGCTGGCCCGGCGACGTCGGCCCGCTGATTACCTGGGGCCTCACTGTCACCAAAGGTCCAAACAAGGATCGCCAGAACCTCGGCATCTACCGCCAGCAAGTGATCGGCCGCAACAAGGTCATCATGCGCTGGCTGAGCCACCGTGGCGGCGCGCTGGACTACCGCGAGTGGTGCGAGAAGCATCCCGGCCAGCCGTTCCCGGTGTCCGTGGCATTGGGCGCCGACCCTGCGACCATCCTGGGCGCGGTCACGCCGGTGCCGGACAGCTTGTCCGAATATGCCTTCGCCGGCCTGCTGCGAGGTAACCGAACCGAGCTGGTCAAATGCCGTGGCAACGATCTGCAGGTGCCGGCCACCGCCGAGATCATCCTTGAAGGCGTGATCCATCCGGGTGAGATGGCTGACGAAGGCCCGTACGGCGACCACACCGGGTATTACAACGAAGTCGACAGCTTCCCGGTGTTCACGGTCGAGCGCATCACTCATCGAATCAAGCCGATCTACCACAGCACCTACACCGGCCGTCCGCCGGATGAGCCGGCGATTCTCGGAGTGGCCCTGAACGAAGTGTTCGTGCCGATCCTGCAAAAGCAGTTCCCGGAGATCACCGACTTCTATCTGCCGCCCGAAGGCTGCTCGTACCGCATGGCCATCGTGACCATGAAGAAGTCCTATCCTGGTCATGCCAAGCGGGTAATGCTCGGTGTCTGGTCGTTTTTGCGACAGTTCATGTATACCAAGTTCGTTATTGTCACTGACGACGACATCAATGCGCGGGACTGGAATGACGTGATCTGGGCCATTACCACGCGCATGGATCCCAAGCGCGACACGGTGATGATCGATAACACGCCGATCGACTACCTCGACTTCGCTTCGCCGATTTCCGGCCTGGGTTCGAAGATGGGGCTCGATGCCACGCATAAATGGCCGGGTGAAACCACTCGCGAGTGGGGCCGGGTCATCGTCAAGGACGAAGCCGTGACTAAACGGGTCGATGCCATCTGGAATCAGTTAGGAATAGATTGATGCGTGTAACCTTGCAGCCTTCCGGAGCGGTGCTACAGATTCTGCCCGGCGAGCGGATTCTCGATGGGGCGCGGCGCCTGGGCTACGACTGCCCGCAAAGCTGTCGCAACGGCAACTGTCATGTGTGCGCCGCGCTGCTGGTGGAAGGCCGCGTCGAGCAGGGCGGCGATGTGCGTGATCACGGCGAGTTCTACACTTGCATTGCAGAGCCGCTGGAAGACTGCGTCGTGTTGTGGGATGGCGTGCTCTCCCTGGGAGAATTGCCGGTGCGCAGCATGGCGTGTCAGGTCATCGAGTGCCGGGACGTGGGTGGCGACACCTGGCGCGTCAGTCTGCGCGCGCCTGCCGGCAAGCCACCGCGCTATCACGCCGGGCAGTACCTGATGATCGAGCGGGAGAACGGTGAGAAGTCAGCGTTTTCCCTGGCCTCGGCACCTCATGCCGGACGCGACCTGCAAATCCACGTGCTGGCGCGCGAAAGCAGTGCGCTAAGCCTGATTGATCAGCTGCAACGCAATGCGATGGTGCGCATCGAAATGCCGTTCGGCGACACCCACCTTGCGCAATTGCCGGATGGTCCGCTGGTGCTGATCGCTGCCGGAACGGGCATGGGGCAGATCCATAGCCTGATCGAGCACTGTCGCGCCGCTGGCTTCAAGCATCCGGTCCACCTGTATTGGGGCGTACGTCGGCCTGAAGATTTCTATGAAATCGAGCACTGGGACGAATGGTTGAAGCTGCCCAATCTGTTCCTGCATAAGGTCGTCAGCGATCAGTGCGGCTGGGAAGGGCGCTGCGGCATGCTGCATGAAGCGGTCTGCGAGGACTTCCGCGATCTGAAGGCGCTGCATGTGTACGCCAGTGGCTCGCCAGCGATGGTCTACGGCACGCTGGACGCTCTGGTGGAAGCCGGGATGGATGCCCACCAGATGCGCGCGGATGTATTTGCGTATGCGCCGCGATCTTGATCCGCGATCTTGATCCGCGATCTTGGTCCTCGATCTTGATCCTCGATTTTGACCTCGCCTTTGTAGGAGCTGCCGCAGGCTGCGATCTTTTGACTTTGTCTTGAAAAATCAAAAGATCGCAGCCTGCGGCAGCTCCTACGGTTTTATCCTTATACCTTCCTATATAGCCGATCGGTATTTATAAAAAAATACAAATACCGGTAGGTTATAACTCACTTGGGCAATTATTAACTATTTGTGCCATGGCACTTAAATTGCCTTAAAACATATGTGCCTTATTGTTACAGCGGTGCGTTCTATTAAGTAATTCTTTACCCGCGGGGAGCTGAACGCTAATCGCCATGAGCGCCATAGAATCTGCTTTTTTGAATCTGGCTTACCCTCCGCGGCTCGATCTGGGGCCGCAGCTCACTCACGAACAATTGCTCAGCTCGATGCAGTCCACCATGGCGCGCCACAAGGGTGGCCCGGTCTGGCTGTTCGCTTACGGTTCACTGATCTGGCGGCCTGAGTGCCCGGCTGTAGAGCGAGTGCGCGGTCGGGTGCATGGCTATCATCGTGGTCTGTACCTCTGGTCTCACGAACATCGCGGCACGCCTGAAGTGCCTGGGCTGGTGTTCGGCCTGGATCGCGGCGGCTCCTGCAGCGGGTTCGCCTATCGCCTGCCTGAAGAACAGCTCGACGCTTCGCTGTATGCGCTGTGGCAGCGCGAAATGCCATTTCCGTCCTATCGCCCACACTGGCTCAACTGCCGTCTCGAAGACGGCAGTCAGGTTCAGGCGTTGGGGTTCGTGTTGGAGCGACACTTGCCCAGCTACGCCGGCAACTTGCCGGACCATGTGCTGAGCCAGGTGTTCGAAAGTGCTTGCGGGCGCTACGGCACCACTCGCGATTATGTCGAGCAGACCGCCCACGCCCTGCGTAGCCACGCCATGCCAGACCGGAATCTGGAGGCGCGGCTCAAGCGCTGCAAATCATCCGTTGATCAGGCGACCGCTTCGCGGGTCTGACTGGCGACTTGCTTGTGCCATAACGTCGGCGCCAGGAAGGCCATCGCCAGCAAGCACGCGCCGATTAATAACACGAAGCCGCCATCCCAGCCGAAGTGGTCAACGGTGTAGCCCATCGCCGCACTGGCCGCGACCGACCCACCCAGGTAACCAAACAGGCCAGTGAAGCCCGCTGCCGTACCAGCAGCCTTCTTCGGGGCCAGCTCCAGTGCCTGCAAGCCGATCAGCATAACCGGGCCATAGATCAGGAAGCCGATCGACACCAGCGCGATCATATCGACGGTTGGGTTGCCAGCCGGGTTCAGCCAGTACACCAGCGTCGCCACAGTCACCAGGGCCATGAACACCATGCCGGTCAGGCCACGGTTGCCGCGGAAGATCTTGTCCGACATCCAGCCGCACAACAGCGTGCCCGGGATACCCGCCCACTCGTAGAAGAAGTACGCCCACGACGTTTTATCCACGGTGAAGCCCTTGGCTTCCTTGAGGTAGGTCGGTGCCCAGTCCAGTACGCCGTAGCGCAGCAGGTAGACGAAGACGTTGGCCAAGGCGATGTACCAGAGCATTTTGTTGCGCAGCACGTATTTGACGAAGATTTCCTTGGCGCTGAATTCCTCTTCGTGACTGGCGTCGTAGCCTTCCGGGTAATCGTTCTTGTACTTCTCGATGGGCGGCAGGCCAACCGATTGCGGGGTATCACGCATGGTGGCGAAGGCAAACACCGCGACAGCCAGGGCTACGGCTGCCGGCACATAGAATGCGGCATGCCAGTCATTGAACAGGCCCATGCCCAGCAGGAACAGCGGGCCGATCAAGCCACCGCCGACGTTGTGCGCGACGTTCCACAGCGACACCACGCCACCGCGTTCCTTTTGCGACCACCAGTGCACCATCGTCCGGCCGCTTGGCGGCCAACCCATGCCCTGGGCCCAGCCGTTGATGAACAGCAGGATGAACATGATGGTCACGCTCGAGGTAGCCCATGGCGCGAAACCGAAGATGAACATCACCCCGGCGGAAACCAGCAGGCCGAACGGCAGGAAGAAACGTGGGTTCGAGCGATCGGAAACGATGCCCATGAGGAACTTCGACAAACCGTAGGCAATGGCAATGGCAGACAGCGCCAGGCCCAGCTCACCGCGGGTATAGCCCTCTTCGATCAGATAAGGCATGGCCAGGGAGAAGTTTTTGCGCAGCAGGTAGTAACCGGCATAACCGATGAAAATCCCGGCGAAGATCTGCCAGCGATGACGTCGGTAGGTACTGTCTATTTTGTCGTCAGGCAATGGAGCCTGATGTGCGGCAGGACGAAAGAAAGCAAACATTCAAGAGCTCCAGATTCTTGTTTTGACTGCGGATGCGAATGTTACAGTTTCGTTACCGAAAATAGCACCGCTTCTCATTGACCAAACAGCGGAAATTTTCCAGATTGCATGTTCTTTTACGAACATGTCGCTCAGACGTAAGTGAAGGACGTTGTAGGAAAAAGTACCGTGGCCTCATTCAGGCACTCGGGCGCCCGTTTTATGGGTGTTTTATGGGAAGCGTCCTTCGTTAGTACCGGAAGTCATCACGTTCTTTTACCGGCTTTGGGTCCGTAACCTATGCAGGAAGCAGTTTGCGAATTGAGTCATGGAGGAGGGGTTATGCGGTGGATTTCATTTTTGCTGTTGTTGGTGGTTTCGCTTGATGCGCGTGCGGGGGTGATCTTGATACCCGAGGATAATCCGAAACCGGCGTATCCCCGGCACCTCCAACGTGCCGGAATCACCGGTAACGTGCGTATCTCATTCGTGGTGAGTGCAAACGGCTCGGTCGAAAGGGTCGAGGTTCTCGAATCGGACCACCCGGACATGGCCGAGGCTGCCACGGTGGCCATAGCAAAGTGGCGGTTCAAACCGTGGGTGGCCGGGGGGGATTTACCTGCCGAGCAGGGCGTCATAGCGCCATTAGTGTTTCGTCTGGATCTGGATTCGCCGATTCACACTAACCAATGGCTCCGGAAGCTCAAATGCCGGGACGTGAACGAAGAATTGCGCTACACACCGGAATACGCGTGGATCGATTCCACGCCGTTTCATTACACCAGGTCATATTTGTCGAACGTCTTTCATACCACCCAGTTGCCGGATGAGCAGCGCCTGGAGTGGATCGCCAAGCTGAACAGGAAGGTGCCGATCATCGTTCGGCAATGTCGGTCCAGTCCGGTGAACAAGTACATGGACCTCCTGCCGACTGAGATTCGCAATCTGCTATGAGGAGGCGATCTGGACGGATTCCATCCCGGCCAGATCTGCACAGCTTTAGCGAACCTGCACGACCACCTTGCCGACCGCCTTGCGCTGTCCAAGGTCGTTGATCGCCTGCGCCGCATCGCTCAGCGGGTACACCTGGGACACCAGCGGCTTCAACTTGCCTTCGGCAAACCAGCCAAACAGCTGCTGGAAGTTCGCCGCATTATCCTGCGGTTGGCGTTGGGCAAAAGAGCCCCAGAACACCCCGACCACCGCTGCGCCCTTGAGCAGCGCCAGGTTCACCGGCAGCTCCGGAATGCGCCCACTGGCAAAACCGACTACCAGCAGCCGGCCGTTCCAGGCGATGGCGCGGATGGCCTGGTCGAACAAGTCACCGCCGACCGGGTCGTAGATCACGTCGGCACCCTGGCCATCGGTGAGGCGTTTGATTTCATCCTTGAGGCTGGTTTCGCTGTAGTTGATCAGTTCATCAGCGCCTGCGGCCTTGGCCACGGCGAGTTTTTCCGCGCTGCTGGCGGCGGCGATCACCCGGGCGCCCATGGCTTTGCCGATTTCTACCGCAGCCAGGCCGACTCCGCCGGAGGCGCCCAGCACCAGCAAGGTTTCACCTGGCTGCAGGTTGCCCCGTTGTTTGAGTGCATGCATCGAAGTGCCGTAAGTCATGCTGAAGGCAGCGGCGGTGTTGAAGTCCATCGACGGCGGGATCGGCAACACGTTATAGCCTGGCACCGCCACTTGTTCGGCGAAACTGCCCCAACCGGTCAGCGCCATGACGCGATCACCGACTTTCAGGTGGCTGACTTTTTCGCCCACCGCACTCACCACGCCCGCCGCCTCTCCACCTGGGGAAAACGGGAAGGGTGGCTTGAACTGGTATTTGCCCTCGATGATCAGCGTGTCGGGGAAATTGACCCCGGCGGCGTGCACGTCCAGCAGGATTTCATTCTTCTTCGCGACAGGACTGGCGACTTCTTCCAGCACCAGCGATTCGGCAGGGCCGAAGGCTTTGCACAGCACGGCTTTCATCAGGGCTATTCCTTTGGGAGTGATGGCCGATAAGTGTAGGTGTGTGAGTCAACGGGTCAACGAGCATGCCTCGCCCTGATAGTCAGCCATAAGCTTGTGCTGGCGCAGTGGGTCGTTATGCTAGGCCGCAAACCGGATAAGGAGCGAATTGTGAAAGCGTGGACCGTATTGATGCTGGCCCTGGTTCTGCCCGTGGCAGCGATGGCCGAAGAAGCCAAGGAAGAAGCAGCGCCGAAGGTCAACTACATCACCCTGACCCCGCCTTTCGTGGGCAACTACGGGTTGGACGGCACCCCAAAACTCAAGGTCTACAAGGCGGATGTGGCCTTGCGTGTGACCGGGGACGAGGCGACCAAGCTGGTAAAGGCCAATGAACCGTTGATTCGCAATCAGCTGGTAGCTTTGTTTGCGCAGCAGACCACCGAGGCGATGAACAATGTGGAAGCCAAGGAGAAGTTGCGCCAGGAAGCCTTGAAGCAAACCCAGCAGATCATGAATGACGAGACGGGCAAGCCGGTGGTTGAGGATCTGTTGTTCAACAACCTGATCATCCAATAGGGTAATTGTTGTCTGGGCTGGCCTCATCGCGAGCAGGCTCACTCCTACAGGGTATGCAGATCAGATGTAGGAGTGAGCCTGCTCGCGATAGCGCACTCAAGATCGCGCTCTTACAAAAGTGCAAGCACCGCCGCCCACTGCTCCGGTGTAACCGGCATCACCGACAACCTCGAACCCTTCTGCACCAGCGGCATCTCTGCCAACGCCGTCTGCTGCTTCAGATAATCGAGTTTCAACACCCGGGCAAACGTCTCGACATGCTCGACATCAATTGCACTCCAGGCATTCTTTTCAGGCGTTGCCTTCGGATCGTAATAATGGCTTTCCGGCTCCAGCGCCGTAGGGTCCGGATACGCCGCCTCAACGATCTTGCCTATCCCGGCAATCCCCGGTTCGGGGCAGCTGGAGTGATAGAAGAAAAACTCGTCGCCCACCGCCATGGTCCGCAGAAAGTTGCGCGCCTGATAGTTGCGAACCCCGTCCCAGCGCGCTTTGCCAAGCTTTGCCAGGTCCTTGATGGAAAGCTCGTCGGGCTCGGATTTCATCAGCCAATAGGCCATGGTTTTTGCTCCTTGCGAAGTGAGTGGGCAAGTTGTCGGGCAATTGTATGACAAACCGACAGTCGGTTGACGCCAGCGTTTGCGTGTAGGGTCGCGTTGTCGCAAAATGCCGGCCTTCTTAGCTTGACGCTGCTGCACGGCCTACAACGGAAACCGCTGCTGTCATCGTGTTCATGTGCCTTTGGGGGGCAATCGATGAAACGCAAACCGGATTTACTATGGATATTGGTTATTTTGTTCGGCCTCGGCGTCGTGACCACCGGTTATGCCCAAAGTCTGTGGAGCAACAAGACTGACGCTCCCATCGAGCTGACCCAGCAGCAACAGCCGTCAGCCTTCAAGCGCTAAACCAGCTGTGCACTTCGACGCCGCTGAATCCGGTGGCGTCTACCCTGCGAAATACCAAGCCTTGTCCGTCACCGTTCCCTGCAACGGTACATCCCAGCTCGCTTGAGCCAGTCGCTCGACTTTCTGACATTCATGGGCCAGCCCCAGCAACGTCGGCTTGCGCCAGTTTTTGCGGCGCGCCAGGTAGGCCAGGCTCCTATCATAAAACCCGGCACCCATGCCCAGGCGTCCACCGACGTCGTCAAACCCTACCAATGGCAGCAGGACCAGATCCAGCGTCCAGACTTTGCGTTGCAACGCGAGGTTGGGTCGCGGCTCCAGGATGCGAAAACGGTTGGGCTTGAGCTTTTCGCCGGGGCGAATTTGCTGGAACACCATCCGCGTGCGCGGCCAGGCACTGAGCACTGGCAGATAAGTCACCTTGCCTCGACGCTGGGCCGCACGCAGCAGCAAGCGCGGATCGATTTCACCGTCAGTGGGCAGGTACAAAGAGATATGTTTGGCGCGGCGAAACAGCGGGTGCTGGGCCAATTGGGTGTACAGCCCGCGAGCGGCCTGACGCTGTTGACTCGGGGTCAGTGCACGGCGGGCCTTGCGCAGCATGCGTCGAAGTTGCGGGCGGGGCAGCAGCGCAGGTTCGGTCATGGATTTGTGCTTTCGGCAGTACGGGTGACTAAAGCGTACCCGTAAAAAAGCCGATGCCGGTAATGAAACCGGCATCGGACTGGAATCAGGCTCCCCGGATGAACCGCTGCTGACTTAGCCCTTGAACCCGAAAGTTCAAGGTGGAAGATGCAGTAGGCTTTAAGGCTTTCCGTCTAGCGGACATGCACACCAGCCCAACGTGCAACCTCCAGGGTAGTGCGAATCGGCTCAGGGACGTGGTCAACTGGCAAGCACCCCAGGGAGTGATGCGAGTATACCCCAAGCGGTCGCATGAATCAGCCCTTGGTGACGTCCGGATCGGTAGCGAGCACCAGATCGACGCGATCCAGCAGGTCGCGAACCTGCTCGCGGGTCGAGCCGCTGGCCTGCACATCCGGGCGTTCTTCCTTATGCAGCAGGTCGTGCGTAATGTTCAGCGCGGCCATTACGGCAATACGATCGGCGCCGATGACTTTGCCGCTGCTGCGGATCTCGCGCATCTTGCCGTCCAGGTAGCGAGCGGCGCTCACCAGGTTGCTGCGCTCTTCCTGGGGGCAAATGATCGAATATTCTTTATCGAGGATCTGCACGGTAACGCTATTGCTTGAACTCATGAGTCTTGCTCCAGGGCCTTGAGGCGCGAAATCATCGATTCGACCTTACGCCGGGCGATTTCATTTTTTTCAATGAGGTGCGCGCGTTCCTCGCGCCAGGTCTTTTCCTGAGCTAATAGGAGTCCGTTTTGGCTCTTTAGTTGCTCGACCCGGTCAATTAACAACTCGAGTCTCGCCATCAGCGCTTGCAGGTCGGTGTCTTCCATTGGGTCCACTGAAAATGTCTGATGGTGTTTATTACTGTAGGAGCGAGCCTGCTGGCGATGGACGTCATCGCGAGCAAGCTCGCTCCTACAGAGGAGTCGATGTAGGATACAAGGCCTTCATTCTAGACATAGCGCCGTCTGGCGCCTAGCTGCCCATGCCCATTCAGAATTCCCCGTACCAAGCCTTTGCCACCCTGCTGACTTCCAGCGGTCATAATGTCTCGCCCGCCGAACTGCACGGGCTGTTGCTCGGTCGCAGTTGCGCCGGTGCCGGCTTCAATGCCGACGAGTGGCTGATCGATGCCGCCGAATTGCTGGAAAGCGAGCCTCAAGACAACGTCCGCAATGCTTTGATCGGCTTGCAGGAAATGGTCAAGGGCGAGCTCACCGGCGACGACGTCACCGTCGTTCTGCTGCTGCCAACCGACGACGAGCCTCTGGCGGACCGCGCCGCCGCACTGGGCCAATGGTGCCAGGGTTTCCTCAGCGGTTTTGGCTTGAACTGCCGTGACAGCAGCATGCTGAGCGCCGAAGCCACTGAAGTGTTACAGGATCTGGCGGCCATTTCCCAAGTGCAAGATGCCCTGGAAGAGTCCGACGACGGCGAAAGCGACTATATGGAAGTGATGGAGTACCTGCGCGTAGCACCACTGCTGCTGTTCTCCGAAACCAAAAAGCCGGATGCGCCGGCCGCCGCCAAGCCGTCACTGCATTAATCGTTTGCCAGGGAAAGCCATCTGCCCATGATTCATATCCCGAAATCGGAATACAGCCGTCGCCGCAAGGCCCTGATGGCGCAGATGGAGCCCAACAGTATTGCCATCTTGCCCGCGGCAGCGGTGGCCATCCGCAACCGTGACGTCGAGCATGTCTACCGCCAGGACAGCGACTTCCAGTACCTCAGCGGTTTTCCCGAACCCCAGGCCGTGCTGGTGCTGATGCCGGGGCGTCTGCATGGCGAATACATCCTCTTCTGCCGCGAGCGCAATGCCGAGCGCGAGCTGTGGGACGGCCTGCGCGCCGGCCAGGAAGGAGCGCTTCGCGAGTACGGTGCCGATGATGCGTTTCCCATCACCGACATCGACGACATCCTGCCGGGCCTGATTGAAGGGCGCGATCGGGTGTATTCGGCCATGGGCAGCAACCCGGAATTCGATCGGCACCTGATGGACTGGATCAACGTGATCCGCTCCAAGGCCCATCTGGGCGCCCAGCCGCCGAACGAATACGTTGCCCTGGATCATCTGCTGCACGACATGCGCCTGTATAAATCGGCTGCAGAAGTGAAAGTAATGCGCGAGGCTGCGCGGATTTCCGCCCAGGCGCATATCCGTGCAATGCAGGCCAGTCGCCCCGGGTTGTACGAGTTCAGCCTGGAAGCCGAGCTGGACTACGAATTCCGCAAAGGTGGAGCGAAGATGCCGGCTTACGGCTCGATCGTCGCCGCCGGGTGCAACACCTGCATCCTGCATTACCAGCAGAACGACGCGCTGCTCAAGGACGGCGATTTGGTGCTGATCGACGCCGGTTGCGAAATTGACTGCTACGCCAGCGACATCACCCGCACCTGGCCGGTAAACGGCAAGTATTCTGCCGAACAGAAGGCAATTTACGAGTTGGTGCTGGCCTCCCAGGAAGCCGCATTTGCCGAAATCGCCCCGAACAAACACTGGAACCAGGCTCACGAAGCGACGGTCCGGGTGATTACTTCTGGCCTGGTGGAGCTGGGGCTGCTGCAGGGCGACGTCGATGAGCTGATTGCCAGCGAAGCCTACAAGGCCTTCTACATGCATCGTGCCGGGCACTGGCTGGGCATGGATGTGCATGATGTCGGCGAGTACAAAGTAGGCGGTGAGTGGCGGGTGCTGGAAGTCGGCATGGCACTGACCGTGGAGCCTGGCATCTACATTGCTGCGGACAATCAGAAAGTTGCGAAAAAATGGCGCGGCATTGGCGTGCGCATCGAGGACGACGTGGTAGTGACCAAGACCGGTTGTGAAATCCTGACCAAAGGCGTGCCGAAAACGGTGGCCGAGATCGAGGCCTTGATGGCCGCTGCACGGGCACACGCGGCATGAGTCGAGCAAACCTGGCAATTATCGGCGGTGGCCTGGTTGGCGCCAGTCTCGCCTTGGCGTTGCAGGCCGGGGCCAAGGCCCGTGGCTGGAAGATTGTGCTGATCGAGCCCTTCGCGCCTGGCGATACCTACCAGCCAAGCTACGATGCGCGGTCTTCGGCACTGTCCTACGGCGCCCGACAGATCTATCAACGGCTGGGCGTGTGGCAGGAAATTACCCGCCGCGCCGAGCCGATCAAGCAGATTCACGTCTCTGACCGGGGCCGCTTCTCTACCGCGCGCCTGTCGGCGATGGAGGAGGGCGTGCCGGCGCTGGGTTACGTGGTGGAAAATGCCTGGCTCGGGCAGTGCCTGTGGCAAGCGCTGGACAAGGACGTGATCACTTGGCGTTGCCCGGCGGAAGTGACCCGCATGGAGCCGCTCACCGATGGCTATCGCCTGACGCTCAACGATGAAACCACCCTGGAATGCGACCTCGCCGTGCTGGCTGATGGCGGTCGCTCCGGGCTGCGCGAGCAATTGGGCGTCGGCATCCGCAAGCGCCCGTACAACCAGAGTGCGCTGATTGCCAACATCACCCCGAGTGAGGCCCATAACGGAGTGGCCTTCGAACGGTTTACCGACGACGGCCCGATGGCCTTGCTGCCATTGCCGGACAACCGCTGTGCACTGGTCTGGACTCGTCTGGGCATGGATGCGCAGCGCCTGGCGGCACTGGACGACCGCGCGTTCCTCAGTGAGCTGCAGGGTGTCTTCGGTTATCGCCTCGGCACGCTGAAGCAAGTGGGAGCCAGGCATCTCTATCCTTTGACGCTGATCGAAGCCGAGGAACAGGTCCGTCCGCACCTGGCGATCCTCGGTAATGCGGCCCATAGCCTGCACCCGATTGCCGGTCAGGGTTTCAATCTGTCGTTGCGCGATGCCCAGGCGCTGGCCGATGCGCTGCTGGCGAGCGCTGCCGGCCCCGGCGATTTCGCTACCCTGCAGGCATACCGCGAGCGTCAGCGCCTGGATCAGAACCTGACGGTCGGTTTCTCGGATCAGGTCACTCGGCTCTTCGGCAGCACCCAGCCGCTGGTTTCCCTGGGGCGCAACCTTGGCCTGCTGGGCCTGGACCTGCTGCCGCCGGCCAAGCGCTGGTTCGCCCGGCAGGCCATGGGCCTGGGTACCCGACCCGATGCTTAACTGGCTGAGCAAAAAATTTGGCAAGGCACGGCTGATGCGCTGGGCGATGACCCTCTACCCGCCGTATCTCGGTGCTGGAGTTCGAGTGCAGCACATCAGCGACGACTTCCGTGACGTGCGGGTGCGCATGGGGCTGGGCTGGTACAACCGCAATTATGTCGGTACCCAATTTGGTGGCAGCCTGTATTCGATGGTGGACCCATTCTTCATGTTGATGCTGATGGAGAACCTCGGTCACCGGTACATCGTCTGGGACAAGGCCGCTGATATCGATTTCATCGCGCCCGGCAAAGGCCCGGTATTCGCCCGCTTCACTATTGACGATACCTTGCTCGACGAGATCCGCCGGCAGACGGCCGATGGCAAAAAGTACCTGCCGCAGTTGCAGGTCGATATTCATGACGGCGCTGGCCAGTTGGTGGCGCGTGTCGGCAAAACCCTTTACGTGCGGCTCAAGCCGCAAGCGAGACAGGCATAAGCATGGAAATGCGCGCAGATCTGCTGATTGTCGGCGCCGGAATGGTCGGCAGTGCCCTGGCGCTGGCGTTACAGGACAGCGGGCTGGAAGTGCTGCTGCTGGACGGCAGCCCCATGAGCGTCAAACCCTTCGACCACCAGGCGCCGTTCGAGCCGCGAGTGAGCGCCTTGTCGGCTGCCAGCCAGCGAATCCTCGAACGCCTGGGCGTGTGGGATGGCATTGCCAGCCGGCGCACCAGTCCGTACACCGACATGCACGTGTGGGACGGCAGTGGCACCGGGCAGATTCATTTCTCGGCGGCCAGTGTGCATGCCGAAGTGCTTGGGCACATCGTCGAAAACCGTGTGGTCCAGGATGCCTTGCTCGATCGCTTGCACGACTGTGACCTCGGGCTGCTGGCCAACGCGCGCCTGGAGCAGATGCGGCGTTCCGGGGAAGACTGGCTTCTGACCCTGGCCGACGGTCGTACGTTGCGCGCGCCACTGGTGATCGCTGCCGATGGCGCCAATTCGGCGGTGCGACGTCTGACCGGCGTGGCGACTCGCGAATGGGATTACCTGCATCACGCGATCGTCACCAGCGTGCGCAGCTCGAATTCACATCAGATGACCGCCTGGCAACGTTTCACTGATCACGGCCCGTTGGCCTTCCTGCCGTTGGAGCGGGACGGTGAGCAGGATTGGTGCTCGATCGTCTGGTCGACCACGCCGAGCGAAGCCGAACGTCTGATGGCGCTGGACGAAGAGGATTTCTGTCGCGAACTGGAGCGAGCATTCGAAGGTCGCCTGGGCACGGTACTTGGCGCTGATCCGCGAGTGTGCGTGCCGTTGCGTCAGCGTCATGCCAAGCGTTATGTCGCAGAAGGCCTGGCCTTGATCGGCGATGCAGCCCATACCATTCACCCGCTGGCCGGGCAGGGCGTGAACCTGGGGTTCCTCGACGCGGCGGTGCTGGCCGAGGTACTGCTGCAAGCCCTGGAACGCGGCGAGCGCCTGGCGGACCCGAAAGTGCTGAGCCGCTACGAGCGACGGCGCATGCCGCACAACCTGGCGCTGATGGCGGCGATGGAAGGTTTTGAGCGACTGTTCCAGGCCGACCCGCTGCCGGTGCGCTGGTTGCGCAATGCCGGGTTGAAGCTGGTGGATCAGATGCCCGAGGCAAAGGCGCTGTTCGTGCGCGAGGCGCTGGGGTTGACTGGGGATTTGCCGGCGCTGGCCAAAGCCTGACATTTTCGTTGGGGCTGATTGCCTCTTCGCGAGCAAGCCCGCTCCCACAGGGTATGTGGTGTTAACGCGTTATTTGTTCGCGCTGGAGATCCATGTGGGAGCGGGCTTGCTCGCGAAGAGGCCCGCCCATCCACCAAAAATCCCACGCACGCAACATCTGGTAACTCCTCCAGCCACTCATCGATTGAGAAGGCAAATGTGAGTCCTTATCATTTGGCCTCAAATTTTCAATCGAGAGACCGCTCCCATGTTGGCACCGAAGCGTCTACTGACCGCACTCGCCCTGACCCTGATCGGCAGCACCGTCGCGCAGGCCGCCGATGAGGTGGTGGTTTACTCCTCGCGTATCGACGAGCTGATCAAGCCGGTATTCGATGCCTATACCGCGAAAACCGGGGTCCAGGTCAAATTCATCACCGACAAGGAAGCGCCGCTGATGCAGCGCATCAAGGCCGAGGGCGAGAATGCCACGGCTGACCTGCTGCTCACCGTCGATGCGGGCAACCTCTGGCAAGCCGAGCAGATGGGCATCCTGCAGCCGTTCATCTCCAAAGTGATCGACGCCAACATTCCGCTGCAATACCGCTCCTCGGCCCACGCCTGGACCGGCCTGAGCCTGCGCGCGCGGACCATTGCCTATTCGACCGAGCGAGTGAAGCCCGGCGAGCTGACGACCTACGAAGGGCTGGCCGACAAGAACTGGGAAGGGCGCCTGTGTCTTCGCACTGCGAAAAAGGTCTACAACCAGTCACTGACAGCCACCATGATCGAAGTGCATGGTGCCGACAAAACCGAGCAGATTCTCAAGGGCTGGGTGAACAACCTGTCCACCGATGTCTTCTCCGATGACATCGCCGTTCTCGAAGCGATCAATGCCGGCCAGTGCGATGTGGGCATCGTCAACACCTACTACTACGGCCGCCTGCACAAGCAGAAGCCCGACCTGGCGGTAAAGCTGTTCTGGCCTAACCAGGCGGATCGCGGCGTTCACGTCAACCTGTCGGGTATCGGCCTGACCAAGCATGCGCCGCACCCGGAAGCTGCCAAGGCGTTGGTGGAATGGATGACGACGCCTGAAGCGCAAAAGATCTTCGCTGACGTGAATCAGGAATTCCCCGCCAACCCGGCTGTTCCGCCGTCCGCTGAAGTGGCGAGCTGGGGCAAGTTTGTTGCCGATACCTTGCCGGTGGAGATTGCTGGGAAGCGGCAGGCGGAAGCAATCCGGATGATGGATCGGGCTGGCTGGAATTGAGTCTGGTTCTTTAAGGATCAAAAGATCGCAGCCTCCGGCAGCTCCTGCAGGGTGTACATAATCCCACTGTAGGAACTGCCGGAGGCTGCGATCTTTTTGCGTTTTCCCTACACTGCACGATTTTCCCGCGAGAGCGCTTCCTTGGCCCACCCCGCCCAACGCCGCTGGTATCCCCTGGTCTTCGCCATCGCCGCGCTGGTCCTGCTGCCTCTCAGCGTCTTGCTGTTGTCGTGGCAAACCATCGATCAACAGATCTGGTCGCACCTCTGGGACACCCAGATGCCACGACTGCTGGGCAATACGCTGACTCTGGTGCTCGGCGTCGGGCTCGGGGTGACACTGTTGGGTGTCAGCCTGGCGTGGCTCACCAGCCTCTGTGAGTTTCCAGGCCGTCGTTGGCTGGATTGGGCGCTGATGCTGCCGTTCGCGATCCCTGCGTACGTGCTGGCCTTTGTCTTTGTCGGGTTGCTGGATTTTGCCGGTCCCGTACAAACGCTGATGCGTGAGTGGTTCGGCACAGGCTTGCGGCTGCCGCGAGTGCGCTCCACCGGCGGCGTCATCCTGGTGCTGGTGCTGGTGTTTTATCCCTACGTTTATCTGCTGGCGCGCACCGCGTTCCTGGCCCAGGGCAAAGGTTTGATGGAGGCCGCGCGGGTCCTTGGGCAGTCTCCGTGGCAGGCGTTCTGGCGAGTGGCGCTGCCGATGGCTCGCCCGGCAATTGGCGCGGGCGTGGCCTTGGCCTTGATGGAGACCCTGGCGGACTTCGGTGCCGTATCGGTGTTCAACTTCGATACGTTCACCACCGCCATCTACAAGACCTGGTATGGATTCTTCAGCCTGTCCACTGCGGCTCAGTTGGCGAGCCTGTTACTGCTGGTGGTAATGCTGGTGCTGTACGGCGAGCGGCGAGCCCGTGGCGCCAACCGGGCGAGCAATGAACGGCCGCGGGTCAAGGCGCTGTATCACCTGCGCGGGTTCAAGGCTGTGGCAGCCATGAGCTGGTGCGGGCTGGTGTTCGCCTGTGCCTTTGTGATTCCGATGCTGCAACTGGTGGTGTGGTTCTGGCAGCGTGGGCGCTTTGACCTCGACGAGCGCTACGCCGGGCTGATCGTGCATACCCTTTATCTAGGCGCGATGGCTGCGCTGATCACCGTCAGCGTGGCGCTGGTGTTGGCCTTCGCGCGCCGCCTGGCGCCGACCCGGGCCATTCATTCCGGCGTAAGCCTGGCCAATCTGGGTTACGCCTTGCCCGGGTCAGTGCTGGCGGTCTCGATCATGCTGGCGTTCAGTTACCTGGATCGCGAGCTGGTGATTCCGCTGTCCGCCTGGCTGGGCGGGGCAGGCAAGCCGTTGCTGCTGGGCAGCCTGTGCGCATTGCTGCTGGCCTATCTGGTGCGCTTCATCGCAGTGGCCTACGGCCCGCTGGAGAGCAGCCTGGCGCGTATACGGCCATCTTTGCCCGAAGCGGCACGTAGCCTCGGCGTCAGTGGGCCACGACTGTTTTTCAAGGTGTATCTGCCGTTATTGCTTCCGGGGACATTGAGCGCTGCCTTGCTGGTGTTCGTCGACGTGCTCAAGGAAATGCCCGCGACCCTGCTGATGCGCCCGTTTGGCTGGGACACGCTGGCCGTGCGGATCTTTGAAATGACCAGCGAAGGAGAGTGGGCGAGGGCATCCTTGCCGGCGCTGACCCTGGTTCTAGTGGGGCTATTACCGGTCATCGGATTGATCAGGCGCTCGGCGCATCGAAACGCCTAGGTGCCAGTCCTACACCTTGCAGCTACAATGCGCGGCATTCGGTGCGGCATGTCCTACAGATAAGATCGCTGAAATCGATTGAAAGCCCTCTAATTCAGGGCTTTCAGTCCGTGCAGAACTTGCCCGCACCTTCGCCACGCCCGGAAGGAGAAACCCATGGGACAGCGCACGCCTCTGTATGACCTTCATCTCGCCCTCGGCGCGAAGATGGTCGATTTTGGCGGTTGGGATATGCCTCTGCATTACGGCTCGCAAGTTGAGGAACACCATCAGGTGCGCCGCGATTGCGGGGTTTTCGATGTATCCCACATGACCGTGATCGATATCAGCGGCCCCCAGGCCAAGGCCTGGCTCCAGTATCTGCTGGCCAATGATGTCGAGCGACTGCACAGCCCTGGCCGGGCCTTGTACAGCACCATGCTCAACGAGCGTGGCGGCATAGTCGATGACATGCTGGTCTATCGCCTCGAGGACAGTTATCGGCTGGTGGTCAATGCTTCCACGCGCGACCAGGATCTGGCCTGGATGCAGGCGCATCTCGACGGATTCGACGTGCACCTGATCGAGCGCTCGGAGCTGGCAATGCTGGCCATCCAGGGCCCCCAGGCCCGGCATAAAATCTGCGAACTGGTCTCCCAGTCCCGTGGCAACCTGATCCAGCTGCTCAAGCCGTTCGAAGGTCGGTCCGACGGGGACTGGTTCATCGCTCGCACCGGGTACACCGGTGAAGACGGTCTGGAAATTGTCCTGCCCGCCAGTCAGGCCCCGGGGTTCTTCAACGACCTGGTAGGCGCGGGCATCTCGCCGATCGGCCTCGGTGCGCGGGATACGTTGCGAGTTGAAGCCGGAATGAATCTGTACGGCCAGGACATTCATCAGGATGTGTCGCCCCTGGCTTCGAACATGGCCTGGAGCATTGCCTGGGAACCGGCCAATCGCCAGTTCATCGGCCGTGAGGCCCTGGAGGCCGAGCGGGACGGGGGCGTACAGCACAAACTGGTCGGGCTGGTGCTGGAAGAGCGTGGTGTACTACGCGCTCATCAGGTGGTTCGGATAGCCGATGTTGGCGAAGGGGAGATCACCAGTGGTAGTTTCTCTCCTACGCTTAGCAAGTCGATTGCACTGGCGCGCGTGCCGATGGCAACTGCCGACCGCGCCGAAGTGGAAATCCGTGGCAAGTGGTACCCGGTCCGAGTGGTCAAACCGACCTTCGTACGCCATGGCAAAACCTTGATCTAACCCTTTTTTGGCGGGCAACGACCGCTGACATTTATTCTTGAGGACACAGAAATGAGCGATATCCCTGCCGACCTGCGTTTTGCCGAAAGTCACGAATGGGCCCGTCTCGAAGCCGATGGCACCGTCACCGTAGGCATCAGCGACCACGCTCAGGAAGCCCTGGGCGACGTAGTGTTCGTCGAGTTGACCGAAGTGGGTAAAGTCTTCGCCGCGCAAGACCAGGCTGGTGTAGTGGAGTCGGTCAAGGCTGCCTCTGACATCTACTCGCCGATTGCTGGCGAAGTGATTGCGGTCAACGAAGACCTGGGCGGTTCGCCTGAGCTGCTCAATACTGACCCGTATGGCGCGTGGATCTTCAAGCTGAAGCCAGCCAATGCTGCTGACCTGGACAAGCTGCTGGATGCAGCCGCCTACAAGGCCGCTATCGGCGAGTAAGCGCTCAGCGTCACCCCCAAAGCCCCGACCTGTCGGGGCTTTTTTTTAGATAAAAGATCGCAGTGACGGTGCCTGCTATGCTGGTTTGACCGTGTTACATCGACGCCGAGCGCCACTCAAGAGAGAGCCCGTCATGTCCCAGCTGCCGTCCCTGAGCCAGTTACGCGACCCCAATGCCTTCCTGCGCCGTCACCTCGGCCCCGATGCCGCCGAGCAGCAAGCCATGCTCGACAGCCTGGGCATCGGCAGTCGGGTCGAGCTGATCGAGCAGACGGTGCCGCCGGGCATTCGCCTGAACCGCGCGCTGGATCTGCCGCCCGCCCTCGACGAAGAAGCCGCATTGGCCAAGCTTCGTGGCTACGCCCAGCAGAACCAGGTGTGGACCAGCCTCATCGGCATGGGTTATCACGGCACCCTCACGCCCCCGGTCATTTTGCGCAACGTCCTGGAAAATCCCGGCTGGTACACCGCCTATACCCCTTATCAGCCGGAGATTGCCCAGGGCCGACTGGAGGCGCTGCTGAACTTCCAGCAGATGACCATCGACCTCACCGGGCTGGAGTTGGCCAACGCCTCGCTGCTGGACGAAGCCACGGCGGCCGCAGAAGCCATGGCACTGGCCAAACGCGTGGCCAAGTCGCGCAGCAACGTGTTTTTCGTCGATGAAAATTGTCATCCGCAGACCATTTCGGTGGTGAAGACCCGTGCCGAAGGTTTTGGCTTCGAGCTGGTCATTGATTCGGTGGAAAATCTCAGCCAGCACCAGGTGTTCGGCGCGCTCCTGCAATACCCCGACACCCACGGCGAAATCCGCGACCTGCGCCCGCTGATCGATCACTTGCATGCCCAGCAAGCACTGGCCTGTGTCGCGACCGATCTGTTGAGCCTGCTAATGCTCACTCCGCCGGGAGAACTGGGTGCCGACGTGGTGTTCGGCTCTTCCCAACGATTTGGCGTGCCCATGGGTTACGGCGGGCCCCACGCGGCATTTTTCGCCAGTCGCGAGGAGTACAAACGGGCAATCCCGGGGCGCATCATTGGTGTGTCCAAGGATGCTCGCGGCAACGTAGCCTTGCGGATGGCCCTGCAGACCCGCGAGCAACATATCCGCCGCGAAAAGGCCAACTCGAACATCTGCACCGCTCAGGTCCTACTCGCCAATATCGCCAGCTGCTATGCGGTCTATCACGGTCCGGAAGGACTCAAACGCATCGCCCAAAGGGTTCATCGTTTGACCTGCATCCTGGCAGCGGGGCTTGAGCGCCATGGCATCACCCGTCTCAACCAGCACTTCTTCGACACCCTGACCCTGGAAGTCGGCGGCACCCAGACTGCGATCATCGAAAGTGCCCGGGCGGCGCAGATCAATCTACGCATCCTCGGGCGCGGGCAACTGGGCCTCAGCCTGGACGAAAGCTGCGACGAAGACACCATAGCCCGGCTGTTCGATGTGTTTCTTGGTGCCGATCATGGGCTCATCGTCGAGGAACTGGATGCCGAATCGCTCGTCAGCGGCATTCCGCAAGGGCTGCTCAGGACTTCGCCTTACCTGCGACACCCGGTGTTCAACGCCCATCACAGCGAAACGGAAATGTTGCGCTACCTCAAGCAGCTGGAGAACAAGGACCTGGCGCTGAACCAGTCGATGATTCCCCTGGGCTCCTGCACCATGAAGCTCAACGCCACCAGCGAGATGATCCCCATCACCTGGCCGGAATTCGCCAACCTGCACCCCTTCGTACCGAGGGAGCAGACGACGGGTTATACGCTGATGATCGAGGAGCTGGAGCGCTGGCTTTGCGCGATCACCGGCTTCGACACCATCTGCATGCAACCTAACTCAGGTGCCCAAGGCGAATACGCCGGGCTACTGGCGATCCGCAAATACCATGAGAGCCGGCAGGAGGGAGCGCGGGACATCTGCCTGATTCCATCTTCGGCCCACGGCACCAACCCGGCTTCAGCGCAGATGGCCGGGATGCGCGTAGTGATTGTCGAGTGCGACGAGGCGGGCAACGTTGATCTGGACGACCTTAAAGACAAGGCGGCTACGGCAGGGGACAAACTCGCCTGCCTGATGGCGACCTATCCTTCGACGCATGGCGTGTATGAGGAGGGCATTAGCGAGATTTGCGAAGTTGTCCACAGCCACGGTGGCCAGGTGTACATGGATGGCGCCAACCTGAACGCGCAGGTCGGGCTGGCGCGCCCGGCCGACATCGGCGCGGATGTCTCGCACATGAACCTGCACAAGACTTTCTGCATTCCGCATGGCGGCGGGGGCCCGGGCATGGGGCCGATCGGGGTGCGGGCGCACCTGGCGCCATTCGTGGCCAATCACCCGGTAGTGCCGATTGACGGGCCGCTGCCGCAAAATGACGCCGTGAGCGCCGCGCCCTGGGGCAGCGCGAGCATCCTGCCGATCAGCTGGATGTACATCGCGATGATGGGGCCACAATTGGCGGATGCCAGCGAGGTGGCGATTCTCGCGGCCAACTACTTGGCGCAACATCTGTCCGGCGCTTTCCCGGTGCTCTACACCGGGCGTAACGACCGGGTGGCGCATGAATGCATACTCGACTTGCGACCCTTGAAGGCGCTGACCGGGATCAGCGAAGAGGACGTCGCCAAACGCTTGATGGACTACGGTTTCCACGCGCCGACCATGTCGTTCCCGGTGCCTGGCACCTTGATGGTGGAGCCTACCGAAAGCGAATCAAAAGCAGAGCTGGATCGCTTCATTGGCGCGATGCTCAGCATCCGCGCGGAAATCACCGAGGTGCAGAACGGCAATTGGCCGGCTGAGGACAACCCGCTCAAGGGCGCACCGCATACGCTGGCGGATGTCACCGGGGTTTGGGAGCGGCCCTACAGCATTGAGCAGGCGGTGACCCCGGATGCGCATACCAAGGCCCACAAGTACTGGCCGGCGGTGAATCGGGTGGACAATGTGTACGGCGACCGCAACCTGTTTTGCGCTTGCGTGCCGGTGGATGATTATCGTTGAGCACCATCCGAGCATGCCCACTACCACAAAGATTTGTGCCGCGACGCAAATTCGGAGCCGTACCCAAAACCTGTGGGAGCGGGCTTGCTCGCGAAGGCGGAGTGTCAGCCGATTAAGATTCTGAACGTACCGGCCTCTTCGCGAGCAAGCCCGCTCCCACAGGGGTTCTACAGGGTGGACACAAAAATGCCGCTCATGCGAGCGGCATTTTTGGTTCAGCGAACAGGCTTATTCCGACGCCACAGCATTCTTCGCCAGGATCGCATTCGCCAGCTCCATATCCGTAGCCTGCAGGCCAGGATTGTCGGCGCGGACCTTCTGCATGGCTGCTTCCAGGTACGGGCCGCGGATGCCGCCGTCGCTGGCGACGAAGCTGCCGGCGTCGTCCTGGGCCGCCACAATCAGCTTGTGATCCTTGAACGTCAGGTAAGTCGAGCCGGTAGTGGCACCGGACGAGATGACGTTACGCCAAAAGCTATCGGCCATCGCCGATCCGACTGGAAGGGACAGTAAGGCGATGGTGGCGACAGCAAACTTGAAACGCATGATGGGTGACTCCACTGGATTAACTACCGCCTTGGATCGTCAATTTGCCAATCCAGTTCCGTGGTGGCTTACTCGGACGGTTCCACCAGCAGGATCGTGCCTTGCTGGCCCGTCACTCGAACCCGACTGCCGGAGGGCGCATCGGGCCCGTGAGCCATCCAAACTCCATCGGCGACCTTGATCTTGCCGCGCCCGTCGACAATCGCCTCGTGCACCACAAAGGTCTTGCCGATCAACTCCTGGCCCCGCAGATTGAGGTTCGGTTCGTCACTCTGGCGGATCGCGCTGCGCTGGCGTCGCCACCAGTACAGCGCGGTGGCGATCGAAAGCAGGCCAAACAGCAGAAACTGCACTTCCCAGGACAAGCCCGGAAGCAGGAACGTCAACACGCCAACGGCGGCTGCGGCCATGCCGATCCACAGCAGATAGCCGCCGGCACCGAACACTTCAAGAATCAGCAGCAGGGTGCCGACCGCCAGCCAGTCCCAGAACGACAGGTTTTGCAGGAATGCCCACATGGTATGCCTCAGGCTTTCTTGTTATCGAACGTAGCCTTGACGATTTCGCCGATGCCTCCGACTGCGCCGATCATCGAGCTGGCCTCAAGTGGCATCAGGATCACTTTGCTGTTGTTGGCCGACGCCAGTTTGCCCAACGCATCGATGTACTTCTGGGCGACGAAGTAATTCACCGCTTGCACGTTACCGCCAGCGATCGCTTCCGACACCACCTTGGTGGCCTGGGCTTCAGCCTCGGCTTGACGCTCCCGGGCTTCGGCCTCGAGGAACGCGGCTTGGCGACCGCCCTCGGCTTCGAGGATCTGCGCCTGCTTCTTGCCTTCGGCCGTCAGAATCGCTGCGGCACGCAGGCCTTCGGCTTCGAGGATCTGCGCGCGCTTGATCCGCTCGGCCTTCATTTGCCCGGACATCGCGGCCATCAGGTCGGCGGGCGGGCTGATGTCCTTGATTTCGATCCGGGTGATCTTGATGCCCCAGGGTGCAGTCGCCTCGTCGACAGTGCGCAACAGTTTTTCGTTGATTCCGTCACGCTGGCTGAGCATCGCATCCAGCTCCATGGAGCCGAGGACGGTACGGATGTTGGTCTGCAGCAGGTTGCGAATCGCGTGTTCGAGGTTGTTGACCTCGTAGGCGGCCTGCGCCGTGTTCACTACCTGGAAGAAACACACGGCATCGATCTGCACCGTGGCGTTATCGGCGGTGATGACTTCCTGCGGCGGGATATCCAGCACACTTTCCATCACGTTGATCTTGCGGCCGATGCGGTCCATGACCGGAATGATGATGTTCAGGCCGGGCTTGAGGGTGTTGGTGTAACGGCCGAATCGTTCGACCGTCCATTGATAACCCTGGGGCACGACTTTGAAGCCCATGAACAGAATGGCGACCACCAGGCCGACAAATAGCAGGAGCACGGTACCGATCTGCATAACAATTCCCTGTTGAGTGCATCAATGAATTTCGACCGCAGGAGTGTAGCGATGCCAGTCATGGATATGAACCACAACTGGGCTCTCGCATCATCAGGACTTACTTCTGTTCGCTCTGTGGCGTGACCCGCAGCACCTCTTCGATGGTCGTCAGGCCGGCCGCGACCTTCTGCGCGCCCGACAGGCGCAGGCTGCGCATGCCTTCCTTGAAAGCCTGCCGGCGCACCGCGAGCAAGTCGGTGTCGGGGCTGATCAGCGCCTTGATCCCGTCGGTCAGCTGCATGATTTCATACACCCCCGCACGCCCACGGTACCCGGTGTCACGGCATTCCAGGCAGCCGATGGCGCGCTGGGCGTTACCCGGTAGCGGTGCTTGCCAGGGCCTGGTCAGGGTTTGCCAGTCCTCTTCGCCCAGCGCCAGCGGCGCCTTGCAGTGCGGACACAAGGTGCGCACCAGGCGCTGGGCCATGACGCCGAGCACCGTCGCCTTGATCAGGTAGTGCGGCACGCCCAGTTCCAGCAGGCGGCTGATGGCGCTGGGTGCATCGTTGGTGTGCAGCGTCGACAGTACAAGGTGACCGGTGAGCGCAGCCTGGATCGCCATTTCAGCGGTTTCGAGGTCGCGGATCTCGCCGATCATGATGATGTCCGGGTCTTGCCTCATCAGCGCGCGGACGCCGGCGGCGAAGGTCAGGTCGATGTTGTGCTGGACCTGCATCTGGTTAAACGCCGGCTCGACCATTTCGATCGGGTCCTCGATGGTGCAGAGGTTGACCTCGGGCGTCGCCAGTTTTTTCAGGGTGGTGTAGAGCGTGGTGGTCTTGCCTGAACCGGTTGGCCCGGTCACCAGGATGATGCCGTTGGGTTGGCGGGTCATGTCCTGCCAGCGGCGCAAGTCTTCGGCGGAAAAGCCCAACTGATCAAAATCCTTGAGCAGCACTTCCGGGTCGAAAATACGCATGACCATTTTTTCGCCGAACGCGGTCGGCAAGGTCGACAGCCGCAGCTCGACTTCACCACCGTCCGGAGTCTTGGTTTTCACCCGGCCATCCTGGGGTTTGCGCTTCTCCGCAACGTTCATCCGGCCCAGGCTTTTCAGGCGACTGACGATCGCCATGGTCACCTGCGGGGGGAATTGATAGACGTTGTGCAGGACTCCGTCGATGCGAAAACGCACGGTGCCCTGCTCACGCCGCGGCTCGATATGAATATCGCTGGCGCGCTGCTGGAAGGCGTACTGGAACAGCCAGTCGACGATATTGACGATGTGCGCGTCGTTGGCGTCCGGCTCCTGGTCGCTGGCGCCGAGGTTGAGCAACTGTTCGAAGTTACCCATCGAATTGATCTGCTGATCACCGGTTGTCGCCCCGCTGACCGATTTGGCCAGGCGGAAAAACTCGACGCTGAAGCGCTGGATATCCACCGGGTTGGCCACTACCCGCTTGATTGGCAGCTTCAGGACATGGGTCAGGTCGGCCTCCCAGCCGTTGACGTAGGGCTGGGCGCTGGCCACGGTGACGGCGTCGCGATCGACCGAAACCGCAAGAATCTTGTGGCGCTGGGCGAACGCATAGGACATCAGCGGCGTGATAGCCGCCACATTGATCTTCAGCGGGTCGATGCGCAGGTACGGCTGCCCGGCGTGCTGTGACAGCCACAGGGTCAGGCTTTCCAGGTCGAGATGCTTGCCGGGGCGGCTGAGATCGTCGAGATGCTGGCCGGCAATGAACTCCAGTGGATGCAGTTGGCCATTAGCCGCATGGCGCCGTCGGGCATTGAGTGCGAGTTCGGCCGAGTCCTGGCTGACGAAGCCCTGGTCGACCAGTTCGCGCAGCAAATCATTGAGATCCAGCCAGCGGTCCTGAATGGCGAGTTGAACGGACATGCGGGCTCCTCATGAACAACAGTGCGCAAAGGATAGACGCGCAGGCGCCAACCGTTGGGCCACTACCCGACGAAGCCGTATCGAGGGGTTTCAGCCTGCGGCTTGCGGGGGGATCAAGTCGCCGATGAGTTGGTCGCTCTGATTTTCTGGTAGGCGGGCTGGCCTGATCGCGGGCAAGCCTTGCTCCTACAGAAACTGTGGGAGCAAAGCTTGCTCGCGATGGCGTCTTTACATGCGCAGCAACATCTTCCACGCACGATTCTGATAAACCGCAATCGCCTGCTGCTTGCGCGCATCCAGGGATTCGTCGGTGATCGGCTCGTTAGCCAATTGCGCCAACTGCTTCAGCTCACCGTACAGGCGATCCATTTCCGGGATCTCCAGCACGCCACGGGCGTGGTGCAGCCAGGACTGGATGCGCTCGATGCGCGGCAGTTGCTCGGCGAGGTCTTCGGGTTGTTGCTGATAGCGCTGCAGTTGCAAGGAGGTTGCCTCTTCGCCCAGCAGGCGCGGCAGCCAGCTGCCCAGTTGCGCCGCGCCCTGGCGATTGCCGCGCACGTTGCGCTCGGCGGTCCAGGTGCGAGCCAGCAACCAACGCGAAGTGCTCAGGGAGAACAGGCCCCAGCGCGGGTCTTCCAGTTCTTCGAGGAACTGTTCAGGCGCGGCTTTGCGCACATCCTCATCATCCACCCCGGCCTGGACCAGCGGACGCCAGTCTTCGAGCAAGGCATCCAGCGCAACTCGCAGGTCGTGGGTCGATTGACGCGGTGCGGCTTGCCCCAGGCTGCTGAGCAGTGCGCGCATTTCGGCCAGGTTCTCGACCCAGTCCAGCAACAGGCGCCAGTGACCATTGAAGCGGTACTGCTCCGCCAGACGCTGGCTGCTGCCGAGCAAATGCCAGCACAGCGCGGCGAATGCGTCGTCCAACGGCATTTCGGCGCTGATCTGCGGCGCCGGCAGGCTCAGGGAATAGCTGTTGGCGTCGTACAGGCGATAGCCGCGTTCGGCCTTGCTGATGTCACACGGCATCAATGCCAGGGTCGCGGCCAATTCGGCAGCCAGTTCCAGCAGGGCAGCCGGTTCACCTTCGCGCAATTCAAGTTCCAGCTCGCAGATCTCTTCCTTCTGCTTGCCGACCACCACGTGGCCCAGGTCCAGTGCGGCTTCGATGACCACTTTGGTCTTGCCACGGCCCCAGGCGATTTCGGCGCGCTCGCGAACGAAGTCGGTGGTGAAAATGGCTTTCAGGGTTTTCTTGTCCAGCTCGGCCAGTTCTTCAGGCCAGCATTCGCCGTCAAGTTTTTTCACGTCGAGCTTGGCTTTGGGCAGGTTCCAATCGTATTCGTTACGCTCGGACAGACCGGCAACGCTTTGGCCGCGGGTCTTGAGGGTCTGAATCACTTCTTCGCCATCGCGGCGCAGGCGCAGGGCAACCTTGGCACGGGCCAGGTCGCGCTCAGGCGTGTCGAAGTACTGATTCATCAATTCACGGCGTTCCCAGCCACTTTTGTTGCGTTTTTTCAGTAGCGGGTGCTCGCGCAGGGCAGCGAGGGTTTCGCGGCTGACGCGGAGTTTGATTTCGGTTTCTTTCTGCATGGCCGGAAAATCCAGGATCGGGAGCGCAGCCGGGGGAATGTGTGGCTGCCAAGGCCGTGCAGTGTACAGGACTCGTCCATCCTTCGCGCCGCGACGGTTTATTCCTGTCACTGGATGGCTCTATGATGGACTTCAATTCGGGAGTTGGAGTCAGCGATGCCTTTGCCGTCCATGAAAGATCAGTTCGCTGCGCTGATCGCCGCGCCGTCCGTCAGCTGCACCCAGGCCAGCCTCGATCAGACCAACCGTCCGGTGATCGACTTGCTGGCGACCTGGCTGGGCGACCTGGGTTTTGCCTGCGACATCCAGCAGGTCAGCCCCGGCAAATTCAATTTGCTCGCCAGCTACGGCTCCGGCCCAGGCGGCCTGGTGCTGGCCGGACATAGCGACACGGTGCCGTTCGATGGCGCGTTGTGGCAGACCGACCCATTAAAACTCACCGAAGTCGACGGCCGCTGGGTGGGGTTGGGCAGTTGTGACATGAAGGGCTTTTTCGCCCTGGCCATCGAGGCCGTCATTCCCCTGCTCGACCAGCCGTTCAAGCAGCCGTTGCTAATCCTCGCCACCTGCGATGAAGAAAGCTCGATGTCCGGCGCCCGCGCGCTGGCTGCGGCGGGACGTCCACTGGGGCGCGCGGCAGTCATCGGCGAACCGACCGGGCTGAAGCCGATCCGCATGCACAAGGGCATCATGATGGAGCGCATCGACATCCTTGGGCAGAGCGGCCATTCCTCGGACCCGCGCCTGGGCCATAGCGCCCTCGAAGCGATGCACGACGCCATCGGTGAACTGCGCGGCCTGCGTTTGCTGTGGCAGCGCGAGTTTCACAACCCGCAATTCGGCGTTCCCACGCCCACCATGAACTTCGGCTGCATCCATGGCGGTGACAATCCCAACCGGATTTGCGGCCAGTGCTCCCTGGAATTCGACCTGCGTCCGTTGCCGGGCATGGACCCAAAGGCCTTGCGCGCGGAGATTTTGCAAAGGCTCAAGCCGGTCGCCGAGCGGCATCAGGTGAAGATCGATTACGCGCCACTGTTCCCGGAAGTGCCGCCCTTCGAGCAGGCCGAAGACGCGGAACTGGTGCAGATCGCCGAAAAGCTCACCGGCCACACCGCCGAAGCAGTGGCGTTCGGCACCGAAGCGCCTTATCTTCAGAGCCTTGGTTGTGAAACGCTGGTGCTTGGCCCCGGGGACATAGCTTGTGCCCACCAGCCGGGGGAATACCTCGAAATGTCACGTTTGCAGCCTACGGTGCATCTATTACGTCAACTGATTGAACATTACTGCCTGACACCAGCCAAACCTGTCGGCTGAACACAAATCCCCCGACGGCCTTTAAATTGATGTTGGTCCAACCCGTATTCATGAGGAGAGCGCGCGTGTCGCCAAGCCTGTTCCGACGATAACCATCAGCCCGCTGTGCGTTGTTCCGTTTCGCCCATTATTTGGCTGCTATTTATTACAGGCCCAGGTTCATGCCCGAATACGTTAATTGGCTTCGTCACGCTTCCCCTTACATTAATGCCCACCGCGATTGCACCTTTGTCGTCATGCTGCCCGGCGATGGCGTTGAGCATCCGAATTTCGGCAATATCGTCCATGACTTGGTGCTGCTGCACAGCCTGGGTGTGCGCCTGGTGCTGGTTCACGGGTCGCGTCCACAAATCGAAACCCGCCTGGCTGCCCGTGGCCTGACCCCGCATTACCACCATGGAATGCGCATCACTGATGCCGCCACTCTGGAGTGCGTGATCGATGCCGTCGGCCAATTGCGGATTGCCATCGAAGCACGGCTGTCGATGGACATGGCGTCTTCGCCGATGCAGGGCTCGCGCCTGCGGGTAGCCAGCGGCAACCTGGTGACTGCGCGCCCGATCGGCGTGCTGGAAGGGGTCGATTATCACCACACCGGTGAAGTGCGGCGGGTCGACCGCAAAGGCATCAATCGCCTGCTGGACGAGCGTTCCATCGTGCTGCTCTCGCCTTTGGGCTATTCGCCAACTGGCGAGATCTTCAACCTGGCTTGCGAAGACGTCGCCACTCGGGCGGCCATCGACCTGGGTGCCGACAAACTGCTGCTGTTCGGTGCCGACCTCGGCCTGATCGACGAAAACGGCCGCCTGGTGCGCGAATTGCGTCCCCAGCAAGTCCCGGCGCATCTGCTGCGCCTGGGCAGCAATTATCAGGGCGAACTGCTCGATGCCGCTGCCGAAGCCTGCCGTGGCGGTGTGGCGCGCAGTCATATCGTCAGTTACGCCGAAGACGGTGCGCTGCTGACCGAACTGTTCACCCGCGACGGTGGCGGTACTTTGGTCGCCCAGGAGCAATTCGAGATTGTCCGCGAAGCGGCGATCGAAGACGTGGGCGGATTGCTGGACCTGATCAGTCCGCTGGAAGAGCAGGGGATCCTGGTGCGTCGTTCCCGCGAGGTACTGGAGCGGGAGATCGAGCAGTTCAGCGTGGTCGAGCGCGAAGGCATGATCATCGCCTGCGCGGCGCTGTATCAGATTGCCGATTCCGACGCGGGTGAGCTGGCATGCTTGGCGGTAAACCCGGAATACCGCCACGGCGGGCGTGGTGATGAGCTGCTGGAGCGCATCGAGACTCGCGCCCGGGAGCAAGGCTTGAAGACCCTGTTCGTACTGACGACCCGGACCGCCCACTGGTTCCGCGAGCGCGGTTTTGTGCCAAGCAGCGTGGACCGGCTGCCGTCGGCTCGGGCGTCGCTGTACAACTATCAGCGTAATTCGAAGATCTTCGAAAAGACTCTGTAACGCAGATCACCTGTGGGAGCTGCCGCAGCCTGCGGCAGCTCCACGGGTGCGATTACTTCACGTACTTCGAGCTGACATACGCCGAATAGTCCGGTAGCACCGTCTCGACCTTGCCCTGTTCCTTCAAGAACTTCGCCGTCTCACCAATCGCCTTGGCCGTGCCGCCATCCAGCAGCGCGGTAGTCTGCTGTGCCTGGGCGTCCGGGAATGCCGAGCCCGCCAGCAACTCAGGCACATCGGCCGCATTGGCCCCAGTCAATTTGGCGATTTTCAGCACCGGCACTGAATCGGCGGTCCAGCTGTCTTTGTGCGCGGCATACTCGGCAAACGAGTCCAGGGTGACCTTGGCAAATTTGGCGATGACTTCCGGGTGTTTCTCTGCGTAATCCTTGCGCGCTACCCAGACTTCAAAGGTCGGAGCGCCCCATTGGCCGACTTGGGCTGCATCGGTCAACGTCTTGCCGGTCTTGCGGATCTCCCCCAGTGCAGGCGACCAGACGAAAGCCCCGTCGATATCACCCCGTTTCCAGGCAGCGGCAATTTCCGCCGGCTGCAGGTTCACCACCTTGACTTGCGAAGTGCTCAGGCCCCAGTGCTTCAGCGCACCGAGCAGGCTGTAATGGGAGGTTGAAACGAAGGGTGTGGCGATGGTCTTGCCGATCAGATCTTCCGGTTTATTGATCCCGCTGCCATTACGGACAACCAGCGCTTCGGCAGCATTGATTTGCGCCGAAACGATGAACGCAACGATGGGCAAGTTGCGCGAAGCGGCAGCGGCGAGCGGGCTGGAGCCCAGGTTGCCGATCTGCACATCCCCGGAAGCAATCGCCGTGACCACTTCAGGCCCGCTGTTGAAGCGGCGCCAGTCGATTTTCTGGCCGATGGTTTTCTCGTACAGGCCGTCTGCCTGCGGCACCTTGCTCGGATCAATCCCGGTCTGATAACCCACGTTAAGGTCGGCCGCGACGGCACTGAACGAAATTAATGCCGATACACAAACTGTAACAATTGGATTGGATAGTGCGCGCTTGATTGTCATGGCCGGGTCTTCGATGAGAGGAAATGCGGATTTCCGTTAAATCTAATCGAACTAAAAAACGGCCAATAAATACCTTTTAGGAATTAGCTTATAGGTTCCCTTTTCGCCAGACCGGGCACTGCGAGCAATTCCGAAAAGATATAAGAAATCATCGCATGCTTCCTGTTGGATTTATGCCGGGCGCATCAGCCTGCACATGCCGATTTTATGGGGTGTTAGACCATGGTCGTAGTCACATACGGTTACGATTGACTTGCAGGTCACGGTCTGGCGCTAATCGCAAATCCTAGGATCCCGGGCATTCGACCCAGGGCCAGGAATACAAAAATTAGAAACGAGAGGAGCTTAAAAAATGAACAAGTCCACCTTGGCCTTGGCCGTGGCCGTAGGGGTTATGGCGCAGCAGGCAGGCGCCGCCGGTTTCATTGAAGACAGCAAGGCTTCCGTCAGTTCTCGCACCATGTATTACAACGCCGACACCCGCGAAGGCACCGCCAACGACCAGCGTGAAACTGCCCAGGGCTTCAAATTCGATTACCTGTCGGGTTTCACTCAAGGCACGGTCGGCTTCGGCTTTGACGCCCAGGCATTGGTGGGCATCCATCTGGACGGTGGCCGCGGTCATCACCCAGACAACAACTCATTTTTCCCCAGCGACACTGACGGTTCCGCATCCGATCCGTGGAGTCGCGTAGCCGGTAACGTCAAGGCACGCATCTCGAAAACCGAAGCCCACCTCGGTGGTGCCTTGCAACCGAGCATGCCGGTGCTGATCGCGAACGACAGTCGCCTGCTGCCACAGACCTTTGAAGGCGGCACCATCACCTCGAAGGAAATCGACAACGTCACGTTCAACGCAGGTCAGCTGGAACACGCAGCAGGTCGCGCGTCGTCGAACACCACCGGCCTGGCGGTGGCTGGCGGTACTGAAGAAAGCAACAAATTCCGTTACGGCGGTGCGGACTGGAAGGTCACCAAAGACCTGATGCTGCAGTACTACTATGCGAATCTGGAAGACTACTACAAGCAACACTTCCTGGGCCTGGTACACGTCTATCCGATCAGTGCCAACCAGTCGTTCAAGACTGACCTGCGGTATTTCGACAGCAGCTCCGACGGCAAGAATGGCGATGCGGGTTACCGCTTCAACAACAATGGCGGTTACGCGAAGAACCCGGGCGAGGTGGATAACCAGACCTGGAGTGCCATGTTCACCTATACCCTGGGTCCGAACGCCTTCTTGCTGGGCCACCAGCGTGTCAGCGATGACGGTGGTTTCGTTTACCTGAACCAGGGCAACGTGGTTGACGGCAACGGTCGCAACGAAGGCGCTGGCGGTGCGAGCTTCTACCTGTTCACCGATGCCATGGTCAACGGCTTCGTACGTGCGGGCGAGAACACCACATTCGGCCAGTACACCTTTGACTTCGCTTCCCTGGGTGTTCCAGGCCTGAAGGCCTCGGCCGCTTATCTGCGTGGCGAGGACATCAAGGCCACCAACGGCGTTGGCAAAGACCAGACTGAGTGGGAACGTGACCTGCGCGTGGATTACGTGATCCAGACCGGCGCACTGAAGGGCTTCGGTACTACCGTGCGTCACGGCACCTACCGCGGCGACACCAATATTTCCGCGCAAGACCAGACTCGTGTGATCTTCAACTACACCTATAGCTTCCTGTAAAAAGCTGAAGAAAGAGCCCCGCTGAACGGCGGGGTTTTTTTCGAGTTTTTCGCCATATTTCCATTTGGTCTTATGATGTAATTTATTATTCTTTTTAGCTTTTAATCGAAACCCCTAAAGTGCATCCCTCCTGAGCCGATATCAGTGGCCCAGCGCGATTAAATGCCGTTTTTTTATTCCAGAACGGCATGAAAAGCATGAAATAAATTTTTATACGTTTACCATGCGGCCCCCATCCACCTTGGTCAGACCCCTGACTTAGACACGTCAGTGCGGTGACCTGTGGTTGTGGTTTGCGTTAAGCGCGTATTTCAGGATCCGGAGCATTCGACTCCGGGCCAAAAAATTAGAACCATAGGAGCGAAACAATGAACAAGTCGACCTTGGCCCTGGCCGTGGCGGTAGGGGTTTTGGCGCAGCAGGCAAGTGCTGCCGGATTCGTGGAAGACAGTAAGGCCACCCTGGGCCTGCGTAACTTCTACATCAACACCGATAACCGTGACGGTGCCGGCGCGAACAAGAACGAAGAGTGGGGCCAAGGCTTCGACCTGCGTTTCATCTCCGGTTACACCCAGGGCACTGTTGGCTTCGGTATCGATGCCATTGGCCTGCTGGGCGTGCGTCTGGATTCCGGTGGCGGTACTAACGGTGCCACGGCCACTTCCTACGGCGGCACTGTGTTCCCAAGCAAGTCCAACGGCGAAGCGGTGGATAACTTCTCCAGCCTGGGCCTGACTGCCAAAGCCAAGATCTCCCAGACTGAACTGAAGTTGGGTACGCTGCAGCCGAAACTGCCGGTCATCGTGACCAACGACGGTCGTCTGCTGCCACAAACCTGGCAGGGCGGCCAGATCACTTCCGGCGAGATCAAGGACCTGACTCTGGTCGGCGGTCAGATCGAGCACGTCAAAGGTCGTAACTCCAGCAACAATGAACAGCTGTCCATCGGCGGTGCTAACGCTCGTGTCGCCAACAGCAACAAGTTCATCTACGCCGGCGGCGACTACAAGATCACCAAAGACCTGACTGCCCAGTACTACTACGGCAACCTGGAAGATTTCTACAAGCAACACTTCCTGGGCCTGGTGCACAACTGGGCTATCGGTCCGGGTGTCCTGAAGTCTGATCTGCGTTATTTCAACAGCTCGGATGACGGTGCCAACTCCAATACTGCTGCCTACTTCAGCAACGGTAACTACAACGGCGTGGCAAGCGGTAAAGGTCCGGTCGATAACAACCTGTACAGCGGCCTGTTCCTGTACACCGTTGCCGGCCACACCTTCGGTGGCGGTTATCAGGTCAGCAATGGCAGCAGCGACTTCCCTTGGTTGAACCAGGGCGACGGTTCGTCGAATTACACCATCACTGACATGCAGATCCAGAAGTTCGGCCGTGCTGGCGAGAAAACCTGGCAAGTCCGTTATTCCTATGACTTCGCCAAAGTCGGCGTGCCGGGTCTGACTGCTGGCGCCGTATACCTCAAAGGTGATGATATCGACACCGTTGGCGCAAACCGGCAACCAGCTGCTTCCGGTGCCTCCGAGTGGGAACGCGACTTCACCCTGGCGTATGTAGTGCCTGAAGGCCCGCTGAAAAACGTTGGCTTCATGTGGAAAAACGCTACCTGGCGCACCGACCTGCCGAACACCCGTTCGCAGGACGAGAACCGCCTGATCCTCAGCTACTCGATCCCGCTGCTGTAATAGCGCTCGCAGTACTGACGTAAAAAAGCCCTGCCCGGCACTACGCCGGGCGGGGCTTCTTGCGTTTTTAGCATTAGTTTTTATATGCATTTACGATATAAACAAATCGATATTTATTCTTTTTAATGGATAAAAAACACAGGCACAGTTGAGCTCATCCAGCACTCACCAGGAGCAGCACCATGAGCCTCAGACTTGGCGATATCGCCCCCGACTTCGAACAGGATTCCAGCGCCGGCACCATCCGTTTCCATGAATGGCTGGGCGACAGCTGGGGCGTGTTGTTCTCCCACCCGGCAGACTTCACCCCGGTGTGCACCACCGAGCTGGGCTTCACCGCCAAGTTGAAAGAGCAGTTCGCCGAGCGCGGAGTCAAGGCGATTGCGCTGTCTGTGGACCCGGTGGATTCGCACCACAGGTGGATCGAAGACATCAACGAAACCCAGGACACCCAGGTCAATTTCCCGATCCTGGCTGACGCCGATCGCAAGGTCTCGGACCTGTACGACCTGATCCATCCGAATGCCAACGACACCCTGACCGTACGTTCGTTGTTTGTGATTGACCCGAACAAGAAGGTGCGGCTCACCATTACTTATCCTGCGAGTACTGGCCGCAACTTCCATGAAATCCTGCGGGTAATCGACTCGCTGCAACTCACCGACAATTACAAAGTGGCCACCCCGGCCAACTGGCAGGACGGTGACGAAGTGGTGATCGTGCCTTCACTCAAGGACGAAGAGGAAATCCAGAAGCGCTTTCCCAAGGGTTATCGCGCGGTGAAGCCATACCTGCGCCTGACGCCGCAACCGAATCGTTGAAGAGCAAAAGATCGCAGCCTGCGGCAGCTCCTGCAGGCTGCGATCTTCTCGAACTCACAAAGCAGGGGATTTCAGGCCGTTTCGACGGCCTTTTTTTTCGCCCGAATCAGCGCTTATGTCATATCTCCAAATCGTATAACCAAATGAATAAATATGATTTATAGATATAACAATCAGCTGTTAAGGTCACTGCCATCAACGCGAGATCGCCCACTGCGAATCGCCAAAATAGCTTGAGGAATTCTTGAATGCTGGTCGTCTCAATCGGTGGCAGTCCTAGCCAACGCTCCCGTTCCGGAGTGCTGCTGGACCGCTCTCAGCACTGGTTGCGGGAGCAGGGTGTGGAAGTGGTGAGTTACCAGGTACGGGACTTCCCGGCCGAAGACTTGCTGCATGCGCGCTTCGATAGCCCCAAGGTGATCGACCTGCTGCAACAGATTGAAAACGCTGACGGCCTGCTGATCGCTACGCCGGTTTACAAGGCCTCGTTCTCGGGCGCACTGAAAACCGTGCTGGACCTGCTGCCCGAGCGCGCGTTGGACCACAAAGTGGTATTGCCCATGGCAACCGGCGGCAGTATCGCGCACATGTTGGCGGTGGATTACGCGCTCAAGCCAGTGCTGTCAGCACTGAAAGCCCAGGAAATGCTCCACGGGATTTTTGCCGTGGACAGTCAGATCGCCTACGGCGAAGGCAGCGCCCAGGCGCAACTGGCACCTGAGCTGGAGCAACGACTCAATGAGTCGCTGGAGCTGTTTCTGATTGCGATGGCGCGACGGCCCAAGCCGATCGATCCGAATCTGTTGAACGAACGTTTGTTGAGTGCCCGCTGGAGCATTTGAGCCCGCACTCGATCCACCCCTGAATTTGCTTCACTTCACCTTACTCAGCCGCCAACGGCCAAGCAGGTGCAGCCAAAACCCAACTGCAAAAAGGAGAGCGCTATGCGCACTGTCATTTTGCGTCGTGGTCTGGTCGCTCTGTTTGCTGCGGCTGTCACCTTCGGCGCCATTACTCAAGCTCAGGCCGAGACCCTTCGAATCGGTTATCAGAAGTACGGCACCCTGGTGCTGCTCAAGGCCAAGGGCACTTTGGAAAAACGCCTCGCCGCCCAAGGCGTGGACGTGCAATGGACTGAGTTTCCCGGCGGCCCGCAGCTGCTTGAAGGCCTGAACGTCGGCTCCATCGACTTCGGCGTCACCGGCGAAACTCCGCCGGTGTTCGCCCAGGCGGCCGGTGCCGATCTACTCTACGTGGCCTATGAGCCACCAGCGCCGCACAGCGAGGCGATCCTGCTGCCGAAGGACTCGCCGATCAAGTCGGTGCAGGAGCTCAAGGGCAAGAAAATCGCCCTGAACAAAGGCTCCAACGTGCACTACCTGCTGGTGCGCGCGCTGGAGGACGCTGGCCTGAAGTACAGCGATATCCAGACCGTGTTCCTGCCGCCCGCCGATGCCCGCGCCGCATTTGAGCGCGGCAGTGTCGACGCCTGGGTCATCTGGGACCCGTACCAGGCCGCCGCCGAACAGCAACTGGGGGCCCGCACGCTGCGTGATGGCAAAGGCATCGTCGACAACCATCAGTTCTACCTGGCGACCAAGCCCTACGCACAAAAGAATCCCGAGGTGATCAAGACCCTGGTCGAAGAAGTGCGGGCAGTCGGCGAATGGTCCAAGGCCAATCCTGAAGACGTGACCAAGCAGGTCTCGCCACTGCTCGGCCTGCCGGCTGACATCACCCTGACTTCGGTAAAACGCCAAGGCTACGGCGCGCTGTTCCTGACCCCGGAAGTGGTGGCCGCCCAGCAGAAAATCGCCGACAGCTTCTATCAGCTCAAGCTGATTCCGAAGCCATTGAGCATCAAGGACGTGATCTGGACGCCACCGGCGGCCGTGGCCAAAGCACAGTAATTCGATTCCCTAAGGAGACCACTCCATGAGCCTCAATATTTTCTGGTTCCTGCCTACCCACGGCGACGGCCATTACCTTGGCACCGCCGAAGGCGCTCGCGCCGTTGACCACGGTTACCTGCAACAGATCGCGCAAGCCGCCGATCGCCTGGGCTTCGGTGGGGTGCTGATTCCTACCGGGCGCTCCTGCGAAGATTCGTGGCTGGTGGCCGCGTCGCTGATCCCGGTAACCCAGCGCCTGAAATTCCTCGTCGCCCTGCGCCCCGGGATCATTTCCCCGACGGTCGCTGCGCGCCAGGCTGCAACGCTGGATCGGTTGTCCGGCGGGCGTGCGCTGTTCAATCTGGTCACCGGCGGGGATCCGGAAGAATTGGCCGGCGATGGTCTGTTCCTGACCCACGAAGAACGCTATCAGGCCTCGGTGGAATTCACCCGAATCTGGCGTCGGGTGCTGGAAGGTGAAACCGTCGACTACGACGGCCAGCACATCAGTGTGAAGGGCGCCAAGCTGCTCTACCCACCGATCCAGCAACCGCGTCCGCCGCTGTACTTCGGTGGCTCGTCGGAAGCGGCGCAGGACCTTGCCGCCGAGCAGGTCGAGATGGTCCTGACCTGGGGTGAGCCGCCGGCGGCGGTTGCAGAGAAGATCGCGCAGGTGCGGGCCAAGGCAGCCAAGTTGGGGCGCACGGTGCGCTTCGGCATTCGCCTGCACGTGATCGTTCGTGAAACCAACGCTGAAGCCTGGCAGGCCGCCGACCGGCTGATCTCCCACGTGGATGATGAAACCATCGCCCGCGCCCAGGCTTCGCTGTCGCGCTTCGATTCGGTGGGCCAGCAACGCATGGCCGCGCTGCACGGTGGCAGTCGCGATAATCTGGAAGTCAGCCCCAACCTCTGGGCCGGCGTCGGCCTGGTGCGCGGTGGTGCCGGCACGGCGCTGGTGGGTGATGGTCCGACCGTGGCTGCCCGCGTGAAGGAGTATGCGGACCTGGGCATCGATACTTTTATCTTCTCCGGTTATCCACACCTGGAAGAGTCGTATCGGGTAGCAGAACTGCTGTTCCCGCACCTGGACATCGAGCGTCCGCAGCTGCCCCAGGGTGCCAACTACGTCAGCCCGTTCGGCGAAATGGTCGCCAACGATATCCTTCCCAAAGCCGCGTCCCAGAGCTGAGGCGCGCCATGAAGAAAATTATCCACAACCTCGCGCCCTGGGCTTTGCCGGTACTGTTGCTGGCGGTGTGGCAGTTGTCGGTGTCGGCGGGCTGGTTGTCGACACGGATTCTGCCGGCGCCGATCGCAGTCATCGAAGCCGGCGTGAGCCTCGTTCGCAGCGGCGAGATCTGGACGCACCTGGCAATCAGCGGCTGGCGCGCTGCGTTGGGCTTTACCATCGGCGGCAGCATCGGCCTGGTGCTCGGGTTCATCACCGGTCTGTCGAAATGGGGCGAACGTCTGCTCGACAGTTCGGTGCAGATGGTTCGTAACGTGCCGCACCTGGCGCTGATCCCATTGGTAATCCTGTGGTTCGGCATCGACGAGTCGGCGAAGATTTTCCTGGTAGCCCTGGGCACGCTGTTCCCGATTTACCTCAACACCTATCACGGCATCCGCAACGTCGACCCGGCGCTGGTGGAGATGGCGCGCAGCTACGGCTTGTCCGGTTTTAGCCTGTTCCGCCAGGTGATACTGCCGGGTGCATTGCCTTCGATCCTGGTGGGCGTGCGTTTCGCGCTGGGTTTCATGTGGCTGACGTTGATCGTTGCGGAAACCATTTCTGCCAGCTCCGGTATTGGCTACTTGGCAATGAACGCCCGCGAGTTTCTGCAGACCGACGTGGTGGTGCTGGCGATCCTGCTGTATGCCGTGCTGGGAAAACTCGCCGACCTCGCTGCCCGCGGCCTGGAACGAGTGTGGCTGCGCTGGCATCCGGCTTATCAAGTTGCCAAGGGAGGTGCCGCATGACGGCTCAACAACCTCCACGCCTGCTGCGCGGGATTCCGCTGGCAGTGCGCAAGCTGCAGAAGACCTTTGGCTCGCGCCAGGTATTGCGCGAGATCGACCTGCACATTCCGGCCGGACAGTTCGTTGCCGTGGTCGGGCGCAGCGGATGTGGCAAAAGTACTTTGCTGCGCTTGCTCGCCGGCCTCGACCAACCTACTGGCGGCGAACTGCTGGCAGGCTCGGCACCCCTGAGCGCGGCGCTGGACGACACCCGCTTGATGTTCCAGGAAGCGCGTCTGCTGCCATGGAAGAAAGTCATCGATAACGTCGGCCTCGGCCTGTCCGGCAACTGGCGCCCGCAAGCGCTGGAAGCCTTGGAGTCGGTTGGCCTGGCGGACCGCGCCAATGAGTGGCCTGCGGCCCTGTCCGGTGGGCAGAAGCAGCGCGTGGCCCTGGCCCGCGCGCTGATCCATCAACCGCGCTTGCTGTTGCTGGACGAGCCCCTGGGGGCGCTGGATGCCCTGACTCGCATCGAGATGCAGCAACTGATCGAGCGACTGTGGCAGAAGCACGGTTTCACGGTGCTGTTAGTCACCCACGACGTCAGTGAAGCGGTAGCGATTGCTGATCGGGTGATCCTGATCGAAGAGGGCGAAGTCGGCCTCGACCTCCACGTGGAACTGCCGCGCCCTCGGGTTCGCGGTTCTCACCGGCTGGCGGCGCTGGAAACCGAAGTGCTCAACCGCGTGCTGTCCCTGCCCGGCGAGCCGCCGGAACCAGAACCTGTTTCACCACTGCCTACGCAATTGCGTTGGGCGCAATAACTCACCTTATCCAACGACAGGAAACAACATCATGACTATCAAGGCCATCAACGTTCGTAACCAGTTCAAAGGCTCGATCAAGGAAATCGTGCTGGGTGACGTGCTGTCGGAAATCGACGTGCAGACCGCTTCGGGCATCGTTACTTCAGTGATCACTACTCGCTCGGTCAAAGAGCTTGAGCTGGTGGTTGGCAGTGAAGTGATCGCCTTTGTGAAATCCACCGAGGTGTCGATTGCCAAGCTTTAAGGGCATGAATTTTCAGTAGGTTCGGCGGTGCGGCCTTCGCGAGCAAGCCCGCTCCCACAGGGGAACGCATTCCACCTGTAGGAGCGGGCTTGCTCGCGAAGAGGCCAGTGAATCCAGCCACCACTTAGGCTGAAGTGCTGCGTTTGTGCAGATATGGCGGCAGATACAGCCCCAGATAAGCATCAAAAACCCGCATCCCTTCCTCGGCCATACGCGGCGTGATCTGCCCGTGCTGTTGCACCGAGCGCGCATACACTCGATCCCCCAATTCCATGGCCAGGGCAAACACGTCGACATCGTCCGGCAGCTTCGGCAGTTCGAAATGCCGGTCGAACAGCTTGTGCATCAGGGCGCCAAGCTCGATGTCGTGCTGACGGTCGGCCTGGGTCACTTCGGTCAGCCCGTGCTGGGCGAGAATCAATTGCCGAGCGGCGGCGTCTTCGCTGTAGATCGCCAGCATGCGCTGTTCCACAAGGCGTGACAGGTCGCGCCAATCCTTGAGGGCCGCATGGTCGATGGGAGCCTGCAGGCAGGCGCGGAAGGCGCTGTGGACGTCGGCCGTCAGGGCTTCAAGCAGGGAAGGCACACTGGCGAAAAAGTGGTAGACCGAAGAGGGCGGGATCTCTGCACGCTCGGCGACGCTGTAGATCGACAGGCTGCCCACGCCTTCGGCTGCCAGCAGCGTACGGGCGGCGTCGAGTATCGAATCGATCCGCGCCTGGCTGCGGGCGCGGGGTTTACGAACGGGGGCGGTGCGCGTCATTGGAGACTCCTGCGGGGCAGGGGGCATTGTACGAGCAGGTATGTGTGTTGTCTGCCAGGACGCCATCGCGAGCAGGCTCACTCCTACAGTGGTAATGCGTGGTAGGAGTGAGCCTGCTCGCGATCCGCCGAAAGCGGCCATAAAAAAACGCCGTCAGCTTTACCAGCCGACGGCGTTTTTTTTACTGCAACCGCTTAAACGGTATGCAGGTACCAGTTGTACTCAAGATCGGAGATGGAGTGCTCAAACTCCTCCAGCTCGCTCTCTTTACATGCGACAAAAATGTCGATGTATTTCGGATCGATGTACTTGGCCATCACTTCGCTGTCGTCCAGCTCGCGCAGTGCATCGCGCAGGTTGTTCGGCAGGCTTTGCTCGTTCTGCTCGTAGGAGTTGCCTTCTACGGGCGCGCCCGGTTCGATCTTGTTGGTCAGGCCGTGGTGCACGCCTGCCAGGACCGAAGCCATCAGCAGGTACGGGTTGGCATCGGCGCCGGCAACGCGGTGTTCCAGACGCACGGCATCGGCTGAACCGGTCGGTACGCGCACCGCTACAGTCCGGTTATCCAGGCCCCAGCACGGTGCATTCGGCACGTAGAACTGTGCGCCGAAGCGGCGGTAGGAGTTGACGTTCGGGCAGAGGAAAGCCATCTGCGCCGGTAGGGTCTCGAGCACACCGCCGATCGCGTGACGCAGTGCGGCGTTCTGCTCGGGATCCTCACTGGCAAAAATATTCTTGCCATCTTTATCAAGGATCGAGATGTGGACGTGCAGTCCATTACCTGCCTGGCCCGGGTAAGGCTTGGCCATGAAGGTGGTATCCATCTCATGGTCGTAGGCGATGTTCTTGATCAGGCGCTTGAGCAGTACCGCGTAGTCACACGCCTTGATGGCGTCGGCGACGTGGTGCAAGTTCACTTCGAACTGCGCCGGGGCACTTTCCTTGACGATCGCGTCGGCAGGAATGCCTTGCTCCTTCGCACCTTCCAGAATGTCCTGGAGGCAGTCGACGTATTCGTCGAGGTCGTCGATCAGGTAGACCTGAGTCGAGTGCGGGCGTTTGCCGGAGATCGGCGAGCGCGGAGGTTGTGGGCGACCGTTCACGTTCTCCTGGTCGATCAGGTAAAACTCGAGTTCGAAAGCGGCACAGATCGTCAGACCCATTTCGTCGAACTTCGCTACGACCTGGCGCAGCACTTCACGAGGATCCGCGAAGAAGGGTTCGCCTTCGAGTTCGTGCATGGTCATCAACAGTTGCGCGGTAGGGCGCTTCTGCCAAGGCTCGTTGCACAGGGTATCGGGAATTGGATAACAGATTCGGTCAGCATCGCCGATGTCCAGGCCCAGGCCGGTGCTTTCCACCGTAGAGCCGTTGATATCCAGGGCAAACAGGGAGGCCGGCAGGTTGATGCCTTTCTCGTAAACCTTGTGGAGGCTGGTGCGTTCGATGCGCTTGCCGCGCACCACACCATTCATATCCGCAATCAGAAGGTCAACGTACAGAACCTCAGGATGTTCCTTAAGGAACGCGTTCGCTTCGTTAAGCTGAACGGCACGCGGGGGTACCGACATGATGCAACACCTTTGTTGTTAAAAATATCAATCATTGATCTCTTCGGGTTTCAGTCAACCCGAACGGCATGCCGAAGTCAAGCGAGGCCTTTTTTGCCCTAAAAAAGCGCCCATGAGGCATTTTTGAGGCACTTTGGGGCGTTTTTTGGCCCTGGGGAGTATTGCCAGCCGCAGGCTTGAGCGGGCCGTGTTGTATTTTTTACGGGGGTGTTGTGTAAAAAAATGAACAAGGCTAAGCTCGAATCAAACCCATAACAGCAATAATACCGGGGTGTTTCATGTCTCGCCTGCCGTTAATCGGCGTCACCGGCTGCTCAAGGCAGACCGATCAGCTGGCAGCGTCCGATATTCTGGACGGGCTGGATGGCAGTCTCTTTACTGTCTCTGCATCCAATATAGAACCGTTTGAAGCTGGCGGCCCGCACTTTGTGCCGGGTGCCTCTGGTAATTCTGCGCGCATCACCTACACACCTGTTGCTCCACGCTGCTTTCGCGGCGAGCATTCATGTGCCCGGCAATTGCAGGGGCTATCTGTACCACACGACGCCCATGCGTCAAACAACGCCTGACTTATCAGAGTCAGGAAACTCAGCCTAAGAGGCATTTATGAGTAACAACCTCGACCAGCTCACCGATTGGTTGAAAGACCACAAGATCACAGAAGTCGAATGCATGATCGCCGATCTGACCGGTATCACCCGGGGCAAGATTTCGCCGACCAACAAGTTCATCGCAGAAAAAGGCATGCGCCTGCCCGAAAGCGTTCTGTTACAGACCGTTACTGGCGACTATGTCGAAGACGACATCTATTACGAACTGCTCGACCCGGCCGACATCGACATGATCTGCCGCCCCGACCAGAACGCGGTGTATGTAGTGCCGTGGTCCATCGAGCCGACCGCCCAGGTGATTCACGACACCTACGACAAGCAAGGCAACCCGATCGAGTTGTCGCCGCGCAACGTGCTCAAGAAAGTGTTGAAACTCTATGCCGACAAGGGCTGGCAGCCGATCGTGGCGCCAGAAATGGAGTTTTACCTGACCAAGCGCAGTGACGATCCGGACTACCCGTTGCAACCGCCGATTGGCCGTTCCGGGCGCCCGGAAACTGGCCGCCAGTCGTTCTCCATTGAAGCGGCCAACGAATTCGACCCGCTGTTCGAAGACGTCTACGACTGGTGCGAGTTGCAGGACCTGGACCTCGACACGCTGATCCACGAAGACGGCACGGCGCAGATGGAAATCAACTTCCGTCACGGCGATGCCCTGTCCCTGGCCGACCAGATCCTGATCTTCAAGCGCACCATGCGTGAAGCCGCACTCAAGCACGACGTGGCCGCCACCTTCATGGCCAAGCCCATGACCGGCGAGCCGGGCAGTGCGATGCACTTGCACCAGAGCATTATCGACATCGAGACCGGCAAGAACGTCTTCTCCAATGAAGACGGGACCATGAGCCAGCTGTTCCTGCACCACATCGGTGGCCTGCAGAAACTCATCCCGGAATTGCTGCCGCTGTTCGCACCCAACGTCAACTCGTTCCGCCGCTTCCTGCCGGACACCTCGGCGCCGGTGAACGTGGAGTGGGGCGAAGAAAACCGCACCGTTGGCCTGCGGGTACCGGACGCCGGCCCGCAGAATCGTCGGGTGGAAAACCGCCTGCCGGGTGCCGACGCCAACCCTTACCTGGCGATTGCCGCGAGCCTGCTCTGCGGCTACATCGGCATGGTCGAAGGCTTGAACCCAAGTGCGCCGGTGGTGGGCCGTGGCTATGAACGCCGCAACCTGCGCCTGCCGCTGACCATCGAGGACGCGCTGGAACGCATGGAAAACAGCGCAACCATCGAGAAATACCTGGGCAAGAAATTCATCACTGGCTACGTCGCGGTCAAGCGGGCCGAGCATGAAAACTTCAAGCGCGTGATCAGTTCGTGGGAGCGGGAATTCCTGCTCTTCGCCGTCTGATGCGCTGCGGCGCGGTAGGAAATAACCGCGCCCTCACTGCAAACTTAGGAGAATTCGCATGACCAGCAACAATCCGCAAACCCGTGAGTGGCAAGCACTGAGCAACGACCACCACCTGGCACCGTTCAGTGACTTCAAGCAGCTGAAGGAAAAAGGCCCGCGCATCATCACCAGCGCCAAGGGTGTTTACCTTTGGGACAGCGAAGGTAACAAGATCCTCGACGGCATGGCCGGCCTGTGGTGTGTGGCGATCGGTTACGGTCGCGACGAACTGGCCGACGCCGCCAGCAAGCAGATGCGCGAACTGCCGTACTACAACCTGTTCTTCCAGACCGCTCACCCGCCGGTACTGGAGCTGGCCAAGGCCATTGCCGACATCGCGCCAGAAGGCATGAACCACGTGTTCTTCACCGGTTCCGGTTCCGAAGGCAACGACACCATGCTGCGTATGGTCCGCCACTACTGGGCGATCAAGGGCCAGCCGAACAAGAAAGTCATCATCAGCCGCAAGAACGGCTATCACGGTTCCACCGTGGCCGGCGCGAGCCTGGGTGGCATGACTTACATGCACGAACAGGGCGACTTGCCGATTCCGGGCATCGTCCACATCGCCCAGCCGTACTGGTTCGCCGAAGGCGGCGACATGACGCCGGAAGAGTTTGGCGTGTGGGCTGCCAACCAGCTGGAAGAAAAAATTCTGGAAGTCGGCGTGGATAACGTCGGTGCCTTTATTGCCGAGCCGATCCAGGGCGCCGGCGGCGTGATCATTCCGCCAGAGACCTACTGGCCGCGCATCAAGGAAATCCTCGCCAAGTACGACATCCTGTTCGTGGCGGACGAAGTGATCTGTGGTTTCGGCCGCACCGGCGAGTGGTTCGGCTCCGATTTCTACGACCTCAAGCCCGACATGATGACCATCGCCAAGGGCCTGACCTCCGGCTACATCCCAATGGGTGGCCTGATCGTGCGCGACGAAGTGGTGGCGGTCCTCAATGAAGGCGGCGACTTCAACCACGGCTTCACCTACTCCGGTCACCCGGTGGCGGCTGCGGTGGCGCTGGAAAACATCCGCATCATGCGTGATGAAAAAATCATCGAGCACGTCCACGCAGAAACGGCACCGTATTTGCAAAGTCGCCTGCGGGAACTGAACGATCACCCACTGGTGGGCGAAGTACGTGGGGTAGGGCTGCTGGGGGCGATCGAACTGGTCCAGGACAAGGCCACTCGCAAACGTTACGAAGGCAAAGGCGTTGGCATGATTTGCCGCACCTTCTGCTTCGACAATGGCCTGATCATGCGCGCAGTCGGCGACACCATGATCATCGCTCCGCCACTGGTGATCACCAAGGCGGAAATCGATGAGCTGGTGACCAAGGCTCGCAAGTGCCTGGACCTGACACTGAGTGCGCTGCAGGCCTAGGTGCTAGGCTCTGAGCGGGGTGCAAGGTTTGCATTTCGCTCAGGGCAAATAAAGGATGGGTCTTTCCTTGAAAGCCTGCCTCGGATCTTGCCAGACTACCGGTTGTTTCAGATGCCCGGCAAAGGCCGCTGAGCACGTGGTTAAAAAGAAAAATTGGAGCATTACCCATGAAGGCATTAGGTATGAAGATAGCTGGCAAGACCCTCCTGGCCATGTCCCTGATGGGCATGATGGCAGGCGCAGTTCAGGCGGACGACAAGGTTCTGCACGTATACAACTGGTCTGACTACATCGCCCCGGACACCGTGAAGAAGTTCGAAGCCGAGTCGGGCATCAAGGTGGTCTACGACGTATTCGACAGCAACGAAACCCTGGAAGCCAAGTTGCTGGCAGGCAAGTCCGGCTACGACATCGTCGTACCGTCGAACAACTTCCTGGCCAAGCAGATCAAGGCGGGTGTCTACCAGAAGCTCGACAAGTCCAAACTGCCATTGTGGAAAAACCTCAATCCTGACTTGCTCAAAGCGGTATCGGTCAGCGATCCGGGTAACGAACATGCGTTCCCGTACATGTGGGGTTCGATCGGTATCGGCTTCAACGCCGAGAAGGTCAAGGCTGCACTGGGTGCCGATGCACCAACCAATTCCTGGGACCTGATCTTCAAGCCGGAAAATGCTGCCAAGCTGAAATCCTGCGGCATCAGCGTCCTCGACTCGCCAACCGAGATGATTCCGGTGGCGCTGCACTACCTGGGCTATCCAACCGACAGCCAGGACAAGAAACAACTGGCTGAAGCCGAAGCACTGTTCCTGAAAGTCCGTCCTTCGATCGGCTACTTCCACTCGTCCAAGTACATCTCCGACCTGGCCAACGGCAACATCTGTGTGGCTATCGGTTACTCGGGCGACATCTACCAGGCCAAGTCCCGCGCGGCTGAAGCCGGTGACAAGGTGAAAGTCAGCTACAACATTCCGAAAGAAGGTGCTGGCAGCTTCTACGACATGGTCGCCATCCCTAAAGATGCCGAAAACGTTGAGGGCGCCTACAAGTTCATGACCTTCCTGATGAAGCCGGAAATCATGGCCGAGATCACCAACGCCGTACGCTTCCCGAACGGTAACGCAGCGGCAACTCCGTTGGTTGATAAAGACATCACCAGCGATCCGGGCGTTTATCCACCAGCCGACGTACTGGCCAAGCTGTATGCGATTGCCGACTTGCCGGCCGCTACCCAGCGAATCCTGACCCGCAGCTGGACCAAGATCAAATCGGGTAAATAAGAGATAGCCCTGTAGGAGCGAGCCTGCTCGCTAAAAAAGTTGCAACACCGAGGGGTGTCAGGCACCCCTCGTTATCGTTGACGACCATCGCGAGCAGGCTCGCTCCTACAGTGATGTATTCATAAAAGTTTTGCTGGAACGGTTTTTCGAGGGTAAGTTGCGCGCCGGTTTGTTGTCGGGCAGTCGAGGCTGTCATGCAGCGCTGGGCAACTTGGGCCCAACTAATTTCAGAGGACCTCCACTTGCCTATTTCTTCTTTGTTGCGCAATGCCCTGCTGGTTGCTGCCGGACTGACAGTTGCTGCCAGTGTCCAGGCCGCCGGTACGGTGCATATTTATAACTGGTCGGACTACATCGGTCAGACCACCCTGGAAGATTTCCAGAAAGAGACCGGCATCAAGCCGGTGTATGACGTCTTCGACTCCAACGAAACACTGGAAGGCAAGTTGCTGGCCGGGCGCACCGGTTACGACGTTGTCGTGCCGTCCAACCACTTCCTTGGCAAGCAGATCAAGGCCGGCGCATTCCAGAAGCTCGACAAGTCGAAGTTGCCGAACTATTCCAACCTCGACCCGGTGCTGCTCAAGCGCCTGGAACAGAACGATCCGGGCAACCTGTATGCGGTGCCGTATCTGTGGGGGACTAACGGCATCGGTTACAACGTCGAAAAGGTCAAGGCTGTGCTGGGCGTCGACAAGATCGATTCCTGGGCCGTGCTGTTCGAGCCTGAGAACATCAAGAAGCTCCATAGCTGCGGCGTAGCCTTCCTCGATTCCGCCGATGAAATGATGCCGACAGTCCTCAACTACATGGGCTTGAACGCCAACAGTACCAACCCGCAAGACTACAAGAAGGCCGAAGCCAAGTTGCTGGCGGTACGCCCATACGTCACTTACTTCCATTCTTCGAAGTACATCTCGGACCTGGCCAACGGCGACATCTGCGTGGCTATCGGTTTCTCCGGCGACATGTTCCAGGCGAAGAACCGTGCCGAAGAAGCGAAGAAGGGCGTGAACATCGCCTATTCGATTCCCAAGGAAGGCGGCGCGTTGTGGTTTGACATGCTGGCGATTCCAAAAGATTCGAGCAACGTCAAAGAGGCCCACGCCTTCATCAACTATTTGCTGAAACCTGAGGTAATCGCCCAGGTCAGTGATTACGTCGGCTATGCCAACCCGAACCCTGGGTCGGACAAACTGATGGAGCAGTCCATTCGTACCGACGAAGCGGTTTATCCGCCGCAGGCAGTGCTCGACAAGACCTACGTGTCCATCGAGCTGCCACCCAATATTCAACGTTTGATGACCCGCAGCTGGACCAAGGTCAAGTCGGGTAAATAGCTTCAAGGCTCAAACTATCCAGGTTGGCTCACCTTGAGCGAACTGCACTCTTTTTTCTGGGAGTTTCGTAAATGGCAGTTGCCTCCGGCGCCTACAAGAAAGCCCTCGAGGGCGACCAGACACCTAAACAGGTGCTGGTCAAAATCGACCGGGTCACGAAGAAGTTCGACGAGACGATTGCCGTGGACGATGTGTCCCTGGAAATCAAGAAAGGCGAAATTTTCGCCCTGCTCGGCGGTTCGGGATCGGGCAAGTCCACCCTGCTGCGCATGCTCGCAGGTTTCGAACGGCCCACGGAGGGGCGCATTTTCCTCGATGGCGTGGACATCACCGATATGCCGCCGTACGAGCGGCCGATCAACATGATGTTCCAGTCCTATGCCTTGTTCCCGCACATGACCGTGGCGCAGAACATTGCCTTCGGCCTCAAGCAGGACAAGATTCCGGCCGCTGAAGTCGACGCCCGCGTGGCTGAGATGCTCAAGCTGGTGCAGATGAGTCAGTACGCCAAGCGCAAGCCGCACCAATTGTCCGGCGGTCAGCGTCAGCGTGTGGCGCTCGCGCGCTCCCTGGCCAAGCGGCCGAAGCTGTTGCTGCTCGACGAGCCAATGGGCGCGCTGGACAAGAAGCTGCGTTCGCAAATGCAGCTGGAGCTGGTGGAGATCATCGAGCGAGTCGGCGTGACCTGCGTCATGGTGACCCACGATCAGGAAGAGGCCATGACCATGGCCGAGCGCATCGCGATCATGCACCTGGGCTGGATCGCCCAGATCGGCAGCCCGATCGACATCTATGAAACCCCGACCAGCCGCCTGGTCTGCGAATTCATCGGCAACGTCAACATCTTCGAAGGCGAAGTCATCGACGACGCGGAAGGTCACGCGATTATCACCTGCAAGGACCTCGACCGGAAAATCTACGTGGGCCACGGCATCAGCACCTCGGTGCAGGACAAGTCGGTCACTTACGCGATCCGCCCTGAGAAACTGCTGGTCACCGCCGACATGCCGACCTGCGAATACAACTGGTCCAGCGGCAAGGTGCACGATATCGCCTACCTCGGCGGCCACTCGGTGTTCTACGTCGAGCTGCCAAGCGGCAAGCTGGTGCAGTCATTCGTGGCCAACGCCGAACGCCGCGGCCAGCGTCCGACCTGGGGCGACCAGGTGTACGTGTATTGGGAAGACGATAGCGGCGTGGTACTTCGCTCATGAACATGCGCAAATTCAAACGCCGCCTCAATCGAATAATTCCCGGTGGCCGCCAGTTGGTCATCGGGGTTCCGTTCATCTGGCTGTTCCTGTTCTTCATGCTGCCGTTCTTCATCGTCCTGAAGATCAGCTTCGCCGAAGCCGACGTGGCCATTCCGCCGTACACCGAGATCTACAATTTCGTTGATCAGAAGCTGCAGGTGCTACTAAACCTCGGCAACTACGCGATGCTGGGCGACGACGAGCTGTACATTGCCGCCTACCTCGGCTCGTTGAAGATGGCGCTGATCAGCACCGTCCTCTGCCTGCTGATCGGTTACCCGATGGCCTACGCCATCGCCAGCGCCCGCAAGGAAATGCAGACGGTGCTGGTGCTGCTGATCATGATGCCGACCTGGACTGCGATCCTGATCCGCGTGTATGCGTGGATGGGCATCCTCAGCAACAACGGCCTGCTCAACGGTTTCCTGTTGAGCATGGGCTGGATCAACGAACCGCTGCAGATCCTCAACACCAACCTGGCGGTCTACATCGGCGTGGTTTATTCCTACCTGCCCTTCATGATCCTGCCGCTGTACGCCAACCTGGTGAAACACGACAACAGCCTGCTGGAAGCCGCATCCGACCTGGGCTCAAGTACCTTCAACAGCTTCTGGAAAATCACAATTCCACTGTCCAAGAACGGCATCGTCGCTGGCTGCATGCTGGTGTTCATTCCGGTGGTGGGTGAGTTCGTGATCCCGGAACTGCTCGGTGGTCCGGAAACCCTGATGATCGGTAAAGTGCTGTGGCAGGAATTCTTCAACAACCGTGACTGGCCGGTGGCGTCTGCCCTGGCGGTGGTGATGCTGGCGATCCTCATCGTGCCGATCATCCTGTTCAACCGTAGCCAGGCCAAAGAGATGGAGGGCAAGGAATGAAGCGCTTCCGTTTCTCGAGTTTCATGCTGGTAGTGGGGCTGCTGTTCATCTACGCGCCGATGCTGATCCTGGTGATCTATTCGTTCAACGCCTCCAAACTGGTGACGGTGTGGGGCGGCTGGTCGATCAAGTGGTACGTCGGCCTGATGGACAACACCCAGCTGATGGGCTCGGTGGTGCGCTCGCTGGAGATCGCCTGCTACACGGCGATCGCAGCGGTAGCACTGGGCACATTGGCCGCCTTCGTCCTGACGCGAATCACCCACTTCAAGGGTCGCACGCTGTTCGGTGGCCTGGTCACCGCGCCGCTGGTAATGCCTGAAGTGATCACCGGTCTGTCGCTGTTGCTGCTGTTCGTGGCGATGGCGCAGATGATCGGTTGGCCCCAGGAGCGTGGCATCGTCACTATCTGGATCGCGCACACGACGTTCTGTGCGGCCTATGTAGCGGTGGTGGTGTCGGCGCGCTTGCGTGAGCTTGACCTGTCCATCGAAGAGGCCGCCATGGACCTTGGCGCCCGGCCGTGGAAGGTGTTCTTCCTGATCACCATCCCGATGATCGCGCCTTCGTTGGCAGCCGGGGGCATGATGTCCTTCGCGTTATCCCTGGATGACCTGGTGTTGGCGAGCTTCGTTTCCGGGCCGGGGTCGACGACCTTGCCGATGGAGGTGTTCTCGGCCGTGCGTCTGGGCGTGAAGCCGGAGATCAACGCCGTGGCCAGCCTGATCCTGCTGGCGGTGTCGCTGGTGACCTTCCTGGTGTGGTTCTTCAGCCGTCGTGCGGAAGAGTCGCGCAAGAAGGCGATTCAGCAGGCCATCGAGGAAAGCGCTGCGGACTCGTGGAAGCAACCGGACGTGCGTCGCGCGCAGGCGCCGGAAGCGGTCCAAGGCTGACCAATCAAATAAATGGTCGACAGGATTTAACTGTAGGAGCGAGCCTGCTCGCGATGAGGGCGTGACATTCAACGAAGATGTTGAATGTCAGTGCGCAATCGCGAGCAGGCTCACTCCTACAGGTTTTACAGCGGTCATGAAATCCACGGGGACTTGCGGATGATCTCGACAAAGTTCATCGGCTTGAACCCTGGCTCGCTGTCCACCAGCACATCCGCATTCACCGTGCCGAAAGTAGTGTCGGGCTTATCCTTGAAGCCATTGGCGAAGGCACACAGGATGCACTCCTTGAACCCATCACCTCGTGGATGCGCATGCACCACGGCCTCGCGCTGCCCAGTGGAAAACGCCGCGTAGTCGATACCCAGTACATCCATCTCGACCCCCGCCGTCACCAGCGCTACGTTAGGGCGAAGGTGTTGGGGTACTCCCGGTGTGGTGTGCAGGGCAATCGACAGCCAGACCTGTTCGATGTCGTCGTCGGTTAGTCCGTAGGGCTTGAGAAAGGCCTTGGCGGCGTTGGCACTGTCGACCTCGAAGCGTTCATTGGCGGAGCGATGGCCTTCCATCAGACCCAGGTCATGGAACATCGCGCCGACGTAAAGCAGTTCGGGGTTGTAGGCCAGCTGCTTGCGCTCACCGCTCAGAGCGCCGAACAGAAATACTCGACGGGAATGGTGATAGAGCAAATCCGACTCGACGTCGCGGATGTATTCGGTAGTGGCCATGGCGAGGGCGCTGTCGGGGATCTGGATGCCGGCGATGGTGCTGCTCATGGGTGCTTTCCTCGTGGGGAACGCCGTGGCGGCGCTGTTGGAACAAGTCTGTTCCTGCGGCCCGAAGCGGACAATCGAGGCATGGCTGCGATCCTTGCCAATGAACATGCATATCGCGCCAGCCTGATTTTTTCACGACTGCTACGCAGCCGAACGCAGCCTCGCAGGCCGGCAGCTGCTACAAGTGTTCGCAGGCATAGATTTGGGGAGTTTTTGGCATGAGTAAAACCGTGGCCATTGTGGTCTTCGCCGGCGTTCAGTCACTGGATGTCACCGGGCCCATGGATGTGTTTTCCGAGGCCAACCGTTTCCTGGCGCCAGCGGACCACTATCGCCTGGAAGTGATCGGAGTCGAACATGGGGTGATGGTGTGTTCCAACGGTTTGGCACTCCACGCCCATCGGCATTACAGCGAAGCGCCGGAGGCGTACGACTTGCTCCTGGTGGCGGGCGGGCCGCAGTTGCCGTACATGAACTTCGGCGCGACTTTCGATGATTGGCTGCGCGACGCCAGCGCACGGGCGCAACGGTTCGGCTCTATCTGCAATGGTGCCTTCATGCTGGCCCGGGCCGGGTTGCTGGAGTCGAGAACGGTGACCACGCATTGGGGCGATGCGGCGGCGTTGGCTGCTTTATGTCCTGGAACATGCGTCGAAGCCGACCGGTTGTACGTGCAGGACGGCGAGCTGGTCACCTCGGCCGGGGTCACGGCGGGGATTGATCTGTCGCTGTTCCTGCTGGCCCAGGATCACGGCCCGGAAGTCGCGTTGAGCGTGGCGAAGCGGTTGGTGGTGTTCACCCAGCGCTCGGGTGGGCAGTCGCAGTTCAGTCCGTTCCTCACGCCCCATGCCGAACCGACCTCGGCGGTCGCGTTGGTGCAGCTGCATGTATTGGCCAACCTGACGGGCGACCTGACCATCGCCGACCTGGCCTCCGCCGCGAACATGAGTGCGCGCAATTTCTCCCGGGTGTTTGCCCGGGAAGCGAAGATCACCCCGGCGGAATTCGTCGAACGGGCGCGGGTGGATGCGGCACGAGTGCTGCTGGAAAGCACCCGAGCGCCACTCAAGACGGTGGCGTACCAGTGTGGTTTTCGGGATGCGCAGCATATGCGCAGTGTGTTCAACCGGCGGCTGGGGGTGACGCCCCAGCAGTTCCGGTTGAATTTTGCGGTGGGGGTGTGAGGCAGAGTTCGGAGGAGTTCATGCGGGCCCCATCGCGGGCAAGCCTTGCTCCCACAAATGTTGATCTCAGGTTCGCCATTGTCCTGTGGGAGCAAGGCTTGCCCGCGATGAGGGCCGCCCAGGCAACATAATTTACCGGCTCGGTGGCGCCAACTTCAAAGTACTCCGAGTATTCGCTTTAACCTCCTCTTCATTGAGGTAAGCCTGGAAATACATCCCTTCGATATACGCCTCCGCCTGGTCGTCATAGTGGCTGTTGAACGGCACGCCGCTTTGGCCGACCGGGTTGACGGTGAGGCTGTGTGCCGGGTCGGCGAAGTCGATCAGGCGTCGGGTCGAAGGGCCGTAAGTGACAGGCCAGGGCGCCGGGCCGATCTTCGCCGAGAGGTTATTTGGTACTTCATGAGTGCCAGGCGCGGCGAACGGGCCGACGTTGAAAATCCGCTCCAGCGGCTTTTGCTGCCCTAGCGGATGACCATGGGTCAGGGTATGCGCCTTGCCCCACTGCCACTGCGTGACGTCTGCGCCGAGTGTGCTCTTGAGGTGCGCCAGGCTCGCTTGCCACGCTACCTTGACCGTGTCGGCGCGGGTTTCCTTGGCGGCAGTGTTGCGGTTGTCCCACCACGGTGAATCGATGTTGGCTGCCAGGCGCGGCAGCGCGGCATCGATTACCCGGGTCGACAGCAGGGTTTCGAAGAATGCATCGCCCAGCTCGTCATGCATTGTCGCGTCGGCCAGATTGAACAGCAGCTGGTTGAACAAGGTGGCACTGGTGGAATCCAGCGGGTAATCACCTTGCCATTGGGCCAGTTGTTCGACCAGCTTCAGCTCCGCAGGATCGTTGACCACTCCGCGCAATACCGGCAACAGCGGGGCGAGAAAGCGCGGGCCGTAGCTGGTGGTGGTGCCCAGCTGCAGCTTCTGACTGGCGTCGAGGTCCCACTTGACGGCGTTGTCGCCGAGCTGGCGATTGAGCTGTTGGCCACGATCCGCCAGGTTGTAGTACCCGGGAATATCCATCCCGGTTGGCGACACCGGCTGGAAATTGGCCGAGATGATATAGCCCCGTGGCGGATTCTCTTCTTGGGGATTGGCGCTGAAGGGGTAGAACCCGTCCTTTTCCGCTTCGGCAGTACCACCGGCGAGAATGAAATCGCCACGCACCCCGGCAGGGCGCTTGGGCAGTTGGGCGGCCGCCCACCAGCCGATATCGCCCTTGGCATTTGCCCAGACGATATTCAGGCCCGGCGCCTGGACTTTGGCCGCCGCACTGCGGGCCTTGGCCAAAGTGTCGGCACTATTGAGCTGGTAGAAGCCTTCAAGGATCGGGTTCTGGCTTTCGAGGAATCCCCACCACATGGCAATCGGCGTCTTGCCAGCGTTGGCACCCAGCGCGTCATTGACGATCGGCCCGTGGGGCGACTGGCGCAGCACCAGGGTCACTGGCGCCTGGCCCTTCACGGCGATCTGCTGCTCGCTGGAAGTCATGTCCACCCACTTGCCGCGATACCAGACCTGGTTGGGATTGTCCGGGTTGACCTTCTCCGCGATCAGGTCCAGGTCGTCGTTCTGGAACATGGTGATGCTCCAGCCGAAATCGTGATTAAGGCCGAGTGACGCAAACGGCATCAGCGCTTGATAGTGGCCATAAAGGTCGAAGCCCGGTGCCGAGAGCTGCGCCTCGTACCACACCGATGGCGCGGAAAACCGAATGTGCGGGTCGCCCGCCAACAACGGCTTGCCGCTCTTGGTGCGGCTGCCGGCGATGACCCAGGCGTTGCTGCCTTCGAACTGCGGCAGGCCGTTATCGGCCAGGACTTGTTCACTCAGGCGGGCGAGGGCATTGAGGTCCTTCCAGTCGATGCTGGCATGGGCAGCGGCACCGCCTGGTTGATTCGCCAGCACGCCTTTGGGCTGCCAGTCGAGATCGAAGACGCTCAGGTAGTTGGTGCCAAGTTGATCGCGTACGTAGGTCAGCAGCGGCTCGGTGCGAAACGCCGCGGCAAAACTGTAGGCCATATAGCCGGCGATGCTGATGGTGTCCTGCGTAGTGAAAGGGCGCTTGGCAATCCCCAGCACGTCGAACTCGACCGGTCGCGGATGGCTGTCCTGATACTGATTGATGCCGTCCAGATACGCCTGCATGGCGATAAACGCCGGCGACTTTTGATCCAGGTTGGCGAAGTAGGTTTCAGCGCGCTCGCGAATGCGCAGGCTACGCATCAGCTTGTCGGTATCGAGCAATTTAGGCCCCAGCACTTCGGCGAGTTCACCTCGGGCGAGGCGGCGCAGGATTTCCATCTGGAACAGCCGGTCCTGGGCCTGCACATAACCCAGCGCGCGATACAGGTCGGGTTCGTTTTCGGCACGGATATGCGGCACACCGCGCTCGTCGTATCGCACCGTGACGGGGCCCTGCAGGTGTTGCAGTTCAACCATGCCCTTGCGCGTCGGCTGTTTGCTGTAGACGTACCAGCCAGCGCCCGCAGCGAGTACCACAACCAGCAGGACGAGAGCGGTCAGGAGGCGTTTCATGGAGATTCCTTGTTCTTGTTATGAGTGACAGCAATTCCCTGGCGACACTGTTTAACACGACCTGCCGTTTCGGCCCATCGCCCTTAGGAGGGATTCTTATTGCCGGTTTTGTCCCTACTGGGTCGTAGCCACTGGCCAGGGGCAGTAACATCCCACCGCCAGCGTGTGGGTGGCGCTGACCTCGCGGCCTTCGTTTAAAGCCTGCAGGATCGGTTCGATAAAACTGTTGCTGGAGTTGCAGGTGAGACCTTCGCTGTAGGGGCCGAAATAGGCCAGCTTGCCGGCTCGATCCCAGATCGCCACGGCGGGGCTGGCCGGAATCTGCTCGGAGCCAGGAAACACGTTGATGTTTTTCAGGCTGCTCAGGGTGCTCGGCAACTGGCCGTGACTGCCGGGCTTCTGCACCGAGTAGAACTCGATGCCCTGTGGTACATAGCGCTCGACCAGTTCACTGAGGTGCTGCTGGTTGCCGACATTGCACGGACACGCCGGGTCCCAGAAGTGCACCAGGCGAATAGCCCCGGGGCCTGCCATTTCATCCGGCAGGCGCAAGGGGTCGCCGGAGAACACCGCCGTGTGTTCACTGAATGCGCGCAGGTAGCGCCCCTGGAACCAGTCATATGCCGCCCACAGTACGGCGGCGCACACGAGGGTGAGCAGGCTGGCGAGCAGTGTGGTGCGGTAGGCCGGGCGCATGGATTGCATTCCTTTGAGGTCGGCTAGCTTGCCATGCTTGCCGGGACAGATGAATATCGCAGGCCGATAAAGTCCTTTTCACTCGCTGGAAATGCTCATGTCTGCCACTTTCGCCCCCGATCACTTGCGCGCCAGCCTGCGGCCATTGGCCGATGCCCAGCCATTGTCGGAGGAAGGGCGGGCGTATCAGCGGTTTTATGGGCTGGATTTTCCCGGGCGCGAGCTGCGCTCTGGCCTGGGGCGGTTCGACGTGGGTGGTTATCAGGTGGTCAGCCAGTTCTGGTGGCCGCAGCGGGCGAAGGCGACGCTGTTTCTGTTCCACGGTTTCTACGATCACACCGGCTTGTATCGGCACGTGATCGACTGGGCGCTGGAGCAGGGTTTCGCCGTCATTGCCTGCGACTTGCCAGGGCATGGCCTGTCCAGCGGCGAGCGGGCGAGCATCCGGGATTTCGCCGAGTATCAGGACACGTTGCACGGCTTGTTTACCGAGGCGAAGTCGATTGATCTGCCGCAGCCGTGGCACCTGTGCGGGCAAAGTACCGGGGGGGCAATCGTGATTGATCATGTGCTCAACGCCGGGCCAGACAGTCCGGCCCAGGGTCAGGTAATCCTGCTGTCGCCTTTGGTTCGGCCGCGGGCGTGGGGCTGGTCGCAGCTCAGTTATCACTTGCTCCGGCCCTTCGTCAAAGCCATCGCCCGGCGCTTCAGCGAGAACTCCAACGACCCGGATTTCCTGCCGTTCCTGCAAGCCGACCCACTGCAACCGCTGCGTCTGCCCACCGCCTGGGTCGGCGCCCTTGCTCGTTGGATCAAGCGCATCGAGGCGGCGCCGAACAGCTTGCGGCGGCCGCTGATCGTGCAGGGGCAGGCGGACATGACGGTGGATTGGCAGCATAACCTTGGGGTGTTGCGGGCCAAATTCGATCGGCCGCAGGTGTTGATGCTGCCCGAGGCACGGCATCACCTGGCAAATGAAACGCTGGCGTTGCGGGCGGAGTATTTTGGCTTTTTGACCAAGCGGATCAAGGGCCGGAATCTATAGCGGCAGTGGGGGCCCTATCGCGAGCAGGCTCACTCCTACAGTTGAAATGCGTTCCAAATGTAGGAGTGAGCCTGCTCGCGATAGCGATCTATCAGGTACTGAAAATTATTGCCCCGGGTTAGTCTGCCCCACCGCCAACCCCGCCCGAATCGCCGCCAGCGCCGCCTGGTAATAAGCCTTGCCTTCAGTCGACTCGGCAAATGTCGCAAATTCTTCCAGTTCCGTGTCCGACAGGTCGCGATAGACGTACAGCAACGTGTTGTTCAAGTCGCTGCCGATCTGATCCATCAGGCGCTGGCGCTGACCGTTCAACATCCCCTGCGCCTGACCGCCGCCAAGCAAGCCGGGAATCATCGAGCTGAGGCTGTCTGCGGCGACGCCGGCAATTGCCAGGCTCACCTCGGCGCCCGCTTCGCGCGCAGGCAAGGCCTGGGCGAGGTGGCCGATGATCAGCATGCGAGTGTCACTGGCCTCGATTTTTGGCAGGCCCTTGGCATTCTTCGCCAGCTGATCGCGGCGGGTTGCCAGCAGCTCGGCAGCGACGATTTTCTTGCCCAGTGGCGACTCGAAAAAGGCCAGGGCCGGCTTGGGATCGACCAGGGTCTTGCGCAATTGCGCCTCGGCGCGTTGATCGACGGCCTGGGGCGCGAACCGCTGGTTGCTGTTGTTGACCAGCGCCTGGAACACCGCCGGAGGCAGGCTGTTCTGGTAGCGCTGCTGGGCGGCCGCAAGTGCGTCGTTGAAATGCGCGCGTTGTTCCGGCCAGCCGGCGACCTTGTACAACTGGTCGTGGCCGTCTGCCCAGGCGGGCATAACGCAGAACATCAACAGTGAGAAAAGCAAACGGCGCATTGGGGACTCCTGTCAGCAGGCGACTATTCTCCGTGTGGCATTCGGACTTGTCGAGAATTCGTATCAAGCCGCTGCACGGCTCTGTCGGATTTGCAGGCACAGGAATACTATGCGCGCCATGCAAATATCCTCTGATCATCCGCTGCTGCTACGTATCGTCGACGACCTGGCCACACATGGCTGGTCGCAGCAGAATATTTTCCTGCCTCTGGGTCTGACCCGGGAACTGGCTGCTGAGTGCCATAAACGTGCAGCCGAAGGTGAATTGGCGCCCGCCGCCGTGGGTCGTGGGCCCACTTCGGAGATTCGCGAAGGCATTCGCGGTGATCGTATCCAGTGGATCGAACCCGGCCAGGCGCTGGCCTGTGACAGTTATCTGCAGCTGATGGACAGCCTGCGCGAGGCGATGAATCGCGGCCTGTTCCTCGGTCTGGAAGATTTCGAAAGTCATTTCGCGCTATACCCGCCAGGAGCCTTTTACCTCAAGCACGTCGACCGCTTCCGCGACGATGACCGGCGCATGGTATCGGCGGTGGTCTACTTGAACGACGCCTGGCTGCCCGAGCACGGCGGCCAGCTGCGCATGTACCTGGACCAAGGCGTGCAGCACGACGTGGTGCCTACCGGAGGCTGCCTGGTGGTATTCCTGTCGGGCGAAGTGCCCCACGAAGTCATGCCCGCAAGCCGTAATCGCCTGTCATTGACTGGCTGGTTCCGGCGTCGCGGCAACGAGCCATTCTGACCATGCAGAAGATTCTGGTAAGCCGCTGCCTGCTGGGGCACCGCGTTCGCTACGACGGCGGTGCCAGCGGGCCGTTCGATCAGCTGCAGCAATGGGTCGATGAAGGTCGGGTCGTGCCTTTGTGCCCCGAAGTGGCCGGAGGCTTGCCGACTCCCCGGGCTGCCGCAGAAATTCCGGGCGGGCAGGGCGGCGAGGTGCTGGATGGGCAGGCTGCGGTCATCACCACTGATGGCGCGGATGTCAGCGCCGAATTTCTAGCGGGGGCTTACCAGGCGTTGGAACTGGCGCAAAAGCACGGCATCCGGATTGCGGTGTTGAAGGCCAACAGCCCGTCATGCGGGAATCTGTTGACCTACGACGGGACTTTCAGCGGCGTGAAGGTCAGCGGCGAAGGCGTTACCGCGGCATTGCTACGGCGTCATGGTGTGCAGGTCTTCAGCGAGCTCGAATTGCCCAAAGCCGCTGCCGTACTCGCAAGCCTTACACCGCAGTTGTAGGAGCCTGCTTGCTGGCGATGACGGTGTAATAGTCAATGTAGATGTTGAATGTTTCACCGCAATCGCCAGCAAGCAGGCTCCTACAAGGGTCGCGTAATATTCAGAGTCTGGCAGTGGTCTCAGGGTTTGGGAGCCACACTCGTATCCGCACCAAACCACTTCTCGGAAAGCGCTTCCAGGCGCCCATCTGCTTTGATCCGCCCCAACGCATTCTCCAGGCTGGCATGAAACGCCGGGTTGCCCTTCTGAAACGGAATTGCCAGGCTCAGCGGCGCGGGTGCCTTGGGTTTTTCCTGCGTCAGGCTCTGCACCAGCAGGATCGAGCGCGGCTCCGGTTCTTTCTGCGCGATCAGATCTGCCTTGGCATAGCTGTAAGGTTCGCTGAAGTCGAAACGATCCTTGAGATCCGGGGTCAGTGCTATGTGATTGATGGCGACGTCGAACTTACCGCTCTCGACCCCCGGCAACAGCTCGCTGGCATCGGCCACGACAAAGTCGGCCCGTACATCCAGCTCCTGGGCCAGCAGTTGACCCAGTTCCACTTCGAAGCCGGTGAGTTTGCCGTCGTCCTTGAAATTGAAGGGTGGTGTATTAGCCTCAAGAGCAATGCGCAGTTCGCCACGGTCGTTGATGTCGTCAATCAACTCGGCATGAGCCATTGGGCTCAAAAGGGGTAGCAGGCAGATCAGGCCAGGCAAAAAGCGCATGGTCACTCCTTTGAATTCATTATGGCGAGGCTCTGGATCGGCTCGCTTTGCTATGGTTGTCGAGTGCCTTCGACAACAAATGGTCATGAAGTTGTCATGACTGCGCGGATTTTACGTAAAAACTGGAGAAGAGAATGAAAACCTTTATGTCACGAGCAGCATTGGCTGGCCTGTTGATGGGGGCTTCGATGCTGGCAACGGCAGCCACTCCGGCCCCCAAGGGAGCAGAAGCGTTTATCGTTTCCCCGGAAGACGGTGCCAAGGTGCCACAGGAATTCAAGGTCAAGTTCGGCGTCAAGGACATCTCTCTGGCCCCTGCGGGCGATGTCACCAAGCACACCGGTCACCACCACCTGTTGATCGATGTGAAAGATCTGCCTGCAGCTGGCCAGCCGATTCCGACGGACGCCAACCACATGCATTTCGGCAAGGCGCAGACCGAAGCGACCATCAAACTACCGCCAGGCAAGCACACTTTGCAGCTGGAGCTGGGTGACAGCGGTCACATTCCATTCGACCCGCCAATCGTGTCGAAGAAAATCACCGTGACGGTGGAATAATTTCTCCGCAGGCATGAAAAAGGGAGCCACAACGGCTCCCTTTTTTGTCGCTCAGAATCGCTATCAGAACAATACCCGGCAACGAATAGTGCCGTTGATGTGCTGCAGCTTCTCCTGGGCGATCTCGGAGTAATCGGCGTCGACGTCGATCACGACGTAGCCGACTTTCTCGTTGGTCTGCAGGAACTGACCGGAAATGTTGATGCCGTTTTCGGCGAAGACCTTGTTGATCTCGCTCATCACACCCGGGATGTTCTCGTGGATGTGCAGCAGGCGGTGCTTGCCAGGGTGAGCCGGCAGGGCCACTTCCGGGAAGTTCACCGACGATACCGAAGTACCGTTGTCGCTGTACTTGACCAGTTTTTCCGCGACTTCCAAGCCGATGTTGGCCTGCGCTTCGGCGGTGGAACCACCGATGTGCGGGGTCAGGATCACGTTGTCCAGGCCACGCAGCGGGCTCTCGAACTCTTCGTCGTTGGAGCGGGGCTCTACCGGGAATACGTCGATGGCCGCGCCGATCAGGTGCTTGTCCTTGATCGCGTCTGCCAGGGCGTCCAGCTCGACCACGGTGCCGCGTGCGGCGTTGATCAGGATGCCGCCCTTCTTGATGGCGCGGATTTCCTTCTCGCCGATCATCCACTGGGTCGCAGCGGTTTCCGGAACGTGCAGGGTGACGATGTCGGACATGCCCAGCAGCTCGTGCAGGTTACCGACCTGGGTGGCGTTACCCAGTGGCAGCTTGGTCACGGTGTCGTAGAAGTACACCTGCATGCCCAGGCCTTCAGCCAGGACCGACAATTGAGTACCGATCGAGCCGTAACCGACGATACCCAGCTTCTTGCCACGGATTTCGAAGGAGTTGGCCGCGCTTTTGATCCAGCCGCCACGGTGGCAGGAAGCGTTCTTCTCGGGGATGCCGCGCAGCAACAGGATCGCTTCGGCGAGCACCAGCTCGGCTACGGAGCGAGTGTTGGAGTACGGTGCGTTGAACACTGCGATGCCGCGTTCGCGAGCCGCGTTCAGGTCGACCTGGTTGGTGCCGATGCAGAAGCAACCGACAGCGACGAGCTTCTTCGCGTGATCGAAGATCTCTTCGGTCAGTTGCGTGCGGGAGCGAATGCCGATGAAGTGCGCATCAGCGATCTTTTCCTTCAGCTGGGCTTCCGGCAGAGAACCTGTGAGGTACTCGATGCTGGTGTAGCCCGCCGACTTGAGAACGTCGACAGCCGATTGGTGGACGCCTTCGAGAAGAAGGAACTTGATCTTGCTCTTATCGAGAGAAGTCTTGCTCATCTGCGTAAACCTGTATCCCGGAGAAAAATGGCAGGAAATGGTCAACAGATGCTGACCCGGACGGCAAGTATGCCGTCGCCGCAGAATCGCCTTTGGGCACTACCCTGCGGGGTCGGTATGCTAGCATAGGCGCCCCGCTAAACACTCATTCCTGCGACGTGAAGCGTTCTCAGGATGACCATGAATTGTTCGAGAGTTCTGTCGATGACCAATCCTGCCCTGATTGATGAGCTGAAGACCCTGGTTGAGCCTGGCAAGGTGCTGACCGATGCCGACTCCCTGAATGCTTATGGCAAGGATTGGACCAAGCATTTCGCTCCGGCGCCCACGGCCATCGTGTTCCCCAAGACCACCGAGCAGGTGCAGGCCATTGTCCGTTGGGCCAATGAACACAAGGTGGCATTGGTGCCGTCGGGCGGCCGTACCGGGCTTTCCGCTGCGGCGGTGGCAGCCAATGGCGAAGTGGTCGTGTCCTTCGATTACATGAACCAGATTCTCGACGTGAACCTCACCGACCGCACCGCCGTGTGCCAGCCGGGCGTGGTCACCGAGCACTTGCAGAACGTCGCTGAAGAAAAAGGCCTGTATTACCCGGTGGACTTCGCATCGGCTGGTTCCAGCCAAATTGGCGGCAATATCGGCACCAATGCCGGCGGGATCAAGGTTATTCGCTACGGCATGACCCGTAACTGGGTCGCCGGCATGAAAGTCGTTACCGGCAAGGGCGATGTGCTGGAGCTGAACCGCGACCTGATCAAGAACGCCACCGGCTACGACATGCGCCAGCTGTTCATTGGCGCCGAAGGCACCCTGGGTTTTGTGGTTGAAGCCACCATGCGCCTGGATCGCGCGCCGAAAAACCTGACCGCCATGGTCCTCGGCACCGCCGATTTCGATTCGATCATGCCGGTTCTGCATGCATTCCAGGGCAAGCTCGACCTGACTGCTTTCGAATTCTTCTCCGACAAGGCCCTGGCTAAAGTCATGGGGCGCGGTGATGTGCCGGCGCCGTTCGAAACCGATTGCCCGTTCTACGCGTTGCTGGAATTTGAAGCGACCACCGAAGAAGTGGCCAACCACGCCCTGGAAACCTTCGAGCACTGTGTGGAGCAGGGCTGGGTGCTGGATGGCGTGATGAGCCAGAGCGAAACCCAGCTGCAGAACCTGTGGAAGCTGCGCGAGTACATCTCCGAGACTATTTCCCACTGGACTCCGTACAAGAACGACATTTCGGTCACGGTGTCGAAAGTCCCAGCGTTCCTCAAGGAAATCGACGCGATCGTCGGCGAACACTACCCGGATTTCGAAATCGTCTGGTTCGGTCACATCGGCGACGGCAACCTGCACCTGAACATCCTCAAGCCGGATAACCTGAGCAAGGACGAGTTCTTCGCCAAATGCGCCACCGTTAATAAGTGGGTGTTCGAAACCGTCGAGAAATACAACGGTTCGATCTCCGCCGAACACGGCGTGGGCATGACCAAGCGTGACTACTTGACCTATAGCCGCTCGCCGGTCGAGATCGAGTACATGAAAGCCGTCAAGGCGGTATTCGACCCGAATGGCATCATGAACCCGGGCAAGATTTTCGCGGTTTGACATTCGAATTTAAGCGCTACGAAGCAGGAGTCGGTCCATGAGCTATCAGCACCAGTATGTCGACGGAACGCGTATCCACTTTCCGCTGGGGAAAGTGGTGTGCATCGGCCGTAACTACGCCGAACACGCCAAGGAACTGGACAATCCGGTGCCTACCGAGCCGCTGCTGTTCATCAAACCGGGCAGCTGTGTGGTGCCGCTTGAAGGTGGCTTCAGCATTCCGACCGAACGCGGTTCGGTGCATTACGAAGCGGAAATCGCTGTGTTGATCGGCAAGCCGTTGTCGACCAAGCCAAGCCGCGAAGAAGTGCTGGATGCGATTTCCGGTTTCGCCCCGGCCCTGGACCTGACCCTGCGCGACAAACAGGCCGAGCTGAAGTCCAAGGGCCTGCCCTGGGAAATCGCCAAGTCGTTCGACGGCGCGGCGGTAATTGCGCCATTCGTGTCCGGCAGCACTTTCGCCGACCTGACCGACATCGGCATTCGCCTGACCATCAACGGCGAAGTCCGTCAGGATGGCAACAGCAGCGCGATGCTCAACCCGATCGTGCCGATGATCCAGCACATGGCCGGCTGCTTCTCGCTGCAGGCCGGTGACGTGATCCTGACCGGCACGCCGGTGGGTGTTGGCCCGCTGAATGTCGGTGACGAACTGGTGATCGAATTGCCAGGCGCGAGCAGCTTCACCACCAGCGTCCGCTGAAACAACACACCCTTGTAGGAGCCTGCTTGCTGGCGATCGCGGGGTGTCATTCAATTAAAATATCGAATGGCACACCGAGATCGCCAGCAAGCAGGCTCCTACAAGGTGTCTACCGACCACCTGGATTTTCCCATGGCCAACCAACCGCTGCCCACACTCAAACCTGCCCGCCGCCCGCGCTTTTTCATGCGTTGGTACTACTGGCTGTTGCTGGTAGCCGCCATCGTTTATGGCCTGGCCATTGCCATGCATTGGGATGATCGTGGCGCACTCTGGTTGCAGGAACGTTTCGAAAGCACGGCCGAACGCCAGGAAAGTATCTGGCTACCGAATTACAAGGCCGTGATCGACGCCAAATTGCTCCCAGGCATGGAAAAGGACGAAGCGTCCGACCTGGCCTACAACGCTCAAACCAAAACCCTGTTTTCGGTCATGGGCAAAAATCCGTTTCTCGTTGAACTGACCTTGCAGGGCGATGTGCTGCGCAAAATGCCCCTGGTCGGCTGGAGCAATCCGGAAGGCCTGACGATAATGGGCAACGGCCTGATGGCCATCGTCGACGAGCGTGAGCATCTGCTGTCCATCGTCAAGGTCGATGCCGATACCCGGGAGTTGAACATTGCCGACTTCCCAAAATATGATCTCGGCCCTTCGAAAGACCAGAACAAGGCGTTCGAAGCCATTGTCTGGGACTCGCACAATCAGCAGATGCTGCTGGGTGAAGAGCGCCCACCGGCGCTGTTCACCTGGAAAAGCAGCGATGGCGTTTCGCTGACTGGCGACAAACAGAAACTCGACAGTGACGAACTGGACCTGCGCAACCTGTCAGCCCTGGCCATCGACCCGCGCACCGGCCATACCCTGGTGCTGTCAGCCGACTCTCACCTGTTGCTGGAACTTGACGAGAAGGGCGAGCAGGTCAGCTTCATGACTTTGCTGGGTGGCTTCAATGGGTTGAAAAAGACCATCCCACGAGCCGAAGGCGTGACCATGGACGACGCTGGCAACCTGTACATGGTGAGCGAGCCGAATCTGTTTTATCGCTTCGAAAAGCAGAATTGATCACGACGCCGTGCAGATTTCTTCTGCACGGTTGTAGGACAGGGCAAGTGGCCATTAAGCTTCAGTTCAGACAGACATGATATTTCATCCGCCTGTCTTGAAACCGAGCCCGCCAGAATGCGTCGATTTGCCCGTCCCAAACCCCTGATCCTGATCTTCGTGGTGATCGCGCTGCTGGCGTTGATCGCCATGGGCCAATACTTGCGCCTGTTCGAGCGAGGCTGGTTCAACCTGCATGCGCTGTGGCAGGGCGAGAATGAACTCTCCATTGGCTTGGACCGCTATCAGGTGACGGTCGAGGCGCGAGTCATCGAAGGCCTGGATGACGACGTATCGGCCCTGACTTTCGATCCGGTGCGCAAAAGCCTGTTCACGGTCACCAACAAGAATTCCGAATTGATTGAGCTGTCACTGGACGGCCAGATCATCCGGCGCGTTGCGCTGATCGGTTTTGGCGATCCGGAGGCGGTGGAGTACATCAGTGCCGACACCTACGTGATCACCGACGAGCGCGAGCAGCGGTTGATCAAGATTCACCTGGAGAAGGACACGACTTTCCTGGATGCGGCAGATGCCGAGCAGATATCCCTTGGCGTGCACATGGCCAGTAACAAGGGCTTTGAAGGCCTGGCCTACGACTCTGTGGGCAAGCGCCTGTTCGTGGCCAAGGAACGCGATCCGATGTTGATCTACGAAGTGCAGGGTTTTCCGCACTACAACCCGGAAAAATCCTACGCGGTGCATGTGGTCAACAACCCCAAGCGCGATGCTGGGATGTTTGTGCGAGACCTGTCCAGCCTGCAATACGACGAGCGCAGCGGCCATCTGCTGGCGCTGTCCGACGAGTCGCGGCTCATTCTGGAGCTGGATGTGGGCGGGAGGCCGCTGAGCACCATGTCGCTGAACAAGGGGCGTCAGGGTCTGCAGAAGACCGTGCCGCAAGCGGAGGGGATCGCCATGGATGACGAAGGCACGATGTACCTGGTGAGCGAGCCGAATCTGTTCTACGTATTCAAGAAGCCCGCCCAGCCCTGACCCTAACGGCATAATCCTGTGGGAGTGAGCCTGCTCGCGATAGCGGAGCATCAGTCGACATCTATATTGACTGTTACTCCGCTATCGCGAGCAGGCTCACTCCTACAGGAATGTTCATTTGCCCGGGAGAAAATGGCCTGCAGGGTCTACTTGGCGCGCAGGGTTTTCACGCCTTCACTCGTACCCAGCAACAGCAAATCCGCCGGACGCGCTGCGAACAACCCGTTGGTGACCACGCCGACGATTGCATTGATCTGCGTTTCCAGCTCTACCGGATTGGTGATCTGCATGTTGAATACGTCGAGGATGATGTTGCCGTTGTCGGTCAGCACGCCTTCGCGGTAGACCGGGTCGCCGCCCAACTTGACCAGCTCGCGAGCCACGTGGCTGCGGGCCATTGGGATGACTTCCACTGGCAACGGGAACTCGCCCAGCACAGGCACCAGTTTGCTGGCATCGGCGATGCAGATGAACGTCTTGGCCACGGCCGCCACGATCTTCTCGCGGGTCAGGGCGGCGCCACCACCCTTGATCAGGTTCAAGTGCTCGTCGCTTTCATCGGCCCCGTCGACGTAGAACTCCAGGTCGCTGACCGTGTTCAACTCGTATACCGGAATCCCGTGGCCCTTGAGGCGCGCGGCAGTGGCTTCGGAACTGGCTACGGCGCCATCGAATGCACCTTTGTGTTGGGCCAGGGCGTCGATGAAGCAATTGGCGGTGGAGCCGGTGCCGACCCCGACGATGCTCTTGTCGTCGAGTTTCGGGAGGATGAAGTCGACGGCGGCCTGGGCTACTGCCTGTTTGAGTTGATCCTGGGTCATGCGGGCTCCGAAGTGCCGAAGAGGGGACTAAAGGCCGGCATTATAGGCTGCGATCTTTTCCGGTGTCCTCAAAACCACCGGTTTAGTGTGGTCGCCCGCCCAAAAGCCGGGTTAGACTCGTTGGCCCTGCCCAACCCGCTCAGTGATGCTTTCCGATGCTCGAACAGTACGTCAAGAAGATCCTCACCTCGCGCGTTTATGACGTTGCCGTAGAAACTCCATTGCAGACTGCTCGCCAGCTCTCCGAGCGGCTGGGCAACAATATTTGGCTGAAGCGCGAAGACCTGCAGCCGGTGTTCTCGTTCAAGATTCGCGGCGCTTATAACAAGCTCACCCAGCTGAGCGACGAAGAGCGCGCGCGCGGTGTAGTTACCGCGTCTGCCGGCAACCATGCCCAGGGCCTGGCCCTGGCCGCCAAGGTGCTGGGGGTCAAGGCGACCATCGTGATGCCCAAGACCACCCCGGAAATCAAGGTCGAAGGCGTGCGCTCGCGCGGCGGCAAAGTCGTGTTGCACGGAGATTCGTTCCCGGAAGCGCTGGCCTACTCGCTGAAACTGGTCGACGAAAAAGGCTATGTCTACATTCACCCTTACGACGATCCCCACACCATTGCCGGGCAGGGCACGGTGGCCATGGAGATTCTGCGCCAACACCCGGGGCGCCTGGATGCGATTTTCGTTCCGGTGGGCGGCGGTGGCCTGATCGCCGGTATTGCGGCGTACGTTAAATACCTGCGGCCGGAAATCAGGATCATCGGCGTCGAGCCCGACGATTCCAACTGCCTGCAGGCCGCGATGGCCGCCGGTGAACGCGTGGTGTTGCCCACGGTGGGGATCTTCGCCGACGGTGTGGCGGTGGCGCAGATCGGCCAGCACACATTCGACATCTGCAAGGATCATGTCGATGAAGTGATCACGGTCAGCACTGACGAAATCTGTGCGGCCATCAAGGATATCTACGACGACACCCGCTCCATCACCGAGCCCGCTGGCGCCTTGGGCGTGGCCGGGATCAAGAAGTACGTCGAACACCACGGCGTTACCGGCCATACCTTCGTGGCCATCGACTCCGGCGCCAACGTCAACTTCGACCGCCTGCGCCACGTCGCCGAGCGGGCCGAGCTGGGCGAAGGCCGCGAAGCCATCATCGCCGTGACCATCCCCGAGAAACCAGGCAGCTTCAAGGCGTTCTGCGAAGCCATCGGCAAGCGCCAGATCACCGAATTCAACTACCGCTACAACACCGGCAGCGAAGCGCACATCTTTGTCGGGGTGCAAACCCATCCGGACACCGATCCGCGCAGTGCGTTAATCGCCAGCCTCGGCGAGCAGGGCTTCCCAGTCCTCGACCTGACCGACAACGAGCTGGCCAAGTTGCATATCCGCCACATGGTCGGCGGTCGTGCGGCGCATGTGGTTGACGAAGTCATCCTGCGATTCGAGTTTCCGGAGCGCCCGGGTGCGCTGTTCAACTTCCTCAACAAGCTGGGCGGGCGCTGGAACATTTCGATGTTCCACTATCGCAACCACGGTGCTGCGGATGGCCGTGTCGTCGCGGGGCTGCAGGTGCCGCATGACGAGCGTCATCTGGTGCCGGCGGCGCTTGAAGAAATCGGTTACCCATACTGGGACGAAAGCGACAACCCGGCCTACCTGCTGTTTCTCGGCTGAGGGGCTACGCTGATGGGCAGGTCATAAGGAAACCGGACAATGGAAACGTTAACCGCCTTGAAAATGGCGCACATGGTAGCGACCGCACTGCTGTTGCTCAGCGCGCTGGGGCTGGCGATCTGGGTTTGGCGCACCCGGCGTAATGGTGACGCAACGGCGCCCGCGCGGACCCTGCAGCGCCCGCGAGTGTTTGTCTGGGTGCTGATGGGCGTGGCTTTATTGAGCATGCCGTTCACCGGCTGGTGGATGGTGCATCTGGTGGGCTGGCCGCTGGGGCAGACGTGGTTGCTGGCCTCCAGTGTGCTTTATACCGTGGCGGCGCTGGCGTGGTTCTGGTTGGTGGTGCGGTTGAATCGGCTACGAACTGCTCCGGCAGGCAATGGCAAGTTCACCTTTGCCCTCGCACTGTTCAGCTTTGTCTGCTTTATCGCGATTGCGGGGTTGATGGGCGCCAAGCCTGTTTAAGGCTTAAAACCGCATCGACCCGATCGCGAGCAGGCTCACTCCTACAGGGGAATGCATTCCAATGTGGGAGCGGGCTTGCTCGCGAAGGCGGTTTCAGTCGCGCAGAGTAATCACCGGCCAACCACGCTTCTCTGCCTCTGCGCGCAAATTCGGATCCGGATCCACCGCCACCGGATTCGCCACCTGCTCCAGCAACGGCAGATCATTCATCGAGTCGCTGTAGAAATAACTGTCTTCCAGCGAATGCCCGGTCTCTTCCAGCCAGCGATTCAGGCGGGTGACCTTGCCTTCACGGAAGCACGGCACGTCGGTGCTGCGCCCGGTGTAACGACCGTCGACCATTTCGCACTCGGTCGCAATCAGTGTTTCAACCCCCAGGCGCTCGGCGATGGGGGCCGTCACGAAGCGATTGGTCGCGGTGATGATCACCAGCTTGTCACCCGCTGCGCGATGCTTGGCCAGCAGTTCGATCGCCTTGGGCAGCATGATGGGTTCGATGCAGTCGCGCATGTAGTCCAGGTGCCACTGCGCCAGCGTAGCCATTTCGGTGCGGCCCAGGACTTCCAGGCAAAAGTTCAGGTAGGCGGCGTTATCGAGCTTGCCGGCCAGGTAATCCTGGTAGAACTCGTCGTTGCGAGTCTTGTAGGCAACCGCGTCGAGGAACCCGCGTTCGCACAGGTAATCGCCCCAGGCGTGGTCGCTGTCGCCGCCCAGAAGGGTGTTGTCCAAGTCGAATAAAGCCAGCCGCATTGCAGTTACTCGCTGAAAAGTCTGTAGAAAGGTGTCCAGAATACGGACTTTTCACAAGAGTGCACATAAGGTAGGCCGGCTCGTTGCTGCCTTCACAACCTTTGTGGAACAATGCGACGACATGCGTTTGCGAGGTTGTTGCCGTGATCGACCCCGATGGTTTCCGCCCCAATGTCGGGATCATTCTCACGAATGATGCCGGACAGGTGCTATGGGCTCGCCGTATCAATCAAGATGCCTGGCAGTTTCCCCAGGGTGGAATCAATCCCCAGGAGACGCCGGAAGACGCCTTGTACCGCGAGTTGAACGAAGAAGTGGGCCTGGAACGCGAAGATGTTGAAATTCTCGCCTGTACCCGGGGCTGGTTGCGCTATCGTTTGCCGCAACGTCTGGTCAGGACTCACAGCCAACCGCTGTGCATCGGCCAGAAGCAGAAATGGTTTCTCTTGCGCCTGATCTCCAACGAGCAGCGGGTGCGGATGGATTTGACCGGTAAACCGGAGTTCGATGGCTGGCGCTGGGTCAGTTATTGGTATCCGTTGGGCCAGGTGGTGACATTCAAGCGCGAGGTGTATCGACGCGCTCTCAAAGAGCTTGCCCCGCGCCTTTTAACGCGCGACTGACGACGGAGTTCGACCCCGAGCCATGCTCAATACGCTGCGCAAGATCGTCCAGGAAGTTAACTCCGCCAAGGATCTCAAGGCGGCGTTGGGGATTATTGTGTTGCGCGTCAAAGAGGCCATGGGCAGCCAGGTCTGCTCGGTCTACCTGCTCGACCCTGAGACCAACCGCTTTGTGCTGATGGCCACCGAGGGCTTGAACAAGCGCTCGATCGGCAAGGTCAGCATGGCGCCGAACGAAGGTCTGGTGGGCCTGGTCGGTACGCGTGAAGAACCCCTGAACCTCGAAAACGCTGCGGATCACCCGCGCTACCGTTACTTCGCCGAGACCGGGGAAGAGCGCTACGCCTCCTTCCTCGGAGCGCCGATCATCCACCACCGCCGAGTCGTCGGCGTGCTGGTTATCCAACAGAAAGAACGCCGCCAGTTCGATGAGGGTGAAGAAGCCTTCCTCGTGACCATGAGTGCGCAACTCGCCGGCGTAATCGCCCACGCCGAGGCCACCGGCTCGATCCGCGGGCTGGGGCGCCAGGGCAAGGGCATCCAGGAGGCAAAGTTCGTCGGTGTGCCAGGTTCCCCGGGTGCGGCGGTCGGTACTGCAGTGGTCATGCTGCCACCGGCGGACCTCGATGTGGTACCGGACAAGACCATTACCGACATCAATGCCGAACTTGGGCTGTTCAAGACCGCCATTGAAGGCGTGCGGGCCGACATGCGGGCCTTATCGGCCAAGCTTGCGACCCAGCTGCGACCGGAAGAGCGCGCGCTGTTCGACGTCTACCTGATGATGCTCGACGATGCTGCCCTGGGTAGCGAAGTCACCACGGTGATCAAGACCGGTCAGTGGGCCCAGGGTGCCTTGCGCCAAGTCGTCACCGATCACGTCAACCGTTTCGAACTGATGGACGACGCCTATCTGCGTGAGCGCGCGTCCGACGTCAAAGATCTCGGTCGCCGCCTGCTGGCCTACCTGCAGGAAGAGCGCCAGCAAAACCTGGTCTACCCGGAAAAAACCATTCTGGTCAGCGAAGAACTGACGCCGGCGATGCTCGGCGAGGTTCCGGAAGGCACGCTGGTGGGCCTGGTTTCGGTACTGGGTTCGGGTAACTCCCACGTCGCGATCCTGGCCCGGGCCATGGGCATTCCGACGGTGATGGGCCTGGTCGACCTGCCTTATGCCAAGGTCGACGGCATCGAGCTGATCGTCGACGGTAACCGCGGTGAGGTCTACACCAACCCTAGCGATGTACTGCGCAAGCAATTCGCCGAGGTGGTGGAAGAAGAGAAGCAACTGGCCCTGGGTCTCGATTCCCTGCGCGACCTGCCGTGCGTGACCCTCGACGGCCACCGCATGCCGCTGTGGGTCAACACCGGCCTGCTGGCGGACGTGGCGCGGGCACAGAAGCGCGGCGCCGAGGGCGTCGGCCTGTACCGCACCGAAGTGCCGTTCATGATCAACCAGCGCTTCCCCAGCGAAAAGGAGCAGCTGGCGATCTATCGCGAGCAGCTCGCCGCCTTCCATCCACAACCGGTCACCATGCGCAGCCTGGACATCGGCGGGGACAAGTCGCTGTCGTACTTCCCGATCAAGGAAGACAACCCGTTCCTCGGCTGGCGCGGCATTCGCGTCACCCTCGACCACCCGGAAATTTTCCTGGTGCAGACCCGGGCGATGCTCAAGGCCAGCGAAGGCCTGAACAACCTGCGAATCCTGTTGCCGATGATCTCCGGCACTCACGAACTCGAAGAGGCCCTGCACCTGATCCATCGTGCCTGGGGCGAAGTGCGCGACGAAGGCACGGATGTACCCATGCCGCCGATTGGCGTGATGATCGAGATTCCGGCCGCGGTGTACCAGACCAAGGAGCTGGCGCGGCAAGTCGACTTCCTTTCGGTTGGTTCGAATGACCTGACCCAGTACCTGCTGGCGGTCGATCGCAACAACCCGCGGGTTGCCGACCTCTACGATTACCTGCACCCGGCAGTGCTTCAGGCCCTGCAGAACGTGGTGCGTGATGCCCATGCCGAAGGCAAGCCCGTGAGCATCTGCGGCGAGATGGCCGGTGATCCTGCCGCTGCGGTGTTGTTGATGGCGATGGGTTTCGACAGCCTGTCGATGAACGCCACCAACTTGCCGAAGGTGAAGTGGATGCTGCGCCAGATCAATCTGAGCAAGGCCAAGGAATTACTGGCGGAGCTGATGACCATCGACAACCCGCAGGTTATTCACAGCTCGCTGCAGCTGGCCTTGAAAAACCTGGGGTTGGCGCGGATCAACAATCCGGCGACTGCCAAGGTTCTCTAAACGGTTGATGGCCTCATCGCCGGCAAGCCGGCTCCTACAATGGATGTGTGAACGACACAGATCTCCCGTAGGAGCCGGCTTGCCGGCGATAGCGCCAGGCCTCACAGCGCAAATCTAAACCTTAAGCTCAACCTCCCCCAACCGCCCCCCATACGGGCCAAAACTCCTCTCAACCATCAGCCGCGTGCCATCCGCCTGCACGATCAACGCCGTACTCGCCCGCGTGCCGTACGTCGGGCTGGCAATAAACACGCTCGACAGCAACGTCTCGGTCGCCAGCCCCACGCCCGTATCCGGCAGCTCGGAAAAGTCCGCTGGCTGCGAGTCGTTCAGCAGGGCGAGCAGGGCGTCGGGCTGCGGGTCCTCTAGCACTGATTCCAGTGCCGCCCGGGCCTTGAGCAACTTCGGCCAAGGGGTGTCGAGTCCGGCGTTGGATAACCCATAGACGCCCGGCTGCAGCATCACCGCCTCGGACTCCCGGGCATTGAAATGCCACAGCTCATGACTGTTGCCCAGTAACAGGTTAAACCCGGCATATTCAACCGAACGTCCGATAACGTCGGTCAAATAATCATCGATTGGCATGTCGCCACTGAGAAATCGCGCGACCAGTTCGCCGCGTGATTTACGCGCTGGCGGCTGATGTGGGTCGCGAATATTGGTCAGCGCGGCGAAGCGGCCGTTGGCGCCGATACCCAACCAGGTGCCACCGGCTTCCAGGTCTCGACCGGCGTGTACGTGGGGCGCATGCGGCCATTGGGCCAGAGGCAGGCTGGGACGTGCGTAGAACTCGTCGCGGTTGGCCGCCACGATAAGCGGCTGGGCGTGGCCCGGTCGCCAGGCAAAAACAATGAGGCACATAAGGTGATCCTGTGCGTTTTTTTCCCACTCTACGCAGTCATCGTCCGTCGATCCATCGCCTTGCACAGTGGAGCCTTTGCCCCCGCATCCGTTACCATGCCGCTCCTGATTTCACGATGCTAGGGATATGGCCATGGAAATTCTGCTCTATCTGGCGCTGGGTGCCTGTGCGGGCGTGCTGGCCGGGCTGTTCGGGGTGGGTGGTGGGATCATTATCGTCCCGGTGCTAGTGTTCAGTTTCACCTTGCAGGGGTTCGACTCGTCGATCCTGACTCACCTGGCGGTGGGGACTTCCCTGGCGACGATCATCTTTACTTCGATCAATGCGGTTCGCGAGCATCATCGCCGCGGCGCCGTGCGTTGGCCGATCTTTGCGTGGATGACCGTGGGCATTCTGCTGGGTGCCGGCTTCGGCGCGCTGACGGCTGAAGCGATCTCCGGGCCGAACCTGCAGAAGATCATCGGCGTATTTGCCTTGGTCATCGCTGTACAGCTGGCCCTGGACGTCAAACCCAAAGCCAGCCGGACGGTTCCAGGCAAAGTTGGTCTGACCCTGGCGGGTAGCGTGATCGGCTGGGCCTCGGCGATTTTCGGCATAGGCGGTGGCTCGCTGACCGTGCCGTTCCTGACTTGGCGCAGCGTACCGATGCAGCAGGCGGTGGCCACCTCGTCGGCGTGCGGCCTGCCGATCGCGTTGGCCAGTGCATTAAGTTTCATGATTCTGGGGTGGCACGATCCGTTGTTGCCAGCCCATAGTCTCGGTTTTATTTACTTGCCGGCGTTGCTGGGTATTGCCCTGACCAGCATGTTCTTCGCCCGGGTCGGGGCGCGGCTGGCCCACCGGCTGTCGCCCAAGTTACTGAAAAGACTGTTTGCCGCTTTGCTGTTCTGCGTTGGGCTGAGCTTTCTGCTTTGACGCGCTGCGCAATGTTGGCTTAATCCTGGCGTGACAGCGTCGCCCGGGAATTTTGAAAGTTTCAACTCTAACGAGGAGTCGCAATGCTGCCTTACCCGCAGATCGACCCGGTGGCCCTGGCCATCGGCCCGCTGAAAATCCACTGGTACGGCCTGATGTACCTGATCGGCATCGGCGGCGCTTGGTGGCTGGCGTCGCGCCGGCTGAACCGCTTCGACCCGACCTGGACCAAGGAGAAACTCTCCGACATGGTGTTCTGGATGTCGATGGGCGTGATCGTTGGCGGTCGCCTGGGCTATGTTCTGTTTTACGATCTGAATGCTTATCTGGCCAACCCGACGCTGATTTTCGAGGTGTGGAAGGGCGGCATGTCGTTCCATGGCGGTTTTATCGGCGTGATGCTGGCCGCTTTGTGGTTCGGTAAGAAGAACAACAAGTCGTTCTTCCAGCTGATGGATTTCGTCGCCCCGATGGTGCCGATCGGCCTGGGTGCCGGGCGTATCGGCAACTTCATCAATGCCGAGTTGTGGGGCAAGGCCACTGACGTGCCGTGGGCGATGGTGTTCCCCACCGACCCGGCGCAACTGGCGCGTCACCCGTCGCAGCTGTACCAGTTCGCGCTGGAAGGCGTGGCGCTGTTTGCGATCCTGTGGATTTTTTCCCGCAAGCCGCGGCCGACCATGGCGGTGTCCGGGATGTTCGCGCTGTTCTACGGCATCTTCCGTTTCATCGTTGAATTCGTCCGCGTACCAGACGCGCAACTGGGCTATCTGGCCTGGAACTGGCTGACCATGGGTCAGGTGCTGTGCGTACCGATGATCGTCGGCGGGTTGTTCCTGATCTGGCTGGCGTATCACCGCGCCCCGGCCGCTCCGGCAGCCGCGATCTAAGACACAGACGCTAAATTCGAACCCCGGGGCGCAGGTTCCGGGTTCAAGGAAACAGGTAACTCATGAAGCAATATCTCGAACTGGTCGCCCACGTCATCAAGAACGGCACCAAGCAGGCCAACCGCACCGGCGTGAACACCATCAGCTTTCCCGGAGCGATGCTGCGTTACGACCTGCAGGAAGGTTTTCCGGCGATCACCACCCGCAAGATGGCTTTCAAGTCGGCCATCGGCGAGATGTGCGGTTTCTTGCGTGGCGTTAACAACGCCGCCGAATTCCGCGCGCTGGGCTGCAAGGTCTGGGACCAGAACGCCAACGAAAATGCCCAGTGGCTGGCGAACCCGTTCCGCCAGGGCGAAGACGATCTCGGCGAAATTTACGGCGTGCAGTGGCGCAAATGGCCAGCGTACAAGCAGATCCCGCTCAGCAATCAGGCTGCGATCGAGCAGACCCTGAGCCAGGGCTACCGCAAGATTGCCGAAGGCGAGGAAGACGGCCAGGCGTATGTGGTGCTGTACAAGGCAATCGACCAGATTCGCCAGTGTGTCGACACCATCATCAAGGACCCAGGCAGCCGGCGCATCCTGTTCCACGGCTGGAACGTCGCGCAGCTTGATGAAATGGCCCTGCCGCCGTGCCATTTTGCGGACAGCGCTATCACCACTATCAAAAAATATCAGCAAGATTCCGTCTTGGCGTCTGCTACCGAGCAAGGGGTGTTCCTAGCATGAAGCAATATCTTGAGCTTCTAAGAGACGTCATCGAAAATGGCTCTGAGAAAGGGGATCGTACGGGGACTGGCACTACTGCGGTATTTGGTAGGCAGTTCCGGCACAATCTTGCTGACGGATTTCCACTGCTGACCACCAAGAAACTCCATTTCAAAAGCATCGCCAATGAATTGATCTGGATGCTGAGCGGCAACACGAACACGAAATGGCTCAATGAAAATGGTGTGACAATCTGGGATGAATGGGCTACCGAAGAGGGCGATCTCGGACCAGTCTACGGTGCGCAGTGGACCGGCTGGCCCACGAAGGATGGCGGTAAGATCAACCAGATTGACTACATGGTTGACTGTTTGAAGAACAACCCGAACAGCCGACGCATTCTATTTCATGGTTGGAACGTCGAATATCTTCCTGATGAGAAATTATCACCTCAGGAAAACGTGAAAAATGGAAAACAGGCACTGGCGGTTTGTCATTTGCTTTACCAAGCATTTGTGGCTGATGGGAAGCTCTCCATGCAGCTCTATATCCGTAGCTCGGACGTCTTCCTCGGCCTTCCATATAATACTGCCGCTCTGGCACTACTGACTCACATGCTAGCTCAGCAATGTGATTTGATTCCTCATGAGATAATTGTGACTCTTGGGGATGCCCATGCCTATGCAAATCATAGGAATCAAATTGATACGCAACTGATGCGCACACCGAAAAAGCTACCGCAATTAATAATTAATAGAAAGCCAAGTAGTATATATGATTACAAGTTTGAAGATTTTGAAATAGTAGGGTATGAGGCTGATCCGAGTATCAAGGCTCCAGTTGCTATTTGAGAGCTTTAGTTTGTGGTGTGTTATAGCGAGTCTCAGGGAGAGTTATGAAAGATAATTGTGTGTTTTGTCGAGAGCTAATCGGGCGTAGGGATACTAACTTTGCTAGGTTATATCCAGAGTTCAGTAGTCGAGTGATCGCTGAAACAGACGATCTTGTTGTGTTCCCATGCATCGGCCAGTTAACTCCGGGGCATTCTTTGGTCGTTACGAAAGTTCACTACTCGAATTTCGCACAAGCTTTCAACTCGTTGCCGGATCTGGCTATTCAGTTGAGGCGTGTCATAGCGGATGTCCACGAGTTGCTAGATGTTAAATCGGATGACACGCTTTATTTTGAGCACGGAGCGATCACTGCTGACCATGGCGGCTGTGGAATATACCATGCCCATTTGCATTTGGTCCCGCAGGCCGGTAGCGTGAAAGTTGGTTCTGTTTCAGGTTCTGATCCAACACTTTTCAAGAGTTTGATCGATGCATACTCTACTATTGATGGTGTCATGCCATACGCTCTAATCGGGGCTGAACAGTTTGGATTTGGCGCTGAAAAGTTAGATGTTCCTCTCCCAAGCCAAACTATTCGTCGAAAAGTTGCCTCAGTGCTAGGTTGTCCAGTTTGGGACTGGAGGGAAGCAGGTCCGGAACAGGGAATGATTGAGCTATTGAGCAGGAAGCTAGCATAATGGCCGAAGCAAGTATCGACGATGTTTGTCCAATAATATTTGAGTATCGTTTTGATAGAAACACAATCAAGCACAACAAAGCGTTGGCTATACGCCGATCCTTGGCAAACGCTTATGCTCAAAAACATAAAATAAAGAACGTAGGCGCTTTCGAGTTACGTAGTTTTGAGCTGTACCCTGTTCCTCGCGCAGGTAATAGCGGTAGCGAAGTATTCTATTTGGATATTTATCATCAAGGCCAGCAACAGCCCAGTCGCTTTGTGGCAAAGTTTCAAGATGTTAAATCAACTATGGAGGAATACATCAGCTCGTTGCGTGCGAAAAGAGCAGGCATGTGTTCTGATGTTGAGTATGAGGTTGATGATGATAATAACGTAGGAGTGATAGTTTGCGAGCTGGCAAAAGTTCCAAACCATTGTGAATACAGAGTCTTCTTCTTAGATCTCGCGAAGTCGGACGAGGAATGTGCGAGCGCACTCAGTTCGATACTGAGCAGGGTTGGTAATCAACCGAATGGTGAGGGTGAGAGAAAGAGTTTTATCAGTGATTACGACTGGTATGTTAAACGAAAAAATCAACCGCTTGAGCGTCTAGACGCAATTGTTTGCTCCGGTGGCAACAACCAAGGGTTAAGTCTGCTAGCTCAAGGGGTAAAAAGTCATTACGAAAGAATGGTGACGGATTTTGATCATCAGGTTCTCCCTTATCTGGTGCATGGAGATCTGCACGCCAGGAACTTAATGGTCAATAGTTTCAATGCTAATGAAACTGAGTTGATTGACTTCGGCTGGGTGCATGACGGTCACCCGGCGAAAGATTTCGTACTGATGGAAGCTACGATTAAATACCAGTTGTTCAAAGAGCTGTTAAAAGAAAACAGGCCAGATGCTGATAAGAATCAGCATATCTCGGTTGAGTATTTTGAAAGCTTTGAACGCTACATGTGCACAAAGGGCATGTGGTTACCTGGATTTGAAGAGTACAAAGAATCGGAAAAGATTGAGCAGCATTTGCGGCAAGACCAGATCGAAGCCGTGCGTCGCGTTTATGTCTGCGTATCGCAGATCCGTAAACAAGCCAGAGTCGCTTTAGATCTATACACCAGTTTAGCGGGTTCAGATAAATACTCCGTTGAGCAGCACTATTTTGCGGGCCTTTTTTTAGTAGTCCTAGGGCTGAGCGCAATGCCGGAGATGGACATGATCTGGACACTTATAGCTCTCAATAAGATAGGTGACCAGATATGGAACAGCCCGAACTGACCGTTGGCGATCTTGGCGAGTTAAAGCTTTTAAAAGAGGTCATTCTGCCTGATGTCTCCTCATCGGCGTTGCCTGGCGACGACTGTGCACATTTGGATATAGGGAACAGCCGCCTCCTATGGTCAATGGACCCTTGCCCTACCCCCGTTGCAAACTGGTTTGGGAAAGCTACGCCAGAAGTCTGGGGATGCTACACCGCCGCTATAAATCTGTCAGATATTGCCTCTTCTGGCGGGAAGCCATTGGGTATGCTCGTTTCGTTGGAGATGCCTGATACGACTCCAGTATCCTTCGTGCGAGGGTTTCAGCGTGGACTGATGGAGTCCCTGACGAATGCGAATGCCAGGTTATTTGGTGGGAACGTAAAAAGTGCCAGACGCTTCTCCGCGACAGGTACGATCATCGGGAGCCCCGCTTGCCGAAGTGTCACACGCTCGATCAATGGCACTGAATTTTCTGTCTATTTGATTGGTAAGACTGGAGGCTTCTGGACGTCAGTTGTAGCAAATCACTTCGCTTGGCAGTCAGTGCCTGAGTCGCTCCAGCGACATTTGGATCGATCACTTTGCTTTCCGGTTCCCCAGGTAGAGGCTGGGCAACGGCTTAGCTACCTTCCGTTTGAAGTGGCTTGTATGGATTGCTCCGATGGCGCAGCAAACGCGATTTATCAACTAGGCTCAACTAATAACCTAGATGTTATTTTAGAGCGCGACATTAAGTGGAATTTGCCCGGCGAGTTTGTGAATATCCTAAACTCTCAGAGCATGCTAATTGAAAATGCTTGTTTTAACTTCGGAGATTGGCAGCTAGCCTGCTTGGTTCCGAAAGATCATGAAGTGATTTTCGAGGAGCAGCTAAGAGAATTTACTGTGACCTATCTCGGACATGCCTTCACGGGGAGCGGCGAGGTAATGGTTGATGATGGTCGAAAGCTATTACCTGGTCGTTTAAATCAAAATTTCCAGCAAGGGTACAACTCAATCGAAAGCGTAGAAGATTTGGTCGACGTCTTCATGAGGACGCCAATCTTTGCTTAGCGAAAGCGTTGGTGAATCAGGTGCGGGTTTCTGTTAACTTGTACAGTATTACAGGTTCTTTGGTTACCTCAAAGTTCTCAAATCTATCTACGTCGTGCTCTTCAAAAAAATGACTATACGTGTGCCCTCACCGAATTTGGCTTTCCCTTTCGATACCGCGCAAGAGGTCGAGAGGCTTAGGAATGCCTACAGGGTAAGCGGTCAAGCGCAAGAGGTTTCGTTTAGAGAACTGGTGCCTTGGATGAAGGTAGGAGAGCGGGCAACGCATTACCTGCATTCGTATCCAGCTAAATTACTTCCACATATAGCCCATTTTTTTCTAGCAGCTAGTAATGTCTCAAAAAAAGACGACATCGTTCTGGATCCATTCGGTGGGACTGGTACGGTGGTTTTGGAAGCTGCGTTGGCTGGGCACACTGCTGTCTATTCTGACTCCAACCCCCTTGCCAGACTTATTTCTAGCGTGAAAACCAAATCGCTAAATAGCGAAACGCTAATGCTCGCATATGACAGGGTTATGGCCCGATTTAAGTTGAGCAGGTCCAAGACAGCTCCAGATGTGGTTAATATAGATCACTGGTTTGAGCCTAGGACCATTCGCGACTTATGCCGATTGAAATCTGCCGTTGAAGCAGAGGAAGAGTTGTGTGTGCGTAATTTTTGTCTCGCAACATTTTCTGCCATTATTAGAAAAGTAAGCTTGGCAGATCCTCGATTATCTGTACCTGTTAAACTCAAGCCTTATGACGGCGCACGAGTGGTAAAGAAAATTAGTGTTTTAGATGCTTTTGTTGATCAGTTCTATAGTAACGTCAAAAGAATGTCTAAGATGCAGGAGCTAAATAATAATCTTCCACCTGTGACATGCATTGGTACTGATGCTAGGAATCTAAAATGTAGTGGCAATGAAGTCTTGCCATCCGAAAGTATTGGTTTAATTATCACATCTCCTCCTTATGCTGGCGCACAAAAATACATCCGCGCATCTAGCTTAAACTTGGGGTGGCTGGGGTTGATCGAATCGACTCAACTCCGGGCCTTGGAAGACCTCAACATTGGACGTGAACACCTGCCTAAAAGCCAATATACCAACATAATATCTACGGGCATTCCTGATGCCGACTCCGTACTATCGGATATATATGTAATTAACCCTCTTCGCTCGGCAATTGCTGCTTTATATTTGCTTGAAATGAGGCAGGCGCTAACTGAAGCGGTGAGAGTGTTAAGAAAAGGTGGGCGCTTGATTTTGGTTATCGGGAATAACGAAGTATGTGGAAAGGAATTTAAATCTTCCGAGTATCTTCAAGAGATATGTGTGGCACAAGGACTAGAGGTTGAATTGAAGTTGATTGATTCGATTAAGTCAAGAGGGTTGATGACAAAGCGCAATAGGAGTGCAAGCTTAATTACCCGAGAATGGGTTTTAGTGTTTAGAAAACCGAGCTAAGGAGTTTCAATGGAACTTGATGACAGGCTCAAGAGGAAAATCGAAGTTCTAGCCAGCCAGGCCTGGGACAACAGATTGAGATGGCCTGATGTGCAAGAGTGGCTGCAAAATTTTACCGGTAAATATTATCCAGTTGATGTAGAACGGTCACATGCTCTTTTTCTTCTATCCCAAGTAATGTTCTTTGGTCAGGACCTACTTAGGGAAATGTTGAAGTCTGTATATGAGAATCTCTATAGGCATCCCATAATTGCCAAAATCAGAAGAGAAAATAATAATACGTTAGATGAAGGTTTTATTGAGGCTAAATTTGCTGAGGAGCTAGCCGCAACTCGTTTTTTAGGTGTGGGTAATCCATCTGAAAGTGGGCCTCATTTATTATATTATTTTCGCCAAGTAAATGATCTCCCTAAGGATCTATTTATAGATTCAGGCGATATATATTCAGTTTCACGCTTGCCTGGTAATAAAATTACTATTGTTCAAACAGATCCTGATGTAAAAAGATATGTGTTTATAGATGATTTATTAGGGTCTGGAACCCAGATAAGTACATATCTGACAAAAAAACTTGAAGAAATTGGACATTTTCCTGGTGTCGAAAGTTATTATTTTTCATTGTTTGCAACAAGTAAAGGTTTAGGGGCGGCTAAAGACCCCAAGCTATTCGGCGCCAGAGCCTCATGCGTGTATGAGTTGGATGAGTCTTTCAGATGTTTTTCGGAAAACTCGCGTACCTTTGCCACTATTCCTGATGAACTGGATTTCAGAATAGCAAAAGAGATTGCAACTGGTTACGGTAAAGATCTTGTTAAATGTGATTTACATGCATTAGGCTACAAAGATGGACAATTATTAATTTCATTTTTGCATAACACGCCAGACAACTCGCTTCCTATACTCTGGTTTGATTTTCCAAAGGCTGCATCTTGGAAACCCGTGTTTAAACGTTATGATAAGAAGTACTAATATGGACGCTAATCTAAATCCATTCGATGTCATTAGAGCTGCGGACTACTCCGATGCCCAGATCAACGATTATTGGGTCGACTTTGAGGGGGAAGGTCTACTTTCTCTAATTGAACCGTTAGCTAAGACCTCTAAACATATTCTTGGCGGTAAGGGGAGTGGTAAAACTCACTTGATGAGATACTGCTCATATCCCGCACAAAAGTTACGGTTGCCATCCGGCTGTATCGATGATTTGATTGCACAGGGATATCTCGGAATATTTCTACGGGCCAATATTTTAGACACGGGAAGATTTAGCGGAAAAGGGCAAGGTGAGGATAAGTGGGGGCCGCTATTTAATTTTTATTTCGAATTGCGCCTCGTCGAACACTTAGTTCAAGTTTTGGCGGATCTCGCAACTCTTTCGCCGGAGATAAATGTCTCCTTAAATAGCATTAGTGCGAACGCAGTTGACTTATTTGATATCCCGCCAAGTGATGGATTTTCTACTTGGGACTCTGTTTTTCAACATATTGTTTCAATCAGAAAACGTGTTGATCACGCGGTAAATAATTGCGTCTTTACTAAGGAATTGGCGGTTAATATCTCAATTAGCCCTGGTTCACTCCTATTTGGTTTGCCGAAATTAGTATCGACACGTATTGCAGCGCTTAGGAATCTACGTTTTATATACCTTCTAGATGAAGTTGAAAATCTATCGGTTGAGCAACAAAAATTTATAAATACTCTCATACGTCATCGACAGGACCCTTGTACTTTCCGTTTGGGCGCTAGACTTTATGGGATTAAAACACATGCTAACTACGGCTCAGATGAAGAAAATAAAGATGGATCCGAGTTTCGTGCGCTTTATCTTGATCAGTTGATTCGTGCTCGGAGCCGAACCGACGAGTATAAACGCTTTGCGAAAGAATTATGCGCAAAGCGCCTGATAGATGGTGGAATACTCGACAGTTCTTCGGATCTAAAAAAAGTAATTCATCGCCTTCCTGATTTCTTCGCAACATTTAACTCCGATAATTTTTACGCGGCGCAGATTGATGGGATCTTCAATAGTTCTTCATCTGACGATCCAGCCTATTTCAAAAAGTTAATTGAGCAACTGTCCAGCCGCTCAGATGAACAGACGGCATTACTAAACCAGAAAGAGATCAATCAAATAATTAAAGATCTGCGCGTGCCAGGAGTTCCATTGCTGGAAAAGCTTAATATTTTTATGTTTTATCAAGACTGGTTCCGAGGTAAGTCAATAGTCCAAGCCGCTAAAGAAATTCATAAGGGATGCGTAGCATATATAGATGGTGCGCCAGCAGGGAATAGACACAAGCGGTTATATGGGCATTTCTCGCTCGATTTGCTCGCTCAAATGTATCGCGATTTTAAATTGTCTCCTACACCAATGTACTCTGGATTTGATGCCTTCGTTAAAATGTCCGCAGGTGTCCCGAGGAATTTATTGGTAATTTTGAGAAATGTATATAAATGGTCGGCATTTAATGGGGAGAAGCCATTTTACGACCGGCAAATACCAATTAGTACTCAGTGTGAAGCCGTGTCTCAAAGTGCTGGTTTCTTTTTTGATGAAGATGCTCGGCCAGGAGTCGATGTTCCTAGCACCCAGAATGCAGTTGAACGTTTAGCAGAGTATCTGCGTGAAGTGCGATTTTCTTCAAAGCCTGTTGAGGTTTCCCCTCTTGCTTTTAGTGTGGATGTTTCTGATCTTACCGAAAAAGCGAAACAGACGTTGAGATTGGCAGAAAACTGGTCTTATATATTTAAAATAGTAAAGGGGCGTCCTAACGCGAACTCCCAACATATCGACGATAAATATCAACTGAATCCTATGCTTTCTCCCAAGTGGGATCTGCCTGTTTCGGTAAGAGGAGATGTGAGGCTGTCAAAGACGTTGGCAGAAGCTATATTTGGCGAGTTATCCAATGACGAATTCAAGGTTGTATTGCAAGAAGCCACAGCAAGTCTCAAGGCTCCAGGTTTTGGAAAGAAAAGAGCTAATAGCAATGCTATTGAACAGCAGAAGTTGATGCTTGATTTTGGTGGTTCAAATGAGGTTTGAGTATTTTTACAAAACAAATATGCCCATTGATAAGGAATGGCAGGAAGAAGACACTTGGGATGTTTTGATCTCCGCTTATAATTCCAGCGAGCGCGTTGGGAAAATTTTCAATAAAGCAAATGCGGATACTAAGATCTGGTTAATTTTTCCGCACTATAATTATCTGTCTTCTGAATACCCAACGAGCGGTGAGGTGTTTTTTACGCCTGAATTAGATGAAGCTGAATACCTAAATATCTTTCTAGATGTTTGGTATGAGCGCATCAAAGGGAAAAAAGTTTGCATTGATATAACTGGGTTCATGCGCCCACACCTGATCTTCCTCGTTAAATTGCTACAGTACCGAGGCTTTCAAACTTTTGATGCGATCTATTCTGATCCTGGCAGATATCAAGATAAGGACGACACTAAATTTGCCAATGGGCCAGTTACGGAAGTTCGTCCCGTAGCAGGCTTCGGTGGAGTCCCTAATAATGATAGCAATAATGATGTATTGTTGATGGGGATCGGTTATGACCACGAGCTTCTTAAACAAGTAGTGGACCATAAAGATTATGCTAATGTTGTAACACTTTGGGGGTTCCCGTCACTGCGTGCCGATATGTATCAGGAAAGTATTATCAGAGCTAGCCAAGCGCATGAAGCGGCATTTCCTAATGGGAAAGGTAAAACAAGATATTTCGCTCCAGCCAATGATCCGTTCGCGACAGCTGCACGGATACAAGAGATCGTTGAGCTAGAAAATAGTCGCAAGAAGATAACAAATTTATATCTGAGTCCGTTAGCAACCAAAGCTCAAGTTTTAGGCTTCGCTTTGTATTGTCTGTATACGAAAGAAGATGCGGTTTCGCTGATTTTTCCTTTCTCTGAAGGCTATGCTAAAGAGACGTCTAAAGGAATATCGAGTATCTGGAAATACACAATAGAACTTCCTTCGCTCTAGGATCAAGAGCGTACTTTAGTGCTTCCTTCTGTTTGGAAAATTTACGGAATGGTGTTCCTAGCAAGCGGAGCTATCTTGATCTTCAGAGAAAGGCGTGAGGGAGAACGGTTCACCGAACGGGGGGGCGGAGTACCAACACGACGGGGCTCAATGAAAGTGGCATGACGATCTGAAACGAGTGGGTGACTAAAAATAGTAACGCTGGATTTCTAACTGGTTCCAGCAGTTACTTTCGCGTAGCTCCGTTCGCTGCGCATATGCATAAGCGCGTTCGCGAACATTGCCTAAATCTGAACCTTTGAGTACCTAAATTCAAGTGTGGAAGTCTTAGCGGTTAATCGCACCGATTCGTTGAATTTATTTCTACTCTCAAGAAGGGTGCTGATGGGTTGCTAAGTAGCTGTAGTTCGCTAGGGGTATTAATAGAGTAAGTGGATCCTGGTAGTGGAATGAAATCTACATCATCCAGATCAATATCGGCGTGGTAGAGCGTTTGGGGTAATTTTTCTGGGGTGTTGAGATGTTGTGAACCAAGGCGATTTCCATCACGGTCGAGAACAGTGACCTGCAGGGTCTCAACGCTTTCAAGTGGCTTCACCATAAGTAAAGTTGCACGGTATGCTGCTAAATGAGGTTGCCTGTCACCAGACCTGAGCGTTGCGTGGATAGTTTGGCATTGGGCAAATCTAATATTGGCTTCTAGTGTGCCATCTAAATCATTGGGCACTTTGACAGTGTTGAAAACTAAATTGACCTTACGAAAACCTACCGTGCCATCAGAGTGAGGTTCCATAGCAAAACGTTGAGTTTTTTTACCGGCGACGTAAGAATTTGCCTCGACGCCTGTTGCTGTCATTTCAAGTGCTAAAGGGTAATGTTTATTGTGAATGCTAAAAGAGCCATCGTTATGTTTTTCAAGTACAAAACTTTGCGATAGTCTGCCATCGACAGGACTGGCCGTGACAGCCTTAGTTTCTTACATTGTAAGTGCCAGGTCTTGATAATAACTGCGAATCCCTACTGAGCCATCAGCCTGGGACACAACCATAAATTTTTGTTGTATGTTACCCACATAGTCTGCGCTGTAGAAGTAGGTGTCGGCTAAAGTTAGTGCTCGTCCTGTGTTCATACATTGATCATCCTGTTTGTGGATTTAGTAGGAGGGAAAAATTTCCAATGTATTTAGAAGTGATTTTCACAGCGGCAGGGCTCCTGCTGGTACGGCAAGAGTTTTATGGGCTAAATTGAATATCTTGAAATTAATAAAATAATAGTTGAGGCGAGTCGAAAAAATAACTATCAGAACTGATAGTTTTTATACCGAATTAATTTTTTTTTTTGATTTAATTGATCTACTGATTCGCGCGTATTTCTTGTAACCGCTCAATGAGGATTACCTTTCAAGCGCCACTACTTATGAATGCGGTTTGTTTCTTGGCTGCGGTTTCAGGTTTCAGGGTCGCTTCGCGACCTTACGGGGATATCCTATCGCCACAGGTTCGGTGTCAGCCCTAAGGTCAATGACCGTGACTTCGGCCTACATGGGAATGCTCAACTTCCGTCGCCACAACCCCGCCACTCACTTCCAGCCGCTGCAGAATCCCGCACTGCTCATTGCCCGGTCCTTCGCCACAGCGTTGGCGCAGGTCGAGCAGCTGTGCCTGCAAGGCCAGCAAGCCATCGATCCGTGCCTTGACGTGATGAATGTGCTCATCCACCAGGGCATTCACGCTTTCGCATTGATCCTGCGGACTGTCGCGCAGTGCCAGCAGGCTGCGGATCTCTTCCAGGGTCATGTCGAGGGTGCGACAGTTGCGAATAAAGGTCAGGCGCTCGGCGTGGGCCTGGGTGTAGACGCGGTAGTTGCCGTCACTGCGCGCCGGCTCTGGCAGCAGGTTCTCGCGCTCGTAATAGCGGATAGTCTCGACGGCGCAGTCGGTCAGTTTGGCCAGCTCTCCGATCTTCATGTCGGCAATCTCCAAATGGGTGCTTGACCCTATAGTGGCTACAGGGTCTTTACTTGGCAACAGGCACCTACATGGACGCAACCAATGAGCGATTCCCTGCACATCCACAAACCCGGCGATGATCACGATCATGACCATCCCCACGATCACGGCCCCAAGCTGCAGCCGCTGCAAAAGCACGACCATGGCAGCCATGGCGATTCCTGCTGTGCTTCCAAAGCGGCGGCGCCGTCCCTGGTCAAGTTGAGCGAAACGCCGACCGACGGCGCGCGGCTGAGCAGTTTTCGCATCGACGCGATGGATTGCCCGACCGAGCAGACGCTGATCCAGAACAAGCTCGGCAAACTGGCGGGTGTGCAACAGCTGGAGTTCAATCTGATCAACCGTGTGCTCGGGGTGACTCACGACCTGCCGACCACTGCGCCGATCATCGATGCCATCAAGTCCCTCGGCATGCAGGCCGAGCCGCTGGAGCAGGGCGTCGAAGCTCCCGCGCCAATCGCGCAGAAGAAACACTGGTGGCCGTTGGCACTCTCCGGCCTGACGGCGCTGGGAGCCGAAGTGATTCACTTCACCAGCGCCGCACCTGATTGGGTGGTGGCTGTCGTTGCACTGGTGTCGATTCTCAGCGGCGGTCTTGGCACGTACAAAAAGGGCTGGATCGCCCTGAAGAACCTCAACCTGAACATCAACGCGCTAATGAGCATCGCGGTGACCGGCGCGATCCTGATCGGCCAGTGGCCGGAAGCGGCGATGGTGATGTTCCTGTTCACCGTAGCCGAGTTGATCGAGGCGAAATCCCTGGATCGCGCGCGCAACGCCATCAGCGGACTGATGCAGATGACGCCGGAACAGGCCACGGTGCAGCAGGCCGACGGCAGCTGGGTGGCACAGGATGTCAAAGCCATTGAGCTGGGCGCGCGGGTGCGGGTGCGTCCCGGCGAGCGGATTGGGCTGGACGGTTCGGTAGTCTCGGGCAACTCGACTATCGACCAGGCTCCGATCACCGGCGAGAGCCTGCCCGTGGAAAAGGGCGTCGGCGACAAAGTGTTCGCAGGCACCATCAACCAGGCCGGTTCGCTGGAGTATACGGTCACCGCTGCAGCCGACAACTCGACGCTCGCGCGGATTATCCATGCGGTCGAGCAGGCCCAAGGGGCACGGGCGCCGACCCAGCGGTTTGTCGACCAGTTCTCGAAAATCTACACCCCGGCGGTGTTTGCCCTGGCCCTGGCCGTCGCGGTGATTCCGCCGCTGTTCATGGGCGCAGTGTGGTTCGACTGGATCTACCGCGCGCTGGTATTGCTGGTGGTTGCCTGCCCTTGTGCACTGGTGATTTCTACGCCGGTAACCATTGTCAGCGGCCTCGCCGCGGCGGCGCGCAAAGGGATTCTGGTGAAGGGTGGGACTTACCTGGAGGGTGGCTACAAGCTTGACTACCTGGCCCTGGACAAGACCGGGACGATCACCCATGGCGAGCCGGTGCAGACCGATTACCTGTCACTCGATCCGACCGCTGATGCGGCGTCCCCGGCCATTGCGGCGGCGCTGGCCGGTCGCTCGGACCATCCGGTGTCATTGGCGATTGCCAATGCGGCTGTGGATAAACAAACGGCGCCGCTGGTTGTGGATAACTTTGCAGCCCTGGCCGGTAGGGGAGTGCGCGGGGATATCAATGGGCAGACTTACCACCTGGGCAACCATCGGCTGGTGGAAGAGTTGGGCCTGTGTTCGCCCGAACTGGAGGAAAAGCTGTTCGCCCTGGAAAAGCAGGGCAAGTCAGTGGTGCTGTTGCTCGCTGCGTCCGGCCCGCTGGCGTTGTTCGCCGTAGCCGACACGGTGAAGGAGTCCAGCCGCGAAGCGATCGAGCAGCTGCATGCGCTGGGCATCAAGACCTTGATGCTCACTGGCGACAACGTCCACACCGCGCAGGCGATTGCCGCACAAGTGGGCATTGACGAAGCTCGCGGTGATCTGCTGCCGACTGACAAGCTGCAGGCCATCGAAGCACTTTATGCACAGGGTCATCGGGTCGGCATGGTCGGCGATGGCATCAACGATGCCCCGGCGCTGGCCCGGGCGGAAATCGGTTTCGCCATGGCGGCTGCTGGTACCGATACTGCCATCGAGACAGCGGATGTCGCCCTGATGGACGACGATCTGCGCAAGATACCCGCGTTCATTCGCCTGTCGCGGCAGACTTCGAGCATCCTCAAGCAGAACATTGCGCTCGCGTTGGTGATCAAGGCGATCTTTCTTGGGGTAACCTTCGCCGGGATCGCCACCATGTGGATGGCGGTGTTCGCCGACATGGGCGTCAGCCTGTTGGTGGTGTTCAATGGTTTGCGCCTGTTGCGCAAATAAGCGATGAGGAGCGGGTGTGCTGAGTGCCGAGCTGAAGGCGTTTTATATGGTTGCCCGCCTGGGCAGCATTACCCAGGCGGCGAAAAAGCTTGGCCTTAGCCAGCCTACGGTGACCACGCAGATTCGCAATCTGGAAAGCCAGTACTCGGTGGAACTGTTCTATCGCGGTGGCCGCCGCCTGACTGTCAGCGATGAAGGGGCGCGGCTGCTGCCGATGGTCAAGGCCCTGATGCAGCAGGAGGCGGACATCGAGTTTTTCCTGCGCAACAGTGGCCAGGTCCAAGGCACGTTGCGCATCGCGGCCACCGCGCCTTATTACATTCTCGACCTGGTGAAAACCTTCCGCGAGCGCCTGCCGCAGGTTGAAGTATCGGTGGAGATCGGCAACTCGCAGCAGGTGCTGGAGGCGCTGGAGGAGTACCGCGTTGATGTCGCTGCGTCCTCGCAGCTGCTGGATGATGCGCGACTGATACGCCGGGTGCTCGGCACCGATCCACTGGTGCTGGCGGTGCATCGCAATCATCCGCTGGCCGTGCACGAGCATGTGCCGCTCAGCGCGCTGTCCGGGCATACCCTGTTGATGCGCGAGTCGGGCTCGACTACCCGGCGGATGACTGAAGAACTGCTGGCCAGTGCCGGTGTGGGTTTCGGCCCGCTGCTGGAGATAGGCAGCCGGGAATCGATCCGCGAAGCGGTGCTGCGCAACATCGGCATCAGCATCATTGCCCGGCAGGAAGTGCCTCATGATCCACAGCTGCGGGTGTTGACCATCGAGAATGCGCCGCAGATCCCCGAGTACCTGTATTGCCTGAAAGAGCGCAAGGGCGCGCGATTGCCGGCGGCGTTTCTGGGGTTGGCGCAGGAAATGGCCCCTGCCTGAAATCTTGATCGGCAATGAGGGCCTCATCGCGAGCAGGCTCACTCCTACAGTTAACCGCGTTCCCCTGTAGGAGTGAGCCTGCTCGCGATGGCGCCAGTCCAGGCAACATCTGTCTTGAAGGCTCAACCCAAATCCCTGAATACCACTATCGGCCGTTTTTGCCTCACTGCCACATGACGTACGCATTACATCCCTAGGATGGCACTCATCTGCTTGATGAGGCCTGTCCATGAACCACTCGATCGCAACTGCCCTGACCAACCCCGGCGCCCCGATGAAAGTGCGCGGCGTGCAGAAACGCTTCGGCGCGTTCACTGCGCTGGATAACGTTTCCCTCGACGTGGCAGCGGGTGAACTGGTTTGCCTGCTGGGTCCGTCGGGCTGCGGCAAGACCACCTTGTTGCGCTGCATCGCCGGCCTCGAAAAACAGGACAGCGGCGAGCTGTACCTCGGCGATCGTGACGTCTCCCACTTGGCTCCCCAGGCCCGGGACTACGGAATTCTGTTCCAGTCCTACGCGCTGTTCCCCAATCTCACCGTCGAAGCCAATATTGCCTACGGCCTCGCAGGCAGTGGTCGCGATGAAGTGCGCAAGCGCGTAGGGCAGATGTTGGAACTGGTCGGCCTGATCGGCAGCGAGAAGAAATACCCCGGCCAGTTGTCCGGTGGCCAGCAGCAGCGCGTGGCTCTGGCGCGGGCGTTAGCGCCGGCACCTTCGCTGCTGCTGCTGGATGAACCGATGTCGGCCCTCGATGCGCGGGTTCGCGAGCATTTGTGCACCGAACTGCGCCAGCTGCAGCGCAATCTCGGGATCACGACCCTGATGGTCACGCACAATCAGGACGAAGCCATGCTGATGGCCGACCGCATTGCCGTGATGAACAACGGCAAGGTCGAGCAGTACGCCACTCCGCAGGAAATCTACGATCGTCCGGCCACGCCCTTTGTCGCCGAGTTCGTCGGCCAGGGCAACTGGCTGCCGTTCAGCCGTAGCAGTGACAGCCATGCCCAGGTCGGCGGGATGAACATGCGCCTGGCCGAAGGCAGCGCGAAAACCGCCTCGGGCCGTTTGTTCTGCCGCCCCGAAGCAATCAACGTCAACCCGCCGGTGCATGAGGAAAACCTGTTCCCGGCCAAGGTTCGCGAAATCACTTTCCTCGGCAACCGCTGCCGCATGAGTTTCGAACTGGACCAATTGCCCGGCCATGCACTGCTCGCCGAACTGGCACCTGAAGCCATGCCGCGCCTGGGCGCACAGCAGATCATGGTGGCCTTGCCGCCGCGCAGCTTGCAGGTGTTTGCCTGATGAGCGCAAACATCGCGCTGCCGCTACCGCGCAAGCAGGTGCGACAGACTTCCCGAGCTGAAATCGGTGATCGATTGTTCGTAGTCGGCGGCAAAGTGATTTTGCTGGTCCTGCTCGGCATCGCGGTATTGATGCCGTTGCTGACGATCTTCTGGCGCGGGTTCAGCTCCGAGGCCGGGCAGGGCGGCGGTCTGGTCGCTGCGCGCGAGCTGGTGAGCAGTGCGAACTTCCACTGGCTGTTGGGCAACAGCTTGAAGGTTTCCCTCAGCGTTGCGGCGATTGTCGTACCGCTGGCCTACCTGTTTGCCTACGCTCTGCAACGCACGCTGATTCCAGGCAAAGGCATCTGGCGGGGTATTTCCCTGTTGCCGCTGATGGCGCCCTCGATGCTGCCGGGTATCGCACTGGTCTATCTGTTTGGTAACCAGGGCATGTTGCGCGGGCTGCTTTCGGACAATATCTACGGTTTCTGGGGCATCGTGCTCGGCGAGGTCATCTACACCTTTCCCCATGCCCTGATGATTCTGCTATCTGCCTTATCCCTGGCAGATGCGCGCCTGTTCGACGCTGCCTCCAGCATGGGCGCCAGCCCGGCGAAAGCCTTCCGCAGCATCACCTGGCCGGCCACGCGTCAAGCCGTGTTCGCGGCGTTCTGCCTGGTGTTCACCCTGACCATTACCGACTTCGGCGTGCCCGTGGTGGTCGGCGGCGATTATCAAGTGTTGGCGCTGGAAGCTTACAAAGCGGTAGTCGGCCAGCAACAGTTCGGTCGGGGCGCGCTGATCGGCATGGTCCTGCTGCTGCCGGCAGTGTTCAGTTTCGGCGTCGACGCCTGGTTGCGTCGCCGTCACGGTGACTCCATGAGCGGCCGGGCCCAAGTGTTCAAACCGCTGCCGTCGAGACGGCGAGACAGCTGCTACCTGGCGATCGTGATGTTGATCTGCGCGGTGCTACTACTGGTCTTTGGTATGGCGGTGTTCTCGTCGCTGGTGAAATTCTGGCCGTACAACCTGTCGCTGTCGCTCAACCATTATCAGTTCAATGACACCGCAGGCGGAGGCTGGCTGGCCTATGGCAACAGCGTGAAGATGGCCTTGTGCACGGCGCTGATCGGCAGCGTGCTGATCTTCACCGGCGCCTACCTGATGGAAAAAACCAAGGGGCAGCGCGGCCTGAACCTGGCCCTGCGCATGCTCAGTTTTGTGCCGATGGCGGTGCCGGGCCTGGTGCTGGGCCTGGGTTACGTCTTCTTCTTCAACCTCACTGGCAACCCGCTGCATGTGCTGTACGGGACCATGACCCTGCTGGTGGTCTGCACCATTGCTCACTATCTGACCACCGCGCAAATGACCGCGACCACGGCCCTGCGCCAGCTCGACGCCGAGTTCGAAGCCGCTGCGCTGTCGCTCAAGGCGCCGCTGTATCGGCACTACCTGCGGGTCACCGTGCCGATTTGCCTGCCGGCGCTGCTCGACATCGTGCGCTACCTGTTCGTCTCGGCCATGACCACCGTCTCGGCAGCGATCTTCCTGTACAGCCCCGACACCATCCTCGCGGCGGTGGCGGTGCTGAACATGGATGACGCCGGCAACGTCGGCGGCGCGGCGGCGATGTCGACCCTGATTCTGTTCACCTCGGCGGGCGTGTCCCTGCTGCTGGCCTGGGCTTCGCGCGGATTGCTGCGCCGCTCCCAGGCCTGGCGGCAGATCGCGCCCGGCAATTGATTTCCACTCCCGCAACCTCAACTCAACAGGAAAAGATCATGTTCAAGCCCCTGGCCCTGGCCGCTGCTGTCCTCACCGCTTTCAGCCTGAACGCCTTTGCGGCGAAAACCGAGTTGACGGTGTATACCGCCCTCGAAGCTGAACAGCTCAAGACTTACAAAGAAGCGTTCGAGAAAGCCAACCCGGACGTCGAGATCAAGTGGGTGCGCGACTCCACCGGCATCATTACCGCCAAGCTGCTGGCCGAAAAAGCCCGCCCGCAGGCTGATGCCGTCTGGGGCCTGGCCGCGTCGAGCCTGGCGATTCTCGACCAGCAAGGCATGCTGCAGAGTTACGCACCGAAGGACCTGGGCAAGATCGGCGGCAACTACCGCGACGCGGCAAACCCGCCAGCCTGGGTTGGTATGGACGTGTGGGCCGCGACCATCTGCTTCAACACCGTCGAGGCCGAGAAGCAGGGCCTGACCAAGCCCGTCAGCTGGCAGGACCTGACCAAGCCTGAGTACAAGGGCAAGATCGTGATGCCCAATCCGGCTTCGTCCGGTACTGGTTTCCTCGACGTCAGCGCCTGGCTGCAAACCTTCGGCGAGAAGCAGGGCTGGCAGTACATGGACGACCTGCACCAGAACATCGGCCAGTACGTCCACTCCGGTTCCAAGCCATGCAAACTGGCAGCGTCCGGTGAGTTCCCGATCGGCATTTCTTTTGAATACCCAGCCGTTCAGTTGAAGCGCCAGGGTGCGCCGCTGGACATCATCCTGCCGAAGGAAGGCCTGGGCTGGGAGATCGAAGCCACTGCGCTGATCAAGGGCTCGCAGCACGAAGAGGCGGCGAAGAAGCTGGCTGATTTCTCCGCAAGCCCGGCGGCAATGGAGCTTTATAAAGAGAACTTCGCGGTGCTGGCTCAGCCGGGAATCGCCAAGCCGCAGACCGAGCTGCCGGCGGATTACGAGCAGCGGTTGATCAAGAACGATTTTGCCTGGGCGTCGAAGAATCGCGATGAGATTTTGGCCGAGTGGCGTAAGCGGTATGACGGCAAGTCCGAGAAAGTGGCTGCCAAGTAAGATCTCTATCGGCTGACAGGGCCCCTTCGCGAGCAAGCCCGCTCCCACATTGGATTTATGATCGACATGGATCCCCTGTGGGAGCGGGCTTGCTCGCGAAGGCGGTTTCGAACTTTGGAAAATCCCCATGACCCAACACAACGACATGCTGATTATAGGCGCCGGCATCCTCGGCCTGTCCCACGCCTACGCCGCCGCCAGGCGCGGGCTCAAGGTGCGCGTTTTCGAACGCAGCGAAACACCCCTGGGCGCCTCGGTGCGCAACTTTGGCCAGGCCCTGGTCACCGGCCAGCCACCTGGCCCGATGCTCGAACTGGCCAAGGCCAGCCGGGATATCTGGGGGCAATGGGCGCAACTGGCCGGCCTGCAGCTCAAGCGTAACGGCTCCTACCTGTTCGCCCGCACGGAAGCCGAAGAAGAATTGCTCGAAGCCTTCTGCGCCGGTCGCGCCCTGGAGCACGATTACCGCGTCGACCTGCTGCGCGGCGCAGCCTTACGCGACTTGTACAACGGCCAATTCCGCCATCACCGGGCTGCCCTGCATGGCCTGGAGGATCAGCAGTTGTATTCCCGGGAAGCCATCCCGGGATTGATCGACTACCTGCGACGCGAGCTCGGCGTCGAGTTTCACTTCTCGACCTTGGTTCGCGAGATCGAACCCGGTCGCTTGCACAGTACCGCGGGAACCTTCACGGCCGCGCAGATCATCGTCTGCTCCGGCCACGATTATCAGACCTTGCTGGCCGCGCCCATTGCCGAGCTCAACCCGCAAATCTGCCGCCTGCAGATGCTGCGGGCGCGCCCGCAGGTCAATCTGAACCTGCAGCATGCGCTGCTCACCGGGCTGAGTTGCGTGCACTACGGCGCCTTTGCCGACCTACCCGAAGCAAAGGCGGTACAGGCGCAGATCCTGCGCGAAACACCTCACCTGCATGAAAACGGCATTCACCTGTTGATCAGCCCGACGCCTTATGGCGAATTGATCATTGGTGATTCGCACCACTACGGCAGCGATGCCTCGCCATTCAATGCCGAGCAGGTGGACGACTACATGATCGAACTCGCCGAGCAGACGCTGGGCTGCAAGATCCAGGTGGTGGAGCGTTGGCAGGGCGTCTATGGCGCGCGCGGGCCAGCCCCCTTTTCGTTCCTGCGTCCGGCATCGGGGGTGAGCGCAGCGTTGATGCACAGCGGAGTAGGCATGAGTGTCGGGCCCGCCATGGCCGAACGCAATGTGGCGGCCTTGCTCGGAGAATGACCATGGATCGCGTTGAGCAAGTGATCGACGAGGTGTTTGCGCTGTACGAGCATTACGGCGCCAGCGCCTACATCGGCGAGCCGGTGTCGCAGATCGAACATATGTCCCAGGCTGCGCAATTGGCGATGGCCGAAGGCTTCGATGATGAGGTGGTGCTGGCGGCGTTCTTCCATGACATCGGGCATATCTGCGATGCCGACGGCGTCGGCAATATGGGTGGGTTTGGCGTGGTCAGCCATGAGCGCCTGGGTGCCGATTATCTGCGGCGCGCTGGCTTCAGCGAACGCTTGGCGCGGCTGGTGGAGTATCACGTTCAGGCCAAGCGGTATCTGACGCTCAGGGAGCCTGGGTACTACGAGCGATTGAGTGAAGCCAGTCGCCGCACCCTGGAGTATCAGGGTGGGGTGATGACCGAGGTAGAGGCTGAAGATTTCGAGTGTGATCCGTTGTGCGCGATCAGCCTGCGGATGCGGCAGTGGGATGAGTTGGCCAAGGAGATGGATATGCCGATTATTGATTTAGCGGTGTTGCGGGCGAAGGCGTTGCGATTGCTGGTGTCCTAAGTTTCGAGACCGCGCCGCACCCTTCGCCAGCACAGGACACCGAGATCTAAAGCTGCTGCGCCAACACTTCAATCTGCTCCTGGCGCTCCGCCTGATTCAACTTTGCATGGGGATTGAGCGAAGACCATTGCGGATACGCCCGGGCTTTGTTCAGCGCTTCCGGCAACTTGCCTTCGCGCCAGGTCTTGTCCTGGGGCGTGGCGACCTGGATGCTCTCCAGCGCGGCATGCCCGCGAGCATTCAGCGCCAGCAACAGTTGGCGCTGGCGCAAGGCCAACAGGCGCAGCACGCTGTCGTCGACGGTCAGTTCGCGCTGGCCCTTGATCTTGCCCAGCAGACGGCTGCCGTAACTGCGCGCGGTTTGCAGGGCGCCGCCGGCAATGGCGCCCGCCAGTGCGGCAGCGCCCAGTGTCAGACCACCGACCAGCAGATCCACCCCGGCCCCGGCGGCTGCGCCGGCTGCGATGCCGCCGCCCACTCGCACTCCCAGTTGTTTGAGGGTTTCAGGATTGAACAGGTCGTCGCCCCAACGCCCATCGAGCAATGGCAAGTCGCTGGCTGCGGCATCCTGCGGACGAAACGCGTAGAGCTTGAGCAGGGCTTCGACGCAGCGCTGTTCCCGCTGGCGCACGGCCTTGCGCAGTTCGCTGATCGCCTGTTGTTCCTGCTCGGCCTCGGCGACCACGCTGCGTCGGCACGCGGCGCAGTCGATCAATAATTCGGCAATCAATCGCGCAGCACTTTGCTGGCGGGCCAGGCGCTGGGCTTGCTGATCGGCGATCAGGCGTTCCAGTTGCGGCCGGGCGTTTTCCAACAGCAGGGCCAGGCTTTCGTACAGTCGGCGTTCGCCATCTTCCGGTGGCGCGACGCTGTCGAAACGCACCAGGGCGTGCAGGCCTAATCGCGCCAATGCTTCGCGCCAGTCCGGTTCGCGATGGTTGGCGCTGCTGACAAAATTCAACACCGGCAACAAGGGCTTGCCGCAGCTGGCCAGCACTTCCAGCTCGTCGCGGTATTTGGATAACACCGGTTCGCGAGCGTCAATTACATACAGCCCTGCATCGCAGGTGAGCAGCTGGCGCAGCACTTTGGCTTCCTGCTCGAAACGCTGCCGGGCCTCGCTGCCTTCCAGGAAGCGAGCGAGCCGCGCCGGGCCATCGAGGCGTTCGCCGGGGCGCTCCAGGCGTTCAAGATAGTCGAGCAGGGCGATGGCATCTTCCAGGCCCGGGGTGTCGAACAGGTCGAGCAGCGGCTCGCCGTCCACCGACAGGCGCGCACCTTCGACATGGCGGGTGGTGCTGGGCCGGTGAGACACTTCGCCGAATCCCACATCCCGTGTCAGGGTTCGCAGCAACGAGGTTTTGCCGACGTTGGTGTGGCCCACCACGGCCAGTTTGAGCGGATGTTGCCGTGAGTCAGTCATGCCCGTTCTCCAGCCAGTTCAATGGCGCACTGTCGGCGAACGGCAGTTCCAATTGTTGCAACGCCACATGCCAATCGCCCAGGCGCTCGGCATCCAGCGCCTCGCCAGGTGGTGCCTGCAGCAACCAGACTCGAGTGGCGCTGGCGTTGCGTGCCAGCTCCGCAATCAACGCCAGGCTGCCGCGATCAGGCGAGCGCCGTGGGTCGCAGGCGATGGCCAGGCGTGCAGGTGGAAACCGGCTGAGTTGTTCGAGGAGTTTGTGCCGCGATTCACGACTGTCGAGAATCCCGGCGTCGCTGACATTCTTCGGCAACTGTGGCGGCCACGGACGTTGATCATCCAGCTCGATGGCGACCAGCAACGCGCCCGCGCTTTGCAAGTCGCTGGTGTGGCTTTGCACTTGATGCAACTGCTCGGGCGCGGCATCGCTGATGCCCAGTCTTTCGCTGCTGGGCATCAGCCTTTCGCGCAACTGCGCGTAGCCGGGCAGGTTCAGGTCCAGGCGCAAATGTGCCTGGCCGCTTTTCCAGCGCCACAGGCAGAGCAGTGCCAGCAGCAGGCGCGGGAAAACTCCGTAGACCACCAGCACGCCAACCAGCCAGGTGGCCCAGGCTTGCCGGGCGCTTTCAATGTTAAGCGCCGCATCGCCACTGGCGCGGATCATCTCGACCGTTGGAATGTTGAAGCCGAGCAAGGCGGGCAGGGCGCCCAAGGCTTGGGTCATGGCGACGAAGGTGTCAGCGCTGAGCAGGGTGGTCTCCCAGACGAAGCCGTAACGCCGAGTCGCCATCAAGGTCAGCAACATCACCAGTGCGCTGAGCATGGCCAGCAACCACAGGCCGTTGACCAGCACGCCAATCACCCAGCGATTGAGTTTCTGCCGTTGCAGCAGCAACAGTAACGCCGGCGGCAGTTGCGCGGCCTTGGCGTCCCGGGCGAGTTTTTCGCTGAGCCACAGCCACAAGCGGCCGAGGCTGGCGCCGTGTTCGCCGGCGAACATCAGGCCGAGCGCCCAGCTCAGCAATAAAATCAAATTCAGCCCGAGCAGGCTGCCCAAGGCCCAGAACACATTGACCGGGTTCTGTCCGTCGCCCAGCGCGGCAAACGCCAGGCCGGCGCCGCTGATGATTGCCAGTACGGCGAGGGCGATCAGCGCCAGTCGCGCACCTTGCAGCCAATGGCTCAGCGCGCTGCTCAGCCCGTCGCGTTCGGCCAGCCACAGCGCTCGGCGTTGAATCCGTGCCGGCAGATCGCCGCCCGCGCTGCGGGCAATTCGGTTGGCTTCCAGATCATCCAGGGCCCCGGCGTGTTCTTCACGCAGGCGGATGGTTTCCGTCAGCCAGAGGTTAGTCAGTTCAGTCACGCGGCATCCCGTCGCTCAATTGAGCCGTGAGCATAACCGCTGTAGCGCTTGTCGGGGGGCTACGTTGCGAGAAGCTGGCGCTCTGGTATCCTCGCCGACATGACTAAATCACTCCCTCTCAGCCTGATTGCAGCCCTCGGTGAAAACCGTGTGATCGGCGTCGACAACAGCATGCCCTGGCACTTGCCGGGGGACTTCAAATACTTCAAGGCCACCACCCTGGGCAAGCCGATCATCATGGGGCGCAAGACCTGGGATTCCCTGGGTCGTCCGCTGCCGGGACGCTTGAATATCGTCGTCAGCCGCCAGGCTGGCCTGCAGTTGGAAGGCGCGGAGGTGTATCCGTCGCTGGAGGCAGCAGTGGTGCGGGCGCAGGAATGGGCGAACGAGCAGGGTGTGGATGAGCTGATGTTGATTGGCGGGGCGCAGTTGTATGCGCAGGGCATGGCACAGGCGGATCGGTTGTATCTGACCCGTGTGGCGCTGAGCCCTGAAGGGGATGCGTGGTTTCCGGAGTTTGATCTGGGGCAGTGGAAGCTGGTGTCGAACGTGCCAACTGCTGCCGAAGGCGATAAGCCGGCGTACAGCTTCGAGGTTTGGCAGAGAGCCTAAAAGATCGCAGCCTGCGGCAGCTCCTACGGGATCGGTGAACACCTGTAGGAGCTGGCGAAGCCTGCGATCTTTTGATCTTGGCGGCTGCTCTTAAGCCTGAGCCAACGCCGAATGCTCATCCGCATCCAGCAACTCTTTATCCGTTTGCTGCATGATCTGGCTGGTCACCGCGCCCGCTGCAATCGAACCGCTCACGTTCAACGCTGTGCGGCCCATATCGATCAGCGGCTCCACGGAAATCAGCAGCGCTACCAGTGATACCGGCAAGCCCATCGCCGGCAACACGATCAGTGCGGCGAACGTCGCACCACCGCCGACCCCAGCCACTCCAGCCGAACTCAGGGTCACAATCGCCACCAGCGTCGCGATCCACAGTGGGTCCAGCGGATTGATGCCCACGGTCGGCGCTACCATCACCGCCAACATTGCCGGGTACAGGCCGGCACAGCCGTTCTGGCCAATGGTCGCGCCAAACGAGGCGGCGAAGCTGGCGATGGATTGCGGAATCCCCAGGCGGCTGGTCTGGGCTTCGATGCTCAGCGGAATGGTCGCAGCGCTCGAACGGCTGGTGAAGGCAAACGTCAGCACGGGCCAGATCTTGCGGAAAAAGCGCAGCGGATTGATTCCGGCCGCCGACACCAGCACGCCATGCACCACAAACATCAGGCCGAGGCCGATGTAGGACACCACCACAAAACTGCCGAGCTTGATGATGTCTTGCAGGTTGGAACCGGCGACCACTTTGGTCATCAGCGCCAACACACCGTAAGGGGTCAGCTTCATCACCAGGCGCACCAGGCGCATCACCCAGGCTTGCAGGGTATCGATGGCGTTGATCACTTTCTGACCTTTTTCAACGTCATCCTTCAGCAGTTGCAAGGCGGCAACTCCGAGGAACGCAGCGAAGATCACCACGCTGATGATCGAAGTCGGCTTGGCGCGCGCCAGGTCAGCGAACGGGTTTTGCGGGATGAACGACAACAGCAACTGCGGCACATTGAGGTCGGCGACCTTGCCCGCGTAGTCGGTCTGGATGGTTTGCAGGCGAGCCATTTCCTGGGTGCCGGCGACCAGCCCTTCCGCGGTCAGGCCGAACAGGTTGGTCAGGCCGATACCGATCAACGCGGCGATAGCGGTGGTGAACAGCAGCGTGCCGATGGTCAGGAAGCTGATCTTGCCCAGTGACGAGGCGTTGTGCAGGCGCGCCACGGCGCTGAGTATCGAGGCGAATACCAGCGGGATCACGATCATCTGCAGCAGTTGCACGTAGCCGTTGCCCACCAGATCGAACCAGCCGATAGAGGCTTTCAGCACCGGATTGCCAGCACCATAAATGGTGTGCAAAGCCACGCCGAATGCCACGCCGAGTGTCAGCGCAAGCAGGACTTTTTTCGCCAGGCTCCAGTTGGAGTGACGGGTTTGCGCCAGGCCGAATAGCAGGGCAAGGAACACCAGCAGATTGAGGGTCAGCGGCAGATTCATGAAAACTCCGATAAAGACTTGTGCCCGCTGCCTTGCGGGGCAGCTGCGAACCGGCAAGCCTAACAGCTTGAAAACTAATGAATTAATATCAAAAACGCATGGTTACTGTCGTTTTTGGAATAAGCGCGTGTCGCTCTCGGGAATGCAGCTGGCGCAATAGGGACGCGGACGGTCGCAGGCAGGCGGGGACTGTCATATTAATTTGATAGCGTCGAGCTCTTTGAATCAGGGAGAACCAAGATGAAGCTTGCACCGAAATTTCTGGTAGCAGCACTCTGCCTCGGCCTGGCTGGCCAGGCCCTCGCCACGGATCTGAAACACTGGCCAGCCGATCAGGCCAAGGCATTGGATGCGATGATCGCCGCCAATGCCAACAAAGGTAACTACGCGGTGTTCGACATGGACAACACCAGTTACCGCTACGATCTGGAAGAGTCATTGCTGCCGTTCATGGAAAACAAGGGCCTGATCACCCGTGACAAGCTCGACCCCTCCCTGAAACTGATCCCGTTCAAAGACACCGCCGAGCACAAGGAAAGCCTGTTCAGTTATTACTATCGACTCTGCGAACTCGATGACATGGTCTGCTACCCATGGGTCGCGCAGGTGTTCTCCGGCTTCACCCTCAAAGAGCTCAAGGGGTATGTCGACGAGTTGATGGCATCAGGCAAACCGGTGCCTGCCACCTACTACGAAGGCGACGTGGTGAAGAAGCTCGACGTCAATCCGCCGAAGATCTTCACTGGGCAGAAAGAGCTCTACAACAAGCTGATGGAAAACGGCATCGAGGTCTATGTGATGACCGCTGCCTCGGAAGAGCTGGTGCGCATGGTCGCGTCCGATCCGCAGTATGGCTACAACGTCAAGCCGCAGAACGTGATCGGTGTGAGCCTGTTGCTCAAGGACACCAAGACCGGCGAACTGACCACCGCACGCAAGCAGATCACCGCCGGCAAGTATGACGAGAAAGCCAACCTGGGCCTCGAGTTGACCCCGTACCTGTGGACTCCGGCGACCTGGATGGCGGGCAAGCAGGCGGCGATCCTGACGTACATCGATGAGTGGAAAAAACCGGTGTTGGTCGGTGGTGATACGCCCACCAGTGATGGTTTCATGCTGTTCCACAGCGTCGACGTGGCCAAGGGCGGCATTCACTTGTGGGTCAACCGCAAAGACAAATACATGACCCAGATTAACGGCATGATGGCTAAGCACGCTGCGGCGCAGGCCAAGGAAGGGTTGCCGGTGACGGCGGACAAGAATTGGGTGATCGTGAAGCCAGAAGAAATCCAGTAAGACCGAGTCGTGGCCATCGCGAGCAGGCTCACTCCTACATTGGAACGCATTCTCCTGTAGGAGTGAGCCTGCTCGCGATGGGGTTCTGATGGCCACCCATTAATCGGTCAGGCAAAAAAAATGCCCCGCACTTGGCGGGGCATTTTTATGGTTGCGACTGACGCTTACAGCCCGTCGAGCATCGCCTTGTTGCGCACAGCACCCTTGTCAGCGCTGGTCGCCAGCAGGGCATAGGCCTTCAGTGCCGTGGTCACCTTGCGGGGACGTTTTTCCACCGGCTTCCAGCCTTTCTGATCCTGCTCGGCACGCCGGCCGGCCATCTCTTCATCGCTGATCAACAGGTTGATCGAACGGTTCGGAATGTCGATCAGCACCTTGTCGCCGTCCTGCACCAGGCCAATCGCGCCGCCCGCTGCCGCTTCCGGCGAAGCGTGGCCGATGGACAGGCCCGAGGTGCCGCCGGAGAAACGACCATCGGTGAGCAGGGCGCAGGCTTTGCCCAGGCCTTTGGATTTCAGGTACGAAGTCGGATAGAGCATTTCCTGCATGCCCGGGCCGCCTTTCGGGCCTTCGTAACGGATGATCACGATGTCGCCGGCTTTCACTTCGTCCGCGAGGATGCCGCGCACGGCGCTGTCCTGGCTTTCGAAGATCTTCGCGTTGCCTTCGAACACGTGGATCGACTCGTCGACGCCTGCGGTTTTCACCACGCAGCCGTCCAGTGCGATGTTGCCGTAGAGAACGGCCAGGCCGCCTTCTTTCGAGTAGGCGTGCTCGACACTGCGGATGCAGCCGTTTTCACGGTCGTCGTCGAGGGTTTCCCAACGGGTCGACTGGCTGAACGCGGTTTGCGTCGGGATACCTGCAGGGCCGGCCTTGAAGAAGTGATGCACCGCTTCGTCGTCAGTCTGGGTGATGTCCCACTTGGCAATGCCTTCGGCCAGGGTCTTGCTGTGTACGGTTGGCAGGTCGGTGTGCAACAGGCCGCCACGGGCCAGGGAGCCGAGGATGCTGAAGATCCCGCCGGCGCGGTGCACGTCTTCCATGTGGTACTTCTGGATGTTTGGCGCGACTTTGCACAGTTGCGGCACGTGGCGGGAAAGGCGGTCGATGTCGCGCAGGTCGAAATCGATCTCGGCTTCCTGGGCGGCGGCCAGCAAGTGCAGGATGGTGTTGGTGGAACCGCCCATGGCGATGTCCAGGGTCATGGCGTTTTCGAACGCCTTGAAGTTGGCGATGTTGCGCGGCAATACCGACTCGTCGTTCTCGGTGTAGTAACGCTTGCACAGCTCGACGATGGTGCGGCCGGCCTGCAGGAACAGCTGTTCGCGGTCGCTGTGGGTGGCGAGGGTCGAACCGTTGCCGGGCAATGCCAGGCCCAGGGCTTCTACCAGGCAGTTCATCGAGTTGGCGGTGAACATGCCGGAGCACGAACCGCAAGTCGGGCAGGCGCTGCGCTCGTACTCAGCAACTTTCTCGTCAGAAGCGCTGGAGTCGGCGGCGATGACCATGGCGTCGACGAGGTCGAGACCGTGGCTGGCCAGCTTGGTCTTGCCGGCTTCCATCGGGCCGCCGGAGACGAAGATCACCGGGATGTTCAGGCGCAGGGAGGCCATCAGCATGCCGGGGGTGATCTTGTCGCAGTTGGAGATGCAGACGATCGCGTCGGCACAGTGGGCGTTGACCATGTACTCGACGGAGTCGGCGATGATCTCGCGGCTCGGCAGCGAATAGAGCATGCCGTCGTGGCCCATGGCGATGCCGTCATCGACGGCGATGGTGTTGAATTCTTTTGCCACACCGCCAGCGCGTTCGATCTCGCGGGCGACCAGTTGACCCAGGTCCTTGAGGTGGACGTGGCCCGGTACGAACTGGGTGAAGGAGTTGGCAATGGCGATGATCGGCTTTTTGAAGTCGTCATCTTTCATCCCCGTGGCGCGCCACAGAGCGCGGGCACCGGCCATGTTGCGGCCGTGGGTGGATGTTTTCGAGCGGTAATCAGGCATGAAGCACTCCGGGCGGCTAATCAGGTATCAAAAGGGAAGTGAGCTTCTATTGACGTCTGGAACACTCAGAAATGGCCGTGTGTCCGGAAGTTGCCGATAAGTTTGCGGGATCGCCGCGCGCTTCAGCTTGAGCTCATAAACCCGCCGGGGGATGACTGGCGATGAATGAGGCGATTCTACACGGCTGGCGGCGAGAGGGAATGCCGGTGAGCGGCTGATCCAGCGCTCACGGGGCGTGTTGAATGACGACCGGCGTGTATCAGCTCACTTTCAGGGCTACATTGCGCCGCGCGATCAGCGCATTCAAACCGAGACCTACGGCACTCAGGCTCAAGAAACACAAGGAGAGGGCTCTGGTCAGGTCCTCGGACGCGAGATTGATCACCACGCTGATCACGCCGCCGCACATGAAGATCATTACGCCGCCGACCGAAGAGGACGTGCCCGCATCTTCGGGATGAAGGGTCATGGCTTTGGAGTTGGCAATAGGCCTGGCGATGGTAGTCCCGGCCGTGCAGATCAACATCGGTATCAGCACCGCCGCAGCCGTGAGCCCGAACTGATTCGACAGCCACAACATGACCACCCCTGACAGGGCGATCAGGCCCAGGCCGACAATGATCTGTGTCGTGGCCTGCAGGCGCCGATGCAGGGCACTGGCGATTATTCCGCCTACCACATAAGCCACGCCATACAACAACAGGGCCCAGGCAAATTCGTAAGGCGAGAGGGCCAAGCGTTCCATGAAAATGATGGGTGAAATGACGATGAATGAAAAATGGCAGGCGAAGGCCAGGCCCGAAATGAGCCAATAACCCATGAAGCGTCCATCGGAACACAGCCGCCCATAGGCACTGAAAAAGCGCCCGGGCGACGCAGTGCGAATGCGTGGAGTGTGCTTGAGCAAGACGCCTGCTTTTATCCAGACCATGGCGGCCAGCGCGATAAAAACATAGAAGCTGCCTTCCCAGCCCAGGTGCAATTGCAGCCAGGTGCCGAGCAGCGGCGAGATGGATATGAAAACCCCACCGCCGGTGGTCATCCAGATCCTCATCCGCTCCTGTTCCTTGCCGACGAACAGGTCCTGGATCAGCGCCTGGGAGAGCACAAAGGATCCGCAACCCACGGCCTGGACGACGCGAAACAGCAGGAACCAGCTGTAATCGCTGGAAACCAGGCAACCTGCTGCACCGATTATCGAGATCACAATACCGGTCAATAAAAGCTTCCTGCGCCCCCACAGATCCGACAGTGGTCCGACAAGCACCACGGATAACGCCAGGCCAATGGCGAACAGGCTGACAGAAAGGGCAATGTCGGAGGCTGAGGTCTTGAAGTGGTCAGAGAGCGCGGGAAAGGACGGGAGTACGACGTCCAGGGGGAAAACACCCAGGAGCGTCATGCTCATCAACAGCAGGATGAGCGAGGATTTGTTTGAAATGTGCGTGGAAGGGTTCATCAACAACGCTCTCGGTCCGTGAGGGGTGGTCGAGAGTTGACTTGCTGATAGTGGAAGTCAATGCAGAAGGTGTGAGGCTTTTGTGAAGCTGTTGCGCAAGCGATTGACTCGCTCCCTCAACCAGGGGGATCGGCATGCACCTTGATGGCGACTGCTTCGCAGCCGGACGCAGCCTTCGGCAGCTGCTACATGGGTTGTGGTGCTTCATGTAGCAGCTGGCGCAGCCTGCGTTGGGTTGCGCAGCGACCCCGCTTTCAGCGATTAGCTATTCGGCAGCAACCGGCAAGTAATGCTCTTGATGTAACGCGTTTCAGCAATCGCCGGGTGCACCGGGTGATCCGGGCCTTGGCCGCCGCGTTCCAGCATCTGGATGTTGCGGTCCAGGTGGCGGGCGCTGGTCAGCAGGATGTTCTGCAGGTCGTCTTCCGGCAGGTGCATCGAGCACGAGGCGCTGATCAGGATGCCGTCCTTGGTGAGCAGGCGCATGGCTTGCTCGTTCAGGCGACGGTAGGCGCCTTCGCCGTTTTTCATGTCTTTCTTGCGTTTGATGAACGCCGGCGGGTCGGCGACGATCACGTCGAAACGTTCTTCGCTGGCTTTGAGCTCCTTCAGGGCATCAAACACATCGCCTTCGAGGCAGGTCATTTTCTCGGCGAAGCCGTTCAGGGCAGCGTTGCGCTCGACTCCGTCGAGGGCGAAGGCCGAAGCGTCGACGCAGAAGACTTCACTGGCGCCGAAAGCAGCCGCCTGCACACCCCAGCCGCCGATGTAGCTGTACAGGTCGAGGACGCGTTTGCCCTTGGCGTAAGGCGCCAGGCGTGCGCGGTTCATGCGGTGGTCGTAGAACCAGCCGGTTTTCTGGCCCTGGATGACCGGCGCTTCGAACTTCACGCCGTTCTCTTCCAGCGCGACCCACTCCGGCACCAGGCCGAACACGGTTTCGACGTAGCGGTTGAGGCCTTCGGCGTCACGAGCGGCGGAGTCGTTCTTGAACAGAATGCCGCTTGGCTTGAGCACTTGAGTCAACGCGGCGATCACGTCTTCCTTGTGGGCCTCCATGGTCGCCGAGGCGATCTGCACCACCAGGATGTCGCCGAAACGGTCGACTACCAGGCCTGGCAACAGGTCGGAATCGCCGTATACCAGGCGGTAGAACGGCTTGTCGAACAGGCGATCGCGCAGGGACAGGGCAACGTTGATACGGTGCACCAGCAGCGACTTGTCCAGCGGCAACTTGATGTCGCGCGACAGCAGGCGGGCGCAGATCAGGTTGTTCGGGCTCATGGCAACGATGCCCAGGGTTTTGCCACCGGCGGCTTCGAGGATTGCCTGATCGCCGGCCTGGAAGCCCTGCAGAGGGGTGGCGGCTACATCGATTTCGTTGCTGTAGACCCACAGGTGGCCGTTTCGCAGGCGACGGTCGGCGTTGGCTTTGAGGCGCAGGCTAGGCAGGGACATGACGTCGCTCCGGAAAAAAGAGCGGGAGTATAGCGTGTTGGGGGGGGCGGCGGGCTTGAGAGCGATGAAACGCTGATGGCCTCTTCGCGAGCAAGCCCGCTCCCACATTGGTCTGCGATCTTCCAGATAGAACGCGTTCAAATGTGGGAGCGGGCTTGCTCGCGAAGGCGGTTTTGAATCTTATTCAGAAAGCGCGGCAATCAACTCGCGGTTAAACGCCGGAATATCATCCGGCTGGCGGCTGCTGATCAGGTTGCCGTCCGTCACCACTTCCTTGTCCACCCAATTGGCTCCGGCGTTCACCAGATCGTCCCTGAGCGTCTTGAAGCTGGTCAAGGTCTTGCCGTTGACCAGTCCGGCAGACACCAACAGCCAGGCGCCATGGCAGATCACGGCGATCGGCTTGCCGGCCGAGGTGCCGGTTTTCACCAGGTGCTGGGCGTCCTGATCGATACGGATGGTGTCGGAGTTCTGCACGCCGCCGGGCAGGACGATGGCGTCGTAGTGGTCGACGCTGGCGCCCTTGAAGGTACCGTCAACCTGGAAGTCATCAGCCGGCTTGTCGTGATTCCAGCCTTTGACCTGACCTTCCTCGGCCGAGAGGATATCGACCCGGGCACCGGCTTCTTCCAAAGCCTGTTTCGGACCGGTGAGTTCGACCTGTTCAAAACCATCGGTTACAAGAATCGCGACGCGCTTGCCGCTGAGGGAATTGGCCATGATGGCTGCTCCTGAATGAGTAAGTGTTTGCCCTTGGGCGTTACTCAGTCCGAAGCCTGGGCGTGGATGAAAGTTCCTCCGATGTGCCCGCTGGTGTGTCGGATCCAACTTCATAAAGGTTAGAATCGCCGCCTGTCCCAGAGCGTGTACTTATGTCCCAAGAGCTGACCACCGAACAGATTCAACAGACCCTGCAAGGCATTAGCGTGCCGGCCCAGCCGCAGATCATGGTGGATTTGCAGATGGAGCAGTACATGCCGGACCCGGACCTGGAGGTGATCGCCAAGCTGATCTCCCAGGACCCCGGCCTGTCCGGTTCGCTGTTGAAGATCGTCAATTCGCCATACTACGGCTTGAGCAACAAGATCGCCTCGATCCAGCGCGCGGTGAATCTGTTGGGTAGCCGTTCGGTGATCAACCTGATCAACGCGATGTCGATCAAGGGCGAGATGAACGACGACACCATCGTCACCCTGAATCGATTCTGGGACACCGCCCAGGATGTGGCCATGACCTGCCTCACCCTGGCCAAGCGCCTCGGTGGTCAGGCCGGTGACGAAGCCTACGCCCTGGGGCTGTTTCACGACTGCGGCGTGCCGCTGATGCTGCAGCGTTTTCCCGACTACATGAGTGTGCTGGAGCAGGCTTACGCCAACGCCAGCGCGGAATGTCGGGTGGTTGATACGGAAAACAGCCGGTTCAACACCAACCACGCGGTGGTCGGTTACTACACGGCCAAATCCTGGCGCCTGCCGGAGCACGTGTCCCATGCGATCGCCAACCATCACAATGCCCTGGCGATCTTCAGTGATGAATCGTCACGTAACAGCCAGTTGAAAAACCTGCTGGCGATCCTGAAGATGGCCGAGCATATCTGCGCGTCCTATCGGGTGCTGGGCAACCAGAAAATCGACCACGAGTGGAACAGCATCAGCCATCTGGTGCTCGATTATGTCGGCCTCTCGGACTACGACTTCGAGACCCTCAAGCAAACGATTCGCGACCTTGGCAATCATCGCTGAGTGTTGACCTGATCCAGTCCTGATTAGAGTGCGCCATGCCTGAACTGCCAGAAGTCGAAACAACTCGCCGCGGGATCGCGCCACACCTTGAAGGCCAGCGCGTCAGTCGGGTGATTGTGCGTGATCGACGCCTGCGCTGGCCGATACCCGAAGACCTCGACGTGCGGCTGTCCGGGCAGCGCATCGTGCTGGTGGAGCGGCGCGCCAAGTACCTGCTGATCAATGCCGAAGTCGGCACCCTGATCAGCCATCTGGGCATGTCCGGCAATTTGCGCCTGGTGGAGATCGGCACTCCGGCGGCCAAGCATGAGCACGTGGACATCGAGCTGGAGTCAGGCCTGGCCCTGCGCTACACCGACCCTCGCCGGTTCGGCGCAATGCTCTGGAGCCTTGACCCACTCAATCACGAGCTGTTGATACGCCTCGGGCCGGAGCCGTTGACCGAGCTGTTTGACGGCGAGCGCCTGTTTCAGCAGTCCCGCGGGCGCTCCATGGCGGTCAAGCCGTTCATCATGGATAACGCGGTCGTGGTAGGCGTGGGCAATATCTACGCGACCGAAGCGCTGTTCGCCGCAGGCATCGACCCGCGCCGCGAGGCCAAGAGCATTTCCCGCGCCCGGTATTTAAAACTGGCAATCGAAATCAAGCGCATCCTGATCCATGCGATCGAGCGCGGCGGCACCACCTTGCGCGACTTCATCGGCGGCGACGGTCAGCCTGGCTATTTCCAGCAGGAATTGTTCGTTTATGGTCGCGGTGGCGAGCACTGCAAGGTCTGTGGGACCGGCTTGCGGGAAGTGAAGCTGGGTCAGCGCGCCAGCGTCTTTTGCCCTCGTTGCCAAAGCTGACAGGTCCAACAGGCTATAGTCAGTGTTCACTGCCCAGCCGAAGGACCGTGCCATGAATTCGTTTCGAACCCTTGTCGTCGTGTTGCTGTTGAGCCTCGCTGCGCCGGTATTGGCTGCCAGCAATGGCAGCGGCGACCCGCGCTACACCATCCAGAATCCCCCAGCCTACGCCATGCTCGGCGACCTGCTGATCGCCCGACCCTTGCTGGTGGTGGTGACAGTGATCGGTGCCGGGGCGTTTGTGGTCTCGCTGCCGTTTACCGCGCTGGGTGGCGGCATTGGGGATGCGGGGCAGGCGCTGGTGGTGGATCCGGCGAAGGCGGCGTTTGTGCGGTGTCTGGGGTGTATCGGGGAGGGGTTTGAGCAGCGGGAGTGAAGGCAGCCACACCAGCGATCAGACCTTACCGGTGATCACCCGATACTTCGCCATCAGCTGCTCTTCAGTCTCCGGATGCGCCTCATCCAGCGGAATGCAATCCACCGGGCAAACCTGCTGGCACTGCGGTTCGTCGTAGTGGCCGACGCACTGCGTGCACAGGTTGGGGTCGATCACATAGATCTCTTCGCCTTGGGAGATGGCGGCGTTCGGGCACTCGGGTTCGCAGACGTCGCAGTTGATGCAATCGTCGGTGATGATCAGGGACATGCTAACTCCAGCCAGGGTGGAAACCCGGGCGTTATAAACCAATGCGCGCAATTGTGCCGCATTGGAGCTGCAGGAGCCAGCTTGCTGGCGATGGACGGGAGAGCGCCGGGTTTATCCAGACAGCCCCGCGTCATCGTTAACGTGCATCGCCAGCAAGCCGGCTGCAACAGTCTGCGTTATTTCTTGAAGCGTTCGGTCAGGGCGTCCGCCACCGCAGGGTGCACGAACTTGGTGATATCGCCGCCCAAGGCCGCAATTTCACGGACCAGCGTCGAGGAGATGAACGAATAGCGCTCCGACGGGGTGAGAAACAGACTCTCCACATCCGGTGCCAGCTGACGGTTCATGTTGGCCAGCTGAAATTCGTATTCGAAGTCCGACACTGCGCGCAAACCACGGAGAAACACATTGGCGTTTTTCTCTTTGGCGAAATGCGCCAACAGCGTCGAGAAACCGACCACTTCCACGTTCGGCAGGTGTTTGGTGACCTCGCGAGCCAGCTCCACCCGTTGTTCCAGGGGAAACAAAGGGTTTTTCTTCGGGCTGGCGGCGACGGCAATGATCACGTGATCGAACAGGCGCGAGGCGCGTTCGACCAGATCGCCATGGCCCTTGGTAATAGGGTCGAAGGTACCTGGGTACAACACTCGGTTCATCGCGTCGTCCTGGCGGGAGTCCGTTGGGGAGTCGGATGGTATCGCAGCCTTCCCGGTCGGCCAAGTCGCCTGTTGGGTAAGAAAGCACTATAGACGATGGGAATATTCCTCGTTTTCACCGATTTTTTAAACGTTCGGCAAGCGCCGTGGCCAATTGCGCGGTTAGTCCGTACACCGACAACTGCGGGTTTGCGCCAATGCTGGTAGGGAACAGCGAGCCATCGTGGATCGACAGATTACTGATCTGGTGATGACGGCCGAGGCTGTCGGTCACGGCGTTTTTCGGATCTTCGCCCATGGCGCAACCCCCCATCACATGGGCGCTGCCCAGGCGGGTGCGGTACAGCTCCAGGCTCAAACCGTCGATCAAAGTGCGCGCTTCGGCCAGGGTTTTGACGTATCGAGCATCGGCGTGCATTGGCATCACCGCCTTGGCGCCGCCGGCAAACTGGATTTCGGCCATGCTGTGGAACGCCCGGCGCAGGCCGTCCCAGGCATAGGCGGACACCGGGTAGTCGAGGACCGGCGTGTCATCACCGCGCAATTCGACGCTGCCACCGGGGCTGTCCGGATGGAAACCGTCACGCAGCAGCGCCAGCATGGCGTGGGTGTGCGGCAAATTTTCCATGTGCCGGGCATTTTCCTCACCGAAGCCGCCAAGCAGGGTCGTGGCGAGCGCCGGGTGTAGCGGCGGCACTTCCAGTTTGTAGGACATCTTGCCGCTGGTGCCGTCCTGCCACTGGAAGTGATCGGAATAAATCGATTGGGGGGCGCCATAGAACGGGTTGATCACTTCATCGAACAAGCCTGCGGACATGTTCACCAGATGCAGGAACGTGCGTTTGCCCAAGCGTTTGTGCGGGTCGGGGGTAGCGGAGCGCAGCAGCAGCGCCGGGCTATTGATTCCGCCGCCGGCCAGTACGTAATGCCGCGCTTTTACCGTGACAGTCCTGCCCGTTGGCGCAACGCAGCGCTCGTCCATGGCGACGCAATTCAGGCCGGTGACTTTGCCGTCCTTGATCGAGAGCTTTTCAGCGCGAGCCAGATAAAGTAATTCACCGCCTTTTTCCAGGGTCGCAGGAATGGTGGTCACCAACATCGATTGCTTGGCATTGGTCGGGCAGCCCATGCCGCAGTAACCCAGGTTCCAGCAGCCGCGGACGTTGCGCGGAATCACATGCCAGCTGTAGCCCAGTTTTTCGCAGCCTTTGCGGATCACGTCGTTATTCGCGTTAGGCGGTACCATCCACGGGGCGACTCCCAGGCGCTGCTCCATTTTCTCGAACCAGGGTGCCATGTCGGTGGGGCTGTGGCCTTTGACGTCATGTTCCCGTGCCCAGTGTTCGAGCGTCGGGGTTGGGGTGCGGAAGCTCGATGTCCAGTTGATCAGCGTGGTGCCGCCGACTGCGCGCCCTTGCAGGATGGTGATGGCGCCGTCCTTGCTCATGCGACCGATGCCCTCCTGATACAGGCTGGTGTAGGCCTGGTCTTCGAGCATCTTGAAGTCGCTGCTGGTCTTGAGCGGGCCTTCCTCGATCAGCAGCACCTTGTACCCGGCGGCGCTGAGGATTTCTGCCGTCGTGCCGCCACCGGCACCGCTGCCGATGATTGCCACGTCGGCCTCGAGGGTCAGGTCCTCGGTCAGTTGCGAACCGTTATAGGTCTTCCAGCCGCGGGCCAGGCCTTCTCGGAACGGATCGGGTACGGGCATGTTCGGGTTCTCGTTATTGTTTTGGTTGTGTGGTGAAGCGGCTGATGCCGTTGCGGGCAAGCCCGCTCCCACAGGATTACGCGATACATGTAGGAGTGAGCCTGCTCGCGATGGGCTCGACTCGGTCTCAAACAGCAGGCGGCCCCGGATACCCGCAATGCACCCAGGATTCCTGGCGGCTATACCAGGCCATCATCACCAGCTGCAGCAATGAGCTATGGCCCATGCGCAACAAATCCAGCGAGCTGTTTTCCCAGCGGTCGAGGAACTGTCGGATTTCATCGGCGCTGGCATTTTCCCAACTGCCCCAGACCCCGGTTAGCGGTCCGCGAGTGACGGTCAGGCCCAGCACGTCAAACAACTGCTGCGTCAGCTTGAGCATCTCCGGCGACAAGTGATTCAGGCCGTTATCCAGATTTGCCAACGTGCTATCGACGGCGTGCGACATCTTCTCGGCAGGTACCGCGCCATCGAGCAGCACTGGAATCAGTGCGCGCAAAAACAGCAGGTCACCCCGACGCAGGATCGCGAAACCGCTGGCCGGGGTACTTGAGGAGCAGCCACTGAGACTGGCGCCCAATCCGGCGGTGGCAAGGAAGGCAGTCGCGCCCAGGCTGAATTTCAGCAGGCCACGGCGTGACAGTGCGGGTGTATCGGACAGGCTGGGGGTCATTATTGTTATTACCCGGCGATGTTGATTAGCGAATGAACAGTTTCTGAATCAGCTTTTGAATGGCTTTGCCATAAGGCGGGTAGATCAGCCTCGCCGCGTTGAAACGCTGCTTGATCAATACCCCCTTGGCTTTACTGAACGTCAGAAATCCCTCGTGGCCGTGGTAATGACCCATGCCCGATGCGCCGATGCCGCCAAATGGCATGTCGTCCTGAGCTACGTGCAGCAAGGTGTCATTGAGGCAAACACCGCCGGAGTGGGTTTCGTGAAGCACTCGATCCTGTTCGCGCTTGTTGTAGCCGAAGTAATACAGGGCGAGCGGGCGGGGGCGCTGATTGATGTAGGCAAATGCCTGATCAAGATCGGTGTAGGGCACGATCGGCAGCACCGGGCCGAAGATTTCGTCCTGCATCACAGTCATGTCATCACTGACGTTGAGCAGCAGGCTATGGCCCATGCGGCGACCCTGGCCCTGCTCGAACAGCGGAATGAGCAATGCGCCCTTGCTGGTGGCGTCGCTGATGTAGCCGTTGAGACGCGCCAGTTGTCGGTCATTGATGATGGCGGTGTAGTCCGGATTGTCCACCAGCGTCGGGTAGAACCCGCGAACGGCCTGGCGATAAGCTTCCACGAAGCCTGCTACACGGTCTTGCGGCACCAGCACGTAGTCCGGCGCCACGCAGGTTTGCCCGGCGTTGAGGGTCTTGCCGAAGGCGATGCGCTCGGCGGCATCCTTGAGCGGCACGTCGTGGGACACGATAGCGGGGGATTTGCCGCCAAGCTCCAGGGTTACCGGGGTCAGGTTCTGCGCCGCCGCGCGCATCACGTGCTTGCCGATGCTGGTGGCGCCGGTAAACAGCAGGTGGTCAAAACGCAATTGGGAAAAGGCCACGCCGATATCGGCTTCACCGAGCACGACGCAGACCAGATCCTGGGGAAAGATTCGTCCCAGCAGGTCCTTGAGCAGTAATCCGGTGGCCGGGGTGGATTCGCTGAGCTTGAGCATCACTCGGTTTCCCGCTGAGAGCGCGCCTACCAACGGCCCGATCGCCAGGTACAGCGGATAATTCCATGGCACGATCACGCCGACCACGCCCACTGGCTGGTACACGACTTTGGCCGAGGCTGGCTGGAAGGCGACTCCCACCTTGCGCCGCGAGGGTTTCATCCATTTTTTCAAGTGCTGGCTGGCGTAATGTATGCCATGCAGGCTGGGCATCAGTTCGGCGAGCAGGGTTTCATCGGCGCTGCGGTGACTGAAATCCTGGCTGATGGCTTCGATCAGGGCCTGGCGCTCAGAGCTGAGCAGGTCCCTTAGTGCTTTCAGCCATTGCTGGCGCTGAGCCGCCGGTGGCATCGGGTTGGTCGCGTACGCGGCGCGTTGCGCATCAAACAGGCTGCGTAGTTCGTCCAACGGCTGCTGCAAATTTTGCAGATAGGCGATGTCAGCGGTCATGGTCAGCTCCGGATTTTTATTTTACTGAAACACTTTCTAGAGTCTATGCTCTATAAAGTCAACTGGCATCCTGGTGCAGCTTTGTTTTATCCGGTTACGGATAGGCCGTAAGATGCTCTTCTTCGCATTCCTGAATTAAAGCTCAAGCCATGGCCCCTCGAATAAAAACCAGCGAGCGCATCGTGCAGAACAGCCTGGAGCTGTTCAACCAGCAAGGCGAACGCAGCATCAGCACCAACCACATTGCCGCCCACATGGAGATTTCTCCGGGCAACCTGTACTACCACTTCCCTAACAAGCAGGCGATTATCGCCGTGCTGTTCAGTGAGTACGAAAGCCTGGTGGACAGCTTCCTGCGCCCGCCCCAGGGGCGTGCCTCCACGGTTGAAGACAAGCGTTTCTACCTCAAGGAACTGCTGGCAGCCATGTGGCGCTATCGATTCCTGCATCGCGACCTTGAGCATCTGCTCGACAGCGATCCGGAGTTGGCCGGGCGCTACCGACGCTTTTCCCAGCGCTGCCTGATTCATGGCACTCACATCTACGCCGGCTTCGTCGAGGCCGGGATCCTGCGCATGGACAAGGTGCAGATCGAGTCCCTGACCCTCAACGCCTGGATTATCCTGACTTCCTGGGTGCGCTTTCTGTGCACCACGCGGGAAAACTCCAATCACTTGAGTGAACAGGCCATCAAGCGCGGGGTGTACCAGGTACTGGTGCTGGAGGCCGGGTTCGTCACGGATCAGGCGCGTGATGCGGTCAATGCGCTGTACGAAGAATTTTATGTGCCACTGGGTCAGGCGCTTGAAGAAGCGCATGAGGATTCAGAACCGCTTTAATCACGGGAGCCCGTTATGCCTATTGCGCAGTTGATCAGCCCGCAAGCGTTGGACCTGAAAAAGGAGCAGCCGGGGCTGGTGATCCTGGATTGTCGTTTTGCCCTGGAGGATGCGGACTACGGCCAGCGCAGTTACTCGGAAGGCCATATTGCCGGGTCGAGTTTCGCCGACCTGGAGCGGGACTTGAGCGGGGCGGTCGTCAGGGGCGTAACCGGTCGACATCCGTTGCCAAATCCGGACGACCTGATCGAGCGCCTGCAGGCCTGGGGCGTCAACGCCGACAGCGAAGTGGTTCTGTACGACGACGGCCCCGGGGCGTTCGCGGCGCGCGCCTGGTGGTTGCTGGCATGGCTGGGCAAGCGTGATGGCGTGTTCATCCTTGATGGCGGACTCAAGGCTTGGCATGCCGCCGGGCTGCCTTTGAGCCTGGATGCTCCTGGTAAAGAGCGTGGCACCTTCAGCGGTCAGCCGGACTGCGCGTTGGTGTTGAGCTCTGAACAACTGCGGGAGCGCCTTGATCAGCCGGCGATGACCTTGCTCGATGCCCGTGCCTTGCCGCGCTTCAAGGGTGAAGTGGAGCCGATCGATCCGGTGGCCGGACACATTCCCGGAGCCCAGTGCGCGGCGTTTAGCGATAACCTCGGCGGTGATGGGCGGTTTCTGCCGGCGGATCAACTCAAGCAGCGCTTTGCCGATAAGCTGGCAGGCCGTTCGCCGACAGAGTTGGTGGCGTATTGCGGTTCCGGCGTGACCGCGTGCCACAACCTATTTGCCCTGTGCCTGGCGGGTTATCCGCTGGGGGCGCTGTATGCCGGGTCGTGGAGCGAGTGGATCAATGATCCTGCTCGGGGCGTCGCCACGGGCGAATAAACGCAAAACCCGTACGTGTACCGGTCCCTGTAGGAGCGAGCCTCCTCGCGAAAAACCTGAGCGCGCCGCAGGGTGTCAGGATCTCCGCGTTATCGTTGACGATCATCGCGAGCAGGCTCGCTCCTACAGAGGACTTGGTCAAATTCTGCCAGCCAGGCTGGGATTCGCCGCTCCAGGTAATACCCCGGCTGCCTGATCGAACCATCGACAAAACCCACATGCCCACCTCTGGCATGTAATTCGAACTGGATGCACTCAGCTAACTCGTCGGCCTGTGGCAGGCTGTGCGGAAAGACAAACGGATCGTCCGCCGCCTGGATCATCAGCGTCGGTGTGCGAATTGCCCCCAGGAAATAACGGCTCGAAGCGCGGCGATAGTAATCCTCGGCATCGGCGTAGCCATGCAGCGGTGCAGTCACCCGGCCATCGAAATCCCAGAACGTGCGCATGTTCTCCAACGAGCCAAGGGCCGCCAGGGACGCCAGTCCATCCTCGCGTCCGTCGTGCTGAAACTGGCGCTGCTTGTTTTTGATGTAAGCGACCATCTCACGCATGAAATGCACCTGATAGACCTTTGAAAATCCCTGGCCGATGCGGTCGGCGCATTGGTCCAGGCGAAAAGGCACCGAGACCGCCACCGCCCCCTGCAACCCGCTGTCATCGCCGGTTTCCCCCAGGTATTTCAATAGCACGTTGCCGCCCAGGGAATATCCGACCGCGTACATCGGCGCCAGCGGTCGCTTGGCCTTCAGATGTTTAAGGGCTTCGGCCAGGTCTTCACTGGCGCCGGAATGGTAGCTGCGAGGCAGCAGATTGGGTTCCCCTGAGCAGCCGCGCCAGTTCAGCGCAACGCTGGCCCAGCCTTGGGCCGCCAGCGCCTTTTGCACGCCAGCGACATAGGGTGAATTTGATGACCCCGTCAGCCCGTGCAGTACCAGCACCAAAGGTGCGTTGGCGCTGTGCGGGCCATGCCAGTCGAGGTCAAGAAAGTCACCGTCATCAAGCCACAGGCGCTCGCGCTCGCGTTCGATATGGGTGGTTTTGCGCCACAGCGGTCCCCACAACGTTTGCAGGTGCGGGTTGCCAAGGCCGAAGGCGGGGATGAAGCGTTCTGGCGAAGGGGGCACGATTACTCTCGATGCAGCGGTGCTTGCCTCATTGCGGCAGGCACCTTTTTCAGGCGGGTCGATTAACCGGCGATCACTGCCATACGTTGCCACAATGCGTAATACACCCGCCCGGATTTCTGCTCCCGATGCAGGCGCCAGTTGCCGGGCAAGCCAAGGCTTGATGGTGCGTTTTCGCTCTCGGTATAGATCCAGGCCTCATCCGCCAGCCACTGGCGCTCTTCAAGCAGAGTGCAAACGCTCGGCAACAAGTTCTGGTTGAACGGCGGGTCGAGAAACACTAGGTCGTAGGCGACGGCAGTCTGGGTTTCCAGGTAGCGCAAGGCGTCGGCTGTCTGGATTTGCCCGGAGGTGCAGCGCAACGTGCCCAGGTGCTCCTTGATGCTCGATACCGCAATATTGCTGGCGTCCAGCGCCTGGCCCATTGCTGCGCCACGGGACAATGCTTCAAGAAACAGCGCGCCGCTACCCGCGAAGGGGTCGAATACTTTGGCCCCGGCGACATAAGGCGCGAGCCAGTTGAACAGGGTTTCGCGCACCCGGTCCGGCGTCGGGCGCAAGCCTGGTGCATCGGGGAAGCTCAGCTTTCGGCTGCCCCATTCGCCGCCGATGATGCGCAATTGATTCACGCCGTTATGCACGTTGTGAACAGGTTTTTTAGGGCGAGAACTGGCCATTAATGCTCCGGAACCCCGAGCGGTTGCTCGGCAGGTTTATCAGTAGGGGCCGGTAACGGCTTTTGCGGCACGGTCGGGCCAGCGCTGACGATGACCATTTTGTCCGTGCTCAGGTGTTTGTTCAATGCGGCCTTGACCTGCTCGGTGGTCAGGCTTTGCGACTGGCGCATGAAGTCGTCCAGGTAACTCAGCGGCAGGTTGTAGAACCCCATGGCGCCCAGTTGGCCGACTATATCGGCATTACTGGCGGTGGACAGTGGAAAACTGCCGGCCAGTTCGCGCTTGGCGTCGTCGAGTTCTTTCTGCGTCGGGCCGGTCTTGAGGTAGTCGGCGAGGACATCCTGCACCAGCTTCAGCGTGCCTTCGCTCATTTCGGCACGGGTCTGCAGGTTGATCATGAACGGGCCGCGTGCCTGCATCGGCGTGAAGCCGGAGTACACACCATAGGCCAGGCCACGTTTCTCTCGGACTTCGGTCATCAAGCGGGTGCCAAAACCACCACCGCCAAGGATCTGGTTGCCCATCGACAATGCGGCATAGTCCGGATCGTCACGGTCGATGCCCAGCTGCGCGAGCATCAGGTTGGTCTGTTTGGACGGAAACTCGATATGGCCGATGCTGGCCTTGGGTTCTGCCGGTTGGGCAATTTTCGGCAGCGCGGGGCCTTTCGGCAGGGCGCTGGAAACTTGCGTGGCAATCGCTTCGGCATCGGCGCGAGACAGGTCGCCCACCAGGGCAATGACCACGTTGCCAGCAGCATAGGCTTTCTCATGGAAGGCCTTGAGTTGTGCCAGGGTGATCGCAGGAATGGTTTTCGCCGTGCCGTCGCTCGAATGGGCATACGGGTGATCGCCGTACAGGCGGGTCATCAACTCCAGGCTCGCGAGTTTGCCGGGGTTCTGTTTCTGGTATTCGAAGCCGGCGAGCATCTGGTTCTTGATACGCGCGAAGGAGTCGGCAGGGAAGGTCGGTTTACCCACTACTTCAGCAAACAGCTGCAAGGCTGGCGCGCGCTTATCCGCTGCGCTAAGGCTGCGCAGCGAAGCCAGCGCCATGTCCTTGAATGCGCCATTGCCAAAGTCCGCACCCAGGCCTTCAAAACCCTGGGCGATAGCGCCGACGTCCTTGCCTGCAACGCCTTCGTTGAGCATGGCGTTGGTCAGCAGTGCCAGGCCGGGGGCGTCGCCATCCTGGCTGCTGCCGGCGGCAAAAATCAGCCGCAGGTCGAACATCGGCAGCTCGCGAGCCTCGACGAACAGTACTTTGGCGCCTTCGGCGGTGTTCCAGGTCTGCACGTCAAGCTTGCGGTGGCTCGGTGCCTTGCCATCGAGCTCGGCCAGGGATTGCAGCTTCTGGCTGGACTTGGCCTTGTCGAGGGCCTCGCTGGCCGTCGAGTCGTCGGGGCGCAGCAGATAGAAAGTCGCGGAGCCGATCAGGGCGACAACGACAAGGCCGATCAGCGCCAGGCGCGGTTTTTTACGCTCACTCATGAGTCGTCTCCTGTGGCAGTACATGGGCGACGCTGAGACGTTCGCGGGTGAAATACAGCTTGGCGGCTTTCTGGATGTCTTCCGGAGTCACGCTTTCCAGGTCCGCGAGTTCGGTGTCCATCAACTTCCACGACAGGCCTACCGTCTCCAACTGGCCGATGGCGGTGGCCTGGCTGGTGATCGAATCGCGCTCGTAGACCAGGCCGGCGATGACCTGAGCACGCACGCGTTCCAGTTCTTCAGCGGTAGGCGCGGTGGTTTTCAACTGATCGAGCAGTTTCCACAAGCCGGCCTCGGCTTGGGCGATGGTTTTGTTTTTCTGGGTGTTAGGGGTCGCGGACAAGGTGAACAGGCTGTCGCCGCGGGTGTAGGCGTCGTAGCTCGACGCGCCGCCGGACACCAATTCTTCCCCGCGTTCCAATTGAGTCGGAATACGTCCGCTGTAACCGCCGTCCAGCAGCGCCGAGATCAGGCGCAAGGCGTTGACCGAGCGCTTGTCGTCGGCGGTGGCGATGCTCGGCACATTGAAGCCCAGCATCAGGCTCGGCAACTGGGTTTGCACGTGCAGGGTGATCTTGCGTTCACCGGGTTCGGCCAGTTCCAGAGGTTGTTTCGCTGACGGAACGTCACGCTTGGCAATCGGCCCGAAATAGCGCTGGGCCAGGGTTTTCACCTCGTCGGGGGTGACGTCGCCGACCACCACCAGCGTGGCATTGTTCGGCACGTACCAGGATTGGTACCAGTGACGCAGTTCTTCGACCTTCATGCGGTCGAGGTCGGCCATCCAGCCGATGGTCGGCGTATGGTAGCCGCTGGCCGGGTAGGCCATGGCCTTGAAGCGCTCGTAGGCCTTGGACATCGGCTTGTCATCAGTGCGCAGGCGACGCTCTTCCTTGATGACTTCTATCTCGCGAGCGAACTCGTCGGGTGGCAGGCGCAAGCTGGCCATGCGGTCGGCTTCGAGTTCGAAGGCCACGCCCAGGCGATCCCGGGCCAGCACCTGGTAATAGGCAGTGAAGTCGTCGCTGGTGAATGCGTTCTCTTCAGCGCCCAGGTCGCGCAGGATCAGCGAGGCTTCACCGGGGCCGATTTTTTCGCTGCCCTTGAACATCATATGTTCCAGTGCGTGGGACAGGCCGGTCTGGCCTGGGGTCTCATAGCTCGAGCCGACCTTGTACCAGACCTGGGAAACGACCACTGGCGCACGATGGTCTTCGCGCACTACGACCTTGAGGCCGTTATCCAGGGTGAATTCGTGGGTGGGTTGGGGATCGGCAGCCATGGCTGAGAGTGGCAGACAAACTGTGCTGAGCAGCAGGCCTGCAGCGCGGCGGGCAAGAGCATTCATTCGTTTTTAAACCTGTTGGGCTGCCCGCTTGGTCTTAGCGTCGGCGGGCGAGAGGGTGCTAGGATACTGATCCGTTTTAGCGGCGGCCACGCCTATCAGGCCTTGGTGCTTGATCAGGTTGTATGGGTTCGCGACGGGAATTCGACATTTATCAGCAGAGTTCTACTTTTTCGCCGATTTTGCCGCATCAGTCCTGTGTTAAATCGTTTTCTTGAGGTGTGCTGTGCACCTCTACAAAATGTTGCGCGTGAACAAGCTCGATCAATCGCAGTCTGTTCAGCATTGAATATTTATTTGCCGAGGCGCCTGTGGGCGCGTCGCTACCGTGAGATAGCCGTCCTCCATGTTTGGTTCCAACGACGACAAGAAGACCCCAGCTGCGGCTGGCGAGAAGAAAGGCCTGTTCGGATGGCTGCGCAAAAAGCCGCAGGAAACCGTCGTCGAACAGCCACAGCCACTACCTGAGCCGGTTCCTGAGCCGGTATTGGACGAGGAGCCGGCACCGATTGTCCTGCCGATCGCCGAGCCGGTGCTGCAGCCGGTCATCGAGCCTGAGCCTGAGCCCGAGCCTGAAATCGTGGCCGAGCAGCCGCTGACGCCAGCTCCGGCTGCCGAGCCGTGGTTGAAGCTGCCAGTGGCAGAAGAGCCGGTAGCGTTGGTCGAGGATGAGCTGGCACCGCACTTGCCGCCACCGATCCCGGCCCCGACTGTCGTTGCACCAGAGCCGGTTCAGGCACTATTTGTCGAGCCGCCAGTCGCTCCGGTGGTTTTGAATGAGCCAGAGCCAGAGCCAGAGCCAGAGCCAGAGCCAGAGCCAGTTGCAGCAGTGCCGATGCCAGAGCCAGTAGTAGTCGCTGCGCCAGCGCCTGCTCCGGTCCAGGCCCCGGTGATTGCCGAGACGCCCGTTGCCCTCGCGCAACCTGCGGCTGAACCCGCACGTACCGAAGAAACCAAGGCGGGCTTCTTCGCCCGGCTCAAACAAGGTTTGTCCAAGACCAGCGCCAGCATCGGCGAAGGCATGGCCAGCCTGTTCCTGGGCAAAAAATTCATCGATGACGAACTGCTCGAAGACATCGAGACCCGTCTGCTCACCGCCGACGTGGGTGTCGAAGCCACCTCGGTGATCATCCAGCGCCTGACCCAGAAAGTTGCGCGCAAGGAGCTGACCGATGCCGATGCGCTGTACAAGTCGCTGCAGGCGGAGTTGGCGGCGATGCTCAAGCCGGTTGAGCAACCGCTGAAAATCTCCTCGCAGAACAAACCCTTCGTGATTCTGGTAGTTGGCGTCAATGGCGCCGGCAAGACCACGACTATCGGCAAGCTGGCGAAAAAGCTGCAGCTTGAAGGCAAGAAAGTCATGCTGGCCGCCGGTGACACCTTCCGTGCTGCTGCGGTCGAGCAGTTGCAGGTCTGGGGCGAGCGCAACAAGATCCCGGTGATCGCCCAGCACACCGGCGCCGACTCGGCATCGGTTATCTTTGACGCCGTGCAGGCCGCCAAGGCCCGTGGCATCGACGTACTGATCGCCGACACTGCCGGGCGCCTGCATACCAAAGACAACCTGATGGAAGAACTGAAGAAGGTTCGCCGGGTAATCAGCAAGCTCGATGCGGACGCGCCGCACGAGGTGTTGCTGGTGCTCGACGCAGGGACTGGCCAGAACGCCATCAACCAGGCCAAGCAATTCAACCAGACCGTTGAATTGACTGGTCTGGCACTGACCAAACTCGATGGCACGGCCAAGGGCGGGGTGATTTTCGCCTTGGCCAAGCAGTTCGGCCTGCCTATTCGTTACATCGGCGTCGGCGAAGGCATCGATGACTTGCGTACTTTTGAAGCAGAACCCTTTGTCCAGGCACTGTTTGCCGAGCGGGAGCGTTCATGATTCGTTTCGAACAGGTCGGTAAACGCTATCCGAACGGTCACGTCGGCCTGCACGAGCTGAGCTTTCGGGTCCGGCGCGGCGAGTTCTTGTTTGTAACCGGGCATTCCGGCGCCGGTAAAAGCACATTGCTGCGGCTGCTGTTGGCCATGGAGCGCCCGACCACTGGCAAATTGCTGCTAGCCGGGCAGGATCTGGCCACCATCAGCAACGCGCAGATTCCTTTCCTGCGGCGGCAGATTGGCGTGGTGTTCCAGAATCACCAGCTGCTGTTCGATCGCACCGTATTCAACAACGTGGCCTTGCCGCTGCAGATCCTTGGCTTGTCGAAGGCCGAGATCGTCAAGCGCGTGGACTCTGCCCTTGAGCGAGTGGCGCTCTCCGACAAAACTGACTTGTATCCCGGCGACCTGTCCACCGGGCAACAACAGCGCGTCGGTATTGCGCGGGCCATCGTGCATCGCCCGGCCTTGCTGCTGGCGGACGAACCCACCGGTAACCTCGACCCGCGCCTGGCGGCCGAGATCATGGGGGTTTTCGAAGACATCAATCGCCTGGGCACCAGCGTGCTGATCGCCAGTCACGACCTGGCGCTGATCGCGCGCATGCGCCACCGCATGCTGACTCTGCAGCGCGGTCGCTTGATCGGTGACGGGGAGGCCGGCGTATGAGTGCGACTCGCAGCCCCAAGGTTTCCGAGCGCGTGGCCCCGAAGGCCGCCGATCCGCAGCCGCAGAAGAAAAAACGCGACGACGATGACGGCCCTGACTTCGCCACGCTGTTCCACGCCTGGATTGAAAGCCATCGCGCCAGCCTGATGGACAGTCTGCGCCGTTTGGGCAAGCAGCCCATTGGCAGCTTCTTTACCTGCATGGTGATGGCAGTCGCCTTGAGCCTGCCTATGGGGCTGTCACTTTTGCTAGGTAACGTCGAGCGTCTCGGTGGTTCTTGGCAGCGTGCGGCACAGATTTCCCTGTACCTGCAACTCGACGCCAGCCCTGAACAGGGCGAAGCGTTACGAGAGCAGATAAAGGCTATCCCCGGCGTTGCCGAAGCCGAATACGTTGGCCGCGATCAGGCGCTCGAGGAGTTCCAGCAGCAGTCCGGCTTGGGCGACGCGCTCAAGGAATTGCCGGAAAACCCACTGCCCGGCGTGGTGCTGGTGACCCCTAACGAGGTCGACAAGCCTGCTCTTGAAGCATTGAGACAAAAACTTTCGGAGTTGCCGAAGGTACAACAGGCGCAACTTGATCTAGTCTGGGTCGAGCGTTTGGCAGCGATTCTGAAGCTGGGCGACCGTTTTGTCTTCGGTCTCACCGTGCTGCTGGTTTCTGCATTACTTTTGGTGATAGGCAATACCATTCGTCTTCATATTGAAAACCGGCGCACAGAGATAGAAGTGATTAAACTCGTGGGCGGCACTGACAGTTATGTGCGCAGGCCCTTTCTGTACATGGGCGCGCTGTATGGCTTCGGTGCAGGGATATTTTCCTGGGGCGTATTGGCGTTTGGCCTGGATTGGCTGAACGATGCGGTGGTCGGCCTGGCCGGTTTGTACGGCAGTGATTTCGCATTGGCCGGGGTACCGGTTGCCGACGGTCTGTCACTCTTGCTTGGCGCGGTGCTGTTGGGGTATATCGGTGCATGGATTGCAGTCGCACGCCACCTGCGGGAGCTTGCGCCAAAGTAATATCATTTTGCTCGTATTGACCTTTCAGCGTTTATGGGAACTTGTTCTTCGGTTTCCGGTCAATTTTCGCAGTGCTGAACTGCACGAGTTATGTAAGACGGAGGTTTTTTCGTATGACCAATTCTTTGCAACCTGCATATGCTCTGGTCCCGGGTGCGAACCTGGAGGCCTATGTGCACACGGTGAACAGCATTCCACTGCTGACGCCGGAGCAGGAGCGTGAACTGGCCGAGAGTCTCTACTATGAGCAGGATTTGGGGGCGGCTCGGCAGATGGTGCTCGCCCACCTGCGTTTTGTCGTACACATTGCCCGTAGCTATTCCGGCTACGGTCTGGCTCAGGCTGACCTGATCCAGGAAGGCAACGTCGGCCTGATGAAGGCCGTGAAGCGCTTCAACCCGGAAATGGGTGTGCGTCTGGTTTCGTTCGCTGTGCACTGGATCAAGGCGGAGATTCACGAGTTCATCCTGCGCAACTGGCGCATCGTGAAAGTCGCGACCACCAAGGCCCAGCGCAAGCTGTTCTTCAACCTGCGCAGCCAGAAGAAACGTCTGGCCTGGTTGAATAACGAGGAAGTCCACCGTGTGGCGGAAAGCCTTGGCGTAGAGCCGCGGGAAGTGCGTGAGATGGAAAGTCGCCTGACCGGCCATGACATGGCCTTCGACCCGGCTGCAGAAGCAGACGACGACAGCGCTTTCCAATCGCCGGCCAATTACCTGGAAGACCACCGGTACGATCCGGCCCGTCAACTGGAAGATGCCGACTGGAGCGACAACTCCAACCACAACCTGCACGAGGCGCTGGAAGTGCTGGATGACCGCAGCCGCGACATTCTCTATCAGCGCTGGTTGGCTGAAGAGAAGGCCACGCTGCATGACCTGGCGCAGAAGTACAACGTGTCGGCCGAGCGTATTCGTCAGCTTGAGAAAAGCGCGATGAACAAGCTCAAGTTGTCGATCGCGGCTTAACTTCCGCGAACGCCATAGAAATCGCCCCGGTCAGCAATGATCGGGGCGTTTTTGTTTGTGCATGTCTTACTGAATGACCACGCAGCCAGTGTGGGAGCGGGCTTGCTCGCGAATGGGGAGTGTCATCCTGCAGTAACGTTGACTGACACGACGCCTTCGCGAGCAAGCCCGCTCCCACAGGGGATTTGCAGTGTTACTGCGCCCAAGGTGCCCGGCGCGAATCGTTCAGGCCCAGCAGATAGCTGTCACCGCCCAACTGGCTCATCTGCTGCCGAACCCACCCTGCGCGTCGCGCAACATAACTGGTGGGATGGCTCGCGCTCCACACTCGCGGGTTCGGTAGGACTGCCGCCAAGAGGCTGGATTGCTGACGGCTCAGCCCCTTAGCGCTCACGCCAAAGTGATGCCGGGCGGCCGCTTCCGCGCCAAATACCCCTTCATCCCACTCGACGCTGTTGAGGTACACCTCAAGAATCCGTTGCTTTGGCCACAGCACCTCGATCAGCCCAGTGAACCATGCTTCCAGTCCCTTGCGCAGCCAGCTGCGGCCAGACCAGAGAAACAGATTCTTCGAAACCTGCTGGCTCAACGTGCTGGCGCCGCGGATCGATCCTCCCAGCTCGTTGTGAGCCAGGGCTTTTTGAATCGCGCCGAAATCGAATCCCCAGTGCTCCGGGAATTTTTGATCCTCGCCCGCAATTACCGCGAGTTTGAGGTCGTCGGAGATCTCATCCCAGGGTTTCCAGGTGCGTTGCAGATCGATGGGCTCGCCGTCGAACCAGGATTCGATCTTGCGCTCGACCATCAAGGCCGTCCCCGGGGGCGGCACCACGCGAAATATCAGCACCAGCAAAACGCTGCCGCCCGCGAACCAGAGCACGGCCTTGGTGAATCTTCGTAGAATTAAACGCAGCATAGAGATGGCTTGGCCGAACCCGTTGAGCGGGCCATTATACAGACCCTGTTGATCGAGTCTGACTGGAGTTCTCATGCTGCGTGGCTTTCTGATGTTGGCCGCTTTTTTCGGCTTTACCGGAGTTGCCCTGGGCGCCTTCGCCGCCCATGGCCTGAAGAGCCGCCTGACGCCTGAATATCTGGCGATTTTTCATACCGGCGTCACCTATCAACTGGTGCATACCCTGGCGTTGCTCGGGGTGGCGTTGCTGGCCACGCAGATACCGGGACGCCTGGTTACCTGGGCCGGAGCCTCGTTTGCGATCGGCATTCTGCTGTTCTCAGGTAGTTTGTATGTGTTGACCATGACGGGCATCAGCAAGCTTGGGATCATCACGCCATTTGGCGGCCTGGCATTTCTGGTTGGCTGGTTCTGCCTGGGCCTTGCCGCCTGGCGCCTGGCCTGAGGTAACCAAACCTCTGTAGGAGCTGCCGCAGGCTGCGATCTTTTGATCTTCAAAAAAGCCAGATCGAAAGATCGCAGCCTGCGGCAGCTCCTACCGGGAGGATTGCGTTTCAAGACGAATGGCTTGGGTCGATCTGACTGATCGGGCTAGAATGCCAGCCCCTTAAAAAGATGGTGGCCTGTGGCATGCGCATTCAGTTGAACGGCGAATCCCTTGAATTGCCCGACGGTGAAACCGTTGCGGCCCTGCTGACCCGTCTGGAACTGACCGGACGCCGCGTTGCGGTGGAGCTCAATCTGGATATCGTGCCGCGCAGCCAGCATGCCGAAACCACTCTGAACGACGGCGATTCGGTCGAAGTGGTGCACGCCATCGGCGGCGGCTAGTCGCCCGGGCCCCCAGGGCACAGCATTCTGCAAGAACCTCAACCCTACAGAGGATTTCCCATGAGCATCGTTCGTAGCGACAAGCCCTTCGTCCTGGCCGGTCGTACTTACCAGTCGCGTTTGCTGGTAGGTACCGGCAAGTACCGCGACATGGAAGAAACCCGCCAGGCCATCGAAGCCTCGGGCGCCGAGATCGTGACCTTCGCCGTGCGCCGTACCAACCTCGGCCAGAACCCCGGCGAACCGAACCTGCTCGAAGTCCTGTCGCCGGAGCGCTACACCTTCCTGCCGAACACTGCCGGTTGCTTTGATGCCACCGAGGCCGTGCGCACCTGTCGCCTGGCCCGTGAGCTGCTTGGCGGCCACAACCTGGTGAAGCTGGAAGTGCTGGCCGACCAGAAAACCCTGTTTCCCAACGTGATTGAAACCCTCAAGGCCGCCGAAGTGCTGGTCAAGGAAGGTTTTGACGTGATGGTCTACACCAGCGATGACCCGATCATTGCCCGTCAGCTGGCGGAAATCGGTGTCATCGCGGTGATGCCTCTGGCTGGTCTGATCGGTACGGGCCTGGGGATCTGCAACCCGTACAACCTGCAAATCATCCTCGAAGAAGCGAAAATTCCCGTACTGGTGGATGCCGGTGTGGGTACCGCCTCCGATGCCACCATTGCCATGGAACTGGGTTGCGAGGCGGTGCTGATGAACTCGGCGATCGCCCATGCCCAGCAACCGGTCATGATGGCCGAAGCCATGAAACATGCGATCGTCGCGGGCCGTCTGGCTTACCTCGCCGGTCGCATGCCGAAAAAACTCTATGCCAGCGCCTCCTCGCCGCTGGATGGTCTGATCAAGTAAGAGCCATTGATGACTGAATCAAACGAAACGCCTGTCCAGCCGGAAGAAGGCGAAGAACGCCAACATCGCCGTATCAAGAGTTTTGTGATGCGCGCCGGGCGCATGACCGAAGGCCAGCAGAAAGGCCTGGAGCAGGGTACTGCGCTGTTCGTCCTGCCGCTGGCCGATGCGCCGGTGGACTTCGATCAGGTGTTTGGCCGTTCTGCGCCGCGCTCCCTGGAAATCGGCTTCGGCATGGGCCATTCGCTGCTGGAAATGGCTGCGGCTTCGCCGGAGCAGGATTTCATTGGCGTTGAGGTGCACCGTCCAGGTGTCGGCGCGCTGCTCAATGGCGTGCTGACCCAGGGCCTGACCAACCTTCGAGTCTATGATTGCGATGCGATCGAGGTGCTCAACCGCTGCGTGGCCGACAACAGCCTCGATCGCCTGATGCTGTTTTTCCCCGACCCATGGCACAAGAGCCGCCACCACAAGCGCCGTATCGTTCAGGCATCGTTCGCGGAGCTGGTGCGGAGCAAGTTAAAGGTCGGCGGTGTGCTGCACATGGCCACGGACTGGGAGCCGTACGCCGAATACATGCTCGAAGTGATGAATGTCGCGCCGGGTTATCGCAACCTGGCTGAAGACGGCAAATGCGTACCGCGCCCGGCCGAGCGGCCGATTACCAAGTTCGAACGCCGCGGCGAACGTCTTGGGCATGGCGTGTGGGATCTGAAGTTCGAAAAGCAGTCTTAAAACCTGTGGGAGCGGGCTTGCTCGCGAATGCGGTGTATCAGACACATTTATGTTGACTGACACATCGCATTCGCGAGCAAGCCCGCTCCCACAGTTGTTTTGGGTTGTTCGTAGGTTCAGCGGCGATCAGCCACCACGCCAATCAACACCAGCACCACCACCAATACCGGCGCCAGGCTGTAGTTGTTGAATTGACTCAAGCCCTTGACGATCCACGGAGTCGCATAGATCAGTGCGGCGCCGCTGCCAACCATGCACAACAGGGCCATCATCGGGACGCGCAAGGCGCCCGCGACGCTGCCCAGGCGTTGCTCGACCCAGCCTTTGAAATCCGCACCAAACAACACCAGCAGGCACCCTACAAGCGCCAGGGCGATTTCCGATAGGTTGCCGCGACTCCAGCGAGACACCGTGGCGAGCAGGTCGAGTACAAAATCCATGGGTTTTCCTTAGTTCTGGAATCAGCTCAGAAATTTCTGCAGCAAGTCATTGAGGAACAGTTGGCCGCGCTCGGTGGCCGCCAGGCGTGACGGTTCGACCTGCAACAAGCCGCTTTGTTCTGCCTCCAGCCGACCTTCAGCAAGGCTTTCCAGGGACAGGCCGGTGCGTTCCGGGTACAGCCGCGATTCCACACCCGCAGTCAGGCGCAAGGCGTTCATCAGGAAGTCGAACGGCAGCTCTTCGTTGGTCAGCGCTTTCTCGCCGGCCTGGAAGCTTTTCGCCGGGTTGAGGTAGTCCTTAGGTAGCCGGGTCTTCCAGGTGCGCACGATGCGCCCGTCCGGATGACTGAGCTTGCCGTGGGCTCCAGCGCCGATGCCGATGAAATCGCCGAAACTCCAGTAGTTGAGGTTGTGCCGTGCCGCGCGGCCAGCCTGTGCATAGGCAGACACTTCGTATTGCGCGTAACCGTGCTCGGCCAGCAACGCCTGCCCGGCCTCCTGTATGTCCCACAGGGTGTCGTCTTCCGGCAGTGCGGGCGGCTGGTTCCAGAACACCGTGTTCGGTTCCAGCGTCAGTTGATACCAGGACAGGTGAGTCGGCTTCAGGGCAATGGCTTGGCGCAGGTCATTCAATGCATCGTCCAGGGACTGATCGGGCAAGCCGTGCATCAGGTCCAGGTTGAAGTTGTCGAACCCGGCCTGACGCGCCATGCCGGCGGCTCGCAGGGCTTCGTCGCCGTTATGGATGCGCCCCAGGGCCTTGAGCTTCTGTTCCTGAAAACTCTGGATGCCGATCGACAGGCGATTGATGCCCAGTGCCCGGTAAGCAGTGAACTTCTCTTGCTCGAAGGTGCCGGGGTTGGCCTCCAGGGTGATTTCGATGTCGGCGGCAAACTTTATGCGCTGTTCGACGCCCTTGAGCAATCGACCCAGGGCCGCAGCGCTGAACAGGCTCGGCGTGCCACCGCCAAAGAAGATCGAGCTCAGCTCGCGACCGTAGACTGCATGCAGGTCCTGATCGAGATCGGCCAGCAGCGCATCAACGTATTCCTCTTCTGGCAGCACCGGGCTGGCAGTGTGGGAATTGAAGTCGCAATAAGGGCATTTGCGTACACACCACGGGATGTGGATGTACAGCGCCAGGGGCGGGAGCACGGCAAATGGAGCCCGAGGCGATTGTGCGGCGCCGCCGAAGATCAGCGGCGGCGCGGAGGAGTCGTGGGTCATTTCAAGCCCAGACGCTGGCGCAGCAGATCCATTGCACGGGCGCGGTGGCTGATCAGGTTCTTGTCGCTGGGGCTCAGCTCGGCGCTGGAACAGTCGCGTTCTGGCACCCAGAACAGCGGGTCATAGCCAAACCCGTGCTCGCCGCTGGCCTGGGTCAGGATGCGCCCGTGCCACAAGCCTTCGCAAAGGATCGGCAACGGATCGTCTGCGTGCCGTACCAGCGCCAGCACACAAACGAATTGCGCGCCGCGCTCGGCTTCCGGCACGTCTTTCAAAGCTTCCAGCAGTTTGGCGTTGTTCGCCGCGTCGCCCTGGCCGTCAGCGTAACGGGCGGAATAGATGCCCGGTGCACCACCCAGGAAATCCACGGCCAGGCCCGAATCGTCGGCCAGGGCCGGCAGGCCGGAAATACGCGCGGCGTTGCGGGCCTTGAGGATGGCATTCTCGACGAACGACAGGCCGGTTTCTTCAGGCTCGACAGTGCTGAATTCGCCGATCGAGCGCAGTTGCACCGAGTCGCCGAGCATGGCCTGGAGTTCCTTGAGCTTGCCGGCGTTGTGGCTGGCCAGTACGAGTTGGGTGAAGTTCATCATTGGCCGGGGAAAAGCTCTTGGTTGAAATTGATGGTGTTGATTTTATCGCCGTTCTGCACCTTGATCTCGAAGGTGCGCACTTCCTGCTGGTCCACCGGGTACTGCGCGATGTAGTAGATCGCACCCTGTTCGGTGATCTGGCGGAAGTTGAGCTTCACGCTCTGGCTGGTCAGGTCCTTGATGGTGCCACTGACCTGGGCCATCTGCGGCTTGCCATCTTTGAGCACCGAAACGTTGATCACGCCTTGGTTCTTGCTGCGAGTCAGCTCAGCAGCTTTGGCAATGTCCGGGGTCAGGAAGGTGGAATTGAAGGTGTTGTAGTGCACCGTCACGTCACCGAATTTCTCCTGGCGTTCACCCTTGATGGCATCTGCAGCGATGGCGGTCACGCTCAGGCAGGCAGTAAGTAGAAACAGCGCTAGACGACCCATAGTGGTTCTCCTCGAAATATCGTGTTTCACACCGCGATCTTGTGATCCTGCAGCCCGGGGCTGCTGACGCGGTAGATGCCGATTTCACCTAATAGATTAGGCCATAGCTTACTGGCCCACCCGTGGCGATGCTGTTGATCCACTGCCAGCCGATCAATGACCTTGGCTTCACGTTCGCGACACAACTCTTCAAAGTCACCGAAAGTGCAGAAGTGGATGTTCGGCGTGTTGTACCAGGTATACGGCAGGAAATCGGAAACCGGCATCCGCCCTTTGCTTGCCAGGTACCAGCGGCAGCGCCAGTGTCCGAAGTTGGGGAAGGTAATAATGCACTGGCGACCGACCCGCAGCATTTCGTCGAGGATCCGGTCGGGGTAGTGCACTGCCTGCAGCGCCTGGGTCATGACCACGATGTCGAAGCTGTTGCTGGCGAAGTTGCCCAGGCCCTTGTCCAGATCCTGCTCGATGACGTTGATGCCTTTGGCGACGCATTCGGCGATGTTGTCCGGATCGTTTTCCAGGCCATAGCCGGTCACCTGCTTGTTGTCGCGCAGCCAGGTCAGCAGTTCACCGTCGCCGCAACCCAGGTCGAGCACGCGGCTGCCGGCGGGGATCCATTCCTGGATGATTTCCAGATCGGCTCTCATGATGTCCTCAAAGCGAAATTCGGTTCATGTAGTTGCTGAACGCCTGCAGGTAACGCGGGATCGGAATCAGGAAGGCGTCGTGGCCTTGCGGAGCATCGATCTCGAGGTAGCACACGTCTTTCTTGGCGGCCATCAGCGCATCGACCAGCTCTCGGGAGCGGGCAGGGGAGAAGCGCCAATCGGTGGTGAAGGACATCACGCAGAATTTGGCCTGGGCGTTGGCGAAGGTTTTCGCCAGGTCGTCGTCGAAATTCGCCGCGGGGTCGAAGTAATCCAGGGCCTTGGTCATCAGCAGATAGGTATTGGCGTCGAAACGTCCGGAAAACTCCTCGCCCTGATAACGCAGGTAGCTCTCGACCTGGAATTCGACGCTGTGGAAGTCGTAGTTGAGCTTCTCGCTTTTCAGCCCTCGGCCGAATTTCTCGCCCATGGAGTCGTCGGACAGATAAGTGATGTGCCCGACCATCCGCGCCAGCATCAAGCCGCGCTTGGGGATAACGCCTGCTTCCTGGAACGAACCGCCGTGGAATTCGGGGTCGGTGAGGATCGCCTGACGCGCCACTTCGTTGAACGCGATGTTCTGCGCCGACAGTTTGGGCGCCGAGGCAATCGCCAGGCAGTGTCGAATGCGCTCGGGGTAGGTGATGCTCCATTGCATCGCCTGCATGCCGCCCAGGCTGCCACCGATCACGGCGGCCCACTGGTCGATGCCGATCAGGTCGGCCAGGCGGGCCTGGCTGTGTACCCAATCCTCTACGGTGAGTACCGGAAAGTCGGCGCCGAATGGCTTGCCGGTATCCGGGTTGATGCTGCTCGGGCCGGTGGAACCATTGCAGCCACCCAGATTGTTCAGGCTGACCACGAAAAATTTGTTGGTATCAATTGGTTTGCCGGGACCGATGCAGCTGTCCCACCAACCGGGTTTGCGGTCGTCGGGGCTGTGGAAGCCGGCGGCGTGATGGTGGCCGGACAAGGCGTGGCAAATCAGCACGGCGTTGCTCGCCGTGGCGTTCAGCGTGCCATAGGTTTCGTAGATCAGGTCATAGGCTGGAAGCGAACGGCCACAGGCCAGGGCCAGGGGTTCGCTGAAGTGCGCCACTTGCGGCGTCACCAAACCAACAGAATCGGCGGGAAAGGCAGTTGGCATCGACCCTGCTCTCGTTGAAATGAGGCGTAAGTCTAAAGACCGGTGGGGTTAGCGGCAAGCGAAGGCCGGGGATGATTACATTCAGATGTACCGAGGAGTATTCATCGCGAGCAGGCTCACTCCTACAGGCCTGTAGGAGTGAGCCTGCTCGCGATAAACGATAACGCGGTATCAGATCAAGCCAAGCAGCCCCTGCGGCATGAGTGCAAAGAACGCAAGGCGCGGAATAAGCCAGCTTTGCAGCAGTTGGATCACGATAAACGCGAAGATCGGCGAGATGTCGAGGCCGCCCAGGTTCGGAATGATCCGGCGGAACGGGGCGAGCACCGGTTCAGTAATCTGCGCAACCAGCTCCGCACCCGGATTGTGGCTCCCCGGTGCGACCCAGGACAGAATCACGCTGATGATCATCGCCCAGAAAATAATATTCAAAAACAGCGAGAAGAGCGCGATCAGGGCCCACGGCACCAGGAACAGCCAATCGACCATGAAGCCTTTGAGCAGCAGGATCACCGCGATCAGCAGCATCTGAATGATCAGCGCCAGTACCAGTGACGACATGTCGAGCCCGAACATGCTAGGGATGACCCGGCGCAGCGGCTTGAGCAGCGGTTGAGTGGCTTTCACGATGAACTGGCAGAGCGGGTTGTAGAAGTTCGCCCGCACCAGTTGCAGGATGAAGCGCATCAATACGATCAGCAGGTACAGGCTGCCCAGGGTTTTGATTATGAAAATGGCAGCGTCATTGAGTCCAAGCATCATTGATTCCTTTGTAAGAGCTGATTAGCGGCCAAGTTGCTCAGCCATCTCGGCCGAGCGGTGCGCAGCGGCGCCGAGTGCTTTTTCTACCAGCGCTTCAAAGCCGCCGGCCTGGAACGATTTGATTGCAGCTTCGGTGGTGCCGGCCGGGGACGTCACGCGGCGACGCAATTCAGCTGCGTCTACGTCGCTGGCAACCGCCATGTGCGCGGCGCCCAGCGCGGTCTGCACCGTCAGCTGAGCGGCGATGTCCGCCGGCAGGCCGAGTTTCACGCCGGCAGCGGTCATCGCTTCAATCAGCAAGAAGAAATATGCCGGGCCGCTGCCGGATACAGCGGTGACCGCGTCCAGCTGCTGTTCTTCTTCAAGCCACAGGGCGATGCCCACCGCCGACAGCAGTTCTTCAGCTTGCTGGCGCTGCTCGGCGCTGACTTCGGCCGTGGCGAACAAACCGCTTACACCCTGGCGCAACAGCGCCGGGGTATTGGGCATGCAGCGCACGATGGGCTGTGCGCCAAGCCAGTTGTTCATGCTGGCACAGGTAATGCCGGCGGCGATGGACACCACCAGCTGATTAGGCTTGAGATTCGCACGAATTGCTTCGCACACTGCCTTCATCGCCTGGGGTTTGACTGCCAGGACCACCACGTCGGCGTCCTGAATGGCCTCGGCGTTGTCGGCAAAGACTTCGATGCCGTGTTCAGCCGTCACTTTCAAGCGGGTTTCGGCACCCGGATCGCTGGCGCGGATCTGCGCGGCGTCCAGACCTTTGGCGCGCAGGCCGCCGATCAGGCTGGCGGCCATGTTGCCGGCACCGATAAAGGCAATACGAGTCTTGCTCATGTCAGGTCCTTATATAGAAAGCCGTCAAGGCTGGCTGTAATTGCGGGCGCCGAACAGGGCCGTACCGATGCGGACCCAGGTCGCGCCCATGGCGATGGCCGACTCAAGGTCGTGGCTCATGCCCATGGAAAGTGTGTCGAGCGGCAGGTTCAAACTGGCTTGCAGTTGTTGTACGGCAGCAAAAGCAGCGTCCTGCGCGGCCCGATCTTCAGTCGGCTCAGGGATCGCCATCAATCCGCGCAACTTGATGCGCGGCAATTGGCTGATGGCTTGCGCCAGCGCCGGCAGATCTTCAGGGGTGCAGCCGGATTTGCTGGCTTCACCGCTGACGTTGACCTGGATGCAGATATTCAGTGGAGGCAAATCGGCGGGGCGTTGTTCGGACAGGCGTTGTGCGATTTTCAAGCGATCCACGGAGTGCACCCAGGCGAAGTGCTCGGCGATAGCACGAGTCTTGTTCGATTGGATGGGGCCGATGAAGTGCCAGATCAAGGGCAAGTCGGCCAATTCGAGCTGCTTGCCCAGGGCTTCCTGCAGATAGTTCTCACCGAAGTCGCGGATCCCGGCGGCGTGTGCTTCGCGCAACGCTGCGGCGGGCTTGGTCTTGCTCACGGCGAGCAACTGCACGCTGTGCTCGTCGCGGCGAGCAGCTTGGGCCGCAGCATGGATGCGCGAAGTAACCTGAGCGATGTTGTCTGCTATCGTGGACATTCAAGAGGCGCCAGCGGTTCTGAGGTTGGCGGCATTCTACTGGAATTGAGGAGCGCTATGGATATCACTGAGCTGCTGGCCTTCAGCGCCAAACAGGGCGCGTCCGATCTGCACTTGTCTGCCGGCCTGCCACCGATGATTCGAGTGGACGGTGATGTGCGGCGCATCAACCTGCCTGCCCTGGACCACAAGCAGGTGCAGGAGCTTATCTACGCAATCATGAATGACACCCAGCGCGTGGACTTCGAGAAGCACCTGGAGAGCGATTTTTCCTTTGAGGTGCCCGGCGTGGCGCGGTTTCGGGTCAATGCCTTCACCCAGAACCGTGGCGCCGGTGCGGTTTTTCGCACCATCCCTTCGAAAGTCCTGAGCATGGATGACCTGGGCATGGGGGACGTGTTTCGCAAGATCACCGAGGCCCCGCGCGGGCTGGTACTGGTCACCGGGCCTACTGGCTCCGGCAAGTCGACGACCCTGGCGGCCATGATCGACTACCTGAATAACCACCGTCATCACCATATTCTTACCATTGAGGACCCGATCGAATTTGTCCACGAGTCGCGCAAATGCCTGATCAATCAGCGCGAAGTCCACCGCGATACCCGCAGCTTCGCCACAGCCTTGCGCTCGGCGCTGCGTGAGGATCCGGACGTGATTCTGGTGGGTGAAATGCGCGACCTGGAGACCATTCGCCTGGCGCTGACAGCAGCGGAAACCGGGCACCTGGTGTTCGGCACGTTGCACACGACTTCGGCGGCAAAAACCATCGACCGGGTGGTGGACGTGTTCCCTGGGGACGAGAAGTCCATGGTGCGTTCGATGCTCTCCGAGTCGCTGCTGGCGGTAGTGTCACAGGCGCTGATCAAGAAAATTGGCGGCGGCCGGGTTGCCGCCCACGAGATCATGCTGGGAACGTCGGCGATCCGTAACTTGATTCGCGAGGACAAGGTGGCGCAGATGTATTCGTCGATTCAGACGGGTGCGTCGTTGGGGATGCAGACGCTGGATATGTGCTTGAAGGATCTGGTCAGCAAGGGGCTGATCAGTCGCGAGCATGCGCGGGAGAAGGCGCGGTCGCCCGATAATTTTTAATGGGGATTTGTGGCGCTTGCATGTGCGCCATCGCGAGCAGGCTCACTCCTACAGGGAAATGCATTCCAATGTAGGAGTGAGCCTGCTCGCGATAGGGCCGCAAGGTTCGGCGAATTTCGTGGCTTCAGATCAGCGCTGAACAACCCGCAAGGCGTTCTGTTCTTTCGGCAGTACCCGCTTGGCCACTACGTAGTGTTTTTCCCAATACGGTTTCTTCAGGGTATCGATGCTCACCGACTTGCCGCGACGCGGTGCGTGGATGAAGCGGTCGTTGCCCAGGTAAATGGCGACGTGATTGACCCGACGGCTCTTGATGTTGAAGAAAATCAGGTCGCCGGGCTTCAGATCCTTGCGATCGACTTTCTCGCCATGACCACTGGCCATGGCATTCGAAGTGCGCGGCAGGTCGAATGTCGCGTCATTGAACGCGTATTTCACCAGGCCGCTGCAGTCGAACCCTTTACTTGGGCTGCTACCGCCCCAACGATAGGGAGTACCGAGCACATTCACTGCACGGCTGAGCACGTTGCTGCTTTCCTTGCTCGCCATCGGCGGAACCAGGCTGCTCTTGCTGGTCAGGGTTGGAGCGGTTTTCTTGCTTTTGCTCGAAGGGGCAGAAGCATGGGATTTCGGGGTGTAACCATTAACGTTAGGAAGACGTTGCTCACGATTGGTGGCGTGGGCGGCCAGTGGCATCAAAAGGCAAATGGTTAGCCATGTCTTGAAAAATGGACGCATTAGGCAGGGCTCATATTGGTTAGCGCGCAACTTTATAACAGCTTTTTTGTCCATTCCGGACCCGTTGGTCGATTCGCGACGGTCTCAAGGGAACCAAATTGGCGACAGATGTACGCTAGGCTTCAAGCAAATGTCTTACGGGACAAGACTTTAGCGCGCCACAGGATAACATTTGCCATCTGTCGGCCACGCGTAAAAAAGTCACAAAGAATTAAAGAATATTTATCTATCGTGTGAATCGAGGTCATCCATGAATACCTATCAACACCCCGTTCCGCACCAGGACACCCATAGCAAGGTCATCGGCTACCTGCTGTGGATCCTCGGATTCACCGGCGCGCACCGCTTTTATTACGGCAAGCCGGTGACCGGGACGATCTGGTTTTTCACCTTTGGTTTGCTGGGCATTGGCTGGCTGATCGACCTGTTCCTGATCCCGGCCATGGATCGCGAGGCAGACCTGCGTTTTGCCGCTGGGCCAATCGAATACAACGTCGCCTGGATTCTGCTGACGTTCCTGGGGGTGTTCGGTGTGCACCGGATGTATCAGGGCAAATGGATCAGCGGGTTGCTGTATCTGGTGACCGGTGGGTTGTTCTTTATTGGGGTGCTGTATGACTTCTGGACGTTGAATGACCAGGTTTCAGTCCGTAACGCACAGCGCCGTTAAGCAAGATCAAAAGATCGCAGGCTTCGCCAGCTCCTACACAGGGATATGCGTTTCCCTGTAGGAGCTGCCGCAGGCTGCGATCTTTTTGTTTCTAGGCCTGGTGGCTAATCCGCCCATCCACCAGGGTATACCGCACCACCCCCGGCAGGCTGTGGCCAATAAACGGGCAGTTCTCGCCCTTGGAGAGCCAGTTCTCTCCGGCCACGGTCGAAGCAGCCGGATCGAACAACACGATATCCGCTGCACCACCCACCGCCAGCTTGCCCGCCGGCAGGCGCAATGCTTCGGCCGGGCCGGCACTCAGGCGCGCCAGCAGGGTCGGCAGGTCGAGCAAACCATCCTCCACCAGCGTCATGGCCAGCGGCAGCAGCAGTTCGACGCTGCTGATGCCCGGTTCGGTTGCGCCAAACGGCGCCAGTTTGGCATCACGCTCGTGGGGCTGGTGGTGGCTGGAGATGGCCGACACCACACCAGACTTCACTGCCTCGCGCAGGCCATCGCGGTCAGCGCGGGTGCGTAGTGGCGGCTGGACGTGATAAAGGCTGCTGAAGTCGATCAGCGCCTCGTCCGTCAGGATCAGCTGATACAGGGCAACATCGGCGGTCACCGGCAAGCCGCGGGCTTGGGCCTGGGCGATCAGGGCCACGCCACGGGCGCTGGTGAGCTGGCTGAAGTGCGCACGCACGCCGCTTTGCTCGACCAGTAGCAGGTCCCGGGCCAGGGCCACGGTTTCGGCAGTTTCCGGAATGCCCGGCAGGCCGAGAAAGCTCGCGGTAGGGCCTTCGTGGGCCAGACCGCCTTCAGCCAGATCATGGTCCTGGGAGTTGAAGATAACCGTCAGGTCGAAGGTCGCCGCATATTCCAGTGCCCGGCACAGGGTGCGGGTGTTGCGGAAGCTTTCGAGGCCGTTGCCGAAGGCCACGCATCCGGCATCACGCAGGGCCACGAGTTCGGCCAGCTGTTCGCCGTCGAGGCCTTTGCTCAAGGCGCCGATCGGGAAGACTTTGGTGTTGCCGGCCTCACGGGCGCGGTCGAGGATCAGTTCGGCTACAGCCGAGGTGTCCAGCACCGGTTTGGTTTTGGGCGGGCAGCACAGGCTGGTTACGCCACCGGCCGCCGCTGCACGGGTTTCGCTGATGATCGAACCTTTGCGACTGTAGCCGGGCTCACGCAAGGCGACGTTCAGGTCGACCAGGCCAGGCGCGGCCACCAGGCCTTGGGCTTCAATGGTATCGACTGCGACGAAGCCGGCGGGTGCGGCGCCCAGGGCGACAATTTTGCAGGCTTCGATGTGGATATCGGTAACTTGATCCAGCCCGCTGACTGGATCGATGACACGTGCGCCGAGAATGCTGAGCTTCACTGGGCGTTCTCCTGCTCGAATTGACGCTGCGCGGTTTGCCCGCTCATGGCCATGGACAACACGGCCATACGAATGGCGATCCCGTAGGTCACCTGATTGAGGATCACCGAGTGCGGGCCATCGGCCACTGCGGACTCGATTTCCACCCCGCGGTTGATCGGGCCCGGGTGCATGACGATGCAGTCCGGCTTCGCGCCGGCCAGGCGCGCGGTAGTCAGGCCGAACAGGCGGTAGAACTCGCCCTCGCTCGGCAGCAGGCCGCCAGTCATACGCTCGCGCTGCAGGCGCAGCATGATCACCACGTCGACGTCTTTCAGGCCTTCGGTCATGTCGGTGTAGACCTTGACGCCGTATTGCTCGATACCGATCGGCAGCAGGGTCTTCGGCGCAATCACGCGGATGTCCGGGCAACCAAGGGTTTTCAGCGCCAGCATGTTCGAACGCGCGACTCGTGAGTGCAGGATGTCGCCGACGATGGCCACCGAGAGGTTTTCGAAGCCGCCCTTGTGCCGACGAATCGTCAGCATGTCGAGCATGCCCTGGGTCGGGTGCGCGTGGCGGCCGTCGCCACCGTTGATGATCGCCACTTGCGGGCAGACATGTTCGGCAATGAAGTGCGCCGCGCCGGAATCACCGTGGCGCACGACGAACATGTCGGCGGCCATGGCTTCCAGGTTGCGCAGGGTGTCGAGCAGGGTTTCGCCCTTGCTGGCCGAGGAAGTCGACACGTTCAAGGTGATGACGTCCGCCGACAGCCGCTGGGCCGCCAGCTCGAAGGTCGTGCGAGTGCGGGTGGAGTTCTCGAAGAACACGTTGCACACGGTCTTGCCGCGCAGCAGCGGGACTTTTTTCACCGCCCGGGCGCCGACTTCGAGGAACGAGTCAGCGGTGTCGAGGATTTCCGTCAGCAGCTCGCGGCGCAAACCGTCGAGCGAGAGGAAGTGGCGCAGCTGGCCCTGATCATTGAGCTGCAGCGGGCGCTTGGTGTCTAGAGGCGTCATCGCGAGGGGGACTCTCAATAGGGCGGATTAAAGGTCGAAGTCTTGCAGTTCCAACACGAGCGGCGAAGGACCGGACAATTTCACCCGTTCATGGGCGGCGAGCGACAGGGTCGCGCCGACCACGTTCGGGCGGATCGGCAGCTCGCCGGCGTCGAGGTCCAGCAGGCAGACCAGCGTCACGCTGGCCGGGCGGCCGTAGTCGAACAGTTCGTTGAGGGCGGCGCGAATGGTGCGGCCACTCATTAGCACATCGTCGATCAGCACCAGGTGCTGGCCTTCGATCTCGAACGGCAGGGCAGAAGGGCGGACTTGCGGGTGCAGGCCGTTCTGGCTGAAGTCGTCACGATAGAAGGATACGTCCAGGGTGCCGAGCGGCGCGTCGCTACCCAGTTCGTCGAGCAAGGCCTGGGCAACCCAGACTCCGCCGGTGCGAATGCCGATGTAGCGCGGTTCGCTGATGCCGCGATGTTCCAGGTGCGCCTTGAGACGGGTCGCCATCTGGCTGATCAGTTCGGCGGGATTGGGCAGGCTCATGGTTGCTCCTTCTTGGGCCCGGGCCAGATTCTGCTTGAGCGAGGCCCGGGTTGCAGCTTAGAGAGTCGCGAGGCGGCTCTTCAGGATTGAGATTGGAACAGTGCGGTGTTTTCGTCGAGCCAGCCTTGTAGCAGCAAAGCGGCGGCGATGGCGTCCACCGGGTTGTCGCGGTAGCTGCCTTTTTGTCCGCCGCGATCACGCCGCTCGCCCTTCGCTTCGAAGGTGGTCAGGCGTTCATCGTGGGTATAGAAGGGCAGGTTGTAGCGGCCGTTGAGGCGGCGGGCGAATTTTTCCGCGCGCAGGCACATGTCGCTGGGCGTGCCGTCCATATTCAGGGGCAGGCCGACCACGACAGCGTCGGGTTTCCATTCCTTGATCAGGGCTTCGACCTGATTCCAGTCGGGGATGCCGTTCTGCGCCTTCAAGGTGCATAGCTCGCGAGCCTGGCCGGTAATCACCTGGCCGACCGCAACGCCGATCTGTTTGGTGCCGTAGTCGAACCCGAGAATCAACCGCAGGGCCATCAGGCGTGCCCCGCCTGACTGGTCAGCAGGCTGAGGTTGATCCCCAGGTGCCGGGCCGCCGCTTCCAGGCGCAGTTCGCTGCTGGTATTGAACAGGATGTCGGCGTTGTACGGGCAGGTCAGCCAGGCGTTGTCGGCCAGCTCGGACTCCAGCTGCCCGGCTTCCCAACCGGCGTAACCGAGGGTGATCACGCTTTTCGCCGGGCCGACGCCATCGGCGATCGCGAACAACACGTCCTGGGAAGTCGACAGGGACAGGTCGCCTTCCAGATCAACGGTCGCCTGATAGGTCTGCCCTGAAGGGTGCAGGACAAATCCGCGATCGGTCTGCACCGGGCCGCCGATGAAAATCGGCACATGCTGGCACAACACGGGTGGCTCGATATCGGGGCGTAATTGCTCGAGGATGTCGGCCAGATTGAGGTCTTGCGGACGGTTGACTACCAGCCCCATGGCACCATTGGCCGTGTGCTCGACGATGTAGGTCAAGGTGTGGGCAAAGTTCGGGTCGGCCATGTGCGGCATGGCGATCAGGAAATGATGCTTGAGGTAACTGGGGCTGACGTTTTTCATGAGCGCTAGTGTGGCGTTGGAGGGGCAAACTGACAAGCTGGGGATGCACAGGAAATGCGCTCACCGACCCCTGTAGCAGCTGGCGAAGCCTGCGTTCGGCTGCGCAGCAGTCGTAAACCCTGAAAACGCCGGACACCTGCAAAAACGCAGTCGCATGGTTTTACGACTGCTTCGCAGCCGAACGCAGGCTTCGCCAGCTGCTACGGGGGAGTGCGGGTTTCGCCAGTTGCTACGGTCCGCGCATTCTTAATTGCTGGACAGTCTGTCGCCGCGGGCGAATTTCCAGGTGCGGATGATTTCCAGGCGGTCGATGTCCGAAAGGTCGCCGGTAAATGGCGAAAATGGCGCCGCGAGCCGCACGATGCGCTGGGCCGCCTGGTCCAGCAGCGGCTGTCCGGAGGATTCGAGCACCAGCACCTCATACAGCGAGCCGTCGCGGTTAATCGAGACCATCAGCCGTAAATTGCCGTAGATCTGCTTGCGGCGGGCTTCGTCGGGGTAGTTCAGATTGCCGATGCGCTCGACTTTCTTGCGCCATTCATCCTTGTACCAGGCGCCCTTGTCGCGCATGGTCGAGGCGGCGCTCAAGCGGTGGATGCGTGGACGCTTGGCGTACAGCTGTTGTTCGTTGGCCAGTTCCGCTTCGAGGCTGGCGATGTCACTGGACAGCTGTTCACTGTCGAATGTCGGTGCGGCAACCTTGGGTTTGGCATCAGCCTTGGGCGCTTCGGTTTTTGCCGGGGCTTTCTTCGGCTTCGGCGCAACAGTGGTCACGGCTGCCTTGGGTGGCGCTTCCTGGACTTGCGGCTTGGCGGCCGGCGGCGGAGTGACTTTCTGCACCTTGTTGTCCTGGAAGGGCGCGACCTCGGTAGTCTTGGGTATCGCCTTTTTATCCAGGGTGCCGCTGCCTTGCTGGTTTTCCTGAGCCAGGAAATCTGCTTTCTCGGGCTTCTTTTCGCTTTTGAAGGTGGCGAGGGTGATTTCCAGGGTTTTGCTGATCTGCTTGGGCTCGACCATGGTGAAGCCGACGCCCAGCAGCAATGCAAGGTGAATCAGTGCTGCGAGAAACAGGGTAAATCCGAGGCGATCGGCCGGGCGCACACCACGGTGGGCGAGTTCGACGGGCAGATCGGACGGGAGTGTCATGGCAAAAAAACCAACATCGCGTTTTTACGGGCTCGGCATGATAACGCAATGTTGGTTTTTAGCTTCAAGCTTCAAGTTGCAAGCGACAAGCTGTATGTCGCGTGCTTCAAGCTTGCGGCTTGAGGCTGACAGCTTGCAGCTTCTTCTCGATCGCATCCATCAGCAGGCCGCCAATGTCGGTGCCGAAGGCATTATCAATCTCGCGGATGCAGGTGGGGCTGGTGACGTTGATTTCCGTCAGGTGCTCGCCAATCACGTCGAGGCCGACGAACAGCAGGCCTTTCTCGCGCAATGTCGGGCCGACCTGAGCAGCGATCCAGCGATCTTTTTCGCTCAATGGACGCGCTTCGCCACGACCGCCAGCCGCGAGATTGCCGCGGGTTTCACCGGCTGCCGGAATGCGCGCCAGGCAGTAATCCACAGGTTCGCCGTCGATCATCAGGATGCGCTTGTCGCCGTCCTTGATGGCTGGCAGGTATGCCTGGCCCATGATCTGCTGGGCGCCCAGCGCGGTCAGGGTTTCGAGAATTACCGACAGGTTCGGGTCGCCAGCGCGGTGACGGAAGATCGAGGTGCCGCCCATGCCGTCCAGAGGCTTGAGGATCACATCGCCGTGCTTGGCGGCGAACTCACGCAGCACGTCGGCGCGACGGCTGACCACAGTCGGCGGAGTGCACTGCGGAAACAGTGTGGCGAACAGCTTTTCATTGCAGTCGCGCAGGCTTTGCGGCTTGTTGACTACCAGCACGCCGGCGCGCTCGGCTTGCTCCAGCAGATAAGTGGAGTAGACGAACTCCATATCGAACGGCGGATCCTTGCGCATCAGGATCACGTCCAGATCGCTCAGCAGCGCGTCGGTCTCGGCTTCCAGCTCAAACCATTTTTCCGGATTGGCGAAAACCTTCAACGGACGCATGCGCGCCCGGGCTTCACCTTCGCCCTGGTACAGGTCGCGCTGTTCCATATAGAACAGTTCCCAGCCGCGCTTCTGTGCAGCCAGCAGCATGGCTAGCGAGCTATCCTTTTTATAGGAGATGCCGGCAATGGGATCCATGACAATCCCGACGCGAACGCTCATGGGGTATTCCTCGAATGGGTGGGGCTGTGTCGATCCACTGTGGGAGCGAGCCGCAGGGCTATATAAAAGTGGCGTCAGAGTGGCGCCGGGCGTGTTTGCGGTCAAGAAAAACCACCGCACCAGTCCCCCGATAGATTGGATTTGGAGACTGTGCTAAAAAGGCTTGGCCCTTGAACATCAAGGGTTTCGAGCCCGAGAAGATCCGAAAACGGACAAATTGATTCGCAAAGGCGACGGTAGAGCAAATATGGATCAGCATTCCAGCGCCTTGAAGGTCATGGTGATCGACGATTCGAAGACGATTCGCCGCACCGCCGAAACCTTGCTGAAAAATGTGGGCTGCGAGGTCATCACGGCCATCGATGGTTTCGATGCGCTGGCGAAGATCGCCGACAATCATCCCGGCATCATCTTTGTCGACATCATGATGCCGCGCCTGGATGGCTATCAGACCTGCGCCCTGATCAAGAACAACAGCGCCTTCAAATCCACGCCAGTGATCATGCTGTCGTCCCGGGACGGGCTGTTCGACAAGGCCAAGGGGCGCATCGTCGGCTCCGACCAGTTTTTGACCAAGCCTTTCAGCAAGGAAGAATTGCTGAACGCGATCCAGGCCCATGTTCCGGGGTTTGCCGCCGTTTTGCCGCAGTAGGACACGCACAGTGACGCTGGGCCAATGGGCCCGGCGCCGACAAGAATGGGGAAGACCATGGCACGAATTCTGATCGTTGATGACTCGCCGACTGAGATGTACAAACTGACTGGCATGCTGGAAAAGCACGGTCACGAAGTATTGAAAGCCGAGAACGGCGCCGACGGCGTAGCCCTGGCCCGCCAGGAAAAACCTGACGCGGTGCTGATGGACATCGTCATGCCCGGCCTCAACGGTTTCCAGGCCACCCGGCAGTTGACCAAGGACCCGGAAACCGGGCACATCCCGGTGATCATCATCACCACCAAGGACCAGGACACCGACAAGGTCTGGGGCACGCGCCAGGGCGCCAAGGATTACCTGACCAAACCAGTCGACGAAGACACCCTGATCAAGACCTTGAACAACGTGCTGGCCGGCTGATCATCGGGCCATGAGCGAATCGCTGACTGCCTTCGAACTGCTGCTGCAAATTGATCAGCGCTGCCGTCTGCTGGCGGCGGATCTACCTTCCCAACCGACCCGCCAGGACAGTTGGAGCGGCATCGGCTTTCGCCTGGGCGAGCACTGGTATGTCGCGCCCATGGGCGAAATCAGTGAAGTGCTGCACGAGCCGCGCTGCACCCAGTTGCCTGGGGTAAAAACCTGGGTCAAGGGCGTGGCCAACCTGCGCGGGCGCTTGCTGCCGATCATGGACGTGTGCGGCTTCTTCGGCCTGGAGCTATCGGCGGTGCGCAAGCAGCGCCGGGTCCTGGTGGTGGAGCACAACGAGGTGTTCGCCGGATTGATGGTCGACGAAGTGTTCGGCTTGCAGCATTTTGCCCAGGGCAGCCTGGAGCCAGTGGATAACTTGAGCGGCCCGATTGCACCGTTTATCAAGGGACGGTTTCAACGTGAGCAGGATTGGCAGGTGTTCAGCCCGTTTGCACTGGCGCAGTCGCAAGGCTTCATGCATGTCGCGCTGTAAACGCGGACCACTTGTGGGAGCGGGCTTGCTCGCGAATGCGATGTGTCAGTCGACATCAATGCCCAATGATCCACCGCATTCGCGAGCAAGCCCGCTCCCACAGGGTTCTTCGGCAAGGGTCACAGGTGGTGTTACAGGCGAGGACCGATGATAAAAGCAAAAACAGGCAAGCCAATGGAAGGGTCGCGCAGCCGGTCGCAGATCATCGTGCTGTTCATCGCGCTGATCATCTTCATCATGCTGTTGTTCGCCAACTTCGCGTATCTCAACACCCAGGCTACGTACGACAAGCAGTACATCGGCCATGCGGGCGAGTTGCGCGTGCTGTCCCAGCGTATCGCCAAGAATGCTACCGAAGCCGCCGCCGGCAAGGCCGCTGCGTTCAAACTGCTCAGCGATGCGCGCAATGATTTTGCCCAGCGCTGGAGTTATCTGAAGCAGGGCGACCCCTCCACCGGCCTGCCTCCTGCGCCGTCTGCCGTGCGCCCGGAAATGCGCGCGGTGCAAACGGACTGGGAGCGGCTGCTGAAAAATACCGACGCGATCCTTACCAGCGAACAGACCGTGCTGTCGCTGCACCAGGTCGCCGCGACCCTGGCCGAGACGGTGCCGCAGCTGCAGGTCGAATACGAAAAAGTCGTGGAAATTCTCCTGCAGCGCGGCGCGCCAGCCGCCCAGGTCGCGATGGCTCAGCGCCAATCATTGCTGGCCGAACGGATCCTGGGGGCGGTGAACACCGTGTTGTCCGGGGATGAGAACTCGCAACAGGCTGCGGATATCTTCGGGCGCGATGCGGCACGCTTCGGCCAGGTCCTGACGGGCATGCTGCAAGGTGATCCGGCGCTGAAAGTCAGCCAGGTCGAGGACCGCGATGCCCGGGCCCGCCTGGTGGAGATTTCCGAGCTGTTCGAATTCGTCTCGGGTTCCGTCGATGAAATACTCGAAACTTCGCCTGAGCTGTTCAAGGTCCGGGAATCTGCCACGAACATTTTCAGCCTGTCGCAAACCCTGCTGGACGAAGCGTCGCACCTGGCCAACGGTTTTGAAAACCTGGCCGGCGGACGTCATACCGATACCATTGGCGGTTATGTCCTGGGCTTGCTGGCGCTTGCTTCGATTATCCTTATCGGCCTGGTGATGGTGCGCGAAACCAATCGCCAACTGCGCGAAACCGCCGAAAAGAACGAACGCAACCAGACCGCGATCATGCGCCTGCTCGACGAGATCGAAGACCTGGCAGACGGCGACCTGACGGTGACGGCCTCGGTGACGGAAGATTTCACCGGCTCCATCGCGGATTCGATCAATTATTCCGTCGACCAACTGCGCGACCTGGTGGCAACCATCAACCTGACCGCTGGCCAGGTGGCCGCCGCCGTACAAGAAACCCAGGCCACGGCCATGCATCTGGCGCAAGCTTCCGAGCATCAGGCGCAGCAGATCTCCGAAGCCTCCACGGCAATCAACGACATGGCTCAGTCCATCGACCAGGTATCGGCCAACGCGGCCGAGTCCTCGGCGGTGGCCGAACGCTCCGTGGAAATCGCCAATAAGGGTAACGAGGTGGTGCACAACACCATCCATGGCATGGACAACATTCGCGAGCAGATTCAGGACACCGCCAAGCGGATCAAGCGTCTCGGCGAGTCTTCACAGGAAATCGGCGATATTGTCAGCCTGATCGACGACATCGCCGACCAGACCAACATCCTCGCCTTGAACGCGGCTATCCAGGCCTCGATGGCTGGTGACGCCGGGCGCGGCTTCGCGGTGGTTGCCGATGAAGTGCAGCGCCTGGCCGAGCGCTCATCGGCAGCGACCCGGCAGATCGAGACCCTGGTACGGGCGATTCAGACTGACACCAATGAAGCTGTGATTTCCATGGAACAGACCACCACCGAGGTGGTGCGCGGCGCACGGCTGGCGCAGGATGCCGGAGTAGCCCTGGAAGAAATCGAAGGCGTATCCAAAGTGCTCGCGGCGCTGATCCAGAGCATTTCCAATGCCGCCCAGCAGCAAACGTCCTCGGCCGGACAGATCTCCCTGACGATGAACGTGATCCAGCAGATCACTTCGCAGACCTCGTCTGGTTCCACTGCAACCGCCGAAAGCATCGGCAACCTGGCGAAGATGGCCAGTCAGCTGCGGCGTTCGGTGTCCGGTTTCACCTTGCCCGCGGCGAGTGCGCAGGCTGCTGATAAAGTATAGGGCGTGGCAGGCGCAGGTTTTTCGAGTGGAGTGGTTATGGGTGATCGGCACGACTATGTGGCCCTCGAATGGGTCAAGGGCGAGATTGCCGAAACGCTGAGGCAGGCGGCGCTCCATCTGGAGAGCATGGCCATCGACGAAGAGCAGACGCCCCTGGCGCTGGCGCAATGCCTGGCGTGCATTCACCAGGTGCACGGCAGTTTGCAGATGGTCGAATTCTACGGCGCGGCACTGCTGGCCGAAGAAATGGAGCAACTGACCCAGGCGTTGCAGCACAATCGGGTGAGCCATCGCGATGAAGCGATCCACCTGCTGTTGCAGGCATTGGCGCAACTGCCGGTCTATCTGGAGCGGGTGCAAGGTGCGCGCCGTGATCTGCCGTTGGTGGTGCTGCCCCTGATCAACGATTTGCGCAGCGCCCGGGGCGAGAGCCTGTTGTCGGAAACCAGCCTGTTCAGCCCGCAACTGCCGGATCTGCCAGCCTTGGATGACGCGGCGCTGGCGTTGCTGGAACCGGCTGACCTTGCCAATGTGTTGCGAAAGTTGCGGCAGACGTTGCAGATGGCGTTGGTAGGGTTGCTACGCGAACAGGACGACGACACTCACCTGGGGTTGCTAACCAAGGTGTTTGCCCGTCTCGAAAGCATTTGCGGCCATGCACCGCTAAGCCCGTTGTGGCAGGTCGCCTCGGCGCTGGTGGAGGGCATGCGCGGCGGCGCAATCGCCAACAGCCCGGCGCTGCGCAGCCTGTTCAAGGAAGCAGACAAGGAACTCAAGCGCCTGCTCGAAGAGGGCATGCGCGGTATCAATCAACCGGCACCACCAGAGCTGCTCAAGAGTTTGCTGTTCTACATTGCCAAGGCCGAACACCCCACAGGGCGCATGCTGACCATGAAAGATCGCTACTCCCTCGAGGACGCGTTGCCTGACAGCGCAATGGTTGATGAAGAACGCGCGCGCCTGGCCGGTCCCGACCGCGATGCGATGCGCTCGGTATTGGTGGCGCTGTGCGAAGAGCTGGTGCGGGTCAAGGAGCGCCTTGACTTGTTCGTGCGCAGCGACCGCCAACACATTGCCGATCTCGACAGCCTGCTGTCACCGCTAAGGCAAATCGCCGACACCCTGGCGGTGCTGGGCTTTGGCCAGCCGCGCAAGGTCATCATCGATCAGCTGGCGGTGGTCCTGAGCCTGGCCCAGGGCCAGCGCGAACCGACCGACGCCATCCTCATGGACGTCGCTGGCGCCTTGCTCTACGTCGAAGCGAACCTGGCCGGCATGGTCGGCAACCTGGAGCCGGAGAGCCAGGAAGACAGTCGCCTGCCGACCACCGACCTGACGCAGATCCACCAGATCGTCATTCGCGAAGCGCGCATCTGCCTGCAACAGGCCAAGGACATGATCGTCGACTACATCGACGCCGACTGGGACCGGCAGCAACTGCAGCCCCTGCCGGCCTTGCTGACGCAGATCCGCGGCGCGCTGGCGATGATCCCGTTGAGCCGTGCCGCGAGCCTGGTCGAGGCCTGCAACCAATTCATTCGCGAGCACCTGCTGCTCGATCCTGGCCAGCCGGGTTGGCAGGAGCTCGACAGCCTGGCCGATGTGGTGACCAGCATTGAGTATTACCTGGAGCGCCTCAGCGATGACCCCGAGTCAGCTGGGGAGCAGGTGCTCGACGTCGCCGAGAAAAGCCTGGCCGCCCTGGGTTTTTTCCCCCGCGCCAGGCATGTAGCGGCACCTGAAAACGCGCCGCTGCCGACTGAAGCGCAATTGATGCAGGAGTTGCAGGCGTACGGTGCTCCGGACCTGGTGCAGACCCTCGCGGACGTCCTCGCCAACCCGGTTTCGGCGGTGAACCCACCGGCGCTGCATACCCCCGGCAGCCTGCTACCGCCGCCAGTGGGCGAAGAGCCGGTGGACGATGAGCTGCGTGAAGTGTTCCTCGAAGAAACCGACGAGGTCCTGGAAGTCCTCCGTGAATACCTGCCGCGCTGGACTGCCGACCCACAGAACACCTCGGCTTTGAGTGAGCTGCGCCGGGCTTTCCACACCTTGAAAGGCAGCGGTCGGATGGTTCGGGCGCTGATCCTGGGCGAGCTGGCGTGGGCAGTGGAAAACCTGCTCAATCGAGTGCTCGAACACAGCGTGAAGCCGGGCCCTGACGTGCAGCAACTGCTGGCTGATGTACTGCAGCTATTGCCGGAGCTGATCGCCGAATTTGCCCACAATGCCCAACGCCAGCGCGACGATGTCGATCAGGTGGCCGCCCGAGCCCACGCCTTGGCCAAGGGCGAGCCACCCTTGGCAGATGAAGACGTCGAGGATGTGGCGGCGCTCGATCCATTGCTGCTGGAAATCTTCCGCAACGAAGCCGAAACCCATCTGGGCAGCGTCGATCGCTTCCTCGATCAGGCCGCCGAGCATGTGCCATTGCAGGCCAGTGACGAGTTGCAACGCGCGTTGCATACGCTCAAGGGCAGCGCCTCGATGGCGGGTGTAGTGCCGATCGCCGAGCTGGCCGCGCCGCTGGATCAACTGGCCCGCGAATACAAGGCGCACCTGCTGGCGCTGGATCTGGATGAAGTCGAACTGTTGCTGGAAGCTGAAGGGTTGTTCCGGCTCGGCCTGCGCCAGCTCACCACGGATCCGCTGGCCGAGATACCCGGCGCCCAGCAGTTAATCGAGCGCACCATTGCACTGCTGGCCTCGCGCCTGCAAAACCTGATGAACGCCCCCCACAGCCGGCCACGCATCAAGCGCGATCCGCAGTTGATCAACAACTTTCTGGCCCAGGGCATGGACATCCTGCTGGACGCCGAGAGCCTGCTGCAACGCTGGCAGCAACACCCCGGCGAACGCCAGGAGCTGAGTGCGCTGCTGGACGAATTGACTACCCTGGGCGAAGGCGCGCACCTGGCAGACCTGCACCCGGTGGATGAGCTGTGTGAGGCCTTGCTCGATCTGTACGGGGCGGTCGAGGAGAGCAGCCTGGCGGTCAGCCCGGAGTTTTTCCTCGAAGCGCAAAGTGCTCATGAAGCCTTGATCAACATGCTCGACGAGTTGGCGGCTGGCCAGGAAGTCAGCCCGCAACCCCAGCGTGTACGCGCCTTGCGTGAATTGCTGGATGAAAGCCTGGATCCGTCGGCGACCGGCCTGATTCGCAGCGACGGTAGCCGCGCCCTGAGCATTCGCGAGCTGGGCAGTGCCACCGCCGAACTGGCGCAGGCAGAACCGCAGATTGATCCGGACGATGCGATCGTATCGATCTTCCTTGAAGAAGCCGTGGATATTCTGGAAAGCTCGGGGCAGGCCCTGCAACGCTGGCTGAGCGATCCGGATAACGCCGCGCCGTTGCTGTCCCTGCAGCGTGACCTGCATACGCTCAAGGGTGGGGCGCGGATGGCCGAGGTCGAGCCGGTGGGTGACCTGGCTCATGAACTGGAAGGCCTTTACGAAGGCCTGGTGGACCGCCGTTATCAGCACAATGACGACTTGGCGCAGCTGCTGCAACGCAGCCATGACCGCCTCGCGCAAATGCTCGAACAGCTGCAGGGCCCGCATCCCCTGGACGATCCGGCTGAGCTGATCGACGCCATCCGCGAGTTTCGCCAGAACAGCCACAATAGTGCCGATGTCGCTGAACCGCTGCCGGCCAACGATTCCCCCGGGCATGATCCGGAGCTGCTGGAGATTTTCCTCGAGGAAGGTTTCGACATCATCGAAAACTCAGGCGCGGCGCTGGTGCGCTGGCAGGCCGAACCGGGAAATCGCCAGGAAGTGGAAAACCTGCTGCGTGACCTGCACACCCTCAAGGGTGGCGCGCGGATGGTGGAAATCGCGCCGATCGGTGATCTGGCCCATGAGCTGGAGTTTCTCTATGAAGGCTTGTCGGCGGGCGTGCTGCAGCCCACCGCAGCCTTGTTCGGGCTGTTGCAGAGCAGTCATGACCGGCTCGCGCAAATGCTCGACGCGGCCCGCGCCGCTCAACCGATGCCGTCTGCCGAGCAGTTGATCGAGTCGATCCGCAATTTCAGTCACCCGGTGCAACCCGCAGATCCTGTCACTGCACCTGCGGTACCCAAGCCGGAACTACCTGCACCGCAGCCTGACGCCGGCGCCGACATGGTCAAGGTCTCGGCCGAGCTGCTGGATGATCTGGTCAACCTGGCCGGCGAAACCTCAATTTTCCGCGGGCGGATTGAGCAACAAGTGAGCGATGCGCGGGTCGCCCTGAGCGAAATGGAAACCACCATCGAGCGCATGCGCGACCAACTGCGTCGACTCGATACGGAAACCCAGGGGCGGATTCTCAGCCGCCAGCAGGTGGATGCCGAACGGCTTGGGTACGAGGAGTTCGATCCGCTGGAAATGGATCGGCACTCGCAGCTGCAGCAACTTTCGCGTGCGCTGTTCGAGTCGGCCTCTGACCTGCTGGACCTCAAGGAAACCCTCGACCGGCGCAATCAGGACGCCGAGAACCTGCTGCAACAGCAAGGGCGCATCAACACCGAACTGCAGGAAGGCTTGATGCGCACCCGCATGGTGCCGTTCGAACGGATGTTGCCGCGCCTCAAGCGCATCGTCCGCCAGGTCTCCAGTGAGTTGGGCAAGGACGTGCAGTTCATCGTCGGCAACGCCGAAGGCGAGATGGACCGCAACGTTCTCGAGCGCATGGCCGCGCCGTTGGAGCACATGTTGCGCAACGCCGTGGATCACGGCCTGGAATCCTCCGCAGTGCGCATCGCTGCGGGCAAGCCGGCCCAGGGCACGATTACCCTGGATCTGTCGCGCGAGGGTAGCGACATCATTTTTGATATCCGCGATGACGGGGCGGGCGTGCCACTCGACGCGGTGCGCCGCAAGGCAATCAAACGCGGATTACTGGCGCCTGACAGCGATATCAGCGACCGCGACGTGCTGCAATTCATCCTGCAACCAGGATTCTCCACGGCGGAAAAAATCACCCAGATTTCCGGGCGTGGCGTGGGTATGGACGTGGTCCACGAAGAGGTGCGGCAGCTGGGCGGGACCATGAGCATCGACTCGGTGCCGGGGCAGGGCGTGCATTTTCGCATCCGCCTGCCATTCACCGTTTCGGTAAACCGCGCGCTGATGGTGCAGTGCGGTGACGATCAGTATGCGATTCCACTTAACACCATCGACGGCATTGTGCGCGTCTTGCCCAATGAGCTCGAAGGCCACTATCGCCTGGATCCGCCGGCTTACAAATACGCCGGGCAGCACTATGAGTTGTGTTACCTGGGCGAGCTGCTGAAAACCAGCAGCCGCCCAAAACTGCTGGGGCAAAACCTGCCGCTGCCGGTGTTGCTGATCCAGTGCAACGAACGCCACATCGCCGTGCAGGTCGACGCCATGGCCGGCACTCGCGAAATCGTGGTCAAGAGCCTCGGTCCGCAGTTCGCCGCCGTCCAGGGGTTGTCCGGGGCGACGATCCTCGGTGACGGCCGGGTGGTGTTGATTCTTGACCTGCTGGCGCCGATCCGCGCCATGCAGACGCGCTTGCCGCGCCAGGCCCTGATGCTGGACGCCGAGCCCGAGCCGCATAAACCCTTGCTGGTACTGGTGGTCGATGACTCAGTGACGGTGCGCAAGGTCACCAGTCGTTTGCTGGAGCGCCACGGCATGAACGTGCTGACCGCCAAGGATGGAGTGGACGCCATGTTGCTGCTGGAAGAGCACCTGCCCGACCTGATGCTGCTGGACATCGAAATGCCGCGCATGGATGGCTTCGAAGTGGCCACGCAAGTGCGTGCGGATGAGCGCACCCAGCACCTGCCGATCATCATGATCACCTCGCGCACCGGGCAGAAACACCGCGACCGCGCCATGGCCATTGGCGTCAACGATTACCTCGGCAAGCCTTATCAGGAATCGGTGCTGCTCGAAAGCATCGCATTCTGGAGCAACCCCCATGCTTGAGCACCGCACCAGCAACCTCATCGGGCTGCTGCTGCCCTTGGCTGATCGCCACCTGATCCTGCCCAACGTGGCGGTCGCCGAACTGATCGACTACCAGCCGGGCACGTTCGACCTGGATACACCGCCCTGGTACCTGGGGCGGGTAGGGTGGCGGGACCGGCAAATTCCATTGCTCAGTTTCGAATCCGCGTGCGGGGAGAAAATCGTCATGGGCGAGCGGGTGCGAATCGTCATCCTCAATGCGCTGGGTGGGCGCCCCGAGCTGAAGTTCATCGCACTGCTGGTCCAGGGCATTCCGCGGTCGTGCAGGCTTGATAGTCAGCTGAGCTATGTCGATGTGCCCTTGTGCGCACTTGAGCAGGCAGCCGTGCAAGTGGGCGATCAGGTGGCGAAGGTGCCTGACTTGCTCGCATTGGAAGGGTTGCTGGTGGAAGCGGGGCTGGTCTGACCGGCCCCATCCGCGCTATCTGCCACCCGGTTCACCGCCAGTTCCGCCAGCATGATGATTTGCTGAATCGCCAGGGCTGTATGCCGCTGGGAGCCTTCCAGATAACCGGCAAAATCGCTCACCAGCAAACTGGCGGAGGCGAGGCTGTCGCGAGCCATGGCCAACAGTTTTGAACAATCCACGTCAGGGGCGACCACAAACAACGCGGCGGGGCTCAGGGATTTTTCCTCGATCGGGGGATTCAGGTAATGGTTGAGTGCGCGGTCCGCTGCTTCATGGAGCTTTTTCGAGCCCATTGAGGCATAAGGCGTGACTGATTGGGTGTCGGGGTGCTGAAAAATGGCTGTGGACATGTCGATCTCCATTGCTGCGTCCGGTGCCGCGTAGGTTCAGGTTTTGCAGCCTGATCGATGAGTTGTCATCGAACTGTAACGTTAGGGTGGCGGGGGCTGAGGGGCAACCTGAAAGCTATGTGGGAACACTCCTAGGATGGCGTCGAATTCTCCTACAACGATATGTAGGAATGCTCATCTGTGGATTTTTAGTGCGGCTGATGCGGTCTGAAACATTGCGCTTTCAGCCTTCAAGCCTGAGCCTTGCGCACTGTCGTAAGGGATTTTTGAGGTAGGCAATACATGTATCACGGGGAAAAACTCAACGCCTGGACGCATTTGGTCGGAGCGGTGGCTGCCTTTGTCGGCGTGGTGTGGATGCTGGTGGTTGCCAGCATGGACGGCAGTCCGTGGAAGATCGTCAGTGTGGCGATCTATGGTTTCACCTTGCTGGTTCTTTACAGCGCTTCGACCGTTTACCACAGCGTGCGCGGGCGCAAGAAAGTGATCATGCAGAAGGTTGATCACTTTTCGATCTATCTGTTAATCGCCGGAAGCTACACGCCATTTTGCCTCGTCACGCTACGCGGACCATGGGGCTGGACTTTGTTCGGTATCGTCTGGGGGCTGGCGTTGATCGGCATCTTGCAGGAGATCAAGCCACGTTCGGAAGCGCGGGTGCTGTCGATCGTGATTTACGCGGTGATGGGCTGGATCGTGCTGGTGGCGGTAAAGCCGTTACTGGCCGCGCTGGGCTCGGCAGGTTTTGCCTGGCTGGCGTCGGGCGGGGTGTTGTACACCGTGGGGATCATCTTTTTTGCGCTGGATCACCGACTGCGGCATGCGCATGGGATCTGGCATCTGTTTGTGATCGCGGGGAGTTTGCTGCACTTTGTGGCGATTTTGTTTTATGTGCTGTGAATAGAAAATCAAAAGATCGCAGCCTGCGGCAGCTCCTACAGGGGAATGCGATCTACTGTAGGAGCTGCCGCAGGCTGCGATCTTTTTAGAAATCTCCCCAAAGCTGCTGGGCCACCGCCAACGCCACAACCGGCGCCGTCTCGGTACGCAGCACCCGCGGGCCAAGCCGTGCCGCATGAAAGCCCGCGCCCTTGGCCTGATCGACCTCGGCATCCGACAGCCCACCTTCCGGCCCGATCAGAAACGCCAGTGTTGCGGGCTTGGCATGACTCAGCAGCGGCTCGGCCACTGGATGCAGCACCAGCTTCAAATCAGCTTCGGTCTGCTTGAGCCAGTCTGCCAGCAACTGTGGAGGATGAATGAGCGGCACCCGCGACCGCCCGCACTGCTCACACGCGCTGATAGCCACCTGGCGCCAGTGCATCAGGCGTTTGTCCGCGCGTTCATCCTTGAGGCGCACTTCACAGCGGTCGGTGAAGATCGGAGTGATTTCGCTCACGCCCAATTCCGTAGCTTTCTGGATCGCCCAGTCCATCCGCTCGCCACGGGACAAACCCTGGCCGAGGTGGATCTGCAGCGGTGATTCGACCTGGCCGGCGAAGCTCTCGTCGATCTGCACCACCACGCGCTTTTTGCCGACCTCCACCAGCCGTGCACTGAACTCCTGTCCCGAGCCGTCGAACAGCTGCAACGCATCACCTTCGGCCATGCGCAGCACGCGGCTGATGTAGTGCGCCTGGGCCTCGGGCAATTCGTGTTCACCGGTGCTCAAGGGGGCGTCGATAAAGAAGCGGGACAGTCTCATTCGTGGTCTCTGGATAAATGTTGATCATCTGGATCTGTGGCGACCTCCACCTGTGGGAGCGGGCTTGCTCGCGAAGGCGGAGGACCATGCAGCGGCAAGCTCAAGTCAAACCAATCAGCCCGGATCGCGGAATCCCGGGTGGAAGTTTTCCGGCACCGAAACACTGACGCTGTCGCGCGTCGCGATGTCGATCCCTTCGCTGGCCACTTCAGCCAGAAAGTCTATCTGATCGGGAGTGATCACGTACGGCGGCAGGAAATACACCACGCTACCCAGAGGGCGCAGCAGGGCGCCGCGTTCAAGCGCGTGCTGGAACACCTTGAGCCCACGACGCTCCTGCCATGGATAGGCTTGCTTGGTGGCTTTGTCCTTGACCATCTCGATCGCCAGCACCATGCCAGTCTGGCGTACCTCCGAGACGTTCGGGTGATCGGCCAGGTGCGCGCTGGAGCTGGCCATGCGTTGCGCCAGAGCCTTGTTGTTCTCGATGACGTGGTCTTCTTCGAAGATATCCAGGGTTGCCAGCGCCGCGGCACAGGCCAGCGGGTTGCCGGTGTAGCTGTGGGAGTGCAGGAAGGCGCGCAGGGTCGGGTAGTCGTCGTAAAAGGCGCTGTAGACATCCTCGGTGGTGACGCAGGCCGCCAGAGGCAGATAGCCGCCAGTCAGCGCCTTGGACAGGCACAGAAAGTCCGGGCGGATGCCAGCCTGTTCGCAGGCGAACATCGTCCCAGTACGGCCGAAGCCGACGGCAATTTCGTCGTGGATCAGGTGCACGCCATATCGATCACAAGCCTCCCGCAACAACTTGAGGTAGACCGGATGATACATGCGCATGCCGCCCGCGCCCTGGATCAGGGGCTCGACAATGACCGCCGCGACCGTGTCGTGATTGTCCGCCAAGGTCTGCTCCATGGCGGCGAACATGTTGCGCGAATGCTCTTCCCAGCTCATGCCTTCAGGACGCAGGTAGCAGTCCGGGCTCGGCACCTTGATGGTGTCTAGCAGCAGCGCCTTGTAGGTTTCCGTAAACAGCGGCACATCGCCGACCGACATCGCCGCCATGGTTTCGCCGTGGTAGCTGTTGGTCAGCGTGACGAAGCGCTTCTTGTTTGGCTGGCCGCGGTTGAGCCAGTAGTGAAAGCTCATTTTCAACGCAACTTCGATGCACGACGAACCGTTATCGGCGTAGAAGCACCGAGTCAGGCCTTCCGGTGTCATCTGCACGAGGCGCTCGGATAACTCGATCACCGGCTGATGGCTGAAGCCGGCGAGGATCACGTGCTCCAGCTGGTCGACCTGATCCTTGATGCGCTGGTTGATGCGCGGGTTGGCGTGGCCGAACACGTTGACCCACCAGGAGCTGACAGCGTCGAGGTAACGTTTGCCTTCGAAGTCTTCAAGCCACACGCCTTCACCGCGCTTGATCGGGATCAGCGGCAGCTGTTCGTGGTCTTTCATCTGGGTACAGGGATGCCATAGCACAGCGAGATCGCGTTGCATCCACTGATTATTCAGGCCCATATTCAGTCTCCTCGAGGCAGTCCGTGACAAACGCGGACATACAATCGCGCAAGCCTATGCAATGGTTCGCCGTGTAACAACCCATTGCGGCAATTGAGCTACATTCAATGGGGCGATAGACGTCGCTGGCGGCCATTTGATGGCTGACGTATTCTTCGCCGTTCCTTGAGTCGTCTGACTCGCAAAACTGTTCTTCCTCGTGTATTTCCGGAGTTCGCTGAATGTCTGCTGGTTGGCTGCGCGCCTGTGCGCTGGTGATATTGGGCCTGTTCAGCGTGTCTGCGCTGGCCAAGGATAAAACAGCGATCGTGATCGGCGGCGGGCTGTCCGGCCTGACGGCGGCTTACGAGCTGCAGAACAAAGGCTGGCAGGTCACCCTGCTGGAAGCCAAGCCGAGCCTGGGCGGTCGTTCCGGCATGGCCACCAGTGAGTGGATCGGCAACGACAAGACCCAGCCGGTGCTGAACAAGTACGTCTCGACGTTCAAGCTGGGTACCACTCCGGCACCGGAATTCGTGCGCACGCCAAGCTACCTGATCGATGGCGTGTACTACAGCGCTGCCGACCTGGCGATCAAGGATCCGACCACTGCCGAAGCGCTCAAACGCTACGAGAAAACCGTGGACGATCTGGCGCGCTCGATTGAAGACCCGCAGAACCCTGCGGCGAACAACACGTTGCACGCCCTCGATCAGATCAACGTGTCCAACTGGCTCGACCGCCTGACGCTGCCGGCCACGGCCCGTCAGCTGATCAACCAGCAGATCCGCACCCGCTACGACGAGCCTTCGCGGCTGTCCCTGCTGTACTTCGCCCAGCAGAGCCGCGTTTACCTCGGTGTCTCCGATCGTGACCTGCGCGCATCCCGCCTGCTGGGTGGCAGCCCGGTGCTGGCACAGGCTTTCGTCAAGCAACTGAAGACCATCAAGACCAGCTCCCCGGTGTCGGCCATCGTCCAGGACAAGGACGGCGTAACCGTCAAGGTTGGCAGCGTCAACTACCAGGCCGATTACGTCGTGGTCGCCGTGCCGTTGCGCGCACTGAACAAGATTTCCCTGACGCCAGCGCTGGATGCCCAGCACCTGGGCGCGATCAAGGGCACCAACTACGGCTGGCGCGACCAGATCATGCTGAAGTTCAAGACGCCTGTGTGGGAAAGCAAGGCGCGCATGTCCGGCGAGATCTACAGCAACACTGGCCTTGGCATGTTGTGGGTCGAGCCGGCGCTGAAGGGTGGCGCCAACGTGGTCATCAACCTGTCCGGCGACAACGCCCGCGTGATGCAGGCATTTGGCGACAAGCAGATGGCCGATCAGGTGCTGATCCGCCTGCATGCTTTTTATCCACAGGCGCGCGGCTCGTTCACCGGTTATGAAATCCGTCGCTACAGCACCGACCCCTCCATGGGCGGCGCCTACCTGGCCTTTGGTCCTGGCCAGATCAGCAAATACTGGCGCCTGTGGGAACGCCCTCTGCAGCGAGTAGCCTTCGCTGGCGAACATACCGACACCCTGTATCCAGGCACCCTGGAAGGCGCGTTGCGCACCGGTCAGCGTGCGGCCAGTCAGGTTGAAGATCTGGCGGCGGGCAAGTCGTTTGAACCGGCGAAAGTCGTGCCGGTGGCGGCGGCTGCAGCGGCAGGTGCAGTGGCGGCGAAGAAGGGCAACTTCTTCACCAACTTGTTTGGTGGTGGCGATGACGAGAAGAAACCTGAGCCAGTGAAGGCGCCAGCACCCGTTGCTCCGGCTGCGCCAACCCCGGCTCCAGTCCCGACGCCAGCACCAGCGCCGGTAGAAACGCCGAAGCCTGCGGCACCGGTGAAGGCCGAGCCTGCGAAAAAGGCTCCGGTGAAAAAGCCGGCAGCCAAAACCGAGGCAAAAAAAGCCCCGGCTAAAGCTCCGGCCAAAAAGGCTGAACCAGCCAAAAAGCCGGCGGCCAAACCTGCGGCGACCACTGAGACCAAGGCTCAGTAAAGCCTGGTGGTAAACAAAAGCGCGGCTTAAGGGCCGCGCTTTTTTTTGGCCGTCTACCCAGTCTGGAGCATCCGGCTTTATCAGATGCATCCCACACGAATATCAGACCGATATGATTGATAGCACCTGGCCTTAAATCCTATGTTCTTCAAAAACTGGAGAGCATGAATGAAAACGCTGGCAGCAATAATTACATTGATAGCCCTATCTGGCTGTGTTGATGGGCGAAGGGTGAGCGCAGTTCAGGGCACTGAGCTCGCCCACAAATGCCAAATAGATCCGTACAACCATCAATGCCTACAGCCGCCTGCTGTTCTCCATAATTGACGGAGAGGTCACCGACCAGGCCAGCACAATTCATTGAAGCGCCTACCGTGTGGGAGCGGGCTTGCTCGCGAAGGCGTCCTCACAATCACCACATAATTTCTGGTCTGCTACTAACATCCCGCCACACTTTGGCCTTTAATCTTTCCTTAACCCACCTATTTCACACTGATGATCGTATTTCTCGATATTTCAAAGCGAAATTTTCGGCTTTAATTCGATAGATAAGTCGATAGTCTTGGTCGCAGTTCTCACAGGATTTGGGCAATGCAGCTACGTAACTCTTCTTCGCGCTACGGTTGGATCAGCGTCTTCCTGCACTGGGGTGTGGCACTGGCGGTCTTCGGATTGTTTGCGCTGGGCTTGTGGATGATCGACCTGGACTACTACAGCACCTGGCGCAAAGACGCGCCGGACTTGCACAAGAGCATTGGCCTGGTGTTGTTCGCAGTCATGTTGCTGCGGGTGTTGTGGCGCTTCATCAGCCCGCCTCCGCCTACCCTGGAAAGCTACAGCCGCATGACGCGCCTTGGCGCCAAGTTCGGCCACTCGTTCCTGTACCTTGGTTTGTTTGCTGTGATGATTGCCGGTTACCTGATTTCCACCGCAGACGGTGTCGGGATTCCGGTGTTTGGCTTGTTTGAAGTGCCTGCATTGGTCTCCGGGCTACCGGACCAGGCAGATACCGCCGGTGTGATTCATCTGTACCTGGCATGGGCGCTGGTAATTTTTTCCGGCCTTCATGCGTTGGCAGCATTGAAGCACCACTTTATCGATCGTGATGCGACCCTGACGCGAATGCTGGGCCGCAAAGCCTGAAGTTCAACCTCGACTCCAAAGGAATAGAAAGCATGTTGAAAAAGACTCTCGCCGCTCTGGCAATCGGTTCCGCCCTGCTGTCCGCCAACGTGATGGCAGCTGACTACGTAGTGGACAAGGAAGGCCAGCACGCCTTCGTCGATTTCAAGATCAGCCACCTGGGCTATAGCTTCATCACCGGTACCTTCAAGGACATCGACGGCAAGTTCAGCTTCGACGCTGCCAAGCCTGAAGACAGCAAGATCGAGTTCAATGTGAACACCGCCAGCGTATTCACCAACCACGCTGAACGTGACAAGCACATTGCCAGCAAAGACTTTCTTAACGGCAGCAAGGCCACTTTCGTTTCCACCAGCGTCAAATCCACCGGCAAAAACGCCGCTGGCAAAGACACTGCTGACGTGACCGGCGACCTGACTATCCTGGGCGTGACCAAGCCAGTCGTGGTCAAGGCTACCTTCCTGGGCGAAGGCAAGGATCCATGGGGCGGCTACCGTGCCGGCTTCGAAGGCACCACCAGCATCAAGCGTTCCGATTTCGGCAAGCAGAAAGACCTGGGCCCATCGTCTGACGCAGTTGAGCTGTACATCTCGTTTGAAGGTGTGAAAGCGAAGTAATGCTGAGACCGTAGGAGCTGCCGCAGGCTGCGATCTTTTGATCTTGTAAAGATCGCAGGCTTCGCCAACTCCTACAGAAGCAGTTCGCAGCACAAACAAAAATGCCCCGAATCTCACGATCCGGGGCATTTTTTATGGCTGCGTTGACTCAACGATTACGAGTCAGCAACGCTGGTTTTTCACCACGAGGACGGCCTGGCAATTGATCAAGCTGTTCAGGTGTCGGGAAACGATCGGTTTTCGACTCCTTGTGAATGATCTTCGGTGCCGGGCCGCGCGGGTTCTGCACTGCAGGTTCCGAACGCGGCTGATCGTCGCGCGCCGGGCGGCGATTGCGACCTTCCTCACGACGGGCCTGGCCGTCACGTGGAGCACCGCTGCGTGGGCCACTGCGCTTGGCAGGCGGAGTGCCAGTGGTGGCGCCGTCGCTGCTGCGCGGACCGCTCTGACGACCCTGAGGCTTGCCGCCGCTGCGTGGAGCACCTGCGCCGGCAGTCGCACCCTGCGCCGGAGCACCTGGACGGCGGCCACGGCCCTGGGCCGGTTTGGCTTGGGGCACGTAGTCGACACGGTTACCGAAGTTGTCGATATCGTCGTCCAGGAACTCGTCCGGGGCGCGATCAGCGGAAGCACGTGGTGCCGGGCGCTGCTGCTCACGAGCAGGCGTACCTTCACGCGGCTTTTGTTCGCGTGCCGGACGATCGCCGCGGCCAGTGGCTGCAGGTTTTTCCTTGCCGCCCTTGTCCTTGCCTTTGTCTTTACGACCGCCGCCACCGCCGCCGCCGTTCGGACCGTCACCGCGCGGGCCACGTGGGTTGCGCGGGTTACGCACATCCGGACGCTCGCGGACTTCAGGTTTTTCGGCTTCAACAGCGCTGGAGTCGAAGCCCATCAGGTCGCCGTCGGCGATTTTCTGCTTGGTCATGCGCTCGATGCTTTTCAGCAGCTTTTCTTCGTCTGGAGCGACCAGCGAAATCGCCTCGCCCGAGCGACCGGCACGGCCAGTACGACCGATACGGTGCACGTAGTCTTCATCGACGTTCGGCAGTTCGAAGTTGACCACGTGGGGCAGCTGATCGATGTCGAGGCCGCGAGCGGCGATGTCGGTGGCAACCAGAATGCGCACTTCACCGGCCTTGAAGTCGGCCAGGGCTTTGGTGCGGGCGTTCTGGCTCTTGTTGCCGTGGATCGCGACGGCGCTGAGGCCGTGCTTGTCCAGGTACTCGGCCAGGCGGTTGGCGCCGTGCTTGGTGCGGGTGAACACCAGGACCTGTTCCCAGGCGCCAGCGGTGATCAAGTGCGCCAGCAGCGAACGCTTGTGGTTGGCCGGCAGACGGAATACGCGCTGTTCGATGCGCTCGACCGTGGTGTTCGGCGGAGTGACTTCGATGCGTTCCGGGTTGTGCAGCAGCTTGCCGGCGAGATCGGTGATGTCCTTGGAGAACGTCGCCGAAAACAGCAGGTTCTGGCGCTTGCTCGGCAGGCGTGCCAGGACTTTCTTCACGTCATGCACAAAACCCATGTCGAGCATGCGATCGGCTTCGTCCAGCACGAGGATTTCCACGTGGGACAAATCGACGCTGCCTTGGCCAGCGAGGTCGAGCAGGCGGCCAGGGCAGGCCACCAGCACGTCAACTCCGCGGGACATGGCCTGAACCTGCGGGTTCATGCCGACGCCGCCGAAGATGCAGGCGCTGACGAACTTCAGGTCACGGGCATAGACCTTGAAGCTTTCGTGAACTTGAGCCGCGAGTTCGCGAGTAGGGGTCAGGACCAGTACGCGCGGTTGGCGCGGGCCGTGACGCTGGGATTTGTCCGGGTGACCGTTGGGAAACAACCGCTCCAGGATCGGAAGGGCGAAGCCGCCGGTTTTACCAGTACCTGTCTGTGCCGCAACCATGAGGTCGCGACCTTGCAACACGGCGGGAATTGCCCGCTGTTGCACCGGAGTAGGCTCGGTATAGCCCGCCGCCTCGATGGCGCGGACTAAAGCCTCGGAGAGACCGAGGGAAGCAAAGGACATGAGTAATCCTGTTCTAGTTAGGGCTTGGCCCAATGGGAGTCTTGCCTGGCGCGAATGGCGTTTAAGAAGAACGCAATCCCGTCCGGTCCTGCTGGGTCTGAAAAGCTCGTCTGGAGCGCTCGCGCGGGCTGAAAAGCTGCGCTGTAGCGGGTTCGAGATGCCTTGAACAAGTCCGAGCGTCCGGGCGTGAGCCTGGCGGGAAGGCCGGAGTATAACAGAGCAATCACTGCGCGCCGCTTTCCTGCTGCTCAACGGTTTTCCCGCGCAGTGCGGTCGCGCTGGTTACGGGCACTTCTACGGCTGGGCCAGCGCCGTAACGGGCGCTGAGCTCAGCATAGGCGGGCTCGCGCTTGAAACGCTTGAGCTCGGCCCCGAACCGCTGTACCAGCAAGTCCATGCCGGCATTGCGGCGCACGGCCAGGAACTGGCTTTGTTCGCTGATGATAAGAGGATTTTCGCTGACCTGGTCGCGAATGCCCAACTCATCAAGGAGGTGCTGGCCAACTCGACGGTCTGTGATCAGCAGGTCGATGCGTCCGCGCAGCAGTTTGCCGAAGTTCGCCTCATGGCTCGGTGCGGGTTCCCGGGTGAATAGCGTCGATTCGCTGAAGTCGGTGCTGTACAGGTAGCCCGGCGAAGTGCCGATGGTCAGGCCGCGCAGGGTTTCGAGAGACTGGAACGGGTGGGGGCGGGCATTGGCGTAGAACATTACGAACTGTACTTGCGACAGGGGTTCGCTGGGATAGAGCAGGCTGGCTTCGCGCTCGGCGCTGTGAAAAATGTCCAGCGCGCCATCTGCCTGACCTGTTTCCAGCATCGACAGGCAACGCTTCCAGGGCAGGAACTGCCATTCCACTTCAATCCCCAGGCGTTTGAAGACGATGGCGGTGGTTTCGTAGTCCAAGCCCAGGGCTTTGCCGTTTTCCTCGTACACGTAAGGTGCCCACGGCTCGGTGACAATGCGCAATTTCTCGCCCCGAGCGGCGAAGCTCAGGCAAGTGAAAAGAAGCACGGTCAGGAGCTGCGTGATCAAAGGCATGGCTTGAGATTACGACGAGAAACCGTAAAGAGCCAGAAACTGCATGGAGAAGCTCTATCTCCGTGGATTGCCGCACAAAAAAAGCCGTTAAAAGCAAAAGATCGCAGCCTTCGGCGGCTCCTACGGGGATTAAACAAACCCGGTGTAGGAGCTGCCGAAGGCTGCGATCTTTTGGCCTTGCTTTGGTTTAACGCGGCAACTTCAGATTGTTCCACACCGCCAGACTTGGTTCAGCCTGGTTCAACGTGTAGAAGTGCAACCCGGGCGCACCACCTTGCAGCAGGCGTTCGCACATCTCGGTGATGACTTGCTCGCCGAAGCCCTGGATGCTGCCAGTGTCGTCGCCGTAGGCTTCCAATTGCTTGCGGATCCAGCGCGGAATTTCCGCACCGCAGGCATCGGAGAAACGTGCGAGTTTGCTGTAGTTGGTGATCGGCATGATGCCCGGCACGATCGGGATATTCACGCCCATCGCCCGTACACGCTCGACGAAGTAGAAGTAGCTGTCAGCGTTGAAGAAGTACTGGGTGATTGCACTGTCGGCGCCAGCGTTGGCCTTGCGCACGAAGTTGTGCAGATCGTCTTCGAAATTGCGTGCTTGCGGATGCATTTCCGGGTAGGCGGCAACTTCGATGTGGAAATGATCGCCGGTTTCTTCACGGATGAATTCAACCAGGTCATTGGCGTGGCGCAGTTCACCGCTGGCCATGCCCATGCCCGAAGGCAGGTCGCCGCGCAGGGCGACGATGCGAGTAATACCGGCAGCTTTGTATTGGGTCAACAGGCCGCGCAGATCGTCTTTGCTGTCGCCCACGCAGGACAAGTGCGGAGCAGCAGGGACTTTGACTTCGCTTTCAAGTTGCAACACGGTGTTGATCGTGCGATCACGAGTCGAACCGCCCGCGCCGTAGGTGCAGGAGAAGAAATCAGGGTTGTATGTAGCCAGCTGGCGGGCAGTGGCGAGCAGCTTTTCATGCCCAGCGTCGGTCTTCGTAGGGAAGAACTCGAAGCTGTAGCGACGGTCTTGGGACATGGTCATATCCTTGGAAACACTTAAGCCTTGAAGGTACCGTGCACCCTGTGGGAGCAAAGCTTGCTCGCGATTGAGACGCTGCAGTCTTCAGTGAGACCACGGCGACGCTATCGCGAGCAAGCTTTGCTCCCACAGGCCTGCATTAATCCGCTCCCCTTGGGGAGCGGAACAGGGCCGATCAGTAACGGTAAGCGTGCGGCTTGAACGGACCTTCAACAGTCACGCCGATGTAGTCAGCCTGCTGCTTGGTCAGTTGAGTCACGACACCACCGAAACCGCGAACCATTTCCAGGGCCACTTCTTCGTCGAGTTTCTTCGGCAATACTTCGACGGTCAGGCGCTCGGCTTTCTGGGCTGGCGACAGGTCGGCGTATTTCTGGCCGAACAGGAAGATCTGGGCCAGAACCTGGTTGGCGAACGAACCGTCCATGATGCGGCTAGGGTGGCCGGTGGCATTACCCAGGTTCACCAGACGGCCTTCGGCCAGCAGAATCAGGTAGTCATCGTTCTGGGCATCGAATGCACCAGGACCGGTGCGGTGGATCTTGTGCACCTGCGGCTTCACTTCTTCCCATGCCCAGTTCTTGCGCATGAAAGCAGTGTCGATTTCATTGTCGAAGTGGCCGATGTTGCAGACAACAGCGCGCTTCTTCAGAGCCTTGAGCATGTTCGAGTCGCAGACGTTAACGTTGCCGGTGGTGGTCACGATCAGGTCGATCTTGCCCAGCAGCGCTTTGTCGATGCTTTCTTCGGTGCCGTTGTTGATACCGTCGATGAACGGCGAAACCAGTTCGAAACCGTCCATGCAGGCTTGCATGGCGCAGATCGGGTCGACTTCGGAGACTTTAACGATCATGCCTTCCTGACGCAGGGACTGGGCCGAACCCTTGCCCACGTCACCGTAACCGATGACCAGCGCTTGCTTGCCGGACAGCAGGTGGTCGGTACCGCGCTTGATCGCATCGTTCAGGCTGTGACGGCAGCCGTACTTGTTGTCGTTCTTGCTCTTGGTCACCGAGTCATTGACGTTGATGGCCGGGATTTTCAGCTCGCCCTTGGCCAGCATGTCCAGCAGGCGGTGAACGCCAGTGGTGGTTTCTTCGGTGACGCCGTGGACGCGGTCCAGGATCGCCGGGTATTTCTTGTGCAGCAGCTCGGTCAGGTCGCCGCCGTCGTCGAGAATCATGTTGGCATCCCAAGGCGCGCCATCTTTCAGGATGGTTTGCTCAAGGCACCACTCGTACTCTTCTTCGGTCTCGCCTTTCCAGGCGTATACCGCGATGCCAGCTGCGGCGATGGCGGCAGCGGCCTGATCCTGAGTCGAGAAGATGTTGCAGGACGACCAGCGCACTTCGGCACCCAGGGCAACCAGGGTTTCGATCAGCACGGCAGTCTGGATGGTCATGTGGATGCAGCCGAGAATCTTCGCGCCCTTGAGCGGTTGCTCGGCGGAGTACTTGCGGCGCAGACCCATCAGGGCCGGCATTTCCGATTCGGCGATGATGGTTTCGCGACGGCCCCAGGCAGCCAGGGACATGTCGGCGACTTTGTAATCGGTAAAATCTGCAGGCGTGATAACAGCGCTCATGAAGAGCCTCCATTCGTAATGTATGCGAATGGGCGCCGTTGTGCGTTTAGTGTCGGGTCGCTGGGACCAGGCAACGCCCCATCCGAGCCTGACAGGTTGAACCTGCTGCAGCGCCCCTCGGACAGGTGGCGGGAAAACGGTAGCAATGGATCTTTACCGTTTTGAAACGGTGGCGATTATAGCGGGCTATGCTGATCTTCCAAAGCCTTTCTGCAGGCCAATGTCCGAACGGTAATCGCTGCCATAGACGATGGTGAATAGAGCTCTAGCCCGGGCTCTGCCATGATGGTGTCCATCATTCGGCAAGACGCTCAGGAGTGAATATGAATTTCCACACCCGCAAATGGGTAAAACCCGAAGACTTGAACCCCAACGGCACGCTGTTCGGCGGCAGTCTGTTGCGCTGGATCGACGAAGAAGCGGCGATCTACGCCATTGTGCAGTTGGGCAACCAGCGCGTGGTGACCAAGTACATTTCCGAAATCAATTTCGTCAGTGCTTCGCGCCAGGGCGACATCATCGAGCTGGGCATCACCGCCACCGAGTTCGGCCGCACTTCTATCACCCTGACCTGCGAAGTGCGCAACAAGATCACGCGCAAGAGCATCCTGACGGTGGAGAAAATGGTCTTCGTCAACCTCGGCGAAGACGGCCTGCCAGCACCCCATGGCCGCACTGAGATCCTGTACGTCAAAGACCAGTTCAAGGACGAGTAACACGAGTCCGTAGGAGCCGGCTTGCCGGCGATGGCGTCATTTGCGACAACACAAACACCAAGTGGCTCCCATCGCCAGCAAGCAGGCTCCTACAAATCCGATTTCATTAATGCAACCAGTGAACAGCTCCGAAGCCAGCATGTCGTACCTACATCTCACGCCACCGGTTTCGGAGCTATATGGACACGCAAAAAGACGGCAAGACCCCGAACCTCTCGGCCCAGGAAAAGCACGACGTCGACAAGAACCAGCCGCCGCGCGCTGCGGTGCTGCATGAAATCATTCGCACCCAGGGTGATCAGGAGCTGGAACGCAGCGTCGCGGCGCTCTGGTGGTCTGCGCTTGCGGCCGGCCTGACCATGGGCTTGTCCCTGATGGCCATGGGTCTGCTCAACTCCCGTCTGCCGGACGCCGAGGCCTTCAAGGTAATCGCCAGTTTTGGCTACTGCGCCGGATTCCTTGCGGTGATCCTTGCGCGCCAGCAACTGTTTACCGAAAACACCCTGACCGCAGTGCTGCCGGTCATGACCAAGCCGACGCTGAGCAATTTCGGACGGCTGCTGCGCCTATGGAGTGTGGTGCTGGTGGGCAACCTGTGTGGCACCTTGCTGGTGGCTTACGTGATGCTGCACTTGCCGATTTTCGATACCAAGACCGACATGGCCTTTCTCGATATCGGGCGCAAGGTAATGGAGAACGACGCGAGCAAGATGTTTGCCAAGGGCATCGTCTCGGGGTGGATGATCGCCACCATGGTCTGGATGATTCCATCCATGGAAAGCGCCAAGATGTGGATCATCATCCTCATCACCTACCTGATGGCGCTGGGGGATTTCACCCACATCGTGGTCGGTTCGGCCGAAGTGTCGTACCTGGTGTTTGCCGGCGAGTTGCCGTGGAGTGACTTCTGGTTGGTATTTGCCGGCCCGACGCTGGCGGGGAACATTATCGGTGGCAGCTTCATCTTCGCGCTGCTGAGCCATGCGCAGATTCGCAGCGAAAGTGGCCCGCCCAAGCAGAGTGCGGATCAGCAGCCTGACCCGCACAATCTCAAAAAGTAATCAGTGATGCCCGGCCTGTGCCGCTGGCGCAGGCTCATCACGGGTGACGTGTTTGACCAGTTTGCCAATGCTCAACCCCTGCAGCAGGATCGACGACAGCACCACGATGTAGGTGATGCTCAGCAACAGGTCGCGCTCCGGTCCCAGCGGCAGCGCCAGGGCCAGGGCCACCGACACTCCGCCACGCAGCCCGCCCCAGGTCAGAATCCTGATCGTTCCGCGCGGCACGGTGCGCCAACGACGCAGCAGCAGGATCGCTGGCGCTACGGTCAGCAGGCGCGACAGCAGGATCGCAACAGCGAGCAAACTGGCTGCCAGCACATGCAGCCAGTTGAACGGCAGCAGTAAAAGCTCCATGCCGATCAAGGCGAACAGCAGGGCATTGAGCATGTCATCGAGCAACTCCCAGAAGCCGTCCAGATACTTGCGAGTCATGTCGTTCATCGCCAGGTTGCGGCCCAGGTTACCGATGATCAGACCGGCAACCACCATCGCGATCGGCGCGGACACGTGCAGTTCCGAAGCCATGGCCGAGCCACCGATGACCAGTGCCAGGGTCAGCATCACCTCGATCTGATGCTGCTCGATACTCTTGATCATCAGGTACACCAGATAACCGATCAGCCCGCCGAACAGCACCCCGCCAATGGCCTCGTGCGCAAACAGCATCGCGGTCGCGCCGATGGTGGGCGTCTCGCCAAGTTGTGCAATACCCAGCAGCACGGTGAACACCACCACCGCCGTGCCGTCGTTGAACAGCGACTCGCCAACGATCGTGGTTTTCAGTGGCTTGGAGGCGTTGGCCGTACGCAACACTCCGAGCACCGCGATCGGGTCCGTCGGTGAAATCAGCGCGCCGAACAACAGGCAGTACAGGAAGCTCACGTGCCAGCCGAATAGGGCAAAAATGTAATAGGCCAGGCTGCCGATCACGGCGGTGGCGATCAGCACGCCGAAGGTCGCCAGCAGGCCAATGGGCCAGCGATAGCTGCGCAGGTCATTCAGATTGACGTGCAGGGCGCCGGCGAACAGCAGGAAAGACAGCATCCAGTTCATTAGCAGATCGCCGAAGTCAATCTGGCCGATCAGCTGTTGTATGCGCTCTTCAAGGCCGGGATAACCGAGCAAGCTCAGGCCTTGCAGCAGCAAGGAAAATAACAGGGCGGTGACCATGACACCGATGGTGGGGGGCAGGCCGATAAAGCGGAAATTGACGTAAGTAAGCAGAGAGGTAAGGCAGATAAATGCAGCGACAAGCTCAAGCATTCGGGGTCCTTGGGGCAGGTGTATGTCGAAGTCATGAAATGGCGGGCTGACTTCACCCGCGCGCGGGTGGTCAGCTGGCAGTGTTGGCCAGCTGGACTTCTCGCCGTTGTCGGTAGATGAAGTACAGCGCCGTCACCACGGTCAAGCCGCTGACCAGTGCGCCGGTCCAGGGCAGGTCGGCGAGGTCGGCGCCGCTGGCGACTACCAGTCCGCCGATCCAGGCGCCTGCGGCGTTGCCGAGATTAAATGCGCTCTGGTTCAGGGTCGAACCGAGGTTCGGTGCTTCATGGGCCTGGTCGATGATCAGCAATTGCAGGATCGGGCACAACGCAAAAGCGAAAATGCCCCACAACACCAGCGTAATTGCCGCCGGGATCACCGAGTGGCTGGTCTGGGTGAATGCTGCAAGCACCACCACCACAGCCAGGGCCATGCCCACCAAGGACGGCAACAGGCGGCTGTCCGCCAGTCGGCCGCCAAGCATGCTTCCTGCCGTGAGGCCGACGCCGAACAACAGCAGCATGACAGTCACGCCATGGGGGCTGACACCGGTGATGTCCTGCAGGATCGGCGCAATGTAGGTGAACACGCTGAACAGACTGGTCGATGCCAGCACACTCATGCCCAGCGCCAGCAACACATTGGCTTTGCCCAGCACCTTGAACTCGCTGGCAAGGTTGGCCTTGTCCATGGCGATTTCTTTTGGCAGCCACGCCCACTGGGCGATGGCCGCAATTACCCCGATCACCGAGACTGCCCAGAACGTTGAACGCCAGCCAGCGTACTGCCCAAGCGCAGTGCCTAACGGCACGCCCAACACGTTGGCCAGTGTCAGGCCGGTGAACATCATTGCGATCGCCTGGGCCCGTTTATTCGGTGCGACCAGCCCGGCGGCGACCACCGAGCCAATGCCGAAAAACGCGCCGTGACACAGCGCGGTGACTACGCGCGCGGCCATCAGCGTCGCGTAGTTCGGCGCCAGGGCACACAGGATATTGCCGAGGATGAACATCAGCGTCATGCCCAGCAGCGTCGCCCTGCGCGGCATGTTGGCGGTGCCGATCGCGAGGATCGGCGCGCCGAACACCACGCCCAGGGCATACCCGGTGATCAGCAGGCCGGCCTGGGGAATGCTTACCGCAAGGTCGCGGGCGACGTCGGGCAGCAGGCCCATGATGACGAATTCAGTGGTGCCGATGCCGAATGCGGCAACAGCGAGGGCAAACAAGGCGAGTGGCATGCGCAAGGTCTCTGTCGGTAGTCTTGACGCTGTGATCAGGCATACGCATGCCAGGGACCGTTCTGGAACAGAGCGGGTCGCGGGCAAAAGTTATTGGAATTAGTCTTTGCGAAACTGAGTGCGGCGTGGTCGCTTGCAGTATAAACAGCTGCTGACATATGGCGAATCAATTCTCCTAAAGGGGCGGCGATCAACAAAAAAGGAGTGTGCCGTGCTCGCAACGGCGTTGGTGTTAGTGGCGGCGCTGTTACATGCGGCGTGGAATACCCTGATCAAATTCAGCGCCGAGCGGCTGCTGGTCGTCGCCTGCATGGACAGCGTGGCCCTGTTGTTCGTGGCCGTCATGTTGCCCTTCGTGGAGTGGCCTCCAGGGGACATCTGGCCGTGGATCCTCGCGTCGGCGGCCTTCGAGCTGCTTTATCGTTATTTGTTGATCCAGGCTTACCGGGTCGGTGACATCGGGTTGGTGTATCCGCTGATGCGCGGATTATCACCATTGGTAGTGCTGGCGCTGACGCTGATCTTTGCCGGCGAAGTGCTGACCCACCAGCAGATTTTCGGCATTTTGCTGATCCCGCTGGGAATGCTTTGCCTGCTGTGGCAAGGCGGCGGTGGCGTGCGGTTGCCCTGGTCGATGTTGCCGGTGGTGGCGCTGATCGGCCTGTGCATCGGCTGCTACACCTTCATCGATGGCCAGGCTCTGCGGCGCTGGTCGCATCCGCTGGATTACCTGGTGTGGGTGACCCTGCTCAGTGCCTGGCCATTTCCACTGCTGGCGGTGGTGCGCAAGCGACCGGCGTTCATGTTGTTCTGGCGCGAACAATGGCGGCTGGGATTGACGGTCGGATTCTGCGTGCTGTTCAGCTACGCTCTGGTGCTCTGGGCGATGCAACTGGGCTCGATTGCCGAAGCTGCGGCGCTACGCGAGATCAGCGTGATCCTGGTGGTGCTGTTGGGCATGCGCTACCTGAAAGAACCTTTCGGCCGACCACGGCTCTTAGCCTGTGGGCTGGTACTGATCGGCATGCTGGTGATGAAGTTTTAACGCTGATAACAATTCTGGAACTTGAAAAGGGACTGCTTTATGACGGTTGCTCTGTGGTGCATCTTGATCGCGATATTCCTGCCCTACCTCTGCGTTGGCGTGGCCAAGATCAGTGGTGGGTATCGGTTGAAAGACAACCATGATCCCCGGGACTTTCTTGAGTCGTTGAACGGGTTTGGTCGACGCGCGCATGCGGCGCAACTGAACAGCTTCGAAGTAACCCCGGCGTTTGCGGCGGCAGTGATCGTCGCGCACCTGGCCGGCAATGCCGAGCTGGTGACGATCGATGTGCTGTCGGTGTTGTTCATCACCAGCCGGTTGCTCTACATCATTTGCTACCTGGCTGATTGGGCGATCTTGCGTTCGTTGGTGTGGTTTGTGGGGATGGGGTTGATTATCAGTTTGTTTGTGGTGTCGGCGTAACCTAAGAAGATCAAAAGATCGCAGCCTCGGTGCCCTCGGCAGCTCCTACAGGGATTCCTGTAGGAGCTGGCGAAGCCTGCGATTTTTTGACGTTAAGGCTTATCAGCCACCTGCGGTACCTGCGGCAATGCCGCTCCCTTGGGCCACAACATCCAGATCTGCCCCTGCTGTTTCATGTCTCCGGCCAACTGCCCGGCAGCCTCGCCAGTGCCCCAGAACAGATCCGCGCGGACTTCCCCGGCAATCGCTCCGCCAGTGTCCTGCGCCGCCACCGGTCGAACCAGCGCCGTACCGTCCGGGCGGGTGGTGGAGAGCCATAACAGGCTGCCCAGCGGGATCACCTTGCGGTCCACCGCAGCGCTGTAGCCGGCGGTCAGCGGCACGTTGAGCGAGCCGCGAGGGCCTTCGTTGCTGTCCGGGTTGCGGGTGAAAAACACGTAGCTCGGGTTGCTGCCCAGCAGTTCCGGAATGCGTGCCGGGTTGGCCTTGGCCCAGTCACTGATGGCACCCATCGTCACATCTTCTTTTTTCAACTCGCCCTGTTCCACCAGCCAGCGACCGATCGGTCGGTAGGGATGGCCGTTTTGATCAGCGTAGGCAATGCGCAGCTGGCGACCATCATCGAGCTGGATGCGACCCGAGCCCTGGATCTGCAGGAATTGCAGGTTCATCGGGTCGGTCAGCCAGGCCACGACTGGGGCTTTCACGCCTTTTGTTTCGATGGTTGCGGCGTCGTCATAGGGCTTGAGCACCCGACCTTCGAGTCGCCCGCGCAGGCGTTTGCCCTTGAGTTCCGGATAGATGCTGTCCAGGGAGACGATGATCATGTCTTCCGGCACGCCATACACCGGAACATTCGCCACTTCAGTCTGGGTCAGGCTGCCAGGGTAGACGGGTTCGTAGTAGCCGGTAATCAGACCGTTGGGGTTGTCATTGGCGGCACGCAGGCCGTAGACATCCAGATGTTGCTTGAGGAACCCGCGGATTTCGCCGGCGCTTGCCGGTACGTTGGCCGAGGCCGCGCAGGTGGCGCCCCAGACCGCGTCGGCCTTGAGTCGGTTACAGGCACTGCGCCACGAACCGAAACCGGCGATCAGGTCGTTGTCGGACACGGTTGGCAACGCTTCCCAGGTGGCGCTGGAATAAGTCGCCAGTGCGTGGGTTTTTGGTGGAGTGTTCTCGCCGCCGGTGCAGCCGGCGAGCACGGCGACCATCGGGAGAGTCCAGGACAGGCGAGGGCGCCATGCCTTGATGTTGCTGATCATGGAGTAATTCCTTGGCCGGTTGCCCGAGTGCTCCATGCGCTCGAACAACCCATATTGATAATAGGGCTATTGGTCTTTACCGATGACGCGAGGATACTGGCCGCCGTTCCCGTGACCTGAAGCCACCATGACTCTTAAAAGACTTTCCGTTGTATTGCTGGCCTGCCTGACGTTGACTGCTTGTGGCGGCGTCGACCCGAATTCGCCGCTGGGCCAGCGCAAGGCGATCTTCAAGCAGATGCTCAAGACCGGCGAAGACCTGGGTGGCATGTTGCGCGGCCGTATTCCATTCGATGGCGCGAAGTTCGCCGACGGCGCGGTGAAGCTCGATGCGTTGTCCCACGAGCCCTGGAAGCATTTCCCGCAGGTGCGTGAAGAAGATCACACCAGCGCCAAGGATGAGGTCTGGCAAAAACAGGCACGCTTTCAGGAGCTGGCCCGCACGCTTGAAGCCGCTACCGGCGAGCTGGTCGTCGCGAGCAAAGTCCAACCCTACAAGGCCAGCAATCTGGGACCGGCGGTGCAGAAAGTCGAAGACACCTGCAGTGCATGCCATAAAGAGTTTCGGGATCATTGATTTGCAGCGCTCCCCACCGATGCCTTCGCGAGCAAGCCCGCTCCCACACTTGGAATGCATTCTAATTGTGGGAGCGGGCTTGCTCGCGAAGAGGCCGGCCTGAACAGCAGAACTCTCCGGTCAGTATTCGCTATTACTTATCCAACTCATCCAGCGCTTCCTGCAATTCCTTGCGGGACTCTGCCAGTTTGTCTTTGCGCTTGTTGATCTTCTCCGGATCGCCTTTTTTCATGGCCTTATCCAAGTCTGCCTGGCGCTTGCTGACTTCATGCTTGGCGTCGAGCACCTTGTTCTCCCGCTCTTTCTTCAGCGAGGCGTCGGTGCAGTGGGTGGTGACTTCGCTGAGGGCTTTCTCCAGGCCGGCCTGCTGATCAGCATTGCCGTGGGACTTGGCCAGTTCGATCTGGTTGATGATGCCTTGTTTCTTGGCCGCGCAACCGGTCAGCCCGGGAGCCTCTTCAGCGGCCATCAGTGGAGCGGCCATCACGCTGCATAGAGTCAGCAGGGCGAGCGGAGAAAGAAATTTCATAAAAGCTCCATGTGCATAGGCAATCGTGTCGGTGTGCCGATGGGCTGTTTGAGCCGGATCGGTACCTGTGGGTTCCCGTATGCACGGTATTGCCGGCCGCTAAAAACCGTCAACTCCCGCCATACGTAAAGTTTCGCTCAAGGCCAGGACCTGCGGGTCGCGGAAAAAAGCGCTCAATTGCGCCGCGCGTCCCGGGCCAATGCCGGCTTGGGCCTGCCATTGTTCAGTGTCACGTTGTGCCAGTTCCCGCCATGAATCGGCAAGCTGTGCCTGGCCGGTAGGCGGCATGCCCAGCGCATTGAGCCAGCGCACGAAGGGTCGTTGTCGCGCGCTGTTGAAGCTGTTTAAAAGCTGAGCAGTGTTGCGCTCGCCGAAACCGCTAATGTTAGCAAGCTCTTGAGCATCGAGGGTCAACCAATCCAGCAGGCCGTTCAATCGGCCTGTTTCCAGAAGTTTCTCCCAGGTTCCAGGCCCGACTTTGGGCATGTCCAGACCTTGCTTGCCGCTGAGCCAAGTCAGACGCGCGCGAAACTGGCTTGCGCAGCCCGCAGTAGGCTGCCAGCAACTGAGGTGATGAAAATCCGCAGCGTTTGGTACTTCCATTGGCACCCGCTCGACGCTGCGCAGTACGACGCCGTCCAGCCTGGGAATGGTCAGGCCGGCCAGGCTGATGGAAACCTGGTCTCCAGGGCGGATATCCAGCGCTTTCCAGCGCGGCAGCGAGCTGACGCTGACGCGCTTGACCTGGCGATCATCAAGCCAGATCGGTGACACATTCAGGACCGGAGTGATCCTGCCGGTACGTCCGATGTTGAACTGCACCTTGCGAACTTCGGCCAGCGCCTGGGCGAAGGGGTACTTCCACGCGACGATCCAGTAGGGCGCCTTGGCTTGCCAGCGATCGGCAACTGGGCGCTGGTTCTGCCGCAGGATGATGCCGTCGCTGGCGAAGGGCAGGGGCGAGCGATACCAATGCTCGCGCCAGCGCTGCACTTCGGCAAACTCCGCGATCGGGTGGCTGAAGGGCGCGGTGCTGGCGAATCCCAGCGCGTCCAGGGCGGCGATGCGCTCGGTTAGATCGGCCGGGCCTTCTGGCCAATCCCAAGCGAAGAAGCCGATGCCTGCGGCGTCCTCTGCGCCTAATTGCTTGCGCGCCATCAGCCCGGCCACGTTTCCCCGAGCATTGAGGCTGCCAGCACTGGCTTGAACGTGGCCGTCCAGGTGCCAATAAAGTTCGCCCTGCACCACCAGGTCGCGGGGTTGCGCAAGCTGTTGCGGGATCCCGGCAATCTGTCGCGCCGATAGGGTCCAGTCCTTGCCCTGTACCCCGTTGCCGCGACTGATCGCCTGCACCAGCAAGCCTTTTTGGTACACCAGGCTGACTGCCACGCCATCGACCTTGGGCTGAACCCAGACTTCGCTGCGCCCGTTCAGCCATTCTTCGACGGCGGCGCCATCACTCAGTTTTGCCAGCCCGGTGTGTGGGATGGGGTGGGTAATTGAGCCACCTGCGGTGCGCAATGGATCTGTCGGAGCGCCCAGCTTGAAGCATTGCTGCCAGGTCGTCAGTTGTGCGCGGGCTTGGTCGTAAAGCTCATCGGCCACCATGGAGTGGCCCTGGCGGTGATAGCTGTCGTCCCACAGGTCGATCTGTTTTTGCAGGGCGCTGATCTCGTCCTGGGCGCGGGCGGGGGGCCAGTCAGGGCATTGGGACGCGTGGGTGGCGAGGGAAAGGAAAGTCAGGAGAATGGCGATCAACAAGCGCATCTTGAGCGTCCTTGCTCAGTGGGGGTTGTTGAAGATTAGTCAGCTTTGGCTATTTGGAATGTCGGTATTTGTTCAGTTTGTTGCGAGCGCATTGAGGCAATAAAAAACCCCACACGGCGAGCCGTGCAGGGCTTTGGTACCGCCGAGGAAGTCTTACAAACCAGCAGCAGAACGCAGGGCGTCGGCGCGGTCGGTTTTTTCCCAGGTGAACGTGGTGAAGGTGTCGTCGCCCACGGTCTTGGTTTCCGGCGTGCGGCCGAAGTGGCCGTAAGCTGCGGTCTCCTGGTACATCGGGTGCAGCAGGTCGAGCATGGTGGTGATGGCGTAAGGACGCAGGTCGAACACTTCACGCACCAGGTTGATGATTTTCTCATCGCTGATCTTGCCGGTGCCGAAGGTGTTCAGCGAGATCGATGTCGGCTGGGCCACACCGATTGCGTAGGAAACCTGTATCTCGCAACGCTCGGCCAGGCCGGCAGCCACGATGTTCTTGGCCACGTAACGACCGGCGTAGGCCGCCGAACGGTCAACCTTGGAAGGATCCTTGCCGGAGAACGCACCGCCACCGTGACGAGCCATGCCGCCGTAGGTGTCGACGATGATCTTGCGACCGGTCAGGCCGCAGTCGCCCACTGGGCCACCGATGATGAACTGGCCAGTCGGGTTGATGTGGAACTGGGTGTCCTTGTGCAGCAGCTCGGCAGGCAGCACGTGCTTGACGATCAGCTCCATCACGCCTTCGCGCAGGTCTTTGTACGACACTTCAGGGTTGTGCTGAGTCGACAGGACCACGGCGTCGATACCCACCACCTTGCCATTTTCGTAACGGCAGGTGACCTGGGACTTGGCGTCCGGACGCAGCCACGGCAGCAGGCCGGATTTGCGCGCTTCAGCCTGACGCTGCACCAACTGGTGAGAGAAGGTGATCGGTGCCGGCATCAGCACGTCGGTTTCGTTGCTGGCATAGCCGAACATCAGGCCTTGGTCGCCGGCGCCCTGATCTTCAGGCTTGGCACGGTCGACGCCCTGGTTGATGTCAGGGGACTGCTTGCCGATGATGTTCATCACGCCGCAGGTCGCACCGTCGAAACCAACGTCGGAGCTGGTGTAGCCGATGTCGGTGATCACATCACGAACGATCTGCTCCAGGTCAACCCAGGCCGAGGTGGTGACTTCGCCGGCGATGATCGCCACACCCGTTTTCACCAGAGTCTCGCACGCCACGCGGGCGAACTTGTCTTCAGCAATGATTGCGTCCAGCACCGCGTCAGAAATCTGGTCGGCGATTTTGTCCGGATGCCCTTCAGACACGGACTCGGAGGTGAAGAGGGAGTATTCGCTCATCTCGATGTTTTCCTGAATTTACCGATGGTGAGTGTCGCCAGCTGGCCGCTGAAAGTGGCGGACCTGAATCTGGAAACCATTACGTAAGCCTACATAGAGGCTTTCCCCGGGAACGAGTCCCGCAGCGGTGGCCCAACGGGCCAGATCGTCCTGTTCAAACCCCAACCAGAGATCACCGCAGGCCTCCTTGGCCCAACTCTGGTTGTGGCTACATAACTCTGTCACTAACAGGCTACCGCCTGGTTTCAGCAAAACCGCCATGTGCCTGAGGGCATCGGCCGGCGCAGCAAAATGATGCAGCACCATGTTCAGTACTACGCAATCGGCCGTCAGGCTGACCCCGTTCAATGCGTCGGCGAGCTGCAGGCTGACATTGGCCAGGGCTTCGCGTTCACACACCTGGCGCGCCAGTTCAAGCATGGCCGGGCTGTTATCCAGTGCCGTAACGTGCATGAAGCGGCGCGCCAGTTCCGGCAGGAAGGCGCCATCCCCGGGGCCGACTTCGATAGCGGTGGCAGCCTCGCCGAAACCCAGCTTGTCGAGCAGTGCCACCACGCTGTCGCGATACTGCGGCAAGCCGGCGATCAGGTCCTGCTGGGCGCGAAATTTTTCTGCGACCCGTGAGAAAAAATCCTGGCTGGCGGCGGCGCGTTGCCCATGCACCTGACCTATCCGCGACTGCACGTCGGCAGGCAGGGTCAGGTTGTCCACTTCTTCAAGCAGGGCTGCGTGAAGCTTGCCGCCCAGTAGCTCGGTGTGGGGCAGGGCGCGACGATAGAAAATCGCATTGCCTTCACGGCGAGTCGCCACCAGCTCGGCCTGGGCCAGCACCTTGAGGTGGTGACTCATGCCCGACTGACCCATGCCGAAGATCTGCGCCAGTTCCAGTACGCCAAAAGAGTCGTTGGCCAGCACGCGCAACACATTCAGACGCAAAGGATCTCCACCGGCCTTGCAAAGGGCCGACAGCTCATCGCAGTCGTCATGTTGAATAGATGGCACGCGTAAATTCATAAGGCCGGCAGTCTAGTCACGGGTCGGAAGCATCGCAAGAGCAATATCAAAAAGTTTTGATATTGCTCGATAGATGGCACTTCCCGACGCTTCTTTCACTCTACAAAAGGACAGCGGAAAGGTTTCACCAAGCTAAACCGCCGACTGTCGTGGGAAAAACGGCCTCATATGACTATCTGTCATTGCCCCGAGGCCGGTCGGTGAGGGAAAATGCTCGCCTTTTTTCCGATTCGTTTTATTCACTCTCGATTCAATATCCGCAGGAGAACAGCGATGCCCAGCCGTCGTGAGCGTGCCAACGCCATTCGTGCCCTCAGCATGGATGCCGTGCAAAAAGCCAACAGCGGCCATCCCGGTGCCCCTATGGGTATGGCGGATATCGCCGAAGTACTTTGGCGTGACTACCTGAAGCACAACCCGAGCAATCCATCGTTTGCTGACCGTGACCGCTTCGTGCTGTCCAACGGCCATGGCTCGATGTTGATCTACTCGCTGCTGCACCTGACCGGCTACGACCTGTCGATCGATGACCTGAAAAACTTCCGTCAGCTGCACAGCCGCACTCCGGGCCACCCGGAATTCGGCTACACCCCTGGCGTCGAAACCACCACCGGTCCACTGGGCCAAGGCCTGGCCAATGCCGTGGGTTTTGCCCTGGCAGAAAAAGTCCTGGCGGCGCAATTCAACCGTCCGGGCCACAACGTTGTCGATCACCACACCTACGTGTTCCTGGGTGATGGCTGCATGATGGAAGGCATTTCCCACGAAGTCGGCTCCCTGGCCGGTACTTTGGGCTTGGGCAAGCTGATTGCCTTCTACGATGACAACGGTATTTCCATCGACGGCGAAGTCGAAGGCTGGTTCACCGACGACACGCCGAAGCGTTTCGAAGCCTACAACTGGCAGGTGATCCGCAACGTCGACGGTCACGATCCGGAAGAAATCAAGACAGCGATCGAGACTGCGCGCAAAAGCGAGCAACCGACTTTGATCTGCTGCAAGACCACCATCGGCTTCGGCTCGCCGAACAAGCAGGGTAAAGAAGACTGCCACGGCGCCCCACTGGGTGACGCGGAAATCGCACTGACCCGCACCGCGCTGAACTGGAACCACGGTCCGTTCGAAATCCCGGCTGACATCTACGCCGAGTGGGATGCCAAGGAAGCCGGTCTTGCCGCTGAAGCCGAGTGGGATCAGCGCTTTGCCGCCTATTCCGCTGCCTTCCCTGACCTGGCCAACGAACTGGTTCGTCGCCTGAGCGGTGAGTTGCCAGCCGACTTCGCCGAAAAAGCGTCTGCCTACATCGCTGAAGTTGCGGCCAAGGGCGAGACCATCGCCAGCCGTAAGGCCAGCCAGAACGCCCTGAATGCCTATGGCCCTCTGTTGCCTGAACTGCTGGGCGGCTCCGCTGACCTGGCCGGTTCCAACCTGACCCTGTGGAAAGGTTGCAAAGGTGTCACCGGCGAAGACGCCAGCGGCAACTACATGTACTACGGCGTTCGCGAGTTCGGTATGAGCGCGATCATGAACGGCGTCGCCCTGCACGGCGGCCTGGTGCCTTACGGCGCCACCTTCCTGATGTTCATGGAATACGCACGCAACGCAGTCCGCATGGCGTCGTTGATGAAGAAGCGCGTGGTGTTCGTTTACACCCACGATTCCATCGGCCTGGGCGAAGACGGCCCGACTCACCAGCCGATCGAACAACTGACCAGCCTGCGCAGCACGCCGAACCTCGACACCTGGCGTCCAGCCGATGCCGTGGAATCGGCGGTTTGCTGGAAGCTGGCAATCGAGCGCAAGGACGGGCCTTCGGCACTGATCTTCTCGCGCCAGAACCTGCAGCACCAGGATCGCGATGCCGGCCAGATTGCCGACATCGCTCGTGGCGGTTACGTCTTGAAGGACTGCGTAGGCGAGCCTGAGCTGATCCTGATCTCCACCGGCTCCGAAGTGGGCCTGGCGGTTCAGGCTTACGACAAGCTGACTGCACAAGGTCGCAATGTGCGTGTGGTTTCCATGCCTTGCACCAGCGTGTTCGATGCCCAGGATGCCGACTACAAGCAATCGGTTCTGCCGTTGCAGGTCAGCGCCCGTATCGCCATCGAAGCCGCGCATGCGGACTACTGGTACAAGTACGTGGGCCTGGAAGGCCGCGTCATCGGCATGACCACCTACGGCGAGTCGGCGCCTGCGCCTGCCTTGTTCGAAGAGTTCGGCTTCACCCTGGAAAACATCCTGGGTCAGGCTGAAGAGCTGCTGGAAGACTAAAACGTGGATGCGGCAGTCATGTCTTCATGCCTGCCGCGATCCCTGTAGCAGCTGCCGAAGGCTGAATTCGGCCGCGAAGCGGTGGTATTTCCGGCAACGCGTTTCTTCATTTTGAGCGCGCCGTCTGATATACGACCGCTTCGCGGCCGAACGCAGCTGCGCCAGCTGCTACGGGTCCATGTTGTTTACGAGATTTCGTCTGACTGCGTTTATCGAGAACCCCATGCCCCAACCGCGTCCTTACAAAGTTGCACTCAACGGCTACGGCCGGATTGGTCGTTGCGTCTTGCGTGCGTTGTTCGAGCGAGGGGACAAGGCCGGGTTTGAGATAGTCGCGATCAACGATCTGGCTGATATGGCCAGCATCGAATACCTGACACGCTTCGACTCCACGCACGGGCGTTTTCCCGGCGAAGTGAAAGTCGACGGCGATTGTCTGCATATTAATGGCAACTGCGTGAAAGTCCTGCGCAGTGCCACTCCCGAAGGCATCGATTGGGCGTCACTTGACGTCGATCTGGTGCTCGAATGCTCCGGTGCCTATCACACCCGCGAAGACGGCCAGCGTTTTCTCAATGCTGGCGCGCCACGGGTGCTGTTTTCCCAGCCGATGGCCAGCGAGGCGGATGTCGACGCCACCATCGTCTACGGCGTAAACCAGGATTGCCTGACCGGCGCCGAGCTGTTGGTGTCCAATGCGTCCTGCACCACCAACTGCGGCGTGCCGCTGTTGCGCCTGCTGGATAAGGCGATTGGCCTGGATTACGTGTCGATCACCACCATTCACTCGGCGATGAACGACCAGCCCGTGATCGACGCCTATCACCACGAAGACCTGCGCCGCACCCGTTCGGCGTTTCAGTCGGTGATTCCGGTGTCCACTGGTCTGGCGCGCGGCATCGAACGCCTGTTGCCGGAACTTGCCGGCAGAATTCAGGCCAAAGCCGTGCGGGTGCCGACGGTTAACGTGTCCTGCCTCGACATCACGATGCAGACCGCCACCGCCACCGATGCCACCGAGATCAACCGGATCCTGCGCGAGGCAGCCACCAGCGGCCCGCTCAAGGGCCTGCTGGCCTACACCGAGCTCCCGCACGCAAGCTGTGATTTCAACCACGACCCACATTCGGCCATCGTCGATGCCAGTCAGACTCGGGTTTCCGGCCCCAAGCTGGTGAACATCCTGGCTTGGTTCGACAACGAATGGGGTTTTGCCAACCGAATGCTGGACGTTGCAGAACACTACCTGCAAGCAGCTTCTCCACTCTCCGCTTCTCAAAAGCCGTAACTCAGGAAATGCGACCCATGACCGTGTTGAAGATGACCGACCTCGATCTGCAAGGTAAGCGCGTACTGATTCGCGAAGACCTCAACGTCCCAGTCAAGGACGGTGTTGTCACCAGCGATGCGCGAATCCTGGCCTCGCTGCCGACCATCAAGCTGGCCCTGGAAAAAGGTGCGGCCGTAATGGTCTGTTCGCACCTTGGCCGTCCGACCGAAGGCGAGTTCTCGGCCGAGAACAGCCTCAAGCCAGTCGCCGATTACCTGAGCAAGGCTTTGGGTCGCGAAGTGCCGCTGGTAGCTGATTACCTGGGTGGCGTCGACGTCAAGGCCGGCGACATCGTGCTGTTCGAAAACGTGCGCTTCAACAAGGGCGAGAAAAAGAACGCTGACGAGCTGGCCCAGCAATACGCCGCCCTGTGCGACGTATTTGTGATGGACGCCTTCGGCACCGCTCACCGCGCCGAGGGTTCGACCCATGGCGTGGCCAAGTTCGCCAAAGTCGCCGCAGCAGGTCCGCTGCTGGCTGCTGAACTGGACGCACTGGGTAAAGCCCTGGGTTCGCCAGCCCAGCCTATGGCCGCCATCGTTGCCGGCTCGAAAGTCTCCACCAAGCTCGACGTTCTCAACAGCCTGAGCCAGATCTGCAACCAACTGATCGTCGGCGGCGGCATTGCCAACACCTTCCTGGCCGCAGCCGGCCATCCGGTCGGCAAATCCCTGTACGAGCCGGACCTGCTGGACACCGCTCGCGAAATCGCCGCCAAGGTCAGTGTGCCGTTGCCGGTGGATGTGGTGGTTGCCAAGGAATTCGCTGAAAGCGCAACTGCGACCGTGAAGCTGATTGCTGACGTTGCCGCCGATGACATGATTCTCGACATCGGCCCACAGACCGCAGCGAATTTCGCCGAACTGCTGAAATCCTCGAAGACCATCCTGTGGAACGGTCCGGTAGGCGTGTTTGAGTTCGACCAGTTCGGGAACGGCACCAAGGTCCTGGCCCAGGCCATCGCCGACAGCTCGGCGTTCTCCATTGCCGGCGGTGGCGATACCCTGGCGGCCATCGATAAATATGGCGTTGCCGACCAGATCTCCTACATTTCTACCGGCGGCGGTGCGTTCCTCGAATTCGTCGAAGGCAAGGTCCTGCCGGCTGTTGAAGTCCTGGAAAGCCGGGCCAAGGCCTGAGGTCGGCTCCGTTGACCAGGAAAGGGAGTGTTCACATGGTCAAGACGTTAGCGCTGTTGATCGTGGTGGCTTCGTTGGCTGCTTGCGGGAGCAATCCCAAGGCGACGCCGGAGCCGGCACCGTCCGAGGTGGAGAAAGGCTGCTACCAGGCTGACTGGCAGGCCGAGACCAACCCGGTGATCAACAAGCGTTCCGGGCCTGATGGCCTGGACAAATATGAGACCCGGACCCCAGCCAAGGAACATGGTTGCCCTTGACGGGTCTGACTCTTTTACCCAGTGCTGGTGGCGGACGCTGTCAGCCGAGGAACATGGATGAAAGGTATTATCGCCGTTACGGCATTGGCATTGCTGGCAGGTTGCTCAAATTTCAACCTGTTTACGCCTGCCGAATCGACAGACAACTGGACCACCTGGACCTGTGACAGCCAGGCCAAAGTGTTGTGGCGCTACGCCGATGCCAGTCGCGAGGCAGTTGATGTGCGCCTGGGTGGTGCCGATCAGGTCTACCGCCTGAAGCAGGAGCCTGGCGCCTCGGGTGCGCTGTACAGCAACGACATGTTGGCGTTTCACATGAAAGGTGAGGAAGGCCTGGTTTACTGGGTCGCCACCAATGATTTGATAGGCCGCGGCTGTAAAGCCGAGTAAGACGATTTATTGATTTACAGAGATCCAAATGTGGGAGCGGGCTTGCTCGCGAAGGCGTTGGATCAGCTTGCATAGATATTGAATGTATAACCGCATTCGCGAGCAAGCCCGCTCCCACAGGGGATCTGTGTAGTTCTTGAGAATTTGCACCACTGAATTGGCAGGCCGGGGCTAACCCCCGATCTGCAATAACTTGAATAGCCGCCGCCGCTACGGCAGGCTGGCACGATTAACGACCCAAACCGGGAGAGACACACACAATGGCACTTATCAGCATGCGCCAGATGTTGGACCACGCAGCCGAGTTCGGCTACGGCGTTCCAGCCTTCAACGTCAACAACCTTGAGCAGATGCGCGCCATCATGGAAGCCGCTGACAAGACTGACTCCCCGGTGATCGTCCAGGCTTCGGCCGGTGCTCGCAAATACGCCGGTGCGCCGTTCCTGCGTCACCTGATCCTGGCAGCTATCGAAGAATTCCCGCACATCCCGGTGTGCATGCACCAGGATCACGGCACCAGCCCTGATGTCTGCCAGCGCTCGATCCAGCTGGGCTTCAGCTCGGTGATGATGGACGGCTCGCTCGGCGAAGACGGCAAGACCCCGACTGACTACGACTACAACATTCGTGTCACCCAGCAAACTGTAGCCATGGCTCACGCCTGCGGCGTTTCGGTAGAAGGCGAGTTGGGCTGCCTGGGTTCGCTGGAAACCGGTATGGCCGGTGAAGAAGACGGCATCGGCGCCGAAGGCGTTCTGGATCACAGCCAGATGCTGACCGACCCGGAAGAAGCCGCTGACTTCGTCAAGCGCACTCAGGTTGATGCCCTGGCAATCGCCATCGGTACCAGCCACGGCGCTTACAAGTTCACCAAGCCGCCTACCGGCGACGTGCTGGCGATCGACCGTATCAAAGAGATCCACAAACGCATTCCCAACACTCACCTGGTTATGCACGGTTCGTCTTCGGTACCTCAGGATTGGCTGGCGATCATCAACCAGTACGGCGGCGACATCAAAGAAACCTACGGCGTACCGGTTGAAGAAATCGTCGAAGGCATCAAGCACGGCGTGCGCAAGGTCAACATCGACACCGACCTGCGCCTGGCTTCCACCGGTGCGATGCGTCGCCTGATGGCTACCAACCCAAGCGAGTTCGACCCACGCAAGTTCTTCGGCGCCACCGTCACTGCCATGCGCGACGTGTGCATCGCTCGCTACGAAGCCTTCGGCACTGCCGGCAACGCTTCGAAGATCAAGCCGATCTCCCTGGAAGGGATGTATCAGCGTTATCTGAAAGGTGAGTTGAACGCTAAGGTCAACTAAGTCTCCAGCGATCACCGATCATGAAAAACCCGCAGCGACGCGGGTTTTTTATTGCCGGAGATATTATTTATCGTGATCAATATCCAGTTTGCTGAACGTCACCTTCGCACCCTCGCTGGTGTATCCCGTGTTGTCCTGTACATAGACTCCCGCCTTGAAATACAGCGGTTTCACGCGCCAGGTAGCGCTGATATTGGTATCCCATTGATAACCCGCTGCGCTGATCCCCAGCGCGCCACCCGGACTCAGGTGAATAAGGTAGGAAAACTGCTGGTCGAGCTTGACGCCGGTTGCCAGCGTAATGACCCGACCCTCGCCATCATCGGGGTGCATACGTACTTTGGCGACGATGTTGCCTGTTTGGGTTTTGGTCTTGTACTGGTACTCCAGTTTCACCATGGGTTTCTGGCTTTCATAAGCGTGAATTTGCCCGATCACCAGCTTGCCCGAGCTCGGCACCTGGTTGACGGCAAGGGTTGCGCGAAGGGAGTTGTCGGCGTCGGGGTAGTACCAGTTGCGAAGCGTGCCGTTGCTGTAGGTCTCGCGCAGTTCGGTACGCGGGTACTTGGCGTTTTCAGTGCGGGTGCCGGTGACCGGCGACCAGAAGAATAGTGTGCCGGTATTGGAATGGAAGTATTGATCCTTGAACCCCTTCACCAATTTTGCAGTTTCAACGGTGTAGGGCGGGTTGCCGACAGGAACACTCAGGTTCCAGGTTGCGAGATCGATCATAGACACAGCTTCCACAGATTTACTTGCACGCACGTACCAGACGCTCTGGCACGCAGCTCGGAGGGCGATCTTTATAAGCGCAGCGAGCTGCATTGTTAACGCAAAACTGACAGATGGATGACGTCAAAATCCTGTTAAAAGGCCATCTTCCCCGGTTTCAAAGGGCTGCAGGCGTGACCGTTAGTCGGCGAATTAACGCTTTAGTTAGATGATGGCGCTCTGACAGCTACTGCTTTCTTGGATCCAGGTCTAGAGTGAGGGCTTAGTATTTGTCCGGTTTTCACGAGAACCCGGCCTGACTCCCCGAACGAAGAGAAGCAGCATGGAATGCGGGCCACTTACGCCAGGTGAAGGCAATTCAATTCTGTTGATCGTCGACGATTACCCGGAAAACCTGATTAGCATGCGGGCCTTGCTGGAGCGCGAGGATTGGCAGGTCATGACCGCCGCTTCCGGTTTCGAGGCCTTGAGCCTGATGCTGGAGCATGACGTCGACCTGGTACTGCTGGATGTGCAGATGCCAGGCATGGACGGCTTTGAAGTCGCGCAGCTGATGCGCGGGAGTCAGCGAACCCGCCTTACCCCGATCATTTTTCTCACGGCCAACGAACAGTCCCAGGATGCCGTCCTCAAGGGGTACGCCAGCGGAGCGGTGGACTATCTGTTCAAACCCTTCGACCCGCAGATTCTCAAGCCGAAAGTCCAGGCGTTACTCGAACACCAACGTAATCGCCGTGCCCTGCAGCGCCTGAGTCATGATCTGGAGCTTGCGCGAGCCTTTAATGCATCGGTCCTGGATAACGCGGCCGAGGGCATTCTGGTGGTCGACGAGGGCGGCCTGATACGTTTTGCCAATCCGGCGATGTCGCGGATGCTCAGTGCCACTGTGCAGGAGCTGCAAGGTCAGGAATTTCTCGATTTTCTGCAAAAACCGCATATTCCGGTGTGGGCGGATTCCGAACTGCTGGCCGGCTACCGCCGTGGGGAAACCCTACGCCTGCACGATGCACTGCTGCGAACCGCCCCCAATCAGCAGGTGCCGGTTGCCCTGTCCTGTGCGCCATTGCCTGCCGAGCAACATGCCATGGTGGTAACGGTGCTCGACATGTCCGTCGTGCGCCATCTGCATCAGCAGCTTGAGTTCCAGGCCATCACCGATCCCCTCACCGGGCTGCTCAACCGCCGCGGGTTTTATCAGACAGTCGAGAACCTGTTGCTGCGTGGTGAGCGCTCCGAAAGCGTGTGGGTGCTGTTGTACCTGGACCTTGATGGCTTCAAGCGGGTCAATGATTCACTCGGTCATGACGTTGGCGATCGGGTGCTACGCTGGGTATCCGAACAATTGAAGGCCTGTTTGCAGCCCCTGGATATCCTCGCCCGCATGGGCGGCGATGAGTTTACCGCGCTGCTGGACCTGGAATTTCCCGAGCAGGCGGCGCGGATTGCCGAGAAGTTGATCGAGCGGGTGTCTGTCTGTCAGCAGATTGATGGCCTGGATGTCGCGCTGGGTGCCAGTATCGGCATCGCCACCTTCCCGGACTGCGGCTCCAACCTGGATGGGTTGTTGCGTGCGGCCGACATTGCCATGTACGAAGCCAAACGTGCCGGGCGCCAGCAGTACCGTTTCTACGACCACGAAATGAATGGCCGCGCGCGCTCGCGACTGATGCTTGAAGAGAGCGTGCGGGACGCCATCGAAAATCGCGATTTCAACCTGGTCTACCAGCCACAGGTGGCTATTAATGGCGGGCAGATTCGTGGGTTCGAAGCCCTTTTGCGCTGGCAGCATCCCAGCGTGGGTGATGTGCCGCCGGGGCTGTTTTTGCCATTGCTGGAAGAAGCGCGGCTGATCAGTCGCCTGGGCAGCTGGATTTACCAGCGCGGCGCGGGCCAGCGCAAGGCGTGGGAAACCCTGTTTGCCGAGGACCTGGTACTGGGCGTCAGCTTGAGCAGTACTCAGTTCGGCATGCCGCACCTGGTCACCGAGTTACGCCAGGTGCTGGAGCGCCATGGGTTGCAACCGCGCCATCTGGAAGTCGAAGTCACCGAAGAGGCATTGGCGCAAAACCCCGAGGAAACCCGCAAGCAGCTGCGTCTGTTGCGTAACCTGGGGGTGCGTGTGGCGCTGGATGACTTCGGTTCCGGGGCCTGTTCGTTGTCGCATCTGCGTGATCTGGAGCTGGACACGCTGAAAATCGATCGGCATCTGATCGCCCGGTTGCCGCATTCATCCCGGGATGCGGCATTGGTCAGCAATGTGATTGATCTGTGCCGCCAGTACGCGATCCTGGTCATTGCCGAGGGCGTGGAAACCATCGCGCAATATGAATGGCTGCAGGCGCACGGCTGTGAATATGTGCAGGGTTTCCTGGTAGCGCGACCGATGATGGCCGAAGACGTTGGCGAATTTGTCGTGCCGTTCGACTGGAACACGCTGACCCCGTGAATTCGCTACACTAGCGGCCTGTTTTCGTCCTTGATGCTGCCCTTTTCATGATTGCGTTGAAATACCTCCAGGCCTATCCCGCCGCGCTGCAGGATCAGGTACGCCAGCTGATATCCGAAGATCGGCTGGGCGAGTACCTGACCCGGCGCTATCCGGAAAAACATGGCGTCCAGAGCGACAAGGCGCTGTACACCTATGCGCTGGACCTCAAGCAGGAATACCTGCGCAATGCTCCGGCGATCGACAAGGTGCTGTTCGACAACCGCCTGGACCTGACCCATCGCGCCCTCGGCCTGCACACCACCATTTCTCGGGTGCAGGGCGGCAAGCTCAAGGCGAAGAAGGAGATCCGGGTGGCGTCGTTGTTCAAGGAGGCTCCGTCCGAGTTCCTGAAAATGATCGTGGTGCACGAGCTGGCGCACTTCAAGGAGTCGGATCACAACAAGGCGTTCTACAAGTTGTGCGAACACATGCTGCCGGGCTATCACCAGGTGGAGTTTGATCTGCGGGTGTACCTGACGTGGCGGGACATGTTGTAGGAGCTGCCGAAGGCTGCGATCTTCTGATCTCCAACAACAAAGGACAAAAACGTGAGCAAGACCAAAACCAGCTTCTACCGCCGCTTATACGTGGCTTACCTGATCGACAGCGGGATCGCCAGCAGCGTCCCGGCGTTGACCGAGGTTACCGGCATGCCGCGCCGCACGGCGCAGGACACCATTGCGGCGCTGGCAGACCTGGATATCGTCTGCGAGTTTGAGCAGGAGGAGGGTGCGCGCAATCATGCCGGGCGCTACCGGATTCGCGATTGGGGGGCGATTGATCGGGGATGGATCGAGCGCAATTTGCAGCAGGTGAAAGCGGTGCTTGAGTACCCCTGACTTTTTGCGGTGCTGCAACTCAAGGCATCGCGAGCAGGCTCACTCCTACATTGGATCTCCATTGAACACAGAGGCTGTGGGAGTGAGCCTGCTCGCGATGAGTCCCTCAAGGACGACGCATACCTATATGGGGAATGCCATCCTCCATATATTCCTCACCCGCCACCACAAACCCATACCGCCCGTAATAACCCTGCAAATGCGCCTGCGCCGACAGATAGATCGGCATCTCTGGCCAGTGCTTTTCTGCCTGTTTCAGCGCCTGGGCCATCAGGTCATGCCCCAGGCCGGTGCCGCGCACCTCGGGTGCAATGATCACCCGACCGATCACCACATCACCGCCCTGCGTTTCCGGGTCGAGCAGGCGCAGATAAGCCACCAGCCGGTCTTCGTTCCAGGCCATTAGATGGCAGGTGTCGCCTTCGAGATCCTGGCCGTCGATATCCTGGTACACACACTTCTGCTCGACCACGAACACCTCGGCGCGCAATTGCAGAATGGCGTACAGCTGCTCTTTGCCCAGATCGCTATGGTGTTTGCAGACCCATTCAACTGTCATTTTCAAATTCCTTGTTCGACTTCGCTCTGATACTAGGCGCCTGGACCGAAGATGTCTTGATGACGAAGAAATCTGTGATAAAGGCCAAAATGCCATCATTCAATTCGTGCGGCCCGATCGTCTTTGTGTAATCTTCGATGACAGCCCGCCCGCCAAGGATTTTCCAGCATGCCGCGAGTGCATCGTGCCTTTGCTCTGATTGGATTGCTGTTGCTGTTTCAGAATGCGCTGGCGGAAAAGCTGCGGCTGGTGGCTGATGCCTGGCCACCGTTTACCGATGCCACGCTGGTCAATGGCGGGTTGGCCACAGACATCGTCAGCACTGCTCTGGCCCGCGCCGGTTATGCCAGCGACTTCGAGCAGGTGCCTTGGGCGCGCGCCTTGCTCGGGGTTGGCGAGGGCCGCTATGACGTGCTGGTCAATGCCTGGTACAACGAGGAACGCACCCGGATCGGGCAGTTTTCGGCGGAGTATCTGCTGAATCGGGTGCGCTTCCTCAAGCGCAAGGACGCCGCCATCGAATTCAACAATCTGCAGCAACTGCACACCTACCCGATCGCGGTGGTGCGGGGGTACGCGTATTCCCGGGTATTCGACGATGATGCGTCGCTGCAGAAAGTCCCCGTGCACAGCTTCGCCATGGCGGTGCGAATGCTCGCTGCCGATCGGGTAAAACTGACATTGGAAGATGAGTTCGTGGCGCGTTACTACCTGTCGCGGGAATCGGCCAAAGTCCGCAACTCGGTAGAGTTTCTGCCCAAGCCCTTGAGCGAGAACAGCCTGCATATCCTGGTCAGCCTGAAGAACCCCAGACACGAACAGATCGTCGCGGGATTCGATCGCGAGATCGCGGCGATGAAGGCGGACGGGAGTTATGCGCGGTTGTTCAAGCAGCATGGGATGTGAGGCAGCTGCAAGCTTGAAGCTTCTGTCTTCAGTCTCCCCCTGTGTCCTTGATGAGATGCGCCGCCAAGGTCCGCAACGGCCCTAGCTGTCGGCAGATCAATGCCAGCTGAGTCTGCACCAGGCGTTGCCCTTCATCGATCTCATCCGCCATCTGCTCCAGCTCATTGGCCAGCGCTTCCTCTTCATCGCTTTGAATCGCGATCGGCGTCTTGCTGGCCAGGCCCTGGGCGATCTCGTCGATGCTGGCAGCCAGCTTGACTCCGGCGCCCTCGATCAAGTGCTCGCGCATTTCCGCGGGCAGCTGCGTCTCGCGGTGCGCGCCGAGGCCTGACAGGTAACTGAGCAAGGTGTGCGACAGCACCAGGAAGCGGAAGCCGACATCCGCCTCCTTACGGAAATGCCCCGGCTCCATCAGCATATTGGCCAATGTCGTCGACAGGGCCGCATCGGCGTTGTGCGCGTTGCGCCGGGCCAGGCGGTAGGCCAGGTCGTCGCTTTTGCCGGCGGCGTACTGCTGCATGATCTGGCGCAGGTAGATGCTGTTGCAGGTCAGGGTGTTGGCCAGGACTTTGTTCAGGCGTCGGCCCTGCCAGTCCGGCAGGAACAGGAACACCGCGAGACCGGCGATCAGGCTGCCCAGCAAGGTATCGAACAACCGCGGCAGGAACAGCCCGTAACCGTCGCCTACCTGATTGAAGCAGAACAGGACCATCAGGGTGATCGCGGCGGTTGCGAGGGTGTAGCGCGTGGTGCGGTTGATAAAGAACACCACGCCGGCGGCGATGGCGAAGCACGACTGCACCAGCGGGTTGGGAAACAGGTCGAACAGCGCCCAGGCCACGGTCAGGCCGATGGCGGTACCGATGATCCGCTGGCCGAGTTTGCGTCGAGTGGCGCCGTAGTTTGGCTGGCAGACAAACAGCGTGGTGAGGATGATCCAGTAACCCTGGGACGGGTGGATCAAATGCACCATGCCGTAGCCGATGCTCAACGCCAGGGGCAATCGCAGGGCGTGGCGGAACAGCAGCGAGGTCGGAGTCAGCTGAGTGCGCAGGCGCACCCATACATCCTTGAGGCTGCGTGGCGAGCGGTCGAGCAGACTGCTGTCGGTGGCGTCGGCCAGGGCGTCAGGGTTGCTGGCGTCGCTCAGCAGGCGATCGAGGGTGCCGAGGTTGGCCGCCAACGCTCGTAGCGAGCGCAGCAGGCCGCGCCAGGCCGGATTGCTCTGGACCCGCAGATGTTCGAGGGAGGCGTGCAGGTCGCTCAGGGCTTCGGCAAAACTGGCGTCATAGACGAAAGGCTGGCGCATCTGGATAGATTCGGCCAGGGCACGACAGGCTTTGCCCTGCTGGCGCAACAGGCGCTGGCAACGGAACAGCACATCGCTATGGAAGAAGGCGTCAGCCAGGGCGTTGTAGGGGTAGTGCGAGGAACTGGCGCGCTCGTGGATGTCCTGGGCGAGGAAATACAACTTCAGGTAGCGGCTGACTTTCGAGCCGGGGCGACCGTTGCCGACCCGGTGCAGGATGATTTCCTTGGCGGCGTTGAGGGCGGCCACCACTCGACCATTCTGCTGCGCCAGTTCCAGGCGACGGGCTTCAACATCCATTTGCCGGATCGGCTCGAACAACGACGATTTCAGCTTGAGGTATAAGCCCAGCTCGCGGAACAGCCGCGCCAGGCTCTGCTGCACGGGTTGGTTGGAAAACATCGCCTGCCACAGCACCGAGAGCAGGCCGTACCACGCCGCGCCGGCCACCAGCAGCAGCGGCTCATGCCAGAAGTCGGTGACCGCGCCGCCGCGCTGGTCTACGCCGATCATGGTGTAGACCGACAGAATCAGGGTCGCCGAGGCTATCGCCCCATAACGCTCGCCCAGGGCACCGAGCATGGTCAGGGCGAAACTGGCCAGCGCCAAGGCTATGACAAAAATTATTGGGTAGGGAAATAGCAGTTCGACCGAGAGGGCGGCGACACTGAAGCACACGAGTGTGACCGCCAGGGCATTGAGGCGGCCTTGCCAACTGTCGTCGGTCTCGGCCAGGGCGCTGGCGATGATCCCGAGGAACAACGGGATCAGCAGGCCCATTTCGTCCTGATACCAGCACAGCGCCATGCTGCCGGTCAGGGCAATGAACACCCGCACGCTGTAGCTGAACTTATCCAGTGCCCAAAGGCGACGCAGAGACTGACTAAATGAGCTTGATGACATGAAGTGCGAAGGCCTTCCGAGGCAATGACGCTAAATTGAGCCAGTAATGACGATGACGCAATGGCGTCGATCACATCTGACAGCAAAATCTGTTCCTTGTCCGGCAGAACACGGTCCCCTGTAGGAGCTGCCGAAGGCTGCGATCTTTTGGTTTTGATCCTGAAGATCAAAAGATCGCAGCCTCGTTTCTCTCGGCAGCTCCTACGGGTGCGTTATGCGGTGTTTCAGACGTATTGCGCGGCGGCGTAACCGGAGGCCCAGGCCCACTGGAAGTTGAAGCCGCCCAGATGCCCTGTGACATCCAGCACTTCGCCAATGAAATACAGGCCCGGGCTTTTCAGAGATTCCATGGTCTTCGACGAAACTTCGTGGGTGTCGACGCCGCCCAGTGTCACTTCAGCGGTGCGATAACCTTCGGTCCCGGCCGGCACCACCTTCCAGCTGGCCAGTTTTTCGGCAATGTCGGCAATTTCCCCGTGGGTGTACTGCTTCATCGGCTTGGAGACGAACCAGTTGTCGGCCAGCAGGTTGGCCATCTTCTTGGTGAAGATTTCCCCCAGCAGGGTTTTCAACTCGCTGTTCGGGCGTTCGGCCTGTTGCTGTTGCAGCCAGGTCGGCACGTCGTGGTCCGGCATCAGGTTGATTTCAACCGTGTCGCCGGATTCCCAGAACGAAGAGATCTGCAAAATCGCCGGGCCGCTGAGGCCGCGGTGAGTGAACAGGATGTTCTCGCGGAAACTCTGCTCATTGCAGCTCACCAGGCAATCCACCGAAGTACCGGACAGCTCGGTGCACAGTTCTTTGAGCTGATCGGTGATGGTGAACGGCACCAGGCCGGCGCGGGTGGGCAGCAAGTCGTGGCCGAATTGCTTGGCCACTTGATAACCGAAACCAGTCGCGCCGAGGGTCGGAATCGACAGGCCGCCCGTGGCGATCACCAGGGATTCGCAGCTGATTTGGCCCAGCGTGGTGTCCAGCAGGTAACCGCTTTCGAGTTTTTCGATGGTCTGGATCGAGGTGTCCAGGTGCAGGCTGACGCCGACCTGGTCGCACTCGTTGAGCAGCATCTCGAGAATGTCGCTGGATTTGTTATCGCAGAACAGCTGGCCGAGTTTTTTCTCGTGGTACGGCACGCCGTGCTTGGCGACCATGCCGATGAAATCCCACTGGGTGTAGCGGGCCAGTGCGGATTTGCAGAAGTGTTGGTTCTGGGAAAGGAAATTGCCCGGTTCCGTGTACATGTTGGTGAAATTGCAGCGGCCACCGCCCGACATCAGGATTTTCTTGCCGGCTTTGTTCGCATGGTCGAGCAACATTACCTTGCGCCCGCGCCCGGCGGCGGTCAGCGCACACATCAAACCTGCGGCGCCAGCGCCAATGATCACGACTTCGGTAGAGCGCAAAACGGTGTCCTCACACAAAATTCAGATTCACCGACAAATCAATGTGGGAGCGGGCTTGCTCGCGAAGGGGTCAGCACATTCAACATAGATGTTGTCTGTCAGTCCGCCTTCGCGAGCAAGCCCGCTCCCACATTTGATCTCTGTCAGCCAGAAGATCTTTTACAAAATACGCACGCGCAGCGAACGGCCTTTGATCTTGCCGTCATTCAAGCGCTGCAGCGCCTGCTTGGCGATTCCGCGTTCCACTGCCACGTAGGCCTGGAAATCGAAAATAGCGATCTTGCCGACCTGGGCGCCCGGAATCCCGGCATCGCCTGTCAGGGCGCCCAGGATGTCACCCGGACGAACCTTGTCTTTACGGCCGGCACCGATGACCAGCGTGCTCATCACCGGCAGCAGCGGGGCGCCGCCCTGGGATTTGAGGTTGTCCAGCTGGTCCCAGCTCAACGGCGACTTCTGCAATTGCTCGATGGCCTGGGCGCGGTGCGCTTCGGACGGGGCCACCAGGCTGATCGCAATACCTTTCTCGCCAGCACGGCCGGTACGGCCAACGCGGTGAATGTGGATTTCCGAATCGCGGGCCAGCTCGACGTTGATCACCATGTCCAGTGCATCGATGTCCAGGCCGCGGGCAGCGACGTCGGTGGCCACCAGTACCGAAGTACTGCGGTTGGCGAACATGGCCAATACCTGGTCGCGATCGCGCTGTTCCAGATCGCCGTGCAGGCCAACGGCGGAGATGCCTTTGGAGGTCAGGTGATCAACCGTTTCCTGAACTTGCTGCTTGGTGAAGCAGAAGGCTACACAGGAAGCCGGGCGGTGATGGGCGAGGACTTTGACGACCGCGTCCATGCGCTCTTCCGGGGAAATTTCGTAAAAGCGCTGCTCGATCTGCGTGTCGTCGTGGAATGCCTCGGCCTTCACGATCTGCGGATTGCGCATGAACTTCGACGCCAGCTGCTTGATGCCCACCGGGTAAGTGGCGGAAAACAGCAGCGTCTGGCGGCGCTCAGGGCACTGGGCGATGATTTCTTCGATGGAATCGTAGAAGCCCATGTCGAGCATGCGGTCGGCTTCATCGAGGATCAGCGTGTTCAGGCCATGCAGAATCAGCGAGCCCTTGCGCAGGTGCTGCTGAATGCGACCCGGAGTGCCGACGATGATGTGCGCACCGTGCTCCAGAGAGCCAATTTGCGGGCCGAAAGCCACGCCGCCGCACAAGGTCAGGACCTTGATGTTGTCTTCGGCACGGGCCAGGCGACGGATTTCCTTGGCGACCTGGTCGGCCAGCTCGCGAGTCGGGCAGATGACCAGTGCCTGGCAACCGAAGAAGCGCGGATTGATCGGGTTCAGCAGGCCGACACCGAAGGCGGCGGTCTTGCCGCTGCCGGTCTTGGCCTGGGCGATCAGGTCCATCCCCTTGAGGATCACCGGCAAGCTTTGCGCCTGGATCGGCGTCATCTGGGCATAACCGAGGGAGTCGAGGTTAGCCAGCATGGCGGCGGACAGCGGCAAAGTATTAAAAGCGGTGGCGATGGTGGTCACGGGACTGGCCTGCAAAACAAAATGTCGCGCAGTGTATCAGTCCTATGGCCATTCGCCCGTAGTTTCCGGACGAGAAGTCGTAGCCGCTGCCGAACCATTCTTTGTAGCAGCTGCCGAGGCACGAGGCTGCGTTGGGCTGCGCAGCGGCCCCCGAGGGCGGTCCTGCGGACACGCAACGCAGCCTCGTGCCTCGGCAGCTGCTACACCGATCAGTGCTCAATGTCGTGTTCGCGGCTGACCGCTCGTCGCCCGTCATTGGGTGAAAGCTGCGAGAAGATCGTCGCGGCCAGCATCGCCATGATCCCGACGGTAACAAAGGTCAGCTGGAACGCTCCCAGCACCGTGTCGACGCCGTCATTGCCCACCTCTGCAGTGAAGCCACCGAGCAGGGCGCCGGCGCAGGCAACGCCGAGGCTCAGGGACAATTGCGCAACCACTGACAGCAAGCTGTTGCCGCTGCTGGCGCTGGCATCATCGAGGTCGATCAGGGTGACCGTATTCATTGCGGTAAATTGCAGCGAGTTGATCGCCCCCAGGATCGCCAGCATGCCGAGCAGCAGCCAATAGGGCGTCTGCTCGCTGACCAGGCCCATGCTGGCCAGCATCAATCCCAGTGCCAGAGTGTTGCCAGTGAGCACGATGCGATAACCCAGGCGCTCGATCAGCGGCCGGGCCACGGACTTGGCGACCATCGCTGCAGCGGCCAGCGGCAGCATGCTCATGCCCGCCTGGGATGGCGAGTAACCCAGCGCCACTTGCAGCAGCAGCGGCACGAGGAACGGCAGGGCGCCGCTGCCAAGGCGGGCAAACAGATTGCCGAGAATGCCCACGGCAAAAGTCCGGGTCTTGAACAGCGAAGGCGCGAACAGCGGATTGTCGATGTGCCCGGCCCTGAGCCAATACGCGGCCAGGCAGGCCATGCCGGCGAACAGCAGCAACATCACGCGCAAGTGCGGCAGGTGCAGCTCGCCCAGGCCTTCCATGGCGATGGTGATCAGCACCATCGCCGCGCCAAACAGCAGGAAGCCGAGGCTGTCGAAACGAGTGCGCTCGGTGCCACGCAGGTCGGGAATAAATTTCCAGACGGCATAGCAGCCGACGACACCTACCGGCAGGTTGAGCAGGAAGATCCAGTGCCAGGACAGGTATTCAACCATCCAGCCGCCAGTGGTCGGGCCCAGCAGGGGGCCGAGCAAACCGGGGATGGTGATAAAACCCATGATCCGCACCAGTTCCGAGCGTGGATAAGCGCGCAACACCACCAGGCGTCCGACGGGCAGCATCAGCGCGCCGCCGAGGCCCTGAATGACTCGGGCGCCGATCAGCATGCCCAGGCTGCTGGACAGTGCACACAGCAATGAGCCGATGCTGAACAGCAGGATGGCGCCGAAGAAGATCTTCCGGGTGCCAAACCGGTCGGCGATCCAGCCCGAAGCCGGGATCAGCAAGGCGACCGTAAGCATGTAGGCAATGATCACGCCCTGCATGCGCAACGGATCTTCCGCCAGGTCCCGGGCCATGGCCGGCAGTGCGGTGTTGAGGATGGTGCCGTCGAGGGACTGCATGAAAAAGGCGATGGCCACGACCCACGGCAGCCAGCGGGCGGTGACGGGATCGAGAGGTTGGCGGTTGGGCATGGGACCTCTTGGCAGTGTGAAATGACTCGATCTGCAGAACGATGAAACCCTGTAGCAGCTGCCGAGGCACGAGGCTGCGTTGGGCTATGAAGTAGCCCCGAGGGCGGTCCTGCGGACACGCAAAGCAGCCTCGTGCCTAGGCAGCTGCTACAGGGTGTTTACAGCGTTAACGTGAGTCGGCTGATCAGCGCTCCCGGCAACAACGCCGAGGCCGTTGCCCGCTGACTATAGGTGCTGGCGGACAACAGGAGTTCCCGCTCCTGCGTCAAAGCTTCCAGCTGCGAACCCAGCAAACTGTAGGCGCTGTCATCAAACCGCATAGTGCTCACCGGCGCTTGGATCTCGCCGTTCTCGACCCAGAAGGTGGCAAACCGGGTCATGCCAGTCATGCGGGCACCGGGTTGGTCCGAGTAATTGAGGTACCACAGGTTGCTGATGTACAGGCCAGTACCCAGCTGCTTGAGAATGTCGGCGTCCGGCAAAGTCCCTGCCGCCATATTCACGGCGCTGGGTGATTCACCGGCGCCGGCGCCGTTGGCGGTCAGGCCGTATTCAGCGGCGCTGCGGGAGCTCACCAACTGCTCGCCCGCCCGGCCCTCGACGATCAGCTTCAGGTCGCTGCGCGGATAACCTTCGCCGGAAAACGCCGGGCTCAACGAGCCACTGACTTTTTCATCCAGTGATACCAGCTTACTGAACGCCTGGTCGCCGGCATAGAGCTTGTGCAACGGGCTGCTTTTGCTGGCAATCGACTGCGCGGAAAACCCGCCCCAGCACAGCATGCCGATGATTTCTTCCAGCGCCGCAGGTGCCAGGTAGGCGCGGTACTGCCCCGGCGCCAGGGTGCGCAATGGACGGCCGAGAAACTCGAGTTGCTCGCGAGCCTGCTGGAAGCGTTTGGCAAAGCCCTCGCTGTCCCACTCGTGCCCGGCGTAGCTGGCTTTCACCGCCTGGCCGTTTGCGTGAAACAGGCTGAAGTCGAAGTTGAAGCTGTTCGCCTGATGCCAGCCGAACGCCCCCGACGAACTGGCGAAGCCGCGACTGATCGGGCCTGCTGCGTAGAACCCGACGAGGTCGAGCCCTTGCGCCGCGCGGGTGATTTCAGCCACGGCCTGAGTGGTATCCGGCAGCGGATGATCCTGCACGTTGTTGCTCTGCCAGCCATTGAAGTTGAGCATCAGGTACGGATCTTCCGGCAACAGCGGCAAGGTCTCGCGCAGCTGCTGCAGGCCCTCGGCCAGTCGCAGGATATCGCTCTGCGGGTCATCCGACAGGGTGATGTCGAGATCGGCATGGCGGCCCTGGTCGATCAGCTTGAGACCGATGCTCGCCTGCTGCACCTGGCCGGCCTGGCGCACCTTGCCGTGGTTGAACCGCACGAAAGCCGATGACTCGGCGGCGTAGCTGAGGGTGAACTGTTCTGGCACGCGAATGGCGCCCTGCAGCCAGGTGACCAAGGCCTTGAACGACTCGGCCTGATTCCTCGGAATACTCATCAGGCGTCTCCCCCGAATACATCCACGTTACTGAACACACAGGCTGGCGAGGCGTGGCCTACGCGGATCACCTGGTTCGGTTCGCCCTTGCCGCAGTTCGGTGTGCCTAACACCTTGAAGGTGCTGGCGTCGCCGACGGCGCTGAGGCTTTTCCAGAACTGGGCGGAGATCGCCCGGTAGTTCGGGTTTTTCACCACCCCCTTGAGCTCGCCGTTCTCAATCAGTTGGCCCCACTCACAGCCGAACTGGAATTTGTTACGGGCGTCGTCGATCGACCAGGAGCGGTTGGTGCTCATCAGGATGCCGTGCTCGATGTTGCCGATCAGTTGCTCCAGCGGTTGATCGCCGGGCTCGATGTTCAGGTTGGCCATGCGATCTATCGGCGGACGGTTCCAGCCACAGGCGCGGCTGTTGGCAACGCCTTCCATGCCCGCACGAAACTGCGACAGGGCGCCACCCAATGGCCGCAACAACAAACCCTGCTTGATCAGGAACTGCTTGCTGGCAGCGCTGCCGTCGTCGTCATGGCCGTAGCTGGCGAGTTGTTCGGGAATGTCCGGATCGAAGGTGACGTTGAGCAAGTCGGAGCCATACTGCAGGCGACCGAAGTCTTCGGCTTTGACGAAGCTGGTGCCGGCGTAATTGCGCTCATCGCCGAGGATGCGGTCCAGTTCCAGCGGGTGACCGATGGACTCGTGGATTTGCAGCATCATCTGGTCGGGCATCAGCAACAGGTCACGCGGACCTTGCGGGGTGTTGGGCGCCAACAGCAGTTGCAGCGCCTGATCCGCCACTTGCGGACCGGCGCCAACCAGGCCGCAACGGCTGATCACATCGGCGCCGCCCTGCTGGCCGAAATTCTCGCAACCCAGGCTGCGGGTCTGGCTGTCGTTGCCGTCGTAGGCGGTGACGTCGAGGCCGGGATAGACGAAACGTTGGGCCTGGCGCAACTCGGCGCCGGCGCTGTTGAGGTAGATCTGCTCGACGTGGGTCACGCCGATGCTGACCTCCCAGTTCACCAGTCGCTCATCCTTTGGCACCGCCGCCGACTCGGCACCGAGCAGTTGGAAGCAGTCGCTGAGGCTGGGGAAGGGCTGCTCAAGATTGGGCGAGAAATAGTCGGCACGATCACTGGACACGGCCTGTTCGCGCAGGTCGAGCAAAGCGTGGGGCTTGAGCAGCCGCGCCTGTTGCTCGGCCTTGTCGAGCGCCGCTTGCAAGCCTTGTTGCGAGAGGTCGTTGGTCGCCGCGTAGGCTTCGACGCCATTGACGCGCACGGTGAGCATCGCGCCTTCGTCACGGCTCAGGCTCGGGGGCTCGGCGACGTTCTTGCGCACCGACAGGTACTGGCCGGACTCGCGCACATAACGCAACGAAAAGAACTCGGCGCCCGTGCGCAAGGCAGCAAAGCGCTGCTTGAGCTGGGGATGGAAATCGAACATTCGGGACCTCCCTGGAATGGAGTGGCGGTGAGGCGGTGTTGCGAAGGGGGGTGAAACGTTTGCGTGGCGCTAGATTAGGCCTGTGCGGGGGGAGGATCAAGTTTGGATCGGTGTGGGGAAGGATTGCCGGGAGGTATTTGGGGGCTGGTCGGGCCCCATCGCGAGCAGGCTCACTCCTACATTTGATCTCTGGCTAACACACGATGTGTGTTCGCTGAAGATCCCCTGTAGGAGTGAGCCTGCTCGCGATGGCAGCGCCTGGGTCTTACTGAGCAGTAACGCTCACATCCCGCATCGGCTTGCCACGCACCGGTGCATCACCGGCCACGTAATAATCCGCCGTGCTGCGCGGCAAAGGCTGGCGGCCGCGGATCTTGTCGGCGATTTTCTCGGCGATCATGATCGTTGGCGCGTTCAGGTTGCCAGTGGTGATGATCGGCATGATCGAAGCATCGACTACTCGCAGACCCTGCATGCCGTGCACTCGGCCTTCACCATCGACCACCGCCATTTCGTCGGTGCCCATCTTGCACGAGCAGGACGGGTGGAACGCGGTTTCGGCGTGCTCGCGGATGAACTTGTCGAGCTGCTCATCGGTTTGCACTTCGATGCCCGGGCTGATTTCGCGACCACGGTACTGGTCCAGCGCCGGCTGTTGCATGATTTCACGGGTCAGGCGAATGCCATCGCGGAATTCCTGCCAGTCCTGCTCGGTGGCCATGTAATTGAACAGGATGCTCGGGTACTCGCGCGGATCCTTGGACTTGGCCTGGATGCGGCCACGGCTCGGGGAACGCATGGAACCCATGTGCGCCTGGAAGCCGTGCTCTTTCACACCGTTGCTGCCGTTGTAGTTAATCGCGACCGGCAGGAAGTGGTACTGGATGTTCGGCCAATCGAATTCTTCGCGGGTACGGATGAAACCGCCGGCTTCGAATTGATTGCTGGCGCCAATGCCGGTGCCGTTGAACAGCCACTCGGCACCGATAGCCGGCTGGTTGTACCAGAGCAGCGACGGGTACAGCGAGACGGGTTGGGTGCAGGCGTATTGCAGGTACAGCTCGAGGTGATCCTGCAGGTTTTCGCCGACGCCTGGCAGGTCATGCACCACCGGAATGTCGAGCTTGTTCAGCAGTTCAGCCGGGCCGACGCCGGAGCGTTGCAGGATCTGCGGCGACGCGATGGCGCCGGAGCACAGCAGCACTTCCTTGCGGGCGCGGGCTTCAACGCGCTCTTCAGCGGCGCCGATCAGGTAACGCACGCCGACCGCACGCTTGCCTTCGAACAGGATCTTGTCGGTCAGGGCGTGGGTGACGATGGTCAGGGTCGAACGCTTCTTGGCAGTGTCCAGGTAACCACGAGCGGTGCTGGCGCGACGGCCGTTCGGCGTCACGGTGCGGTCCATCGGGCCGAAGCCTTCCTGCTGGTAACCGTTCAAGTCTTCGGTACGCGGGTAACCGGCCTGCACGCCTGCTTCAACCATCGCGTGGAACAGCGGGTTGTTGCCGGCTTTCGGCGTGGTCACGCTGACCGGGCCTTCACCACCGTGGTAGTCGTTCGGGCCGATGTCGCGGGTTTCCGCCTTGCGGAAATACGGCAGGCAGTTCAGGTAATCCCAGTCTTCCAGGCCTGGCAGCTTGGCCCAATTGTCGTAGTCCATGGCGTTGCCACGGATGTAGCACATGCCGTTGATCAGCGAAGAACCACCCAGGCCCTTGCCGCGACCGCATTCCATCCGGCGACCGTCCATGTGCGGCTCTGGATCGGTTTCGTAGGCCCAGTTGTAGCGACGGCCTTGCAGTGGGAACGCCAGGGCGGCCGGCATTTGCGTGCGGAAGTCCAGACGGTAGTCCGGGCCGCCGGCTTCGAGCAGCAGGACGGTGACGCCTTCGTCTTCAGTCAGACGGGTCGCCAGGGTGTTACCGGCGGAGCCGGCACCGATGATGATGTAATCGAATTCTTGGGACATTAAATGCACCCTCTTTGAAGTTGGTCAGGTCTGTAGCAGCTGCCGAGGCACGAGGCTGCGTTGCGTGTGCGCAGGACCGCCCTCAGGGGGCCGCTGCGCGGCCCAACGCAGCCTCGTACCTCGGCAGCTGCTACAGGGTTTTCAGCCGGGGCTTAGAAAACCGAGGCGTAATCGCCCAGCTCGACCTGTACCGATTTGATGCGAGTGAAGTTGTTCAGCGAGCTGATCCCGTTCTCACGGCCAACACCCGATTGCTTGTAGCCACCCACCGGCATCTTCGCGTCGGACTCGCCCCAGGCGTTGATCCAGCAGATACCGGCTTCCAGTTGATGAATCACACGGTGAGCGCGATTCAGGTCCTTGGTGACAATGCCGGCGGCGAGGCCGAAGTCGGTGTCGTTGGCGCGACGGATCACTTCTTCTTCGCTGTCGTAGGTCAGGATCGCCATCACCGGGCCGAAGATTTCTTCACGAACGATGGTCATCTCGTCGGTGCAGTCGGTGAATACGGTCGGGGCCACGAACGCGCCTTTGGCGAAGTCGCCTTCGGTCAGACGACCGCCGCCGCACAGGACGCGAGCGCCTTCTTCCTTACCTTTGGCGATGTAACCGAGCACGCTTTCCATGTGGGCGAAGCTGACCAGCGGGCCGAAGTTGGTGTTTTCGTCTTCCGGGTTGCCGATGCGGATGCGCGCAACGCGCTCAGCGATCTTGGCTTCGAAAGCGGCTTTCAAGTGAGTCGGCACGAACACGCGAGTGCCGTTGGTGCACACCTGGCCGGAGCTGTAGAAGTTGGCCATCATCGCGGTGTCGGCGGCGCGATCGAGGTCGGCGTCGTCGAAAATGATCAGTGGCGACTTGCCGCCCAGTTCCATGGTCACTTCTTTGAGCGACGAGCTGGAAGCGCTGGCCATGACTTTCTTGCCGGTGTCGGTGCCGCCAGTGAAGGACACTTTCTCGATGCGCGGGTGCTCGGTCAGCCAGGTGCCGACTTCACGGCCGCTGCCGGTCAGAACGTTGAACACGCCAGCCGGAACACCGGCTTCGGTGTAGATCTCGGCCAGTTTCAGCGTAGTCAGGGAAGTGACTTCACTAGGCTTGAAAATCATGGCGTTGCCGGCTGCCAGGGCAGGGGCGGACTTCCACAGGGCGATCTGGATCGGGTAGTTCCACGCGCCGATACCGGCTACAACGCCCAGCGGCTCGCGGCGGGTGTAGACGAAAGAAGTGTCACGCAGCGGGATCTGCTCGCCTTCGATGGCAGGCACCAGGCCCGCGTAGTACTCGAGTACGTCCGCACCGGTGACGATGTCGACGTACTTGGTTTCGGAGAACGACTTGCCGGTGTCCAGGGTTTCCAGGGCGGCCAATTCATCGTTGCGCTCGCGCAGGATGTCGACGGCGCGACGCAGGATGCGCGAACGCTCCATGGCGGTCATCGCGGCCCAGATTTTCTGGCCCTTTTCGGCGCTGACTACAGCGCGTTCCACGTCTTCCTTGGTCGCACGCTGGACGTTTGCGAGGACTTCACCGTTAGCCGGGTTGATGGCTTCGAAGGTAGCGTCGCTGCTGGCATCGCTGTAGCCGCCATCAATGTAGAGTTTTTGCAGTTCGAAACGGGCCATAAAGTCCTCGCAAGAGCATAAGTGGGTTGGCGGTAACCACTGCGGGTGAAGCCGGCCCCCATAAGGTTGTGGCAACACCGATCAGTAGCAGTTCAGGGGTTGAGCGTTTATGTGTGCTCTAACTCACCTGCTTGGCCAATTGGAAATCCATGTATTCGTAAGCGATCTGGTGCGCCTGGGCAGTGTCGAAAGCGTCTCCGGACAGCGCTCCGCGCAACCACAAACCGTCAATAAGCGCCGCCAGGCCACGGGCTGCACTGCGCGCATCATCGAGCGGCAATACGCGGCGGAACTGGCAACACAGGTTGGAATACAGGCGGTGATCGTTGATCCGCTGCAACCTGTGCAATGACGGGTGGTGCATGCTGGTGGCCCAGAAGGCCAGCCAGGTTTTCATTGCCGGGCCATTAACCTGGCTGGCGTCGAAGTTGCCTTCGATGATCACCTGCAGATGAGCCCGTGGGCTGTCATCTGTCAGCGCCTGACGACGCGCGGTGACGTTCTCGCTGAGGACACTCATCAGATACTGCGCCGTGGCAGCTATCAGGCCGTTCTTGTCCTGAAAATAGTGACTGATGATGCCATTCGAGACACCGGCCAAACGGGCGATCAGCGCAATGCTGGCGGCCCCCATTCCAACCTGATCGACGGCCAGTAAAGTGGCTTCGATCAACTGCTGACGGCGGATGGGTTGCATACCGACCTTGGGCATCTTGCACATCTCCTTAGGCCTTCCGGCAGACGTGGAACGTCTATCGGATTGAGGGCCAGTCTATTTTGTTTTGATTGAACGTTCAATCAACAAAGAATAAGCTCTGCGACAAATCGTCGCTGTTTTCAGATTTTTCCTACATGTGAATGGCGATAAACCGACATCCAAATCGTCTCGAAACCTATGCGCCCCGGCGCTTGCGGGCTTTCGGGCATTTTCCGGGTGTCTTTATATCACCCGCTGGTCGGCTGCCAACTAACCGATTGGTCGGGTACCGCTTTGCCTTGTGTTCTTCTCTCGCACTGCCCGGAGCATCTGTGCCATGAGTTCTGCCTCTCTTATAAAGACCCCACCCGAGAAGGTGACGGTCAACGGTTGGGTGTTCTACACCTCTACCGCGCTGATCCTGTTGTTGACCGCGATTCTGATCATCGCCCCGCAAGAGGCCGGCAGATTGCTCGGCATCGCCCAGGCCTGGTTGTCCCGCAGCTTCGGCTGGTACTACATGGTGGTGATTGCCGCTTACCTGGTGTTTGTCATCGGCTTGGCGTTTTCGTCCTACGGCAAACTCAAGCTGGGCAGCAAGGACGACACCCCGGACTTCAGCTATGGCGCGTGGGCGGGGATGCTGTTCTCGTCGGGTATCGGCATCTCGCTGCTGTATTTCGGCGCTTCCGAACCCCTGGATCACTACTTCAACCCGCCAGAAGGCGTGGCCGGTAGCAACATGGCTGCACGTCAGGCGGTACAGCTGACGTTCCTGCACTGGGGCCTGCATGGCTGGGCGATTTATGCGCTGGTCGGCTTGGCCGTGGCCTACTTCGCCTACCGGCATAACCAGCCGCTGGCGTTGCGTTCGGCGTTGTACCCGCTGGTGGGTGAGCGCTGGGTCAAAGGTGCGGCGGGTCATGCGGTAGACGGCTTTGGCATGTTCGTGACCCTGCTGGGCCTGGTCACCAACCTGGGGATTGGTTCGCTGCAGGTGTCGTCGGGCCTGGAAAACCTGTTCGGCATGGAGCACAGCAACACCAACCTGCTGATTGTGATCATCGTGATGAGCACCGTGGCGACCATTGCTGCGGTATCGGGGGTGGAAAACGGCATTCGTCGGCTGTCCAACCTGAACATCATTCTGTTCAGCGGCCTGCTGATATTCGTCCTGCTGTTCGGCCCGACATTGCACCTGCTCAACGGCTTCGTGCAGAACATCGGTGACTACCTCAACGGCGTGGTGCTGAAAACCTTCGACCTTTATGTGTATGAAGGCGACGCGGACAAGACCGAACGCTGGATGGGCCTGTGGACCCTGTTCTATTGGGCCTGGTGGATTTCCTGGGCGCCATTCGTGGGCATGTTCATCGCGCGTATTTCCCGTGGTCGCACCGTGCGTGAACTGGTTGCCGGCGTGCTGCTGATTCCACTGGGCTTCACCTTGGCGTGGCTGTCGATCTTCGGTAACTCGGCCCTGGACCTGGTGATGAACCATGGCGCGGTGGAGCTCGGTAAAACGGCGCTGGAACAGCCGTCCATGGCGATCTACCAGCTGCTGGAGCATTACCCGGCGTCGAAAGTGGTGATCGGCGTGTCGATCTTCGTCGGTTTTGTGCTGTTCCTGACGCCGGCGGACTCCGGCGCGGTGATGATGGCGAACCTGTCGTGCAAAGGTGGCAATGTCGATGAAGATGCGCCGCATTGGTTGCGGATCTTCTGGTCCGCGGTGATTACCCTGGTGACCATCGGGCTGTTGTTTGCCGGTAACTTCGAAGCCATGCAAACCATGGTGGTGCTGGCTGGCCTGCCATTCTCGGTGGTGCTGGTGTTCTTCATGTTCGGCTTGCACAAGGCTATGCGCCAGGACGTGCAGATCGAACAGGAGCAGGCGGAGCTTGCAGCGCGTGGTCGCCGTGGTTTCAGCGAGCGTTTGACCCAGCTGGATCTGCAACCGAACCAGTCGATCGTGCAGCGTTTCATGGACAAACAGGTGACCCCGGCGCTGGAAGAGGCGGCGGTGCTGTTGCGCGGCCAGGGCCTGGATGTGCAGACATTGCTGGGCAAGGCCAAGCGTTGCATGGGCCTGCGGATCGAGATGGAAGAGGGCAATCCGTTTGTCTACGAAGTGAGCCTGGATGGCTACCTGGCGGCGGCAAGCGATTCGGTCGCGGCTGAGAGCGCCGATGAACCCCGCGCACGTTATTACCGCGCCGAGGTTTACCTGCACAACGGCAGCCAGGATTACGACTTGATGGGCTTCACCCAGGATCAGATCACCCGTGACGTGCTCGATCAGTTTGAAAGCCATCGGCAGCTCCTTGGCCGGGTTTATAGCTGAGTTGTGAAGGGCGCGGCGTTTCAGTCTGAAACACCGCGTCGTTCTCATCGCGGGCAAGCCTTGCTCCCACAGGGTCCGGAATGATCACCCATTGATGATCTGATCCAGGCACTGTGGGAGCAAGGCTTGCCCGCGATGGGGCCATCAGCTTCAAAGCTGCTTGACCCGATATCCCCATAAACAAAAACGCCGCGATCTTCTCGCGGCGTTTTTGTGTCTACTGCCTTAACCCAGGTTCTTGCCGAGCAGTGCGTGATACAGCTCGCTGTCGCCTAGAATTCCCACCACCTGATTGTTGTCGTGCAGCACCAGCTTGTTGCCGGTCTGATAACGAATCTGCAACGCATCGCGCATGCCGATGTTCGAGTCCACCAGGGTCGGACGGCGGCCCAGGCCATCCACTGCCTGCCCGGGTACCCAGTTCTGCAGGTCCAGGCTCGCACCGTTTTGGCGGGCGCCCTTGATGGTGTTGCCTTCGGCCAGGTCCAGCCACGAATCGCCACCCGGGTCGAGGCAGACCGAACCATTGATGCGTTTGCACTTGTCCAGGGTGCGCATCAGGCTGCGACCGCACAGCACGTTCAATGGGTTGGTGTGAGCGACGAAGGTGCGCACGTAATCGTCCGCAGGGTTCAACACGATCTCTTCCGGCTTGCTGTACTGGATGATCCGGCCATCTTTCATGATCGCAATGCGACTGCCGAGCTTCAGGGCTTCGTCGAGGTCATGACTCACGAACACGATGGTCTTGCTCAGCTTGCGTTGCAGCTCCAGCAACTCATCTTGCAGTCCCTGGCGAATCAACGGGTCGAGCGCCGAGAACGGTTCATCCATCAGCAGGATGTCGGCATCCATCGCCAGCGCGCGGGCCAGGCCCACACGTTGCTGCATGCCACCGGAGAGCTCGTCGGGCTTCTTGTTACGCCATTGGGTCAGGCCTACCAGTTCGAGTTTTTCATCGACCAGTTTCTTGCGTTCCTTCTCCGGACGACCCTGCATTTCCAGACCGAAGCTGATGTTCTCGCGCACCGTCAGCCAGGGCATCAAGGCGAACTTCTGGAACACCATGGCGATGCGTTTGGTGCGCATCATCTTCAGCTCTGCCGGGGTACAGGAAGCGATGTCGATCTGCTTGCCTTCGTGTTCGACGAACAGCTTGCCCCGGCTAACGGTGTTGAGACCGTTGATGCAGCGCAGCAGGCTGGACTTGCCGGAACCGGACAGGCCCATCAGTACGCAGATTTCACCTTTTTCGATGTCCAGGCTGGCTTTTTCAACGCCGACAATTTGTCCGGTTTTCTTCAGGATCTGGTCGCGGGTCATGCCCTGGTCGAGCAGCTTGAGCGCCTCTCGCGGGTCCTTGGAAAAGATTACATCGACGTCTTCGAAGCGAATAATGCTCATGCGTCACCCCCTACTTTAGCGTCGGGTTGTTTGCAGATACGGTCGAGCATGATCGCCAGCAGTACGATCGCCAGGCCCGCTTCGAAGCCCAGGGCGATATCAGCAGTGTTCAGTGCGTTGACCACGGGTTTGCCCAGGCCGTCGGCGCCCACCAGTGCGGCAATCACCACCATCGACAACGACAGCATGATGCACTGGGTGATCCCGGCCGCAATGCTTGGCATCGCGTGGGGCAATTCAATCCGTGAGAGCAATTGACGGCGCGAGCAGCCGAAGGCTTTGCCGGCGTCCATCAGTTCCTGTGGAACATCCCGGATACCCAGGTAAGTCAGGCGGATCGGTGCGGCGATCGCGAATACCACCGTGGAGATCAAGCCCGGCACCACGCCCAGCCCGAAGAGGGTCAGGGTAGGAATGAGGTAAACGAAGGTCGGTACGGTCTGCATCAGATCGAGCACCGGACGCATCATGGTGTAGAACATCGGCTTATGCGCGGCAACGATGCCCAGCGGCACGCCGATGACCACGCAGACCAGGGTGGCGAACAACACCTGGGCGAGGGTTTCCATGGTCTCCTGCCAGTACCCCAGGTTGAGGATCAGCAGGAAGGAGGCAATGACGAATACCGTCAGTCCCCACTTTCGTTGAATGAAATGCGCCAGTAGTGCGATAAGGCCGATCAATGCCAGCGGGTTGAACCAGGTCAGCGCAAAAGTCACGCCGTGGATCATCGTTTCCAGGGACACGGCGATTGCGTCGAAGGTGTTGGCGCCATGTTGCGTCAACCATTCGACGAAGCCCGCGATGTACTGGCCTAAAGGGATTTTCTGATCAATCAGCATGGTATTGAACGTCCGCATGCAAGGAAATAACAGCCCGGGCAGGCAAGCCTGCCCGGCATAAGCGATGCTCCTGAATTCAAGGCTGTGCGAGCTTGGCTTTCACGGCCTCCAGGCCTGGTTTACCGTCAATGGTGGTCACGCCAGCGAGCCAGGTATCGAGCACCTGTGGATTCTTTTTCAGCCACGCCCGGGCCGCAGCGTCAGGCTTCATCTTGTCGTCCAGGACGTTGCCCATCAGCGTGCTTTCCATGTCGAGGGTGAACACCAGGTTTTTCAGCAACTGACCGACGTTGCTGCATTCCTGCGCGTAACCCTTGCGGGTGTTGGTGAAGATGGTCGCCTGGCCGAAGTTCGGGCCGAAGAAGTCGTCGCCGCCGGTCAGGTACTTCATCTTGAAGCGAGTGTTCATCGGGTGTGGTTCCCAACCCAGGAACACTACTGCGGTGTTGCGCCGCTGCGCGCGATCGACTTGCGAGAGCATGCCTGCCTCGCTGGACTCGACCACCTTGAACCCGGCGTCCTTGAGGCCGAAGGCGTTCTTGTCGATCATGCTCTGGATCAGACGATTGCCGTCGTTGCCAGGTTCGATGCCGTAGATCTTGCCATCCAGTTCCTTCTTGAACTTGGCGATGTCGGCGAAATCCTTCAGCCCCTTGTTATACAACTCTTCGGGGACGGCGAGGGTGTATTTCGCGTTTTCCAGGTTGGCGCGCAGGGTCTCCACGGTGCCGGCATCACGATACGCCTTGATGTCGTTTTCCATGGTCGGCATCCAGTTACCCAGGAACACGTCCATGTTCTTGCCGTCGGCCAGGGACTTGTAGGTCACCGGTACGGAGATCATTGTGGTTTTGGTCTTGTACCCCAGTGCGTCGAGAACGACGCTGGTGGTGGCGGTGGTCACGGTGATATCGGTCCAGCCGACATCGGAGAAGTTTACGGTGCTGCACTGGGCCGGTTCTGCAGCTTGCGCCAGAACCGGCAGACTAAGCATGGCGGCCAACAACAACGACGTGGAACCTTTCATTGACTGACTCCTTGGTGTTTTTTTTGGCAGTGTTCCGACTGGACCACCGCACTTATAGGTTGCGGTTGGATGGCGTTTTCAGACAGCTCTACCACGGCGCCTTGCAATCGAGTCGATATGATCATGTACCAGTGAAAATCTGACGCCTACAGGGTGCGTCGTATCCAGTACAGGGATGGTCGCATCCAGTGTCGGTGACGTCGTTTACAGCTTTTTTCTGCCCTGTTTGTCCCTCTGCTCCGCAAAAAAACGGCGAAACCATCACGTTGGCGACTCGCGGCGTTGGTGGACAAGAGTGCGTCGGTTCGAGACGTCGAACCACCGGATAAAAGCCTGATGATGCAGCCATATCGGCGGATTGCAGCTTGAGCGTAGCAGCTCCGTCACTGGGCGCTTTTGCGTCTGGAGTTGGGCATATCCAGGAGTTCGGCAGTAATGGCTATCAGCGTTTTCGACCTGTTCAAAATCGGCATTGGCCCTTCCAGTTCGCACACCGTGGGGCCCATGCGTGCCGCAGCACTGTTCGTGCAGGGCTTGCGCGAGCAAGGGCTGCTGGAGCAGGTCCGGCGCGTCGAGGTCCAGTTGTATGGTTCGCTGTCGGCCACGGGTATCGGTCACGGCAGCGACAATGCAGTGATCATGGGTTTGATGGGCGAGTGGCCGGACGCGATCGATCCGTCGCAGATCGGCATTCGCATCGCCACCCTGCGTGAAACCGATGAGTTATTGCTCGATGGTCATCTGCCGGTGCCGTTCATCTGGGCCCGTGACATGCGCCTGATCGACGAAAACCTGCCATTCCATCCCAATGCCATGACCTTGATCGTCGAAGGTGATGCCGGCGAACTGCACCGCGACACTTACTATTCAGTGGGCGGCGGTTTTGTCGTGGATCAGGCGCAGGCCAGCAGCGGCGTGGTGGATATGGACCGCACCGAGTTGCCATACGATTTCTCCAGTGCGGTCGAGTTGTTGAGCCTGTGTCAGAAGCACAACCTGCGAGTCGCCGAGTTGATGATGGCCAACGAAAAAGTCTGGCGCAGTGAAGACGAAATTCGTAGCGGCCTGATGAAGCTCTGGCGAGCGATGCAGGATTGCGTTGAGCAAGGTTTGAAGCACGAAGGCATCCTGCCCGGCGGCCTGAACGTGCGACGTCGCGCTGCCAGGTTGCACCGCAGTCTTCAGGAGCTTGGCAAGCCCAATGTGATCGGCTCGACGCTGAGTGCGATGGAGTGGGTCAACCTGTTCGCCTTGGCCGTCAACGAAGAAAATGCCGCAGGCGGGCGCATGGTCACGGCGCCGACCAATGGCGCGGCGGGGATCATTCCTGCAGTGCTGCATTACTTCATGAAGTTCAGCGAAGCGGTGACTGACGCCAATGTCGTCGACTATTTCCTGAGCGCGGCGGCTGTGGGGATTCTGTGCAAGAAGAACGCTTCGATCTCCGGCGCCGAAGTCGGCTGCCAGGGTGAAGTCGGGTCCGCTTGCGCGATGGCGGCGGCCGGCTTGGCGGAAATCCTCGGCGCCACGCCGGAGCAGCTGTGCAACGCGGCCGAGATTGGCCTGGAACATAACCTCGGGCTGACCTGCGACCCGGTGGGCGGGCTGGTGCAGGTACCCTGCATCGAGCGCAATGCGATTGCGGCGGTCAAGGCGATCAATGCGGCGCAGATGGCGTTGCGCGGGGACGGACAACACTTCATCTCGCTGGACCGGGTGATCCGCACCATGCGCGATACCGGGGCGGATATGCATGACAAATATAAAGAGACTTCGCGGGGTGGGTTGGCGGTCAGTGCGGTGGAGTGCTGATTCAGTAAGACCGAGCCGCCTGCTTCGCGAGCAAGCCCGCTCCCACACTGGATTTGTGATCGACGCAAATCAAATGTGGGAGCGGGCTTGCTCGCGAAGGCGTCAGACCAGTCAAAACTGCGCGCTAAGTGAACACTCGATTCCCAACGCGCCACCTTATGGCGCGTCGCTTACAGATAAGTCGTCCAAGTATTCAGCAGCCACTCGACCACTGGTCACCCGTGCTTGTGGTGACACTCGTTTCCATCTCGCCGCAGCCCTGTTCCCACAAGTGCTACCGATTTGCTCACACCCCGCCCGGCACTGCGCTTGTCCCGCCTGATGGCAATTTAAAACCCTACTCCCCGCGCGTCCTTTTATAGAAGCATCCGGACACATTCCGACGTCGTTTTCAGGAGTTATTGAACGCGCATTCAATTTTAGGCATGGCAATTGCTCTGTCATTACAAAGCCCGTCTCCCACGCGAGAACGATGGCAATAACAAGAGCCTCCGCCTGAGGCCATCACCCGCTTTGTGTGAGGAGATATGCGATGACGACGTTCAACTCCGGGGCTCAACCCCAGAACCGTGCGCCTCAATCCATCGGCTTTTTGCTGCTGGACAATTTCACGCTGATTTCTCTGGCGTCCGCAGTAGAACCGCTGCGCATGGCCAACCAGTTGTCCGGTCGCGAGCTGTATCGCTGGACCACACTCACCGTCGATGGCGGGCAGGTCTGGGCCAGTGACGGCCTGCAGATCACCCCAGACTGCTCCATGCACAAAGCGCCCGCGCTGGACACCATCATTGTCTGCGGCGGTATTGGCATCCAACGTACTGTGACCCGCGAACACGTGTCGTGGCTGCAAAGCCAGGCGCGTCAGTCGCGTCGTCTAGGCGCGGTCTGCACCGGCAGTTGGGCCCTGGCTTGCGCCGGCCTGCTGGACGGGTTTGATTGCAGCGTGCACTGGGAATGCCTGGCGTCGATGCAGGAAGCTTTTCCACGAGTGGCCATGAGCACCCGGTTGTTCACCCTCGATCGCAATCGCTTCACCAGCTCTGGCGGCACCGCGCCGCTGGACATGATGCTGCACCTGATCAGCCGTGATCATGGGCGCGAGCTGTCGGCCGCGATCTCGGAAATGTTCGTCTACGAGCGCATCCGTAACGAACAGGATCACCAGCGCGTGCCGCTTAAACATATGCTGGGCACCAACCAGCCGAAGCTGCAGGAAATCGTCGCGCTGATGGAGGCGAATCTGGAGGAGCCGATCGATCTGGATGAGCTTGCGGTGTACGTCGCGGTGTCGCGTCGCCAGCTGGAGCGGTTGTTCCAGAAGTACCTGCATTGTTCGCCGTCGCGGTACTACTTGAAATTGCGCTTGATCCGCGCCCGGCAGTTGCTCAAGCAGACGCCGATGTCGATCATCGAGGTGGCATCCGTGTGCGGCTTCGTGTCTACGCCGCACTTCTCCAAGTGCTACCGCGAATACTTCGGCATTCCGCCGCGTGACGAGCGCGTTGGTTCCAATACTACGCAGCAGGTTGCAATGATGCCGTTGCCGCAGGCGCTGGTGCTGTCGCCGTTGTCGGGACCGTTGTCGGCGTTGAGTCAGGCGCGCAATGAGTCGACTTTTGCCAGTGTGAGGCTTTAAACCGAGGCGCTTGCATCGCGGGCAAGCCTTGCTCCCACATTGGTCTAGGGCGGATCGCAAATTTGTAATCCAACCCGGAACCTGTGGGAGCAAGGCTTGCCCGCGATGAGTATCTATCAGGCGCTACGGCTCTGCTGGTACGCCGCCAACGCCGGCAACAACTGCTTGTCGATCGCCTGACGCACAGCCGGCAGGATGGTCGCGCTGCTGGTGTACATCTGCTTGACCATGGTCCGCAGCGTTATCGCCCGTTCATCGTTCAAACCCCGCACCGCACACTCACAAGCCTGTTCGGCGGTAGAACCGTTCGGTACTTGAAAACCCAATGATTTCAGCTGGCCCAGCAGGTCTTCCTGGTCAATCAAATCGGCGTGCATCATGACGCAATCCTTCTTCAGGGAACGGTGTCGTGATTCGATTCTCATCGGGGGGGCCGGTGGCGGCAAGGGCGATTTGTCGTAATGGCCGCGATACCTATGAACAGGTCGTTTTCGGCTAACTGCACCGAGAGCGGAGTGGGCACACTGGATTCAGCTGGCTTGACGAAGGTTGGTCACCCTCGCGCAACGGCTCCTCAACAGTACCCTCCTCAGCTCCGATCTTGTCACGGCTTGATCGGGGTTTTTTTTGCCTGTGAATCAGCGAACGATGTGGTGCCTGGCCTGACGTCTTCGCGAGCAAGCCCGCTCCCACAAGGGGGGTGGTGTGCACAAATCCAGTGTGGGAGCGGGCTTGCTCGCGAAGAACGATGACGCGGTCTAGCGTTGCAATACCAATATCCGCGACAACAACTCATCGCGATCCACATAACAACCCTGAAAATGCCGGGCGCCAGTGGCGGGGTCGAACGCATTACGGGCATGAAGGGTGCGGCGGTTATCAAAGCACCACATCTCACCCGGATTAAGCCGCTGCATCAGCCGAAACCGAGGCTCGCGGGTCATGGCAATAAAGCGCCGATAAGCTCGATACAACGTGGGCATCTGCTCGGCAGACGCATCGAACGGGCCGCGCAGAAAATTCGCCATCCGAATCTCCGAGACCTGGCCCAGCGCATCCAGGGCAATGATCGGCGCCAGGCACCGGTAGTCGCTGTGGCGATCCTTGTTGCGAAACTCCACGGGGATTTCACACAAGGATTTGAACGACTCGGGATCTTCCTCGCGCAACGCCTGGGCAATGGCAAAACCGTCGACGAAAATACTCTCGCCACCCTCGGCATCATTGACCAGGCAGTGCAGAAATTGCAGCCCCGGTTGCAGCTCTCGGGTCGGCAGGTCGCTGTGCAGCGGCAGGTTGAAAGCGGTGTAGGCATTGCTGTCGGCATCGGCCTTGGACTGCACGTTGAACAGCACGCCGAAGTTGCTCTCGCGAATGAAGGAAATGCGCTGGGCGATCAGCTTCAGCGAACCGGGTTCGGTGGGCACGTCGCGCACCTGGGTCAGGCCGATATCACGCACCGCCAATAGCCACTGCAGCAAGGTGTGGTTGTCGCTCATCAGCGCTGAATAGTCGAAGACTGGCAGCTGCAGGTCACTGCGCCACAACCTGGCCTTGGGTTTGCCAGCCCGGCGCTCGGCACGGGACTCGTCATCATAGGCATGAGCCCGCAACCAGCCCGGGTCGAAGCGGCTGAGATGGCCGCCCTGCCAGGCGACAGACAAGCATCCTTCGGCATCGATGTGCGCCTCGCAGGGCAACAGGTCCTGATCAACGTCAACGATTTCCAGCACCTGTTCGCGGGTCACTGTGTAGACGCACAGCGGGCACGGGCAATTGTCCCGCAGCCACTGGAAATGAAAAGGACTGAGGCGTCCGTCAGCCCAGGTCACTTGAATCCGGTCCGCCAGGGTGTGCACGGCGGTCAACGCGCTGATCAATGGATAGGTTCGGAAGTCGGCGAAAGCGGCGGCGGTGTTCAATGACGATCTCCTGGTTATTTTTTAGCGGGTAATGCGATCACTCGGCCAATGTATTCGGGAGCCGGCAGGTCGGTTTGCTCGGCGAGCATGGCTTGCAACTTGCTCAAGGTGTCTGCGCTGAAAGGCGCGGAGCGGGGGCCGGCGAGGTCGACGTGCAGCAGCATTTGCTCATTGCCCGCCAGTTCCTTGTCATCCCCCACAAGATGCAGGCTGTGATAAAGGTGCAGGCGCTTGCTGTCGTGGTCGATGATCCGGGTGTGTACTTCTACCTCGGCATCAAGCTTCACTTCGTGCAGATAATTGAGGTGCAGTTCGAGGGTAAACAGCGAGTTGCCACTGGCTTCGCGATTGTTGCTGTCCATGCCGAGACGATCCATCAGGGCGTCGGTGGCGTAGCTGAAGATGAGCAGGTAGAAGGCATCGCGCAGATGGCCGTTGTAGTCGACCCAGGCGGGGATGATGGTGGTTTGGTAGGTGGTGAGCGTGGGCATGGTGATTGTTCCAACATTGGTGGTGGATCGGCTGCCGTCTTCGCGAGCAAGCCCGCTCCCACATGGGATCTGCGTTGTGACATGCCCCTGTGGGAGCGGGCTTGCTCGCGAAAGGGCCAGGCCTGCAGACGCTTTACTCGCTGAAGGCCATCCCATGCTTCTCTTTGGTGGTCTTCACTGCTTCCAGCACCGCCAGCAGGCAGTCATCACGATAGCGTTCCAGCGCCGAAATGCTATGCGTACCCAGTTGATCGCTGGTGCCATCCACCACGTCATCGATCAATTTGTCGGTCAATTCCGGCGCCGGCAGATAGGTCCACGGCAACTGCAGCGCCGGGCCAAACTGCGCCATGAAATGGCGCATGCCAGCGTCACCGCCGGCGAGGGTGTAAGTCAGGAAAGTGCCCATGAACGACCAGCGCAAGCCCGCGCCAAAACGAATCGCATCATCGATTTCGCCAGTGGTGGCCACGCCATCGTTGACCAGGTGCAGAGCCTCGCGCCACAACGCTTCAAGCAGGCGGTCGGCGATAAAACCCGGTACTTCCTTGCGCACATGCAGTGGGCGCATGCCCAAGGACTCATACACCTTCATTGCCGCTTGAACGGCTTCAGGCGCAGTGTTTTTTCCACCGACAACTTCCACCAGTGGTAACAGGTACACCGGGTTGAAGGGATGCCCGACCACGCAGCGTTCCGGGTGGGTCGAGCTCTCGTAGAACTCGCTGGGCAACAGCCCGGAAGTGCTGGAGCCGATCAGGGCGTCGGGTTTGGTTGCCGCACTGATTTTGCTGTGCAGCTCGAGTTTCAGGTCCAGGCGCTCCGGGGCGCTTTCCTGGATGAAATCGGCATCGCGCACACATTCTTCGATGGTTGCGACAAAGCGCAGGCGGTCCTGTGAGGCACCGGGGGCCAGGCCTTGTTTTTCCAGGGCGCCCCAGGCGTTCGCGACTCGCTTGCGCAGGGCCGCTTCTGCCCCGGGCGCAGGGTCCCAGGCCACCACGTCGAGGCCGTGGGAGAGCGCGCGCGACACCCAGCCGCTGCCGATGACACCGCTGCCGAGGGCGGCGAAGGTTTTGATTTCGGTGATAAAGCTCATGGCGACTTCCTGAAAAATTTGCTGAACCCTGTGGGAGCGGGCTTGCTCGCGAAGAGGCCGGTACATCCGAAAGATCTCTTGCGTCAGAACCACCGCTTTCGCGAGCAAGCCCGCTCCCACAGATGAGATGTGTGACGTGGGATTTAACCGCGCTTGGTCAGGCCCATCTTTGCCCGGCCCTCGGCGGGTGTGAGTACGCGGGCACCGAGGCGGCTGAGGATTTCGCTGGCGCGCTCCACCAGTTGGCCATTGGTGGCCAGCACACCCTTGTCCAGCCAGATGTTGTCTTCCAGGCCGACCCGCACGTTGCCGCCGAGCAGCACCGCTTGTGCCGCCATCGGCATCTGCATGCGACCGATGCCAAAGCCGGCCCACACGGCGTTGGCGGGCAGGTTGTCGACCATGGCTTTCATGGTGGTGGTATCCGCCGGCGCGCCCCATGGAATGCCCAGGCACAGCTGGAACAGCGGATCATCGAGCAAGCCTTCCTTGATCATCTGCTTGGCAAACCACAGGTGTCCGGTGTCGAAAATTTCCAGTTCGGCCTTAACGCCGAGCTCCTGAATGCGTTTGGCGCCAGCGCGCAGTTGCGCCGGAGTCGATACGTAAATGGTGTCGCCATCACCGAAGTTCAGCGTGCCGCAGTCCAGGGTGCAGATTTCCGGCAACAGCTCTTCAACATGGGCCAGGCGTGTCAGCGGGCCGACCAGGTCAGTGTTGGGCCCGAACTCCATCGGGTTTTCGCCAGCACCGATTTCCAGGTCGCCGCCCATACCGGCAGTGAGGTTGACGATGATGTCGACGTCGGCCTCGCGGATGCGCTCCATCACTTCGCGGTACAGCGCCACGTCACGGCTGAACTTGCCGGTTTCGGGGTTGCGCACATGGCAGTGGACCACGGTGGCGCCAGCCTTGGCGGCTTCCACGGCGGCGGCGGCGATTTGTTTCGGGGTGACCGGCACGTGTGGGCTCTTGGCGGTCGTGTCGCCAGCACCGGTGAGTGCGCAGGTGATGATGACGTCGTGGTTCATGAGGCGGGTTCCTTGCAGGCGTGATGATTCCGTTCGCAGCCCGGTGGGGCTGCGATTCGGTGGTTCAATCAGGGTTTATTTACTGGTCAGTTTCAGGTTGTCAGCCGCCGGTTTGCCGTCGAAGGTGGTCACGCCTTCGAGCCAGCGCTGTTTGTCCTGCGGGTGGTCCTTGAGCCATTGTCTGGCTGATTCGAACGCGTCCTTGTGATCCAGCAGCGGCTGCATCATTCGGCTTTCGTCTTCGGCGGAGTAGGTCAGGTTGCTCAGCAGGCGCCCGATGTTCGGGCATTGCTGCGAGTAGTTCGGCGCGGTAACGGTCCAGACCGTGGCCATGCCTTCATTCGGGCCGAGGGCATCCTCACTGCCGGTGAGATAGGTCATCTGCACGTTGACGTTCATCGGATGCGGCGCCCAGCCGAAGAACACCACGGCCTCCTTGCGCCGCACCGCACGATCCACTGCCGCAAGCATGCCGGCCTCACTGGATTCGACCAGCTGGAACTTGCCCAGGCCGAACTGGTTCTTGGCGATCATCGCCTTGATCTGAGTATTGGCCCCCGAGCCAGGCTCGATGCCGTAGATCTTGCCGCCCAGTTCTTTCTCGAACTTGGCGATGTCGGCGAAAGTCTTCAGGCCTTTGTCGGCCAGATAGGTCGGTACGGCAAGGGTCGCGCGGGCGTCTTTGAGGCTGGGCGCATCAAGTACCTTGACCTGTTTGGCGTCGACGAACGGGGTGATGGTCTGGGTCATCAGCGGGTTCCAGTAGCCCAGGAACAGGTCCAGGCGCTGGTCGCGAATCCCGGCGAAGATGATTTGCTGGGACGCGCTGGTTTGTTTGGTGTTGTAGCCGAGGCCGTCGAGCAGGACCTGGGTCATGGCACTGGTGGCGATCACGTCGGTCCAGTTCACCACGCCCATGCGCACGTTCTGGCAGGACGCAGGTTCGGCCGCCATGACGCTGGCGCTCAGGAAAGCGGTACCGCTGAGTGCAAGAACACAGCTGCTGATCAGTCGTTTCATGTCGGGTTCCTCGGCAGACGTTATTGTGGGTCCCGGTGTCTATGCGCACCGGTGATGCCAAGTTACGCAGCTACGCCCCCGTCAACGCGCACTACGGCGACCAGCTCTTGCACTGGAGCGACCTGTGCTCTTGAATGCCAGTTGCAAGTGGCGTATCAACGTCCTCACGCTACCCGTCAGCCGAGTGCGCTCCATGTCCCAGGATTTCTACTTCTTGTTGATGCCGGGTTTTTCGGCCATCGGATTCATCTCGGCCATCGAGCCGCTGCGGGTTGCCAATCGCTTTCGCGGCGAGCTCTACCGTTGGCACGTATTGAGTGCCGACGGCGGTGCCGTCCTGGCCAGCAATGGCATGTCGGTCAACGCCGATGCCGCGCTGGAACCGTTGAGCAAAGGTGCAACGCTGCTGGTGGTCGCCGGTTTCGAACCGCTGAAATTCGCCACCCCGGCGCTGGAGCATTGGCTGCGCCGGCTGGACAGCGAGGGTGTGACCCTGGGCGCCATCGACACCGGCAGTTTTGTCCTCGCCGAGGCGGGACTGCTTGATGGTTATCGCCTGACCCTGCACTGGGAAGCCATCGATGCGTTCAAGGAATCCTATCCGCTGCTCAGCGTTACCCAGGAGCTGTTCGAGATCGATCGTCGGCGCATCACCTCGGCGGGCGGTACGGCATCCATCGACCTGATGCTCGACCTCATTAGCCAGGCTCACGGTCCGGAACTGGCGATTCAGGTCAGCGAACAGTTCGTACTCGGTCGCATCCGCCCGCGCAAGGATCACCAGCGCATGGAAGTGGCCAGTCGGTACGGCGTTCGCAACAAGAAACTGGTGCAGGTGATCGGCGAGATGGAACAGCACAGCGAGCCGCCGCTGAGTACGCTGCAATTGGCCGAATCGATCAAGGTGACGCGTCGCCAACTGGAGCGCCTGTTTCGCCTGCACTTGAACGACACGCCGAGCAATTTCTATCTGCGGTTGCGGCTGGAGAAGGCGCAGCAGTTGCTGCGACAGACGGACATGAGCGTGCTGGAAGTGAGCATTGCGTGCGGGTTTGAATCACCTTCGTATTTCACTCGCAGCTATCGAGCGAAGTTTGCGCGGTGCCCGCGCGAGGATCGCCTCCAGCCGCAGAAGGTATGATTCCTGTAGGAGCTGGCTTGCCGGCGATGGCTGCCTCAAGGGGGCGAGGATCCTTGGGGCCTCATCGCCGGCAAGCCGGGCTCCTACGGTTTTTCGGCGTTATTTCTTCACCAGGGCCGAACACGCCGCCTTGTACGCCTCATGCTGATACTTGTTCAGCGTCCCCGGCAGTTCGAAATTGTGCTTCTTGGCCTGGGCATTGATCGTCTGCGGCGACAGTAACGTCACCTCACAACTCTCCAGCAACTGAAAAATCCCCTCGATCTTGAAAGTGGTTGGCCCACCGGCAAACTCGCCTTTCTTGCTGCGCTTCTTGATCACGATCCGGTCGATCGAATTCTCCCGAACGAACGATGCCACCTGTGCGGCAAAGACTTTGACGTTCGCCGCTTCATCATCATCGTCCAGGGCGATCTTCTTGGTGGCCAGGGGCAGGTGGCTGAACGCCTGATCGTCGAGAGACGCGACGGCGATGATGGCTTCACTGCCTTTGATTTCAATGCCGCAGATTTTCATTACATACCCTTCCAGTCGATGAAGTGTGATGGTGGCGCAGCCTCGCGATGAAGTCACGGCGCGAGTGTTACAGGGTGGTCGACTGCCCTCGGCGATCCAGTTCGAACACTTTGTTCTGCTGCAGGCGCGATTTCAGCCAGCGTTCGGCTTTACCCATCTTGCGCGTACGTGCCCACAGCAGGTCGACGCCCACATGCCAGTCAGTGTGGGGATAGGCGCCCAATTGCAGTTCGACCAGTTCGCCATTGGCCAGTTCACGCTGGATCAGCTGGCGCGGCAACGTCGCCCAGCCAAGGCCGGCACGGACCATTTCCAGCAGCGCCAGGTAGTTTTCGGCCTGCCAGAGTCGGGTGGAGCGCAGATATTCGCTGCTGGGTAATTTCTCGGCGTGGGCGCTGAACGCGAGGCGGCGGTGCACGTGGAGGTCGTCGAAGGTCACGCTGCTCAACTTCGCGAGCGCGTGTGCGGGGTGGCAGACGTGCAGCATGATCAGCTTGCCCATCTGCTGGAACTCCAGCTGCGGCGGGTACTGCGGCTGAGAGAAGGCAATGCCCAGCACTGCCTGGCCTTGGGCGACAAGTTCGCTGACGTCTCCATACACCGGATGCCGGATCACCAGGTCGACATAGGGGAAGACCTGTTCGAACTCCAGCAGCACCGGCATAACGGCGTTGTAGGGCGTTTCGATGGCCAGTGAAACACTGGGTTCGATCGCGTCGGACAGACAGTCCGCATGCGCCTGCAACGTCAGGCACCGTTCCAGCACCGACTGCGCCTGGACCAGCATTTTTTGGCCGGCGGGCGTCAGTACCGGGTTGCGATTCGAGCGATCGAACAGTTCCACGCCCAGATCCTGTTCCAGATTGGAAATCGCCACGCTGACGGTCGATTGAGTCTTGCCCAACTTGCGTGCAGCCGCAGAAAAAGACCCGCTGTGCACGGCCTGGACGAATGTTTGCAGCTGGTCCAGCGAGAACTGCATGGGCGTGACCTCAGTCAGACTTGTCTATCGTTTAAAACGATGGTTGCTCATTTGCTCCATCGTTTACAAGCAGAGAATATCGAACCTGAAACGAGCTCTTCTGCTGCATCGATTTGCGCTGTGCCTGGCCTGTGGACGCCTCCCAGGACTACAAGAAAAAGCACTTCAGGAGACATTCGATATGAGCAATTCACAGGTTCATCCGGTGGACGAAGTCCTACCGGTTCGCCAGTTGGTGACATTCGGTTTGCAGCATGTGCTGGTGATGTATGCCGGTGCGGTGGCGGTGCCCCTGATTTTGGGCAGCGCATTGGGCCTGACGTCGGCACAGGTGGTGATGTTGATTAACGCGAACCTGCTGACATCGGGTATCGCGACGATGATCCAGACACTTGGCTTCTGGAAATTCGGCGCACGCCTGCCCCTGATCCAAGGGTGCTCTTTTATTGCCTTGGCACCGATGATCATGATCGGCAAGGAGTTCGGTCTCACTGAAGTGTTCGGTGCAGTGATCGCGGCGGGGGCGATCACCATCGCCATGGCACCGGTGTTCAGTCGGCTGTTACGGTTTTTTCCACCTGTCGTGATCGGCAGCCTGATTACCATCATCGGCATTTCCCTGATGCCCGCCGCAGCGATCTGGCTAGGTGGCGGCAACCCCGATTCCGCAGACTTCGGCGCGCCTTCGAATCTGCTGCTGGGGCTGGCCACGGTGGTCGTGACCCTGGTGATCTACGCCAAGTTTTCCGGGTTCATTGGCAACCTCAGCGTGTTGATCGGCCTGTTCGTTGGCAGCCTCATCGCAGCGGCATTTGGCATGACCAACTTCGCCCAGGTAAGCACCGCCGCCTGGTTTGAACTGAGCCCACCCATGGCATTTGGCACGCCGCAGTTCTCGCTCATGCCGATCCTGGTGATGACCCTGGCAATGCTGGTGATCATGGCGGAGACCACCGGTAACTGCCTGGCGATCGGCAAGTTGACTGGTAAACCCACCACCCAGCAAACACTCGGCAATGCGTTCCGGGCCGACGGGCTGTCGACGATGCTCGGCGGGTTGTTCAACAGCTTCCCCTACAACGCCTTCACCCAGAACACCGGGCTGATCGCACTCTCCAACGTCAAGAGCCGCTACGTCGTGGCCTCGGCCGGGGCAATCATGGTGCTGATGGGGCTGTTTCCCAAGCTGGGTGCGCTGATTGCTGCGGTGCCAACGCCGGTGCTGGGCGGCTGCGCCGTGGTGATGTTCGGCATGACCACGGTGGCCGGGATCCAGGAGTTATCACGGGTAACATTCGAAGGCACCCGCAACGGGATCATCGTTGCCGTCTCGGTCAGCGTCGGAGTTTTGCCGATGTCGTTCCCGGCGCTGTTCGAACATGCCAGTGGCACCCTCAAGCTGGTGCTGGAAAGCGGAATCTTCCTCGGCGCGATCACGGCGATCGTGCTCAATATCCTGCTCAACCCGCAGAGTCGGACCGAGCCAGGGACGCAAGCCGCCGAGCTGACCGACTGACAGGTGTTTTGCCCCTGTCCCGACCGGTCAGGGGCACGGTTGAAAAATAATAAGGAGTTTCACATGACTAGTTTCACTTGCACTGTACCTGCCGGCATTACCGAACTTGATCTGCAACTGCTGCGGCGCTCTCTCGAACTGGCAGAGGAATCCAAGGCCCGTGGCCGCCATCCGTTCGCTGCATTGGTCGCGGACGGCGCCGGTACTATCATCGCCGCGGCAGGCAACAACTCGATGCCGCCCGAGGGCGACCCCACCCAACACGCCGAACTGGTCGCAGCGGCACAGGCGGCCAAACTGCTGAGCCCGGCTGAATTGGCCCACTGCACGCTCTACACCAGCGCGGAACCTTGCTGCATGTGCGCCGGAGCGATTTACTGGACGGGCATTGGTCGAGTGGTTTACGCGCTATCTGAACATGCTTTGCTCGGGCTTACGGGCGATCATCCGGAAAACCCGACCTTCTCGCTGCCATGCCGGGAAGTGTTTGCGCGAGGGCAGCGGAAGATCCCGACATTTGGGCCGATGCTGGAGACTGAGGCGGCGCGGGCGCATGAGGGTTTTTGGAGGTGATTGAGTAGGGTGGTTTTTTGGCTGGTGGAGGCGGGGACGCCTCCACTCGGTTTCGGGATCCCTATAACAGCGAGATCAAAAGATCGCAGCCTCGTTGCACTCGACAGCTCCTACGCAGGCAATTCACTCCTGCCCAACCGATTCCAAAAACTCCGATCGCTCATCACTCATGCGTGCAATGCAGTCATTTTGCGCGATGGTGAACGCCTTACTGCCACTCGTCGCCGGGAAGGCTTCGACGGCGCAGTCGGCGTCCCGGGTCTTCAGCCATTGCTGCTGCGCCGCTTTGATTTTTGCGGTGATGTCTGCCAGCTGGGCCGGGTTCTTGCCGTAGAGCGTTTGCATGCGGTCGGCCAGGGTCTGGTAGTTGTCCTTCAGCAAATCTTCAGCGGTGGTGCGTCCGTACACCGAGCATTCCAGGGTCTGGACGTCGTTTTCGACAGCGTCGCAGGGGGTGGTCTCGGACTCTTCTTCCGCGTGCACGCCCGTGGCGATCAATGCCAGAACCAGAAAGATCATTTTCATTGCGCTGCCGTCCTTCATTCCAGTAGAGCCTCAGTGAAGCATCCAGTCGTGCGACGGATTCTGGCTCAAGCGAGCGGGCTTGAACAGGCGGGCGAGCAGGGCTGGCGACGACCCTTTGTCGCGGATTGACGCTTTCGGCAATTCCCCTGTCGTTTTTGCACCCGGCTGTCCCGGTGCTCAGGCATATGCTGGCTCCAAAGCGCCGGCACACGATTCGGCGCATGAATCGACAATAGGGGACAGCCTGATGAGCCCAGCCGAATTGCACGCCGACAGCATCGTTATCGACGGGCTGATTATCGCCAAGTGGAACCGTGAGCTGTTCGAGGACATGCGCAAGGGCGGCCTGACCGCGGCCAACTGCACCGTGTCGGTGTGGGAGGGCTTTCAGGCCACCGTCAATAACATCGCCGCCAGCCAGAAGCTGATTCGCGAGAACAGCGACCTGGTGATTCCGGTGCGCACCACCGCCGATATTCGCAAGGCTAAGGAGCAGGGCAAGACCGGCATCCTCTTTGGCTTCCAGAATGCCCACGCCTTTGAAGACCAGATCGGCTATGTCGAGGTGTTCAAGCAGCTCGGGGTCGGTATCGTGCAGATGTGCTACAACACCCAGAACCTGGTGGGCACCGGCTGCTACGAGCGCGATGGCGGCCTGTCCGGCTTCGGTCGCGAAATCGTCGCTGAGATGAACCGCGTTGGAGTGATGTGCGACCTGTCCCACGTCGGTTCCAAGACTTCCGAAGAAGTCATCCTCGAATCGAAAAAGCCGGTCTGCTATTCCCACTGCCTGCCGTCGGGCCTGAAGATTCACCCGCGCAATAAATCCGACGAAGAACTGAAGTTCATCGCTGATCACGGCGGATTCGTCGGTGTGACCATGTTCGCGCCGTTTCTTGCCAAGGGCATCGACTCCACCATCGACGACTACGCCGAAGCCATTGAATACACCATGAATATCGTCGGCGAAGACGCCATTGGCATTGGCACCGACTTTACCCAGGGCCATGGCCAGGACTTCTTCGAATACCTGACGCATGACAAGGGCTACGCCCGCCGCCTGACCAGCTTCGGCAAGATCATCAACCCGCTGGGCATCCGCACCGTCGGCGAGTTCCCCAACCTCACCGAGACCTTGCTCAAGCGCGGCCATTCCGAGCGCGTAGTGCGCAAGATCATGGGCGAGAACTGGGTGAACGTCTTGAAAGACGTTTGGGGCGAGTAAGCCCGCTTTAAACGACGATCCCTTGTAGCAGCTGTCGAGGCACGAGGCTGCGTTGCGGTCCGCAGGACCGCCCTCGGGGGCCGCTTCGCAGCCCAACGCAGCCTCGCAGGCTCGGCAGCTGCTACAGGACCGACATCACAACGAATTTTTCTGGAGTTAAGTTTCCATGGCCAAGATCGCCCCGCAATTGCCTATCGAAGTCGACAGCGAAACCGGTGTCTGGACCTCCGACGCCCTGCCAATGCTGTACGTACCGCGGCATTTCTTCGTCAACAACCACATGGGCATCGAGGAAGTTCTGGGCGCCGAAGCCTACGCCGAAATCCTCTACAAGGCCGGCTACAAGTCCGCCTGGCATTGGTGCGAAAAAGAAGCTGAATGCCACGGCCTGGAAGGTGTCGCAGTGTTCGAGCACTACATGAAGCGCTTGTCACAACGCGGCTGGGGCCTGTTCAAGATCCAGGACATCGACCTCGATAAAGGCACCGCCAGCGTCAAGCTCGAACACTCGGCCTTCGTCTACGTGTACGGCAAGGTCGGGCGCAAGGTCGACTACATGTTCACGGGTTGGTTTGCCGGTGCCATGGATCAGATTCTGCAGGCCCGCGGCAGCCAGATCCGCACGGTTGCCGAGCAAGTCTACGGTGGCTCCGAAGAAGGCCACGAAGACGGTTTATTCACCGTCAAGCCGTTGTAAGTCGAGGAACCCGCCATGGCTTTCGAAGCAATGTTCCAGCCGATCCAGATCGGCAAACTGACCATCCGCAACCGCGTGCTCAGCACCGCGCACGCTGAGGTCTACGCGACCGACGGCGGCATGACCACCGACCGGTACGTCAAGTATTACGAAGAGAAAGCCAAGGGCGGGATCGGCCTGGCGATCTGCGGCGGTTCGTCCGTGGTGGCCATCGACAGCCCGCAGGAGTGGTGGAGCTCGGTGAACCTGTCCACCGATCGCATCATCCCGCACTTCCAGAATCTTGCCGACGCCATGCACAAGCATGGCGCCAAGATCATGATCCAGATTACCCACATGGGTCGGCGTTCGCGCTGGGACGGCTTCAACTGGCCGACGCTGATGTCGCCGTCCGGCGTGCGTGAGCCGGTGCACCGTGCCACCTGCAAAACCATCGAGCCGGAAGAGATCTGGCGGGTAATCGGCAACTACGCGCAGGCCGCGCGCCGCGCCAAGGCCGGTGGCCTGGACGGTGTCGAACTGTCCGCCGTGCACCAGCACATGATCGACCAGTTCTGGAGCCCACGGGTTAACAAACGCACCGATGAATGGGGCGGCAGCTTCGAGAACCGCATGCGTTTCGGTCTGGAAGTGTTGAAAGCGGTGCGCGCCGAAGTCGGTCCCGATTTCTGCGTCGGCATCCGTCTGTGCGGCGACGAATTCCACCCGGATGGTTTGTCCCACGAGGACATGAAACAGATCGCCAAGTACTACGACGACACCGGCATGTTGGACTTCATCGGCGTGGTGGGCTCGGGTTGCGACACCCACAACACGCTGGCCAACGTGATCCCGAACATGAGTTATCCACCGGAGCCGTTCCTGCACCTGGCCGCCGGGATCAAGGAAGTGGTCAAGGCCCCGGTGTTGCACGCGCAAAACATCAAGGACCCGAACCAGGCGACGCGCATCCTTGAAGGCGGTTACGTCGATATGGTCGGCATGACCCGTGCGCACATCGCCGACCCGCACCTGATCGCCAAGATCAAGATGGGCCAGATCGACCAGATCAAACAGTGCGTTGGCGCCAACTACTGCATCGACCGTCAATACCAGGGCCTGGATGTGTTGTGCATCCAGAATGCCGCGACCTCCCGTGAATACATGGGCGTGCCGCACATCATCGAAAAGACCACGGGCGTGAAACGCAAAGTCGTGGTGGTGGGTGCCGGCCCTGCAGGGATGGAAGCTGCGCGTGTAGCAGCAGAGCGTGGCCACGACGTGACCCTGTTCGAGAAAAAGGAATTCATCGGCGGGCAAATCACCACTGCATCGAAAGCGCCACAGCGCGATCAGATCGCCGGTATCACTCGCTGGTATCAGCTGGAACTGGCGCGCTTGAAAGTCGACCTGCGCCTGGGTACTGCGGCGGATGCGCCGACCATCATGGACTTGCGTCCGGACGTGGTGGTGCTGGCTGTCGGCGGTCATCCGTTCATCGAACAGAACGAACACTGGGGCGCGGCGGAAGGCCTGGTAGTCAGCAGTTGGGACATTCTCGACGGCAAGGTTGCACCGGGCAAGAACGTGTTGGTCTACGACACCATTTGTGAATTCACCGGGATGTCGACCGCCGACTTCATCGCCGACAAGGGCAGCCAGGTCGAGATCGTCACCGACGACATCAAGCCGGGCGTAGCGATTGGCGGCACGTCGTTCCCGACTTACTACCGCAGCATGTACCCGAAAGAAGTGATCATGACCGGCGACATGATGCTGGAGAAGGTCTACCGCGAAGGCGACAAGCTGGTGGCGGTGCTGGAGAACGAATACACCGGCGCCAAGGAGGAGCGGGTGGTTGATCAAGTCGTCGTGGAAAACGGCGTGCGTCCGGATGAAGAGATCTACTACGCGCTGAAGGAAGGCTCGCGCAACAAAGGCCAGATCGACGTCGAAGCCTTGTTCGCGATCAAGCCACAACCTTGTCTGGAACAGAGCGGTGAGGGCTACCTGCTGTTCCGCATCGGCGACTGCGTAGCGCAACGCAACGTGCATGCGGCGATCTACGACGCGTTACGGCTGTGCAAGGATTTTTAAGAGCTTGTGGATAACCCTGTAGGAGCGAGCCTGCTCGCGATGGACGTGAACGATGACGCGGGGAGTGTGATTTAAAGCGGCGTTCTCAGGTTTTTCGCGAGCAGGCTCGCTCCTACAAGGAATCGAGCAAGGCATCCAGGTAGTTTGACCTGCAAGACCCCGCGGTCTTTGGGAGCTTCACCATGCTTAACACCCTTCTTCCAATCCTGTTGTTCGCTGCCCTGGGCCTCGCGGTTCTAGGCGCGTTGCGGCGGGTAGCCATGTGGCGCCGGGGCCGGGCCTCCAAGGTCGACCTGATCGGCGGCCTGTTTGCCATGCCCAAGCGCTACATGGTCGACCTACACCACGTGGTGGCGCGGGACAAATACATCGCCAACACCCACGTCGCCACGGCCGGTGGTGCAGTGGCCTCCGCCGTTCTGGCGATACTGGTTCACGGTTTTGGCCTGCATAACCGCTTCCTCGGGTATGCGCTGCTGCTGATGACCGCCGTGATGTTCGTGGGGGCGATTTTCGTCTACCTGCGCCGCCTCAACCCTCCGGCCCGATTGTCCAAAGGGCCGTGGATGCGCCTGCCGAAAAGCCTGTTGGCGTTCTCGGCTTCATTCTTCCTGGTGACTCTGCCGGTCGCGGGCATCCTTCCGGAAAACTTCGGTGGCTGGATCCTGGCGGCAATCCTGTTTGTCGGCGTGTTGTGGGGCGTTTCGGAGTTGTTCTTCGGCATGACCTGGGGCGGCCCGATGAAGCACGCCTTCGCCGGTGCCCTGCACCTGGCCTGGCACCGTCGCGCCGAGCGCTTTGGCGGTGGTCGTTCCACTGGGTTGAAACCGCTGGACCTGAACGACCCGACCGCGCCGCTGGGCGTGGAAAAACCCAAGGATTTCACCTGGAACCAGTTACTCGGTTTCGACGCCTGCGTGCAGTGCGGCAAGTGCGAAGCCGCATGCCCGGCATTCGCCGCCGGCCAGCCGCTGAATCCGAAAAAACTGATTCAGGACATGGTCGTCGGCCTGGCCGGTGGCACCGATGCCAAGTTCGCCGGGAGCCCGTATCCAGGCAAGCCGATTGGCGAGCATGCCGGTAATCCGCATCAACCGATCGTCAACGGTCTGGTGGATGCCGAAACGCTGTGGTCGTGCACCACCTGCCGCGCGTGCGTGGAAGAGTGCCCGATGATGATCGAGCACGTCGATGCGATCGTCGACATGCGCCGCCACCTGACCCTGGAAAAAGGCGCGACCCCGAACAAGGGTGCCGAAGTCCTGGAAAACCTGATCGCCACCGACAACCCAGGCGGCTTCGCGCCGGGCGGGCGGATGAACTGGGCGGCGGACTTGAACCTGAACTTGCTCAGCGAGAAGAAATCCACCGACGTGCTGTTCTGGGTCGGCGACGGCGCCTTCGACATGCGCAACCAGCGCACTCTGCGCGCGTTCGTCAAAGTGCTCAAAGCGGCAAAAATCGACTTCGCCGTGCTCGGCCTTGAAGAACGCGACAGCGGCGACGTGGCACGGCGCCTGGGCGACGAGGCAACCTTCCAGTTGCTGGCCAAACGCAACATCCAGACCCTGGCCAAGTACAGCTTCAACCGCATCGTCACGTGCGATCCGCACAGCTTCCACGTGCTGAAAAACGAATACGGCGCTTTCGATGGCAACTACCAGGTGCAGCACCACAGCACCTACATGGCAGAAATCATCGGCGCCGGGGCCCTGAGCCTCGGCCAGCACAAAGGCAGCAGCGTGACCTATCACGACCCTTGCTACCTCGGACGCTACAACGGCGAATATGAGGCGCCGCGTGAGGTGCTGCGAGCACTCGGAATTGAAGTCAAAGAGATGCAGCGCTCCGGATTTCGTTCGCGCTGCTGCGGCGGTGGCGGCGGTGCGCCGATCACCGACATTCCGGGCAAGCAACGGATCCCCGATATGCGCATGGAAGACATCCGCGAAACCGGTGCCGAACTGGTGGCGGTGGGTTGTCCACAATGCACTGCGATGCTCGAAGGCGTGGTCGAACCGCGACCTTTGATTAAGGACATTGCCGAGCTGGTGGCCGACGCTTTGCTCGAAGACTCGGCTCCGAGCAAACCGAATGCCCCGGTCAAACGTGAAGAACCTGCGGAGGCCCACTGATGAGCGACATTATCCGCCGTGACCCGCGCGCCGAATGGATCGCCCGCAACCGTCTGCACCCGCTGCACGCAGCGATGCAACCGGCGCAACACAGCTGGATGGGGCCCAACGGGGTCATTCGCAAAAATCCCCATGGCATTGGCTTTATCGGCCCGAGCGGTCTCAAGCGCATCGACCGCAGTGGTGCTCAACAAGGCGGGTCGACGAAACGCTCGGCCGCCGTTGAAGTACAACTGCCCCTGCATCAGGTGCCTGCGCCGGCGTTTTACATCTGCGTGGTGCCGGACATGGTCGGTGGCCGCCTGAGCAGTCACGACCGTGACTTGCTGGGGTTGGCTCATCAATTGGCCGGTTCGGACGGTGCGGTATTGGCTGTGGTCTTCGGCGAACACAAGGAAAGTGCGTTTTCCACAGCCGGCGTCGATCGTTTGCTGGTGCTCGAAGGCGAAGAGTTCAGCGGTTATGCACCGGAACAGCGAGTGCAGGGCCTGCGGGCTGTGGATAACCAATTCAATGCGCGTCATTGGCTGCTGCCGGACAGTCGCAGCGGCGGTGGTGAACTGGGTCGGCGCTTTGCCGCTGCGCTGGGTGAACGGCCGGCCACGCGGGTCTGGCAAGTCAAGGATCAGGAATGCATTGGCCGCGCTGGCGCTGGTTTGCAAGACCTGGCGCGGCCGGTTGCACGCTTGATTCTGGCGGCCGTCGAATGCGCAGAACCGGTCAGCGAAACCCGGCATGAAGCCTTGCCGGTAGAGTTATCCACAACCGTTGCCCGCAGTCTCTCGCGCATCGAGGATTTGGGCGCGGTGGCGGTCGATCCGGCGGCGATTCCGATGGCCGAAGCCGAATTCATCTTTTCTGGTGGCAATGGGGTCAAGGACTGGGATTTGTTCCACCAGACCGCAGCGGCCCTCGGCGCCACCGAAGGTGCGTCCCGGGTGGCGGTGGACGACGGTTTCATGGCCCGCGACCGCCAGGTCGGCGCGTCCGGTACCTGGGTCACCGCACGGGTCTACGTGGCGGTGGGGATTTCCGGGGCGATCCAGCACCTGCAAGGCATCGGCGCCTGCGACAAGGTGGTGGCGATCAACCTCGACCCGGGTTGCGACATGATCAAACGGGCCGACCTGTCGGTAATCGGCGAAAGCGCCGAGATTCTTCAAGCCTTGATCGATGCGGTGGCGGCTTACCGTAACGACGCCAAGCGCGATGCGGCTTAAGGAAAGGAAAGGACCATGAGCACGAAAATCATCAGCCTGGTGTCCATTGGCGCCCACCCGACTTCCGGTCGGCCCCGTCGCGCGGAGCAGGATGCACGGGCGGTGGAGCTGGGCTTGCAACTGGCTGGGGATAACTTGCAGGTGCTGCACGCTGGCGACGTCGGTGAACCCGCGTTGCGTGCCTATCTGGGCATGGGGCTGGAGCAACTGCACGTTCTGGAACAACCCCAGGGGGGCGATGCGTTGCCGGCGTTGACCGCGTATTTGCGTGATGCCGGGGCGCAGGTGGTGCTGACCGGCACCCAGGCCGAAACCGGCGAAGGCTCGGGCATGCTGCCGTTCCTGCTGGCCGAAAGCCTCGGCTGGCCGCTGGTGGTGGGCCTGGCGCAGGTCGAATCCATCGATGGCGGTTCGGCGCTGGTGTTGCAGGCCTTGCCGCGCGGTCAGCGGCGCCGCTTGAAGGTTCGTTTGCCGTTTCTCGCCACAGTGGATAACGCCGCGCCCAAGCCTCGCCAGAGCGCCTACGGCCCGGCTAGGCGCGGGGTGTTGCAGGCAAATGACGTGGAAGTTGTCGACGATGAATTGCTCGCGGTCGCTACCCTGCAACCGGCCAAGCCACGGCCTAAACGCTTGAAGGTGATCAAGGCCAAGAGCGGCGCTGACCGCATGAAAGCCGCGACGGCCAAGGCCAGTGGGGGCGGTGGACAAGTGCTCAAGGGAGGTACGGCGCAAGCGGGGGCTGAGGCGATTCTCAAGTTGTTGATCGAAGAGGGCGTAGTTCGCTGACGCTTCTACATGAATCCGCAAGCGAGCTTAGCTCCCATAAGGAAAAACCATGGCGGTTGAATTTCGTTCGGCAGTACGCGCCGATGCGCGCGAGATTGCGCGTTTGTTCCAGATTTCATCCGAGGGCGCTGCGGATTACATCTGGAGCCAGATAGCAGAGCCTGGCCAGGATCTGCTGGACGTCGGAGCCCTGCGTTACGCCCGTGACGATGTGGATTTCTCCTGGAAGAACTGCCTGATTGCCGAGGCCGAAGGTGAGGTCATTGGCATGCTGCACAGCTACGTGATGCGTCACGATCCGTTCGCGGCACCGGTGACCGACCCGGTGCTGGCGCCATACGCCGGGATGGAAATTCCCGATACCCTGTATATTTCCAGCCTGGCGCTGCATGAAGGCTGGCGCAATCAGGGCCTGGGCAGGCAGTTCCTTGCCTACGCCTACGACCGCGCCAACCGGCTCGGGCTCAATGGCCTGAGCCTGATCGACTACGCCGCAAACACCGGTGCCCGTCGGTTTTACGAGCGTCATGGTTTCCGTATTGTCGATACCTGCCAGATCACGCCGCATCCGATGATCAGGGTGACGGGCGAGGCTTATTTGATGTATCGACCTTAGCGGGCTGCCCGGGGACGGGCGACCCTAGCAGAACTGATAGTGTTGCCTCAGCTGGCGGTTTGTTAGGGTAATTGACAGTTGGTTCCCGCCTCCCCAGCAAGACCTGCCAGTAGCGGGGATGTCATGGCGCGGCGGATTCCCTGGTCTCATCAAGGACGCTGCTAATGCCCATCTCCCGCCAGACTCGACGTGTAAAAGCCTCCACAGCAGCAGATCCGCTGTACTCTCGCACCCTGCTGCTCGCCAGCGATCTGCAGCAAAGCATCCTCGCCGAACTGGACCGCAGAGTGCCGAACCCCTTTGCATATTCTCCCTATGGCTTGCAAAGCGGTGAGGCTCAGGCCATGGCGCATCTGGGTTTCAATGGGCAGCTGAAAGAGCGCTCAACCGGTTGGTATCACTTGGGCAATGGCCATCGGGTGTATAACCCGGTGTTGATGCGTTTTCATAGTCCCGACCAATTGAGTCCGTTTAGCAAGGGGGGCATAAACGCGTATACCTATTGCGGGGGAGATCCTCAGAATTACACGGACCCGACCGGGCAATATGTTGCTGTTCTCCAGCTTGTCCAGCGAGCTGCGCTTGTTACTTTGCACACTGTGGTCCCGGCGAGCATGCTCCTTGGGCCCAAAGTTACCGGAATCGCATTACATGCTTCGCGTTTCAGCTTACTTGGTTCGGTCGGTACGGCCGCCGGAGCAGCCATGAGCGCTGCAGGAAGCCCTTACGGGGTACATGTCATCACAGCAGGGACGGCCGGGTTGTTGGCAGGCGCTATGACTCGAGGCTTAGTCGCGGTAAAGGACCTCTATCAGAAAGGCCAGATATGGAAGACATTCAAAACAAACGTCAAAAATATTTTCACGGGGCGTGCTGAAACAAAAGTCTCTCCCACTGTGGGCAAATCCAACTCTGTTGTCATCGACATGGATGTACCAGCTCCCCCTTCCGCAACGCCGAACCTTGACTCACCAACGTCACCACGACTCAGAGCCATTGATATCCGCCGACCCGACGGTAATTCGACTAGATTGTAAAATTGCGGGTTTACCCTAGTTGTCCACAAAGTCTGTTGGCGCATCTGTGGATAACGTGTTCACCATCGTCTCCAAGCCATATGCTTCGCGGCTTTTCGTCATTGATCAATAAATGACCATGTACGCTAATAGGCGTGGTTCCCATTCGATTTGACGGTATTTTGGCTGCACGTCTGCAGTTGTCCCCAATTGCTGTGGGTGGAGGTGTGGATAACTTGTTTGCGGAAGGCTGGAGGGCACGTAGCGTATAGGCCTGAACGCAATAGATCATATTTCGTACAGTGCTAAAGGAGAGATATGAAGTGCGAGGATAAAAACCCGTTCCTGTAGGGGCGAGCCTGCTCGCGATGAACCGGATAACGCCGCTGGGTGTCAGGTTGCCAGCGTATCGTTGACGTTCATCGCGAGCAGGCTCGCTCCTACAGGGGGGCAGTGTTGTTAGCCTTGGACCGGGACACCTTTGAGGTATGGCGCAGGCTCAGCACCGAGGTTGTTCAGCAGGCGCTCGCTGTACCAATCCACAAAGTTCACCACGCCAAACTCATAGGTCTTGGAGTAAGGCCCAGGCTGGTAAGCCGTAGAGTTGATGCCGCGCTGATTTTCTTCGGCCAGGCGACGATCCTGGTCGTTAGTCGCATCCCAGACCTGGCGCATGCGGTCGACGTCGTAGTCCACGCCTTCAACAGCGTCCTTGTGCACGATCCACTTGGTGGTGACCATGGTTTCCTGGGCGCTGATCGGCCACACGGTGAACACGATGATGTGATCGCCCATGCAGTGGTTCCACGAATGCGGCAAGTGCAGGATGCGCATCGAGCCCAGGTCCGGATTCTTGATGCGGCCCATGAGTTTGGCGCAGCCCTGTTTGCCGTCCAGGGTCATTGACACGGTGCCTTTGAGCAGCGGCATGCGCACGATGCGGTTACGCAGGCCAAAACTGGCGTGGGCGTAAGGGATCTTTTCGGCTTCCCAGGCAGCGGCAGAGGCCGCCACGTGGTCCTTGAAGGCCTGATCGGCGCGCGGGTCGGTGACGTCGTCCCACTCCAGCAGGGTTTTCAGCAATTCAGGGTGCGACGCGTTGCAGTGGTAGCACTCGCGGTTGTTTTCCAGCACCAGCTTCCAGTTGGCTTTTTCCATCAAGGTGGTCGTGATCGCCACCTTGGTGTTTTCCATGTCGTAGGGTTCCATGTAATGGTTCAGCGTCGACAGGAAGTCATCTATGGCCGGCGGGTTCTCCGCCAGGCTGATGAAGATGTAGCCACCGGCGGTCTTCACGTTCACCGGCTTGAGGCCGTACTGCTTCATGTCGAAATCGGCGCCCATTTCAGTGCCGGCGAACAGCAGGCGGCCGTCCAGTTCGTAGGTCCACTGATGGTAATGGCACACCAGTTTGGCGACTTTGCCTTTCTCGCTGGTGCACAGACGTGAACCGCGGTGACGGCAGACGTTGTGGAAGGCGTGCACCACGCCTTCGGCACCACGAATCACGATGATCGGGTTCTTGCCGATCTGCAGGGTCAGGTAGTTGCCCTTGGTCGGGATCTCGCAGGTCATGCCGGCGATCAACCACTCCTTCTGGAAAATTTCCTGCATGTCGATATCAAACAGCCGCTCGTCAGAGTAAAACGGCTGCGGCAGCGAGAAGGTGCGCTCGCGCTCTTGCAGCATCTGCGCAGTGGCCTTGCGTGCGGGTTCCAGCGGATCGCCCAGGCTGATTTTTGCGGTGACGTCCATCGTGTGTTTCCTCAAGGCCATCTGCGTGGCCGCGAAAGTGGCTGATCAGGTTTGCTACGCAAGGTGTAAAGAAGCTGTCGTTGTGTGGAGCGAGTGTGGGCCCGGCGCCCGCCAGAACCTTATCCATGGGCGACATGGCCCAATCTGTTCCCGACGCGCAACCCCCGGTAGTTGCGGGCTGGTCGCGATAAGTATGTGAATGTCGCAGATAGGTAAATGGGTGGTTCGCGCTATACGCAGAATCGCCAACATAAGGCCGACACACGGCTACGGAGAACAGCATGTCCAATAGCTTCCTGAATCCGGTAACCACCCAGACCTGGGCCAATGGTCGACACATCGTCCGTTGTGTCAAAGTCATCCAGGAAACCTGGGACGTGCGCACCTTCTGCTTTATGGCGGACCAGCCGATTCTGTTCTTTTTCAAGCCCGGGCAGTTCGTGACCCTGGAGCTGGAAATCGACGGCGTGCCGATCATGCGTTCGTACACCATTTCCAGCTCGCCTTCGGTGCCGTACAGCTTTTCTGTGACCATCAAGCGCGTACCGGGCGGCAAGGTTTCCAACTGGCTGCACGACACCCTGCATGAAGGCCAGGAGTTGGCGGTACACGGGCCGGTCGGGCTGTTCAACGCCATGGACTTTACCGCGCCGAAGGTTTTGTACCTCAGTGGCGGCGTCGGCATCACGCCGGTCATGTCGATGGCGCGCTGGTTCTACGACACCAACGGCAACGTCGACATGGTGTTTATCCACAGCGCGCGCTCGCCGAAAGACATCATCTATCACCGTGAGCTGGAACACATGGCGTCGCGGATCGACAACTTCAGCCTGCACCTGATCTGCGAAAAGCATGGCCTTGGTGAGCCTTGGGCGGGGTATCGCGGGTATCTGAACCAGAAGATGCTGGAACTGATGGCGCCCGACTTCCTTGAGCGCGAAGTGTTCTGCTGCGGGCCGACGCCCTACATGAATGCGGTCAAGCGCATGCTGGAGTCGGTGGGTTTCGACATGTCGCGTTATCACGAGGAGTCCTTCGGCGCGACGCCACCGGAGGCCCGTGCGGATGCGGTTGAGCAAGCGGAGATCGCCGCCGACGCGCCGGACATCGACGTGGCTGATTTGCATCAGGTTGAGTTCATTTCCTCCGGCAAAAGCATTCGTGTGGCACCTGGGGAAACCGTGCATGCGGCGGCAGCCAAGCTCGGTCTGCTCATTCCGAAAGCTTGCGGCATGGGTATTTGCGGGACGTGCAAGGTGTTGAAGCTGGGTGGCGAAGTTGAGATGGACCACAACGGCGGGATTACCGAAGAAGACGAGGCGGAGGGGTTCATTCTTTCGTGCTGCAGCGTGCCGAAAGGGGATGTACGCATCGAGTTTTGATCTACTCCGTAAACCCATGTGGGAGCGGGCTTGCTCGCGAATGCGGTGCGTCATTCAACTTCAATGTTGCCTGACCCGACGCTTTCGCGAGCAAGCCCGCTCCCACCACGTTCGGCGTTTCAGTCGACGAACAGGTCGGGCATCAGCTTGTCGCTGCCGTCAGGCTCAAAGCGGTAGTGATCGAATTCGATCACGCCATGCTCCCGCAGAATTTCCTCATCGATCAACAACCGCCCGGTAATGCTGCGAGCCGTGCTGTCCAGAATGATATGGGCAGCATCCGCCATGATCGCCGGCGTCCTCGCATGTTTGAACGACTCCCGCGACCCCAGCTGAAACTCGATGGCCGCAGTCGCGATCATGGTCTGCGGCCACAGCGAATTGACGCTGATCCCGTAATTCTGGAATTCCTCGCTCATGCCCAGGGTCAGCATGCTCATGCCGTATTTGGTCACGGTGTAGGGGCTGTACTGGGCGAACCACCTGGTCGCCAGGTTCAGCGGCGGTGACAGGTTGAGGATGTGACCACTGGTTTTTTTCAGGTAGGGCAGGGCGGCCTGGCTGCACAGCAGCGCCGCCCGGGTGTTGATCTGATGCATCAGGTCGAAGCGCTTGAGTTCGATGTGTTGGACACCGGTCAGCTTGATCGCCCCGGCGTTGTTAACTAATGCATCGATGCCGCCGAAGTGCTCGTTGGCCTGGGCCAAAGCCTGATGCACAGCGTCCTCATCGCGCACATCCACTTGCAGGGCCAGCGCCTTGCCGCCTGCGGCTTCGACTTCCTGGGCGACGCTGAATATCGTGCCGGGTAGCTTGGGGTGAGGCGCCGCACTTTTCGCCGCAATCACGATATTGGCCCCATCGCGGGCGGCCCGCAGTGCGATCTCACGACCAATCCCACGGCTGGCGCCGGTGATGAACAGGGTTTTGCCTTGCAGGGACATGCGCACGCTCCTGGTTATTGTTATGTGAGGGTAGGCTCGACAAACAATGTAGACCAAGAGTGAACACTGTCACTGTAGGAGCTGCCGCAGGCTGCGATCTTTTGATTTTGATTTTTTAAGATCAAAAAATCGCAGCCTGCGGCAGCTCCTACAGAATCAGTTTCGGGACATGACTTCTCGGATGTCCCGAGCCAATTCCCGCACGCGTTCTTCTTCGGTGTCCCACGAGCACATGAAGCGTGCGCCGCCGTTGCCGATGAAAGTGTAGAAGCGCCAGCCCTTGGCCGTCAGCGCGGCGATTGCCGGCTCCGACAGCTGCAGGAACACGCCATTGGCCTGCACCGGAAACATCAGCTCCACGCCAGGAATGTCGCTGACCAGTTCGGCCAGTAGCTGCGCGCAATGGTTGGCGTGGCGGGCATATTTGAGCCAGGCGTCGTTTTCCAGGATCCCCACCCACGGCGCGGAGAGGAAGCGCATCTTGGACGCCAGCTGACCGGCCTGCTTGCAGCGGTAGTCGAAGTCTTCCGCCAGCTTATGGTTGAAGAACAGGATCGCCTCACCTACCGCCATGCCGTTTTTCGTGCCGCCGAAGCACAACACGTCGACGCCGGCTTTCCACGTCAGGTCTGCGGGCGAGCAACCAAGAAAAGCGCAGGCGTTGGAGAACCGCGCGCCGTCCATGTGCAGGTTCAGGCCGAGCTCCTTGCAGGTGACGCTGATGGCACGAATTTCTTCGGGGGTGTAGATGCTGCCGACTTCGGTGGCCTGGGTCAGGGTCACGACGCGCGGTTTTGGATAGTGGATATCCTGACGCTTGAGGGCGACTTCGCGGATCGATTCCGGGGTCAGCTTGCCATTTTCAGTGCGCGCCACCAGCAACTTGGAGCCGTTGGAGAAAAACTCCGGCGCGCCGCATTCGTCGGTCTCGACGTGGGCGGTTTCCGAGCAGATCACGCTGTGGTAACTCTGGCACAGCGACGACAGGGCCAGGGAATTGGCGGCGGTGCCGTTGAAGGCGAAAAACACTTCGCAGTCGGTTTCGAACAGTTTGCGGAATTGATCGGACGCGCGCGCGGTCCATTCATCGTCGCCGTAGGCGCGTTGGTGGCCGTGGTTGGCCTCCTCCATGGCAGCCCAGGCTTCAGGGCAGATACCGGAATAGTTGTCGCTGGCGAATTGTTGGCTCTTGTCGGTCATGGCCGGCTTCCGTGATCGAAGCTCTTATGGTGAAGAGCATTCGTGGTCAATGATGGTGCGCACTTTACCGAAGATCGTTCGGGGAGCACACGAGATGCTGCTTTCGAAAAAATACAGGCTTGGCGGACAATTATGCACATGACTCAACGCGATGGGGCACTCGATCTGCTCAAGTGGCTGGCGCTTTTGAGCATGGTGCTCGATCACCTGCGATATGTCGGTTACTCCGTTGATATCCTGTTTGCGCCGGGGCGCCTGGCGTTTCCATGGTTCTGCCTGGCGATGGCCGCCAATCTGACGCGAGCAGGCTCTGCAACCGCCGGCACTCAATGGCGCTATCTGTCGTGGCTGCTGCTGTTCAGCGCCATCAGCGAGATTCCTTATCGATTGTTCATGCCGGATCCCGACACGTTGAACGTGATGCCGACGCTGTTGCTAGGGTTGTTGGTGGCGCGAGGCTGGCAGCAGCCAGCGCTGGAGTCGCGACTGCTGGCGCTGGGTGCTTTAGTGCTTGCTGCGCTGTTCCCGGAGCGCCTGATGTTCGGGTTCTTCGGAGTGCTGTTGCCGTGGGCGATGCTGTTGGTGATCAGGCGGCCCTGGTACTTCAGCCTGTTGCCCGGGGTGGTGTGTTTGGCGGGTAATCAGTGGCAGGTGCTGTATGCGGCTGCGCAGTTTGGCAATGTCGCCGCCATCGGGGGCATTGCCACGTGTCTGATCGCGCCATGGTTGGGGATGGCCTTGTTGCGACATGCCAAACATCTCAATCCTGCGCCGATGCGACGCTGGGCGTATGCGCTCTATCCCATGCACTTCTTACTGCTGCTCGCGCTACGTCAGGCAATCGCTTAACCCCCTGTGGGAGCGGGCTTGCTCGCGAATGTGCCGGGTCAGTCAACATCAATGTCGGATGACCCACCGCATTCGCGAGCAAGCCCGCTCCCACAGTGGATCTGTGTCTGTTTGAGGAAGCCATTTCAACCCATGTCGTAAACGCACCTTTGCGTGGCGTCCGTAGGCATTTGGCCTGTCTGCGCCGGTCATACCATCGCATCAAAGGGCACTGTCGCAACACCAGTGCCTTACCGAGACGAATGGCGCATAGATGCCGCTGGGAGAGACGCGATGTTCAGCAAGCAAGACCAGATCCAGGGTTACGACGATGCACTGCTGGCGGCGATGAATGCCGAGGAGCAACGCCAGGAAGATCACATCGAGCTGATCGCGTCAGAGAACTACACCAGCAAACGCGTCATGGAAGCGCAAGGCAGTGGCCTGACCAACAAATACGCCGAAGGTTATCCGGGCAAGCGCTACTACGGTGGTTGCGAGCACGTGGACAAGGTTGAGGCCCTGGCCATCGAGCGCGCCAAGCAACTGTTCGGTGCCGACTACGCCAACGTCCAGCCGCACTCCGGTTCTTCCGCGAACAGCGCCGTTTACCTGGCCCTGATCCAGGCAGGCGACACCATTTTGGGCATGAGCCTGGCCCACGGCGGCCACCTGACCCACGGCGCCAAAGTGTCGTCCTCGGGCAAGCTCTACAACGCCGTGCAGTACGGCATCGACACCAAGACCGGATTGATCGACTACGACGAAGTTGAACGTCTGGCCGTCGAGTGCAAGCCGAAAATGATCGTCGCTGGCTTCTCGGCCTATTCCAAGACCCTCGACTTCCCGCGCTTCCGCCAGATTGCCGACAAGGTCGGTGCGCTGCTGTTCGTCGACATGGCCCACGTTGCCGGTCTGGTCGCTGCCGGTCTCTACCCGAACCCGCTGCCGTACGCCGACGTGGTCACCACCACCACCCACAAGACCCTGCGCGGTCCACGTGGCGGCCTGATCCTGTGCAAGGCCAACGAAGAGATCGAGAAGAAGCTCAACTCGGCAGTCTTCCCGGGTGCCCAGGGCGGCCCGCTGATGCACGTGATCGCTGGTAAAGCGGTGTGCTTCAAGGAAGCGCTGGAGCCTGGTTTCAAGGCCTATCAACAACAAGTGATCGACAACGCCCAGGCCATGGCCGGCGTATTTATCAAACGCGGCTACGATGTAGTGTCCGGCGGTACTGACAACCACCTGTTCCTGGTCAGCCTGATCCGTCAGGGCCTCACCGGCAAAGATGCGGACGCCGCCCTCGGTCGCGCCCACATCACTGTGAACAAGAACGCTGTACCGAATGATCCACAGTCGCCGTTCGTGACCTCCGGCCTGCGCATCGGCACCCCGGCGGTGACCACTCGCGGCTTCAAGGTGACCCAGTGCGTCACGCTGGCCGGCTGGATCTGCGACATCCTCGACAACCTCGGCGATGCCGACGTGGAAGCGAATGTTGCGCAGCAAGTGTCGGCCCTGTGCGCGGACTTCCCGGTTTATCGCTGAGCGCGGTTTTGGAGTAAATGACTATGCAACGGTATTCGGGCTTCGGCCTCTTCAAACACTCCCTCAGCCATCACGAAAACTGGCAGAAAATGTGGCGCACGCCGACCCCGAAAAAGGTCTATGACGTGGTCATTGTCGGCGGTGGCGGGCATGGTCTGGCGACCGCCTACTACCTGGCCAAGGAACACGGCATCACTAACGTCGCCGTGGTCGAGAAAGGCTGGTTGGGCGGCGGTAATACCGCGCGCAACACCACCATCGTGCGCTCCAACTACCTGTGGGACGAGTCGGCGCACCTGTACGAACACGCGATGAAACTGTGGGAAGGCCTGTCCCAGGACCTGAACTACAACGTGATGTTCTCCCAGCGTGGCGTCTACAACCTGTGCCACACCCTGCAGGACATTCGTGATTCCGAGCGTCGGGTCAGCGCCAACCGCCTCAACGGCGTAGACGGCGAATTGCTGGATGCCAAGCAAGTGGCCGACGAGATTCCGTACCTCGACTGCTCGAAAAACACTCGCTATCCGGTGATGGGCGCCACCGTCCAGCGTCGCGGCGGCGTGGCCCGTCACGATGCCGTGGCGTGGGGCTTTGCCCGTGCCGCTGACGCACTGGGCGTGGACCTGATTCAACAGACCGAAGTGATCGGTTTCCGCAAGGAAAACGGCGTGTGCATCGGTGTTGAAACCAATAAGGGTTTCATCGGCGCCAAGCGCGTCGGTGTGGTCACGGCTGGTAACTCCGGGCACATGGCCAAGCTGGCCGGTTTCCGTCTGCCGATCGAATCCCACCCGCTGCAAGCGCTGGTGTCCGAGCCGATCAAGCCGATTATCGACAGCGTGATCATGTCCAACGCCGTACACGGTTACATCAGCCAGTCCGACAAGGGCGACCTAGTGATCGGCGCCGGTATCGACGGCTACAACGGCTACGGCCAGCGTGGTTCGTACCCGGTGATCGAGCACACCATCCAGGCCATCGTCGAGATGTTCCCGGTGCTGTCCCGCGTGCGCATGAACCGGCAGTGGGGCGGCATCGTCGACACCACGCCGGACGCCTGCCCGATCATCTCGAAAACCCCGGTCCCGAACATGTTCTTCAACTGCGGTTGGGGCACCGGTGGCTTCAAGGCGACACCTGGCTCGGGCAACGTATTTGCCGCAAGCCTGGCCAAGGGTGAAATGCACCCGTTGGCCGCACCTTTCTCCATCGACCGTTTCCACAACGGTGCGTTGATCGATGAACACGGCGCTGCGGCCGTCGCCCACTAACAGGAGAAATTTCCTATGTTGCATATCTTCTGTCCTCACTGCGGCGAGCTGCGCTCCGAAGAGGAATTCCACGCATCCGGCCAGGCGCATATTCCGCGTCCACTGGACCCGACTGCCTGCACCGACGAGGAGTGGGGCGACTACATGTTCTTCCGCGATAACCCTCGCGGCCTGCACCACGAGCTGTGGAATCACGCCGCCGGTTGCCGCCAGTATTTCAACGCCACCCGCGATACCGTGACCTACGAGATTCTCGAGACCTACAAGATCGGCACCAAGCCACAATTCACCGACAAGACCGACAGCCCGAAAGCGGCCGCCACGGCTCTGGGAGAGAAGGTATGAGCCAGATCAATCGCCTGTCCAATGGCGGACGGATCGACCGCAACAAAGTGCTGAGCTTCACGTTCAACGGCCAGAGCTACAAGGGCTTCGAGGGTGATTCCCTGGCCGCCGCCCTGATCGCCAACGGCGTGGACATCATCGGCCGCAGCTTCAAGTACTCCCGTCCGCGCGGCATCTTCGCCGCAGGCGCTGAAGAGCCGAACGCAGTGCTGCAGATCGGCGCCACCGAAGCCACGCAGATCCCCAACGTACGCGCCACGCAACAGGCGCTGTATCAGGGTCTGGTCGCGACCAGCACCAACGGCTGGCCAAGCGTGAACAACGACATGATGGGGATTCTCGGCAAGGTCGGCGGCAAGCTGATGCCGCCGGGCTTCTACTACAAAACCTTCATGTACCCGCAATCGTTCTGGATGACTTACGAGAAGTACATCCGTAAAGCCGCCGGCCTTGGCCGCTCGCCGACCGAGAACGATCCGGACACCTACGATTACATGAACCAGCACTGCGACGTGCTGATCGTCGGCGCGGGCCCTGCAGGCCTGGCCGCTGCATTGGCCGCTGCACGCAGCGGTGCGCGGGTGATCCTCGCCGATGAGCAGGAAGAGTTCGGCGGAAGCCTGCTCGACTCCCGCAAGAGCCTCGACGGCAAGCCAGCCACAGAGTGGGTCGCCGGTGTCATCGCCGAACTGAAAAACACTCCGGACGTGCTGTTGTTGCCGCGCGCCACGGTCAACGGTTACCACGACCATAACTTCCTGACCATTCACGAGCGCCTGACCGATCACCTCGGCGACCGCGCGCCGATTGGCCAGGTGCGTCAGCGCATTCACCGCGTCCGCGCCAAGCGCGTGGTGCTGGCGACCGGCGCTCACGAGCGGCCCCTGGTCTACGGCAACAACGACGTGCCGGGCAACATGCTCGCCGGAGCTGTCTCCACTTATGTGCGTCGCTACGGCGTGGCGCCGGGCAAGAAACTTGTCCTGAGCACCAACAACGACCACGCCTATCGCGTGGCCCTGGATTGGCTCGATGCCAGCCTGCAAGTGGTGGCCATCGCTGACGCGCGCAGTAATCCCCGCGGTGCGCTGGTGGAAGAAGCACGTGCCAAAGGCATCCGCATCCTCACCGGCAGCGCCGTGATCGAGGCTCGCGGCACCAAGCGCGTGACGGGTGCGCGCATTGCCGCGATCGACGTCAAAGGCCACAAGGTCACCAGTCCCGGCGAATGGCTGGACTGCGACCTGGTCGTCAGCTCCGGTGGCTACAGCCCGGTGGTACACCTGGCTTCGCACCTGGGTGGCAAGCCGACCTGGCGTGAAGACATCCTCGGATTCGTACCGGGCGAAGCTCCGCAAAAGCGCGTGTGCGTCGGCGGGATCAATGGCGTCTACGGTCTCGGTGATTCCCTCGCCGATGGTTTCGAAGGTGGTGCGCGTGCCGCCAGCGAAGCCGGTTTTGGAGTGGTCGAAGGTACTTTGCCGAAAGCCCTTAGCCGCCTTGAAGAGCCAACCCTGGCGCTGTTCCAGGTGCCCCACGAGAAGAACTCGGCGCGTGCGCCCAAGCAATTCGTCGACTTCCAGAATGACGTCACCGCCGGTGGCATCGAGCTGGCGACCCGCGAAGGCTTTGAGTCGGTCGAGCACGTCAAGCGCTATACCGCGCTGGGCTTCGGCACCGATCAGGGCAAGTTGGGTAACGTCAACGGCCTGGCGATTGCCGCCCGCTCGCTGAACGTGACCATCCCGCAAATGGGCACCACGATGTTCCGCCCGAACTACACGCCAGTGACTTTTGGCGCCGTGGCCGGTCGTCACTGTGGGCACATCTTCGAACCTGTACGTTTCACTGCACTGCATCACTGGCATGTGAAAAATGGTGCCGAATTTGAAGATGTCGGCCAGTGGAAACGCCCATGGTATTTCCCGAAAAACGGTGAAGACCTGCACGCCGCCGTGAAGCGCGAATGCAAGGCTGTGCGCGACAGCGTCGGTCTGTTGGACGCTTCGACCCTGGGCAAGATCGACATCCAGGGCCCGGACGCGCGTGAGTTCCTCAACCGCATCTACACCAACGCCTGGACCAAGCTCGATGTGGGCAAGGCGCGTTACGGCCTGATGTGCAAAGAGGACGGCATGGTCTTCGACGACGGCGTAACTGCCTGCCTCGCCGACAACCATTTCGTGATGACCACCACCACCGGCGGCGCCGCTCGGGTCCTGCAGTGGCTGGAGATTTACCAGCAGACCGAATGGCCAGACCTGAAGGTGTACTTCACTTCCGTGACGGACCACTGGGCAACCATGACCTTGTCCGGCCCGAACAGCCGCAAGCTGCTCAGCCAGGTCACCGACATCGATCTGAGCAACGAAGCCTTCCCGTTCATGACCTGGAAAGAAGGCCTGGTCGGCGGCGTGCCGGCGCGGGTTTTCCGGATTTCGTTTACCGGTGAGCTGTCGTATGAAGTCAACGTGCAGGCCGATTATGCGATGGGCGTGCTGGAGAAAATTGTCGAGGCTGGCAAGCAGTACAACCTGACACCGTACGGCACTGAAACCATGCACGTCCTGCGGGCCGAGAAGGGCTTCATCATCGTCGGCCAGGACACCGACGGCTCGATGACCCCGGATGACTTGAACATGGGCTGGTGTGTCGGTCGCACCAAGCCGTTCTCGTGGATCGGCTGGCGCGGCATGAATCGCGAGGACTGCGTGCGCGATCAGCGTAAGCAGCTGGTTGGCCTCAAGCCGATTGATCCAACCAAGTGGTTGCCAGAGGGCGCGCAGCTGGTGTTCAACACCAAGCAGGCGATTCCGATGAGCATGGTTGGGCACGTGACCTCCAGCTATGCGCACAACTCCCTGGGTTATTCGTTTGCCATGGGCGTGGTGAAAGGCGGTCTGAACCGCATGGGCGAGCGAGTGTTCGCGCCGTTGGCGGATGGCAGCGTGATCGAGGCGGAAATCGTTTCTTCGGTGTTCTTCGATCCTAAGGGTGATCGCCAGAACATTTAATGGTTCGGAGCCTGTGGAGTGCAGTTGCACCGTGGTGACTTCATCGCGAGCAGGCTCACTCCTACAGGTGATCGCGTACCCCTTGTAGGAGTGAGCCTGCTCGCGATAGCGGTAGATCTGCTTACACAGGGCTCAAGTCAGAATTCAGGAAAGGTGCTTTATGACCGCAGCCAATGTTTACCAACAACGCCCAACCACCGGCGCCAAGGCCGAGTCGTCGCTGCATCATGCCGACCTCGCCAGCCTCGTGGGCAAAGGCCGCAAGAACGCCGGCGTGATCGTGCGTGAGAAGAAACTCCTCGGCCACCTGACCATTCGTGGCGATGGACACGATGCCGCGTTTTCCGAAGGTGTGCACAAGGCGCTCGGCATTGAATTACCGGGTGCCTTGAGCGTGATTGTCAAAGGCGAGACTAGCCTGCAGTGGATGGGCCCGGATGAGTGGCTGCTGATCGTACCGACCGGCGAAGAGTTCGCCGCCGAACAGAAACTGCGTGAGGCGTTGGGCGATCTGCATATCCAGATCGTCAACGTCAGCGGCGGGCAGCAGATCCTCGAACTGAGCGGCCCGAACGTGCGTCAGGTATTGATGAAATCCACCAGCTACGACGTGCACCCGAACAGTTTTCCGGTGGGCAAGGCTGTGGGGACGGTGTTCGCCAAATCGCAACTGGTGATCCGTCACACCGCCGAAGACACCTGGGAATTGCTGATCCGCCGCAGCTTCTCGGATTACTGGTGGTTGTGGTTGCAGGATGCATCGGCCGAGTACGGCCTTAGCGTCCAGGCTTGATTACCCCCTGACCCTGTAGGAGCGAGCCTGCTCGCGATGAACTTGAGCGCGACGCGTTAAATCAGGAAGTACGCGTCATCGTTGACATCCATCGCGAGCAGGCTCGCTCCTACAGGTAGGTTTACCGATTTATCAGGAGTCACCGCACTATGAGCCGCGCCCCAGACACATGGATTCTGACCGCCGACTGCCCAAGCGTCCTCGGCACCGTGGATGCGGTGACGCGCTTTCTATTCGAACAGGGCTGCTACGTCACCGAGCACCACTCCTTCGACGATCGGCTCTCGGGGCGGTTCTTCATCCGAGTGGAATTCCGTCAGCCTGATGGTTTTGACGAACAGTCATTCCGCGCAGGCTTGCAGGAGCGCGGTGAAGCCTTCGGCATGCTCTTCGAACTGACCGCGCCGAACTATCGGCCGAAAGTGGTGATCATGGTCTCCAAGGCTGATCACTGCCTCAATGACCTGCTCTACCGCCAGCGCATCGGCCAATTGTCGATGGACGTGGCAGCTGTGGTCTCCAACCACCCCGACCTCAAACCGCTGGCCGACTGGCACCAGATTCCGTACTACCACTTTCCGCTCGACCCGAATGACAAGCCATCCCAAGAGCGCCAGGTGTGGCAGGTGATCGAAGAGTCCGGTGCCGAACTGGTAATTCTTGCGCGCTATATGCAGGTTTTATCGCCAGAGCTGTGCCGCAAACTCGACGGCAAGGCGATCAACATTCATCACTCGCTGCTGCCCGGTTTCAAAGGCGCCAAGCCCTACCACCAGGCCTACAACAAGGGCGTGAAACTGGTCGGTGCCACGGCGCACTACATCAACAACGACCTCGACGAAGGTCCGATCATTGCCCAGGGAGTGGAGGCGGTGGACCACAGCCATTACCCGGAAGACCTGATCGCCAAGGGGCGGGATATCGAAGGGCTGACGCTGGCGCGGGCGGTTGGTTATCACATTGAGCGGCGGGTTTTCCTCAATGCAAACAGAACCGTCGTCCTTTAGATCGCCTTCGCGAGCAAGCCCGCTCCCACATGGGAATTGTGCCGTACACAAATCCCAGTACACCGCAAAAACCCTGTGGGAGCGGGCTTGCTCGCGAAGGGGCCAAAACGAACAACACAAGACACACAAGCAATAACCCGAGCAATCAACGCGCCGCCGCTCCATGGCGACGCGAGTGCTACATAAAAACAACAGCGAGGTGAAAGCATGTCTGGCAATCGTGGTGTGGTGTATCTCGGCGCTGGCAAGGTCGAAGTACAGAGTATTGAATATCCGAAAATGCAGGACCCGCGCGGCAGGAAGATCAACCACGCTGTCATCCTGCGCGTGGTTTCCACCAACATCTGCGGGTCCGACCAGCACATGGTGCGCGGCCGTACCACTGCGCAAACCGGCCTGGTGCTGGGTCACGAAATTACCGGTGAAGTAATCGAGAAGGGCAGCGACGTCGAGAACCTGCAGATCGGCGACCTGGTGTCCGTCCCGTTCAACGTGGCTTGCGGGCGCTGCCGTTCCTGCAAGGAAATGCACACCGGCGTCTGCCTCAGCGTCAACCCGGCGCGCCCAGGCGGCGCTTATGGTTACGTCGACATGGGCGACTGGACCGGCGGCCAGGCCGAATACGCCATGGTCCCGTACGCCGACTTCAACCTGCTGAAACTGCCGGACCGCGATCGCGCCATGGAAAAAATCCGTGACCTGACCTGCCTCTCCGACATCCTGCCAACCGGCTACCACGGCGCAGTGACTGCCGGCGTCGGCCCAGGCAGCACCGTGTACATCGCGGGTGCGGGCCCGGTTGGCTTGGCCGCCGCAGCTTCCGCTCGTCTGCTGGGCGCTGCGGTAGTCATCATCGGTGACGTCAACACTGTGCGCCTGGCCCATGCCAAGGCCCAAGGCTTCGAAATCGCCGACCTGTCCCTCGATACTCCACTGCACGAACAGATCGCCGCACTACTGGGCGAGCCCGAAGTGGACTGCGCAGTCGACGCCGTTGGCTTCGAAGCCCGCGGTCATGGTCATGACGGGGTGAAACACGAAGCGCCGGCCACCGTGCTCAACTCGCTGATGGGCGTGGTACGTGTGGCCGGCAAGATCGGTATCCCTGGCCTCTACGTCACCGAAGACCCGGGCGCGGTCGACGCTGCGGCGAAAATGGGCAGCCTGAGCATCCGCTTTGGTTTGGGCTGGGCGAAATCCCACAGCTTCCACACCGGCCAGACCCCGGTCATGAAGTACAACCGCCAGCTGATGCAGGCGATCATGTGGGACCGCATCAACATCGCTGAAGTGGTGGGTGTGCAGGTGATCAGCCTGGATCAGGCTCAGCAAGGGTATGGCGAGTTCGATGCGGGTGTGCCGAAGAAGTTTGTGATTGATCCGCATAAGTTGTTTAGTGCGGCGTAAGGGTTCAGGCAACACAAAACGGCGACCTTAGGGTCGCCGTTTTTTTATTCATTTATAGGGACTTACGTCTCTTTCTGGGGTACCGGCTGAGCAGACCGTTTTGTAGATATAGGTTGAATGTGCGCATTAAATACGCATAAGCATTCAACCCACCTCCCCAAACGTACTCCAACTGCGGGCGGTGGTCATAGCGACGAGCGGGTTGAAAATTGGCGTCAGCTTGAGGAACATGCCCGCTCGTACCCGGTCAAATCGGCAGCTTTGCGCCTGTAAGTCGGGCGTTTTCATGGCACAAGAGGATGTCTGGATGAAGATTACACATGGTTTTGTACTGGCGTCGCTGATGAGTCTGGCGGCCAGCCCGGTCTTCGCTCAGTTCAACCTGAACGATGCGGCTAATGCCATCTCCGGAATGCAGGGTGGGGACAAGGCTGCTGCTGCAGCGCCTACCTCCGAAACGGCGGGCCTGCTCAGTGCGCTTAGCCAGTTAAACGTGACGCCACAGCAAGCCGTTGGCGGCACCGGGGCGATGCTGGGCCTGGCGAAGAATCAGCTGAGCTCGACCGATTATTCCGAACTGGCCAAAAGCGTACCGGGGATCGACAAGTTGTCCGGCGGTGGCGAGTTGGGCGCGCTGGCGGGTTTGCTCGGTTCCAACGGCAAGGCTGCAGGGCTGGACAATGCCCTGGGCAACGTCAAGGACACTACCGACCTTAACAATGCGTTCAGCGCACTGGGCATGGACACCGGCATGATCGGCCAGTTTGCCCCGGTGATCCTGCAATACCTCGGTCAACAGGGCGTTGGCGGCACGCTGTTGCAAAGCCTGGGCGGAATCTGGGGCGCCGGTACCGGTAGCTGATTCAACGGCGCCCGGCGCGCAAGGCGTCGATGCGCTGGTCCTTCTCGATCCAGAGCTGGTTGACCCAGTTCTGGACTTTTACGCGAAACACCGGATCGTTCTCGTAATCCCCTTGCCACAGCGCGGGTTCGAGTTCACGAGTCTTGATGTCAACGATGACCCTCGGCACGTTGCCACTGATCAGATCCCAGAATCCCGGAATTTTCCGCTGCGGATACACCACCGTCACGTCGAGAATCGCATCCAGTTGCTCTCCCATCGCCGCCAGCACAAACGCCACGCCGCCGGCCTTGGGTTTGAGCAGATGGGTGAAAGGTGATTGCTGTTGGGCGCTTTTCGCGGCAGTGAACCGGGTGCCTTCCAGATAATTGACCACGGTCACCGGCTGGCGCTTGAACAGTTCGCAGGCAGCCTTGGTGATTTTCAGGTCCTCGCCGGCAAGCTCCGGGTTCTTCGCCAGGAAGGCTTTGCTGTAGCGCTTCATGAACGGGTAATCCAGCGCCCACCACGCCAGGCCCAGGAACGGCACCCAGATCAGTTCTTTCTTGAGGAAAAATTTGAAGAACGGCGTGCGCCGGTTCAGGGTCTGGATCAGCGCTGGGATATCGACCCAGGATTGATGGTTGCTGATCACCAGGTAGGACGTATCGGTGCGCAGCTCATCGCCGCCACGGATGTCCCACTGAGTGGGGATGCATAGGCGGAAAATCAGCTTGTCGACTTCCGCCCAGGTCTCGGCAATCCACATCACCGCCAGGGAGGCAAGGTCGCGCGGGCGACCTGGGAGCACCAGCTTGAGCAAGGCAAACACCATCAGCGGCCCAAACAGAACCAAGGTGTTGAGCAACAGCAGGAAGGTAACGAAACAGCCGGTGAGCAGGCGGCGCATAAGTAACTCTTGAAATCATTTGGGCGCGTCATGATAAGCAGCTTCGGGCGAGAGGCCAAATCGGTTTCACTTCTGCAGGCATCACGACGCGCGACCCTGTAGGAGCGAGCCTGCTCGCGAAAAATCTCAAGACCGAACGAATTCACAACTGGCGGTCTAAAATTGCGCAATCCACATTTCCAGGACGCCCACTAATTGAAAGCCCTCCTAGCACTGCTGTCCCTTGTGGCCCTGCCAATCATGGCCGCCGAACCGACCCTGTACGGTCGCTACGAATACATCGCGCTACCGGAAATCGGCGGCGAAGTGCTCAAGGCCAAGATGGACACCGGCGCCCTGACCGCGTCACTGTCGGCCAAAGACATCGAAACCTTTACCCGAGATGGTGATGAGTGGGTGCGTTTCCGCCTGGCGACCAAGGATGCGAGCAATAAGGTCTATGAACACAAGGTCGCGCGGATCAGCAAGATCAAGACCCGCTCGGAAGAGGATGCGGATGATGAAGAATCGGCCGCGCCGTCCAAGCGGCCGGTGGTTGACCTTGAACTGTGCCTGGGTAACGTTAAGCGTACGGTCGAAGTCAATCTGACGGATCGCAGCAGTTTTAATTATCCGTTGTTGATAGGGGCGAAGGCGCTGCGAGAGTTTGGAGCGGCGGTGAATCCGGCTCGGCGCTTTACGGCGGATAAGCCGGATTGTTAATTCGGGTGTTTCGTGCCCCGCGGCTCTATGACCGGCGAATCCGGGAGTTGGGTGCATCATCGGGTTCGAAAGCATAATTGATGTTTGGGCCTCCGGTAACTGGGGGAGGTGTTGCCTTTCCTTTTATGATTTTCGGGGGAGGTGCTGCCCCTTGTTTTATGAGTTGCTCTACAGACTGTTCGGTTTCTGATACTGGTATGAACCAAGCATGATCTGGATTGTTGTTTGAAGGTATGACCAATGTCTCTTCGGAAGTCAGAAAGCTACCCTTAGGAAGGGTGGGCACATATTTTTTAGGTTTGATTGACTGCTGTGGAGTACCGCGAGGAGGCAAGGCAGGAGGAGGTGGAAGAACAGCCTTTGACGAAATAGGGAGGCGGGGTGCTCTTGGTAGTAAAGGCGGTGGCTTTCTCGGTGGCAAAGGTGGAGCTGGCGGAAATAACTGTGATGCTACGTGCAACCATTTGTAAAGCACCGCAACATGCCCCGTTGGATCTTCACTATTCCTCGGGTCACCTCCGCCATAAGCATACGCATTCAACCCGCCCTCTCCAAACGGACTCCAACTATCCGGACTGTGAAACCGCATCAAAACCGGATTGAACTGCCGATACCCTTTCCCCAAATGATAATGCCCGGTCAACGAGTCCGGCAGTTCGCCGTTAAACCCGAGCAGACTGAGTAAACCGTTTTCCGGTGCACGGTGGCCATAGGGTGAGTAAGCAATAGGGTGAGGCTGATTCGCGGTGAGGGCGTTCAACACCGACTGCTGTTGATCGGTTGCGAGCAGTATCGTTTTGCGTGAAGGAGTAGACATCGACTTAGCTCCGAGCAAGGTCCAAAAAGCAGTTCCTTCAGCATCGATCCTTTTTCAACCATTGCCTACTATCAGAACTGCTAGTTCCTACAGACCCCGCCGCGATTGAACTCAGCCCGATTGACGTCGATCCAGCCTTGAGTCACCGTTCGCCCACTCCACCACCACCCTCGGACGCCATGCCTCATATCCTGATTGTCGAAGACGAAGCGGCGATTGCCGACACGCTGATTTTCGCCTTGCAGGGCGAGGGGTTCAGCACCGCGTGGCTGACCCTTGGCGCGGCAGCGCTGGAGCATCAGCGTCTGACCCCGGCGGACCTGATCATCCTCGACATCGGTCTGCCGGACATCAGCGGCTTCGAAACCTGCAAGCAACTGCGGCGTTTCAGCGAAGTACCGGTGATGTTTCTCAGTGCCCGCGATGGCGAAATCGACCGTGTCGTCGGCCTGGAGATCGGTGCCGACGATTACGTGGTCAAGCCGTTCAGCCCGCGGGAAGTCGCGGCGCGGGTCCGGGCGATTCTCAAGCGCACGGCGCCAAAAAACCTGAGCGAACCCTTGTCGACTCTGTTTCGAGTGGACAGCGAGCGCGTGCAGATCAGCTATCGCAATCAGGCCCTGAGCCTGACCCGCCACGAGTTCCGCCTGCTGCAGTGCCTGCTCGAACAGCCCGAACGAGTCTTCAGCCGCGAGCAGTTGCTTGATGCGCTGGGCGTGGCTGCCGATGCAGGCTACGAGCGCAGCATCGACAGCCACATCAAGAGTGTCCGAGCCAAATTGCGATTGGTTAAGGCCGACGCAGAGCCGATTCAGACCCATCGCGGCCTCGGTTACAGCTACAGCCCGGGACACAGCTAATGCCGTTGGGTATACGGATTTTCCTGGTCTATTTGCTGTTCATCGGCTTGACCGGCTACTTCGTGCTCAACACAGTGATGGAAGAAATCCGCCCGGGCGTGCGCCAGTCCACCGAAGAAACCCTGGTGGACACGGCGAACTTGATGGCCGAAATCCTTCGCGATGACTTCAAGGCTGGCACCCTCAACCAGAACCGCTGGCCGGAATTACTCAGGGCCTATGGCGAGCGGCAGCCAAAGGCGAGTATCTGGGGGTTGGCGAAAAACCAGGTCAATCACCGCATTTATGTGACTGACGCCAAAGGCATCGTGGTGCTGGATTCCAGCGGAGTTGCAGTAGGGCAGGACTACTCGCGCTGGAACGATGTGTTGCTGACTCTGCGCGGCGAGTACGGGGCCCGTTCCAGTCGCAGCAATCCGGACGATGCGAGTTCTTCGGTGATGCATGTCGCAGCGCCGATCCGCGATGGCGGCAAGATCATTGGCGTGGTCACCGTGGCCAAACCCAACAGCTCACTGCAGCCTTACGTGGATCGCACCGAGCGTCGATTGCTTGGCTATGGCGCCGGGTTGATCGGACTTGGCTTATTGTTCGGCGCGCTGTTGTCCTGGTGGTTGAGTGCTGCGCTGCGCAGGCTTACTTCTTATGCCCAGGCAGTGAGTGAAGGCCGGCGGGCCGAGGTGCCGCATTATCGTGGCGGCGAAATGCAGCAACTGGCGACAGCGGTCGAACATATGCGCACGCAGCTGGAGGGCAAGGCTTACGTCGAGCGGTATGTGCACACGCTCACGCATGAGTTGAAGAGCCCGCTGGCGGCAATTCGCGGTGCGGCAGAATTGCTGCAAGGCGAGATGCCGTTGGCCCAGCAGCAGCGGTTCGTCAGCAATATCGACAGCGAAAGCGTGCGCATGCAGCAGTTGATCGAGCGGCTGCTCAATCTGGCCCAAGTGGAACAGCGTCAAGGCCTGGAAGAGCGCGTTGCTGTTCCCTTGGCGGAGCTGGTCAACGAGTTGCTGAGTGCTCAGGCGGCGCGTATCGAAGGCCAGCAGCTGCGAGTGGAACACGCGATAGCCGCGGATCTGGAGCTGATGGGCGAACCTTTTCTATTGCGCCAGGCGCTGGCTAACCTGCTGGACAATGCCCTGGATTTCACTCCCGTGCACGGTCTGCTGCGATTTAGCGTTAAACGAGTTGGGGGACAGATTGAGGTCAGGCTGTTTAACCAGGCAGAAGCCATACCTGACTATGCGCTGCCCCGATTGAGTGAGCGTTTTTATTCTTTGCCGCGTCCGGACAGCGGGCGCAAGAGCACAGGTCTGGGGCTCAACTTTGTTGAAGAAGTGGCCAAGTTGCACAATGGAACGTTGTTTATTGGCAATGTCGAGGGTGGGGTTGAGGTCGTCTTGCGCCTGGCTTAGGAGCATGTTGCGGCATTCGCGAGCAAGCCCGCTCCCGCACACGATTGCAGTCTCCACATAATCTCCATAGTTCTCCCACATAAACCCCATACACGGCTTGCAGACTTTCCCCATCCACACAGGGAGAGTCCCATGAACCGAAATCTGACATTGAAACTCGGGGCCATTGCCCTGCTAATTCTGTTGTTGCTGATCCCGCTATTGATGATCAACGGCCTGATTCAGGACCGCCAGGAATTGCGCGATGGCGTGCTCGAAGACATCGCCCGCAGCTCCAGTTATCACCAGCAAGTCAGTGGACCGCTGATGGTGGTGCCGTACCGCAAAGTAGTGCGTACCTGGAAACTCAACGAAAAAACTAATCAGCGCTATCAGGAACTCGGTGAAGAGCGGGGGCGCCTGTATTTTCTGCCCGAGCGTTTCGAACTGGATGGCCAGGTCGAGACTGAACTGCGCTCGCGCGGTATCTACCAGGCGCGGTTGTTTCACGCCAACAACCGCATCAACGGACATTTTTCGATCCCAGCGCAGTTGGGCATCAAGGAAAACTTTGCTGACTACCAGTTTGATCAGCCATTCCTGGCGGTCGGCATCAGTGATATCAGGGGTATCGAAAATGCCCTGAAGCTGCAGCTGAATGGGCAAACCCTGGATTTCGTACCGGGCAGTCAGGTCGGGTGGCTGGGAGAGGGCGTACACGTCACCTTGCCCAAACTGGATGCTGCACAAGTATCCGAGCTGGCCTTCGGTTTCGACCTGCAGCTGCAAGGCACCGGCCAGATGCAAATCCTTCCGGTGGGCAAGACCAGCACGGTGGCGCTGGCCGCCAACTGGCCACACCCAAGCTTCATCGGCAATTACTTGCCGGCACAACGCGAGGTTGATGACCGAGGCTTTACCGCCCGCTGGCAGACCACTTTTTTCTCCACCAACCTGCACGAAGCCTTGAACAATTGTGTGTCGGGTGGCGGCTGCGAAGCGTTCAACGGCCGCAGTTTTGGCGTCAGTTTCATCGACCCAGTGGACCAGTACCTGAAGAGTGATCGGGCGATCAAATATGCACTGCTGTTCATCGCCCTTACCTTTGCCGGTTTCTTCCTGTTTGAAGTGCTCAAAAGTCTGGCGGTGCACCCGGTGCAATACGCATTGGTGGGCGTGGCGTTGGCGTTCTTTTATTTGCTGCTGTTGTCGCTGTCGGAGCATATCGGCTTTGCGCTGGCGTATTTGTTGTCCGCCAGCGGATGCGTGGTGTTGATCGGGTTTTATGTTTGTCATGTGCTGCGCAGTGTGTGGCATGGGGTTGGTTTTTCGGTTGGATTGGCTGCGCTGTACGGGCTGCTGTATGGATTGTTGAGTGCTGAGGATTACGCATTGCTGATGGGTTCGTTGCTGCTGTTCGGGCTGTTGGGGGTGTTTATGGTGCTGACGCGAAAACTGGATTGGTATGGGGTGGGGCAGAGGGCGGTGAAGCCTCTGGAGTTTGATATTGGGGCGGTGGAATGAACCGGTCGGTTGGGTTGCGGGAGGATCAGCGGGAGGGTCGGTTGTTGGCGGTTTTTATTGCGCGGTTGTTTGCGACTGGAAGGTAGCTGAGAGGTGTAGGGCGTAGCAGGGGGGCAGATTAAATACATCCGTGGTCGTCATGCTGCAAGAGGCTGTACTTCGAGCAGGGTCTGCAAGATCGGACCTTTAGCATCGGCGTTTCTTTAGCCACTGCCTACTAGCAGAACTGATAGGGTCATGGCGCTATGATCAAGAGATCGCAGCCTTCGGCAGCTCCTACAGGGGGAATGTATTCCAACGTAGGAGCTGCCGCAGGCTGCGATCTTTTGAGGCCATTACCTCCAACGAAATCTAAACCTTCGGCATCGTCGCCAACATCGAAGGCCGCTGACTCACCTCGAAATACCACGCTGCCAACTGCGGATTTGCCGTGCGCCAGTCCAGGTCCGCATGACGCAGGTCCAGATAACCCAACGCACAGGCCACACTGATCGCCGCTACATCAAAGTGGCTGGTCAGTTCAGCAATCGCGTCCTTTTCCAGCAGTGCCAGGGCCCGGCGGATTTTCTCGCGTTGGCCGTCGAGCCATTCATCCCAGTGTTTTTCTGGGGCGCGCAGGGCGAGTTCGTAGCGGGTCAGTACAGCGGCGTCCATGATGCCGTCGGCCATGGAGGCCAGGGTCAGGCGCCGCCAGCGGGCCGAGCCTTCGCGGGGGATCAGCGGGTTGCCGACGTGCTGGTGATCGAGGTAGTCGAGGATCACGCGGCTGTCGTGGATGACGGCGCCATCGGCCAGGCGCAGGGCGGGGATTTTGCTCAGGGGGTTGTCGTTGATCAGACTCGGGTCTGGGGCGACCGGGGAGAGCACACAGTTTTGCAGGGCAACTCGGTCTTGCTGGCCGGTTTCGTGCAGCAGCACCATGACTTTGCGGACGAAGGGCGAGAGGGGATTGTGGTAGAGGGTCATGGTGGGGGTGGACATGGCGGCGTCTCGGTCAGTGGTGGTGTCGGGCAGTTGTGGGAGCAAGGCTTGCCCGCGATGACGGTAGCACATCCGAAATTGATGTGATTGATCCACCACCAACGCGGGCAAGCCTTGCTCCCTTAAGCCGGCTACCACAGGCTTCCAGCGGGCTCTCGTTTAGCCAGCCGGTTGCAATGTGGCCTGTGGACCCGGAGCAGCCAGCTGAGGCTTGAGTTCGCGGGCAACGGTCCAGACGATGAATGCTGCGACGATGTCAAAGATCGCCAGCACCACGAACAGCGGGCTATAGCCGATCTTGGTGACCATCACTCCAAACACCATGGTGAACGCCGCAGCCCCAAGGTAGCCGAACATCCCGCCCATGCCGGTGGCAGTCGCGACCTCGTTCTTGCCGAAGGAGTCCGAGGTGATTGCATACAGCGCCCCCGACAATGTCTGGTGGGCGAAGCCGCCGATGCACAGCAAGGCGATAGCGGTGTACGGGCTGGCCACGAGACCGATGCAGGCCGGGCCGATCATGCAGGAAGCACCGAAGAGCAGGACCATTTTGCGCGAGGTGAACAGCGACACCTTGCAGTGCTTATGAAAAAACGGGCTCAGATACCCGCCGAGCACACAGCCAAGGTCTGCGGCAAGGAAGGGCAGCCAGGCGAACATGGCGATTTCCTTGATGTTCATGTGCCTTTCGGTCATCAGGTACAGCGGAATCCACGCGTTAAACGTCTGCCAGGCAGGCTCGGAGAGCATGCGGGCGCTGGCGATGGCGTAGAAGTTGCGGCTGCCGATGATCTTCTTCCAGCTGCCTTTTTTCGTGGCGGGGTCTTTGAAGTGATCTTCCTGGCCGTTGAGGATGTAGTCGCGCTCCTCGTCACTCAGGCGTTTCTGGTCGCGCGGGTGCTTGTAGAGAATGACCCACAGAAAGCTCCAGAGCACGCCCAGGCCGCCGACGATGAGGAAAGCCAGTTCCCAGCCGCTGTGCAGGATCGCCCAGACCACCAGGGGTGGCGCCAGCAGCGCACCGATCGACGAACCAATGTTGAACCAGCCGATGGCCACCGAGCGTTCCTTGGCCGGAAACCATTCCGTGGACGCTTTGACTGCCGCTGGCAGACCGGCTGCTTCCGTCAGGCCAAGCAGACCCCGGACAAAGGCCAGGCCTTGCCAGCCGGTCGCCAGTGCTGCCAAGGCGCAGGCAACTGACCAGGAAAAGGCAAAAATCGCAAAGCCCATCTTGGTGCCGATGGCGTCGATGATATAGCCAGCTACCGGCTGCATCAGGGCGTAGCAAACTTGCCACGCGACCACGATGTGCGAGTACTGCTCGGTGGTGATGTTCATTTCGCTCATCAGGGTCGGGGCGGCCACTGAGAGGGTGTTACGGGCCAGGTAGTTAACCATCAGGCCAGCCGTGACCAGGCCGACCATCCACCAGCGGATGCCTTTGACTTTCATTACTTCACCATGATTATTTTTGGATTTTGGTGTCGAATTTACTGTTGTAGGTTGTCGTACAACGTCGCCTTTATAGGAGCTCAAGGACTAAATTGTCAACAAATATGTCAGAGGTGTTGCGGGGGAAGGCGGGAGGGTAGTTAGCAAGGCGGACGGTTGAGCGAGTGTGGGAGCAAAGCTTGCTCGCGATGGAGTGGCGGTGGTCTCACTGGGCGACCGTGGCGATCCAATCGCGAGCAAGCTTTGCTCCCACAGGGATTAGTGGCGTTGCAGCAGGCCGCGCAGGGCGAAGACGGCGGGAATGCCCAGGCCCAGCCAGCTCAGGGCATCCCACACGCCATCACCGAGCAGCGCAGCGAACAGCCCGGCGGCGGTGAACAGGCCGATCACCGTAGGGATGGCAAAGACTTTCCAGAAATTCGACTGACGCGGCCTCATGCCTGGGCCTCCGCAGCTTCAAGCACGGGCTTCGCGGCTTTGCGCCGCACCATCCACAGGTACACCCCGCTGCCGAGCACGATGATGGTCAGTACATCCAGGGTTGCCCACAGAATCTTCATCGGCATGCCGCCGTAGTCACCAAAGTGCAGCGGTTGCGACATGCCCATGACGTCCATGTACCAAGGCCTCTCTGCCACGGCCGTAACCTGCAGGGTGCTGGCGTCGATCAGCACGGGTGTGAGCAGGTGGGAGGTCAGGTGGGTGCTGCCTTTCATGAACACGGCGTAATGGTGTTCGCTGGAAAACCGCGTGCCGGGGAAGGCAATGAAGTCCGGTTGCATGTCCGGCGCAACTTCCTTGGCGATGTCCAGCAGGCGAGTCGGTGCGGCGAGCTGGGTCAACGCTGGCGCGTCGCGATAGGGTGCGATCATTGCGCCGAGTGCCTCCGCACGCCAAGCCGCAATCAGCAGGTCGGCGCAGGCGCTGATCACACCGGTGACGCCGACTACCAGCATCCAGGTCAGGGCCACGACGCCGATCAGGTTGTGCAGGTCGAGCCAGCGCAGGCGGGTGGATTTGTCCTGGCGCACGGTGGCGAATTTCAACCGGCGCATGAACGGCAGGTACAGCACTGTCCCGGACACGATGGCCGCCACAAACAGAATGCCCATGAACGCCAGGAACAGCTTGCCGGGCAGGCCGGCGAACATATCCACATGCAGGCGCAGCATGATCATCATGAAACCGCCGTTGGCCGATGGCACTTCCAGCGCTTCACCGGTACGGGCGTCGAGCATGAAAGTATGCGACGAATTGGGCTCGGTTCCGGCAGTGGCCGCCATGATCGCAAACGCGGCATTGGGATCTTCTTCGTCGAAACCGAAGTACTGCATGACCTCGCCGGGACGATGTTTTTCCGCCGCGAGTACCAGCTGCTGCAGATTCAGCTGCGGGGTGTCGGCGGGCATTTCCTTGAGTTCGGGGGCATCGCCCAGCAGATGGTCGATCTCGTGGTGAAAGATCAATGGCAAGCCGGTCACTGCCAGCATCAGCAGGAATACCGTGCAAATCAGGCTGGTCCAGGTATGGACGAAGGACCAGCGGCGGATCGTTTTACTCTTCATTTGCAGCCCTTCAGAAATGCCAAAGCCGTCCTCGAAGGACGGCCCGGTCTTGGCGTGTGTCAGGTCAAGCCTTTACCACTTGTAGGTCGCACTGGCGACGACACTGCGCTGGTCGCCGTAGTAGCAGTAAAAGCTGTCGCAGGTGGAAATGTAGTCCTTGTCGAACAGGTTGGTCGCGTTCAGCGCCAGGGATGCGCCTTTCAGGCTGTTGTCCAGGCGGCCGAGGTCGTAGTGGACAGCGGCGTCGAATACGGTGAAAGCGTCCGCCTTGCCCAGTTCGGTATTGGCCTGGTCGCCATAGGTATTACCGGTGTAACGCACGCCACCACCGATGCCAAAGCCGTCGAGCACGCCGTTGTGCCAGGTGTAGTCGGTCCACAGCGAAGCCTGCTGGTTGGGCATCAGTTGCAGGCGATTGCCCTTGAACGCGCCGTCCTGTACCTCGGACTTGGCCAAGGTGTAGGCCGCAATGACCTTGAGGTTTTCGGTCACGTCGGAGACGGCTTCCAGTTCCAATCCTTTGACTTTCACTTCGCCGGTCTGGCTGGTGATCGAGACGTTATCCGAGTTGGTGGTGGTGACGGACACGTTCTTTTGCGTGAGGTTGTACACCGCGGCAGTCAGCAGAGTTTTGCTGCCAGGCGGTTGGTACTTGATACCCAGTTCCCATTGCTCGCCCTCGGTCGGCTTGAACGAATCGGTGGGCGTGGCCGTGGCATTGCTGGTTGGCTGGAACGATTCGGCGTAGGACAGGTAAGGCACGATGCCGTTGTCGAACACATAGCTGATCGCCGCGTTGCCGCTGAATTTCTTATCGCGTTCAGTGTTGGTGGCATCGCCTTTGTTGAAGAACTTGGTGCCGGTGTGCACCCAGTCTTCACGACCGCCCAGCGTCAGGCGCCATTGATCGATGAACATCTGGTCCTGCACATACAGGCCGGTCTGATAGGTCTTTTGATCGTAGTCATAGAATGCATCGGAACGTGGTGGGCGCACGATGGGGAGGCCGTAGATCGGGTTGTTGACGTTGGTGGTCAGGCCATCACCGAAGATCGAGGTGTAGTTGGTGTTGGTGCGCTGGTGATCGAGGCCGATCAGCAAGGTGTGACCGACGTCACCCGTGGCGAAATCGGCCTGGAAGTTGTTGTCCACCGCGAACTGGCTGATGTCCTCGTCGACGCTGGTGCTTGAGCGGCCGACGTTGCCATTGGCATCCACCTGGGTGAAAGGGTAGGCGCCGGGGGTGAGCGCCTGGAACGACAGGTCCGACTTGGTGTAGCGCAGGTTTTGCTTGAACTGCCAGACATCATTCAGCCGATGCTCGAAGGCATAGCCCAGGGCGTAATAGGTACGGTCGTAATATTCCCAATCCGGATCGCCAAGGTTCTTGTGGTGGGAAATATCTCCCAGGGGCGAGTGGATTTTGGTGCCCTGTACTGGCAGGAACTGGCTGGTGATGCCGGTATCGTCGCGGGTGAACTGGGTCAGCAGGGTGAACTTGGTGTCTTCGTCGATGTTCCAGGTCAGGCTCGGCGCGATGTTGTAGCGCTTATTGTCGACGTGGTCGATCTGCGTGCCGCTGTCGCGAATCACGCCACTCAGGCCATAGAGGAACTGACCTTCTTCATCGATCTTGCCGGTGCTGGCAAAGTTGATCTGGCGATGATTGTCACTGCCGTATTCCACTTGGATTTCATTACTCGCCTCGGCGCTGGGGTGGCGGCTGACCATGTCCAGCAAACCGCCTGGCGGGGTCTGGCCGTACACCGAAGAGGCCGGCCCGCGCAGCAGGGCTAGGCGATCGAGGTTCCAGGTTTCCTGCTTCGGGTTGGCGTATACGCCTTTTGGCAGCGGCAGGCCGTCGAGGAATTGAGTCGGTTCGAAGCCGCGCACGCGCAACCAGTCGGCACGAGTGTCGCTGCCGTAGCTGCTGGCGACGATGCCGGGCATGTAGCGTACGGCGTCATCGATGTTCTGTACGTTGCGGTCGTCCATCTGCTGGCGAGTGGCGACCGAGATCGAGCGCGGCGCCTCAACCAGGGCGGTGTCGGTCTTGGTGCCGGCAGCGGTGCGAGTGGCGAGGTAGCCATCAACCGGACCCCAGGCGCTCTCAGTGTTTGCCACTCCCGTCACGTTGGTCGTCGGCAGGGCCATGACCCCCTCCGGCACGGCCACCAGGCTGAACGTGCCCGCACTGCTTTGCTCCAATTGCAGGCCGGTGCCACGCAAGGCTTCGCGCAGGGCACCGGTCGCGTCGAACTGGCCCTGGACAGGGGCCGAGGTTTTACCGGCAGCCAGCGATGGATTCAGCGACAGAGCAAGCCCGGCCTGGCTGGCGATCTGATTCAAGGTGCTGGCCAGTGGCGCGGCTGGCAGGTTGTAGGCGCGCACGCTGGAGGCTTGCTCGGCGGCCAGCAGTGGACCGCTCGCCAGCGGGGCGCACAGGGCAATGGCAACGGCCAACAGGCTGGGGCGCAACAAGGTGTCTAGCGAACGGGACATACAGCGGCTCCTGAAAGGGAATATTTCTCAATTGCCTTGGTGCCGAACGAGAATCCAAAAGTGATAGGGCTGGGTAGAAATAATTTTCAATTAGGGCCTGGCTTCAGCCTTCGTCACCGTCACCCACCACTGCGTGTGCTGCTCGATCTGCACTGGCAGCGTCGGCAGCAATGTGCGCAAGGCCTTGTCGGTATCGTTCAAGGGAAAGCTGCCGGTGATCCGCAGGTCTGCAATTTCCGGCGCTACGCCCAGGTACCCCGGACGGTAACGACTCAGTTCATGCACCAGGTCCTCCAGGCGCGCGTTGTCCACCACCAACATGCCCCGGGTCCAGGCGTCCGCACCGAGGTTGAGCGCAACGATGGGGCCGAGGCCATTGTTGCGCATCAGCACTTGCTGGCCTTCGCGCAGAATCTGTTCCTCGAGACTCGCCTGCGGATAGGCCGCAACCGCCGACTGCAATACGCTCAGACGTGTGCCTTCATCTTCACGCTTGACCAGGAAGCGCGTACCCAGTGCACGCATGCTGCCTTCGCGGGTTTCGACAATGAACGGCCGACTGTCGCCGTGACCGGTTTCAACCAGGATTTCACCGTCCTGGAGAATCACCCGCCGCTGCTTCTCATCAAAGCGCACGTCCACGGCACTGTGGGTGTTGAGATTGATCACGGTGCCGTCGCTCAGGCGCAGGGTCCGCTGTTCGCCAGTGGCAGTACGCTGATCGGCCAGCCAATAGTCGAGCGGCAGATAGCGCTCGCCCGCGAACAGCGCCAGGCCAATCACTGCGACGATGCTGGCCAGGCCGCTGCCCAGCTTGCGCACACGTCGGCGGATGCCTTCGCGCGATTGCAGCAACGCGGCACGCGCCGGACCATTAGCGACACTGAAACGCTGGTCGAGCATGCCCAGCTGACGCCAGGCGCGCGCGTGTTCTTCGTGGGCGGCGTGCCATTTGGCGAACTCTTCGCGCTCCACCGGGTTGCCGGAATCCAGCGCCAGCTGCCAGGCAATCGCCGCATCCAGGACCTGCGTCGAGACCGGTTTGGAACTGACCGGGCTCATACGGGTTCACCGTACAGCGCGATGTAGCACTGGCGAATGCCCTGGGCCAGGTATTGCCTGACCCGCGGCACCGACACTCCGAGGCGCTGGGCGATTTCTGCGTGGCTGAGGCCGTCGAGCCGGTTGAACAGAAACGCCGCCCGCGCCTTGCTCGACAGTTTGCCGAGCAGACGATCGATGTTCTTCAAGTCTTCGAGAATCAGTTGTTGTTCTTCCACCGAGGGGTGTTCGCCTTCGGGGATCAGCATCAGCTCGGCAAGGTAAGCCTGCTCCAGCGCGGCGCGGCGGAAATAGTCGAACAACAGGCCCTTGGCGATCGCCACCAGAAACGCCCGGGGCTCGCGGGGCTCGTTCAGTTCGCCGCGGCCCAGCAGTCGCACGAAGGTGTCCTGACTGAGATCTTCAGCCCGTTGCGGACAGGCGACATTGCGTCGAAGCCAAGCCAATAGCCAGCTGCGGTGGTCGCGATATAACGCACCGACGAGCTCGCTGTGGGGGCTTTGGACTGACGGCACGCAGCATCACCGATTGGGAAGAGTTAACTAACGAGAATTGTTCGCGATTGTCGCAGAGGCGGGGGAGGTAAGCAATTGGCGCTGGTCGGGTGGGCGTTACAGGTATTTTGAACCGTATGAGCCCTTGTAGCAGCTGCTACACGGGATCGCGTTGCGTTAGAAGGAGGGAGAATGCTGGCGCCGCTTCCACTGACTCAGCCGCTGCTGCAGGTTCAACGGGCTGTGAATCTGCTGCTGGCGTGCCCGACTGAACAGAATCAGCGCCAGTTCCGCAGTGGCCAGCGCGTCGGCGCTGGCGTTGTGGCGCTCGAATACTTCGAGCTTGAACCAGTCGATCCACTCGTCCAGTCCCGCTTCGCGAATCTGTGCCTGGGGGCACAGCAGCGGGGCGATGTCCGCCACATCCAGGAAGGTATTCTGCAACTTGTACCCCAGGTGATCCTTCAGCGCTCGGCCGAGCATGTGCTGGTCGAAAGGTGCATGAAAAGCCAGCACCGGGCTGTCGCCAAGGAATTCCATGAACTCCAGCAATGCTTGCGCTGGATCGCTGCCGGCGGCGATCGCGCTTGGGCCGAGGCCATGGATCAGCACGCTTGGGGCCAATTTCATGTCAGCGCATTGCAGGGTTCGTTCGAACTGTTGACTGAAGTCGATAGCCCCATCCTCGATCACCACCGCACCGATCGACAGCACCTGGTCCTTGTTCAGGTTCAGCCCAGTGGTTTCCAGGTCCAGCACGACCCAGCGCTGCTCGCGCAGGCTGCATTCGCTGAGCCCGGCCTGTGCCGGCAGGCGATCCAGGCGTTGCAGCACGTCGCCAGACAGCACTGGGCCTGCTGGGCGAAACCATGAGAACAGGTTCATAACTGATACCGCAGAGTCAGGCTGCTTTGCAGGCGTTGGGCCTGGCGCAGGGACTCACGCAGGATGCGTCGATCTAGGTGATTGAGGCTGTCAGGGTCGACCCGGTTGGAGTAGGGCAGGTTCTCCCGGGTCTGCAGCTGATGCTGCTGCATGCGGGTCTGCTGGATGAAGTGATAGGCCTCTTCGTAGGCCGCACCGTCAAGTCGGTCGATGACTTCTTTATCGACCAGTTGGCGAAAGCGTTCCAGGGTGTTGTTGGTCTCGATGCCGTTGGCCAGGGCCAGCAACCGGGCGCCGTCGACAAAGGGGGTAAGACCCTGGACTTTCAAATCCATCGTGGCTTTTTCGCCATGCTTGCGGGCCAGGACGAATTCGCGGAAACGTCCTACCGGTGGCCGGTTGCGAAGGGCGTTGTCAGCCATCATGCGCTGGAACAGGCGGTTGTCGGCCACCTGATCGAGAATACCGCGACGCAATTGTTCACAACCCTGCTCATCACCCCAGACCACGCGCAGGTCGAAATAGATGCTCGAGCCCAGCAGGTTTTCCGGGGTGGCCTCGCGGATAAATGCGGAAAACCGCCGGGCCCATTCAGCTCGGGACAAACACAGCTCGGGGTTGCCAGCCATGATGTTGCCCTTGCACAGCGTGAACCCACACAACGCCAGGCTCTGGTTGATCTGCTGGGCGATGGGCAGCAACTTGCCGCGAATTTCTGCCGCGTGCGCGGCGTCCTTCGCCTCGAACAGAATGCCGTTGTCCTGATCGGTGTGCAGCGTCTGCTCGCGACGGCCTTCACTGCCGAAGCAGAGCCAACTGAAGGGCACACCCGGGTCGCCTTTCTCGGCCAGTGTCAGCTCGATTACCCGGCACACCGTGTGATCGTTGAGCAGGGTAATGATGTGAGTGATCTGGGTAGAAGACGCGCCATGGGCCAGCATGCGTTCCACCAGCTGGCCGATCTCGCCGCGCAGTGCTACCAGGCTTTCCACGCGCTGAGCACTGCGGATAGTCCGGGCCAGGTGCACCAGGTCGACCCGCTGCAGGGAAAACAGGTCGCGCTCCGACACCACTCCGCACAGTCGGTGATCCTTGACCAGGCAGACGTGGGCAATGTGCCGCTCGGTCATGGCAATCGCTGCATCGAAGGCGCTGTGGTCCGGCGATAAAAAGAACGGGGCGCGGGTCATGTGCCGTTCGATGGCTTCGTTGAAGTCGTTGGTGCCGCCGGCCACCACGTGCCGCAAGTCGCGCAGGGTAAAAATCCCCAGTGGGGCTTTTTCATCATCGACCACCACAATGCTGCCAACCTGTTGCTCATGCATCAGGGTCACTGCTTCGCGCAGGGGCGTGATCGGGCTGCAGGTGACTGGGTGACGCATGGCCAATTCGCCCAGGCGGGTGTTGAGCGAGTATTGGGTGCCCAGGGTTTCCACGGCTTTTTGCTGGACTTGCTGGTTGACCTGGTCCAGCAGACTGCTGACGCCACGCAGGGCAAAGTCGCGAAAGGTATGCGAAAGCGCGAACAGCTTGATGAATGCCAGCTTGTTCAGCTGCAGGCAAAAGGTGTCTTCGGCTGCCAGGTGTTCGGTACGGGTCGCGCGCTCGCCTAACAATGCGGCGAGTGGAAAGCACTCGCCGGTGGTGATTTCAAAAGTGGTTTCGGTCCCGCCTTTCGCGGTATGCGGGCGCTCACCCACGACCCGGCCTTGCTTGACGATGTAGAAGTGTTCAACCGGGCCATCGTCGGGCTTGATGATGCTCTCGTCCGGTGCGTAAAAACGCAGCTGGCATTGCTCGACCAGATACGCCAGGTGGGCATGTTCCATTTGATTGAACGGCGGGAAGCGCTGAAGGAACTGCAAAGTGCCCTGGATGTTCTGCAACACCGCGGTTTTCCCTGCCTGGGTGAAGGCGTCCGCTTTACTCATAACCATGACCGCAATCTTTTTTGAATTGTTGTTGTCGGATGACTTCACCATGGTCGGCCCATGGGCGCGGGGTGCCCATTGGACGTAAGTCTAGGTAGGCGACAGCCTGATTAACTATCGGAAGAATCTGACGACACGGCGAGAAAATTCCCACCCCCCGACTATTGGAAATAAATCCGACGAAGTGCACATTGAACGTCTGCCTGGCGATGTCTCACCAGTGGGCCAGGAACGATTTGAAACCTTTGAGAAAGCCATGTCCGACCACGATATCCTGAGTGACGCCGAGCGCGAGGCGCTAAGTGCGGTCATGCTCGAACCCGATCTACCGCCACAGCGCGTGCTGATCGTCGATGATGACAAAGACGCACGTGAATTATTGTCGGAGATCCTGGCTCTCGATGGTATTCGCTGCATGACTGCAGCCAGCGGTGAAACCGCCCTCAAGATGTTGAGCGAGAAACCTTCGATTGGCCTGGTGATCACCGATCTGCGGATGGGCCATGTCGATGGCCTGGACTTGATTCGCCAGGTGCGCGAATCGGTGCGGGCGGCCATGCCGATCATCATCGTATCCGGGGATGCCGATGTGAAAGACGCCATCGCCGCGATGCATCTGAGCGTGGTGGATTTTCTGCTCAAGCCAATTGATACCGTGAAGCTGCTGGGACTGGTGAAACACGAGTTGGGTTTGGATTTGTGATCACCTGTAGGAGCTGCCGAAGGCTGCGATCTTTTTGATCTTCCCCGAACAAAAAAAGGCCCTGATCCGCAGATCAGGGCCTTTTTTGTTCAGCGCTAACGATTACTCAAATGCCATTCGCAGCCTTGAACTCACGGCGACGACGATGCAACACCGGCTCGGTGTAACCGTTCGGTTGCTTGGTACCTTCCACCACCAGTTCGACCGCCGCCTGGAAGGCGATGTTGCTGTCAAAGTTTGGTGCCAGTGGGCGGTACAGCGGGTCGTTGGCGTTCTGACGGTCAACCACGGGCGCCATGCGCTTGAGGCTTTCCAGCACTTGCTCTTCGGTAACGATACCGTGGCGCAGCCAGTTGGCGATGTGCTGGCTGGAGATACGCAGCGTTGCACGGTCTTCCATCAGGCCGACATCATTGATGTCCGGTACCTTCGAACAGCCTACGCCCTGGTCGATCCAGCGCACCACGTAACCGAGAATGCCCTGGGCGTTGTTGTCCAGTTCGTTCTTGATCTGCTCTGCAGTCCAGCTCGGGTTTACTGCCAGCGGAATGGTCAGGATGTCGTCTACCGAGGCGCGCGCACGCTTGGCCAGTTCGGCCTGGCGGGCGAACACGTCGACCTTGTGGTAGTGCAATGCGTGCAACGCAGCTGCAGTTGGCGACGGTACCCAGGCAGTGTTTGCGCCGGCCAGCGGGTGAGCGACTTTCTGTTCAAGCATCGCCGCCATCAGGTCGGGCATTGCCCACATGCCTTTACCGATTTGCGCACGACCTTGCAGGCCGGTGCTCAAGCCGATATCGACGTTCCAGTTCTCATAGGCGCCGATCCACTTCTGCGCTTTCATGTCGGCCTTGCGCACCATCGGGCCGGCCTCCATGGAAGTGTGGATTTCATCACCCGTGCGGTCGAGGAAGCCGGTGTTGATGAACACCACGCGCTCGGCAGCCGCCTGGATGCAGGCCTTGAGGTTAACCGTGGTGCGGCGCTCCTCGTCCATGATGCCGACTTTCAGAGTGTTGCGCGGCAGGCCCAGCACGTCTTCGATGCGACCGAACAGCTCGTTAGTGAATGCGGCTTCTTCCGGGCCGTGCATCTTCGGCTTCACGATATAGACCGAACCGGTACGGCTGTTCTTGCGTGAGTTGTTGCCGTTGAGGCTGTGGATGGCGGCCAGGCAGGTCACCAGACCGTCGAGAATGCCTTCCGGTACTTCGTTGCCGTCCTTGTCGAGGATGGCGTCGATGGTCATCAAGTGGCCAACGTTGCGCACGAACAACAGCGAGCGGCCATGCAGGCTCAGTTCCTTGCCGTCGACGCCGGTGTAGGTGCGGTCGGCGTTCATGGTGCGGGTGAACGTCTTGCCGCCCTTGGAAACCTCTTCCGACAGGTCGCCCTTCATCAGGCCAAGCCAGTTGCGGTAGATCACCACTTTGTCATCGGCATCGACAGCGGCGACGGAGTCTTCGCAGTCCATGATGGTGGTCAGCGCGGCTTCCATCAGAATGTCTTTGATGCCGGCAGCGTCGGTCTGGCCGACCGGGGTGCTGGCGTCGACCTGGATCTCGAAATGCAGGCCGTTGTTCTTCAGCAGGATCGCGGTAGGTGCCGCAGCATCGCCGTGGAAGCCGATCAACTGGGCGTCGTCGCGCAGACCGGAGTTGCTGCCACCTTTGAGGGCGACCACCAGTTTGCCGTCGACAATCTTGTAGCCGGTGGAGTCGACGTGGGAGCCGGCAGCCAGAGGTGCCGCTTCGTCGAGGAAAGCACGGGCGAAGGCAATGACCTTGTCGCCGCGGACCTTGTTGTAGCCTTTGCCTTTGTCTGCGCCGTCGGCTTCGCTAATGGCATCAGTGCCATACAGCGCGTCGTACAGCGAACCCCAGCGGGCGTTCGAGGCATTGAGCGCGAAGCGCGCATTCATCACCGGCACCACGAGCTGCGGGCCGGCCATGCGGGCGATTTCGTCATCGACGTTTTGCGTCGTTGCCTGGAAATCGGCCGCTTCTGGCAGCAGATAACCGATGTCTTGCAAGAAGGCTTTATAAGCCACGGCGTCGTGTGGTTGACCGGCACGGGATTGGTGCCAGCCATCGATACGAGCCTGGAAATCATCGCGTTTGGCGAGTAGGGCTTTGTTCTTCGGCGCCAGGTCATGAATGACCTTGTCGGCACCGGCCCAGAACTTATCGGCGGTGAGGCCGGTACCGGGAATGGCTTCGTTGTTCACGAAGTCGAACAGGACTTTGGCGACCTGCAGGCCACCGACTTGAACGTGTTCAGTCATTGCTTGCCTCACTCTGCTCAGCTATTTCGCTTTTCAGCTCTTCAATTATGACAATGAAGCCTCTGGCCATTTAAACCACAAACCCTGGCGCCAGTACATGCCCTTGCGGGCGGCTGGGGTTGGTCCAATCAACGGCTTGAGGCCTTGCTGACAGGGCTTTCAGGGGTTGCGACTGCGCCTTGGCAGACATCGATCCAACGTTATGTAGTGCGCGCTGCGGCATACTACATGATGAATTGCGGTTGTGAAAATTAGACTAATTACGTCGTTCTGCGACCCCATGACGCATTGCGGTCGCGTCGGGGAACGGGATGTTCTCAAAAAAGTGATGGATTGTTCCAGTTAAATATAAAAAGTTGTACACGATTTGTGGTTCGCAGGATCCACAGAGGTGATCCAATCGCGAGCAGGCTCACTCTCACAGGCGTAGCGCGATCGGTGTAGGAGTGAGCCTGCTCGCGATGGCGTCGGCTAGTCAACGCAGTACCAACCCTTGCCTATACTTGCCTTTCCATAACAAAAGAGGGCTGCGCCATGGACCACCTCGTACTCACAGTTTTCGCTCCGGACAAGCCTGGGCAGGTCGAGCGCATCGCCCAGTGCATTGCCGAGCACGGCGGCAACTGGCTGGAAAGCCGAATGTCGCGGATGGCCGGGCAATTCGCCGGCATTCTGCGGGTGGGAGTGCCGGCCGAAGCCTATGACGAGCTGGTGGATGCGCTGCAAGCCTTATCCGCCCACGGGATACGGGTGCTGATCGCCGAGAGTGGCATTGAGCAGTCCTGCACCTGGAAGCCGATTGCCATGGAACTGGTGGGCAATGATCGGCCGGGCATCGTGCGCGATATCACTCGCCTGCTCAGTGAGCAGGGGGTGAATCTCGAACGGCTGGTGACCGAAGTGCGTCCCGCACCGATGAGCAGCGAACCACTGTTCCACGCCGAAGCGATTCTTGCGGTGCCGCTGACGCTGTCACTGGATGTGTTGCAGTCGCGCCTGGAAACCCTGGCGGATGATTTGATGGTGGAGTTGGTGTTGCGCAGCGAGGCTTGAAAAGGTTATCCAAGTTAAACGTGCACCTGCCTGTGGATAACCTGTAGAGACAGCCCGCCAGCCCACGGGGGCCGGGCTTCTCCAGCAGTTGATCAAAAAACCAGCAGTTTCAATAACTTGCGCACAATCGCCGGGGATCACGCTGTGGATAACCTTGGGGCAGATGGTTGCAGGCCACGAAATTCGTGGCCTGCAGAGGTTTGTATGTTTTTTGATCAGCTGCGTCGGCGCAGACTTATCACCGCATCGACGCTGTAAACCGCCAGGCCCGCCCAGATGAAGATGAAAGCCACCAAGGTGCTGGAGGATAGATGCTCGCCGAATAACAGCACGGCCTGGAGCAAGACCAGCGTAGGCGCCAGGTACTGGAGAAAGCCCAGCGTGGTGTAGGGCAAATGCCGCGCCGCCGCGTTGAAACATACCAGGGGCACCAGCGTCACCGGGCCGGCAGCCACCAGCCACCAGGCTTCGGAGGTGGTCCAGAACTGTGCTTGGGCGCTGCTCGCACCGGGATTGAACAATAGCCATGCGACTGCAATCGGCACCAGCATCCAGGTTTCGACCACCAGCCCCGGTAGGGCTTTGACCGGTGCCTGTTTGCGGATCAAGCCGTAGAAGCCAAAGGTCAATGCCAGCACCAGCGACACCCAGGGCAGGCTGCCGACTTGCCATACCTGCTGTGCCACTCCGACTGCCGCCAGACCTACCGCCAACCACTGCATGCGGCGCAAGCGTTCACCGAGGATCAGCATGCCCAACAGCACGTTTACCAGTGGGTTGATGTAGTAACCCAGGCTGGCCTCGAGCATGCGCCCGTTGTTCACCGACCAGACGTAGGTCAGCCAGTTGGCGGCGATGAGGGTGCCGCTGAGGGCGAGGATGGCCAGGCGTTTTGGATTGTCGCGCAATTCGCGCCACCAGCCTGGGTGCTTCCAGACCATCAGCAACATCGCGCCGAACAGTGCCGACCACAGCACCCTGTGGATGATGATCTCCACGGCTGGGACGCTGGCGATGGCTTTGAAGTAGAGCGGGAAGAGTCCCCAGATGATGTAGGCACTCAGGCCCAGGATGTACCCGCGGCGCGGGTTGGCGGCTTGCATGCAGAATCCTTGCTTAGGCAGCTAACAAAAGAAGGGATTGTAGGGTGGTTGTATAGATGTGTCGTGTCAGAAAGCAAAAAGATCGCAGCCTGCGGCAGCTCCTGCGTGGGAACGCATTCCAATGTGGGAGCTGCCGCAGGCTGCGATCTTTTGATCTTGAATTAAAAAAGTTTCAGCGGTTCTTCGTTGAGCGCCGCCAGTTGCTCACGCAGCGCCAGCACCTGATCGCCCCAGTACCGCTCCGTGCCGAACCACGGAAAACTGTGAGGGAACGCCGGGTCATCCCAGCGTCGGGCCAGCCAGGCGCTGTAGTGCATCAGGCGCAACGCGCGCAGCGGTTCGATCAGCGCCAGCTCCCGCGGGTCGAAGTCGTGGAATTCGTTGTAGCCGTCCATCAGCTCTGACAACTGGCCGAGGCATTCCTGGCGATCGCCTGCGAGCATCATCCAGATGTCCTGTACCGCAGGGCCCATGCGGCAATCGTCGAGGTCGACGATATGAAACATTTCATCCCGACACATCATGTTGCCCGGATGACAATCCCCGTGCATGCGGATGTTCTGGTGGGGAGTGGCCTTGTAGACCTCTTCGACTCGCTTGAGCAGGTCGCGGGCGACTGACTCGTAGGCGGGCAGCAGGCTTTTAGGGATGAAATTGCCTTCGAGCAAGGTTGTCAGCGAGGCATGACCGAAGTTCTGTACGCCCAGCGCTTCGCGATGTTCAAAAGGTTTGGTCGCGCCCACGGCGTGCAGGCGTCCGAGCAATTGGCCCAGGCGATACAGCTGGTCGAGATTGCCTGGCTCGGGCGCGCGGCCACCACGGCGCGGGAACAGGGTGAAACGGAAACCGTTGTGCTCGTGCAGGCTGGCGCCGTTGTGGATCATCGGCGCGACTACGGGCACATCGCATTCGGCGAGTTCGAAGGTGAACTGGTGCTCTTCAAGGATCGCTTCGTTGGTCCAGCGCTTTGGGCGGTAGAACTTGGCGATCAGTGGTTCACTGTCTTCGATGCCGACTTGATAGACACGGTTCTCGTAGCTATTGAGGGCCAGGATGCGGGCGTCGCTGAGGAAACCGATGCTTTCAACGGCATCGAGCACAAGATCTGGGGTGAGGGTTGCAAACGGGTGGGCCATGCTGACTCCTGCGCGCAGCAGGCTGCCGCGTCCGGCCAAGCATGGTAGCGCAGATGTGTGTTGTCTGGGCGGACGCCTTCGCGGGCAAGCCTGCTCCCACAGGTCTATGCGCCATTATTAAATCGGCGACAACCCTGTGGGAGCGGGCTTGCCCGCGAAGCTTTTCCGTCGATGAAGGCGTATCAGGCGCCAACGACTCCGCCATCTTCCCGGCTGATAGCCATCACTGAAGAGCGCGGCTTACCGTTCGGCAGATGCTCAGGGAAGGTCGATCCGCCGTTTTCCCCCGGATGCTGGATTCCGACAAACAGGGTTTTATGGTCCGGCGAGAAGCTGATCCCAGTTACCTCACAGCCGACCGGGCCAACCATGAACCGGCGGATTTCGCCGGTCACCGGGTCGGCACAGAGCATCTGGTTATTGCCCATGCCGTCGAAGTCACCGGCATTGCTCGAATCGCCGTCGGTGAGTATCCACAACCTGCCGGCATCGTCGAATCCCAAGCCGTCCGGACTGTTGAACATGTTTTGCGGCGTGATGTTCGACGAACCACCCTTTGGCGTACCGCCATGAACGCCGGGGTTGCCGGCGACGACGAACAGATCCCAGGCGAAACTTTTCGAGCCGTGATCATCCCGATCGGTACGCCAGCGCAGGATCTGCCCGTACACATTCTTTTCCCGCGGGTTAGGCCCGCCCACCGGCTGGCCGTCTTCGCCACGCTTGGCGTTGTTGGTCAGGGTGCAGTAGACCTGGCCGTCCTTGGGACTGACGACAATCCACTCCGGCCGGTCCATGCGGGTGGCGTGCACCACACTGGCGGCGAGGCGGGCGTGGATCAGCACTTCGGCCTGGTCGGCAAAACCGCTACCGGCGTCGATGCCGTTCTTGCCGTGGGTCAGCTCGATCCACTCGCCATGACCTTTGGGATGATCAGGATTGCTGTCGCCGGAGTCGAAACGCGCGACGTACAAGGTGCCGTGATCCAGCAGGTCGCGGTTGGCCTTGGCATTGGCATGATTGATCTTGTCGCGGCTGACGAACTTGTAGATGAACTCACCGCGCTCGTCATCGCCCATGTACACCACGGCATGGCCGTCGGCAGTTTCCGCCAGTGCGGCGTTTTCATGCTTGAAGCGGCCCAGGGCGGTACGCTTTTTCGGAGTCGACTTCGGATCAAACGGGTCGATCTCCACCACCCAGCCGTGACGGTTGAGCTCGTTGGGATTTTTTGCCATGTCGAAGCGCGGATCGTGGGGATGCCAATTGATTTCCTTGCTGGTGGCCACCACGCCGTAGCGTTTTTGCGCCGCATCGAATACTTGCCCGGCGTCGCTGCTGCCAAAGCAGTCGGTGAAGTTTTCCTCGCACGTCAGGTAAGTGCCCCAGGGCGTCTTGCCATTGGCGCAGTTCTGGAAAGTACCGAGGACATGTTTGCCTTGGGGGTCTGCGCTGGTTTTCATCAGGGCGTGGCCAGCTGCGGGACCGCTCAGGTCGATGGGCGCGTTGCCATGAATGCGACGGTTGTAGCGCGAGCCCTGGACGAAGTGCCATTGGCCGCCCTTGCGTTGCACTTCGATCACCGACACGCCCTCACAGGCCAGGGCCTTGTGCACGTCGGCGGCCGATTGCGGCATGCCGCCGTGGGGGTAGAGGTAGCGATAGTTGGTGTATTCGTTGTTGATCGCCATCAGCGCACGGTCTTTTTCACCCGCAAACTCGAACAGGCTCATGCCGTCGTTGTTGTCCCCGAACTGCAGTTCCTGCTGCTCGGCGGTGCCGTTGCCGCTCGGATCGAAAGCTGGACCGTCCTTGTGCAACGGCTGCCCCCAGCTGATCAACACCGAAGACCGGTAGCCCGGCGGCAGGCTGATGGCGTCGTTGGTCGCGGCGGGAATGCTGTCGAAACCCAGCAGCTTGCTGGTGCCCGCGCTGACACTGGCGGCCAGGACGCTACGGCTCAGCAGGCTACCGCCCATGAACATGGCCGCGCCGCAGAGGGCGCCGGCGCTGATGAAGCCACGGCGGCTGAGGCCGACCATTTTTTCGAGGTCGGTGGACTGGTTTTCTTCTAATAGGCTCACATCAGGCTCCCTGCAGGATTTTGCAGCCACCTTAAAGAGCATTAATGACGCTAATGTTTCAGAGCGGTGTACCCAAGAGTACGTTGGAAGGTGCGAATTGCACTTGTAGCGGTTTGCCGACGCCCAGGCCCAGTGTTTGCAGGTGGAGCGGCTCGGCCAGCGCACACAACGTCTGGCCGTTGGGGAGGCTGATGCGCACTTCACTCGGGCCGTCCTCGGCGTCGAGTATTTCTTCGATCCTGCCCTCCAGGCAGTTGGTGCCCGCTGTCGGCTGATGATCCATGCCGAGCAAATCGAGCCAGCCGGCCTTGATCAGCGCCACTACTTCGGTGCCGATTTGCAGTTCCAGGCGCAAGGTGCTGTCGTGGGTTATCTGCGTGTCGATCACCAGGCCGGCGGCCAGTTCCAGGCGAACTCGATCATTACGCCCCTGGGTCTCGATCGCGACCACCTTGCCGTGCAACTGATTGCGTGCGCTGGTCCTGAGCATCAGGCGCCCGAGCAGGCCCAGGTCGCTGGCTTCTTCAGCGGTTTCCAGCACCTGAGCCTGGAGGACCTGTAGCTTCTGGTACAGGCGCAACACCCGCTCACCCTCACTGGATAGCCGGGCGCCGCCACCACCCTTGCCGCCAACACTACGTACCACCAAGGGCTGCTGCGCCAGGTTGTTCAGCTCATCGATAGCATCCCAGGCCGCCTTGTAACTCAGCCCGGCGCTTTTCGCCGCGCGGGTGATCGAGCCCTGCTCGGCGATGTGTTGCAGCAGGGCGATGCGCTGCGGGCGGCGGACGATGTGCTGGGACAACAGGGTTGGCAGGGACATGGTGGGGGCGCTTTTGGCTGTGACGATGAGCAGGAAGTTGGCGGCTTGGCGGCTGGTAGTCAAGCCAAGGTGATCTCTATGCAGAAGTGAATCTGTGGGAGCAAGGCTTGCTCCTACAGGGTTTTAGACGTGGTATCGCCAGGCTTTGGCGTGCGCGCCAGACAATAGACGTCGACCCGTGCAGCCCCTGCGTTCAGTAACAGGCGAGCTAAGGCGTGGGCCGTGGCGCCGGTGGTCAGCACGTCGTCCACCAGAGCAAAGTGCAGGCCTGTGACGGTTGCATCCGGTGCCAGGGCGAAGGCATTGCGCAGATTTTTTTTGCGTGCCTCAGCCTTCAGATCCTGTTGCGCACTGGTGTCCTGAACCCGCCGGACCAGCTTCTCGTCGCACCCTATCTGCAGAATTTCACTCAGCCAGTTCGCCAGCATCGCGGCTTGATTAAAGCCCCGCTGGCGCAAGCGTCGGGTAGCCATGGGAACCGGCACCAGCGCATCGGGGCGTGGCATGTGCTCGTCGAAGCGATTTTGCAGGTACTGCGCTAGAAGTTCGCCGAGCAGGCGCCCATATGGCCACTTCGCGTTGTGTTTGAAACGGGTGATCAGCGCGTCGACCGGAAAACCGTAAAGCCAGGGCACGGCGACCTGTTCGAAAGCCGGCGGGTGCGTCAGGCATTGACCGCAGGTCATGCCGGGTGCGGGCAGAGGCAAGGCGCAGGTCAGGCATTGTTCGCCGAGCCATGGCAGCTCAGTTTCACAGGCCATGCAGATCGGCGCAGTGTCTTCGACATCTTCCTGGCATAGCAAACACGACTGTTTGTTTTTTAACCAGATGTAAACCGGACCATCGTAACGTGGTTGACAGCGCATCGCTCTTCCTTAAATATGCCGAACATCCGTGTCGCGCCTGTGGTTATTCCATACCCGGCGCCTGCCAAGCATAAAACAAGGAAACGCCCATGAGCGCCAGCACCACTGCAAACCTGCGTCATGACTGGTCTTTGGCCGAAGTCAAAGCACTCTTCGTGCAGCCATTCAATGACCTGCTGTTCCAGGCGCAGACGGTGCACCGCGCGCATTTCGACGCTAATCGCGTGCAGGTTTCCACCTTGCTGTCGATCAAGACGGGCGCCTGCCCGGAAGATTGCAAATATTGTCCGCAGTCGGGTCACTACAACACCGGGCTGGAAAAAGAAAAGCTGATGGAAGTGCAGAAGGTCCTCGATGAGGCCGCTCGCGCCAAAGCCATCGGCTCGACTCGGTTTTGCATGGGCGCCGCCTGGAAGCATCCTTCGGCCAAGGACATGCCCTATGTACTGGAGATGGTCAAAGGCGTGAAAGCCATGGGCCTGGAAACCTGCATGACCCTCGGCCGTCTCGATCAGGACCAGACCGAAGCGCTGGCCCAGGCTGGCCTGGACTATTACAACCACAACCTCGACACGTCGCCGGAGTTCTACGGCAGCATCATCACCACCCGTACTTACAGTGAGCGCCTGCAGACCCTGGCCTACGTGCGTGATTCCGGAATGAAGATCTGCTCGGGCGGCATCCTCGGCATGGGCGAATCCCTCGACGACCGCGCCAACCTGCTGATCCAGCTGGCCAACCTGCCGGAGCATCCGGAGTCGGTGCCGATCAACATGCTGGTGAAAGTCGCCGGCACTCCGTTGGAAAATGCCGAGGACATCGACCCGTTCGATTTCATCCGCATGCTGGCGGTCGCGCGCATCCTCATGCCGCAGTCCCATGTGCGCCTGTCCGCAGGCCGTGAAGCAATGAACGAGCAGATGCAGGCCCTGGCATTTTTCGCCGGTGCCAACTCGATTTTCTACGGTGACAAATTGCTGACCACCGCCAACCCGCAGGCTGACAAGGACATGCAGTTGTTCTCGCGCCTGGGAATCCTGCCGGAAGCACGTGAAGAGCATGCGGACGAGGTACACCAGGCGGCGATTGAGCAAGCGTTGGTGGAGCAGAAGAGCAGCGAGCAGTTCTATAACGCCGCGGTCTGATACTCCTGATTGAAATGCCAACCCTGTAGGAGTGAGCCTGCTCGCGATTGCGTCGACATCAATGTTGAATGTACTGGCCCCATCGCGAGCAGGCTCACTCCTACAGGGGGTGTGTCCGCATTGTTTTATGTGATTTAACCTCCGAGGCCTGCATGTCTTTTGATCTCCGTGCACGGCTTGCTGCCCGTCGTGCCGAAAACCTCTACCGCCAGCGCCCGCTGCTCGAAAGCCCTCAGGGCCCGCAAGTGGTGGTCGATGGCCAGCCGTTGCTCGCCTTCTGCAACAACGACTACCTGGGCCTGGCGAACCATCCGCAAGTGATCGAAGCCTGGCGCGCTGGCGCCTCCAAGTGGGGCGTCGGTGGTGGGGCGTCCCATCTGGTGATCGGTCACAGCAGCCCGCATCATGCACTCGAAGAAGCCTTGGCCGACCTGACCGGCCGGCCCCGCGCACTGTTGTTCACCACCGGTTACATGGCCAATCTCGGGGCCGTGACTGCCTTGGTGGGGCAGGGCGATACAGTGCTGGAAGACCGGCTTAATCATGCCTCTTTGCTGGACGCCGGCCTGCTATCCGGTGCGCGTTTCAATCGTTACCTGCATAACGACGCGACCAGCCTGGCCAAGCGCCTGGAAAAAGCCACTGGCAATACTCTGGTCGTCACCGACGGAGTGTTCAGCATGGACGGCGATATCGCCGATCTGCCCGCCCTGGCTCGTGAAGCACGGGCGAAAGGCGCGTGGTTGATGGTCGATGATGCCCACGGTTTTGGCCCGCTGGGTGCCAACGGCGGTGGAATCGTCGAGCACTTCGGCCTGAGCCAGGACGATGTGCCGGTGCTGGTGGGCACGCTGGGCAAGGCCTTCGGCACGGCAGGAGCCTTTGTCGCGGGCAGCGAAGAGCTGATCGAAAGCCTGATCCAATTCGCCCGCCCCTATATCTACACCACCAGTCAGCCCCCCGCCCTGGCGTGCGCAACCCTGAAGAGCCTCGAACTGCTGCGCAGCGAACACTGGCGGCGTGAACACTTGAAGGCATTGATCAGCCAGTTCCGCCACGGCGCACAGCAGATTGGCCTGGAGTTGATGGACAGCTTTACCCCTATCCAGCCGATCATGGTCGGCGATGCCGGTCGCGCGATTCGCCTGTCGCAAATGCTCCGCGAGCGCGGCCTGATGGTGACAGCAATCCGCCCACCCACTGTGCCTGCCGGAAGCGCCCGGCTACGGGTGACCTTGACCGCTGCGCACAGCGAAGCGCAGGTGCAGCTATTGTTAAACGCACTGGCAGATTGTTTTCAACAATTGGGGGCGGAGCCAAGCCATGCGTAATCGACTGATTCTGCTGCCAGGCTGGGGCCTGGGGATTTCTCCCCTGGAGCCTTTGGCGGCGGCGTTGCAAGGGCTGGATGAACACCTGCATGTCGAGATCGAACCGCTGCCGGAACTGGAGTCGAGTGATCTCGAAGACTGGCTCGACGAACTCGACTCGACCGTACCTCAAGATGCATGGCTGGGCGGCTGGTCATTAGGCGGCATGTTGGCGTCTGAATTGGCGGCACGGCGCGGTGATCGCTGCTGCGGTCTGCTGACGCTGGCGAGCAATCCTTCCTTCGTCGCCCATCAACACTGGCCGAGCGCGATGCCCGGTGAAACCTTCGATGCTTTTTTGGCCGGTTGTCGCGACGACTCGCGCATGACCCTCAAGCGGTTCTCGCTGCTGTGCGCTCAGGGCGCCGAAGATGCCCGCGGCCTGTCGCGGCTGTTGCTGGGGGGAGCTCCGCACAGTTCGCCAGAGGTATTGATGAGCGGCCTGGAGCTGCTTGCGCAACTGGATACGCGCCAGGCATTGCAGGCCTTTCGCGGTCCGCAGTTGCACCTGTTCGCCGGTCTGGACGGATTAGTGCCTGCGGAAGCCGCGGGCGAGTTGCTGGCGTTGCTGCCGGATGTGGAAATCGGTCTGATTGAACAGGCCGGTCACGCGTTTCTCCTGGAGGACCCGCACGGAGTGGCGGGGGCGATCCAGGCTTTTTTGCACGAGTGCGGCGATGACTGACCTGTCCCTTCCCAACCTGTCCGGCGGTTTGCCGGACAAACGCCAGGTGGCGGCCTCCTTTTCCCGGGCGGCAGGCACCTACGACAGCGTGGCCGAATTGCAGCGCGATGTCGGCAGCCAGTTGCTGAGTCGCCTGCCGGAAGATTTTTCACCGGATCGCTGGCTGGACCTGGGCTGTGGCACGGGCTATTTCAGCCGCGCACTGGGCGAGCGCTTTACCGACGCCCAAGGTGTGGCGCTGGATATCGCCGAAGGCATGCTGGCTCACGCTCGCCCACTGGGTGGCGCCACTCACTTCATTGCCGGGGACGCGGAGAGCCTGCCGTTGCAGGATGCGAGCTGTGACCTGATCTTTTCCAGCCTGGCGGTGCAATGGTGCGCGGATTTCGCCTCAGTGCTCAGTGAAGTCCGGCGGGTGCTGAAACCGGGAGGCGTTTTCGCATTTGCTAGTCTGTGTGTGGGCACGTTGTCCGAGTTGCGTGACAGTTGGCGCAGAGTGGATGGCATGGTTCACGTTAATCGCTTCCGCGAGCTGGGTATCTACCAGCATCTGTGCGCGGACAGTGGCTTGCGTGTAGCGAGCCTGCAAACCTGTGCACATGTGCTGCATTACCCTGATGTGCGCAGCCTGACCCATGAACTCAAGGCGTTGGGTGCGCACAACATTAATCCTGGGCGGCCCGGTGGTTTGACCGGTCGCGCGCGAATTCTCGGCTTGATCGAGGCTTATGAGCAGTTTCGTCAGGCCGAAGGTCTGCCGGCGACTTATCAAGTGGTCTACGCGGTGCTGGAGAAACCTTTATGAGCGCAGCCTATTTCATCACCGGTACGGACACCGATGTGGGCAAGACCACCGTAGCCGCCGGCTTGCTGCACGCCGCGCGGTCGGCCGGAATGAGCACGGCAGCGGGCAAGCCGGTGGCCTCTGGCTGCGATGTAACCCCCAAGGGTTTGCGCAATGCCGATGCATTGGCATTGCTGGCGGAATGTTCCTTGCCGCTGAAGTATGTGCAGGTCAATCCGGTGGCGTTCGAACCCGCTATTGCCCCGCACCTGGCCGCCCGGGAAGCCGGGGTGGCGTTGACCGTGCAATCGCTGTTCATCCCGATGCAGCAGATTCTGGACATGCAGGCGGACTTCACCCTGATCGAAGGGGCTGGCGGCTGGCGGGTACCATTGGCGGACCAGGACAACCTGTCGGACTTGGCGAAGGCGCTGAATCTGCCGGTCATCCTCGTGGTGGGTGTGCGCCTGGGCTGCATCAATCACGCGCTGTTGACCGCCGAAGCCATTGCCCGCGATGGCCTGCAACTGGCGGGCTGGGTCGCCAATATCATCGATCCGAAGACTTCGCGTCTGGAAGAAAACCTGGCGACGCTGGCCGAGCGGATCCCTGCGCCATGTCTGGGCCGGGTGCCAAAACTCAAGCTGGTGAGTGCGGAAGCGGTGGCCGAGCATCTGCAGCTGGATCTGCTGGACTAGTTTTGCCTATGGTAAGGCACTGTGCCATTAGTGTTTTTGTCGGGCCTTTTCGCTGCAGGTCTGCTTCAATGAAGGTTGTTGTTCCTTCACAAGGACGAATTCTGCGATGGAAATCTCAGGTAACAGCGCTTTTTATGCCGGGCTGAGCACAGTTCAGACCGGACAGCACCGCATAGACCAGGCCGCAGGGCAGATTGCCAACAATACCCTCGAACGGTCGGCGGCCAGTCAATCTTCGGATATTCAGGCTAGTCGTTTGCGTTCGGTGGATAGCAGCCAGCTATCAGACGTGGCCAGCAACCTGATCGAGATGTCCCAGGGCAAATACCAGGCAGAACTCGGCGTGAAGATCGCCAAGGCTTCCGATGAAATGCTCGGTACGTTGATCGACACGTACGCCTGAATCCATCCTCGCGCAACACTCCAGACGCCGCGCCTGTTCGCGGCGTTTTTGTGCGTAAGTCCTTATCGCTCAACTAATCTTTTGTATAGCCCGCTTCAACCCGGCAGCGGCTGAGGACGGCTGCCTGTGGAAAATGCAGAAGCCGTGATGACGAACGGCAAAAGATCGACGCTTGACAAGGTTTGGTCGTAAACGTATGTTTCAAACAACTGTTTGACCGCCACAACAAATCAACGCGGTCGTTCATCCCCGGTTACATCAGCAGAGGTTTATCGCTATGCCTGACTACAAGGCCCCCTTGCGTGATATTCGCTTCGTTCGTGACGAGCTGCTCGGCTACGAAGCGCACTATTCGAGCCTCCCGGCTTGCGCAGACGCAACTCCGGACATGGTTGACGCCATTCTCGAAGAAGGCGCCAAGTTTTGTGAGCAGGTATTGGCTCCGCTGAACCGCGTGGGTGACACCGAAGGCTGCACCTGGAGCGAGTCCGGCGTTAAGACCCCGACTGGTTTCAAAGAAGCCTACAAGCAATTCGTAGAAGGCGGCTGGCCAAGCCTGGCCCACGACGTAGAGCACGGCGGCCAAGGCCTGCCGGAGTCCCTGGGTCTGGCTGTGAGCGAAATGGTCGGCGAAGCCAACTGGTCGTGGGGCATGTACCCAGGCCTGTCCCATGGTGCGATGAACACCATTTCCGAGCACGGCACGCCTGAGCAACAAGAGGCTTACCTGACCAAGCTGGTATCCGGCGAGTGGACAGGCACCATGTGCCTGACCGAACCACACTGCGGCACCGACCTGGGCATGCTGCGCACCAAGGCCGAGCCTCAGGCCGACGGTTCCTACAAAGTCTCCGGCACCAAGATCTTCATCTCGGCCGGTGAACACGACATGGCCGACAACATCGTCCACATCGTGCTCGCACGCCTGCCGGACGCGCCGGCTGGCACTAAAGGCATCTCGCTGTTCATCGTTCCCAAGTTCATGCCGAACGCAGACGGTTCGATCGGCGCACGTAACGCTGTGACCTGCGGTTCCCTGGAACACAAGATGGGCATCCACGGTAACGCCACCTGCGTGATGAACTTCGACGGGGCCACCGGTTACCTGATCGGCCCGGCGAACAAAGGCCTGAACTGCATGTTCACCTTTATGAACACCGCTCGCCTGGGTACCGCGCTGCAAGGTCTGGCCCACGCCGAGATCGGCTTCCAGGGCGGCCTGAAATACGCTCGCGATCGCCTGCAAATGCGTTCGCTGACTGGCCCGAAAGCGCCGGAAAAAGCCGCTGACCCGATCATCGTGCACCCTGATGTACGTCGCATGCTGTTGACCATGAAGGCGTTCGCCGAAGGCAACCGCGCGATGGTTTATTTCACCGCCAAGCAAGTCGACATCGTCAAATACGGCGTAGACGAGGAAGAGAAGAAGAAAGCCGACGCACTGCTGGCCTTCATGACTCCAATCGCTAAAGCCTTCATGACTGAAGTGGGCTTCGAGTCCGCCAACCACGGCGTGCAAATCTACGGCGGCCACGGCTTCATCGCCGAGTGGGGCATGGAGCAGAACGTTCGCGACAGCCGCATTTCGATGCTGTACGAAGGCACCACCGGTATCCAGGCACTCGACCTGCTGGGCCGTAAAGTGTTGATGACTCAAGGCGAGGCTCTGAAAGGCTTCACCAAGATCGTCCACAAGTTCTGCCAGACCAACGAAGGCAACGAAGCCGTTCAGGAATTCGTCACTCCGCTGGCTGCAATCAACAAGGAATGGGGCGAGCTGACCATGAAGGTCGGTATGGCCGCCATGAAAGATCGCGAAGAAGTCGGCGCGGCTTCCGTGGACTATCTGATGTACTCCGGTTACGCCTGCCTGGCCTACTTCTGGGCTGACATGGCGCGCCTGGCTGCCGAGAAACTGGCTGCGGGCACTTCCGACGAGGCGTTCTACACCGCCAAGCTGCAGACTGCGCGCTTCTACTTCCAGCGCATCCTGCCGCGTACTCGCACTCACGTGGCGACCATGCTGTCGGGCGCTGGCAACCTGATGGACATGAAAGAAGAGAACTTCGCACTGGGCTACTAAGCCTCGGGCAGTTCCGACCAAACCGCTGCTTCTTCGGGAGCAGCGGTTTTTTTGTGCCTGCTTTTAACCAGGGATGGATAAATATTTGTCCCTGCCCATCAAGAAATCCCCCGGTCGGGCCGTTAAAGAAGATGGCCATATGACATCTCTCTCAGGGCTGTGTTTTACTGCGATGATTCATGCGCGTGCCATCAACCTTAGCCAGGCCGGAACCAACCCTTGCCGCGTTCTTCCGCTGTTCGTCTCAGCCACTTCCTGCCGTCTTTGCTGCTATTGCTCGCGGGGCTCGCGGCTGCGTACGTCAAGGACCTGAACGTATTTTTCACTTCGCTGTTCAATGTCCTGCCGACCCTGGTGCTGCTGCTAGGCGGCGCCTATTGCGCGGTCTATCGGCGTCAGCGCGAATTGTTCCTGATGCTGACGGTGTACATCGCCTACTACCTGCTCGACACCCAGACCGATTACTACCGCAACAACGGCACGGTACGCGAGGATGCTGCGGTGGTGTTTCATCTGTGTTGTCTGTTGCTGCCGCTGCTGTTCGCCGTATTTGCCGCCTGGCAGGAGCGCACTCATCTGTTCCAGGACATGGTGGCGCGGTTCGCGGTATTGCTGGCCGTCGGCAGTATCGCCCTGGGGCTGGAGCAAAGTTATCCCCAGGCCTTGCAGATGTGGCTGGCGGAAATCCGCTGGCCCGCCCTGCATGGCGCGTGGATGAGTTTGATCCAGTTGGCCTATCCGGTATTCGTCGCGGCGTTCCTGCTGCTGGCGTGGCAGTACTGGCGCCACCCGCGGCCTTTGCATGCCGCGCAACTGGTCGGCCTGCTCGGCCTGTTCTGGATGCTGCCGAAGACTTTTATCCTGCCCTTCACCCTGAACATCATGTGCAGCCAGGTGATGCTGATGATCGCTGCAGCGGTGGCCCATGAAGCCTATCAAATGGCTTTTCGCGACGAGCTCACCGGGCTGCCCGGCCGCCGCGCCCTGAATGAGCGCATGCAACGCCTGGGGCGCAACTATGTGCTGGCGATGAGCGACGTCGACTACTTCAAGAAATTCAACGATACCCATGGCCACGATGTCGGCGATCAGGTGCTGCGGCTGGTGGCCAGCAAATTGTCCAAGGTCGGCGGTGGTGGGCGGGCGTATCGGTATGGAGGAGAGGAGTTTGCCCTGGTGTTCGCCGGGAAAAGCCTGGAGGAATGCCTGCCGCACCTGGAGCTCATCCGCGAGTCTATCGCCACCTACAACATCCATCTGCGCAACCAGGACAACCGTCCCCAGGATGATCAGCAAGGGCGCCAGCGGCGTGCGGGTGCAAGCGCGTCGAGTGTCTCGGTGACGGTCAGCATCGGCGTGGCCGAGCGGCTGGAGCAACGAACGCCGGAGCGCGTGCTCAAATCGGCGGACGAAGCGCTCTACAGCGCCAAGGGCGCCGGGCGAAACTGCGTGGTGGCCTTCGGGCAGAACCGGCGTGGCGCGGTGCGCATGGAAGCCGCTACGGATTGAGTGATGATGGCGCATTCAGCGTCTGGACTGTGATTGTCCGACGGGTTCGGCGGCAGTAGGTTGGAGTGATCTGCTGCCGGAGAAATGACCATGCCCGACTATAAAGCCCCCCTGCGCGACATGCGCTTTCTGATCGACCACGTCTTCGACTTTCACAGCAACTACGCGGCCTTGGGAGCTGCTGACGCCAGCCCGGACATGGTCAATGCGATTCTTGAAGAGGGGGCGAAATTCTGCGAGAACGTGCTCGCACCGCTCAACCGTAGTGGCGACGAAGAAGGCTGCCATTTCGATCAGGGTGTTGTGACGACGCCGGCGGGTTTCAAGCAGGCCTTCGCGCAATATGTTGAAGGTGGCTGGCATGGGCTGGCGGCTGATCCGGAGTACGGCGGCCAGGGCCTGCCCAGTTCCCTGGGGTTGGTGATCAGCGAGATGGTCGGTTCCAGCAACACTTCCTGGGGCATGTACCCGGGGCTGACCCACGGCGCCATGTCGGCGATTCACGCCCATGGCACTGAAGCTCAGAAACACACCTACCTGAGCAAACTCACTGCGGGCCAGTGGACCGGCACCATGTGCCTGACCGAAGCCCATTGCGGCACGGACCTGGGCATCATCAAGACCCGCGCCGTGCCTGCTGCAGATGGCAGCTATGCGATCTCCGGCAGCAAGATTTTCATCTCGGCCGGCGAGCATGACCTGAGTGACAACATCATCCACCTGGTCCTGGCGAAACTGCCGGATGCGCCAGCCGGGACCAAAGGCATCTCGCTGTTCATCGTGCCTAAATTCCTGCCCGATGCCCACGGCGAAGCGGGCGAGCGCAACGGTGTTTCCTGTGGCTCGATTGAGCACAAGATGGGCATCAAGGCCTCCGCCACTTGCGTGCTGAATTTTGATGGCGCCACGGGTTACCTGATCGGGGAGCCGAACAAAGGCCTGAACTGCATGTTCACCATGATGAACCATGCGCGCCTCGGCACCGGTATGCAGGGGCTGTGCCTGGGGGAGGCGAGTTTCCAGGGGGCGATCAAATACGCCAACGATCGCCTGCAAATGCGCTCGCTGACCGGGCCTAAGGCGCCGGACAAACCCGCCGATCCGATCATCGTGCACCCCGATGTGCGCCGCATGTTGCTGACCATGAAAGCCTTCAACGAAGGCAATCGCGCGCTCACCTACTTCACCGCGCAGTTGCTGGATGTTGCGCACTTGAGTGCGGATGCAACCGCGCGACAGGATGCCGAGGACTTGCTGGCGTTCCTGACACCGATCTGCAAAGCCTTCATGACCGATACCGGCCTGGAAGTGACCAACCTCGGCATGCAGGTGTACGGCGGCCATGGGTTTATCCGCGAATGGGGCATGGAGCAGCTGGTGCGTGACTGCCGCATCGCGCCGATCTACGAAGGCACCAACGGCATCCAGGCGTTGGACCTGCTGGGGCGCAAGGTGCTTGGCAGCCAGGGCAAGTTGCTGCGAGGCTTCACCAAAGTCGTGCACAAGTTTTGCGCCGCCAATGCCGCGCATCCGCAACTGTCCAGCTACGTGGCGCAGCTCAACGACCTGAACCGGCAGTGGGGCGAGGTGACGACCCAGGTGGGCATCGCCGCGATGAAAAACCCCGACGAAGTCGGCGCGGCCTCTGTGGATTACTTGATGTACAGCGGTTACATCATTCTGGGTTATCTATGGCTGCGCATGGCGCTGGTCGCCCAGGCACAGCTTGACGAGGGCGCCGGGGATGCCGATTACTGCAGGGGTAAACTGGCAACCAGTGAGTTCTACTTCAAGCGTCTGCTGCCCCGCACAGCCGCTCATCGTGCAGCGATAGAGGCGGGAAGTGATTGCCTGATGCAGTTGCCTGCGCAATTGTTTGCGCTCTGACAGCTGCACGATTCCGTAGGAGCCTGGCTTGCCGGCGATGGCGATGGCAAGCCATGCACCAACAGCGCTGATGACTAAAAATTACAAATCGGTCATGAGCTGACCCTATGTGTCGTAAAAGTTGTTGAGGTACACTCGATTCAACCGAAATATTTTCTGTGAATCAACTGTATAGATCCTGCGAGGTTTGCCATGGCTGACTACAAAGCGCCCCTGCGCGATATGCGCTTCGTCCTCAATGAAGTGTTCGAGGTCGCCAAACTCTGGGCCCAATTGCCTGCACTGGCCGACACCGTCGATGCGGAAACCGTAGAGGCCATCCTCGAAGAAGCCGGCAAGGTCACCAGCAAAAGCATCGCGCCACTGAGCCGTGCGGCCGACGAAGAGGGTTGCCATTGGGCGGACGGTGCTGTCACCACGCCGGCAGGTTTCCCACAGGCTTATCAGACTTACGCCGAAGGCGGTTGGGTCGGTGTCGGTGGTGATCCGACCTACGGCGGCATGGGCATGCCCAAGGCCGTTTCCGCGCAAGTTGAAGAAATGGTCAACTCCGCCAGCCTGTCGTTCGGTTTGTACCCGATGCTGACCGCCGGCGCCTGCCTGTCGATCAACGCCCACGCCAGCGAAGAGCTGAAAGCCGCCTACCTGCCGAACATGTACGCCGGCATCTGGGCCGGCTCAATGTGCCTGACCGAGCCGCACGCCGGCACGGACCTGGGGATTATCCGCACCAAAGCCGAGCCTCAGGCCGACGGCTCCTACAAGGTCAGCGGCACCAAGATCTTCATCACTGGTGGCGAACACGACCTGACCGAAAACATCATCCACCTGGTGCTGGCCAAACTGCCGGACGCACCGGCGGGGCCGAAGGGCATTTCGCTGTTCCTGGTGCCCAAATTCATGGTCAATGCCGACGGCAGCCTGGGTGCACGCAACCCGGCCAACTGCGGTTCGATCGAACACAAGATGGGCATCCAGGCCTCCGCGACCTGTGTGATGAATTTCGATGAAGCTGTTGGCTATCTCGTCGGCGAGCCTAACAAGGGCTTGGCTGCGATGTTCACCATGATGAACTACGAACGCCTGGGCGTCGGCATCCAGGGGTTGGCCACCGGCGAGCGCTCGTACCAGAACGCTGTGGAATACGCTCGCGACCGCCTGCAAAGCCGCTCGCCGACTGGTGCGCAAAACAAGGACAAAGTGGCTGACCCGATCATCGTCCACCCGGACGTGCGGCGCATGCTGCTGACCATGAAAGCCTCGAACGAGGGCGGCCGGGCATTCTCCACCTACGTGGCCATGCAACTCGACACCGCCAAGTTCAGCGAAGACGCCACCACCCGCAAGCGCGCGGAAGACCTGGTGGCCTTGCTAACCCCGGTGGCCAAGGCGTTCCTCACCGATCTCGGCCTGGAAACCACCATTCACGGCCAGCAGGTGTTCGGCGGCCACGGCTACATTCGTGAGTGGGGCCAGGAACAACTGGTGCGTGATGTGCGCATCACCCAGATTTACGAAGGCACCAACGGCATCCAGGCGCTGGACCTGGTCGGGCGCAAGATCGTCGGCAGCGGCGGGGCGTTCTACAACCTGTTTGCCGACGAGATTCGTCACTTCACCGCAACGGCCAGCGCTGACCTGGCGGAGTTCACCAAGCCGCTCAACGACGCCGTGACCACACTCGACGAGTTGACTGCCTGGCTGCTGGACCGCGCCAAGAACAACCCGAATGAAATCGGCGCTGCATCGGTCGAGTACCTGCAAGCCTTTGGTTATGTTGCCTACGCCTACATGTGGGCACTGATGGCCAAAGCTGCACTCGGCAAGGAAACCCAGGACGATTTCTACGCCAGCAAACTGGGTACTGCGCGCTTCTACTTCGCCCGTCTGCTGCCGCGAATTCATTCGTTGAGCGCTTCGGTAAAGGCGGGAAGCGAGTCGCTGTTCCTGCTGGATGCGGCACAATTTTAAAGATGTAACGTCATGTAAGCATTTGCTTACATGACGTGCTGCCGATCTGCCCTAGTGGAAAATTGGATCCAGAGCTAATCTACTTCACATGGACGTCGCGCAGGAAGCGCAAAGCAACAACACGGACACGTAGGATTCTGCCAGGACGGCGGAGCGAAATGGATGTCAGGGAAACAGTCTGCAAAGCCCCGCTTCGGCGGGGTTTTCTTTGCCCGCAAGAAAGTGCCGGGCTGCGCCTCTAGCGTTCCGCCGGACCATTGATGACTTCTTCAAGCAGTGTTCGCAGCAACCCCAGCGAGGCTTGTTGACGTTGTACATCGCGACACACCAGCCCCACTTTCAACGGCACCCGCGGTTCGGTCAGCGGTTTCCACAGCAGTTCATCGTTGCCCAGCGCCTTTTGCGAGCGCCCCGGAAGTACTGTGGCCAGGCGCGTGTGGGGCAGGCTGTCGAGAATTCCCGCCATATTGTTCAGCTCCGCCTGGACTTGTGGACGCCGTCCCAAGTTGGCCAGCTGTGTCTGCCAGATCTGCCGCACCTGAAACTCTTCCCCAAGTAACAACATCGGCAATTCTGCGGCCTGGCTCATCGAGACTTTCTTGAATTCCCGTAGCGGGTGATCTGCCGGGATGACCAGGGTCAGTTCGTCTTCGTACAGCAGCACCCCGTGCAAACCGGGCTGACGGGGCGGCAGGTAGCTGATGCCGATATCCAGCGATCCGTTAAGCAGGCGTCGTTCGATTTCCAGGCCCGTCAGCTCGTAGATTTGCACCACCAGGTGCGGTTGGGCCTTGCGCACCCGTTCGAGCATCTGCGGCACCAGGCTGCTGTGAACGGTCTGCAGTACCCCGATGGCCAGGGTGCGCAATGCCTGGCCCTTGAAATTGCCCAATGCTTCCCGTGCTCGCTGCAGTCCGTCGAGCAGAGGCAGGGCGTGGTTGTACAGAGTGTGCGCGGCCAGGGTCGGCAGCAGGCGCTTGCTGGTACGTTCAAACAGGCTGACGTCGAGGTTTTCCTCAAGGTGGCGGATCTGCTGTGACAGCGCCGGCTGGGAAATGGACAGGCGTTCGGCGGCCCGACCCACGTGACCCTCTTCATACACCGCGACGAAATAGCGCAGTTGCTTGAAATCCATAAGTAACTCTTATCGAAATTGCTGGTAAATCGAAATGGCCGCACGCCCCGCATCCGCCTAGTCTAACTGTATTCAGAAGGGTTACAGGGCTAACGTGGGCGATGAAGACCAATTACGTCGTAAGCATTTGCATAGGCAGCGCAAAACACCTCAAGCGAGGTGATTGCTGATGAATTTGTTCAGTTTGCGTCGAAGCCCACCTAACCTTGAAGATCTGGCCCTGGATGCCTTCCAACCCTCTAAAGGTGCTGACCTGTCCAGCGACTTCCTCATGCCCAGCGTCGAGCGCCCCCTGCAAGTGTTCGTACGCGGTCAGGGTTCCTGGCTGTGGGACAGTGCCGACCGTGCCTATCTGGATTTCTCCCAGGGAAGTGGTGCCAACAGCCTTGGGCATAGCCCTTCGGTATTGGTAGATGCCATTGCCGAGCAGGCGCGGACGCTGATCAACCCAGGTTTTGCCTTGCACAATCGCGGCATGCTCAGCCTCGCCGAGCGGCTGTGCCACCTCACCGGCAGTGACCAGGCGTACTTGCTCAACTCCGGCAGTGAGGCCTGCGAAGCGGCAATCAAGCTGGCGCGTAAATGGGGCCAGCGACATCGCGCCGGCGCCTCGCGGATCATCGTTGCCAGCAACGCGTGCGATGGTCGTAGTCTCGCCACGATTTCGGCGTCGGACGGTTCGACGTTCAGCCACGTTCCTTTCAACGACCTTGCGGCCCTGCATGCGGCGGTCGATGCTCGCACAGTGGCGATCATGCTTGAGCCGATTCAGAGCCAGGCCGGCGTCATTCCGGCCGCTGGGCATTACCTCAAGGGTGTCGAACGGCTGTGCCGCGAACTTGGCATCCTGCTGATCCTCAATGAATTGCAGACCGGTATCGGCCGATGCGGGCAGATACTCGCGGAACAGTCCTACGGGGTACGAGCCGATATCGTCGTGCTCGGCGACGGTTTGGGCGGTGGTGTGCCGCTGGCAGCGTTACTCGCCCGGGGCAGGGCCTGCGTTTTCGACCTTGGTGAGCTCTCGGGGACCCACCATGGTAATGCCTTGATGACGGCGGCGGGCCTGGCGGTACTGGATGCGCTGCAAGACAGGGGGTTTCTCGAACATGTCGACACCGTCGGCCAACACCTGCGCGAAGGCCTGGCGCGCCTGGCTCATCGCTACGGCCATGGCGAACTACGCGGTCAAGGGCTGCTCTGGGGGCTGGACCTGTCGGATGATTGCGCCGAGGCCGTGGTCAAGGCCGCGCTGTACGAAGGACTGCTGATCGAGGCCCCGCAAGCCGCTTGCCTGCGCTTTACCCCGGCACTCACGGTGAGCAAATCCAATGTCGACGAAATGCTCCTGCGCCTGGCCCGCGCCTTCGCTCGAGTGCGCACCGCGCAATTGCAGTGCCGCAAAGGGATCGCCGTCTGAGCAGACTCGCCTCACAGGATTTTCAGAACCGTCTCGCGGTATAACGCATCGCCCCAGGCCTGACTCTTTTGGCGTGGGGCGTTTTTTTTCGCCCGTATGATTGCGGTAGGGGGTGTAATCAGTGAACCCTGACGAACGGCGCGGGTCGATTAGGTGTGTGGCTCACAGGAGCCTACTTCAATCAGGAGCTGACCCATGGATTTCATTCGAATCATCATCGCCATTCTGTTGCCGCCACTGGGTGTGTTCCTGCAGGTTGGTTTCGGCGGGGCGTTCTGGCTGAACATTCTGCTGACGTTGTGCGGGTACATCCCGGGGATCGTGCATGCGGTTTATATCATCGCCAAGCGTTGAAATTTGTTGCGCCAGGTAGACCGCTATCGTCGGAACGCCGCCCGGAGCAGGCTCGCTCCCTGTAGGAGCTAGCCTGCTGGCGATGCAGCTGCTGCGTTTTTAGTTATCCAGCTCCATGACCCGCCGGTAAAACAGCCATTCCTGTTCCAGCGCATGCGCCTGGTTACTCGCCTTGCGAAAACCATGGCGTTCGTCCGGGTAGTAATGCGCTTCAACCGTAATGCCGTTGTCCTGCAACGCCTTGACCATGTCACGGGTTTGCTGCGGCACCACCACGGCATCCAGTTCGCCCTGGAAGAAAATCATCGGTACACGGATGTTGCTCGCATGCAGCAACGGGGTTCGTGCGGCATATCGTTCGGCATCCTGCAGGGGATCGCCGATCAGCCAATCCAGGTAGTCACCTTCGAACTTGTGAGTCGCGCGAGCAAGCGCCACGGGGTCGCTGACGCCGTAGAGGCTGGCACCGGCACGGAACACCTGGTGGAAAGCCAGCGCGCATAGGGTGGTGTAGCCGCCGGCGCTGCCGCCGCGGATGAACGCCTGGTCACCGTCAATCAGACCGCTGCCTGCCAGATGGGCAACCACGGCACAGGCGTCTTCGACATCCACTTCACCCCAGCTCAGATGCAGCGCCTGGCGATACGCCCGGCCATAACCACTGCTGCCACGGTAATTCAGATCGGCCACGGCAAAGCCGCGTTGCGTCCAATACTGGATTCGCGGATCGAGCATCGGATAACAGGCAGAGGTCGGGCCGCCGTGGATGAAAACCACCAGCGGCGGTTTTGCTTCCCTGGTCATCGCGGGATAGAAGAAGCCATGAGCTTCACCCGAGCCGCTGGGGTATCGCAAAGTTTGCGCAACGCTGATCTGTTCGGCAGGTAGCGGCGCGACGCCTCCCGCCAGCACCTCGACTTCGCGACTGCCGCGATCGATGGCAATGACGGCCGAGGGGCTGATTGGCGAGGCGGCGATGCAGTAGATGAATTGTTCATCGAGAGCGAGATGACGGAAGCGGCTGTAGTCGCCGGTGAAATCTTCATCCAGCTGGCCGGTCAGGCGCAATTTGCCAAAGCCTTCTTCGGTCCAGCTAGCCAGGTAGCTGTTGCCACCCAGAGGCAGCCAGGTACAACCACCGAGTTGCCATGGCGCGGGACCATGGTCGGCTGCTGCTGACGGCAGAGCGCGCAGTCCATTATCGGACTCGGCCCAAGGCTGCCAGTAACCGGCGCGGTCGGTGAGGCACAACAAGCGTCCACTGGAATCGAAGCGAGGCTGCTGAATGGATTCCTGGTTGCCGTCGCCGGCCACGCAGCGCGGGCTGGCGAAAGCGCCGCCGCTGCCGCGTTCGGCGACCATCAGTCGGGTCGCAGTCCAGGGTTGATGCGGGCGGCTCCATTCGATCCACGCCAGGCGTCGGGAGTCCTTGCTCAGGGTCGGTGCGGCGTAGAAGTCGGCACCTTCGGCCAGCAGGTGACGGGTGCCGTCGGCCACATCGATGGCCACCAGGCGATGCTGGTCATGGTTTTCCTCAACGGCCAGAACCTGACCATCGGCGAATTGCAGGTCACCGTAACGGCATTCCCCAGAAGTCAGCGCCACGGGCTCACCGGCGAGTGCCTGTCGATACATCTGCTGATCGACCTCGTTGACAAAAACGATTCCGTCACCCGTCAGGCAGAACGCGCCGCCACCATATTCGTAGACTCGGCTGCGCACGCTGAACCCGGAAGGGGTCAGGCAGCGTGCCTGGCCGTCGCGCCAATGCCAGATGCGGCATGCGCCGTCTTCAGGGCGGTATTCGTTCCAGAACAAACCCTGGAGACCGAGCTGCAGCTCTGCAAAATCGACCCCGGCGGCGACGGCTTTGGCGGCGCTGAATGGCTCAGCTTTTGGCGATGAGGCGTGAGTTTCGTTCATTGCGAAAGGCCAGTTGTTCAATGGTCTGGGTCGCGTGCTCGGCTTCTTCGCGGGCCTGGAGAATCACGCCGTGATGTTGCGACTTGCTGCAAACCGGGTCGGCGTTGGCCGCATCCCCGGTGAGCATGAAGGCCTGGCAGCGGCAGCCGCCAAAGTCCTTTTCTTTTTCATCGCACGAGCGGCATGGCTCGGGCATCCAGTCGTAACCGCGGAATCGGTTGAAGCCGAACGAGTCATACCAGATGTGCTGCATGCTGTGATCGCGCACGTTGGGAAACTGTACCGGCATTTGTCTCGCGCCATGACAAGGCAGGGCGGTGCCGTCCGGAGTGACCGTGAGGAAGATACTGCCCCAGCCGGTCATGCAGGCTTTCGGGCGTTCTTCGTAGTAGTCCGGTGTGACGAAGATCAGCTTGCAGGGGTGCCCTTCGGCTTCCAGTTTCGCGCGGTATTCGTTGGTAATACGCTCGGCGCGTACCAGTTGTTCCTTGGTCGGCAACAGTCCGACCCGATTGAGCTGCGCCCAGCCATAGAATTGGCAGGTCGCGAGTTCGACGAAATCTGCCTCGAGGGCGATGCACAGCTCGATGATGCGGTCGATCTTGTCGATGTTGTGCCGATGGGTCACGAAGTTAAGCACCATCGGGTAGCCGTGGGCTTTCACGGCCCGAGCCATTTCCAGCTTCTGCGCGAAGGCCTTTTTCGAGCCGGCGAGCAAGTTGTTCACCTGCTCGTCGCTGGCCTGGAAACTGATCTGGATGTGATCCAGCCCGGCTTTCTTGAAGTCGCTGATTTTCTGTTCGGTAAGGCCGATGCCAGAGGTGATCAGGTTGGTATAGAACCCCAGTTTCCGTGCTTCGGCAATCAGCTCGGCGAGGTCCTGGCGCACCAGGGGTTCACCACCGGAAAAGCCCAACTGCGCGGCGCCCATTTCCCGGGCCTCGCGAAATACCTTGATCCACTGTTCGGTGCTCAACTCTTTGCCTTGCTCGGCGAAATCCAGGGGATTGGAGCAGTAAGGGCATTGCAGCGGGCAGCGATAGGTCAGCTCGGCCAGGAGCCAGAGTGGCAGGCCGATTTCTGGCTTGGGCGGTAACTCGCCTGACACGTTGTCAGGCAAGTTCGATCCAGTGCTGAGCACGGGCAACCTCCATGAATTGCTCAATGTCGTCACTGAGCTCGGGCACGCCGGGAAACTTTGCATCCAGTTCGGCGATAATCGTCGCCACGTTGCGCTCGCCGTCGATCAGGCCGCCGATCAGCGCAGCGCTGTCGTTGAGTTTGATCATGCCTTCGGGGTAAAGCAGCACGTGGCCTTTCTGCGCCGGTTCGTACTGGAAACGGTAGCCCGGACGCCAGGTGGGGGTCTTGCTGCGATCAAAACTCATAAGATGATTCCTTTATGCCAGACCCGTTGTGCGGTCACGCTGTGATACGGCGGGCGGTTCAGTTCGTAGGCCATGCTCATGGCATCGAGCATGCTCCAAAGAATGTCCAGTTTGAACTGGAGAATTTCCAGCATGCGCTCCTGGCCTTCCCGCGTCGTGTAGTGCTGCAGGGTAATGGCCAGCCCGTGCTCGACATCGCGGCGTGCCTGGCCCAGGCGGGTGCGGAAATATTCGTAGCCGGCAGGGTCGATCCACGGGTAATGCTGCGGCCAGCTATCGAGGCGTGACTGGTGGATCTGCGGCGCGAACAGTTCAGTCAATGAGCTGCTGGCGGCTTCCTGCCAACTGGCTCGGCGGGCGAAATTGACGTAAGCGTCCACGGCAAAGCGCACGCCAGGCAGCACCAGTTCCTGGGAGCGCAGCTGATCCGGGTCGAGGCCCACTGCCTGACCCAGGCGCAGCCAGGCTTCGATCCCGCCGTCTTCGCCGGGAGCGCCGTCGTGGTCGAGCAAGCGTTGAATCCACTCGCGGCGGATCTCGCGATCCGGGCAGTTGGCGAGGATCGCCGCATCTTTCAGGGGGATGTTCACCTGGTAGTAGAAGCGGTTGGCGACCCAGCCCTGGATCTGCTCGCGGCTGGCGCGGCCTTCGTACATTGCCACGTGGTAGGGGTGGTAGATGTGGTAGTACGCACCTTTGGCGCGCAGGGTGGCTTCGAATTCGGTGGGGGACATCGGAATGTCAGTCATTTTGGTTCTCTGCAGTTCGGTAGTGACTGGTCTGGCCTCATCGCGGGCAAGCCTTGCTCCCACAGTTTTGGTGACACAGTCAGGGGCAAGCCTTTCTCCCACAGTTTGTGACCCTGTGAGAGACAAGCCTTGCTCCCACAGTTTTGGTGACACTGTCAGAGGCAAGCCTTGTTCTTCCACTGTGGGAGCAAGGCTTGCCCGCGATGGGGTCATCAGCTACAGCACAATACTCATGCCGTCATAAGCGACTTCAACCCCGCGCCGAACCAGCTCTGCGCGCTCCAGCGAATCCTCATCAAGAATCGGATTGGTGTTGTTGATGTGGATAAGCACCTTGCGTTGATCGGGCAACTGCTCCAGCACTTCGAGCATGCCGCCAGGGCCATTTTGCGCCAGATGGCCCATTTCCCGACCGGTGCGCGTGCCGACGCCACGGCGCTGCATCTCGTCGTCATCCCACATCGTCCCATCCACCAACACACAATCACTGGCAGCCATGATCTCCAGCAACGGCGCATCGACCTTGCCCAGGCCAGGCGCGTAGAACAGCTTGCCGCCAGTGTTCAGGTCTTCGACGATCAGGCCGATATTGTCACCCGGATGCGGGTCGAAGCGGTGTGGCGAATAAGGCGGTGCAGCACTGCGCAACGGCAGTGGGGTAAAGCGCAGGTTCGGGCTGGAAGGGATGCTGAAGCTGTGGTCGAGCTCGATGCGGTTCCAGCTCAATCCGCCGTTCCAGTGGGTCAGCATGGTAAACAGCGGAAAGCCGGTGCTCAGGTCTTCATGGACCATGTCCGTGCACCACACCTGATGCGGGCAACCCTCGCGCAGGCTAAGCAGGCCGGTGGTGTGGTCGATCTGGCTGTCCATCAGGATGATCGCGCTGATGCCCGTATCGCGCAGCGCGCGGCCCGGCTGCATCGGGGCGAAGCTCTGGAGCTGGGCGCGGATGTCCGGCGAGGCATTGCACAGGACCCAGTTGATGCCGTCATCGGAAATTGCGATGGACGATTGGGTGCGCGCGGTTGCCCTCAGGCTGCCGTCGCGAAAGCCTGCGCAGTTCGCGCAGTTGCAGTTCCACTGGGGGAAACCACCGCCGGCGGCGGAACCTAGAATCTGGACAAACATGGCCGCTCCTAAATTTCAAATCCGAAAATAAAAACGCCTCGGTGAACCGAGGCGCTGAACCGCGAGAAAATCTTAGCGGCTGGCGAAGTACATAGTGACTTCGAAACCGATACGCAGGTCGGTGTAAGCAGGTTTGGACCAGGACATGGGAGTGCTCCTTCAGGTGGTTGGGACAGTTGAGATCTATACATATAGTCCACCTCCAGCCGGAGATGTTCAGATAGTTAGGTGGCTATGTTACTCAAAATTACAGAACTCTTGCCCGTGAAACTTTGAGAAAGCTCTTTGCAGCGTCGGTAATGATCATTTTGCCACTTGCCAAGGCAAACCGGGAGCCACAGCGCTGGCCAAGCAGCGCCACCCGCCATCGGCCTGATTCAGGCGCCGGGCTGCATCGAGCAAGGCTTGAGAATCTGTCGCAAGAATAGCCCGGTGCAACAGCTGCAGATAATCCGACGAGTGGCCGGCCAGTTTTCCCTGCCACAGCATGTCGCTGGCCTGGGACTGCGCCAGTGCACTGATATCGAACTGGTCCGCGAGCGCCTGCCGTTGCGCGAAGAATTTAGCTTCGCCGAGGTTTTCAACCAGTGCGGGCAAATTGCTCAGGAAAGATTCGATGTGTTTGAGTATTTCTGCAGGGGCAACTGTTGGCGATTGCACGGCGAACACAATTCCTGTCTGCCCGTGCACCTGCCGCAGCGCACTGAACACCGCATAACCCAGTTGCAGCTCTACTCGCAGCCGCTGATAGAACGGCGTCTGGCAAATATGCGCGAGCAGGCGCCAGGTCGCCTCATCGGCGATCTCCCGGCCAGGGACAGGACAGAACAGCAGCAGCGCGTGTTCATTGGACGCCGTGTCGATAGTTGTCCACAGGTGGTCGCCGTTGATTGAAGCAGGTGCTGGCAGTTGAGTGGCCGTCACGCCGGGCACTCGACTCAAAGCCAGGCCCAGTGCCGCCTGCGTCTGGGAGGAAAGACCGGTAGCCAGGCCGTCCCAGCGCGCTCCCGACCAGAGCTGCGACAGGTCAGCCGATTCCTCGAAGTGCGCAAGACATTGCTCGGGCAACGCTTCCAGCAGCTGTCGAACAGGCATCAGCGGTAGGCGCTCTGGCGCTTGCTGTGGGAAATCGGTATCGGTGCTTGTGAGTTCTTTCAGCGCGTGTTCGAGGACGGTCGGCATCGGCTCCTGCAGGCCGGTCATTTTCAGCAACCATTGATTACCGGATGCACTGAAGGCGAAGTCGACTCCCGCCTGACGAGCGTCTTCGCGCAAGGTCAGCAGGCGCTGCTCCAGGTTCGCTTGCAGATCGCGCGCGGGCCTGGCCGCCAGTTGCCAGCGCAGATGGATCGAGCCTTCATCCGTGTTATCCGGCAACGCCTGACTGAACTGCATCGGTGATTGTTCACGGCGGCTGCGCAGGCGATCCTGGGCGAAGGTACGCAGGCCTCGGTGCTTGCTGGTCTGGCCGCGAATCAAGCCGGCACTGGGCGCTGCCGCAGCTGTTAGCAGGAACGGGTTGGGGGGCGGTAGTTGCCATGGACCGCTGAAGTTATCCACAGCGCCGAGTTGACCGAGGATCGCCTCAAGTGCGAGAGCGTGCCGATCACTGCTCTCGATCTGTTCACTGTCCAGTTGTGCCAGGCGCAAGGCGCCGCTGATCCGCTGCTGGCGTTGCTGCACCGCGCTGTACTCTTCGCGCCATTGTGGCTGATGCTGCATGGCGGCGAAAAAGCCCAGCCAATCCAGCAGTTGCTCGCGCAGCACCTGTTCCGCTTGAGCGGTAGTGAACTCGAGTTGCAGCAACGCTTGCCCGGCAAATTGATACAACGGCCTGGCGGTCAATTGGTCGGCCAGCCCGCGATTGCGCAACTGTGCAAGGAGTCCACCGGGTTTGGCGCAATTCAACCAGTGACACAAAAACGCCAGGGCTTCGGAAGATGACTCAGGCAGGGCTTGCAGTGCGAACAGCAGATTCAGCTGACCCTCGCCGGCCTGTTGATAACTGTTGCTTGGCGATTGCATCAGGGGTGCTGGCGCTGTCTGCAGCGCTTTTTCACCTCTGGCAACAGGTTGCGCAAATGCTTCGGCCAGCGCCCTCAAGTCCTCAAGACTCTGCGGCCCGGCCAGGCTCAATGTCATCTGCCCGGTGTGATAAAACTGCCGATGAAAGCCCTGCAGCGCTTGCTGAAACTCCGGCTGTTCTACTGCCAGACTGTCGCGATTGCCTGCATGAAATCCCCGAAGCGGGTGAGTGCTCGACAGGCCTTCGAGCAGTGCAAGTTGCCGTTGTGCAGTAGCGTCTTGGGACCAGGCGACAAATTCGGCGTGCAGCACTTCCCGTTCGCGCAACTGATCGTCCAGATTCATACGCGGATGAGCGAGCATGTCTGACAGACGCTCCAGCCCACCGCTGAACACCGGCGGCGCCAGTTCGATGAAAAAGTCGGTGGTGCGCTCGTTGGTGCGCGCATTGACCTGTCCACCATGCCCTTGCACGTAGGCCATCAATCCCTGGGTTGTGGGAAAGCGCTCGGTGCCGAGGAACAGCAGGTGTTCGAGAAAGTGCGCCAGGCCCGGCCAGGCCAGCGGCACGTCGTGACTGCCCGCATTCACCCGCAGCACCGCAGCGCAGCGCTTCAGATGCGGCGCATGGCGCAGCGTCACCCGCAGGCCGTTGGCCAGGATTTCAGTATGGGAGCGGGAGGGATTCAACGCAGGCATGAGCACTTCCAGTACAGAGAAGCGCTAATGCTAGCGGATAACGGTGGCTCAGCGCTTGTTCAGGTCGCCATAAAGCTCTGGACGGCGATCGATCAGGTAACGGTTGGCGGCCCGGGACTCGAGCATCAACTGGCGATCCAGCTCGCCCACGATCAAGGCTTCATCAAGGCCGGCCTGGGCGACTCGGCTGCCATCCGGCGCGGCAATGCTGCTCTGGCCGCAGTAATGGATCTCGCCTTCATGCCCGCAGTAATTGGCATAGGCCACGTAGCACTGGTTTTCGTAGGCCCGGGAGCGAACGGTGACGTCGGCGATGAAATCGTAGGGGATCATGTTCGCCGTCGGTACCAGGATCAACTCGGCACCGGCCAGGGCCAGGCGTCGAGCGTTTTCCGGAAACTCCAGGTCGTAGCAGATCAGGAAACCGAGCTTCCAGCCGTTGAGTTCGACCAGCGGAAAGTCATTTGCGCCGGCATTGAACATCGAGTGGTCAAGGTCGCCGAACAGGTGCGTCTTGCGGTAGTTGCACAAGCGTTCGCCGTGGGCGTCGATCAACTGCACCGAGTTGTAGATCTGCCCGTCCTCGGTGCGCTCGGGGTAGCCATACAAGATGGCAATCCCGGCTGATTTGGCGATGCGCGCGATTTGTTGCGCCGACTCACCGTTGTGCACTTCGGCGAGCACGCTGACCGCATCGAGGCCAATGTTGTAGCCAGTCAGGAACATCTCCGGCACTACTAGCAAATCTGCACCCTTGGCCTCCAGGGCCAGTTGATGCAGACGGTGCAGGTTACCGGCGACATCCAGTGGCAGCGGCGGACATTGGTAAAGGGCTACGCGCATTTGAACTCCTTTTACTCGGGCAGGGCGATCGGACCGATCTCGTTGAACACATCTCCTGGACCCGGGTTCTCGGCGTGAGTTTCACCGCCGAAGTGTTTCATGATGCCCCATACCGCATTGAGCGAGGTCTGCACGGCGCCTTCGACCCACGCCGGCGTCCACGACACGTCATCGCCAGCGATGAAAATCCCGCGCTGCTCGGCCGGCATGTCGTCCTGCATGAAGTGGGCATACATGCGCTGGTTATAGCGGTAGTGGCCGGGCAGGGCGCCCTTGAATGCGCCGAGAAAGTGCGGGTCGGCTTCCCAGGACACGGTGATCGGGTCGCCGATGATGCGCGCGGCAATATCGACTTTCGGGTAGATCTTCTTCAAGGAATCCAGCGCCAGCTTCACGCGTTTTTCCACCGGGTGCGGGAGCATCTTCAGGGCATCGCTCATCCACGAGTACGACAGGCAAATCACTCCGGGCTTGTCGACGCCATTCTCATATTGGCCGTTGTCGAACAGGTAGGTGCCGCGGGTCAGGCGATCGGTGAGCGTCATGCTCATCAGGTCTCGGCCAGTCTCAGGGTCCTTGTCCTTCCAGAACGGTCGGTCGACCATCACAAAGGTTTTCGAAGACTGCATGTAGCGGGTGCGGTCCAGGGCCATCCACATTTTCTGCGAGAACAGGCTTTCGTCGCATTCGATCTGCGTGGTCAGCAGCCAGCTCTGGCAGGTGGTCAGCACCGCTGCGTATTCGCGGGAGTCGCCGTAATTGTCGGTGACGGTGAAACGCCCGTTTGGTGCATGAGCGATCTTTTTCACCCCCGAACGCGGTGCGCCGCTGTGCAGGGAGCTCAGGCTGGTGCCTTGCGGCCAGTGCACACAACGTTCCGGTACATGGCGCCAGATGCCGAGCGGCACCTGTTCCACGCCGCCAACCACTAGGTGCTGGTGGTCGTCGCAGTTGGTCATCACCACCCGGAAGATTTCCAACATCGAGTTGGGGAAGTCCGAGTCCCAGCCGCCAGTACCAAAACCGACCTGGCCGAACACTTCACGGTGATGGAACGACAGCTTGGCGAAGGCCTTGGAAGTGGCAACAAAGTCGTAAAAGGTGCGGTCATCCCAAAGCGGCACCAGCGTGTTCCACAACTCCTTCAGGCGCGGCACGTCGCGGTCGCGGATGGCTTGCTGGATATCGGAGAATTGCGAGCCGGCTTCCAGGGCATCTGCCCAGGCGTCCGCTACTTCCTGGAACAGCGCAGGAAGGTCGGCGAGTTTCTGTGCGTAGTGGGTTTTGCCTTCCAGATCGATCACCGTGCTGCCAGACGCCGGGGTCAGCGGGTTCGGGAACGGTTTGGTCTGCAGGCCGAGCTTGTCGACGTAGTGATAGAACGCTGTGGACGACACCGGGAAGCGCATGCCGCCCAGCTCGGCGACTATGCCGTCAGCGCCGTTGAAAGCCTGGGACCGCAAGCGTCCGCCCATTTTCGAGGCTTCGTAGACGACAGGTTTGAGGCCCAGCTTCATCAGCTCGTAGGCCGCCACCAGGCCGGCGATGCCCGCCCCCACGATCGCTACTTCGGCGCCATGATTGTGTTCAGGAATACTGCCCAGGCCTGCCGGGTGTTCGATCCAGTCGTCAAAGGCAAACGGGAAGTCCGGGCCGAAAATGGTGACTGGTTTCTTACCGTCTGCAGGATGGCGATTGTTCTTGTTCATGGCTGACCTTGCTGGCGACCCGACGCGGAATGCGCATCTGAGTATAGGAAAAGATGTCAGCCATTCTAGAGAGCGTTGAATACGTTAATAAGACGCAATGTGTCGTCGTTCTGCTGATTTATACGTCAGTATGACGACCTTTCTACGCACACTGTCCACTGTGGGAGCGGGCTTGCTCGCGAAGGCGGTGTGTCTGTCACTGCAGTATCCAATGAGCTATCGCCTTCGCGAGCAAGCCCGCTCCCACAAGAGACCGCGTTTAAACTGGCTGCCCCCGATCAATCTTGCTGCTCAAAATGATCGAAGTTGTAGTTTTTTCCACCCCATCCACACTGCCGATCTGATCCAGCAACTGGTCCAGCTGCTCCGGTGAATCCGTGCGCAACCACGCCACGTAGTCAAATTCGCCACTGACCGCACACAGTTGCTGGACTTGCGCCATGGCACTGAGCCGACGCAGCACTTCCTTTCCCGAACGCGGTTGCACGGTAATCCCCACATACGCCTGCAGCCCACCATCGACCACCCGCTGCCCCAGACGCACGCCATAACCGGTGATGACCTTCGCCCTTTCCAGCCGTGCTAGCCGGGATGTCACCGTGGTGCGGGCGATGCCCAGTTGCCTGGCGAGCATGGCCACGCTTTCGCGGGCATTGATCTGCAGGGCGGCGATCAATTGGCGGTCAATTTCATCAAGGACAGGTGGGCGAATGTCAGGCAAGGGGCGTCTCCAGCGGCATGAATCATTGGTGCTGCATGTTACAGGCCCGACCCGCTTCGCGGATGTTTGATCTAGGCTCAGTGGTGGATCTGCTGAAGACCGTTCAGGACATTTCTACCTGCGACAATTTGCCATAAGTAACTAGTTCGTACATTATTCCGCGCTTGTCACAAACGGGGAAAACGACCGACATGAATAATTCTGGGGCTGCCGGCGGCAGCAAATGGCTGCTGACAGGGCTGGGCGTGCTGATCGCTTTGATCGGGCTCGGCCTTGCGGGCGGTGGTGGTTACCTGGTTGCGCTAGGCGGCAGCTGGTACTTCCTGCTGATGGGCCTGGCGATGCTGGTATCCGGCCTGCTGATTGCTCGGCGCAAGCCGCAAGGGGCGTGGTTGTACGGTGTAGCGTTGATCCTGACCGCAATCTGGGCGGTGTGGGACACCGGGCTGGAATACTGGCCGCTGGTTTCCCGAGTGTTGACCTTTGCCGTGATCGGCCTGGTCGTGGCGCTGATTTACCCGACCCTGGTGCGGGCGTCCGGCGCGACGTCGGGACGCGGTGCCTATGGCCTCGCGGGTATCCTTGGAGTTGGCGTGGTAGCAACGCTGGCCTACATGTTTGTGCCGACCCATGTGGTCAAGGCCAGCAGTGAACCGGCTGTTACGCCGGTCACGCCAGGCACCGAGCAGAAAGACTGGGCGCACTGGGGCAATACCACCGCCGGCAACCGCTTCGCCGCGCTGGACCAGATCAACAAGGGCAACATCGACAAGCTGCAGGTCGCCTGGACCTTCCGCACGGGCGATATCCCGCAAAGCACCGGCGCCGGCGCAGAAGACCAGAACACTCCGCTGCAAATCGGCGACACGGTCTACACGTGCACCGCCTACGGCAAGGTGTTCGCCCTGGATGCCGACACCGGCGCACAGCGCTGGAAATTCGACCCGCAGGGCACCGCGCCAAACTGGCAGCGCTGCCGTGACCTGGGCTATTCCGAGACCCCTGCGGCCTCGGACGCTACGCCTGCTGCCTGCACCAAACGTCTGTTTCTGCCGACCGGTGATGCCCGTCTGATTGCGATCAACGCTGACACCGGCAAGCCGTGCGAAGAGTTTGGCGACCAGGGCACCGTCGACCTGAAAACCGACATGGGTGAAGTGAAAGCCGGTTATTACCAGCAGACTTCGACCCCGCTGGTTGCAGGCGATGTGGTGATCATCGGTGGCCGGGTGGCGGACAACTATTCCACGGGCGAGCCGCCAGGTGTCGTGCGTGCCTATGACGTGCGCAGTGGCGAGCTGGCGTGGGCCTGGGATCCGGGCAACCCAAACACCACCAAACGTCCGCCTGAGGGCGAGACCTACACCCGTGGCACGCCGAACGTCTGGTCGGCCATGTCCTATGACCCCAAACTCGGCCTGGTATATCTGCCAACCGGTAACGCCACCCCGGATTTCTTCGGCGGACAGCGCACCGAATTCGATGACAAGTGGAACTCGTCCATCGTCGCGGTGGACGTCAAGACCGGCCAGGTACGCTGGCACTTCCAGACTACCCACCACGACCTGTGGGACTTCGACCTGCCCGCGCAACCCTTGCTGTACGACGTGCCGGATGACAAGGGTGGCATGCAGCCGGCCCTGGCGCAGGTGACCAAGCAAGGCGAAATCTTCCTGCTCAACCGCGCAACCGGTGTACCTATTGCCCGCGTCGAAGAGCGCCCGGTTCCGCAGGGCAACGTACCTGGTGAACGCTACTCGCCGACCCAGCCGTTCTCGGTGGACATGCCCTCGATCGGCAACCAGAAACTCACCGAAGCCGACATGTGGGGCGCGACACCGTTCGATCAGTTGATGTGCCGCATCCAGTTCAAAGGCATGCGCCACGAAGGCGTCTACACCCCGCCGGGAATGGACCGCGCCCTGCAGTTCCCGGGCTCGCTGGGCGGCATGAACTGGGGCAGCGTCTCGGTCGACCCGAACACCCACTATATGTTTGTCAATGACATGCGCCTGGGCCTGGCCAACTACATGATCCCGCGCGACAAGATCGCCGCCGGGGCCAGCGGCATCGAAATGGGCGTGGTTCCCCAGGAAGGCACACCGTTCGGAGCCATGCGCGAACGCTTCCTGTCGGCCGCCGGCATTCCTTGCCAGAAGCCTCCGTTCGGCACCATGTCCGCGATTGATCTGAAGACTCACAAACTGATGTGGCAAGTCCCGGTCGGCACCGTCCAGGACACCGGCCCGCTGGGTATCCGCATGCACCTGCCGATCCCGATCGGCATGCCTACCCTGGGCGCCTCGCTGGCCACCCAATCCGGACTGCTGTTCTTCGCCGGCACCCAGGACTTCTACCTGCGCGCATTCGATACCGGCAACGGCAACGAAATCTGGAAATCGCGCCTGCCAGTAGGCAGCCAGTCCGGGCCAATGACTTACGTTTCGCCCAAGACTGGCAAGCAGTACATCCTGCTGACAGTGGGAGGCGCGCGGCAGTCGCCGGATCGTGGTGACTATGTGATTGCGTATGCGTTGCCTGAGTAAGGGCTGATTGGCTGAGATGAAAAACCGCGCGATTGCGCGGTTTTTTTATGGGGGCCGGCCGCCAGGATGGACACCTACCGTCGCTCGTAGTCGAATGCGATATCCAGGGATGCGAGGCGATGAAGATGACAAGCACGTTGCCCCCGGTAGTACGGGAACGAGCACTGCAGATTGCGCATCACGAAATGGGGCACTACGTGGTAGCGCGAGCCTTGGGGTTTGCAACCGGCGGTGTGACGCTTTCCGTGACCATGGACTTGCGACATCAGGGTGGTGCTTCAATCACCTTGGTGCGACCTATTTTGTCTATGCAGGACATGAAAACGCATCTGGAAGCCAGGGTGATGGTCCTTATGGCGGGGGCCATGGGACAGACATTGTCTTCCACGAATCCGGTCACCAAGCGGGTCGCCAAGTCCGAAGCCGTAGCCATTCTGAAAGGTGCACAGGGCGCTGAGCAGGACTACGCCAAAGTCAAAGAGCTTCAGTATCTGCTGCGCAATATCGCTTTCCCTGAAACCGATCCAGCGTCGTCCGACCAGGTAGCGGTGCAGCTCAAGGTGATTACAGACGACCTGTGGGCGCGGACGCAGAAAATCGTCGAGGAACTGGCCGAGACCATTACCGGGTTGGCAGGCGTGTTGGTGGATGCCATGGCTCTGGTGGAGCAGTGGGGGCGACCGGCGGATACGTATGAGGTTGTGTTGACTGCGGCGATGCTTGAGCGGCTGGGTTTGGTGCGGGGTATTCCATTGGTTCGGGTGGCACGATAAAAACGCAAAAGCCGCGCAATGCGCGGCTTTTTTGTTTGGTGGGCCCACACGGACTTGAACCGTGGACCAAAGGATTATGAGTCACAAGATTGGTGATCTTGAGCTACCTTGTGAAACATGAAAACCCCAGTTTCCAAGGTCTATAGCTTGATTCGACGTTTCTCGTTGTTTCCTGAAATCCTCTAGAGTTGCTATGATTCGTTGAGCAATTCGTTAAGAGAATTTAGGGGCTAGGAATGGCGCAGAAACTGGTTCACAGCAAGATCACGGCCTTGAAGAAAGGCACGCTTTCCGAGGCATTGGAGGGGAAAGGAGCAGGTTCGCTTATCTTTGAGCGTCGAGCTACTGGTGTGCTGGTTTACTTGAGTCTGCGCCGAGAAGGGAAGCAGGAGCGATTAAAGCTAGGGAACTACTCCGAAAAAACGTTGGTTGAGTGGCGGGCGTATGCCGCAGCTAAATCCTTGGAGATCCGCGCCTTCCCGAGTATTGACGCTTATCTGGTCGCAGAGGATGAGCGCCAGCGCTTAACCCAACGTGCAGCGGATGTTGAGGCAAGGCAGGGAACATTGGCTCAAATGCTGAGTGCCTATGTTGACGATATGGAGCGCAGGGGCAAGTCCAGTGCCAAGGCTGTGCGTGGTGCGCTTAAGCTAGATGTTCTCGATCCATTCCCTGAACTGTCGCAATGCAAGGCAAAGGAAGTCGAGCCCAGCGATATTGCGAACATCCTGCGTCGTTGTCTGACTCGCGCAGTCGCCAGCAAAGGGCGTGGCGTTCGCTTGACCAAGGCTTCAGCAACCAATGGTAAGAAACGGCAGGCTGATAAATTGCGCTCCTACCTCCAGGCGGCATTTTCGTTCGGGCTTGCGAGCGACCTAAACCCGCTCCGCGCTGGTGACGCTGTTCAATACGGTCTGAAATCAAACCCTGCGCGTGACGTTCCGACTATAGAAGGTGCTAATCAGGCGAATACCTGGGCGCTGACTAAGGAAGAACTGAAGGCGGTTGTCCTAGCCGTTGAGGATTTGCCTGAGCGCCGCCGTGCAATCGCAAAGGCAATGCTTTATCTAGCTGGGCAACGGGTAGAGATGCTTTGTCGTGTCGCTTGGGCCGACATCTATGACGATGGCGAGCATGGGGAGGTGATGCGGTTGATCGACCTCAAGGGCGGCAAAGGGAGTCCGCCGCGTGAGCATCTGTTGCCGATTACTCAGCGATTGCGTGAGATCCTATCGCCACTGTTAGCGCTTAGGGATGCAGGCAAGGCACCTGGGCCGTTCTCTCTGCGTGGAAAAGTCAGCATTACACCCGGCACCGCGCTAGATATTTTCTCAGCGCTTGGTGATCAGCTTTCGACAAAAGGGGAAACCCGCCGTTTCACTTGGCGTACGTTGCGCGCAACCATTGAAACGCACCTAGCCGCGCTGGGGGTGAATCAGGAACGCCGGGCGTGGTTACTGTCGCATGGTCGTTCGGGGGTGCAAGCAAAGCACTATGATCGATGGAACTATCTACCGGAAAAGCGCGGGGATTTGGATAAGTGGGCGCGTTATCTAGATGAGCTCGCGGGGAACCCGCAACGTGCGGAGGTTCTGGCGTTCACCAACAGGAGGTAAATCGCTAGGTGGCTCTAGAGCTCTGCCTTTTCTGACTTGTCTAAAAGCGACATGGAAAATGTCGCAAGCGGAACACTTCCAAGGAGTGGCGTTTATGTTTTTCTATATGAATCAATGCTTTACACAGATTCAGTGACCTTCAAGTCATTGAGTGACTGACTAGTCAGAAAAAGCCTAATTTGGTGGTGTTACAATGAGCATGTTCCAGAAACACGAAAACCTGCGATTCAAGGCGCAGGTTCTTGTATGCAATATCTGGATAAACCCTTTAACCAAATACCGCCGAAACGTAAAAGCTATTAGCAAGACGAAGGTTAGGTAGGAACCGCACCCAAGTCAAACGCTTTTTACGAGCAGGCGACCAATGTCAGGTCGTAACCATGCAGGAAAATATTAACACTGTCGCTCCGGTTTATTGCGCCTCCCGTGCCGTGTGCATGCATTTTGATATCAGCCGCACCACCCTTTGGCGACTAGCTCAACTTGAGGGCTTTCCCGAGCCTCTGAAGCTGGGGCGCGCCGTTAGGTATCGTCTCGACGAAGTCGAGGCATTCCTGCGCGATCAGGAGGCTTAATGATGGGTAACTTCCAACTCCGCAAGATCGCGGGGCCGAGCTCTGCTGCCCCTGAAAAAGCTACCGCTTTGGTTGATGTTAGCGCCGAAGCTCAGCGCCAGCGTGTACTGACCCTGCTTATGGATCATTCGCGCTCCACGTTTGAGCTACGCGACGCCTACAACGTGTTAATGCCAGCCGCTCGTGTCAAGGAGCTGAAAGAATTGGGTCATGAAATCCATCGGACTCTTTCGACTTTGCCCGATAGTGAAGGGCGTTTGCATCCGCGTATAGCGACCTACGCATTGATTAAATTGGCCGAAGACGAGGGCGCGGTATGAATGCCCAACAAGTCACGCAAGTGAAAGCCCTCGCAGGTCTATATCAAATGATCGGAAACGCCTCTTTGATCAGCGCCAACGATAACGACGATGCGCTCGCGATTAGCGTATTCGTACACGCCTTTGATTCTCTTAAATCCGCGCCGCTTGATGTGGTTGAAGTCAATCGCCGCTACCTGGCGGCATTCAATTCAGGCAAAGCGCTTGCGGGTCTGATTGAGGCGGAACGTGTCCAAATCATCGCCAGCTACCGTGGGGGTGTGCAATGACCGTCCCTACTCAGAAGCCTTTGCCAGATGTTGATGAGGCTTTGCGATTCCTGGCGTTATTAGACCCTGATTCGCAGCCACAAGACTGGCACTATCGAGCAATCCATCCGATGCAAGGGGCACACAAGGCAAACTCTTTGTATGACTTGCAGGCGAAAAATATTGCTGGGTGGGGCGCATACGCTGTTGTGAATGCGGGAGGGCATGACGCCGCTAGCATTATCCGCGTCCGAGCCTTGTATGTGGACTTCGACATCATCGACAACCACCTCGATAGGTTGGCGGCTGTCCCATTTGCCCCGTCGATCATTGTTGAGTCGTCACCCGGTAAGCATCACGCCTATTGGTGCGTTGATGGCGTGCCACTGAATGAGTTTGAAGCTGCCCAGCGAAAGCTGATTGCGTTGGTAGACAGTGACAAGAGCATTCACGATTTGCCGCGTGTGATGCGTCTGCCTGGGTTCAACCACACAAAGGCGGAGCCTGTAAGGTCGTGCATTGTTCACGAAGGCGGTCAGCGTTACACATGGGCCGAGTTCTCGGAATGGCTGGGCACGCTTAAGGAGCCACACCGAAGCGCCGCTAACGATCCTGTGGAGCGTGGCAGCAGTGATCACACAGAACTGTTGGCGGAGTTGTTGCAGGGTGAGAGTGTTCACGAAAACGCTTTGCGTATTGTTGGCCGATTGGTTGCAAATGGTGCCGACGATCAGTTGATCCATTTGGTTTTCTCCGCCGTAGCTCCTGAAGTGGCAAAGCAACGAGGTGCAGAGCGTGCCTCGGCGCTAATGGGTGTGGAACTGGCTGGAATGATTGAGGGGGCTCGACGCAAAGGGTATGCACCTGTTCCGGCGCGGCCATACTCAGAAATCAGTGCGGATGTGAAATTACTGAGTGATGAGAGCGAATCGTCCGATATTGAAAGCCTAGTAGCGGAGGCTTTGTCCCGGAGCCCTATCGAGCGTGACCGGCTGCTCAAAGCGATCAAGCAACAAACAGGTATCGGCTTGGGTACTTTGCGCGAGATGGCCCCGGCTGCGAATGATGATGATCATGAGGATCATCTTGAGCTTGCTCAGCGCGTTTTGGCTTCTATCGGTGCTGACAATATCCTGGCGTCCGGGCCACTGGTTTACGAGTGGTTGAGTCGCGGTGTCTGGAGAGTTGCTGAGGATCGAGCGGTTAAGCAGTTGGTTCAAACAGCGCTTGCGCCACACACGGCCATTACAGCGAACGTGGTCAATAACGTTGCAGATGTTTTCAAAACCGCGATTTACAGCAGGGATCATGACTTCAATTTGGGCGATCCTGAGTCTGTGAACTGCTTATCCGGGGCTCTGGTGCGGCATGATCTGACTGGTGAATGGGAGCTTGAGCCTCATGACAAGCTGGAGTTCCGAACCACTCAAGTTCCTATTGAGTACCAGTCTGAAGCCTCTGCACCTCGCTTCTCTCAGTTTCTAGGTGAGATTTTCGAGCCTGATAGCGATGGCAAGGAGAAGGCGCGGGCGCTGTTGGAAATGCTCGGATATACGCTGATGACGCATTGCAGGCATGAGCGATTCATTATGCTCATCGGTGGTGGCAGCAACGGTAAATCTGTTCTGCTGTCGGTGCTGGAGGCGCTGCTAGGGTCTGAGAATGTGTCCGGTGTGCAGCCTTCGCAATTCGACCGTGCTTTTTCTCGTGCGCATCTGCATATGAAGCTAGCCAACATCGTTACCGAAATCCGGGAGGGTGAGGTAATCGCTGATGCGGCATTGAAGGGCATTGTGTCGGGCGAGCCTGCGACGGTTGAGCATAAGTTCCAAGATCCGTTTGTGATGCGCCCATACGCCACTTGCTGGTTTGGGACGAACCACATGCCGCACACGCGGGACTTTTCTGATGCCTTGTTTCGGCGTGCGCTGGTCATTCGCTTTAACAGGAAGTTTGACGCCAGCTTGGGCCAGACGGACCCGATGCTTAAAGAGAAGCTGCTTGCTGAGCTCCCCGGCATTCTCAATCTGTCGTTGGCTGCGTATAGCAATGCGCTAGAGCATGGCTTTACTGATCCTGAGAGCAGTCGCCAAGCTAAAGAGGAATGGCGCTTAGAAGCTGATCAGGTGGCTCAGTTCGTTGATGATGTGTGTGAGCGAAGCGCATTAGGTAAAGTCGGTTCTCAAAAGCTGTATGACACGTTCACGAGTTGGGCGTCTGATCAGGGTATTGGTCAGAAGGTTAAGCAGAAATCTTTTGTAGATAGGCTGGAGCGGCTAGGCTTCGGGCGTACGCGTGATCGACATGGGAAGTATGTAAGTGGCTTGGAGATTCGTCCAGGTTGGAGCATGCAACAGCAATAACAAGAAGGGGCCATCGCGGCCCCTTTCTTTTGTGCAATGTGTGCCGCTTGTGCCGTGTTATCTGAGATACCCCAACCTCTCTAAAAATATAAATAGTGAAATCTCAATACATTATTTTTTCAGAAAGATAATGAATGTCGAAAAACCCGACACACCCGGCACACCCGGCACACATGACCAAGGTCTAATCGATTTACTCATACCCATGCTGGTGGCGATTTGCTATCGTGCTGCGTTCACATAGGAGAAACCATGAACACTCTAATCCTGATGGCGAAAGACGTTATTGCTCTTATGATTCCGGTTTTTGCTGCGTTCTTCGCATATTTTGGCTACATCTTCGGCGGGAACATTGGCGCTGGATTAGCAGGCGCATCTGGCTTTTTTATTGGTCTGGTGGGCTATGCGGTTTTTCAGGCAGCGGCTGCCAAGCAATAACGCTATTCCAGATAGCCTGCCGTCCCTGGCGGGCTTTCCTTACCCCAGCCGCTCTATGACCAGGATGAACAACGGGACTAACGCTTCGATCATCCGCACGACCAATTCAAAACACTGCACAGGCGCCTCCTCATGTGGCTGTTGATTACAGCGGCCAGTATGTGGAGGTTCTTTCGCGTGTTTCGGTGGGGGTTTGCATGGTTTTTGCGTTTCAAGACACCGGCAACAATCGACCGTCTGACGGCACCGTAACTGCCCCCGCTGAAAAGGTGACAAAAAATTAGCCTTGCTCTTTGTTGGCACTCTTGCGAATATGTCGCCACGTTAGATGGCACCAATGGAGCCGAGAGCATGAGCCGAACATTTGCCTATTGCCGAGTCAGTACCGCAGACCAAACCACTGATAACCAGGTGATGGAAATTGCCGCTGCTGGCTTTACTGTCGAACCTCAACGGACGATCACTGAAACCGTATCCGGCAGTGTCATGGCTATGCAGCGACCAGGGTTCGCCAAACTGTTAGAGCGTCTGGAGTCTGGAGACGTGTTGGTCACGACGAAGCTGGATCGGCTAGGCCGTAATGCTATGGACGTGCGCCAAACCGTCGAACACCTGGAAGCGATGGGTGTCCGGGTGCATTGCCTGGCACTGGGAGGCATGGACTTAACCAGTCCCGCGGGAAAGATGACGATGGGCGTCTTGGCTGCTGTAGCTGAGTTTGAGCGTGATCTACTGGTAGAACGCACCAATGCAGGACTTGAACGCGCCAAGGCTGAGGGCAAGCGTCTGGGCCGTCCTGTAGCGCACGACACCCGAGCCGCGGTATTGAAAGAAAAGAATGCTGGCCTTACTCAAGCCAAAGCAGCAAAAGTTCTAGATTTGTCGCTGCGCACTGTTAAACGCCATTGGATAGAGCCAGCGGTATGACGCACGTTGAAATCTGACTGACTGATCAAGGGCTACACCTGGACAATTCAACCAGGAACGCGCCAATGGTGTCTTTATGAACACGCTAGTTCCTAAAAGTTATCCTGTTCCTAGTTCCACTTCTGTTTTCCGGTGACTCTCAACACCACGACCCGGTGCCGAAGCCTGCAACGGTGGATATGCACCCCCAGTCAGGCTAGAGTGTGACGCGTCATATGACGGAATAAAACCATGCGTCACACCATAGATGAAGCCGCCAAACTGGTGGGAAGAACACGCCGGTGACTGCGCGGATATATTTGGAAGCCTCAAAGCTAGGCACTAAATCCTGACTCATATATCGCCTATATAGATAGCTTGCTAAGTGTTTCTGCGTTTATTTCACTGTTGGGAAAGTGTGATTTTACTTGCGATATAATAAGCACTGTTAATTAATTATATGCAGGTAAATAAACATGGCTCGACAACTTGTAAACGCTTCAGCTTCGCTTAATCCTAGCGACATGGAATCATTGGTTGGACTTCTTGAAGGCTTGGCAAAGGACATTGCGTCTATAAAGTCAGACCTGACTTTTCTTAAATCAGAAAACATGACGGCTAATCGAAAAATCGTTAGTGATAAGTTCGGTGAAGTAGTGGCTAAAGGGATGGGAAACAATGCCCAGGCATTAGCCAAGCTTGCGGGCCAACCTGCGCCAAACATTGAAAAACTCACCCCTGACCTCAACGAATATTTTTCCGGGAGGGCTTTCTAATGATTGCCGAAACCCGTAAGCCTGGGCGTCCTGTGGGCACCAGTAACCGCAACCTGCTGCAAAGCCTGCTGCACCGTATGGCGATGATCGAGGCAAGCCTAGGGCTCATCATGGTTCGCCTGGAGGCCCGCGCATGAGCGCTGTCGAATTGATTGCCCAGCATGAACAGCAACTAATCGACGCCGAACTGTTGCTCGCGACCCTCAATGAGCAGTGGGAGACAGCTTGCCGAGCTGGTGAAGACGTGGCGGCGCTCGAGGATCAAATTGACGCCACAGCACGGCTAACCAAACGGTTAAACCTTCGCCTGGAAGCCCTGCATTTGCAAGCCAAAGTCGAGGATCAACAAGCGAAAGTCGATAAGGGAAATGAGCAAGCCGCAGATGCAATAACAGCCATCGAACGGCTAGTAAATCATCGCAAGGCTATTTCATCTTTGGTCGCCAAGTTAAAGCCATTGATCGAGGCCCATACCGATGAGTTCACCAACGCTTTCAATTCAGCTCAGGAAGCCGGGCGCTATGTCACGCTTGCTGGTGTTCGTTCTGCCTTGGAGCAAATTCAGGATCTGGAATTGGGGAATGTAAGCGCACTGAACAATCTAGTTGGCACTCGCCAGAACCTGGCAATGGGTTTGGCGACCGCTGGGCATATCTGATCTAGAAGCCCGATCCTAATCGGTCGGGCAATACCAGGAGCGCAAGACATGCAGGCAGTCGATGAGCTTGAAGACGATCAACCCAGTGATGAGCAGTTGCTTATCTGGGCAATCGAGGCTGCCGAGGTAATGCCGCCCAGGCGCTGGCTAGCTAAACACGGCGGTTGGCTTACGTCGCACATGGAACATTGCAAGGGCAATTCGAAGAGTCGCTACAACGCACTAGTGAAAGGCATTGCCAAGGCAACTAAGCCGGTGCCAAACAAAGATGCTTCGCCATATCCTGGTGTGATGTGGGCTTAAACCATTCAATATGTCAGGTGGGCTAGCTCTGAAAGATCTAGCTAAGTAATTTAGATTTTTCTCTTTGGAACTCGTCTTCAGTTAATGCGCCCTTTTCCCTTAGTTCGGCTAATTTATACAGATCATGAGTTCTGCCGGATTGTAAAGCGGATAGCGCCGGGGTATTGGTAAGAGCCCAAATGAATGCGACGAGCCATCCTATAAATGTCCAACCAGCAAGAAAATTCAAGGCGGATATTGCTAGGGCTGAAGGGTGTTTTCTAAAGCAGGCTATGAATAGCGGCAGAAAATAAACTGCTATGCCTAGAGCAAGAAGAAAAAGGGTAGCGAAAAAATCCATAATGAATTTCCTTGATGGCTATCGGTGCTTATTCGTTTGTGTTGCTTTGAGGGGAGGTGGCGCAAGCGCCAGGCTCGTCGCCAGTACTGCCAGTGCCGTTCTCATATCGATCCCTGGTGGCGTGATTTTTCACAGCATACGCTCGGATGAAATCAAAAGGCCACTGCTTAACGCACGTCAAATTGGTGGCGTGGAAGCACAGGCTGCATTCGTTGAGCAATTCGTTAGGAATTTTCGTCAAAAAACAAAAAAGGCCTACGCCGTTAAGCGTAAGCCTTTGATTTGTATGGTGGGCCCACACGGACTCGAACCGTGGACCAAAGGATTATGAGTCCTCTGCTCTAACCAACTGAGCTATAGGCCCTCAGTAGGTCGCGGATTATAACGATGGTTTCTCGGCTGTGCTATCCGAAAAGCTTGAAACTGTTGTACGAAGAAATGTCGCGGCGAATTCGTCGGGGGGCAGGGGCAGGCTGACGATGTAACCCTGGATCTGTTCACAGCCTTCGGCGGCCAGGAATTGTTGCTGGGCCTGGGTCTCGACACCTTCGGCGATCACGGTGAATTGCATGCTGCGGCCCAGGGCGATGATTGCGCGCACGATGGCCACATCGTGCGGGTCGTCTGGCAGGCCGCGGACGAAAGACTGGTCGATCTTGAGGATGTCCAGCGGCAGCCGCTTCAGGTAGCTCAGGGATGAGTAACCGGTGCCGAAGTCGTCGATCGCCAGTTGCACGCCCAGATGCTTGAGCTGATGCAGGACTGTCAGCGCTTCCTCCGCCTGGCTCATGATGAAGTTTTCGGTAATTTCCAGTTGCAGTAAATCCGGTCTGAGGCGGTTGTCCTTCAGCAGTTGTTCGATACGCCCGAGCAGGTTGGGCTGGCGCAACTGGGCGCCGGCCAGGTTGACCGATAGCGGGCCGAGGCAATGGTAGAGCTGGTTCCACTCGAACATCTGGCGGCACGCGGTTTCCAGCACCCAGTCGCCGATTTGCAGGATCATGCCGTTTTCTTCGGCCAGGGCGATGAAGTGCTCTGGCGGAACGTCACCGAAAGTCGGGTGGCGCCAGCGAATCAGTGCTTCGGCGCCGACCAGTCGATGATCGTCCAGGCTGATTTTCGGCTGGTAGTGCAGGTGCAGCTCGTTGCGTTCGATGGCGCGGCGCAGTTCGTGTTCCAGCGCTACCCGTTCACTGGCCTGGGCGGTCAGGTCGCGGGTATAGCTTTCGACGCGGTTGCGGCCCTTGGCTTTGGAGCGGTACATCGCAGCGTCAGCATTCTTGACCAGCGTGGCCACGTCGCTGCCGTCACGGGGATAGAGGCTGGTGCCAATGCTGGCGCTGATGAAAAACTCATGTTCGCCGGCCTGGAACGGCGCCGCGAAGCAATTGAGCAGCTTGTTGGCAATGTGGTCGGCATCGCTGGGCTGTTGCAGCCCCGGCAGCAGGATGATGAATTCATCGCCGCCGAGTCGCGCCACGGTGTCGATGTCCCGCAGCTGATCCTTGAGGCGCACGGCGATGCCCTTGAGCAACAGGTCACCAACCGGATGGCCGAGGCTGTCGTTGATGTGTTTGAAACGGTCGAGGTCGAGGAACAGCACTGCGCCCTGGCTGCCGGTTTCCTGCTGGTTATTCAGGGCGGTGTGCAGTCGGCTTTCGAACAGGGTGCGGTTCGGCAGGCCGGTCAGCGGGTCGTGGTGCGCCTGGTAGTCGAGCTTGGCCTGGGCGTGCTTGAGGCTGGAAATATCAGCGAAGACGGCGACGAAGTGGGTGATGAATCGATCACGGTTGCGCACCGCGCTGATGGTCAGCCAGCTGGGATACAACTCGCCGTTTTTACGGCGGTTGGAAATCTCGCCCTGCCAATGACCTTCGGCGGTCAGCTGATGCCACATGGCGGCGTAGAACGCGCTGTCATGCAGGCCCGAGGCGAGCAGGCGAGGGGTGTGGCCAAGGGCTTCGCTTTCGCTGTAGCCGGTAATTTCGGTGAACGCGCGGTTGACCGCGCTGATGTGCTGTTGGGTGTCGGTGATCAACACGCCTTCGGCAGTACTCTCGAATACGGTGGCGGCCTGTTGCAGCTTCTCCTGCATCAGGTGGCGTTCAGTGATGTCGCGGGCGATGGTCAGCATGCAATCTTCATTGCCGATGGGTAGCGGTCGACTGGACACCTCACACAGGCGGATCTGCCCGTCGCTGCGGCGGATGTGGCAGCTGAAGTCGCGGACAAAACCGTCGCGCTTGAGCAGGTCGAGCATCTGCTTACGCTCGTTGAGGTTGACCCAGATGCCCAATTCCAGGGAAGAGCGATCCACCGACATCGCGCTGTTGAAGCCGGTGATGCGGCTGAATCCGTCGTTGACCTCCATCAGCAGGCCGTCGCTTTGGCGCGACAGCAGCAGGCCGTCCGGGGATGCGTGGAACGCCTTGGCGAACTTCTCTTCGGAGATTTGCAGCTGCTGTTGGGTCTCCTTGAGTTGGCTGATGTCGCGCACGACCACAACCAGCGCCGGGGTGGCATCGAGGTCGAAGGGCTCGGCGGAGATCAGGCCGGTGAATACTTGGCCGTTGCTGCGGCGAAAGGGCATCTCGAGGTTACGGATGCTGCCTGCCTGCAGTCGCTGCAGCAGACCTGGCCCGACCCCGGGAATGCCCCAGATGTTCAGGTCGGTGGCGGTCTGGCCGATAACTTCCTCGGCGGTGAGGCCGATCTGCTCCTCGAACGCTTCGTTGACCTCCAGCAGGCAGCCGTCGGACAGTCGCGCGATGACCAGAATGTCGGGGCACTGCTGGAACACCGAGGCGAACTTCTGCTCTGACAGGCGCAGCGCTTCTTCGGTGCGTTTGGCGTCGCTGATGTCGATCATCAAGCCGCGCAGCACCGGTTCATGTCCGTGCTCGATCAGGCTGACGATGTCGCGCACCCACAGACACCGCCCGTCTGCCGTGATGACCCGGTAATCGACCGTATGATCACGCCCGGCCAGGACTTCGTGATCGCAGAAGGTTTGGGCACGAGTCAGGTCCGCAGGGTGAATGATGTTGCGCCAGAAGCCCGGGATCAGCCAGTGGGAGAGCGGGTAGCCGAGCAGGTCTTCGGCATGCGGCGACACGTAGCTGTAGGTGAAGTCGCTGATGCGCGCTTCCCAGGCAATGGCCGAAAGGCTCTCGACCAGGCCGCGGTAGTGATACTCGCTGCTGCGCAATTCCTGCTCGAGATCGACCCGGCGGGAGATTTCCGAGCTCAGTCGGCGATTGATCCTGATCACCACGGCCAGCACGGTGATCAGTAGTAACAGTCCCGGCAGGCCGTAAACCAGCAGGTCGGACCAGAATGTCCGATGGTCCAGTACGTTGCCGACCCAGCGCTCCTGAATGGCGCTGATTTGCGCTGGGCTCATGTCCGCCAGGACCTTGTCCAGGATGCCAACCAATATCTTGTTGTCCTTGGGCACGCCCATGGCCAGTTGATAGCGATAGGGCGTCTCGCCGCTGACGTACAGACCGTCCAGCTTGAGTTGGCGCAGACTCCAGACGCTGGAGGCGAGATCGCCGACCACGGCGTCCACCTCATCCGTCGCCAGCGCCTGCAGCGCCGAGCTGACGTTGGGCATGGCCACCAGGTTCAGGTCCGGATGATGGGTGCGCAGGAGTTCATGGGGTGCGTAGTTGTCCACAACGGCAATTTTCAGCCCGTACAGGTCGGCGATTTTGCGCGGCTGGGCGCCCCCGACATGGGCGAGGATGACAATTGGAAAGTCGAGATAGGGGCGAGTGAAGGATAAATATGACTGGCGTTCCGGGGTCGACATGATGCCTGGCAACAGATCCAGCTTGCCTTCCCTGGCCTGTTCCAGGACCACTGTCCAGCTGACAGGCTCCACGGGTTTCAGGTCGACGGACAGGCGTTGTCGAATCACGTCGATATAGTCTGCCGCAAGGCCCTGATAATGGCCCTGGTCGTCACGAAATTCGAACGGTGGCCAGGATGCATCTACACCCAGGCGCAAGTGCGGATGGGCGTCCAGCCAGCTACGTTCTTCGTCGGTCAGAGTCAGCGCGCCAGCCGTTGCGGTCCAGGTCATCAGCGACAGCAAAAAAAGCACGGTCGGCAGTCTGGGCATAACGGTCTCGTTATGGCTCGGGGGAATGTTTCGAGTGTAGACGGGCAATTCGGCGGGTGGGAAGTGCGGGGGATTTAATCTGCATAAAGCAAAACCCCCGGCCTGGGCCGGGGGTTTTGTGATCACTCGTCGAGGAAGGAGCGAAGATGCTCGCTTCTCGTCGGGTGGCGCAGCTTGCGCAGCGCCTTGGCTTCGATCTGACGAATCCGTTCACGGGTCACGTCGAACTGCTTACCAACCTCCTCGAGGGTGTGGTCGGTATTCATGTCGATACCGAAGCGCATGCGCAGTACCTTGGCTTCACGGGCAGTGAGGCCGGACAGTACTTCGCGAGTCGCTTCTTTAAGGCTCTCAACAGTGGCTACATCGATTGGCGACTGCATGGTCGAGTCTTCGATGAAGTCACCCAGATGGGAGTCTTCGTCATCACCGATCGGGGTTTCCATGGAGATCGGCTCTTTAGCGATCTTCAATACCTTGCGGATCTTGTCCTCAGGCATTTCCATGCGTTCGCCCAGCTCTTCCGGGGTCGGTTCGCGCCCCATTTCCTGCAACATCTGCCGGGAAATACGGTTGAGCTTGTTGATCGTCTCGATCATGTGCACCGGAATACGGATGGTGCGGGCCTGGTCGGCGATCGAGCGAGTGATCGCCTGACGGATCCACCAGGTGGCATAAGTCGAGAATTTGTAGCCGCGGCGGTATTCAAACTTGTCTACCGCTTTCATCAAGCCGATGTTGCCTTCCTGGATCAGATCGAGGAATTGCAGGCCACGGTTGGTGTACTTCTTGGCGATGGAGATCACCAGACGCAAGTTCGCTTCAACCATCTCTTTCTTCGCGCGGCGGGCCTTGGCCTCACCGATCGACATGCGACGGTTGATGTCCTTGATCTCGGCGATCGTCAAACCGGTTTCGGTTTCCAGCGCAGTCAGCTTCTGCTGGCAACGAATGATGTCCGGCTGCAGGCGACCAATGGCTTCAGCGTATTTGCTTTTGCCTTTGGCCAGTGCGTCGGTCCAGCTTTCGTCAACTTCGTTGCCCGGGAACTGGCGCAGGAAGTCGGCACGCGGCATGCGCGCATCACGAACGCAAAGCTGCATGATCGCGCGCTCTTGCTGACGCAGACGATCCAGGGCACTGCGAACACGCTCGACCAGGCCTTCGAATTGCTTCGGCACCAGTTTGATCGGCATGAACAGCTCAGCCAGCAGCACCAGCTCGGCAATTGCCAGCTTGTTGCCACGACCGTGCTTTTTCAGGGCCTTGCGGGTAACTTCCATCTGGTCGGAGACAGCGCCAAAACGCTGCGCTGCGATGACCGGATCCGGACCGCTTTCGGCTTCTTCTTCGTCGTCAGTTGCTTCGGCGTCATCGTCGTCGGTGTCGTCGTCCGCTTTCACGGCTTTCGGATCGACTGGCGGCGGCACTTCTGCAGCAGGCGGCGCAATGCCGTCGTCCGGGTCGATATAACCGCTCAGGACGTCGGACAGGCGGCCACCTTCGGTGGTGACGCGAGTGTACTCGGAGAGAATATGGTCAACCGTGCCAGGGAAGTGCGCGATTGCGCCCATCACTTCGCGGATGCCCTCTTCAATACGCTTGGCGATTTCAATTTCGCCTTCACGAGTGAGGAGCTCTACCGTACCCATTTCACGCATGTACATGCGCACTGGGTCGGTGGTGCGACCAATGTCGGTCTCGACCGCTGCCAACGCTGCTGCTGCCTCTTCGGCCGCGGCTTCGTCGGTATCGGCGTCGGCCAGCATAAGGGAATCCTTATCTGGCGCAACCTCGAATACGTTGATCCCCATGTCGTTGATCATGCGGATGATGTCTTCCACCTGTTCCGGATCTGAAATATCCTCCGGCAGGTGGTCGTTGACCTCCGCGTAAGTCAGGTAACCCTGCTCACGACCAAGTGTGATCAACTCTTTGATACGAGACTGCTGTTGCGCTTTTCCGGACATAACACCCTATCCACTGAAGGTCTTGGCGGGCAAAAAACAAGCCGAGGATTATACCTGAGCTATGACCTCACGCGCCAGTTGAGGTCGGGTTTGATACAGCCACATTACGTTTTAATAGGTCGCGCATCTGATTTGCGATCTGATTTGCTTCCTCGGCAGTCAATCCTGGCTGCCTTGCTTTCCTGATCAGAACTTCCAGGCTGTCTGTGTGTTGACCTGCTGATAACCTAGTAATGGTGTCTAAAAACTGTTGTTCAAGGTTGTCGCCGTCAATCAGCCACTCCTTTTCCGCCAAAGCCTTCAGCAGGCGACCCTGTTCGGTGCCGTGCCAGCGGGCCATCAACTGGATAGAGTTTAGCTTAGGATTTTTCTGCACCGCCTCGATAAGGGCGACCAGCAGTTGTGCGTAGGTATTGCTCTCATTGGCGAAATGGTCGGCGGTTTCGACCTTGCCGGCCAGTTGCGGATGATGAATAAGCGTGCGAAGGGCAATCAGCGTAGGGGCTTCGACAGCGATCGGAGTGCGCGGCGCGCTCTGCTGATCGCGATCACCGCCGCGCTTGCCATTCTTGTCCCACGGCTTCTTGTCCCACTTCTTACCGCCGGCGCCGGGTTTCTTCGGCGTCCACTCCTGCTGCGGCGCGTACATGTCCGCAGACTGCGGCTGATGGTAGTCGCTGTAGTCGGGCATGGCGTCGTAATCGATGCCCGGATCGTAGGCCGGCGGCGCATCTTGCGGTGCGCTTTGCACCAGCTGGCTGACGGCTTCGCCACTCAGGCCGGTGATTTCGCTCAGGCGCTGACGCATCAAGATGCGCAAGTTGGCACCGGGGACTTTGTCGATCAGCGGTGCGGCCAGCGTGGCCATGTGGGCCTTGCCTTCCAGCGAGCGTGGGTCTGATTCTTCAGTCAGCTGCTGAAAAAAGTAATCGGCGAGCGGTTGGGCGTGTTGGTTGATCCGAGCGCGGAAGGCATCGGTGCCTTCCGAGCGCACCAGCGTATCCGGGTCCTCGCCTTCCGGCAGGAACAGAAAGCGCGCACGCCGCCCATCCTGCAGGCACGGCAATGTTGCCTCGAGTGCGCGCCAGGCGGCGTTGCGGCCGGCCTGGTCGCCGTCAAAGCAGAACAGCACGTTGGGCACCACACGAAACAGTCGCTTCAAGTGCTCTTCGCTGGTGGCAGTGCCCAGGGTTGCGACGGCATTGCGCAGGCCTTGTTGCGCCAGGGCAATGACGTCCATGTAGCCTTCGACCACGATGATTTCATCGAGATTGCGATTGTTCTTGCGTGCTTCGTAAAGGCCGTAGAGCTCCTGGCCTTTGTGAAACACCGGGGTTTCCGGCGAGTTCAGGTATTTGGGCTTGTCGTCGCCCAGTACCCTGCCGCCAAAAGCAATGATGCGGCCCCGGCTGTCGCGGATCGGGAACATCACGCGATCGCGAAAGCGATCATAGCGTTTGCCGGTTTCGGCGTTCTCGATCAGCAGGCCGGCATCGACCATGGCTTTCTGCTGCAAAGTGTCGCTGCTCAGGTGCTTGAACAGGTTGTCCCAGCCAGGCGGAGCGAAACCAAGGCCAAAGTCCCGGGCTATTTCGCCGGTCAGGCCGCGGCCTTTCAGGTAATCCACGGCGGCCTTGCGCGATGGGTGGCTTTTGAGCGCCTGCCGATAAAATTCGGCGGCGGCGGTCAGCAGCGGGTACAGCGGGGAGTCGGTCGGCTGGCGCGGCTTGTGCGGCCGACCGCTTTCTTCCCTGGGGATTTCCATGCCCGCGGCTTTGGCGAGCTCTTCGACGGCCTGGACGAAATCCAGGTTGTCGTGGTCCATCATGAAGCCGAGGGCGTTACCGCCAGCGCCGCAACCAAAGCAATAGTAGAACTGCTTGTCGGGGCTGACACTGAAAGACGGGGTTTTTTCTTTGTGGAACGGGCAGCAGGCAGTGTAGTTCTTGCCGGCTTTTTTCATTTGCAGGCGCGAGCTCACCACATCGACGATGTCGGTGCGGTTCAGAAGGTCGTCAATGAAGCTCTGGGGAATTAGCCCGGCCATGGCGTTCTCGTCATCTGCGCTGAATGGATCCAAAACCTGCGGCGAGCGAGCGCGGTCCGTTGCTTGAGGCGCGTGTTAAAGCGGCTCGAACCTGTCGTTTGCGTAATCGCTGTAGGGAAGTGTATCTGCCGAAAATCAACTGACGTTAGTTCCAATCAGTATTCGACCATTTGAAAATATTGCGCTGAAATCCGCTACCGCCAGTCGGTGGCCTCGGATAGCTCATAAGCGGGCACGCAAGAGGGTGCCTTGGGCTGATCGTCGTGAGAGGAATCAGTGGGTGTGCTCGTCAGTAGCCTTGGAAGGCTCGTCAGAAAAGACGTGCACCGCTGGCAAAAGAGCCAGGTCTGACGCTGTGAAGCAGATTTGTCTCGGTCGCGTCTGCGGCTTTGACGGTGAAGCATCAAGCGTTTTCCGCAAATGCCATAAGCCCGGCTGAGGGCCGGGCTTGGCAGAAGCTTGCTACGAACGTCTGTGTATTAGTACAGACGAACGGCGCGGCGCTGTTCGCGCTGTACTTTCTTGGCGTGACGCTTAACAGCGGCTGCTGCTTTACGTTTACGCTCAGAAGTAGGCTTCTCGTAGAATTCGCGGCTACGAACTTCAGCCAGTACACCGGCTTTTTCGCAGGAGCGCTTGAAACGACGCAGAGCTACGTCGAAGGGTTCGTTCTCTTTTACTTTGACGGCTGGCATCCAGAGCTACCTTCATTCATTACCGGGGTCAACATCCTCGTGGCAAAAGAGCACTTGAAGACGTCGGTTTTTAAGGGTTGCGGATGTTAACCCCTCATCGCTCGGAATGCAAAGCCTCTGATCGAAAACCGCTGGTCGGGGCACTGCGTGGCGACTATTATGCGCGCCTTCGAATTCAGCCTAAACAAGGCGCAAACCCATGCTAGTACTGGGATTAGAGACTTCTTGCGACGAAACAGGTGTCGCATTATACGACAGTGAGCGCGGCCTGCTGGCCGACGCGCTGTTCAGCCAGATCGACCTGCATCGCGCCTATGGCGGTGTGGTGCCGGAGCTGGCCTCGCGCGATCACGTAAAGCGCATGCTGCCCTTGATTCGTCAGGTGTTGGCCGAGGCCGACTGCGTGCCTACCGAGATCGACGCGATCGCCTACACCGCGGGCCCCGGGCTTGTTGGCGCGTTGCTGGTGGGCGCGTCCTGTGCTCAGGCGCTGGCCTTTGCATGGGGAATTCCGGCCCTGGGAGTGCACCACATGGAAGGCCACTTGCTGGCGCCAATGCTGGAGTCGCAACCGCCGGAGTTTCCGTTCGTCGCTTTGTTGGTGTCAGGTGGGCATACGCAGCTGGTTCAGGTCGATGGGATCGGCCAGTACACCCTTCTGGGGGAAACTCTCGACGATGCTGCCGGCGAAGCCTTCGACAAGACCGCGAAGATGATGGGCCTCAATTATCCGGGTGGTCCTGAAATCTCGCGTCTGGCAGAGCAAGGGGTTGCGGGACGTTTCACCTTTCCGCGGCCGATGTGCGACCGCCCTGGCCTGGCATTCAGTTTCAGCGGCCTGAAAACCTTCGCGCTGAACACCTGGCAGCAGTGCGTGAGCGCCGGGGACGACGGCGATCAAGCCCGTTGCGACATCTCGCTGGCGTTCCAGCAGGCCGTGGTGGAGACTTTAACCATCAAGTGCAAGCGTGCCCTGAAACAGGCCGGCATGAAGCGCCTGGTGATCGCTGGGGGCGTCAGCGCCAACAAGGCGCTGCGCACTTCACTGGAAAAAATGCTCGGCGACATGCAGGGCGACGTGTTTTATGCGCGCCCGGAATTCTGTACTGACAACGGTGCGATGATCGCGTTTGCCGGATGCCAGCGCTTGCAGGCTGGCCAGCACGAAAGCCTGGCGATCAGTGTGCAGGCCCGTTGGCCGATGGAGCAGTTGTCGGCGCTGTGACCCTCCGGCGATGAATGGCGCTCACTTGCAGAATTAGAAATGCCGTTCGCGCCCGGCAAACAGGTCGCGTAGATTGCCACGGTGGCGCCAGACGATCAGCCCGGTGAGCGCGCTCATGGGCAACAGGGCCGCCGGCTCTTGCCATGCCAGTAAAGGCAGGGTCAGCGGGGTGGCGATCAGGGCGGCGAGCGAGCTGGTGCGGGTCAGGTAGAACGTCAGGAGCCAGGCGCAAACCGCCAGCAAGGCCGCAGGCGGGTATAGCCCCAGCAACATTCCGGCAGCGGTGGCGACACCTTTGCCACCGCGGAAGCGGAAGTACAGCGGGAACAGGTGGCCGATGACGGCGCAGACGCCGATCCAGGCCTGTTCCTGCAGCGAAAGGCCTGCAGCGCCTGCGATCAACACGGGCAACAGGCCTTTGCAGAGGTCGCCGATCAAGGTCAGGACCGCCAGTTTCTTGCCGGCCAGGCGCAACATGTTGGTGGCGCCGGCATTGCCCGAACCACTCATTCGCGGATCGGGGTTTCCGGTCAGGCGGCTGAGCAATATGGCGAAGGACAGCGAGCCGAGCAGGTAGGCGAGAGTCGCCAGTAACCAAAACATGCTAACTATTCCGGGCGAGGACGCCCTGATTCTAACGGCGCATTGCGCCCTTGTCGTGCAGCGGAGAGAAGTGCTTGGACAGAGTGTTTATCGAGGGCCTGGAAGTCGACACCGTCATTGGTGCCTACGACTGGGAGCGAGGCATCCGGCAGTGCTTGCGTCTGGATCTGAGTTTTGCCTGGGATAACCGGCCAGCTGCGGCGGGGGATGACCTGACCCTGGCTCTTGATTACGCCAGCGTTTCGTCACGCATCCAGGACTTTGCCGAGCAGGCGCAATATCAACTGGTCGAGACTTTTGCCGAGCGCCTGGTGGAAGTCTTGATGAGCGAATTCAAGATCACCTGGGTCCGGCTCAAGCTGACCAAGCCCGGTGCTGTCCCGGCGGCGACCGGCGGTGTGGGTGTGGAGATCGAGCGCGGATGTCGCTGACCCAGGTTTATCTCGGCCTCGGTAGCAATATCGAGCGCGAAGCCCATTTACAGGCGGGCCTGGAAGCCCTTGCGGGTTTCCTGGTGGACATACGCTGCTCAGCGGTCTTCGAAAGCCAGCCGGTGGGCATCAAGAGCGGGCCGTTTTTCAACTTCGTGGTATCGGCCTACACCGATTTGCCGTTGATTGAGCTGGACCGTCGGCTCAAGTTTATCGAGGCTGACAATGGCCGCTATGCGCCGGATCGCAAGGGCTTGCCGTTGGACATCGACGTGTTGTTGTTCGGTGATCTGGTGGGAAATTTCGATGGCCTGGTGCTACCGCGGGCAGAAATTCTGAAAAATGCCTTCGTACTGTGGCCGCTGTCGCTGATTGCGCCGGATCGCGTGCATCCGGGTGTAGGCAAAAGCTTTGCGACCTTGTGGCGCGAGGCGCAGATTGACCAGGTGTTGGCGCCGGTGGCGTTTGAGTGGCGTGGGCAGAAGTTAACGCCGTCGGATTTGTTGTGACGGCGCGGATGCTATCGCGAGCAGGCTCACTCCTACACACGGATTGTGTGAATCAATGAGATCCACTGTAGGAGCGAGCCTGCTCGCGATGCTCTTCAGGTTGCCGCCAACTCCTTGTAGGTTTTCAACGCCATGAGCCTTTCGCGCTTGATCGCTTCGCCCAGCTCAGGCCCTTTGAAACCTTGCTCAAGCAGCGGCTGAACCGCCACGCTTCGGGCTGCTGTTGCCGCCCCGCGCAAATATTCGGATTGTGGATAACTTCTCTGCTCCAACCCCTTGCGCCCACGCGCATCCATCTCGCAGGCCGCGATGAACTCCTCGAACCGCTGTGGCCGTCGATACACATCGAAACTCTGCAGCAGTTCCAGCAAGGTTGAAGGCTTCAGCTCCAGCGCACGATGGCCGTGTGTGTGGTACTGGCCCACCAGCAGCGCCAGTTCCTGACAGTCTTTCGGCGCCTTGAAACGTTCGTTGACCGCCTTGATCAGCTTCAGTCCCGCGTGTTCATGGGCGATGTGTCGAGGCCATTCTGCTGTCGGGGTCAGCCCTTTGCCCAGATCATGCAGCAGGCAGGCCCAACGCACGGTCAGTGGCAGTTTGTGCGAGGCGCACTGCTGCAACACGCTCAGCGTATGTACTCCAGTATCGATTTCCGGATGATGGGCTTCAGGTTGCGGCACCCCGAACAGCACATCGACTTCCGGCATCAGCACTTTGAGCGCGCCACACTCGCGCAATACCTCGATAAAAACCTGCGGCTGGTCTTCCATGAGTGCGCGGGAAATTTCTTTCCAGCTACGTTCAGCCGTCAACGCCTGCAGTTCACCGGAATCCGAGAGCTGGCGCATTAGCTCCAGGGTTTCTGGTGCCACAGTAAAACCGAGCCCCGCATAACGAGCGGCGAAGCGGGCAACGCGCAGTACTCGGAGTGGATCTTCGGCAAACGCGGGGGAAACGTGACGAAGCACGCGGTCTTGCAGATCCTGCAGACCATGGTAAGGATCGGTCAGGTTTTGCTGTTCATCCTCGGCCATGGCGTTGATCGTCAGGTCGCGGCGGATCAGGTCTTCTTCGAGTGTGACATCGGGGCTGGCGTGGAAGGTGAAGCCTCCATAGCCGCGCCCGCTTTTGCGCTCGGTACGGGCGAGGGCGTACTCCTCGCCGGTTTTTGGATGCAGGAACACTGGAAAGTCTGCGCCGACTGGTCGGTAGCCTTTGGCGAGCATTTCCTCGGCCGAGGCCCCTACTACCACCCAGTCGATATCGGTGACCGGAATACCCAGCAGGCGATCACGCACCGCGCCGCCGACTTTATAAATCTGCATAAAAAACCTCCGTTAGCTCGACAGAATAACCGTTACGTCGAGCAAACGGAGGTACAAAGGGGTTCAAAGATGAATGACCGCCAGGTCCAGCCGGCCGTAATCGCCTTCAGCGTGTTCGCCTCTGGGAGGCACATGATGGGTTTTCATCACCTGATCCCCTTGCAGGGTTTCCAGATGAATATCGAAGCCCCACAGCCGGTGGAGATGCTTGAGCACCTCTTCGGTCGATTCGCCCAGTGGTTTGCGGTCGTGCTGCTGATGACGCAGCGTCAGGGAGCGGTCGCCGCGCCGATCGATGCTGTAGATCTGCACGTTGGGTTCACGGTTGCCGAGGTTGTACTGTGCGGCCAGGGTTTCCCGGATAGTCCGATAACCTCCTTCGTCGTGAATGGCTGGAACCAGCAAATCGTCCTTTTGATCATCGTCGAGAATGCTGAACAGTTTCAGGTCACGTATCACCTTGGGTGACAGGTACTGCAGGATGAAACTCTCATCCTTGAAGCTGCTCATCGCGAATTTGATGCTCGAAAGCCAGTCTGTGCCGGCAATGTCGGGGAACCAGCGGTAATCCTCCTCGGTGGGGCTTTCGCACATCCGCCGAATGTCGCGGTACATGGCGAATCCCAGGGCGTAAGGGTTGATGCCACTGTAATACGGGCTGTCGAAGCCCGGCTGCATGACCACGCTGGTGTGGGATGTCAGGAATTCCATCATGAAACCGTCTGTGACGAGGCCCTCGTCATACAGGTCGTTCATCAGCGTGTAGTGCCAGAACGTGGCCCAGCCTTCGTTCATCACCTGAGTCTGGCGTTGGGGGTAGAAATACTGGGCGATCTTGCGCACGATGCGTACGATCTCGCGCTGCCAAGGCTCCAGCAGGGGTGCGTGCTTTTCGATGAAATACAGGATGTTTTCCTGAGGTTCGGCGGGGAAGCGCGCGTTGTCCTTGTCGCTGTATTTGTCCGCTCCTTTGGGAATGGTCCGCCACAGGTCGTTGATCTGTTTCTGCAGATGCTCCTCACGATCCTTCTGACGGCGGCGTTCTTCTTCCGCCGAAATGGGGTAGGGGCGTTTGTAGCGGTCGACTCCGTAGTTCATCAAGGCGTGGCACGAGTCGAGCAGATCCTCGACCGCGTCAATGCCATGACGCTCTTCGCACTGCATGATGTACTGCTTGGCAAACACCAGGTAATCGATGATCGAACTGGCATCAGTCCAGGTGCGGAACAGATAGTTGCCCTTGAAAAAACTGTTATGGCCGTAGCACGCGTGTGCCACCACCAGTGCCTGCATGCAGATGGTGTTTTCTTCCATCAGGTAAGCGATGCATGGGTCGGAGTTGATCACGATCTCGTAGGCCAGCCCCATCTGGCCACGGCTGTAGGATTTTTCGGTGCTGAGAAAGTGCTTGCCGTAGGACCAGTGGTGATAACCCAGTGGCATGCCAACCGACGCATACGCATCCATCATCTGCTCGGCAGTAATCACTTCGATCTGGTTGGGGTAGGTATCGAGTGCGTAGCGAGCAGCGATACGACTGATTTCTCGGTCGTAGGCCTGGATCAGCTCGAACGTCCACTCGGAGCCGGTGGAAATGGGTTGGCGCTTCTGCTCTTTGGCGGTCATGTCACTAACCTGCGCTGGAAGAGTTCACGGAAGACCGGATAGATATCGCCGGCCGAGACCAGTTGCTGCTGGGCAAAAGTGTCAGAAAAGGCTTCGGCAATGCGTTCGTATTCGAACCACAGGGCCTGGTGCTCGCGAGGGGTGATCTCGACGTAAGTGTAGTACTGCACAAAGGGCATGATCTGGTTGATCAGGATATCGCGGCAGATCGGTGAGTCGTCATTCCAGTTGTCACCGTCTGAAGCCTGTGCAGCATAGATATTCCACTCGTTGCTCGGATAACGCTCGGCCATGATCTCCTGCATGAGTTTCAAGGCGCTGGACACGATGGTGCCGCCGGTTTCGCGAGAATAGAAAAACTCCTCCTCGTCGACTTCCCGTGCACTGGTGTGGTGGCGAATGAACACCACGTCGATCTTGTCGTAGTTACGTTTCAGGAACAGATACAGCAGGATGAAAAAGCGCTTGGCGATGTCCTTGGTCGCCTGGGTCATGGAGCCCGAAACGTCCATCAGGCAGAACATTACCGCCTTGGAACTGGGGTTGGGCTGCTTGATCAGCAAGTTGTACTTGAGGTCGAATGTATCGAGGAACGGCACACGGTGAATTCGCGCACTGAGTTTCTCGATTTCCGCTTCTATTTCCTGAATATCTCCGAAGTTATCCGGTTCATCGCGTTTTAACCGCAGCAGTTCCTCCTTGGCCTCGCGCAACTTCGCCCGACTGCTGCCGGACAACGCTATGCGGCGTGCATGGGCCGAACGCAAGGTGCGGATGATGTTGATCCGCGACGGATTGCCTTCGTTGCTGATGCCCGCACGCACGGTCTTGAAGGTGTCGGTACCGGTCAGGTTGCGCTTGACCAGGTTCGGCAGTTCAAGGTCCTCGAACATGAACTCGAGGAACTCCTCCTGGGTGATCTGGAAGACGAACTCGTCCATTCCCTCACCCGAGTTGCCGGCTTTGCCAGGCCCTCTGCCGCCGCCTCCGCCAGGTGGGCGGGCAATGTGCTCGCCGCTGGTGAATTCCTTGTTGCCCGGGTGCACGACGGTCTGCTTGCCACCACGGCCGTGGTGAAGCACTGGCTCGTCAATGTCGCGACCAGGAATGCTGATCTGTTCACCGTGTTCCATATCGGTAATGGAGCGCCGGCTGACCGCCTCTTCGACGGCTTTCTTGATGTGGTCACGGTAGCGCCGCAGAAAGCGCTGGCGGTTAACCGTGCTCTTGTTCTTGCCATTGAGACGTCGGTCGATCACATAGCTCATAGGCCCTCCGGGGAGCTTCGAGTCATAAGCTTCAAGCTGCAAGACAGAAGCTTCAGAAACAAGCGGCGCGCGACATATGGCCACAAATACGCAAACACCGCGTATTTGTGGAGAGTTCGTCGTTTGCCGCCCGCAGCTCCCTTACTGGGACTTTCTCACCCGCAGATACCACTCGGACAGCAGTCGTACCTGTTTGTCGGTATATCCACGCTCGACCATTCGTGTAACGAAGTCGTTGTGTTTCTGCTGGTCCTCTTTGCTGGCTTTGGCGTTGAAACTGATGACTGGCAGCAGGTCTTCGGTGTTGGAGAACATTTTCTTCTCGATGACCACCCGCAGTTTTTCGTAGCTGAGCCAGGTCGGATTCTTGCCGTTGTTATTGGCGCGGGCACGCAGGACGAAGTTGACGATTTCGTTGCGGAAATCCTTCGGATTGCTGATGCCTGCCGGTTTTTCGATTTTCTCCAGCTCTTCGTTCAGTGCAACGCGGTTGAGAATCTCGCCGGTTTCCGGATCGCGATATTCCTGATCCTGGATCCAGAAGTCCGCATACAGCACATAACGATCGAAGATGTTCTGGCCGTACTCGCTGTAGGACTCGAGGTAGGCGGTCTGGATCTCCTTGCCGATGAATTCGATGTAACGCGGAGCCAGGTATTCCTTGAGGAAGCGCAGATAACGTTCGCGGGTCTCGGCCTGGAATTGTTCCTGCTCGATCTGCTGTTCCAGTACGTAGAGCAGATGTACCGGGTTGGCGGCGATTTCGTGCGGGTCGAAGTTGAAGACCTTCGACAGGATCTTGAACGCGAAGCGCGTCGACAGGCCGTTCATGCCTTCATCCACGCCCGCATTGTCGCGGTATTCCTGGATCGACTTGGCCTTTGGATCGGTATCCTTGAGGTTTTCGCCATCGTACACGCGCATTTTCGAGTAGATGTTCGAGTTCTCCGGCTCCTTAAGGCGCGAGAGCACGGTGAACTGGGCGAGCATTTTCAGGGTGTCGGGTGCGCAGTGGGCTTTGGCCAGCGAACTGTTGAACAACAGCTTGTCGTAGATCTTCACTTCATCGCTGACGCGCAGGCAGTAAGGCACCTTGACGATGTAGATCCGGTCGATGAAAGCTTCGTTGTTCTTGTTGTTGCGGAAGGTGTGCCATTCCGATTCGTTGGAGTGGGCGAGCAGGATCCCGGTGAACGGAATCGCGCCCAGGCCTTCGGTACTGTTGTAGTTACCTTCCTGGGTGGCGGTCAATAATGGGTGCAGCACCTTGATCGGCGCCTTGAACATTTCGACGAATTCCATCAGGCCCTGGTTGGCCCGGCACAGCGCACCGGAATAACTGTAGGCGTCGGCGTCGTTCTGTGGAAATTCTTCCAGTTTGCGGATATCGACCTTGCCCACCAGTGCCGAGATGTCCTGGTTGTTTTCGTCTCCCGGTTCGGTCTTGGCCACGGCGATCTGGTTGAGGATCGATGGATACAGCTTCACCACGCGGAACTGGCTGATGTCACCGCCAAATTCAGCCAGGCGCTTGGTGGCCCATGGCGACATGATGGTATTGAGGTAGCGCCGCGGGATGCCGAAGTCTTCTTCGAGGATCGCGCCATCTTCTGTGGCGTTGAACAGGCCCAGGGGTGATTCGAAGACCGGCGAGCCCTTGATTGCGTAGAAGGGCACTTTCTCGATCAGCTGTTTGAGCTTCTCGGCCAGGGACGATTTACCACCACCGACGGGACCGAGCAGGTAGAGAATTTGTTTCTTCTCTTCCAGGCCTTGGGCGGCATGGCGGAAATACGACACGATCTGGTCAATGCATTCTTCCATCCCGTGGAAGTCTTCAAAGGCCGGATAGCGACGGATCACCTTGTTGGAAAAAATTCGCGACAGCCTCGAGTTGGTCGAGGTGTCCAGCAGCTCCGGTTCTCCGATGGCCAGCAGTAGACGCTCGGCGGCGGAAACGTAGGCACTGCGGTCCTGTTTGCACAGCTCAAGATACTCTTGCAGCGAGAGTTCTTCCTGGCGTGTGGACTCGAAGCGTTGTTGGAAGTGGCTAAAGATACTCATGACGTCACCTCGCTCGATACGTGGAGCCGACGCCGGATCACTCAGTCGATGCTGGCAGCAACCGAACAGGCAGTCGCTGTTTACCCCCCAGAACTCTTTCAGAGCTGACTACCCCGAAAGCTACTCCCGATGACCCGCGCGCCGGTGTACCGGCTCTCCCCTGTTTTGGATGGCCTGGGCTTAAGGATAGTTGGGAATTCGGGAGGTAAAGGCGAGATACGTAATTAGTTGTGGCAGACCGTTCGTCTGCCACGGCGCTAGCCCGCAGGGGCCGGGGCTTACACGTTACAAAAAAATTATTCGCAGGTGCCTTGCGCGGTTTCCGAGGGATAAGTCGTACGCCACAGCTCAAAACCGCCATCCATGCTGTAGACGTCGGAAAAGCCCTGGCTGATCAGATAAGCTGCCGCGCCCTGGCTGGAGTTGCCGTGGTAACACACCACGACGGTCGGTGCGTCGAGGTCAGCGCCTTGAATGAACGCGTGCAGGGAGTGGTTATCCAGGTGTTTGGAGCCTGCAATGTGCAGGGCGGCAAAGGTGGCCGGGTCGCGGACGTCGACCACTACGGCACCTTGTTCGCGCAAGGCTTGTGCCTGTTCCGGGGGGATACGTTTGAATTCGCTCATGGCGGGCTCCTGTGGCTCGGCTGAAAGCGCAGCCTAGCGCTGAATGCTGGCTGACGATGATGCGGTGGTTGTGGGGGTGATCTGCGCAGCGGCGACCTGGCCGTGCGCATCGCATTTGCAGGACAGGCGTTCGCCGCTGTCGACATTCATCAGGGTCAGGGCTCCGCCCCAGACGCAGCCGGTGTCGAGGGCTGAAATGCCCGGTTCCAGTACTTTACCTTCCAGGGCGGCCCAGTGGCCGAAGATAATCTTCAGGCCCTTGGTCTTGCGTTCCTTGTGCTGGAACCACGGCTTGTAGCCCGGCGGCGCGGAGTCCAGGCCTTCCTTGCTCTTGAGGTCCAGCTTGCCTTCGGCAGTGCAGAAACGCATGCGGGTGAAGTAATTGGTGATGACTCGCAGGCGCGTGACGCCTTTGAGTTCGCTGTCCCACTTCGCTGGCTCATTGCCGTACATGCCGTCGAGAAAGGGTGGGAGCAGGTTGTCATCGCGCAAAGCCGTTTCGACTTCAGCTGCGCATTTCAAGGCTTTACGCAGCGACCACTGTGGCGGGATGCCGGCATGCACCAGTGCCATGTTGCGCTGTTCGTCGTAATGCATGAGCTTCTGCTGGCGCAACCAGTCCAGCAACTCTGCGCAGTCGGGCGCATCGATGATTTCGCGCAGGGTGTCGCCTTTTTTCAGACGCTCGATGTTCTTCCCGGCCGCCAGCAAATGCAGGTCGTGGTTACCCAATACGCACACCAGGGATTCACGCATGCCGTAGAGGAAGCGCAGGGTTTCCAGCGACTGCGGGCCGCGGTTGACCAAGTCGCCCACTAGCCATAGCCGGTCGTGGGCCGGGTCGAAATCGACTTTCCTGAGCAGGCATTGCAGTGCGTCAAGGCAGCCTTGCAGGTCACCGACGGCGTAGGTTGCCATCAGTGCAGGGCTCCGGGCACGGCCAGGCGAAACGGCGCGATGATCGCGTCGAAGTGCTTGCCGTCGTCGGCAATCATTTCATAAGTACCCTGCATGGTCCCGACCTTGGAGGTCATGACCGTACCACTGCTGTAGGTGTGGCTCTTGCCCGGTTCGATCAGCGGTTGCTGGCCGACGACGCCCGCACCGCGAACCTCCTCGACATGTCCGTCGCCGTCGGTGATCACCCAGTGCCGCGACAGCAGCTTGGCCGGGAGCGCGCCATTGTTCTGCACAGTGATGGTGTAGGCGAAGGCAAAGCGTTCGTGCTCGGGTTGCGATTGTTCTGCCAGATAGCGGGTGACGACGCTGACGTCGACCTGATAGCGAGGATCGGACATGCAAGAGGCCTTAAAAACGAAGCGGGACGCGGGGCGTAGCTGATGGGATCAGTCTAGGCCAAGTACCGGGTAGTAAACCAGACTGGCGTCCTACCCGATAGCGCTCATCGCTGGTCAGTCGGCGGCAGGTGCTTGGGGCGCCTGCTCGCTCAGCTTGTCGGCCAGGCGCACGAAGGCGGCCAGGTCGAGTTGCTCCGGACGCAGGCTGCCATCGACGCCGGCGGCTTCTATTTCGGCATTGCTCAGCAGCAGCTTGAGGGTGTTGCGCAGGGTCTTGCGACGCTGGTTGAACGCTTCGCGAACCACGCGCTCCAGCAACTTGTGATCTTTTGCCGGATGCGGGAGGACTGCGTGAGGCACGAGGCGCACGATCGCCGAATCAACCTTGGGCGGTGGATTGAACGCGCCAGGGCCGACATTGAACAGGTGCTCGACCCGGCAATGATACTGAACCATGATCGACAAGCGGCCCCAGTCACCGCCGCCGGGGCCTGCAGCCATGCGCTCGACCACTTCCTTTTGCAGCATGAAGTGCATGTCGCGGATCAGGTGGGCGTTGTGCAGCAGGTGGAAGATCAGCGGGGTGGAGATGTTGTATGGCAGGTTGCCGACCACTCGCAGGCTGGCGGGTGCTGCGTTCAGGCTGTTGAAGTCGAACTTCAACGCATCACCCTGGTGCAGGTTGAAATTGCTCTTGCCGGCAAACTGCTGGTTCAGGATCGGAATCAGGTCCTTGTCCAGCTCCACCACGTCAAGCTGGCCGCCGCTGCTCAGCAGGCCTTGAGTCAGCGCGCCCTGGCCCGGGCCGATTTCCAGCAGGCGATCTTCGGCCTTGGCATGGATGGAGCGCAGGATGCGGTCGATAACGCCGGCATCGTGCAGGAAGTTCTGGCCAAAGCGTTTGCGCGCCTTGTGTTGGTAATGCTCGGTCATAAACGGGTCTCGGCCATCTGGTAGGCGGTTTCCAGGGCGACTTGCAGGCTGCCGGTGTCGATTTTGCCGCTGCCGGCCAGATCCAGGGCAGTGCCGTGGTCGACCGAAGTACGGATGATCGGCAGGCCGAGAGTCACATTGACTGCCGCGCCGAAGCCTTTGTACTTGAGCACCGGCAGGCCCTGGTCGTGGTACATCGCCAGCACTGCGTCGCAGTGCTCCAGATATTTGGGGGTAAACAGAGTGTCGGCGGGGAGGGGGCCGCGAAGGTCCATGCCTTCACCGCGCAAGCGCTCTAATGTAGGTTCAATGATGTCGATTTCTTCATGGCCCAGGTGGCCGCCTTCGCCGGCGTGCGGGTTGAGCCCGCAAACCAGGATGCGTGGCTGGGCGATGCCGAATTTTTCTTTCAGGTCGGCATGCAGAATGCGTGTGACGCGCTCCAGACGCTCGGGCGTGATGGCATCGGCAATCTCGCGCAGGGGCAGGTGAGTGGTGACCAGCGCCACACGTAGGCCGCGGGTCGCGAGCATCATCACCACTTGTGCCGTCTGGGTCAGGTCCGCGAGAAATTCCGTGTGCCCGGAAAAAGCAATTCCGGATTCGTTGATCACGCCCTTGTGTACCGGGGCGGTGATCATGCCGGCGAAGGCGCCGTCGAGGCAGCCTTGGCCTGCGCGGGTCAGAGTTTCCAGAACAAAGGCGGCGTTGGCCTTGTCCAGTTGCCCGGCAGTCACCTTGGCATTGAGCGGGGTATCCCACACGTACAGGCTGTTGGCCGGCGCCGGAGCGTCTGGCCAACTGTCGGGAGTTACCTCCAGCAGATCGACGACCACACCCAGTTGCGCGGCCCGCTCAATGAGCAGGTCGCGGCTGGTGATGGCAATCAGGGGGTGTGGCTGGGCTTGCGAGGCGAGTAGCAGGCACAGGTCAGGACCTATGCCGGCCGGCTCGCCGGGTGTCAGCGCGAAACGTTTGGGTTTCACTGCGCTGCCTGGTCTGCACCAGGGAGTTTGATCTCTACGTACGCTTCGTCACGGATCTGACGCAGCCAGGTTTGCAGCTCTTCGTCGTATTTGCGGTTACGCAGTACGGTCATGGCTTGCTGTTCGCGGGCCTGGTTGGTGCTGTCGGTGGCGCGACGGCCAAGGACTTCCAGGACATGCCAGCCATATTGAGTCTGGAACGGCTTGGACAGCTTGCCTTGCGGAGTATTGGCCATCACTTCGCGGAACTCTGGCACCAGCGCATTGGGGTCGATCCAGTTGAGGTCGCCGCCGTTGAGGGCAGAACCCGGATCTTCCGAGTAGTTTTTCGCCAGCTCGGCGAAGTCTTCGCCGGACTCGATGCGGGTGTAGAGCGACTCGACCAGTGCCTTGGTTTTCGCTTCGTCACGGATCGGACTTGGCTTGACCAGGATGTGGCGTACATGCACTTCATCACGCACCTGAGCTTCGCCACCACGCTTGTCGAGGATCTTCAGGATAATGAAGCCACCTGGAGTGCGCATTGGCTGGGTTACGTCGCCCACGGCCATGGTGCTCAGCATGCGGTCGAACGGTGGTGGCAGTTGAGCAGCTTTCCGCCAGCCCATGTCGCCGCCTTCCAGTGCGGTTTCGCTGGCCGATTTGGCGATGGCCAATTGACCGAAGTCAGCACCTTGTTTGAGTTGCTGGTAAACAGAGTCTGCTTGCTTGGCAGCATTCTGAATCGCGTCGGAGTTGGCGCTTTCCGGCGTGGGAATCAGGATGTTGGCCAGGCGGAACTCTTCGGACAGCTGCATCTTGCCCAGGTCGGAAGCGAGGAAGTTCTTCACTTCCTGCTCGGACACCTGGATGCGCTCCGCCACACGACGCTGGCGTACACGGCTGATGATCATTTCCCGGCGAATCTGCTCGCGTGCGTCGTCATAGGACAGGCCGTCACGGGTCAGGGCGGCGCGGAACTGGTCCACCGACATGTTGTTGCGCTGAGCGATGGTGCCGACAGCCTGGTTCAATTCTTCATCGGTAATGCGGATGCCGGAACGTTCGCCGATCTGCAGCTGCAGGTTTTCGACGATCAGACGCTCAAGTACCTGCTGGTCCAGCACACCGGGCGGAGGCGCGGCAGCACCGCGCTTGGCGATGGTTTGCTGCACTTCGTGAACCCGTTGATCCAGCTGGCTCTGCATGACCACGTCGTTGTCGACGATGGCCACCACTCTATCGATGGACTGCACCGCAGCGTTGGCCGCGGTACCCAGGAACAGCGCGCCCAGCACGAGCGGGCGCAGACAATCAGAAAGCTTGGTCTTCACGTTCACGATAACCTTGGATGCCTTTGTCGAGGAAGCTCTCTACTTTGGCGCCGGTGAGGCCGCCGAGTCCCTTCAGAACAATTTGGAGGAAGACGCCATGGTCGCCTTTTTCGTTTTGCGGAGCGTCTTGACTGGTTTCGTCGTAGTCAACCCAGTAACGGTTGATCACGCGCAGTTTCCAGCAGCAGTTGTCGTACTCGAAACCACCGAAGGCTTCCAGGGTACGGTTGCGGTTGTAGTCGTACTGCCAGCGGCTGATGGCATTCCATTGCGGCACGATCGGCCAGATAACCGAGAAGTCGTGCTGCTGGATCTTGTAGTAGTCCTTCACGTAGCCCGGTGTACCAGGGGTGCCGTAGTCACCGCCACCGACCTGCCATTTACCAGTGGTCTGGTCGTAACGAATCTGGTCATTGCGATAGCGATAACCTACGTTGACCACCTTGTTCGGATTGTCTTCAGGCTGGTAGTGGAACATCGCGCTACCCGAACGGGGGCTGCGGCTGTCCGGGTCCCAGTTGTAATCGGCAGTGGTGCGCCAATCACGGTTCCAGCGGTATTCGTATTCCAGTGCATACGGCGAGACATTGGACTTCGCGTCGTCACGGGTCTTGGCGTCGATACCCGGCAGCTGGACTTCACGATCCTTGAAGTAAAGCGCCTGGCCGACACTGATACGTTGACGCTCAAAGCCGTTTTCTTCGATCCAGCGACTGGTGATGCCCAGGGACAGTTTGTTCTCGTCGCCGATTCGATCGGCGCCGGAGAAACGGTTGTCACGGAACAGCGACGAGTAGTTGAAGGTGTATTCACTGGAGTCGAACACCGGAATATCTGCCTGATCCTTTTCAGGAACGTACAGGTAGAACAGGCGCGGCTCGAGTGTCTGGTTGTAGTTTTTACCGAACCAGCTGGTTTTACGGTCGAAGTAGAGACCGCTATCAATGCTGGCGATCGGTACTGCACGGTTCTGGTTGCTGCTAAAGGTACCGTTCAGTCGGTCACCCTCTGCGCCCTGGCCGGCGATGTCGGATTTACCCTTGCCGTCGAGATCCAGGTCGTACTGGGTGTACTGGTACTTCAGCGATGGCTTGAGGAAGCCATAGCTCGCTTCCATCGGCAGGCTGACAACCGGTGCGAGGTTGAGTCGGGTGCCGTTGGCACGCGCCAGGCCAAATACGTTTTGATCCAGGCGGGGGCCGGTATCGACGCCGTCTTCGTCAAAGAAATTGCCGTTCTTGAGATCTCGATCAAACCGCACGACTTCGGTGTTGTACGAGAAATCCAGCCCGGACGGGTGATAGGGCAGGGTTCCGTCGAAAGTCACCTGAGGCAGGCGGTCGTATGGCGTGATGTTTGAAACGGTCGCCAGCTGATAGGCCTGAGCGTTCACACGTGCGGTGTAGCTGTCGCCACGATAGCTGACCGAACCCTGCTGATTCACATAATCAGAGCTTTTCACGCCAATCTGGTCAGTCTGCAGATCCTGGAAGTAATAAGGATCGCTGATCTTGGTGTAATCAACCTGCGTGAGAACCCGCGAGTCGAGACCACCCTTGTGCTGCCAGTTGTACATGTAGCGGGTTTTTTCGTAGTCGGTCTGCTTGCTGCGCTCGGTGTCGTCGTCGTTCAGGTACGCGGCGCCGAACTGGCCTTCGCTGGACGGCGTCAGGTAGCGGAATTCGCCTTCCATCAACAGGCCGCGCTTGCTCATGTAGCGTGGGTACAACGTGGCGTCGTAGTTAGGCGCCAGGTTGAAGTAGTACGGAGTCACCAGCATGAAGCCGGTGTCGGTGCCCGTGCCGATAGTCGGCGGCAAGAAGCCGGACTGGCGACGGTCATCGATCGGGAAATAGATGTACGGCGTGTACAGGACTGGGATGTCCTTGACTCGCAGGGTCACGTTGGTCGCGGTGCCGAAGCCGGTGGCCGGGTTAAGGGTGATGTTATTACCCTTGAGCTGCCAGGCGTTACTGTTCGGTTCGCACGTGGTGTACGTACCGTCCTTGAGGCGGATGATCGCGTTTTCAGCACGCTTGGCGTACAGGGCGCTACCGCGGATACGCGACTTGTGCATCACGTATTCGGCGTTGTCGACCTTGGCTTCACCGGTGTCCAATTGCACATCGGCGTGATCACCAACGATCAGGGCACCATTGTCGCGAATGCGTACGTTGCCGCTCAGCTCACCGCGGCTCTCGGCCTGGTACAGGTTGGCTTCGTCGGCTTCGACCTGCATGCTGCCTTGGCGCATGACGACGTCACCGGCCAGTGCTGCAATCTGTTCTTCCTGCTTGTAGCGAGAGGCCTTGGCGCCGATAAAGGTCGGGGCGTCGCTTTTATTCGTCTTGTCATTCATGCCAGGACGAGTGGGTTCGATATAGGAACCAGAGCAGTAAGGACCGGTTTCAGCCAATTGCGCTGCGGTGAGGTTCTCGCGCGGAACCCAGTCGAGGTGACTGTAGTCTGCACTGCGCGACTTCAGGCCGCGGCCCTTGGCCTCGGTGACCAGTGCCGGTTTGGCACCAGTGTCCTCGCTCGTACCGCTGTCGGCAGGCGTCTCGCCGCTTGCACTCACCGCACTGCCGTCATGGACGGGGCGAGGTGGCAAAGCAGCGGCTGGGGATTTTGGCGCACAGTCCCAGGCACCCGAAGCAGAGACTGAGCAGTCATACTGTTCCGCGGCGACCACGAACGAAGTGGCTAGAGGTTGCAGGGCCAGCAGACTGCCGGTAACCAACAACGGAAATTTTTTACGAAACGCGGGGGATTTCAATGCCATCTTATTAGTCCGGGCTTCCTGCGTGCCATCTGCCCGCGGTGTGGGCCGCACGCCTCTCGATGGTCTGAAAAAGATGCTGGATAATAAAGCATGACCCGCTTGACGGCTAGCGCCGTCGGAGACCCTTGCAATGCCTGACCAAGATGTACGTTTGCAACACCTGAAAGTTTGGCTCGAAGAACAGTTGACCACCCTCTTTGCAGAGCAGGGCTGGGGAGCCGTACCCCCGGCCACGTTGACTGCAGCCAGTAGCGATGCGAGTTTCCGACGCTATTTCCGCTGGGAGGGCGATGGCCGCAGCTTTGTCGTGATGGACGCGCCGCCGCCCCAGGAAAACTGCAAACCCTTCGTCGACATCGCTTTTTTGTTGGCGAAATCCGGTATCAATGTGCCGAAAATTTACGCAGAAGACCTGGAGCGCGGATTTCTTTTGCTCAATGACCTGGGTAACAAGACCTATCTGGACGTGATCGACAGCGGAAACGCCGACGATTTGTTCAAGGACGCCTTGCAAGCCTTGCTGGCCTTTCAGCAGCTGCCGATGGTGGCACCGCTGCCGAGCTATGACGTGGCTTTACTGCGCCGCGAGCTGGAATTGTTTCCGGACTGGTATGTGAAACATGAGTTGGGTATCGAATTCGACTCCACCCAGCAAGCACAGTGGCAGCAAGCCAGTGATCTGTTGATCGACAGTGCCCTGGCCCAGCCCAAAGTGTTGGTGCATCGTGACTACATGCCGCGCAACCTGATGCTCAGCGAACCGAACCCTGGCGTGCTGGATTTCCAGGACGCGGTCTACGGTCCCGTCACCTATGACGTCACTTGCCTGTTCAAGGACGCCTTCCTCAGCTGGCCCGAAGAGCGTGTACGCGGCTGGCTGGAAGATTACTGGCAGCAAGCCGGAGCCCTGGGCATTCCGGTGCAGGCGGACTTTGACAGCTTCCTGCGTGCCAGCGACCTGATGGGTGTGCAGCGTCATCTGAAAGTCATCGGCATCTTCGCCCGTATCTGCCATCGCGACGGCAAGCCACGCTATCTGGCCGACGTACCGCGCTTCTTTGCTTATATAGATGCCGTGGTTGCACGCCGGCCGGAACTGGCTGAGCTGGGTGCACTGCTCGATAGCCTGCGTACCGGAGCGCAAGCATGAAGGCGATGATACTAGCGGCAGGCAAAGGCGAACGCCTGCGGCCGCTGACACTGACTACCCCCAAACCCCTGGTGCGCGCCGGCGGCGTGCCGTTGATCGAATATCACCTCAAGGCCCTGGCGATTGCCGGCTTTACCGAGATTGTGATCAACCATGCCTGGCTCGGCCAGCAGATCGAGAACTATCTGGGCGACGGGTCGCAATACGGCGTGCGGATTCGCTACTCGCCGGAGGGCGAACCGCTGGAGACCGGCGGCGGCATCTATCGTGCCCTGCCTTTGCTGGGCGACGAAGCGTTCCTGGTGGTCAACGGCGATATCTGGACCGACTATGACTTCAGTGTCTTGCATCAGCCCATCAGCGGGCTGGCGCACCTGGTGCTGGCGGACAACCCCGCGCATCACCCGGCCGGTGATTTCAGCCTGCACGATGGGCTGGTGCGCGATGGAGAGGCAGATACCGCGAACCTGACCTACAGCGGAATTGCCGTGCTTGACCCGCAGCTGTTCAAAAATTGCTCAGCGGGTGCGTTCAAGCTGGCGCCTTTGCTGCGCGCAGCCATGGCGCTTGGCCAAGTGACTGGCGAGCACCTCGATGGGCGTTGGGTGGATGTTGGTACTCACGAACGCCTGGCTGAAGTCGAATCCCTGATTGAAGCGAGCCGCTGACATGCTTTGGCCAGGGACTCTGATTGGAGCCGGGGCGGGCTTTGCCATAGCCAGTATTCCGGGGGCCTTGCTCGGCGCGCTGTTGGGGCAGGCGCTCGACCGACGTCTGCAACTGCACAGTTGGGCGCATTTGCGCGAAAAGCTCGGCGGCCGCCCCGTCCTGCGCAACGATGAACTGCTATTCATCCTGCTGGGGCGGTTGGCCAAATGCGACGGGCACGTGGTGGCTGGGCACATCCAGCAGGCGCGAGAGGAAATGCGTGGGCTGGAAATGACCGAGTCGGCGCAACGCCGGGCAATTGCTGCGTTCAACCGCGGCAAATCGGGACATGATCGGCTGCGTGGTTATCTGCGGCGCTTGAGCGCCCAACCGTTCGCTGCCGAAGGCGTGTTGCGCGCCTGTTGGCGCATGATCTGGGCGGATGGGCGTGCCGGCCGCAGCGAGCTTGAGCTGATTGCCCAGTGGGGGCGTTGGCTGGGCTGGACGCCTCAGCAAGTGAAGGCGTTGGCCGGCGAATACGAACCGCAGAAGCGTCCGGTGATCAGCAGCATGCTGAGTTATCAGGAGGCCATGCGCTTGTTGGGGGTGTCCGCCACCAGTGAGCCGGCGCAGATCAAGCGCGCTTACCGGCGCCTGCTGAGCCGGCATCATCCGGACAAGATTGCCGGCAGCGGCGCCACCAGTTCGCAGGTTCGCGAGGCAACGGACAAGACTCGCGAGTTGCATAACGCCTACACGGTGATCCGTCAGCGCCGGGATTTCCGCTAGCGGCCGGCTCAATCCGCCGGCTGTGGGCTCAACCAGCCCCGCACCCGGCGCACCAGTTGCTCCTGTTGATCCTTGGCATTGCCGGGCAAGGCTTTCAGCGAAACCTGGCTAAACGCTGTGGTCTTCAGACGCTTGCTCGCCTGCAGTCGTGCCAGCGCAGCATCGCGATCCAGCGGTTTGTCCATGTAGAAAATATCCGCAGTCGGCAGCTTGAGTGATGAGGTGAGATCGAGCAGCTCGGGCTTGATGCCTGCCGGTGTCTTGACCGCCACCATCAGCAGTTTCTCGACCTGAGGTGGCTGCTTCTCGCTCAGATATCGAGCGGCCCAATAACCGCCAGTGCCGTGCCCCAGCACCACGATACTGCGCGCGCTTTGCCCTTCGGCGTAGGCAACTGCCGCGTCGATCCGCGCGAAAATTCTTTCGGCGTCGACTCTTCGTTGCTCGTCGACGCTTTCGACTACTGCCTTGTCTGCTATGTCGGCCTCGCCGCCGGCCGCCTGTTCAATCGGCGTGGACGTGGTCGAGTCCTTGGTCCCTGTATCGGGGGCCTTGATTGCCGGGGGCACTTCGAGGACGCGAGGGGCAATGGCATCGCTTTGCAGATCTGGCAAAGTGATACTCAGGCTGCTCCAGCCGGCGTCGGGCAATTTGCGGCGCAAAGGGCCGACTGCTTGAGGTGAGTCAGCGGTCTCGCCAGCGCCGGGGACGATAATCACCGCGCCTTTGGGCTCGGCGGCATTGGCCGGTTTCCACAGTGCCAGGAAGGTCTCGCTGCCCGCTTGCAGTTGTTGCTGTTCCTGAGCGGGCAAAGTGCGTTCGAGGGCTGCGGCGTCTTCCTGGCTACGCTCAAGCAGCGGCTGGCGCTCCGTCGGCTCGGTTGCAGCGGGGGAATCGGCGGGAGCAGGGGCCGGGTCAGCTGCCTCGACGGAAAACGCACAAGGCAGGATCAGCGACAGGCACAATGCTGGCAGTGCCAGGCGGTAGTCAGGGGGCATCGGATTTTCCAGGCCAGAAGTGATTCCGGCAGCCTAATGGGTTAGTCAGTGTTTGTCAGTGTGTGGGGCTTAGATGATGGTTGTGCGCTGCCTGTTAATGATCGGCTGTCTGTGGTTTCCCTTGGTGGGCTGGGCGGCATCCGCGCCCCCCGAGCATGCTGCACAACTGTCGTCGGCGCAGCGCCAGTGGCTGGCCAACCATGGCGAATTACGCGTCGGCCTGGTATTGCAGGCACCTTATGCCCAATACGACCGGCGGCTTCAGCGGCTGTCCGGAGTCAATGTCGAATTGATGAAGTGGCTGGCCAAGTCGCTCAAGGTTGAATTGAGCTGGCGCAACTTCCCCGACCTGGCGCAACTGGAGGCGGCGGCACGAGAGGGTGAAATCGATATCGCCCCTGGCCTGGCGCAAACCCCGACCGGTCTGCGTCTGTGGCAGTTTTCCGACCCGTATATGCGTGTGCCGCAACTGGTGGTCAGTGATCAGAAGAGCGCTGGCGTGGTAGAGCTGGAAAAACTCGATAGCCAGACCCGCGTGGCGGTGCGCATGCCCGGTGCTACCGCCGATTACCTGCGCGGCAACTATCCACATCTGAATTTGCAGGGCGTGCCGATCGAGCGCCAGGCCTTGCAACTGCTGTTGAGCCAGCAGGCCAGCTATGCCGTGGTCGATGAGGCGCAGCTTGGGCGACTGTCCGCCGAGCCTGAGTTTGCCGGTCTGGTGGTGGTCGGTGACATCGGCTTGCCGCAGTTGCTGCGGGTGGCCACTCGCCGTGACTGGCCTGAATTGGCTGGCATCGTCGAGGCGGCATTGCGGGCGATTCCGGCCAAGGATCTGGAGCAGCTGCATAACCAATGGCTACAACCCAAGTACCCGCGGCTGACCGAGTCGCCAGGCTTCTGGCAGAACCTGAGTCTGTTGTTTGCAGTGTTAATGCTCAGCAGCATGGCCATCGTCTTCTGGCAGCGGCGTCAGCAGCACAGCCTGGAGCAACGACTGGTTGCTGCTCGCGAAGACATTGCCCTGCGTGCAGCCAGCGAGGAAGCCTTGCGGCTCACGCAGTTTTCCATCGATCAAAGTACGGTCGGCATCCTCTGGGTGAATTGGGATAGCCACGTGCGGTATGCCAATCGCGCGGCCGAAACCATGTTGGGTTATGCCCCAGGCGGGATTATTGACCGGCCATTGATCGATTTCGAGCCTGGGCTGCACATGGATCGCTGGTTGAACCTGTGGAAGCGCGCCCGTGCCAGCGAGGAAGGACCGCAAAGTTTCGAAACCAACTGCGTGCGGGCGGACGGCAGTATTTTGCCAACGGACGTGTCGTTGAGCTTCCTGCGATTTCGTGACGGCGAGTACCTGGTGGTCTACCTCAATGATGTCACCGAGCGCCGCCGAGCTTTGGCGGCATTGCAGGAAAGCGAAGCGCGGCTGCAGGGGATCGCTGCCAACGTCCCGGGATTGGTCTTTCGCCTGGAGCGGGCGCCGGTGACAGGGCAGATCGACTTTGCCTACATCAGTGAAGGTAGCGAAACCCTGGTGGGTTACTCCCCGGCGACGCTCGCTCATCGCGACAAGGGGCTGCGCAGCCTGGTGCATCCGGATGATAAGGCCAGCTATCACCAGACCCAGGACCTGGCACTGGACACCGATAGCGACTGGTCATGGCAAGGGCGAATTCTCACCCGTCAGGGCGAGCAGCGCTGGGCCGAGATCAAGGCCATTACGCGCCGGCTCGAGGATGGCGCCTACGTGTGGGACGGTATCGTCTGGGATATCAGCGAGAGCAAGCGCATCGAACTGGAACTGGCGAGCTCCCGCGAACAATTGCGCGAGTTGTCTGCGCATCTGGAAAGCGTGCGGGAAGAAGAAAAGGCGCGCATTGCCCGGGAGGTTCACGATGAGCTGGGGCAGATGCTCACCGTGCTGAAGCTCGAAACGTCCATGTGCGAATTGGCCTACGCGCAGCTCGACCCTGGCCTGCAGGAGCGCCTTAACAGCATGAAGCGCCTGATTGCGCAGTTGTTCCAGCTGGTGCGCGACGTTGCGACAGCGCTGCGCCCGCCGATTCTCGATGCCGGTATCGCTTCGGCGATTGAATGGCAGGCCCGACGCTTCGAGGCACGCACGCAAATTCCTTGCCTGGTGCAGGTTCCGGACAACTTGCCGGCGTTGAGCGATGCCATGGCCATCGGGCTGTTCCGGATCCTGCAGGAAGCACTGACCAATGTCATGCGTCATGCCCAGGCGCATACTGTCGAACTGACCCTGGTGCGTGAAGGCAGCGAATTACTCATGACCGTCAGCGATGACGGCGTAGGATTTGTCGCCACCACGGGTCGGCCTACATCCTTTGGTGTGGTGGGCATGCGCGAACGGGTGTTGATCATGGGCGGCGAGTTGTCGCTGGAGAGTGAGCCGGGTGAGGGCACGACACTGATGGTGCGGGTGCCTTTGGAGGGTGCCTGAAGGTTTTATGTTGTCTGTGCGAGCGCCATCGCGAGCAGGCTCACTCCTACAGGGGATTTAGGGTGCTCCAGCAATTTGGGCACCGACTCAAACCCAGTGTAGGGGCAAGCCTGCTCGCGATAGATTCTGGATCAGAACCCTAAAAAGAATGGAGAACAACGTGATCCGTGTACTGGTAGCCGAAGACCACACCATTGTCCGCGAAGGCATCAAGCAGCTAATCGGCCTGGCCAAGGATTTGCTGGTGGTCGGGGAGGCGAGCAACGGCGAACAACTGCTCGAGACCCTGCGCCATGTTCCCTGCGAAGTGGTGTTGCTGGATATCTCCATGCCCGGGGTCAATGGCCTGGAGGCTATTCCGCGGATTCGCGCACTGAACAATCCGCCGGCGATCCTGGTGCTGTCGATGCACGACGAGGCGCAAATGGCTGCCCGCGCGTTAAAAGTTGGCGCGGCAGGTTATGCGACCAAGGACAGCGACCCGGCGCTGCTGCTGACAGCCATCCGCAAGGTCGCGGCCGGTGGGCGCTACATCGATCCTGACCTGGCTGATCGGATGGTCTTCGAGGTCGGGCTGACCGACTCGCGGCCGCTGCATTCGCTGCTGTCGGAACGTGAGTTCTCGGTGTTCGAGCGCCTGGCGCAAGGCGCGAACGTCAACGACATCGCCCAGCAACTGGCGCTGAGCAGCAAAACCATCAGCACCCACAAGGCGCGACTGATGCAGAAGCTCAATATCACCTCCCTGGCGGAGCTGGTGAAGTACGCGATGGAACACAAACTGCTCTAAGGTTCGCCGCCGTCGAGTGTGGGACCGTGGTGGCATATCCATTTGCGACATACTGAAAAGCTGCTTTTGCCCTTTCTCGCGGCCTGCAGCTTCAATCTCGCCACAGCTCCTATCCATTCCCGCCATCCTTGTAGGGCAATCCCTACCCCAAGCCTTCCATCTGGCTGAGGCGATTCTCTCCTGCCCCCCGATTTGCGCGGCTCCCAGCGTCCACTAGGCTTAGTCCACAGCAGTCATCAACAACAAAGGTGTGGGTATGAGCCAGGTCGATACAAGCGCAGGGGCCAGTGACATTCTGGTCAGCTTTCGTGGAGTGCAGAAGAGCTACGATGGCGAGAACCTGATCGTCAAAGACCTCAACCTGGACATTCGCAAAGGCGAATTCCTCACGTTGCTCGGGCCATCCGGCTCCGGCAAGACCACCAGCCTGATGATGCTCGCCGGTTTCGAAACCCCGACCGCAGGTGAAATCCTGCTGGCGGGGCGTTCCATCAACAATGTGCCGCCGCATAAACGCGACATCGGCATGGTGTTCCAGAACTACGCTTTATTCCCGCACATGACGGTCGCCGAGAACCTGGCGTTCCCGCTGAGCGTGCGTGGCTTGAACAAGAGTGATGTCAGCGACAAAGTAAAAAAAGTCCTGAGCATGGTTCAGCTCGACGCCTTCGCCCAGCGCTATCCGGCGCAGCTGTCCGGTGGGCAGCAGCAGCGCGTAGCCCTAGCCCGCGCACTGGTGTTCGAGCCGCAGCTGGTGCTGATGGACGAGCCGCTCGGCGCCTTGGACAAACAACTGCGCGAACACATGCAGATGGAGATCAAGCATCTGCACCAGCGCCTGGGCGTGACCGTGGTCTACGTGACTCACGACCAGGGTGAAGCACTCACCATGTCTGATCGCGTGGCCGTGTTCCATCAAGGCGAAATCCAGCAGATTGCCCCGCCGCGCAGCCTCTACGAAGAACCGAAGAACACCTTCGTCGCCAACTTCATCGGCGAGAACAATCGCCTCAACGGTCGTCTGCACAGCCACACCGGCGATCGCTGCGTGGTCGAGTTGGGCCGTGGCGAGAAGGTCGAAGCCCTGGCAGTCAACGTCGGCAAGACCGGCGAGCCGGTCACGCTGTCGATTCGCCCGGAGCGCGTAAGCCTCAACGGCTCGAGCGAGTCCTGCGTCAATCGCTTCTCCGGCCGGGTGGCGGAATTCATCTATCTGGGCGACCACGTTCGGGTGCGCCTGGAAGTCTGCGGCAAGACCGATTTCTTTGTGAAACAGCCGATTGCCGAGCTCGATCCTGCGCTGGCCGTCGGTGACGTGGTACCGCTTGGCTGGCAAGTCGAACACGTTCGCGCGCTCGACCCACTTCTAGAGGCGAATTGATCGCCCCCCTGCAACACCAACCCTGCACGTGGAGAACAATATAAATGTTGAAATCCCTGAAATTCACCGCCCTGGTCATGGGCATGATCGGTGCGGCACACGCAATGGCGGCAGGTCCCGACCTGACTGTCGTGTCCTTTGGCGGGGCGAACAAGGCGGCGCAGGTCAAGGCCTTCTACGCACCGTGGGAAGCGGCGGGCAACGGCAAGATCGTGGCGGGCGAATACAACGGCGAGATGGCCAAGGTCAAGGCCATGGTCGATACCAAGAGTGTGTCCTGGGACCTGGTGGAAGTCGAATCGCCAGAACTGTCCCGCGGTTGCGACGAAGACATGTTCGAGCAACTCGACCCGGCTCTGTTCGGCAAGACCGAGGACTACGTCAAGGGCGCCATCCAGCCATGCGGCGTAGGTTTCTTCGTGTGGTCGACCGTGCTGGCCTACAACGCCGACAAGCTGAAAACCGCGCCGACCAGTTGGGCGGATTTCTGGGACACCAAGCAATTCCCAGGCAAGCGCGGCCTGCGCAAAGGCGCCAAGTACACCCTGGAATTTGCACTGATGGCCGACGGCGTCGCGCCGAAGGACGTCTACAAAGTGTTGGCCGGTAAAGATGGTCAGGATCGCGCGTTCAAAAAGCTCGATGAGCTGAAACCAAGCATCCAGTGGTGGGAAGCCGGCGCGCAACCGCCGCAGTACCTCGCTTCGGGTGATGTGGTCATGAGCTCGGCGTACAACGGCCGGATCGCTGCCGTACAGAAAGAAAGCAACCTGAAAGTCGTGTGGAACGGCGGCATCTACGACTTCGATGCCTGGGCCATTCCAAAGGGTCTGGACAAGGCTCGCGCCGAAGCAGCGAAGAAATTCATCGCGTTCTCGGTGCAGCCACAACAGCAGAAGACCTACTCGGAAAACATCGCCTACGGCCCGGCCAACACCCAAGCCGTTCCGTTGCTGGCCAAGGACGTCCTGAAAGATATGCCAACAACTCCGGAAAACATCGCCAACCAGGTGCAGATCGACGTCAGCTTCTGGGCTGATAACGGCGAGCAACTGGAACAGCGTTTTAATTCCTGGGCTGCGAAGTAATCCTTCGCCTGTAGGAGCTGCCGAAGGCTGCGATCTTTTGACCTTGATCTTCAGCGGTCTCAAAACCGCCAAAAGATCGCAGGCTGCGCCAGCTCCTACAAGGGCGGCGTGTTTCATGAATGTTGATGTAATGCGGCATTGCTTTGGTGATGCCGCCCATCCAAAGATTTCCGGAGTACGCCATGGCCACCGCCATTCCCCTGAACGCGGGCACTGACCCCACCTTGAAGCAGCGGCTCAAGCACGCCGAGCGGATCAATCGCTGGAAGGCACAGGCATTGATCGCGCCGCTGGTGCTGTTCCTGCTGCTGGTGTTCCTGGTGCCGATCGTGGCGCTGCTCTACAAAAGCGTTGGTAACCCGGAAGTGGTCGGCGGCATGCCCCGCACCGTGACGGCCATCGCCAGCTGGGACGGTCGCGGCCTGCCCGCGGAACCGGTGTACAAGGCCGCCAGTGCAGACTTGGCCGAGGCTCGCAAGAATCAGACGTTGGGCGACCTGTCCAAGCGTCTGAACATGGAATTGGCCGGCTACCGCAGCTTGTTGACCAAAACCGCTCGCGCCTTGCCGTTCGCCACTGAACCGACCTCCTATAAAGAAGCACTGGAAAGTCTCGACGAACGTTGGGGCGATCCTGCCTATTGGCAGGCCGTGCGCCGCAATACCAGCAGCATCACGCCTTATTATCTGCTGGCGGCCGTCGATCACCGCATCGATGACCTGGGCGAAGTCGCCCCGGCCACTCCCGATCAGGCGATCTACCTCGACATCTTCGCCCGTACTTTCTGGATGGGCCTGATCATCACGGCGATCTGCCTGGTGCTGGCGTATCCCCTGGCGTACTTGCTGGCCAACCTGCCATCACGCCAAAGCAACCTGTTGATGATCCTGGTGCTGTTGCCGTTCTGGACCTCGATCCTGGTGCGGGTTGCAGCGTGGATCGTGTTGCTGCAATCGGGCGGCCTGATCAACAGCGGCCTGATGGCCATGGGCATCATCGACAAGCCGCTGGAACTGGTGTTCAACCGCACCGGGGTCTACATCTCGATGGTGCACATCCTGCTGCCGTTCATGATCCTGCCGATCTATAGCGTAATGAAAGGCATCTCGCCCACCTATATGCGCGCTGCCATTTCCCTGGGCTGCCATCCATTCGCCAGCTTCTGGCGGGTGTACTTCCCGCAGACCTATGCCGGGGTCGGCGCCGGTTGCCTGTTGGTCTTCATCCTCGCCATCGGTTACTACATCACGCCAGCGCTGTTGGGCAGCCCGAACGACCAGATGGTCAGCTACTTCGTCGCTTTCTACACCAACACCAGCATCAACTGGGGCATGGCGACCGCACTGGGTGGGCTGCTGCTGTTGGCGACCGTGGTGCTCTATCTGATTTACAGCTGGCTGGTAGGCGCCAGTCGCCTGCGCCTGAGCTAAGGGGAGAACGAAATGCTGAGTCCTTACATGTCGCCCATTGAACGGGTGTGGTTCTACAGTTTGCGGATTCTCTGCGGCCTGATCCTGTTGTTCCTGATTCTGCCGGTACTGGTGATCATCCCGCTGTCGTTCAACTCGGGAAGTTTCCTGGTGTATCCGCTGCAAGGTTTCTCGCTGCAGTGGTACCACGACTTCTTTGCTTCGGCGGAATGGATGCGCGCGCTGAAGAACAGCATCATCGTGGCCCCGGCGGCTACGGTGCTGGCGATGATCTTCGGTACGCTGGCCGCCATCGGCCTGACCCGGGGTGATTTCCCCGGCAAGGCCTTGGTCATGGCCCTGGTGATTTCGCCGATGGTCGTGCCGGTGGTGATTATTGGTGTGGCCAGTTATCTGTTCTTCGCACCATTGGGACTTGGCAACAGCTTCTTCTCGCTGATCGTGGTGCACGCAGTGTTGGGTGTGCCATTTGTGATCATCACCGTGTCGGCGACTTTGCAGGGGTTCAACCACAATCTGGTGCGGGCTGCTGCAAGCCTGGGCGCTTCGCCGCTGACCGCGTTCCGTCGGGTGACCTTGCCACTGATTGCCCCGGGGGTGATTTCCGGGGCGCTGTTTGCCTTCGCGACTTCGTTCGATGAGGTAGTGGTGACGCTGTTCCTTGCCGGTCCCGAGCAAGCGACCTTGCCTCGGCAGATGTTCAGCGGGATTCGCGAAAACCTCAGCCCGACCATTGCCGCTGCAGCGACGCTGTTGATCGCCTTCTCGGTGATCCTGCTGCTGACCCTGGAATGGTTGCGCGGCCGCAGTGAAAAACTGCGTACCGCCCAGGTTTGACCCCGATCCCCTGTAGGAGCTGCCGAAGGCTGCGATCTTTTGATCTTAGAAATCGAGGTCAAAAGATCGCAGCCTTCGGCAGCTCCTACAGAGGTGTTGTGTGAGAGTGAGTGTTGCGGATCATTCACACCCTGAATAGCAGACAACCTCCAATCCCCAGCTACTATTGTTGCCCAGCTCCCCTATCTATAAGAGGCTGCGCACATGAGTCTTTCCTCTTTCAAAATCGCTCACAAACTGATCACCGGTGCAGGTGCCATCGAGCAGCTAGCCGCTGAACTCACCCGGCTGGACATCGACCACCCACTGATCGTCACCGATGCTGCCTTGGTCAAATCCGGCACAGTCGAACTGGCGCTGGCGCAGTTGGGCGGGCGTACCTATGAGATCTTTGATCGGGTGTTGCCCGATCCGGAAATTGCCATCGTCGAAGATTGCATGCGCGTCTATCGCGAAGGCGGGCACGACGGGCTCATTGGCCTGGGCGGGGGCAGTGCAATCGATATCGCCAAGAGCGTTGCGGCCTACGCCGGTTATCACGGCGCGCTGGAGGACTTGTTCGGTGTCGACCAGGTTCCGCGCAAAGGCCCGCCGCTGATCGCCATCCCGACCACTGCTGGCACCGGCTCGGAAGTGACCAATGTGGCGATCCTTTCCGACAAGGTTGCACAACTCAAGAAAGGCATTGTCAGCGACTACCTGTTGCCTGACGTGGCGCTGGTCAGCCCGCAGATGACCCTGACCTGTCCGCGCGGTGTCACGGCAGCAAGCGGCGTTGATGCGCTGGTGCATGCCATCGAATCCTACCTGTCGGTCAATGCCTCGCCCATTACCGATGCCCTGGCCATCGGTGCGATCAAGCTGATTTCCGGCGCGCTGCCCAAGGCATATGCCAACCCTGCCAATCTGCAGGCTCGGGAGGATATGGCCACTGCCAGCCTGATGGCGGGTATGGCGTTCGGCAATGCCGGGGTCGGTGCGGTGCATGCATTGGCGTATCCGCTGGGCGGGCGCTTCAACATCGCGCATGGCGTCAGTAACGCGTTATTGCTGCCCCATGTCATGACCTGGAACAAGATGGCCTGCGTTGAGCGGATGCAGGATATTGCCGAGGCCATGGGCGTCAGGACCGCTCATCTGAGCGGCGTCGAGGCCGCAGAGAAGGCCGTCGAGGCCATGGCCCGATTGTGTGCAGCGGTTGAAATACCGCAAGGGTTGCGCAGTTTCGGGGTTCCCGAAGATGCGATCCCGGCCATGGCCTTGGAAGCTGCGGGGATCGAGCGGCTGATGCGCAACAATCCTCGCCAATTGAGTGCCGTCGATATCGAGAAGATCTACCGGGCGGCTTACTGATCATCGCAGTCACGTCGCGCGCGCCAAAGCATGAGGTATACAATGCGCGCCATCGTGATTTTGCTCAGAAAAGGTGCGTCATGCAGCCCTTCGTAATTGCTCCGTCGATTCTCTCCGCCGACTTCGCCCGCCTGGGTGAAGAAGTGGACAACGTCCTGGCCGCTGGCGCCGACTTCGTGCACTTCGATGTCATGGACAACCATTACGTGCCGAACCTGACCATCGGCCCGATGGTCTGCGCGGCGCTGCGCAAATACGGGGTCACCGCGCCGATCGACGCACACCTGATGGTCAGCCCGGTGGACCGCATCGTCGGTGACTTCATCGAAGCCGGCGCGACCTACATCACCTTCCACCCGGAAGCCACGCAACACGTCGACCGCTCCCTGCAGCTGATCCGCGAGGGCGGCTGCAAGTCTGGCCTGGTATTCAACCCGGCGACTCCGCTGGACGTGCTCAAGTACGTGATGGACAAGGTCGACATGATCTTGTTGATGAGCGTCAACCCGGGCTTCGGCGGGCAGAAGTTCATCCCTGGCACCCTCGACAAACTGTGCGAAGCGCGGGCGCTGATCGATGCCAGCGGTCGTGATATCCGCCTGGAAATCGACGGTGGTGTGAACGTGAACAACATCCGCGAGATAGCGGCGGCGGGTGCTGACACCTTTGTTGCCGGGTCGGCCATCTTCAACGCGCCGAACTACCAGGAAGTGATCGAGAAGATGCGCTCCGAACTGGCGCTGGCTCGTCCATGAGTGGCTTTGAGCAGCTGTTCCCGGGGGCTTTGCCGCGTCTGGTGATGTTCGATCTGGATGGCACGCTGATCGATTCAGTCCCTGACCTGGCTGTGGCCGTGGATAACATGCTGCTCAAGCTCGGCCGCCAGCCTGCGGGGCTTGAGTCGGTGCGAGAGTGGGTCGGCAACGGCGCGCCCGTGCTGGTGCGACGTGCGCTGGCCGGTGGTATCGATCATTCGACAGTTGATGACGGTGAGGCCGAAGGCGCGCTGGATATCTTCATGCAAGCCTACAGCGACAGCCATGAATTGACCGTGGTCTACCCCGGCGTGCGCGACACTCTGAAGTGGCTGCACAAGCAGGGCGTGGAAATGGCGCTGATCACCAACAAGCCGGAGCGTTTTGTCGCGCCGCTGCTGGATCAGATGAAGATTGGCCGCTATTTCAAATGGATCATCGGCGGCGATACCTTGCCGCAAAAAAAGCCGGATCCCGCCGCGCTGTTTTTTGTGATGAAAATGGCCAACATTCCGGCCTCGCAGTCGTTGTTCGTTGGCGATTCGCGCAGCGACGTGCTGGCGGCGAAAGCGGCAGGGGTCAAGTGCGTCGCGCTCAGCTACGGCTATAACCACGGCCGGCCGATTGCCGAAGAATCGCCGGCCCTGGTGATCGACGACTTGCGCAAGCTAATTCCCGGTTGCCTGGATGCGGGCTCTGGGATAACGTTGCCCGACGCTGTTCAACCCCCTTATGGAAACGCCATCGTGGTGGTCACCCGCAAACTCTGGATGAAAGTCATCAAGGCCCTGGCCCGCTGGCGTTGGCGCGCCTGACTCGATTCTGGCCGGCTATCCGGCACGTTTGCACACCTGACTGTTAGCACCTCAAGCCACGAGGCTACCCCCATGATCCGCGAAGAATTCCTGCGTTTGGCCGCTGCCGGCTATAACCGTATTCCCCTGGCCTGCGAAACCCTGGCCGACTTCGACACTCCGCTGTCGATCTACCTGAAACTGGCTGACCAGCCAAACTCTTACCTGCTGGAATCGGTGCAGGGCGGGGAGAAGTGGGGGCGTTATTCGATCATCGGCCTGCCGTGCCGCACCGTGTTGCGGGTTCACGATCACCACGTCAGCGTGACCCATGACGGTGTCGAGATCGAAACCCACGAAACTGAAGATCCGCTGGCGTTCGTCGAAGAATTCAAGGCGCGCTACAACGTGCCGACCATTCCTGGCCTGCCGCGCTTCAATGGCGGCCTGGTGGGTTACTTCGGTTACGACTGCGTGCGCTATGTCGAGAAGCGCCTGGGCAAGTGCCCAAATCCGGATCCGCTGGGCGTGCCGGATATCCTGCTGATGGTCTCCGATGCGGTGGTGGTGTTCGACAACTTGGCTGGCAAGATGCACGCTATTGTCCTGGCTGATCCCGCGCAAGACGATGCCTTCGAGCAGGGGCAGGCGCGTCTGCAGGCGCTGCTGGAGCAACTGCGCCAGCCAATCACTCCGCGCCGTGGCTTGGACTTCAGCAAGCAGCAAGCGGCTGACCCGGTGTTTCGTTCAAGCTTCACCCAGGACGATTACGAAAAGGCCGTCGACACCATCAAGGAATACATCCTCGCCGGTGATTGCATGCAGGTCGTGCCTTCCCAGCGCATGTCGATCGACTTCAAGGCGGCACCGATCGATCTGTACCGGGCGCTGCGCTGCTTTAATCCGACTCCTTACATGTACTTTTTCAACTTCGGTGATTTCCACGTCGTTGGCAGCTCGCCAGAAGTGTTGGTACGGGTCGAAGACAACCTGATCACCGTGCGCCCGATCGCCGGCACTCGTCCTCGGGGCGCCAACGAAGAAGCAGACCTGGCGCTGGAGCAAGACCTGCTGTCCGACGACAAGGAAATCGCCGAGCACTTGATGCTGATTGACCTGGGGCGCAATGACACCGGTCGCGTATCGGAAATCGGCTCGGTGAAACTCACCGAGAAGATGGTCATCGAGCGTTACTCCAACGTGATGCACATTGTTTCCAACGTCACCGGGCAATTAAAAGCCGGGCTGACCGCGATGGATGCGTTGCGGGCCATTCTGCCGGCGGGCACCTTGTCGGGCGCACCGAAGATTCGCGCGATGGAAATCATCGACGAACTGGAGCCGGTCAAACGCGGAGTCTACGGCGGTGCGGTGGGTTATTTTGCCTGGAACGGCAACATGGATACCGCCATCGCGATTCGTACGGCAGTGATCAAGAATGGCGAGCTGCATGTGCAGGCGGGTGGCGGCATTGTTGCGGACTCGGTACCGGCGCTGGAGTGGGAAGAAACCCTGAACAAGCGTCGGGCAATGTTCCGCGCGGTGGCACTGGCCGAACAGACCCCGGACACCTGATCTGATACACCCTCTGTAGGAGTGAGCCTGCTCGCGAGAGGCCGGCACAGCTGGCATCTATGCAGTCTGACTTACCGCTATCGCGAGCAGGCTCACTCCTACAGGAATATTGCACACAAAAAAACGCGGCTCCTGTGAGGGCGCCGCGTTTTTTATGCCTGGCGATCAGAAATCCAGCGCTACACCCAGGTTGACGCCTTGCTGAGTAAAGTCGTCATCCTTGCGAATGACGTAGCTCGCGCGCAATGCCAAATCCTTGGTGAGGTTGTGACTCACTCCCAGGTTCACCCGTTGCAAATGACTCTGCGGGGTATAGCCTTCCAGTGTGAAGTCATTGGCCGGCAGGCTATTGAGGGCGATGTTGACCTTTTGCACATCATCCTCGTACTCGCGCTCGTAGGCATACTCACCAAACACGCGGGTCTGCGAGGTGATCTGGTACTTGCCCTGCAAGCCCGCGCCCAGACGCTTCGAGTCGCGGGTCTGGTCATCGAAACTCAATGCGGTGGCCCGATTGCTGTTCTCCGAATACCCATCGACTTCCACCTTGGCGTAATCGGCGCTGATGAACGGCGACAGGTGCCACTGGCTGCCCGGTTGGGCAATGTCGTAGCCCACGCGAGTACTGAACGCCCACAGATGCCCGTCGGTGTCGCCTTTTTCTGCACCTTCAGCGGCGCCCAGGTCGAACTTGCGCTTGAGGTTGTCGTAGTCGAGTTTTCCGCCCGTCAACGCGGCATCTGCCCACCAGCGGTTTTGTTGGAACTGGGCAAAGGCTGTCGCCAGGTAGCTATTGAGCTTGTAGTCCGAGTCGTTATTGCCCGCGTCCAGGTTCTGCCGGTAGAAACCTGCGGCGACACCTACGCGCCAGGCGTCATTGAGGCGATAGCTACCGCCGACATTCAGGCTGTAACCGCTGCCGTCGGCGCTGGCGCCGCTGCTTTGGCTGTCCAGGTCCAGATGCTGGCCGCCCCCGGCAACAATGGCGCGCCACTGCCCAACCGCTTGCCATTCCTCCCAGTCCGACTGCCACTGGTTGCGCAGTTCGTCCTGATGCGCGCGTAAAGTGGCGTGGGCCATTTCTGGCAGCAGCGTCAGCTCCCATGGTGCTGCGAGCAGGGAATAGGCGTAGTCGGAAATCAGCTTTTGCCCGGCTTCGGTCGGGTGAACCCCGTCGTTGTAGATCAGTTTGGTCGGGTCTGGCGTGGCGCTGTTGATGCCGTAAGTGGCGTTCTCAGTGCAGCCACTGCCACTGAAGCAAGTCGCCGTCAGGTTCTGGTCGGTTGCCAGGCCGAAGCGTCCCGGATCAGCAAAGGTTTCCTGCAGCAGCAGGGGAATGTTCAACGGGATGATTTCCGCGTTGATGCCCTGCAAGCGCTGCACGAGTTGCAGGTTGAACTGATTGCTGAGCTGGGTGGCCGCTTGTTGCAGGCCGGTGCCATTGATGGCTGGCGTCAGGCCGATGTCCGGCAGCAGCCAGACCATCACGTATTTCGCGCCGGCGGTCTGCAGGACTTGCACGCTGTCGGCGAGCCGGTCCGCTGCCGCGTTGGCCTGAGCGGGGCTGAGGATGCGACCCTGAAGGAAGTCGTTACCACCACCCGAGAGGTAATACAGCGCATTCGGATCGGCACGGAAGTTGTTCGAAGGCAGATAGCCGACCCGGGTGCGCTCGCCTGTTGCGGACTGGGTGGTAATCGAGTCGAGGATCTGGTCGGTGCGATAACCGCCGACCGCCCAGTTGTTACCATCCGGCAGGCCCTGATTGGCCCGCACCGCCGAGGTCGATGCCGCCGTCTCGTCGGCCGAGAACCCAAGTCGCCCACCCAGCAACTGGGTAGAGTTGAGCGAACGCGACTCGCCGCTGCCATCCTGATAAACCGGCCCCGTCCGGTTGGTGTAACGCTGTGTCGCACCGGCCGGTCCGCCCGAGTCGGTAAAGGTCCCCGCATCGTTGAGACTGTCGCCGAACACGACGAAATTTGAGTAGGGATTGGGAGCAGCGATCGCCTGGGCGCAGGCCATTGCGAGCAAGCATCCGGCGAGCGGTACAAACAGCGTCTGTTTGATCATGAGCAAGTCCGTTTATTTATTGTTGTAGTGAACGAAACGACAGTACCAAAAAAATCCGGCTATTTGCCATCGGTCGTTATCCCTTCTAATGATTCGCCTGCGGGCATCACCCCGATATTGCACGCTCCGCCCAGCTAAGTTACTGTGCCAAGACGTATGAATGAGACCTTCCCCGTGTTGATCATCAGCAAACTCCTGGATCAAGTCATCAAGGCACACGCCCGCTGGCGTTGGCGCGCCTGAATTCTTTGCCGGCCTCGCCGGACCTGTACCGATTTACCTTCTTTACCCGTTTCACCTGCCGCTTTGCTGGCGCCACTCCAGCACCCGACAAAGCGCAGCGTCCTGCGGGTAATCATCTGAAGGTCATGTTTAAAAATCAGTGAATTCAAGAGGTTTCCAGCGCCATGTTGCTGATGATCGATAACTACGACTCCTTTACCTATAACGTTGTGCAGTACCTCGGTGAGCTCGGCTCCCAGGTCAAAGTCGTGCGCAACGATGAGCTCACCATTGCCGAAATCGAAGCCCTCAACCCTGAGCGCATCGTCGTGTCCCCCGGTCCTTGTACGCCGACCGAAGCCGGCATTTCCATCGAAGCGATCAAACATTTCGCCGGCAAACTGCCAATTCTCGGCGTATGCCTTGGTCATCAATCCATCGGCCAGGCCTTTGGTGGTGACGTGGTCCGCGCGCGGCAGGTAATGCACGGTAAGACTAGCCCGGTATTCCACGAGGACAAGGGTGTATTCGCAGGCCTCAATCGCCCGCTGACGGTCACTCGTTATCACTCGCTGATCGTCAAGCGCGAAACCCTGCCCGACTGCCTCGAACTGACAGCCTGGACTCAGCTGGAAGACGGCTCGGTGGACGAAATCATGGGCTTGCGCCACAAGACGCTGAACATCGAGGGGGTGCAGTTTCACCCCGAGTCGATCCTCACCGAGCAGGGCCACGAACTGTTCGCCAACTTCCTCAAACAAACCGGCGGCACGCGCTAAGGACTTTCCATGGATATCAAGACAGCCCTGAGCCGTATCGTCGGCCAACTCGATCTGAGCACGGACGAGATGCGCGATGTCATGCGCGAAATCATGACCGGACAATGCACGGATGCGCAGATCGGCGCATTCATGATGGCCATGCGCATGAAGAGCGAAAGCATCGACGAGATCGTCGGCGCGGTGTCGGTCATGCGCGAGCTGGCGGACAAGGTCGAACTCAAGACCCTGGATGGCGTGGTCGACGTTGTGGGCACCGGCGGTGATGGTGCCAACATCTTCAACGTATCAACTGCCTCGTCTTTTGTGGTCGCGGCCGCTGGCTGCACCGTAGCCAAGCATGGTAACCGTGCGGTGTCCGGCAAAAGCGGCAGCGCCGACCTGCTGGAAGCAGCCGGTATCTACTTGAACCTGACACCGGTCCAGGTGGCGCGCTGCATCGACAATGTCGGCATCGGCTTCATGTTCGCCCAGACCCATCACAGTGCCATGAAGCACGCCGCCGGCCCACGCCGCGAACTGGGCTTGCGCACGATGTTCAATATGCTCGGCCCGCTTACGAATCCGGCCGGGGTCAAACATCAAGTAGTTGGCGTTTTCAGCCAGGCGTTGTGCCGGCCGTTGGCCGAAGTCTTGCAGCGGCTTGGCAGCAAACATGTGCTGGTGGTGCATTCCAAGGATGGCCTGGACGAATTCAGTCTCGCCGCGCCGACCTTCGTGGCGGAACTGAAGAACGACCAGATCACCGAATATTGGGTCGAACCTGAAGACCTGGGCATGAAGAGCCAGAGTCTTCACGGCCTGGCGGTCGAGAGCCCGGCCGCATCGCTGGAGCTGATTCGCGATGCCCTGGGCAAGCGCAAGACCGAAAATGGTCAGAAAGCGGCCGAGATGATTGTGCTCAATGCCGGTGCCGCGTTGTACGCCGCCGACCATGCCACCAGTTTGAAAGAGGGCGTTGCCCTGGCGCACGATGCGCTGCACACAGGTCTTGCTCGGGAAAAGCTTGAGGAGCTGGGTGCATTTACCGCGGTATTCAGAGTGGAGAATGAAGGATGAGTGTACCGACGGTTCTGGAAAACATTCTGGCGCGTAAGGTTCAGGAAGTCGCCGAGCGCAGTGCTCTTGTGAGTCTGGCCGAGCTGGAAAGTCTGGCCAAGGCGGCCGATGCACCCCGTGGTTTTGCCAACGCTTTGATCACTCAGGCCAAGTCGAAGCAGCCCGCCGTCATCGCTGAAATCAAGAAGGCCTCACCCAGCAAAGGGGTGATCCGCGAGAATTTCGTGCCTGCCGACATTGCCCGCAGCTACGAAAAGGGCGGCGCCACCTGCCTGTCGGTGCTCACTGATATCGATTACTTCCAGGGTGCCGATACTTACCTGCAACAGGCGCGAGCGGCGTGCAACTTGCCGGTGATCCGCAAGGATTTCATGATCGATCCCTACCAGATCGTCGAAGCCCGTGCATTGGGCGCGGACTGTGTGCTGTTGATCGTTTCCGCCCTGGATGACGTGAAAATGGCCGAGCTGGCGTCTGTCGCCAAAGGTGTCGGCCTGGATGTGCTGGTTGAAGTTCACGATGGCGACGAGCTGGAACGGGCCTTGAAAACCCTCGACACTCCGTTGGTGGGCATCAACAACCGCAACCTGCATACCTTCGAGGTGAGCCTGGAAATCACTTTGGATTTGTTGCCGCGCATTCCGCGCGATCGCCTGGTGATTACCGAAAGCGGCATTCTCAACCGTGCCGATGTCGAGCTGATGGAAATCAGCGATGTCTATGCGTTCCTGGTGGGCGAAGCGTTCATGCGCGCGGAAAACCCAGGTACTGAGCTGCAGCGGTTGTTCTTTCCCGAGCGTGGTATTGCAGTGAGCGGTTCTACCCTCGACTGAAAAAGCATCGCGAGCAGGCTCACTCCTACAGTAAGGGCCAAATGTAGGAGTGAGCCTGCTCGCGATAGCGGTCTCAGATAAACCACGGAATTACCGTCCAACGGAATATTTCATGCTCCCGACCTCGCTTACTGTTGAAGCCGGCCTCCTCGCCGAACAGGACCTGCTCGCTCAGGTCTGCGCCGGCGATGCAGAATTCGGCCTGCTGTTCTGGCAACCCTGTGATCAAGCGCTGGTGATGCCGCGCCGTCTGAATCGCCTGCCTCAATTCGAATCCGCGTGTGAAGTCTCCGCCGCCGCCGGTTGGCCGGTCCTGTTGCGTGAAACCGGGGGCGAGCCTGTGCCGCAGTCCGCTGCCACGATCAACATTGCGCTGGTCTACGCGCCACCGCGCAGTGAAGGTGACCAGAATCGCATCGAAACCGCTTATCGCCGCCTCTGCGATCCAATCTGTCAGCTGCTGGATGAACTGGGCGGCTCGTCGTCCATCGGTGAAGTGGAAGGCGCATTCTGTGACGGTCGCTTCAACGTCAATCTGGATGGTCGTAAGATGGTCGGCACCGCTCAACGCTGGCGGCAAAGCAAGGGCGGCACGCGGCCGGTCGGCCTGGTGCATGGGGCGTTGCTGCTCGATGATGAGCGCGAATCCATGGTGGCTGCAGTCAATCGGTTTAACCAAGCCTGTGGCCTGGAGCAGCGAGTTCGCGCCGAAAGCCACATTGCATTGCATGAGAAATTCGCCGCACCACAGGCGTTGACACGGCTGGACCAACTCTACCGACAAATGCTGGCGCAGATGTTCGGCGGTTAACGGGTGCCGAAGATCACCATGGTCTTGCCTTTGACGTTGACGAGGTTGCGCTCCTCAAGGTCCTTGAGCACACGACCGACCATCTCCCGCGAACAGCCGACAATCCGCCCGATTTCCTGACGAGTCACCTTGATCTGCATTCCGTCGGGATGGGTCATGGCGTCGGGTTGCTTGCACAGTTCCAGCAGGCAGCGGGCGACGCGGCCAGTCACATCGAAGAAAGCCAGGTCGCCGACCTTGCGAGTGGTGTTGCGCAGACGCTGGGCGATCTGTCCGCTGAGCACATACAGAATGTCGGGATCCTGCTGGGACAACTCGCGGAATTTTACATAGCTGATCTCTGCGACTTCGCATTCAATCTTGGCGCGCACCCAGGCACTGCGTTGCTGTTCCTGGCCGGCCTGTTCGAACAGGCCCAGCTCGCCAAAGAAATCCCCTGAGTTCAAATAAGCGATGATCATCTCTCGCCCATCATCGTCTTCAATCAGGATCGTGACCGAACCCTTGATGATGAAAAACAGCGTATCGGAGCGGTCGCCCGCGCAGATGATGTTGCTCTTGGCCTGATAGCGACGGCGCTGGCAGTGCATGAGCAACTTGTCGAGGTTCTTGATCTTGGGGGTGGGGGCAATCGCAACCATGGTTGTATCCCGAAAAGACTGCACGGTAAGTTGGAGTTGTTTTTGCAGGAGCTGACGACAGTTCGGGCCGTGATCGGACGATCTTGTAGTTCGCTTCAGTCTGGCTGTGCGCCAGTGATTTGGCGCCAGCATACCAGACACTTTTCGCAATATTCGAGATTTTGCCTCACTGGGTGAAGCTTATGTCCTGCGCAGCTGAACGCTGTCAACCAAAGGCCCTGTGCTAAGCTGGCGACCCTTTTTTATGTAGTGGAGTCTGGGCGATGAAGGCACGCATCCAATGGGCTGGCGAAGCCATGTTCCTCGGCGAATCCGGCAGCGGTCATGTCGTAGTCATGGACGGTCCTCCCGATGCTGGCGGTCGCAACCTGGGAGTCCGGCCGATGGAAATGCTCCTGCTGGGTGTCGGCGGTTGCAGCAATTTCGATGTGGTCAGTATCCTCAAGAAGTCGCGGCAGGCTGTCGAAAGCTGCGAGGCCTTTCTTGAGGCCGAACGCGCAAGCGAAGATCCGAAGGTCTTCACCAAGATCCACATGCACTTCGTGGTCAAGGGCCGGGGGCTCAAAGAGGCTCAGGTCAAGCGTGCCATCGAGCTGTCGGCGGAGAAGTATTGCTCGGCTTCTATCATGCTCGGGGCAGCCGGCGTGGCGATCACTCATGACTACGAGATCATCGAACTCGGTTGAATCGACATTCAACTATCATAAAAGCAGTGCAGACTCTGGCGATCCCAAGCTGACGTCTGCATAATGCGCCACTTTTTTCAGGGTCGTGGACCGTCTACCGACAGGCCACTCGCCCGAACAGACAACCAAAATCGCCATCGCGAAGAGGTGTTAACCGTCCTACGCAGGTGCGTTGTTCGCATCTGACGGGCATGCTTGATCACGCGGCCCGGGCCGCAATACATAGAGAGTTTTTAACGGTGAAAAGCAAACTCAAGCTCCACGGGTTCAATAACCTGACAAAGACCTTGAGCTTCAACATCTATGACATCTGCTACGCGGAAACTCCGCAAGACCAGCAGGCTTACGTCGAGTACATCAATAAAGAGTACAACGCGAAGCGCCTGACGCAGATCCTCACGGAAGTTGTCGATATCATTGGTGCCAACATCCTGAACATCGCCAGTCAGGACTATGAACCCCAAGGTGCCAGCGTCACGATTCTGATCTCGGAAGAGCCGGTCACCCCGACCGACAGCCAGATCGAAGAGTCTCCGGGCCCGTTGCCTGAAATTATCCTGGCCCACCTCGACAAGAGCCACATCACGGTGCACACCTACCCGGAAATCCATCCGGATGATGGCATTGCAACGTTCCGTGTAGACATTGACGTGTCGACCTGTGGCGTCATTTCACCGCTTAAAGCGCTCAATTTCCTGATTCACCAGTTCGATTCGGACATCGTGACCGTGGATTACCGTGTGCGCGGTTTCACCCGTGACGTTGAGGGCAAGAAGCACTTCATCGACCACGAGATCAACTCGATCCAGAACTACCTCTCCGAAGACACCCGCGCCAGTTACCAGATGACCGACGTGAACGTGTATCAGGAAAACCTGTTCCACACCAAAATGCTGCTGAAGAACTTCGAACTGGACAACTACCTGTTCGGCGATGCCACCAACAGCCTGTCCTCTGAGCAACGCGCCCAGGTGACCGACCGTGTGAAACACGAAATGCTGGAAATCTTTTACGCGCGCAACATGCCGACCTAAGATTTTCGGGCACAAAAAAGGCGACTTCCTTGCGGTAGTCGCCTTTTTTTATTGCTGAAATACAGAACCTTGTGGGAGCGGGCTTGCTCGCGAAGAGGCCGTAGCTGACAAAGGCACTTATCAGATCCGATAAGTACTCTTGGTCATCACCTTGGCCATCAAGCTCATTCCGAACTTCACCGGCGCCGGAAAACGAAAACCACCTGCCTCCAGTGCACTTTCAGCATGATGTTCTTCATCGATGCGCATCTGCTCAAGAATCGCCCGGGATTTCTCATCCTCGGCCGGCAGTTGTTCCAGATGTTCATTCAAGTGCTTGCACACCTGGTCCTCGGTCGCCGCAACAAACCCTAGGCTGACTTTGTCACTGATCAAGCCGGCCACTGCACCAATCCCGAAAGACATGCCGTAGAACAGCGGATTGAGAATGCTGGTGTGGCTGCCCAGCTGTTTGATGCGTTGCTCGCACCAGACCAGATGATCGATCTCTTCTTCTGCAGCATGTTCCATTGCAGCGCGAACGTGCGGCAGCTTCGCAGTCAGTGCCTGGCCCTGATACAGCGCCTGGGCGCAGACTTCACCGGTATGGTTGATGCGCATCAGGCCCGCGACATGCCGGGTGTCCTCGTCGCTCATCTGCGTATCCGGTTGCACGATCGCTGGCGACGGGCGGTACGGCTGCCCACTGAAGGGCAGCAGGGTGCGCATCGCTGCATCGGCTTGCAGCAGAAGACGGTCAATGGGCGAGTAGTGACGTTGGGTAGTCATGCTGACCTCCGGGAAGAATCTCGGCGGCCAGTTTAACCGAATCGGCCGGGGAAGGTTTGCGTTGGGTCATGGGAGCATCGCGACTCTGTGGAGCATCGCGATCTGTGGGAGCAAGGCTTGCCCGCGATGGTGTCTTTGAAATCGCCATCGCGAGCAAGTCTTGCTCCTACACGCGGCAGTGAATCAGCCCGGGGGCCAGGTCATCTGCCGTTGACCCAATACATGCATATGAATGTGATAAACGGTCTGCCCGCCATCTTCATTGCAGTTCATAACTACACGAAAGCCTTTTTCGCAGCCCAGTTCCAATGCAAGACGCTGGGCAGTGAAAAGGATGTGGCCGGCCAGTGCCTTGTCGTCCTCGGTGAGGTCGTTCAAGGTGCGCACCGGCTTCTTCGGAATCACCAGGAAATGCACCGGTGCCTGTGGAGCGATGTCGTGGAACGCCAGAACCTGGTCGTCCTCGTAAATGATCTTGGCCGGGATTTCCCGGTTGATGATCTTGGTGAACAGAGTATCCACAGCTGTTTTCTCCGTTGTTTAGGCCTGGGCTGAGTGTACTCACGGAGCAGGCCCGGGCCCAGGGTTTACCTTGCAGGTTATCAGCGCGGGCAATACGCCTTGTTGACCATGCCTGCGATTGTCCGGTTCAGCCAGCGTGAACCCAGGCGAGGCAGGAACGCCCGCCAGCGGTTGCGTCGACCCGGGATGATGATGGCGCGGTTTTTATCCAGCGCGCGAACGGTATAGAGCGCGACTTCTTCGGGGCTCATGGTCAGCCTGGTGTTGTCCAGCTTGTCAGTGTTCAGCTGAGCCGTTCTGAAGAAGGCAGTGCGGGTCGGGCCGGGGCAGAGCACTGACACCTTGATCGCACATTTCTTCAGTTCCACGCGCAATCCCTCGGAAAAATTCAGTACATAGGCTTTGCTGGCGTAATAGGTGCTCATCCACGGGCCTGGGTGAAATGCCGCGACCGACGCGACGTTGAGGATCTGTCCTCCGCCCTGCAACGCCATGCTGTTGCCGATGGCATGACACAGGCGAGTCATGGCCAGGATGTTCACTTCGATCAGGTCCTGCTCGGTCATCCAGTCCTGGGCGAGGAACGGTCCGCAGGTGCCAATGCCGGCGCAGTTCACCAGCAGGTCGATCTGTCGATCACCTTCCTCAAGCTCCAGCAGGAAACCGGACAGCCGCAGTGGCTCGCCCAAGTCGCAGGCGCGGAACAGCACCTCCACGCCAAAACGCTGAGTCAGTTCAATCGCAATGCTTTCCAGCTGATCACGCTGTCGGGCCACCAGGAGCAGGCTGCGGCCGCGCCGGGCCAGCGCTTCAGCCATCGCCAGGCCGATGCCGCTGGAAGCGCCGGTGATCAGAGCGTAACGGGTCATGCAGTTCTCCATCGCAACAGCTCCGCACCCGCGACGCAGGTGTCACGGGCGGGGAGTGCTGTTCATTCTTTCGCTGAGTCTACAGGTGGCTGGGCTTCTTCGGCTGCATCGTCAGCTGAATTCGGCACCGGCTCTACTTCCACGGCGGTTTGATCTTCGATCTCTGAAGGGCTTGCGGAGTCACTTTCATAAGTGCTTTGAGTCGCGTTCTGGTACTCATCCTGAATTGCCGAGAGGCCGCCGGCCAAGCCGCCGATGAACACCAGAGCGATCAATACCACCCACAAGCAAGACAGCACCTTGACCGCATTGCTGTTGGGCGGAGGGGGCGCTCCATAACGATTGGCAACACTGTTGCCCGGCATGATCATCATGACAAAGGGGAAGAAGCTGCCAACGAAGGGCACCAGGTTCAACAACCATAACCAGCCCGACCAGCCGATATCGTGCAGGCGCTGGACGCTGAACTGAATGCTGACGAACGCGAGCGCGACGATCAGGATGAACGCCAGCAGACCGGCGAGAATCAGGCCGCCGCTCGAGTCCGAGTTGAAGAAGGCAAGGCCCATGAGTGCCAATACGCTGCCTATGCCCAGCGTGACGAGAGTCAGGACCATCGTCCAGGCAAGAAAACGCAAGCGGCCGATCCGACCTTCGAAGCTGAACGGCTTGAGTGAAGCAAAACCCGTCACCGTTTCGCCGACTGCGGAATGCGGAGGCGCGTAAGGCGATTGCGGCTCCTGGACAAAGGCAGGCGCTGCGACGGGTTCGTGAACATCAGACAGATTGAGCTCGATCGATGGCTCGCTTTCGATCCGTGCATCGATGCCGGTTTTTGCCAGGGCCTGCAGATAGGTCTGGGCATCGGAATGGGACAAGTCACGCTTGAGCGCAACGGGTCTGCCGCTAAACAACCTTTCGATTGCACTTACATCACTCTTGAACAGCTCGGCGAGGTTGAGCTTGGCGGTTGTGATGTCAACGCCTGGCAGCAGAGCGCCGTCGAACATGATCTTGAAACGGTTTTCGCTCATTGCGAGGCATCCTTGTCGCGATTGATCATTGGGGGCAGGTGGGGGGCTCAGCGTGGCCAACGACTTTGCAGGGTCGAGGCCTGTTCCAGCGCCTTGCGGTATTCGGCATCAAGTCGTGCCACCAGTTCATCCACGCTTGGCAGATCGTCGATTTCACCGACGCCCTGGCCTGCGGACCAAACCGTCTTCCACGCCTTGGCTTCATCGCTGACCGGCTTCAACTTCGAACCGAAGTTGACTTCGCCCTTGCCTTGCAACGCAGCGGTATCGAACCCGGCAGCTTCCAGGCTCTGGCGCATGAAACTTGCCGGCACACCTGATACGGCTGGAGTATGGACGATATCCGCGGCCCGGGAGTCCAGCAGCATTTGTTTGTAGGCTTCTGGTGCATGGCTCTCGGTAGTTCCGATAAACCGCGTACCGAAATAGGCCAGATCGGCCCCTAGCAGTTGTGCTGCGAGGATTTCGTGACCGTGGTTCAGGCAGCCGGCCAGCAGTAGCGTCTTGTCGAAGAACTGGCGGATCTCGGCAATCAGCGAGAACGGGCTCCAGGTCCCGGCATGGCCCCCGGCGCCGGCCGCGACCGCGATCAGGCCGTCCACTCCAGCCTCAGCAGCTTTTTCGGCGTGCCGACGAGTCGTCACATCGTGAAATACCAGACCGCCATAACTGTGAACCGCATCCACGACCTCCTTGACCGCGCCCAGGCTGGTAATCACGATCGGCACTTTATGCTCGACGCAAATCTGCAGATCCGCCTGCAGTCGCGGGTTGCTGTTGTGCACAATGAGGTTTACTGCGTAGGGCGCCGGGTTGTCCAGCAGCGCCAGGCCCGCTTCGATCTCTTGCAGCCACGCCTTGAAGCCGCTGCTTTCGCGCTGGTTCAGTGCCGGAAAACTGCCAACCACGCCATTTCTGCAGCAGGCCAGCACCAATTGCGGGTTGGAGATCAGGAACATCGGCGCCGCCACCACGGGCAGGCGCAGACGTTGTTCGAGCAAAGCGGGCAGCGACATTGGAAGTACCCCGGTGAGTGGTGTCTGTTGAGGTTAGAACGGTCGAACGACAACCAGAATTACGATAGCCAGCAATATCAGAACCGGCACTTCATTGAACCAGCGAAAGAAGACATGGCTGCGGGTGTTTTCGCCGCGGGCAAAACGTTTCACCTGAGCGCCGCACATGTGGTGGTAGCCAATCAGGAGCACTACCAGCGTGAGCTTGGCGTGAATCCACGCACCCTGCGAGAAGATGCTGGGGTTGAGGTAGATCAGCGCGATTCCGAAGACCAGCGTGGCAATCATCGCCGGGCCCATTATGCCGCGGTACAGCTTGCGCTCCATCAGGCTGAAACGTTCCTTGCTGACGGTGTCCTCGCTTTGCGCGTGATACACGAACAGGCGCGGCAGGTAGAACAGGCCGGCAAACCAGCAGACCATGCTGACGATATGAAGCGCTTTGAGCCACAGATAAAGCATTTTTAGTTATTCCCAGGTTCACGGTAGCCCGAATAGTAGAGGCTTGAGCGCCCGCACGTCACCTTGCCGGTTGTCGCAGGACGATACGGGCCCTATTATCGACGGCTTTCCAGTGGGTTCGTTGAGGGCAGGTTTATGGTCAAGGTCGGTATCGTCGGCGGCACGGGTTACACCGGTGTCGAACTGCTGCGTCTGTTGGCACAGCATCCGCAAGCTGAAGTGGCAGTGATCACTTCCCGATCCGAGGCCGGTCTGGCCGTGGCTGATATGTACCCCAACCTGCGTGGTCATTACGACGGTCTGGCGTTCAGCGTTCCGGACATCAAAACCCTGGGTGCTTGCGATGTGGTGTTTTTTGCCACGCCCCACGGTGTCGCGCACGCCTTGGCTGGCGAGCTGTTGGCCGCCGGCACCAAGGTCATCGACCTGTCCGCAGACTTCCGCCTGCAGGATGCTGATGAGTGGGCCAAATGGTACGGCCAGCCCCACGGCGCGCCACTGTTGCTCGAGGAGGCTGTCTACGGCCTGCCGGAAGTCAATCGTGAGCAGATCAAGCAAGCGCGCCTCATCGCGGTGCCGGGTTGCTATCCAACCGCGACCCAACTGGGTTTCCTGCCACTGCTCGAAGCCGGCCTGGCCGATACTTCTCGCCTGATCGCCGACTGCAAGTCCGGTGTCAGCGGGGCCGGTCGTGGGGCGGCAGTCGGTTCGCTGTACTCCGAGACGTCGGAAAGCATGAAGGCCTATGCCGTCAAAGGTCACCGTCACTTGCCGGAAATCCGCCAGGGCCTGCGTCGTGCTTCGGGCAAGGAAGTCGGCCTGACCTTCGTTCCGCACCTGACTCCGATGATCCGTGGCATTCACTCGACGCTGTACGCCACGGTTGTCGATCGCTCCGTCGATCTGCAGGCCCTGTTCGAAAAGCGTTATGCCAACGAGCCGTTCGTCGACGTAATGCCTGCGGGCAGCCACCCGGAAACCCGCAGCGTGCGCGGCGCGAATGTCTGCCGTATTGCGGTGCATCGTCCGCAGGATGGTGATCTGGTCGTGGTGCTGTCAGTCATCGACAACCTGGTGAAGGGCGCCTCGGGCCAGGCGGTGCAGAACCTCAATATCCTGTTCGGGCTTGACGAGCGCCTCGGGCTGTCCCACGCAGGCATGTTGCCGTAACGCTTCACCTTGATCAGCACAAAGGTCCGTTAAGCGGGCCTTTTTGCATTCTGGTCTGACAATTTGTCTGATTGATATACCGTAACAATAGTTGACCGATTTTCTAGGAGAAGCGGATAATGCGCGTCATCACGCATTATGGCGGCGTAACGCCGGGAGATAGTTAGCATGAGCGTCGAATCCTTCACCCCCACGGCTTTGCAATTTACCCACGGTGCTGCGCACAAGGTGAAGAGCCTGGTCGATGAAGAGGGGAATGATCGCTTGAAGCTGCGCGTATTTGTTACGGGCGGTGGTTGTTCAGGTTTTCAATACGGCTTCACCTTCGATGAAGAAGTGGCCGATGACGACACCATCGTCGAGCGCGAAGGGGTCAGCCTGGTTGTCGACCCTATGAGTTTCCAGTACCTGGCGGGTGCTGAGGTCGACTATCAGGAAGGGCTGGAAGGTTCGCGCTTCGTGATTAAGAACCCGAACGCCTCGACCACCTGTGGTTGCGGTTCTTCGTTCTCGATCTGAGCGATTTCCGGCTACATCAGGCGCCGCACACCCCATTGGGTTGTGCGGCGTTTTACTGTCCGGGATTCAGTGGCGGTCAGGCGGGATAGATGGCGCCAAGCACTCGCAAGCCGCGGGCGCCGGTGACGCTTGGGCGATTGGCCGGGATGCCTTCAAGGCAGCAGTGGGCTAGCCAGGCGAAGGCCATGGCCTCGACCCAATCGGGATCTACCCCATAGACGCCTGTGCTGCAGACTGTTGCGTCCGGCAACAAACTGGCCAGACGACTCATCAACGTACCGTTATGCGCACCACCGCCGCAGACCAGCAGCTCCCTGGTGTCCGACTGCGCTTTTTTCAGCGACTCGACGATAGTCAATGCGGTGAGCTCCAGCAGCGTTGCCTGCACGTCTTGCGCAGGGAATGCCGGCAGCCGGGAAAGGTGTTGTGTCAGCCATGGTAGGTTGAACACTTCGCGCCCGGTACTTTTCGGACCTTGGGTGACGAAGAATGGGTCGCTCAGCAAGGCCTTCAATAACGTCGGTTCAACCTTGCCACTGGCGGCCCATTGGCCGTCGCGATCGAAATTATCGCCACGTTGCTGGTGAATCCAGGCATCCAGCAATACATTGCCCGGCCCGCAATCGAAACCGGATACCGCTGTTTCGGGCTCGATCAGGCTGAGATTGCTGAAGCCGCCGACATTCAACACTGCGCGGTTGCCAGGCTGTTTTTCGAACAGCGCTTCATGAAAGGCCGGTACCAGCGGCGCGCCTTGTCCCCCTGCTGCTACGTCACGGCTACGGAAATCGCTGACCACGGTGATGTTGGTCAGCTCGGTGAGCAGGGCAGGGTTGCCAATCTGCACCGTGAAGCCGCGCGCCGGTTCGTGGCGAATGGTCTGGCCGTGGCTGCCGATCGCGCGGATCTCTTCAGGCTGCAGATTCTGTTCGACTAGGAGGGTATTGATTCCCTGTGCCGCCAGCTTCACCCAGTTTTGCTGAGCGATCGCCGAGCGAGCTATCTCGTCCGGGCCGCTGGCGCATAACGCCAGCAGCTCACTGCGCAAGGAGTCGGGCATGGGGATGTAGTGCGTGGCGATCAATTTGATCACCGGGTCCAGCTCCACCAGCGCGATATCCAGGCCATCCAGGCTGGTGCCGGACATCACGCCTATATAAAGCGCCATGGCTTAGCGCTTCGAAGCCAGCATGGTGGCTTTTTCCTGATCCATGCGGGCCATCAATGGCTGGCTCTGGGCCAGGAAGCGGGCGCGTTCTGCCTTGGAGATCGGGTCGGCCATTGCGACTTTCTGGCCGAGCGGATCGACGTGCACGCCATTGACCTGGAACTCGTAGTGCAAATGCGGGCCAGTGGAGAGGCCGGTGGTGCCGATATAGCCAATGACCTGGCCTTGTTTGACGGAGCCGCCAGTCTTCACGCCTTTGGCGAAGCCCTGCATGTGGCCATACAGCGTGCGGTAGGTGTTGCCGTGCTGGATGATCACCGTGTTGCCGTAGCCGCCGCGACGGCCAGCCAACAGGACCTTGCCGTCACCGGCGGCCTTGATCGGCGTACCGCGTGGGGCTGCATAGTCAACGCCCTTGTGCGCCCGGATCTTGTTCAGGATCGGGTGCTTGCGGCCCATGGAGAACTTGGAGCTGATGCGGGCGAAATCCACCGGAGTGCGGATAAATGCCTTGCGCATGCTGTTGCCATCAGCAGTGTAATAGCTGCTGTTGCCTTGTTTGTTGGTGTAGCGAACGGCGGTATAGGTCTTGCCGCGGTTGGTGAATCGTGCGGAGAGGATCGGGCCATTGCCCACAGCCTTGCCGTTGACCACTTTCTGTTCGTAGATCACGTCGAATTCGTCACCCTGACGAATATCCTGGGCAAAGTCGACGTCGTAGCCAAACACGCTGGCCATGTCCATGGTCAGGCTGTGAGACAAGCCCGCACGGGCGGCAGACTGCGACAGTGAGCTGTTGATCACGCCGTGGACATAGGCGGAGCGGACGCTGGGTTTGGCGGTAACACGGTTGAAAGCATAGCCCTTGTCATTCTTGGTCAGGGTGATGGTTTCGAGATCGCTGACCTTGCTGTGCAAGGTGGTTAGCTGGCCGTCCGGGGTCAACTCGAACTCGAGTTTCTGCCCGCGCTTGAGCTGGCTGAACTGCTTGGCTTGCTTGTCGCTAGCCAGTACATCGCGCACGGAAGTGGCTGGAAGGCCGACTTTCTCGAACAGGGTGGACAGTGTGTCACCCTTGGCGACTACCACTTCCCGATGGGTTGGCGCCTTCTTTTCTTCAACTACCGGCGCAGGCGCAGGCTCGACCTGGGCGGTTTCCTGGGGTTCTTCGGCGCTGTTGTCGATCTGCGCGAAAGGCGAGGCGGTTGTTTCATTTGTGGCTTGAACGGCTTCTGCGGCGTCTTGATCTTGTGTCAGTTGTTCAGCAGGGCTTTCCAGTTCAAGGCTCAGGGTTGTCTTTTTGGCTTCTACATCACTGGAAGGGAATACCAGAAGCGCCAGGCTCAGCAGGGCGGCGATACCGCTTGCAGCGAGCAGGTGGGTCTTCGGGTAAAGCGGTGGCGCTTTAGACGATTCTTTGGTCATAGGTAATTTTTGACTTTGAAAAAAGATGAATTGGAAAAGATGAATGACATGATGAAGATGAAATAACTGTATAAAATATAACCAAATCATCCCTGAAGCAAGTCCGCGGACACTCTGCCGGCGGATTGGCGTCATTGTGCCGGCCAAATTTTGTATTTGACCCGCGATCTTGTATGGTTGGTTCCCTTTGAATTCGAGCCTTGCGGGTCTGTTATGAAGTCGGTTGAAGAACAGCTAGCGCTGATCAAACGTGGTGCGGAAGAACTGTTGGTCGAGTCCGAGCTGATCGAAAAGCTCAAGCGTGGCCAGCCGCTGCGCATTAAGGCTGGCTTCGATCCGACGGCGCCGGATTTGCACCTTGGGCACACCGTGCTTATCAACAAGCTGCGCCAGTTCCAGGAACTGGGGCACCAAGTGATCTTCCTTATAGGTGACTTCACCGGGATGATCGGCGATCCGAGCGGCAAGAGCGCCACGCGTCCACCGCTGACCCGCGAGCAGGTTCTCGACAATGCCGAGACCTACAAGACCCAGGTGTTCAAGATCCTTGATCCGGCCAAAACTGAAGTGGCGTTCAACTCCACCTGGATGGATCAGATGGGGCCGGCAGATTTCATTCGCCTGACGTCGCAGTACACCGTGGCTCGGATGCTTGAGCGCGATGACTTCGACAAGCGCTATACCACCAACCAGCCAATTGCTATCCACGAGTTTCTCTATCCGCTGGTTCAGGGTTACGACTCGGTTGCGTTGCGCGCGGATGTGGAGCTGGGCGGGACCGACCAGAAGTTCAACCTGCTGATGGGGCGTGAATTGCAGCGTGGTTATGGGCAGGAGCCGCAGTGCATCCTGACCATGCCGTTGCTCGAAGGCCTGGATGGCGTGAAGAAAATGTCCAAGTCGTTGGGCAACTACGTCGGTATCCAGGAAGCGCCGGGCGTGATGTACAGCAAGCTGGTTTCGATTCCGGATGCGCTCATGTGGCGCTACTTTGAATTGCTCAGCTTTCGCTCGATGGATGAGATCAATGGCTTGCGTGCCGACGTCGAAGCGGGCGCAAATCCGCGTGACATCAAGATCAAGCTGGCCGAGGAGATCGTTGCGCGGTTCCATGGCGAAGAAGCGGCGGCCAATGCTCACCGTGCTGCGGGCAATCGCATGAAAGAAGGCGAGCTGCCGGACGATCTGCCGGAAATCGAATTGACCGCAGCTGAAGATATGCCGATCGCAGCCGTCCTTAATAAGGCGGGCCTGGTGAAGAACTCGGCCGTCGCGCGTGACCTGCTCAATTCCGGTGGTGTGCGTATAGATGGTGAAGTGGTTGATCGCACCTTTATATACGTACTGGGCGCCACCCATGTTTGCCAGGCTGGCAAGAAGGCATTTGCGCGTATTACGCTTAAATCCGAGTAATGCTGAAATAAGGGCTTGACGGCGAATTGTAACAGTCTATAATTCGCCCCACTTCCGGCGCAGTCGAAACGGAAAACTCCTTGGTAAACAATGAGTTACGCAGTTTTGACGGTCGGCTGCTTCAGGTCATCGAGGCGCAAAAGAAGTTGAAAAAGAGGTGTTGACAGCAGCGTGTAACGCTGTAGAATTCGCCTCCCGCTGACGAGAGATCGAAAGCGCAAGTGGTTGAAGTTACTAAGGAAG